>CAWBOH010000001.1:0-13978 GCA_963790395.1 uncultured Methanoregulaceae archaeon
AAAAATATGAAATCCGTGGACACGGGGGATACCCGCATACTCATGCCGGTTGCAAGGTGGATGATCTCCGCTCCATTATTCTTCATTTCCTGGGATGCATCGATATTTCCACGGGGCAGCCGTTGCAGGTTGCAAACCCGACAAGTTCCACCTCTCTGCCCCTGTACCGCTCAAAGGCACCTTCGCGATTGCGCAGTGCCCGCAGGCATTTACCTCCGAGCAGGTCCGGGTACCGGTCGCATATGATAATTCCCAGTTTTACAACATAATCCATGATAATTTCCTCACCGTTTCATACCCTTGGATTACCTTTTTCATTTTTATCCAGATATATCCTGTTCTAAATGGCAGATATCTGCAAGAGGAATGGTTTATACTTCTCAACGTTTGATAAAATCGGCCAGCCGGATACGAATTCTTTTGAACAGGAATGTGTAGTACTGCCGGGGAGAGGCGGGAGGCGGGTTGCACAATATTTAAATAAAGGAAAATAAGTATTCTGCATTATTCTCCCAGGAGTTGTTGATTTTGGCAGATATTCACGAAAAAGATAAAGTAGTCTTTGCGGCCACGATGGCCTCAACCTTTGAACCCGACTCAATGACCAATGATAAAATCGAAGCTGCAACCAAAGGGCACGGTTCACTGGTCATACCGGTTTTTGCAGCTGCCAATTCTATTGCGGAAGACATTTTCTGTACAATAACCGGACCCGAGATGAGCCTGATGGGGCGGATGACTGTTGTGGATGCCTCAGTCGGGGAACTGCCCCTTGACATGGTGATAAAAAAAGCAGTCCGGGCTGCGATGAATGCAGGAGCTGCACCGGAGAATGCCGCTCTTATCGTGGCATCACTTGCGTATTTCTCAGGATCCTGCGCCAGATCCGGAGTCCCTCTCGGCAACCGGAAACTCGGCGCCATGGCAAGGATGCATGCAGGGGCAGCCAGAACGAGCGCTATTGCGCTTGTCACCGGAAAGTCCACACACCGTATACAGTCGTTCCCGGCTTACCTTGCCATCTATGAGGCCATGATGGATAAAAAACTCACGAAAGTAGACGGCTCTGTTCTTCCGCCTTTCATATCGGGAGGTGCAATCTATGGCCACTCTGCTCTCGGTGAAGACTACAATATTCCTGAACTGGCCTATAACGCCGCAAATATCGGTACTCTTGCCATGATGAAGGCCATGGCAGGAACCGGAGTAACTCCTCTCGCGTTGTGGCCTGCCCTTATCGGCGCTGCAGTTACGATGGAGATCGTGCATCCTGACGCTCTGTTAGGTGAGGAGTTCGGAAAGTTCGGGAAGGTCGATTCATCATATCTTGCCGGGAAAGGTGCCCGGGACGCTGCAAAATTACCGGAAAAACTGCATATAAGGGGAACTCATGAAGAATATGACACTGCCAAGGTTATCGGTGAATTCGGGCTTATCCTCAAGGATATCGGGGGACCCTCGGTCATAGGTTCGATGGCCTTGTCTGAGATATTTGCAGCATTCGAAGAAGCTCCATCAATCGGGGCGGGATTTTCCGGAGGTTCCGGTTAATCCACCGCTTGGTCATCTTGAAGGCGATTGTGTACCGGCTATCAGGCTCCTTATGAAACATCACGGGGATATTTTTGCAGTTGCCGAAGTAATCAGGGATTATAAAATGAATTCTTTTATAGACCCTGAAATGGCTCTCTGCGGGCTCAATACCATTTCACGAAAAGCAGAACAGGTAACCCGCGGCAAGATAACGAAAGCCTGTATCCTTGCATCAGAAGGTGTGAGAGACAGGGCGATTTACCGCCGTGCTTCACATACCTATGACATCATCAAGAGCGGTAAGACCGTCGCAGATGCGACACGGATCCTTGATGAAGAGCGCAAAGAGTATGTTGAGCGCAGGGGTTCAGCAGTTCTGTCAGCATTCACCGGACGTAAAATTGCTTTGAAGTTTACCGGTATCAAACCCCATGGCAGGCGTACCGACAAGTTCACCGAACGCTACTGGGGTTTTGACTCGAATGTCTCGTATGATGTCTCCATTGACGGAAAAACTCATCATGTTGAAAATCTGAGCGGAAAAGAGGTACCTGACTTTGCACTCAAGGGAAAGAACCGTGATAATCCTGATTGGCCGGTTGCCCTTTTCTGCGGTGCTGTCCTTACTCAGGAGCTCCAGTATATCGGCCATACCATCATCAACATCACTGTACCTGCAGCAGTAGCAGGTGTACTTGGAATGGAGGCTGTTGAGGCTGCACAAAAAGCCGAAAACGGGGCTTTCCTGACCCGGGCAATTCCGGGTGCCGGTGACAAGGCCCTGGAAGTTACCAGACTTGCCCAGAAAGTGTATGAAAAGATCAACGAACCATTCCCACCCCAATAAATGAAATTGATACTCCTCGATCCCAGGACGGGAGGAATAGCCGGGGACATGCTCTGTGCCGCGCTTGCAGATCTCACCGGCTCGGCAGCTCCTCTGCACTCATTGGCAGATGCGATTGCCACACTTCCCAGCTGTTCTATGTTCGAAATCTCTGTCGAACGGATAGAGGACCCCTGCAGCGCAGCATACCTTTCGATAACTCTTGAAGAGGAGCGGGGTGGATCAAACCGTGATATTGCCTGCGAAATGGAAGAGGTTATCAGGAAAATCGGTCTCTCCGCTTCTGCAGCAACACTGGCAAACGCTATCCTTACAGATCTTATTTCTGTAAAAAACCATCTTCACCCGTTAGCATCACCAAGCCGTACGCTCGCATCAGTTGACACAATCTTCGATATCCTTGGACCCCTTGCCATTTTGGAGGAAGCCGGACTTTTTGGTTGCCCCATTTACACAACACCTCCGGCACTTGGTGGGGGGATGATCCAGACTATCGGCAGTGAAGTTGGGGGGCCGGCTCCGGCCTCCCTTGAGATCTGCGCCAGGCACTGTATACCAGTCTCCGAAAGCTCCCTTGCTCTGGAGCTCACGACACCGACTGGTGCTGCCCTCCTTGCCAACCTTGCAGATGCAGTGACCCGTTTTCCGGCAATGACTCCTCTGCGTATCGGCTATGGAGCCGGTTCAAACAAAAACGACTCAGGACCAAATATCCTCAGGGTTATCGAAGGAGAGATACATGATCTGACAGAGGAGCGTATTGTTATCCTTGAGACAAATCTCGATGATACGGGGGGTGAAGTGATCGGATATACCAGTGAGAAGCTTTTTGCTGCCGGTGCTGTCGACGTTTTTATCACACCGGCGTTTGGCAAGAAAAACCGCCCTGTTCAGGTCATATCGGTAATCACTTCCTATGAACACTACAACGAGTTAATCCGTATCCTTATGGACGAGACCGGGACTCTTGGTGTCAGGGTACGGGAGGAACCCCGCCTGGTCGCTGACCGGAAAAATGAGGTAATTGCTGTAATAGTAGACGGGCATCCCTGCACAGTTCGGGTCAAGACATCGCAATCAGGTGGACGTATCATCGCGATTAAACCCGAATATGAGGATATGAAACAGATCGCTCTCAGATTTGGCCTTCCATTCCGGTATGTAGCCCAGGCTGTATACCAGCAGTTGCCTCCTGTCCGCTAAGTACCTGCTGCGCAGGTGCTTCAGGTAATACTCGCCGGCCACCGGTACATTTTCGTTGTGATCTCAGGAAGAAAGGGCCATTTGAGATCCAACACCAGAATGAAAAGGAGTTACCTTATTCGTCCTTTCTGAACAGCGCTGTACGGCTCATAAAAATAAAAGGAGAACCAACCATGTGGAACCCGGCCGAGGCTGCCATTGCCAGAGTCTTCTGGAACTCTGCACCTGATACGACAAACATCGGTTCAGCAACAAGAAATGTCCCGCCCGGGACCAGAAGCGAAAAAACTTCCTGTATAAGCCGTGCTGGATTGGGTACTTCATGGACAACATAGATTGCAAAAACAACATCGATGCTCCCCGTCTCCGCAAGACCCAGAGAATCGGGCTCAGCCTTATGGAGCCGGATACGGGAGCTGAGTCCTTCACGCCTTGCATTTTTTTCAAGAAGGTGCAGCATCTCCTCCTGAATGTCAACTGCGATCACGTTCCCGGAGTCCCCCACCCTCCGCGCAATCGCCCGGGTGAAGAAACCGGGTCCGCACCCGATATCAAGAACTGTGTCACCGGGCCCGATGAACCGTTCGACAAGGCGGTCAGTACCAAACAGGAACTTTCGCAACCAGCTGTCCAGATGGCTGGCACGAGATACAGAGAATACTCCGTGCGATGGGGCCATGGTGCTACCTCAATAATTCAGGGGCATGTGATCCGTTTTCAGGGAGGTAACTTTCTGTTGCATCTTCCATCCTGGTGAGAAAACCCGGCATGCACATGTTTCTGTTCCCCTCGTTTTATCCTGTATAAATTCTGTTGTAGGTGATTGTATACCTGCCTTACATTATTGTTTAAAAAGAAAATTGTAAAAAAATTGTGAAAATATAATCAGCAGAATATCAGGATGTCTTCTGGGAAAGTTCTCATAAAATATTCCAGGGATCTGTACCGATTGATATTTATTCAGGCAGCTGATACATTATTAGGCATACCTAAAGGTTTCATCATGGAAAAGCCAATAACCTCTCTTGAAACAGGAAACACCGCGGTAATTCTTCGTTTGGAGGGTGGTTTCCTGTTCCGGAAAAAGATGGGAGATCTGGGAATTCGTGAGCGAAAAACAATCCGTCTCGTGGCAAAACACCCGTTCCACGGACCGGTAGTTATTGAGATTGACGGAAGAGAAATGACAATCGGCTGCAGGATGGCACAGCATATCATCACCGGGGATCCGGAATGAAAAAAATCGTTCTGATGGGAAACCCGAATGTCGGGAAGAGTGTTGTCTTTTCGCGTCTCACGGGAGCGAATGTTATCGCTTCAAATTATCCTGGTACCACAGTCGATTTTTCAAAAGGTAAGATGTGTCTTGGGAAAGAACGACATGAAATCATCGATGCCCCCGGAACCTATTCGCTCGAGCCCTCCAACAAGGCAGAAGAGGTAGCTCTTGCGATGTTTGACATGGCCGAACTGGTCATCAATGTGGTTGATGCCACCAATCTTGAAAGAAACCTGTATCTGACACTGCAGCTCCTTGAACGGAAAAAACCCGTGATCCTTGCCCTCAACATGTGGGACGAAGCACATCATACTGGTATTAAAATAGACGTCAAAAAACTCGAAAACGAGCTCCGGATCCCGATTGTTCCCACGGTTGCATTAAGCGGGGAGGGCATCCATGATCTGATATCCCGCATCGACGAAGCCCGTTCACCGGTAGAGATTCAACCTATGAACGAGGATGACCGGTGGATTAAAATCGGGGAGATTATCAGAAATGTGCAGCACGTGACGCACCGCCATCACACGTTGCGGGACTGGATTTCCGAGGCGTCTATCCGGCCACTTACCGGTTTTCCCATTGCACTGGGCGTGATATTTGCTGCACTCTGGCTTGTCATTTTTATCGGAGAAACCCTGATTGCGTATATATTCGACCCGCTCTTTTCCCTCTATACACCCTTAGCCATGAGTATCAGCACATGGATCGGTCCGGGTTTTCTGCAGGCACTCCTTATCGGAAAACTCATTGACGGCCAGATCGATTATATCCAGTCGATGGGGCTTCTCACCACGGGTATTTATGTTCCCTTTGCCATGGTACTCCCTTATATCGTAACCTTCTACTCGGTCCTTGCGGTCTTTGAAGATTCGGGATACCTGCCACGGCTGGCCACCCTTACCGACACGATCTTCCACAGGTTCGGGCTGCACGGGTTCGGGATAATCCCGGTGTTTCTCGGCCTCGGGTGCAATGTTCCCGGGATACTGGCGGCAAGGAGCCTGGAAACAAAAAAGCAGCGGTTCATTGCTGCAACCCTCATTGCAATATCAGTTCCCTGTATGGCAAAGAATGCGATGGTTTTCGGTATCCTCGGACAATACGGTATAGGCTACATTATTCTTGTGTTTGCAACGCTTTTTTTCGTATTTGTCGCATCAGGTCTTATCCTGAACCGGTTCGTACAAGGAGACAGTCCTGAGATCTGCCTCGAGATCCCGCCATACCGGAAGCCGGACACCATGACCGTGCTGAAGAAGACATGGATGCGGATCCGCGGGTTTCTTCAGGAAGCTATCCCGTTCCTGTTTCTCGGGGTGCTTCTGATCAATGTCCTCTATACCATTGGGTTTGTGGAGGGGGTTGGCAGTATTTTCGCTCCTGTCATCCAGGGGTGGTTCGGACTTCCCAAGGAAGCCACCACAGCGCTCCTGATCGGTTTTTTGCGCAAAGACCTTGCCGTGGGTATGCTGCTCCCTCTTGGCATGTCCCCACTGCAGCTCGTGATCGCAACTACCCTCCTCACGATTTACTTCCCGTGCGTCGGCACATTTGCGGTGATGTTCAGGGAACTGGGCATCAGGGATATGATCAAGGCAACCGCTTTCATGGCAGGGACTGCATTCCTGATCGGTGGTGCGATGAAACTTATTTTGCTTGGTATATGAGGCTGACCTAAAATGAGGCATAAGACGATTGAAGAATATATCGAAACCATCTGCGTTCTCGAAAAGCGCGATGGGCGTGCACAAACTGGAATGATCGCTTCGCACATGGGCGTCAAACCCCCCTCAATCACCGAGATGCTGCAGAAACTTGAACGGGAAGGGCTTATCCATTACGAATCCTATACCGGTGCAACCCTTACCAGCTCCGGAAAAAAGATGGCAAGGGAACTGATGCAGAAACACCGGGTTATTGCTGATCTTTTAGATATCCTGGGAATTGAAAGGGAAAAAGCCGAAACTGATGCCTGCCAGATAGAACATCACGTCAGTCCCGAAATACTGAAACGACTGGAACAGTTTGTAGAATTTGCAAGGAAGGATCCGATAACCGCCCAATCGATCAGCCGGTTTCGAACAATCTGCCAGAATAACAGATCGGAAAAACAGGTCAATGCGCAATCCCATGCAGATGATCAGTAAACAGACCCGGTTTTAATGATAAGAAATCAAAAGTGACAGGTAAAACCATGGAAACATTTGCCGGACCAAAACCGTTTGTGGATAATCCTGAGTATGAGCGAAACCGTCTTGTTGCACTCAAAACATTACGAAGCCTGATTGCAACCGGAAAGATCGATCCCCCTCTTGTTGACCAGATGACTCTTTTTTCCCGGGTTTCCCATTGCTACACCATCCAGAGCTGCTTTGGGCATTTTGTTCATGAAAGGGAATCTGATGAACATACTGCAGCGAGGCTCGCACCCTATAAGGGAATGATTTCCACAGTGTTTTACCGGATTGCATACATTGCATTCGTTCTTGAAAAGAGTGAAAACGGATTTGTGCTATGTCGCGATCTCAGAGCGCTGGCATTGCGGAACCCCGGGTATATTCAGTTTGGCAGTGCCGGCTGGTTCTGGGAGCAATCTGTCAATACCTACCAGATCCAGGTCGCTTTCGAACGGGAAAAGGAAAAAGATTCCTTTTGGGCTACATACGATGAAGCTTCTCCGGTTGGAAAATGTTCGGGACCTGCTGATTCGCGAGATGGCAGCGATTGCCAATAACCATATCCGGCTTGCCATCACCTCATAAAAACCGGATCTTTTGAAAAGGGTTTATCCTTGTATCGGCATATAAAAAGTGTGTTTCGGCATGTGAATCCTGCCGGTCATTAAAAAAATATTTTTAATTTTATGAGATTGCGATCTGTTCGGTTTCATTAAAATGGATTAATGACGCCAAAAAAAATGTACGGTATCAGATTTTTTTGAAGCAGAGATACCAGTCCTTGCACTCATACCCCTCGGTCAGCCTCTTCTCCATCTCAACTGCCGTCTTGGGTGCCGGGACAACAACCTTATCACCGGGCTGCCAGTTAGCGGGTGTAGCTACTTTGTATTTATCAGTGGTCTGGAGCGCTTTTACCAGGCGTATAATTTCAGGCATGTACCGTCCGTTCTGGAGAGGGTAGTAAATCATCGCCCGCATAATGCCCTTGTCATCGATGAAAAAGACCGTGCGGACGGCAGCAGTGGCTGACTGCCCTGCATGGATCATACCGTATTTCTGTGAAATTTTCATGGTGAGATCTTCAATAATCGGGAACGGTATTTCAACTCCCATCTTCTCCTTTATTGCATGCACCCAGGCCAGGTGTGCCGAGATACTGTCTACTGATAGCCCGATCAGTCTGGACATTCAGCGACTTGAGTTCATCATGGATATTCGCAAATGCCATGAACTCGGTGGTACAAACAGGTGTGAAATCTGCCGGGTGTGAGAACAACACCACCCATTTTCCCTTGAGCGATGATAGTTTCAGGGGTCCATGGGTGGTCACTGCTTCAAAATCCGGTGCCGGCTCCCCAAGAACGGGGAATGTGATACAAGTTTTTTCTTCCATAATCGATACTCCTTTCCAGTTCAGGGCATCATTTCATCGAGCTTTGCTTTACCGTAAACATATGCAGGCATACCAGAGAGAAGGAACGTGACCCGGAGCGCTTCTTCAACTTCCGCTTTGGTGACACCAAGATTTGCGGCTCCGGCCATCTGGGCATGAACTGCGTGCTGGTCGCGGAGGGCTGCAGCAATCGCAATGGCGATTCAGCTTCTTGGTTTTTCGTGTCAGGGCTCCATCATCCCAGATGTATCCCTCCATGTTCATCACGAGCTCATACATCTGAGGCTCTTTTTCAGTCAGTTCTTTGAAAAATTTGGGTATTTTTCCAATCTTCTTTTCCAGTTCTTTGAGTTCTTTTTCTGTTCCCTTTTTAACCATAGTCAATCCCTCTGTTAGCTGAATTATGTCACCGATGCAGACGTGTTTTCTTATCCCGGCAACCGGGCAGGAGCATGAAGATTTCTCATCACGCATCACCGTGCTAGAGATCCGCCGGAACATTCTGTTACAGGGGAAGCACTTTTTTGCCTGGCGTACAGGTTTTCCACCATGCATCGATGAAGGTCACAGGACTGATACGCTGTTCAGGGTACATTGGCATCAGGCAGGTTCATTGGTGCACCCCATTACTCTTTCAGGTTCTGAGTGATGGGCAGATCTCCCTATTAGCACTCATATGAGTAAAATATGTTAAACATTGTGATCAAATCCAATACATGAAGATGCTGCCGGATACGAATATGACGCATCAGGATCCAGAGGATCGCGTCGTAAAAAGGTTCACCGGATGGATTTTAAATAACAGATACTGCATACACCAGCGATTGGATGATACATGATGAAATTAACCGTTCTTGCCGATAACAATACCCTAATAGATCATTATCTGACGGGAGAGCCAGGTCTTTCTTTCCTGATTGAAACCGATGCCCGGAAAATTCTCTTCGATACCGGCTATTCAGATGTTTTTATCCGGAACGCACAAAAGATGGGGAGCAGTTTATTCGATCTCGATTATGTCATATTATCCCATGGCCATCTTGATCATACGTGGGGACTTGTACACCTAGTGAAGGCTTTCACTGAAGCCGCAATTGAAAAAAGGCAGGTCCGGTACCCGGAACTTGTCGCTCATCCCTGGTGTTTTTACCCAAAACCGAAGCCCCCGCTTGGCAATTCCGGTTCATTGCTCACTGAGGCGGAGGCAGATCACTGGTTTCCTATGAAACTGTCACGTACGCCATTCTGGCTGACCAGTAACCTCGTTTTCCTCGGGGAAATTGAACAAACGTTTGATTTTGAATACGTCGATCCGGGTAAACGCAGAATTGTCATGCCGGACGGGAGGACCGAACCCGATCAGCTCCGCGACGATTCTGCACTTGCCTGCCGGACATCTGAAGGGCTGGTGATCGTCACCGGGTGCTCACATACCGGTATATGTAATATTGTTGAGTATGCCAGAAAGGTTTGTGGCGATGACCGGGTACGTGACATTATTGGCGGCCTTCACCTGAGGGATCCCGGTACAGAACGGTTGGAAAAGACCTGCCGCTATCTTGGATCTCTTGGTCTGGAGGCACTGCATGCCTGCCACTGCACATCATTATCATCAAAAATAGCCCTTGCGGGGTATTGTCCCGTGCAGGAAGTGGGCAGCGGTATGAAACTTGAATGGTAAGTTGCTGCTCCTTTTTACCGGAGTTTTTTGGCAAGGGCACGTTATCTGAGTGGAGAACCGGGCACTAAGGGTTTTCGGACTCCTGGTTTCCTTTCGGGCTCAATGCCTTGTTGATATTCCGGAAAAATTTCCAGTGCAGGAGCAGGTGGATAATGAGCAGGGCGGCAAAAATAAAACTTGAATTGTCATGCATGGTCACCCACTGGGTGCGGGCGATACCAAGGTATTCTGCCCAGCCGCTTCCCCTGCCACCGCCAGACGGGAGAACAAAATACAGGACAAGCCCCGAAATAAGTGACGGGATGAACATGATCAGGCAGCCGATGTCTACAAGTGCGTTTATGGTAATGCGTTTCATAGTGAATACCTCATTTCTGGTTTGAGGGATAGCAGGTAATAAAACTCCCGGCACAATCAGGAAAAAGTGACATTTTTTTAAGGTACCAGAGCATGTCACCCCAATCACCAGCCTGATTATCCGATAATCTCCGAATTGGGGGGGAAATGCGATGAAAACAATGTGCATGTTCGTAAAAACTCAGGGTAATTTATTGGGAATAAATTCGTACCCGCATCAGGTACAATGTCTTTTACCGTCATTCGATTTTATGGGAGTGAAAAATAATAATCGCATATGAGTAATAATTTATAGACTGCGTTAATAATTAACATTCATGAAAAGTAACTACTTGCTTTTTATTACCGGATTATTTATCATTGGAATCGTTCTGGTGTGCGGGTGCACATCACCACAGAGTACAGACCCCTGCGGAATCCACCGTTTTCCCGGCAACAACCGCTGCAGTGACAGGAGAGAAGATTGCCGTTAAAGTCTTCCTTGCAGGAAGCCTGACAGGACCCTTTGAGAAGATCAAGGCCAAATTCGAGGAGAAATACCCCAACACAGAAGTGCAGCTCGAACCCGCCGGGAGCGTTGACGTGATTAAGAAAGTGACCGACACCAAAAAGCCGGCAGATGTCGTGGCGTCGGCTGATTACGCGCTCATTCCCCAGTACATGGTGCCCAATGATGTGGATTGGTATCTTACCTTTGCCAAGAACTCCATGGTGCTTACCTATGTAAACACGAGCAAGTATGCCGATGAGATAAATGCGGACAACTGGTACAAGATCCTCGCAAAGGACGATGTCCGGTGGGCATTCAGCGACCCGAACGCGGATCCCTGCGGATACCGCACGCCCATGGTTATCAAGTCTGCCGAGAGCAAGTATGGCGACAACACTATCTTCAAGACCCTTGTCGAAGACCACAGCAAGATCACCGCCACAAAGAACGGTAGTGTGTGGACCCTCGATGCAACCAACCCCTCACCGGATGGCAAATCACTCACTATCCGGCCAAAGAGCGTGGAACTCGTCCAGATGGTCCAGGCCGGCGGTATCGATTATGCCTGGGAGTACCACAGCGTTGCAGTCCAGAACAATCTCAAATTTGTCGAACTGCCCGAGGAGATTGACCTGTCGGCAGTCAAGTATGCCGATAATTACAAGACCGTTGGCACAAAAGCGGTCAAGGGTAACGGGACGACTACGTTCACCGGCGCTCCGATCGTATATGGTGTCACGGTTCCCAAGATTGCCGAGCACCCCGATATGGGGCTTGCATTTGTCGACATGCTGATTGGCCCCGAAGGACAGGCTATCCTCACCGCTGACGGACAGCCTCCCATTGTCCCGGCCGGCGGGTTTGGCAATGTCCCGGCTTCTCTTGCTTCTCTTGTAAGCAAACAAACCTGACATTAAACTTTTTTCCTTACCAGCGTAAACGGAGACAGGAAAGCCACCATGCAGATCTGTTATAAGCCAATCGGGATCATCCATTCCGGGTTCACCGACCAGAAAACAACACCGATCCAGAGCATTTTCAGTACCCGCAGAAGGCACGATTGAAATCTTTCCGGAATATGCTGCCGGCCTAAAAGATATCGAAGGTTTTTCCCACCTGATCCTGCTCTATCACTTTCATAATGCAGGAGAGATGGTCCTGGTGCAGCGCCCGTTTGCTGATGTAGAGTCAGAAAGGGGTATATTTGCCATCCGCCACTTCTGCCGCCCCAACCCCATCGGGATCTCGATTGTTGATCTGCTGGAGATACAGGTCAATATCCTGCGGGTCCGGGGTATTGATATTCTGGATGGGACCCCGCTCCTGGATATCAAACCGTATATTTTCCAGTTCGATAACCGGACCAATGTTAGGAGCGGGTGGGTGGACGCCTGTGATTTTTCCGGTGTGAAAGATGATCATGCAACCCCGCATTGCCTTAAAGATACGTAAAAAAAGACCAGGAAGAACAGATGAAAGACACTGCGGGAAAACGGCGTTGGGTGGAGATAAGGGGAAACGCGGGGCAGATTGACTGGTGCCTGATAGGTTTTGCGCTTATCGGGGGTGTACTGGTGCTCCTGCCCCTCCTTGCACTTATCAACATCACGCTCGGTCAGATTGAGGACATCCCGTTCCTTATTGAAATTGCAACACAGAAACAGGTCATTGATTCAATCCTGCTGACATTCGGAGCCGGCCTTGTCGCGGTGATTATCCTTGTAATATTCGGAACGCCGCTGTCCTATGTTCTCGCCCGCACCCAGTCGCGCATCAACCAGGTTGTCGAGAGCCTGATTGATCTCCCTTTGGTGCTTCCCCATACCGTAGCCGGCCTGATGGTCTATATCCTCTTCATGCAGCGGGGAATGATCGGTGCCCCGTTAAAGAATATGGGGATTGTTTTTGAGGATGCCTTCCCCGGTATCGTGGTTGCCATGCTGTTTGTTGCCATGCCGTTTTATATCAACAGCGTGAGAGAGGGGTTCCAGAATGTCCCTGTACACCTTGAGAATGTTGCACGGACGCTGGGAGCGACCCGGTTCCAGGCATTCTGTCTCATCGTTCTCCCCAGTTCCGTGCGGCACATTCTCAACGGGTGCATCCTTGCGTGGGGACGCGCCATCAGCGAGTTCGCTGCCGTAATCATGATCGCCTATTATCCCATGGTCATCTCCACGCTGATTTATTACAAATTCACGACCGGTGGCATAAAAGAGAGCAGTGCTGTGGCATTTGTCATGATCGCAGCATGCCTCATTGTCTTCCTTGTATTGAGGTCCTTCACACGATATCTGGGGAGATATGATGATCGAGTTTGACCGGGTGTCGATCGCGCTTGGAGATTTCCTCCTCGATAAGGTCTCACTCTCGATCAGGAAAGGGGATTATTATTTCATCATGGGTCCTTCCGGATCAGGGAAAACCATCATTCTTGAGCTGATTTCGGGCCTTCTTCTGCCGGACAGCGGGCGGATCCTGCAGGACGGACATGATGTGAGTGGCATCCCCCCGGAAAAACGCAGGATCGGGCTCGTGTATCAGGACTACTCCCTCTTTCCCCATATGACCGTTGAGAAGAATATCGCGTTTGGCATGAGGATGCGCCGCCTGCCAAAACCCGAAATTGGAGGGCAGGTAACGCAGCTGATGAAACAATTCGAGATTACCCATCTCGCTCAAAGGGTGCCACTTACCCTGAGCGGGGGAGAGCAGCAGCGCGTGGCAATTGCACGGGCGCTTGCAATAGAGCCGGAGTTGCTTTTACTTGACGAACCACTTTCCGCTCTCGATCCTCTGTCACGGGAACGGTGTATTGAGGAACTCCGCTTTCTCCACCGGGATCACGGACTCACTATTGTCCATGTCACCCATGACCGCCGCGATGCAGCAACTTTTCTACCGGATCGGCGATGCATCATCGACGGCCGGCTTGTCCAGGAAGACCTGGTAGAGACCGTCTTCTCTTCCCCATGCAGAGAACGGGTCGCCCGGTTTATCGGATATGAGAAC
>CAWBOH010000002.1:0-513783 GCA_963790395.1 uncultured Methanoregulaceae archaeon
CCATCAGTTTTTCTCAAAACCGGGTATTTCTCCCGGATGATGCCAGCTGATACCCGAGAATTATGAGAAACAGGTACAGGGTCCCGATAACATAGCTACCCACAACATCGCTTGCCCAGTGTGCCCCCAGATACACCCGTGAGACGCCAATAAGCAGGATAAGGGCACCACAGGTTACCATGACCAGTTCCCGGAAACGTCCGTTCTGGTTGAGCCATGCAAGGTACGCGATGAAGCCAAAGAATACGACAAAAAAGAGGACATGCCCGCTTGGAAAACTGTACTGGTTGATGGAATGGAAGATATCGGACGGGTCCGGAAAAAATAAAGGAGGACGCGGGCGGGCAACCAGCACTTTGATCAGTGAGGTGAGCACGAAATTGCTCAGCGTGAAAAGGATGAAAACAGCTTCCAGCGTCTGGCGCCTGGCGATATAATACGCAAAAACTGCCCCGACCATCACCATCCCGGGCAAGGTGTCCCCGATTGCGCTTAAACCCTCCATGGTAAAAGCGAAGACCGGGTTTTTCTCTTCCTGCAGTTCATGAGAAATCTTCAGATCAAAGGGGAACACGGCAAAAAAATGCGCAGCAACCGTGAGTGCAAGTGCGCACGCCAGCATCAGGAAGAATATCCTGATTAATCTTTGGTCCATCGTGTTGTGGATTATATCCCGGCTCTGATTATACTATTGCCGGTTTTTTCATGAGCCTGAATACTTCAGTTCAGATACTGGCGGGAAGCGTACGGTCGGCCGGATAGAAACTTTCAGAACCGGATCTTTGTATTCTGCCGGTATCGCGAAAATTTTACATAGTGCCGGATCCGGTCTGCTTGACATTCTTTTATTCCTGGAATTCCAGGTACAGGAACCAGATATTTCTCCTTTCCGGGCTTGTCATTTCAATTCTCCGGTTTTACAATTTTTCCAGGTCACGAGGTATCTCCTGCACTCCTTACTGTACCCTGCCTTTTGAAATCCGGAATGCACCCAAATGATTAAGTGATCTATGCCCATACTGGGCTGCATGAACAGGATCCATAAACAAATTTTTCTTTCCTTTCTGGCAGCATGTATACTTGCATCTGCGTGTATCGGAAATCCGGGTAACGGGCCTCCGACAGGCACTTCTCCGCTTACTCCGACTCTCTTGGTCAAAGGAACTTCATCCGACCTGACCAACCAGAATTCTCCCCTGGCCGCAACCTTCAGCAAGGGTGCATCGCACACCCCGCTCGTCACACCGCAGCCGCGTATCCGCCTTCAGAAAATGGCAGGAAATTTTTCCTCTCCCATGATGATAGCCGTACCTCCTGACGGGACAGGACGTTTATTTGTCGTGGACCAGGTCGGTGTCGCAAAGATCATGAGCCCTGATAAAAAAGTTCCTGATACACCATTCCTGGACGTTCGGGATCGCATGATACGCCTCAGGACGGGGTACGATGAACGCGGTCTTCTATCCCTTGCATTTCACCCGGATTATAAAAACAACGGCCGCTTGTTCATTTACTATTCCGCACCGCTGCAACCCGGGGCACCAGCCGGCTGGAGTTGCACAAACCGCCTTTCTGAATTCCGGATCATGGCTGGCAATCCCGATATAGTCGATATGAACTCAGAGACGGTCCTGCTGACGGTCGATAAACCCTTCCAGAACCACAACGGCGGTCCGCTCCTCTTCGGGCCGGATGACGGTTATCTCTACCTAGCCCTCGGCGATGGTGGCCGTGCTGACGATACCGGTACAGGCCATACTCCGGGGACTGGCAATGCACAGGACATGACAAAACTTCTTGGAAAGATCATCCGCATCGATGTGGATTCTTCCAAAGAGAATGGGAAGATGTACGCCATTCCACCGGATAACCCGTTTGTCGGGACAGCGGGGATTGCTCCTGAGATCTATGCGACGGGGTTCAGGAACCCGGCATATGTCTCGTTCGATGCCGGGGGGAACCATACGCTGATTACCGCTGTTGCCGGACAGGCCCTCTTTGAATCGGTCTTCATCGTTGACAAAGCAGGAAATTACGGCTGGAATATCCGGGAAGGCACGCATTGTTTCAATCCTGCCGATGACGCCAAACCCCCGGCCGGTACGTGCCCCGTTACGGGATCGCGCGGGGAGCCATTAATCGGTCCGATCATAGAAACCGGCCATGACGTCGGAAATGTAATTGTCGGAGGTTATATCTACCGCGGCAAAGCCTTACCGGATTTGACCGGAAAATATATTTTCGGGGAATGGAGCACAGGTTTTGCCAGTGCGGATGGCTCGCTGCTGGTCTCGACCCCACCGGACGTGTATGAGATGAGTATGTTCCCTTCCGCTGTCGTGAACATCACGCCATCTGACAACCGCATGTGGACGACCCAGGAGTTCAGTATTGCGAATAATCCGAACGGGCGGGTGAATGCATACGTGACAGGATTCGGGCAGGACGCAGACCATGAACTCTATGTCCTGACCAGCATGAAAAGCGGCCCTGATCCAGCGGCATCAACAGGAGAGATCTGGAAACTGGTCCCGGCATGAGGTAAGAACATGACGAGTCTGTTATCTCCCTATAAACTGGGCGACCTGAAGCTTTCGAACCGTATGGTCATGGCACCAATGACCCGCTGCAGGGGGGTTGATGGCAATGTCCCGGGTCCGTTGGCTGTTACCTATTATACCCAGAGAGCCCAGGCGGGTCTGATCATATCCGAGGGGTCCCAGGTAAGTCCACAAGGTGTCGGGTTTTACCGTACGCCGGGCATTTATTCCCATGAACAGGTTGCCGGCTGGAAAAAGGTGACCGGATCTGTCCATGACACAGGCGGAAAAATATTTCTTCAGCTCTGGCACGTCGGGCGCATGTCGCACCCTGATTTTCTAAAAGGCGATCTGCCGGTTGCTCCTTCCGCACTCCCGGTTGAAGAAGAAATTCATACCCCGCTGGGAAAAAAGAAGATCCCGGTCCCGCGGGCCCTTGAGCCCGATGAAATTCCGGTAATCATACAACAATTCAGGCAGGGAGCAAAAAATGCCCGTGAAGCAGGTTTTGACGGGATCGAGATACACGGAGCAAACGGCTACCTTCTTGACCAGTTCCTGCGCGATGGATCAAACAAACGTACAGACGATTATGGGGGGAGTGTTGAAAATCGCATCCGTCTCCCGCTCGAAGTTACCCGGGCTGTCGTCGGGGAGTGGGATCCAAAAAAGGTAGGGTACAGGCTGTCTCCCCATTTTTTATTGCACGGCATGTCTGATTCAGATCCCCGCGTCACCTTTGCCCGTTGCGCCGTGAGCTGGGCAGGATTGGTATCGGGTACATTCACCTTATCGAACCCATTGGAGGCAGGATGGGTGTGACAGAACAAAGTGAGCAGATCGCTCCGCTCATCCGTGCAAAATTTGACGGTACACTTATATTGAACGGGGGATACGATGCTGCAAGCGGGAACGCAGCGATCGAAAGCGGAGTGGCTGACCTGATTTCATTCGGGGTTTTATTCCTTGCCAACCCTGATCTGCCTGAGCGGTTCACAAAGAACTCCCCTTTGAATACTCCTGATATGGCCACTTTCTACAAGGGCGGGGAAAAAGGGTACACGGATTACCAGTCCTTATGAGAATGGTTCCGATAAGAAGTCACTTCTGCTGACCCGAACCACCGGAGAAAACCCCTGTTAAAAAAATGCAAGGAAAAATTCTTTTTTTTCGGGTCAGTCACAGGGTGTCGTGCGGGTTAAATATCAACAGGCGCATTTCAGGAGGGACCTGTTTAATACCCAAGTGCTTCCCTGACAAGAATCAAGTGATGCGTCCTGCGTTCTTTTCATTGGCGAGGATGACGCATTTTCCAATCACACTCGGCGTCCCGTAGGCTTTCTGCGCCCTTGCATTCTCCAGCCGGAACGCATATTCCCTGACCCGGTTCAATGCATCGTCAACCGTAGGAACGATTTTGTTTATCCCGACAACAAGAATGAGATGGCCTGCTGCAAATGGCCATGCCCCCACCCGGCTCCCGCTTGCATCGCAGGCAACGATTTCACCGGTCCGGGCAATAGCGTTTGCACCTGAGATGAAATAATCGGCTGTAATCGATTTTCTCCTCAGGTCAGCCCGTTTTTTGTCATCATTTTCTGCCCTGATCAGGTTATGCACGATATTCCATCCTGACTTGTCGCCGGCTATATACTCTTCATACCCGATCTCAATCAGCGTGGTCGATGATCCGTTCATCACCTCGGCTCCCTGAGGGATGATTTTTTTCAGAATCCCCAATGCGTCTTCAGCAGTCGGTGAGCGTATGACTTTTATACCACGTGCCTCGATTTCATGAACGGTCTTATCAACAGTTTCAGGAGAAGGCAGGTTGTTCCATTTTTTTGGATCCACTCCTGCTTCGGATATGAGATTTATCGCGCTGTACTGAGTGATTTTTGCCATGACATTTCCTTTGAGCAGTCTTACCCTCCTCCTGATAAAAATATTCCTTCATGAGAGAATTTGAAAATCTGTTCCCCCCAAAAAAATATCTCATTGTTGAGGCATTGCACAACCCGTGTGGTAACCTGCGGGTTAAAACCGGCTTTTTTATAATTTTTGAGCGTTCTGCATATGCATAAATACCTTAAAAGAGAGCACTTTCAACAGAATATAAGGAATAATGAGCTATGACCGATCGCATGTTCCGGTATTACCGGGATGACTTTGGGAAGATTCCTGTCCGCGTCATCCATATGGATCTTATCTTTGATGTTTTCAATGACAATACAACCGTGACCTCCGATATACACGCCGAGTCCCGTGACGAAACGCTTTCAGGGATTGCACTGAATGCAAAAAACCTGGAAATCATTGCCGTCAGCTGCAGCGGTCGTGCCTGTTCATACGATTACGATACGAAGAAAAGCATGCTGGTGATCCGGTTTTTAGAACCGGTTGCACCTTTGACGCGTTTTACTCTCCATACAGAAACCATCTGCCGCCCCACAAAAAATATTCTCGAAGGTCTCTATTACGATGAGACCCCGCCGGGAGCTCCGCCCCAGCTGATCACCCAGTGCCAGCAGTGGGGGTTCCAGCGTCTGGTCCCGTGTATCGATGACATGACAGCAAAATGCACCTATACCACCACGATCATTGCAGATGAACGGTATACCAGCCTGATAACCAACGGGAATGTGGCAGCGCCGCGCCAGCCTGCCGGGGCCGGCAGGGTAAAAATTACCTATGAAAATGTCATCACCCCCATGGCCCCGTACCTCTTCTTTCTCGGGTGCGGGACGTATGATACCTTCAGCCAGGAATGCGAGTACCCGGATGGGAAGCAGTGCTCCCTTGAACTGCTGGTCCCCCCGGGATCCGACCCGGAAATTGCAGGACAGGCACTCGACATCCTCCACGATGCCGTTCTCTGGGTGAATCTTTTCACCGGCCCGGGAACGTATGATAAAATTTCAGTGCGGGAACGACTTTACCAGATGACGAGAAACCTGGACCATTACAAAAAAATAAATCCGGATTCTCCACAATTACAAAAACCCCGCTCCGAGCTTCACGCACTTATTGACCAGATTGTCCCCGGTTATGAATATACCGGGACGACGTATCGTGAGATCGCGATGCAGAATTCGGATTTCGGGGGCATGGAAAATGTGGGGAATACAACCATCACCGCAAACCGGATCATGCCGTTTCCCTTTATGACGGATCCTGCGTATGAATACCTGGTCAAGGTAAAGGTGCATGAATTTTACCACAACCTCAATGGTTCGGAAGTGACCGGGTGGTCGCCGTTTGAGATCTGGCTCAATGAGGCGGTTACCGTCCATATCGAAAACCAGTACCATGCCTTTCATTTCGGCGAGGACTATTCCCGGCTGCAGACCGTCATTTCGCTGCTGGCCCCCGGGAGCGGGACGCTCGAACTTGACAGCGGGGCTGCATCCCTGCCGGTTGAACCGGACGGGTTCAATGATCCCAATGAGCTGATCACGGACATCACGTACATGAAAGCCCCGGAATTCGTGAGAATGATAGAGACTCTCATGGGAAAAGAGGTGTTTGTGAAGGGGCTGGACCTGTACCATACCAGGTACCGGCACGGGAATGCGACCCGTGACCAGTGGGTGCAGGCCATGGAGGAGGTGTCCGGGCAACAGTTTGCTCCCATGGCAGAGGGGTGGCTTAAACAGACCGGTTTTCCCACCCTCTCGGTACAGGCTTCATATAACCACGACCACAGGATGACACTACTGCATCTCAGGCAGGAGGGCGACAGTCCGGAAAAACACTGGACCTTCCCGGTCAGGATCGCACTGGCAGACGAATCGGGGAGTGATATCACTGAGGTGCTTCACCGGGTTGAGAACGTTGAAGAAACCCTCGAACTAAAATCACCCGAACCGCCTGCTTTCATCTCCATAAACCGGGGGTATTCTTTCTATGGAAAAGTCAACTACAACGCACCCTTAAAAGAACTATACCTGCAGGCTGAACTGGATAGTGATCTGGTCAACCGCTCCATCGCGTTCATGAAGATCATGGACAAGGAAAAATTAACAATGCTGGAGGATCCGGATGCACTCCCGGACCCGGCAAGTATCGATCTCTATTTCCGGCTCCTCTCGGACCATGACCTCATGATGAGTGCAGGGAGCCAGTTTTTAACCATTTTCGAATCTGCGCCCGACACAAAATATACTCACCGTTACCAGGCACTCCATGATGTCCGCGAGAGACTATTCCGGTCGATTGCAGCCCGGAACAAAGAAGGCCTGCTTGAGATCTACAATTCCGTGAATTCTCCGGGTGCGCGGAGGGATACCCTGCACCAGGAACACCTTGCGATAAAACGGAGGCAGATAAAAAATACGGCTCTTGCACTCCTTTCGCGGCTTGGTACACCCGATATCCACCAGCTGATAAAAGACCAGTTTACCACGGCAGAAGGAGCGACAGATAAGACTGGGTGCTTTCAGCCTGTACATGGACAGTTCGGCAGGTGACCGGTCCGGTATGCTCGATTCCTTTGAACAGGAATCAGAGAAAAATCTCGTCAGCTGGGAAAATTTCCTTGCGGTTGTTGCGGCAAACAGCAGCCCGGAGGTTCTTGACCTCATCGCCCGTGTCGAGCAGTCCGCTGCGTTCCGGATCGAGCAGGCAAATGACCAGCGGGCACTCTATGGCCGGTTTGCCATGAACCGGAAAAAATCCCTCCAGACAGAGAACGGGCGGGCTTTCCTGAAAAAGACCTTACGTACCCTGGCACCGATCAACGAATTCAGCACGGTAGCCATGCTCCGGGTATTCGGCACCCTTGACGCGATGGAAGCAGCCGACCAGGTCCCGTTAACCGGGATCCTGGCGGGGCTTCTTGAGGATCTTGACCCGGAAAAAACACCGAGTGTCTATAATACCATACGCCGCCTCCTTGCCGGGGCGCCAGCGGCGGTCAGGAACTATGAACAAGCCCATGGGAAAATACCGGGGCTCCCGCGATGACCCTGCCGGAGGGTATTACCCGGTCACCACATCTGCGGTCTATTAATTTTGCTTACCGGCATGATACAGAAACTATGAGGAGAACAAGGAATGATCAAAGCATTACCGCTTGAAGATTACCGGGCCGTATATGAGCCCGGTCAGGTTGAGTGCACTACCACAGAGACGATGAAACCCACGGAAGAGATTATCGGACAGGACCGGGCACAAAAGGCGCTCCGGTTCGGTCTTGAAATCCAGGAACGGGGATTCAATATCTATGTTGCCGGAATGCCCGGCACCGGAAGAAGTACGGCGGTAAAGAAGTTCCTGAACGAACTGGCAAAGACCAAACCAAAAGCCGATGACTGGGTCTATGTCAACAACTTTGCCAACCAGTACGAGCCCCTCGCGATCCGCCTTCCCCCCGGGATGGGCACCCGGCTGAAGGCCGATATGGCATCTTTCATTGAGGAGGCAAGGAGGGATCTGCCGCGAGCGTTCGAGAGTGATGATTACGCGGCAAAACGAAAAGAAGCACTCGGGAAAATCGACAGGGAACGCGAAGAGGTAATCGGGCAGGTCAACGAGAGCGCCGCAAAACAGGGGTTTTCCATCCAGATGGGACCTACCGGTCTCATGATTATCCCGGTGATCAATGACAAGCCGCTTACCCAGGAAGAATTCGAGGCGCTCCCAAAGGAGACCCAGGCGGAGATAATAAAGAAAAGAGAGGGGCTTGATACAGACCTGCGGAGTGGGTTCCGCAGGGTGCGGGAGCTTGACACAAAAGGGATGGAGGTAATCACCGTACTCGACAGCGAAGTCGCCCTCTATGCAATTGGCCATCTTCTTACCGGCCTGAAAGAAAAATACGGGAAAATTCCCGGGGTCCTTACCTATATTGACACGGTCCAGAAAGATATTCTCGACAATCTTGGTACGTTCCTTGGAGCGGTACAACCACAGCAGGAGCAGGTCCCGCCCCAGTTCCAGCAGTGGCTCGCAAAAGACCTTGCTTTCAGGAAATATGAGGTTAACGTAATTGTGGATAATTCAGGTCCTGACGGGGCACCGGTCGTCTTTGAGGAGACCCCGAGCTACCAGAACCTGCTGGGGAGGGCAGAAAAGGAGGTCCAGTTCGGGGTATTGATGACTGACTTCATGATGATCCGCCCGGGTTCAGTTCACGCAGCGAATGGCGGGTACCTGGTCATCCCGGTACTGGACCTCTTCCGGTATCCCTATGCCTGGGACGGGCTCAAATCTGCCCTCAAAACAGATAAGGTCACTATTGAGGAACCAGGAGAGCAGGCAGGGTTCATCTCAACGCGGGGACTCAAACCCCAGCCGATTCCCCTGAGTGTGAAAGTTATCCTTATCGGCACACCCGATATCAGCCAGATCCTGTACCAGAAAGACCCCGACTATCCCGAGCTCTTCAAGGTGAGAGCGGATTTTGACACGGTCATGGACCGGAATGACGACAACGTGAAGAGCTACGCAGCATTCATCTGCACGCTCTGCAAACGGTTCAACTTACACCACCTGGACAACACCGCAGTTGCTAAAGTCGTGGAACACGGGTCACGGCTCGCGGATGATAAAAAGAAGCTTTCCACGAGATTTTCCAGTGTTGCTGACCTGATCAGGGAGGCAAATTTCTATGCGATACAGGATAAAGCACCGCACATATCCGTGAAACATATCCAGAAGGCGTTGGAGGAAAAGATTTACCGCTCCAACCTGATCCAGCAGAAGATACAGGAGTTCATTGAGCGGGGAGTATACCTCATTGATACCGAGGGAACGCAGGTCGGGCAGATAAACGGGCTTTCCGTTATGGAGCTCGGTGACATCGCCTTTGGCAGGCCCTCCCGGGTGACCGCCAGTGTCGCTGTGGGACGGGACGGGATTATTGACATCGAGCGCCAGGCACAGCTGGGCGGACCGACCCATACCAAGGGTGTCCTCATTCTCGGTGGATATCTTGCGAACAAGTATGCCCAGGATAAACCACTCTCCCTTGCTGCAAAACTCGTCTTTGAGCAGAGTTACGGGGGAGTGGATGGCGACAGTGCCTCGAGCACGGAACTGTACGCCATCTTGTCCGCTCTCTCGGGCCTGCCTATCAGGCAGTCCATCGCAGTCACCGGATCGGTCAACCAGAAAGGAGAGGTGCAGGCCATCGGGGGCGTGAACGAGAAACTTGAGGGCTTTTTCGAAGTATGCAAGGCCAAAGGCCTGACCGGGCAGCAGGGAGCCATGATCCCGGCAAGCAACGTCCAGAACCTGATGCTTAAAGAAGAGATCCTTAAAGCAGCAAAAGCAGGAAAGTTTTCCATTTTCCCGGCCAGGACTATCGATGAGGGCATTGAGTTCCTCACCGGGGTGCCTGCCGGGGAACAACAGGCTGACGGGTCATATAAAGAGGGAACGGTCAACTACCTGGTCAACAGGAGGTTACAGGAGATGGCAGAAACGGTCAGGGAATTCCAGGTCCCTTCCCGATAACCGTTTTTGAATATAATCCCCTTCCAGCGACAAAGAATCTCGTGTTTATTAAAATGATCTTATTCACCCGAGACGGTCCTGGGGACTTCGCTTTTGGCCTGTCCCCGTCGCTGTGGCTTTACGCATCGCGAATAGGACGGATACATTTAAACAACCCTGAATTCACGTTGCCTTGCAGCAATGATTCACTTTTTTTTAAAGATTTATCCGGGCCATTTTCTTTTCATCGTATTTTTTGAAAAATGCTGGTAGTTAATATTACACTATACCCATTTTTTTTAAAAAAGATACCTAAAAAAAATTGTTGAACGGTCAGCCCGATGATGGTTTCAATCCGGCGTTCCTTTTTTTATTGAGATAATAAACGACCATTCCAGCTGCCAGAAAAATGCAGGCTGTAATCACTGCGTTGGCATTCAGGTAAAACGCAAGGAGGACGCAGCTGATCATGGCAAAGACGGGAGTATACGGGTAGAAGGGGACCTTAAAACCCCGTTTTACATCCGGCATGGTCCTGCGGAGTTTAAGCAGACTGAGGTTGATGAAAAAGAAGGTGAGCAGGGTCCCGAAATTAAACAGGGATGCAAGCCAGTCAAGGTTACCACCCGTTACAAAAACAATCCCGCTGATGATAACCCCGCATAATAGAATGGAGAATACCGGGACACTCTGGCGTGAAATTGTTGATAAAACATTGGGCAGGACTCCCTGGCGGGCCATAGCAAAAAGCGCCCGGGATCCTCCCATAATTGAAGCCATAATAACCGATGTAGTGGCAAAAAGTGCAGATATTGCCACAAATTGCAAAACGAAAATATTGTCAGTAACGGTCTTTAATGCAAATTCCAGCGGGGCACTCGAAGTCCCGAGGAGTTCCCAGTTCACAACACCAACCGCTACGATTGAAACACCGATATAGATCAGGGTGCAGACGGCAAATGCAAACAGGATCGCTTTTGGTACATTTTTTCCGGGATCTTTTACCTCTTCTGCCATGACGGCGATGGTATTGAACCCGATAAAAGCAAAAAATATGATAGCCGCTCCTGACATCACCCCGGAAAATCCCTGAGGGAAAAACGGGTGATAATTTGAATAATTACCGCTGGTGATCAGGGCATATGCACCCACGAGAATAAAGGTCAGCAATGCCAGGATTTTGAGGGCTACCAGAAGATTGTTGGTTCCGGATGCTTCCTTTATACCTTTGAGATTTAACAGCATCAGGAAAAGAGGCCACAGGGTGGCGACAGTAACCAGGGTACTGGTTGTTGCCGGAATACCGACGAAATACGTGAGATAGGCGGCAAACCCGACACTGACCGCACTGGCACCGACAATGTAATCAAACGATTTCATCCAGCCGACAACAAAACCCGGAAATTCCCCGAATGCTTTTGTCGTGTAAATATAACTCCCCCCCGCTTCATGGATGAATGAAGACAGTTCGGCAGCAGAAAGTCCGGATAACAGGGCGACAAAACCGGCAATGATGAATGACAGGATAACTGCCGGCCCGGCAATACCGGATGCAACGCCGATGAGGACAAAGATCCCCGTACCGATAATCGCACCGATACCTATCCCCGTAGCTCCCCAGAACCCTAACGAGCGCTGTAATTCAGTCATGGAACACTTCCGGATTTCATGGAATCTCATGAATCGTCAGATTTTATGGATGAGATGCAGATCCGATTCACTCATGCCTTATTAGCAAAGTTATTCCACATCAATGTACCTGCCCAACGAAAGACCGGAAGAGTCCCCTCATCCTTTGGGTGTCTTCCGGAACACCATTCCCTGGAAGATCGCGATCTTTTCGCCGGCATCATCCGTAACCATGACCGTGTAGGTGGCAATTTTTTTGTTTAACGAGATTTCCTCAGCTTCTGCATACAGGGTGCCGGCAGTCGCTGCTTTCACGTACGAGATGTGGGCGTTGATTGCAGCTGCAGGGATCCCGTGGGAATTGGAGGCAAGGGCAAACGCCGTGTCAGCAAGCGAAAAGATTGCCCCCCCATGGACGGTCCCGTGGCTGTTCTTGTGCCAGCCCGCAATCCGCATCCGGACCTTTGCCCTGCCAGCCGAGACTTCCATGAGCTCGATTCCGGCTTCCTGTGCCCAGGCATCGTTCGTAAAAAACAGGTCGGATGGGTCCATTGAAAGTATCACTCACGTGTATATGGAGGGGGGCAAAGAAGAAGGTTGCGGGATTCGGGAATACAAGGATGAAAAGGATTGGATAACCACGGGACTGCAGGAATATCGGTATCACGGGGGTGCCGGCAAGGATACCGGCCGCCGGTCTCTGGATACAGGAGGCTTGTTCCCTGGCTTTACCGTTCCGCCGTCCCCTTCCTGATCATGGGGCAGACATTGCATCCTTCCATCTCGCCAAAGCAGAATAAGAACCGTTCCTTTATACTCCGTGGGAGCTGGTCTTCGGGAACAGGTGAGAAACCGAAGGTTTTGTAAAACGGGATCAGGACAATAGTAGAATGAATATGGATCGTCTCTGAACCGCAGTGCCTGATCAGTTCCTCCACTGCATCACGCGCATACCCCTTCCCCCGGTAGAGTTCAGAGGCAAAGACACAGTCCATCTCCACGCCATCCTTATGCTTTGTATACCGGGCCGTTGCAACCAGGTTGCCATCTGCAAAGACCCCGAATATCCTTTCGTTTATGGGATCTGCCTTCTGGTCCCGGTACTGCTCCCACAGTTTCTCTGCCAGACAGAACTCATCGCGTTTCAGTTCACGGGTTTCTGTTTTCATTACCTTCCACTCATGCCGGTATAATCCTGTGACAGGGTCTTTTGTGCAGGGAACTATATGAGCATGCCTTATTTCGTATGCAGGGCGGGAATGGGGTTTCCTGGTGCAGAACAAGAGACAAAGGAGCCAAAATGAAAAAAAACTCCAATAAAAATCAAGAGGGGATTTATCCCGTAATTGCTCCCCAGTTTTTCTGTACTGCATACAGGATAGCCCCAAACCCGAGGCTGATGCTGATCACAAACGTAATAATATTGATAATCGGGATAAGCCAGAGAATACAGAGCGCCAGGAACCCGAGGGTATAGAATTGCCATTCCTTCCCGCTCCAAGAAAGGTACCCGCAGATGACCCTCCCCAGGCCTGAGGCCACAAAGAGGTTGGCAAGCATGAGACCAATAAGGACCAAGCCACCGAGGACAAGCGCAAGGGGCAGCAGAATAACGGTCATGGCAAGAAGGACAAATACGATGATTGCGATGATAATGGCAGCAATGCCTGCAATACATTTAACGAGCGGGCCGGTGCGAACCTCCGATTCAACCTGAAGGAACCGGGCCGGCATAATCCTGAGGAGGAGGAGCCCGAGTATGAACCAGCCTGCTGTCAGCATGACGGCAACCACCAAAAACAGCCAGACGGGAGATCTGTCACGGGGTTGATCGGTTTTTACTTCATACGTTCCGGCACTTCCCGTGTTTTCAACCGACTGGCCCTGGACAGACAGGGTTCCGATAACCGTCCCGGCGTTCCGTACTGACCCGGCGCTGATCGTGGCATCTCTTCCGATAGTTGCCGATTTCTGAATATTCACGGAACCTCCCTGGAGCACTGCATTCGTACTGATATTGCCTGCAAGATCGATACTGCCACCCATCGCGACAACCTTCCCGCCGATATCGGAATTCATGGTAATGGTTCCTCCGGCAGCAATCACATCGCCTTTGACCGGTGCGTTGATGGTGATCGTACCCCCGGCCGCAACTATGCTCTGGACCGGTGCATTCACCACAATCATGTTTCCGGTAGCAATAATATCATCATCGACAGGATCATTGATGGTCACCTGGTTTCCCGAATAGGTGACGAGAGCAGATACACTTAAGGGAATTACCAGGAGGACAAGAACTACGATAACCAGGAACCGCTTCATATGTTCACCGGAGAGTAAATTATCCGAAGCACAATATAAAATGCATGCCCTTTTTGAAAAAAGAGGAAATTTCCCCTGTATCGTTACCTGCCCCGGTATAGTCCCGTGCAGAGTAAGAGGATGACCTGAATCCTCCTGAAGAAATACCGACCCATTTATTTTCCGGCACACCTACCTCACTGCTGTGGTGAACACGATGGGTGGACCAGTGGAGTTTAAGACGGTAACCGTTGAAAAGCCAGAAGAGGTAAATTTCATTCTCGGCCAGTCGCATTTCATCAAGACGGTCGAGGATATCTATGAGGTGGTTTTCGGATCGGTACCGGGAGCAAAGTTCGGCCTGGCATTCTGCGAGTCGTCGGGTGACTGCCTGGTCAGGATCGAGGGCAATGATGAGGAATTAAAAGCGCTTGCACGCGACAATGCCCTCGCAATTGGTGCCGGGCATTCGTTCATCCTCTTTTTACGGGACTGCTACCCCATCAATATCTTAAATGCGATAAAAAATATCCAGGAGGTGTGCACCATCTACTGCGCAACAGCAAACCCCGCAGAGGTGATAATTGCCGAATCGGAACAGGGTCGGGGGATCATGGGCGTGATTGACGGGAAAAAACCAAAGGGTGTGGAAGGTCCGGACGGTATCGCCTGGCGGACGGGACTGCTCCGGAAGTTCGGGTATAAGCGGGGGTAAATCCTGACCGTGCCGGGAGTTGTTCAGGCAAAGGGGGGCCAGGCACGTGGGATGCCCCCGTACCCGGGAGTGTAACATCTTTTTGTGCAGGTGACGATCGTGCGAATTGAGGGAAAACACGATTCAGATATGTTCAGATTATAGCAGTTGCAACAATCTTTCATACATCCTGCAGGCTGCCTGTAATCTTCCTGCAGGCCGGGAATGTGCACCACGATGAGTCTGGTAATTGCGTTTATCGGGATCCATGGCGCGGTTATAGCCGGGGATATGCGGGAGATCATTACCCGTGGGGACGGGGTATCCACAGAAACCCTCGACCAGGAGCTGTATAACGGACTGATTGTTACCGATAACGACCTCATAAAACGGGCAGAAGAGCTCAACGTCTCCCTGACCATCAGAGACGATAAAAGAAAGGTAACGCACCGGGAAAACATTCTTGTGGGAGAGGTGAGTGAAACTCAGGGGGCATCACCAGGAAAAGAAGGCTCTATGCAACAGCGGGCGAGTATTCCATGGTCGACATAACCGGTTCAGTTATTACCGTAACCGGAAAAGGCAGGGCAAGCAACTTCGTCGTGCTGGGAAACCAGGTAACAAAACAGATTGCTCATGCCTGCATCCAGGAACACTGGAAAACGGGTGGGATCCAGGATGCCATCAGGATCATCATGCTGGCTATGAAAAAAGCATCGGATTCGACTGCATCGGTGAGCGGGACGTACAGCCTTGTCCATACTGCCTCAAAAACCAGTCTTGCTGAAGTTATCGAACGGGATCACAAAATGTAGCATACGCCTTGGTTTCTTTCGGTCTGTCATCCATTTGTATGACAATACTATTGACTGTAGCATCACCGTATGAAGGGATTTTTTCCTGGTGTTTTTCTCAATATACCGCAAGGCGGGACTCAGCGTAAAAAATTTATATCCCGGGGGAAGAGGATGATTGCGTTATAAAGAGTGATTTTTCATGAAAAAATTTTCGATAATCCTGATCATAATCCTTTGCCTGGCCTCGTTAGCCATCCCGGTGATTGCTGATAAAGAGGGCCAGGGCGTCCATGCCGGCATTACTGTAGCAGCTGACAAAACCCGAAACTCCTCTTCCGGAGAGCAAGAGGGAAAGCAGGGCAACGATGTCACTGCAACCATCACCACAACCTCCCGCGAAACCCAGAAAATGGAACAGCAGGAAACAGTATCTGAGATCAGGGAAAGCACGCAAACTCGGGAACGAACCATCTCCGAAGTGAGAGAGAACTATAATAAAAGCCACGAGAGCCTCAATGCCACGCTCCGGAATGTGAGTCTGGAACAGCGTGAACGGGTCCAGAACGAAAACGAAGTCCGGCTCTCCGTAGGCACACTGCTGGAAATGGAAAACCTGAGCGGGAATATCGGCCGTAATGTTTCCGCTATTGCACGGGACTTCAATACTACCACCGCATCAGCCTGGGCATTTGAGGAACGTATCCGGAACCGGAACACGTTCACGCGGCTGTTATACGGTGGTGACCGTGATGCTGCCCTACAGATTACAAACCTGACTGCACAGAACCAGGTCCGCATCCGGGAGATGAACCAGCTGATGAGCAATGCAACCCTGGATCCTGAAGTCCGGGCAATGATGGAAGAGCAGGTCCGGATAATGGAAAAAGAACAGGAAAGGCTGGAACATCTTTCACAGCATGAACAGGAGGACCGGGGCTTCTTTGGCTGGTTCGGATAACAGCAGGAGTGCCCGGTAAAGTTTTCTTTTTGTGAATAGTGTCATTTTAACCACCAACTTTTTCAAATAAGCGACGGGAAAAGAATAATTCGATAACCAGAATAATTTTTAAAAAAAGTGAAACGCTGATTTTGATAAAATAAATTCGGAGTTTGGTTTACCGGACTCGTTATATCGCATCTTGGAGGCGCCATAGCGGCGGGGACGAGCTGAAAAGCGAGTCCCCAGGAGCGTCTGAGTAAGCCTTTTTAATCAACAAATCCGGGATTTTAAGTCGCTAGAATGAGACTATACCCTTTTTTTGTGTGTGCCGTCAGAATTTGTCGATTATTCCGACAATCTGTCAGCCATAGCATCCGGTTCATTTTCCTGAAATAATAAAATGCCGGGCCTCATGTGCTGTTTTTGTGCGGGTGACATAGCAAAAATACCGGAACTGCAGGGTATACAGGGATGTTTTATCGGTAATCGCACCAGCCGGTTACTCCGGAGTTCATGCATGGGGGTTAGTGGAAAAAAGTGTTTGAATAATTTTTACATTTCCGAAAATTGTGTTATTTCCTGATTTTCCTGATCGCGAAAAGCCCGGATATCGCGAGAACTGCTGCAATCACGCCAAACCCGGGAGTTTTTGCAGGAGTGACCAGTGAGGAGCTGTATTCTGCAGTCGTTCCGGCAGTGACCGTGATCGTTGTATTTACGTCGAGGTAACCAGGACTGGTCAGGAGGACGGCATGCTTCCCTGCGCTGATTCCCGGAATGGTTGTTGGCGTGAAACCTTTCATCTCTCCATCTATATACACGCGTGCACCCGGAGGAGAGGTCGTGATGGAAATCGACCCGTATTCACCCGCGGGAGCCGGTTGTGCAGTCCCGGTAACGGTTGGCTGGATCGTCGGTGTGGCGGTGGTGAGGGGGACGAGGGTAATACCTATGGTCTGTGAATTTCCTGTCACGGGAATTGTGCGGGAAGCATCCTGGTAGGAATCCAGCCTCATCACAACAACATGATTACCATTTGACACGCCATTAACTGTCAGCGGGGTGAACCCCTTGTACGCATTATCGATATAGATATCGGCCCCGGAAGGGATTGACGTAAAGGAAAGACTGCCATAGGACGGTGTCGGTGTCGGCGTGGGTGTTCCGATCAGCTGATTGACAGAAAATACCGAACTGTTGATCGCATACCCGCGTGCGTCCAGTTCCTGGATGGTTACCAGGTTTTTTGTCGCTCCTGGTACCGACGTCTGGGGAATACGGCCTCTCAGGGTGACCTTCACGATAACTTCATCCTGGTTCCGGTATGATAACTCAAAACCGGAGATGGTTAACGTTCGCCCGCCAGTAACCGGCCGGACATTTTCCACATCATTGACGATGATCGTGTAGTACCACACCATCTCATCGAGGCCGGAAACAAACTGGAGGTCATCATACGAGGGAAACGATGTACCCGATGCGGCATATACCGTGTAGGACACATTCACTGCATCGTCAGGGTTTAACGTACCGGAAGGCGTAATTGTAACGCCGGTTACGGTGAAAGCGGACACACCCGAAATTATGAACACTATTCCCATACACAAGAGAAATGCTTTTAGTATGCTGTGCATCTTTACCACAAGATGCAATGTAACCTTTCGCATTATATTACTATAGGATACACCAGGGTTCCTGAAAAATGAGAAGAGAAGAGTGTGCGTCAGATACAAGAGAGCTGTGATCAGGACAGCAGGGAATGCGGTTTTTCCTTAAAAATTCCAACAGGTATTTAAATGGTTGGCAATCTATGAGATATTTAAGTCTGGTTTTTTAAAAAAAGAGGTAGTAGAGGTTTTGTCGTCAGTCCTGTTCATAGAAAATTCCCAGCCGTTCCCCAAAGTGCTGCTCTCTGCACTCATACAAACGCGAAGGTTTAAAATTGAACGTGCGTTCTCACCGGTAAACGCAGTAAACAAAATAAAAGAACGCGGGTACGACCTCGTTTTAATGTGCGGAACAGAACCCGGGAACACAAAAGTCCAGGATGCGGTAAAAACCAGCGGTGCCTTGTTTCTTTCTGTTGATATCGTCCCCGGCCGACCCCAGAAAGACCGGGGGGGAATTCTCGGGCCCGCTAACCTTGTAATTGAAGACCTCCACAATTCCATCGGGTACAACCTTTCCGGGTTCAGGAATGAAAATGACCTGTTCAATGCTGCTTCCGGTCATGTGCTCCGGTACATCAGCGAACATTTCGAATCGCAGGCACTGAACGTCCGGAACCTCCAGCTCTTTGAGGCCCTCGAGGGGTCCCGGATGGGAGTGGCAATTGCTTCCGGGCGAAAACTGCAGAAGGTAAACCGTCACCTCGCAGAACTCCTTGGGTATAACCCTGAAGCGATACCGGCACTCGAAGTCCCCGGCCTTTTTTGTTCGCAGGACGATTACCGGGAATTTGCCCGCACGATGTCGCGGGATAAAAATGAGGCAGGATGGCATTGTTCTGCCCACAAGCTGGTCAGCAGGAGCGGAACCGGGATACCCTGCACGATCATGGTACGGCGGCTGGATGGATTCGACCCCCTGAAAGGACATCTCATGATTATCGAGAAAATCCAGGACCCGGAACCGTCAGTGCAGGACTTCCGGCAGGTAATGACTGCAGAAAACATCCATTCCGGTACATTTGAGGAAATAATTGCAGAAGTGCCGGGCATTGTCATTACCACCGACAATGAAGGGACCATCACCCATGCCAATGCCACGGCACTCGCAACCTTTGGTTACCAGCCCGGAGAGATGACCGGACAGAACCTGGTCGGGACAATCGTACCGGAACAATCCCGGTATGCAAAACTGACGGTTGCGATGATCAATGATCCCGTCTTCTGCAGGGAAGGTTATGCCATCCATGCCTTTGAAAATACGAAAAAAACCGGGGAGAAGATATGGATCGCCTGGAAGATAGTTGCCCTTCGGGATACCAGCGAAAAGATATCCGGCATGCTCCTTCTTGGAGAGGATATTACCGAGCATACCACGGGCAGGCCGGGCCTGATCCGTGCAGACCCGTGGAAGTACCAAATCCTTGCCGGTACCCAGGTTAAGGAAAATGTATTTGATGCGGTATTCCACCTCTGTCTCGAGATATCCCGTGAAGGCAGGGAAGGGCATGTGGTCGGCACCTCGTTTGTCATCGGGGACACCAGCCACATAATGGAGCATTCCCGGCCCTGCACGATCAATTCGTTCGAGGGACAGGCACGGGAAAAACGGCAGATCACCAACCCGGAGATTGCTGAAGTGATAAAAGGCCTGGCCCAGATGGACGGGGCATTTGTCATCCGCGAAGACGGCTATATCGAGGCTTCAGGACGGCATTTTATTATCGATACCCTGTCATTGAATATTTCCGACGGTTACGGGACACGTCACGCATCGGTTGCCGGGATCACCCGTATGACGAACGCAATCGGGTTTGTGGTATCATCCAGCGGGGGAAAGGTATCTATCATGAAAAATGGTGAGATAAAAAAGGCGTTCGTTGTATAGGATCGTTAATCCTCTCCGTTTTTATAGTCTGACATGGTGCAGCCCGGGCTCATTCCGGTCCTCACTATTTACTAAAAAAAGTTCGTCGCTCACGCTACCCGGTTCCCGCGTAACAGAAAAGCCAGTACAAACCCTGCGATAAATCCGCCGACATGCGCCATGTACGCCACGCCACCTGTATCAGCGGTAGCTGCAATGGAACCAATGCCACTGAATAACTGAAGGACAAACCATAACCCGATCACGATCAGTGCGGGCATCTGGGTAACTCCTGCGCCGACCATGACGGTGACCCTGCGCTGCGGGAACAACAAAACGTACGCACCGAGCACCCCGGCAATCGCCCCCGATGCACCCAGGTTCGGTATACTGGACCCCATACTGAACGCCATCTGGGCAAACGTTGCCGCAACACCGCAGACGAGGTAGAAAACCAGGTAGCGCAGGTGCCCGAACCGGTCTTCGATGTTGTCACCGAATATCCATAAATAGAGCATGTTGCCCCCGATATGAAGCCAGCCGCCGTGCATGAACATGGAGGTGAAGATGGTGATAAAATCCCCGCCGGGATGTGCTAAAAAACGGGTGGGAACAAACGCCCATGTCTCAATAAACGCATCTCCTGCGATTAACTCAACCAAAAAGAACAGGACGTTTATGGCAATCAGGGCATACGTGACCACGGGTACTGTTCTGCGGGAAGTATTGTCATCACCGATGGGGAACATGCGATTGTACTCCTCCGTGGAGAGATCCTGTGCGAGGTATCTGGTCTGGCTGTCCCGGATACCCGGGCATACTATGCGGGAATGAGATCTTTTCCCTGATAAACATATCCAAAGTCCGTGGGCTGGGAGAATTATCACCCTTCAGGCAGGGGAAAATTAAAAAAGATTAGTCGGTTTCCACAACAAAAGCAATTTTAACAACGGCACGATATTCCACGATCTTGTTATTCTCTACTTTTGCTGTGCATCGCTTTACATCAACTCCCTTGATATTCCTGATGGTCTGACCGGCTGACCTCCACGGCGTGAGCGGTTGCTTCTTCCCAGTCTGTCTGGTGAGCTGCCGATCAACTCCACTACCTTGACAACGGATGTATGCTCTTTTTCATGGGTACCTTTCATCTCTTTTCATCTCCTTATTGAACCCTCCAGGGTTACCTTGAGATATCATTGAAAGATAATATGCATTTCGCTGGTTTTTAGCACCCGTGCGCTGCACAGGTACTCTTCTTACGACATTGAGTGTCCACGGATCAGGGGATGGAATTTATGGCAGGTCAGAGGCAGGACCAGGTGGATCCTGCTTCCACCACCATGTCAATTATCTGGCCTGATAAAGAGATGCCTCGTTTTCAACCAAGTTTCCATGCTGCCCGGGTCTGATAGTCGAGGTTGCTCACCACGTAGGTTGTATTGGGAGAGAAGCTGAGAGGGTATTTCATAAATGAGATAGCCATCCGCCATGTTACTTTCACCGGGCTGGATGTAACCGACAGTCCCGCCCCGCCCGATCTGGTAATCATATTGTGTCCCGGTAACTTTGTCAATAACCACATCGGAGTCGTGTACGGATGAATAATTGTACACCGTCCCGTCACGGATTACTACAAACTGTTGTGCTGATGGAGCAAACACTGCATTCACACCGGTATTCAGGACACGGACATATAGAAACAGGAAGATGTTTCCTTCACGGGGTTTCTCCGTGGTGTAACCACGCTGGATATCAAGCGGCTGTGATGCACTGCCCTGCTCGCGGGGGCTGTTCCATGAAGGTGACGTCCAGTTGTAGTTTGGTTTAATTTCAAACCTGTAGACCGTTGCCTTTCCGATTTTATCCGCACTTCCGAATGTGGCGTACTCGTTCAGGGCAAGGGCATCCGGAAACGGGACTGCAGTCGGGGTCGACGATAGTGTCGCCGCTGCCGTGGTGGGAACAGACGTCTGTGCCTGGACTGGCGGGGATGAACTGGTGCATCCCGAAATGAGGAGTACAAAGAACAGTACTCCAAAAACTGCGATTATATTCCTGAATTTCATACAAAAACTCCACTCATATGGGTTGTGCATGTATCCCGCAAGGATACAGCTGTCTGAGGGGCTTATCCATTTCCTGTCGGGAGGTTTGTACCCATACCAGAGTAAACCGGTATATAGCCGGATTGTATATAAAAGACTTATCTGATAGTACAAAATCTGAATAATCACCCGATTTTCTGATGAATTCCGGGGTTTATTGAACAACCGGTACAGACACGTTCAGGAAGGAGAAGTATGGCCGGTAAATTCAGTAGAATTAGCAGCAGATCCATGGACCATGTTTTTTTGTACACTCAAACACCGGAAAATTCAGGATTGTTTCAGATTTAGTTGCGACAGGCAGGAATTTTCAATAAAGTCGCCGGAATATCCCCATCCAACCTTATAAACGTTCCAGGTACAGGCCCGGAGGCACAATTATGCATCAGACAGTGTTCACACCGGTGCCCGCAAAAGTGTTCCTGATGTCGGAATCCCGAAATACCCTTTAAAGCAATCATTCAAATTTTTCATACTATTTTATACAATAATTCAAAAAATTATAATACAAAATTCAAATGATTAAACTTTAATAACACTTAATTTTAATAAAGTATTGTTTCGTATGAAAAAAATAAGGTTATTTTTAATAATCGTAGCAACAATTCTCCTTGCTCTCGTAGTATGCACCGGATGCACCGGTAACACTTCTGTGTCGCCAGTCACAACAACAACAAAGACACCGTCATCATCTGCAACCACAACGGTCACTGATAGTTTCGGAAGACCGGTAACTATACCGGTGAATCCGGAACGGATCATCTGTTCCGGGTCCGGTTGCCTGCGGTATATCGTGTATCTTGGTGCGCAGGACAAGGTTGCTGGCGTCGACAGTATTGAGAAGAAAGTCCAGCCGCAGGAAGGCAGGGCATATGCGATAACAAACCCGCAGTTTGCCGCCCTGCCCCTCATCGGGGAGTTCCGCGGCAAAGATGACCCGGAGAAGATTATCGGGATCGGTCCTGATCTGATTTTCAAGACCGGCTCTACCGGCACAGCGTATGCTACCAGTGCAGCAGAAGCCGATACCCTGCAGAACAAGACTGCAATTCCGGTTATCGCGTTCCCGTATGGTTCCCTCAGGACGGGTGCCGAAAAAGCTGAACTGGATGCAGCACTCCGCATCATCGGTAAAACTCTCGGGAAAGAGGCCCGTGCACAAGAACTGATCACGTATATCGACAGTATTACTGCAGATCTTGAACACAGGACAAAGGATATACCGCCTGACCAGCAGAAGACCGTGTATATCGGCGGTGTCAGCTCCGCCGGTGCCCATGGGATCATTTCCACCGAGCCGGCCTACCCTCCATTCATCTGGGTGCATGCCAGAAATGTTGCGGCGGGATCCGGCAGTCAGCATGCCGATATCTCAAAAGAGGTTATTGTTGACCAGGATCCTGAGTTTATTTTCATTGACGTCGGGACTACCCAGATGGACAATGATGGCGCAATCGGTGAACTGAAGACCAACCCTGCATACGCTGGCCTGGCTGCGGTGAAAACGGGGAACGTGTACGGTGTCCTGCCTTACAATTTCTACAACACGAACTATGACACCGTGCTGGCAGATGCATATTTCATCGGAAAGGTACTGTATCCGGACCGGTTCACGGATATCGACCCGCAGGTAAAGGCGGATGAGATCTATACCAGGTTTGTCGGCAAGCCCGCCTTTGCAGCCATCAACAGGAATTATAAAAATCTCGGGTTTGCCCGGATACAGACCGGATAAAAAGAGAGCTGCCATGCACCTGAATAAAGGAACCGCCCCGAAAGATTACCAGGCATACCTTGACCGCAAGGTACGCTGGATTATTGCAGGAATTCTCCTCTCGCTCATCCTGTTTGTCACTGCTATATCAACAGGAGCTGTTGCCATACCTCCACTTGAGGTGATCCAGTCCCTGATTGGCACAACCACATCGTTGAAATGGGACCGTATTATCTGGAATATCCGGCTGCCGCAGGCACTCGCCGCGGTGATAGCAGGAGTCGGGCTCTCCATCGCGGGAGTAGTCATGCAATCAATCCTGAGAAACCCGCTCGCATCTCCTTTTACCCTTGGGATATCCAGTGCCGGTGCGTTTGGCGCTGCAGTATCCGTGATCCTTCTCGGTACCGGCAATATCCAGTCAACGGTGGCAAATCCTGTCTCAATCTCCAACCCTTACCTTACCACCTTGGTCGCATTCATCTTCTGCATGGTTGCGACCGGTGTGATCCTGGTGATCTCCCATCTCAAAGGAGCGTCCCCGGAAGTAATGGTCCTGACCGGGGTCGCCCTCTCGTCCCTCTTTTCGGCCGGCGTCATGTTCCTGCAGTATTTCTCCAATGATACCCAGCTTGCTGCCGTGGTATTCTGGACATTTGGCGACGTTGGCCGGGCCACCTGGGATATGCTGCCCTTAATGGCGGTTGTCACGGGAGCCGGGACCCTGTATTTCATTGCAAACCGCTGGAACTACAATGCAATCGATGCCGGGGATGAGACGGCACAGGGTCTTGGGGTGAATGTGATGCGGGTGCGGCTGATCGGGATGACCATTGCAGCGCTTATCTCTGCAGTCATTGTTTCACTGCTGGGTGTGATTGGGTTTGTCGGGCTCGTCTGCCCGCACATGGTCCGGAGGGTCATTGGCGATGACCAGCGGTTTTTGATCCCCGGCTCAGCGGTGGCCGGGGCAATCCTGCTTCTTGCATCGGATACGATGGCACGGGTGATTGTGGCACCCTACGTGCTCCCGGTGGCCGTGCTGACGGCGTTCATGGGAGCTCCCGTCTTCATCTTCCTGCTGTTCAGGGGGTACAAGCGATGATGTTATCGGTAAATGAACTGAAATTCATGTACAGGAATAAAAATATCCTCCGGGAGATTGGTTTTTCGATTGAACGGGGACAGGTGGCCGCCGTGCTCGGCCCCAATGGTGTAGGAAAGACCACGCTGTTAAAATGCCTGAACCGGATCTTAAAACCGCGGCAGGGAACCGTGTTGCTGGAAGAGGAGAACCTTCTCGATCTCGGGACCATGGATATCGCCCGGAGGGTCGGCTATGTCCCGCAGCGGGTGGAGACCGGGCGCCTGACCGCGTTCGATGCAGTCCTGCTCGGGCGTCGCCCGCATATCGGCTGGGATGTCGCACCCCGGGACCTCGCCATCGTGGATGCCATATTTGCCAGGCTTAAAATGCAGGCCCTCCGCCTTGTGTATATCGATGAGATGAGCGGCGGCGAACTCCAGAAAGTTGCCATCGCCCGGGCACTTGTCCAGGAGCCAAAGGTCCTGCTGCTCGATGAACCGACCAGCAACCTTGACTTGAAAAACCAGGTTGATATCCTCAATACCATCCGCGAAGTTGTCCGGGACCATAAGATCGCTGCCATTATGACCATGCATGACCTGAACCAGGCCCTGCGGTTTGCAGATACATTCATTTTCATCAAAAACGGAACCGTGTATACCCACGGCAATCATGATATCGTCACCTCATCTGTTATTGAGGAGGTGTACGGCCTCCCGGTCATGATTGGAGAACTCGGTGGTGTCCGGTGTGTAATTCCGGGCACCTGCAAAATCACATAGGAGAGAGAAAATGCATACCCACCATCACCATGCACCCCCGCTGATAACATTCGATGACTGCATTCGCTTCCACGGCCATTCCTGCCCGGGCCTTGCCTCCGGTTACCGTGCGGCAACCGCTGCAATGGAAGCCCTTGGCGTTACGAGGCCGGAAGATGAAGACCTTGTTGCCATCTGCGAGACCAATGCCTGCGGAGTTGACGCAATCCAGGTCATTGCCGGGACAACTGCAGGCAAGGGCAACCTGGTCATCCACGATTATGGCAAGCACGCGTTCACCTTTTTCAACAGGAAGGACGGAAAGGCAGTCCGGGTCACGTTTCACCGGAACAAGACGACCGAAGAGGACGATTTTGCTGCCCTGCGAGCCAGAGTCTTCTCCGGGAAAGCCTCAGCACAGGAAGAGGAAAAGTTCCATGAGCTGATGCACAAGGCAACGCTGGATGTACTCCATGCACCTGCAGAAAAAATCATGAACATTGAGAAGATCGCCATGGAGACCCCGCAGAAAGCACGGATTTTTGCTTCGGTCACCTGTGAGTCCTGCGGCGAGTCTGTTGCCGATGCAAAAACAAGGAACGTAAACGGGAAATGCGTCTGTATCCCGTGCGCTGAAGGCACCCATCCCGCAAAGAGACCATAAACATCTCCCTTTTTTGGAGGAAAAAATCATGAATTTTGAAATCCGGCCAATCGGGTATGTGAAATCTCCCTACAAAGAGAGGAAGGATGCACCACGGCAGGGAAGATTATCGGATACTGTTTCTGAGATCGTGATTGATAAGCAGTACCTCTCCGGGCTTGAGGATGTTGAAAAGAAATCCCACCTGATCATCCTTTCATGGTTTGACCGGGCTGACAGGACCATGCTTAAGGCAACACCCCCGCATGAGATGATCGAGCACGGGGTATTTGCCACCCGTTCGCCCAACCGCCCCAACCCGATAGGGTTCTCGGTGGTTGACCTGCTCGGGCGGGAGGGGAATATCCTTCGCGTCCGCGGGCTCGATGCGCTTGACGGTACGCCGGTAGTGGATATCAAACCTTATTCACCGGATATTGACTGCGTGAAATGACAGGCAGGCACAAAGCTGATGCTACACGTTGAGCGATCTAAAAAAAATTAGAAATATGCTGGATAGCTACACAATTCTCGACTCTCATAGTATTCCTATCATCATTTGACTACAGGCCTGCCGATCCAAATGACAGGAGTGCTACCCCGTTTGTATCTGCCAACGTGAGCAGGTCACCTTCGATGGCAATGGTCTTTGTCTGGTTGAGAAGCGCAAGGAAGTTTATTTCCTGCCGCATCACGCCCGGTGCGGTGCAGTACATTTTCGTTGACCCGACCGGACCAACTGACAGCGATGTTCCCGTCAGGGCATATGTGGCAAAGTAGTGGTTGCACCCGGCTGAACCGGCTAAACTCCCGTCTTCGCCAAAGACGGCAGTGATAGTTGTGCCGGCGATAACCGATGAAACAGCATCTGCGGTATGGAAGGATTGAAGTGTCCAGTTTGTCCCGACAAGGGGTGCCGGTGCAGGTGGTACTGTCCTGGCAAACGAGAGGATTGTTATACCATTTGCATCTCCAAGGGTGAGCCGATCAGCATCAATAATGATGGATGTGACCTGGCCAAGGAGCCTGAGGTAAGCACTCTCCTGCTCCATTATACCTGGTGCAGCGCAGTACATCTCCGTAGATCCCGCGGGCCCGACCGTAACAGCCGACCCCTTCACCTCATAGGAGGCAAAGTAATGGTTGCACCCGGCCGAGCCGGTGATACGCCCGTCTTCACCAAATTCAAGGGTGACTTTAGATCCGCTCATGACCTGTACAGGCACACCATTGTGAACATAGCCCGTCAGGGTCCATCCGGTCCCACCCAGCCGGGTATCAGGAGGTGCCTGCCCGGTGCATCCGGCAGCCAGAAGGAACGGGATGAGTATCATGGCCCCAGCAAGAATGGGAAGCAGAGGAAGATTTTTGGTCTTCTCAAGGGGTTTCATATTGAGTGATGGGAGATACCTGATAATAAAAAATCCCCTGACTACAAAAAAATTCACACTTATCTTGTGCAAAATTGAAATTGAAGTGATTATATGTGTATATTCCGGGATTCCTGCAGATTAACAAATCCTCCATTTTTTACATTAAAAGGAACATTTCCCCCCTTTTCCCCTTAAAAACCCTGAACAAATGGCTCTGTAGAATTCATTTTTTTGGAGTATGAGATTAAATGCCCGAAGTACGAAGGAGGGGACAATGCCTGTCCCCCCGGACCGCCCCTGCGCTGCGCGATAGCTAATGCATTACCTTTTCGGAAGTTATCGCATTTGGGGGGGAGCAAAACGGCGGGGATGAAATCCCCATGAGCATTTTAATTTTATAAGCATCTCTACAGAGCCGAATAAACCATGATTATCCGATAACTATCGCCCGGCCATTCCGGAATAAAAAAAGACTTTTTTAGAGTTTTATTTTCCTGAACAGAAATGCCCCGAGGATCGTCATTACCACCGTGAAACTCCCGATAACCGCAGCACACACCAGCGGGTTAATCTGCGAAACACCGGTAAGGCCGTAACGGATCCCTTCCACTCCATACGTGAGAGGATCGAGCAGGGTAACCGGTCCCATCCATGCCGGTAATGAGCTGATCGGAAAGAGTGCCCCGGACAGGCCGAATATGGGGAAGACAACAAAATTCATGATGAGCTGGAAGCCGGTCATATCTTCCATCCGTGATGCAATCGCAATACCGAATGCGGTGAATGAGATGCCGATCAGGATCATGAACCCGAGGGCGATGAGAAATCCAGCCGGATTTGAGACCTCAAGACCGATGAACACCGAGAGGACAAGGATCATAAACCCCTGGATGACAGCAGTTGTTGCCCCGCCAAGGGTCTGGCCTAACATGATCTCGAGACGTGAGACCGGTGCAACAAGAGTCTCTTTCAAAAAACCAAATTGTTTGTCCCAGATGATCTGGATCCCGGAAAAAACCGACGTGAACAGCACGCTCATGGCAACCATGCCCGGGATAAGGAACACGATGTAATTCCCCCCGATCCCGGGCAGCTGCACAACGGAATTCAGGCCGAACCCCAAAAAGAGTAAAAAGAAGAGCGGCATGCTGATGCTGCCGATGATCCGGCTCTTCGAGCGGATGTAGCGTTTCATGTTCCGGAGCCAGATGGTGTAGATGATGTCCATGATTAATGCCTCACCATTCTCTGGTGCATCCGCATGTTCGTTTTATGGTCCGCTTCTTCTTCCCGCATGGTTTTTCCGGTAAACGAGAGGAATACATCTTCGAGGGTTGGTTTGTGTATCGCGATGGACTCGATAGAGATCTGGTTTGCATTGAGCAGCGTAACGATAGCGCTGATATGCTGTTCAGCGTTCTTCAGGCTTACAATCACTTCATCGTTGTGCTGTTCCACGCGGGTAATCCAGGGTTCAGTCAGGGCTTTAACGACGGCTGCCGGGTCCGGTGACCGTATGGTCACGACGTCCCCGCCAATCCCGTCTTTCAGGTTTTTCGGGGTATCAAGGGCAATGATCTTCCCGTGATCGATAATGGCGATCCGGTTGCACAACCGGTCTGCTTCCTCCATGTAATGCGTGGTGAGGATAATGGTGATCCCCTTCTCGCGTGCCAGCGTGGCGATATACTGCCAGAGGTGATTGCGGGTCTGGGGGTCAAGGCCCAGCGTGGGTTCGTCAAGAAAGAGGACAGAGGGGTGGTGGAGAAGACCGCGTGCGATCTCCAGGCGCCTCCTCATCCCCCCGGAAAATGTTTTTACAATATCATGTTGCCGGTCTTCAAGTTCGACAAGCCTGAGGAGTTCGGTGATCCGTTGTTTCCGTATATCTGCGGGTATCCGGTAAAGGCGCCCGTGAAAGTCCATATTTTCCCAGGCGGTCAGTTCTTCATCAAGGCTCTGGTCCTGGAATACAATCCCGATGGATTTCCTGACGCCATCCTCATCCCGTTCAATATCGATGCCATTGACGGTTGCTGAACCTGATGTGGGTTTGAGCATCGTGGAGAGCATGGAGAGTGTTGTTGTCTTTCCGGCGCCGTTGGGGCCAAGCAGGCCAAAAATCTCCCCGTGTTCGATATCAAAGGATATGTTGTCCACGGCGACCAGGTTGTTGAACCGCCGGGTCAGGTTTTCGATGTGGAGTGCTACAGTCATGTGATGATATCCTGTCAGGTACCGTCAGGTATTCTTCCCGTATGTTTGCTGCTTTGTTCTGATAATACGCTTTTCATAGGAACACTTGTCAGGTCCTGTCCGGAACGGGATCCGGGGATGCCCGTGAGCGATACACAAAAAAGGATCTTTTTTACGTACATCCTGAAATGAAAAAGGAGCTTTTTAAAAATAGATCATTTTTAAGTCTTCCTTTGCCCACGTATGTTCCTGTTTTTTCTTCCTGCCGACATAGACAAATGAAGGAACTGACCCGGTCATTAAAAAAATAACACTGTCTTTCATTGTATCAGAAAGATCCAGAATATCAATATTATTCATACACCTGTCATAAATTTCCATGTACTTTTTTGCATAGTGCGTGGCAGCAGGTTTCTGGCCTTCCTGCTCCGCTCTCTCATGTATCCCGGTGAAACAAAAAATAAATAAAAAACAGGTTTTGCTATAAAAATTGAAAAAATCAGGTATGATGAGTGGATTCTCATCTCTATTCTTCTGGCACGATGAACGACGACGCCCCCGGAGGGACGCCCCCGCGGCGGATCAGTAACAAAAAAATACAATTAATCACCCTGTCCCGCCGTGCCTAAAGAGAGGCCCTGAGGCAGGGACATTCGTATAGTATACAATTTTCATGGTTCAGGTGAGAACATATAGGTTCAGGCCTGTTTCTACAGAGCCCCATTTTTCAAAACTTTTTATCACATCGGACCGGTGAGCGCCGGCAGGAACCATCCAACAACTGATGTCAATATCCAGACAACAACCGCAATCAGCAGGGATTTGAGCCAGCCGATTGTGTACAGTCTCTGCAATGCCAGCAGCCACACAATTCCCGCTATGAATGCAGCTATCAATCCCTGGCCCAGAACATAATAAATTACCGTGTAGACTGCCGTGCCAATAAGGGCAGCGAGAAATGCGGTGGTTATACCTTCCTTTTCGCCAAACAACTTTGCAATAACAAAAATTATTATCATCGAAATGATCAAAGCGACCACAAATGTCAACAGGGTAGAAACAATTGTTACCATGTTGCATCCCTTCTTCTCTTAACATATTAATACTTCTGAGGGGGCTGCAGTAAATCTCATGGACAACCCGGGGAGTTTTCTCACGTGACCCCGCGTCCTGAGTGATGCATCATGATTACGTTTTCAGACAATAATGACCGGACTTTTCAAAAAATAAATGAAAATGAAAATCAGATTAAAGTCTATCATCGGAAATATGAGGGTCTGTCCCTAATTCCCGACTTTGATTACAACTGCTTTTGGGAGCATTCTTCTGATGTTGGATGGGGGACCGGCAATATTTTTCATAAAAAGCATCCTGCTGTTGTTTTAGTTCCCGCCCCGGGACCCAGAATTGATTACCAGAAAAGATACGGGGAAATTGCCACCATTTATTCATACCTTTTATCGTTAATAGTCATCCTGGGGCTTGGAAGTAACTACCTCTTCAACCTCGGGTACCAGGAGCCGTAGCGCCTCCTGTGCCTTCTTTTGTATCAGCGGGTCATTATGGTCCTGTATCTGGTCAAGCCGGTCAATCACCCCACGGGTAATGAGCGCCTCTTCCTCACCGGCCACAGCGGTGGCGATGATGATATCAAGGGCGGACACAACAATATGAGTATTCTTATCGTGAAGAAGGGCGGCAACAATCTCGATGCCATCCTGCCGGATCAGTTCGCTCGGCCTCCAGTCCTCATCTGAGGTACTCACCGCGAGAGCTTCAACCGCACCCTCCCGTACATCCTGCAGGGGGCTGGTGATTCGATCAAGAAGGTCCTTTATGATATCCCGTGTTATCTGTAAATCTTCTGCCATAGATCCTCCCGCCAGCTCTCCAGAATAAAAAACCGGCAGGGTCAGAATGATACTATATCACCATAGATAAAAAAAAGTACCTGGTCTCTTTCTTCACAGATGTCTGATCTTTCCTGGTCAGGTTTTCACCAGGGAAGCATTTTTATGACCGGGAGAGGAGATTTGATTATGGCAACCAAACACCGCCCCGATCGTCGCCCTGATTATCCCAAGACACCACCCGACGCTGATATCAGCCCGGACAAGGCCCGGCAAGAAGAACTGGATAAGCACCATCCCCTGGACCATCCTCATCCTCAAGCTGCGCACCACCCCCAGAATAAACCAAACCTGCCTCCCCGTCATGATGCCCATTCACATCCCCATGGAGATGAGCTGGGCTATCATACGAACCCACCAGGGCCCATCAAGCCCTCCAAGAAGATTACAAAGACTGGTTCCAAGAAGAAGACCTGATCCGAAAGTACCACGGCCATCCAGAAATATATTTTTCTTTCCCGGTTCCTGTTTTTTCATCGAAAAAATCTGTTCCTGTGGCGAATATAGTCAGGATTCTTTTTAACGACAATTGCCTGAAAGGTGTACCTTTTTTAAAAATATCTGTTTGTCAAAATCAATACTGATTATCAGGTTTTCCCCACTTAGTGCCTCATGAATAGTTGAGAAATAATTTCTGGACACGATGAATATTGTTCTGATCCTGATCGGGCAGGGATTGTTCCGGTGCCAAAACCGGATCCTGATATTCCGGGTCCGGCGCAAAAGCACAAGAATGTGAAGCGGCAAAAACACCGGATATGAAGCAATGGATTAAAGATACTACCGGCCTTGGCACGTTTCTCTGGCTTATCGGCTATCTCGCATCGCTGGTGCTGTTCTTCACTCCCTTTGCAGGTATCATGGGATGGATCCTCCTTGCCATCTTCACCCCGGTTACGGTCGCTATTGCATTATGGTGGTTCAGGGCACGGGAGTCCCTCCCCCTGCGATATTACGCGGGTGTCGGGATAGCATGGATGCTGATTGCAATCGTGCTCGACTACCTGTTCATTGTTCTTTTGTTCCAGGCAACCTATTACGGGCCCGATGTATTCCTCTATTATGCGTTAACCTTCCTCATCCCGGCAGGAGTCGGCCTGTACCTGATTCGCACCCATAACAAATCAAAGATCAATCATTCAAACAATATTCTCTAGAATTATTTTTCCGGCAGCATCATTCCGCACGCCTTGCAATACTGCCAGGGCATTGCATTGCATGATTACCCCGGTATTTTTATAATCCTGATCCGGCGCTGCACACATCAGTGACAACCCGTAGTTTTGCATTGCAGCAGTGCCTCGCCAGACTTTATTATTGTACGAGAACAGGTATTGATTGTTTATCCCGTGTATAACTGGATCTGATATGAATTATCCAGAGGGGGAGACAGAATCATGAAAAAAGTGTTATTATTCTTTATGCTTATGATTGCCGGTGCACTGGTCTACATCATGTCCTTTACAACGGATGCTACGACATCATCGCAGACAATTTCATCAACCATTATGCCATTAATAATAATGTATGGATTCTTTGGAATGGTTCTCTTCATAATCGGAAAAAAAGGGCACGATTTCATCCTGTCCCGATGAAGGATACCGGAAATTAAAAAGAACTATCTTTTTGCACGTCCATTGCGATAATCGTTTCACAGGGGCAGATAATACCCGGGGATTTTTTACTACCTGCTGATATCAAACCCATTATTTAATGACCTATGTACCTTGTTCTTTGTTGATTTGTTACCCGGACGAACGGTATAATACCTGTAACACAAGATAGTTTCTGGTACATGGCACTCCTTGGTATTGCAATTCTCATCCTTGTTATTATTATCTTTGTCCTGGTTGCCTGTTGTGTTGTCAGGAACTTCAGACAGCTGGCAATCAACGCAATTGTGGGGCTTATTACCCTGCTCATCGTGAATTTTTTCCACCTTATGCAGTATGCCGGAAAACCCGATATCGGGTTCACCTGGATCACCGTCATTATCTGTGCTCTGGCCGGCCTGCCCGGGGCATTACTTCTGATTATTCTCAGCCTGGCGGGAATTACGCTCTGATCCTGGATATAATCCAAAGAGAAAGGCTGATCCGGAAATAAACGAGGTGAAGGATTGGAAGGGAAAATCCCACATACCAGATGAATCAAAAATTTCAGATAGACTGTAACCCACGTAGTAACTATTGGAAGTTTTTGTATGAAACACACTGTACTGCTCTTCTGTATCCTCATTATGCTCGCCATCACTGCACCGGTGGTGGCGCAGGGTCTGGATCCGCAAACGCCGGAAACCATGGCTGCTGAGTCTTCGATTATCCAGGGGGTTACCCTCGAACCAAGCATCGAGCCGGTGACCCGGGAGCCCACGGTACCTACGCTGCTGCCTACCCATGACCTGACAAAGGAACCAACGACCCCTGCCGCGCCAGAGGTCGGGTGGGTGAGCATCACATCAACTCCTTCAGCAGCTTCCGTCGAACTTGACGGGAAGACCATCGGTGTCACACCGGTTGTCGGGCGCGAACTCGGCGCCGGGATATCATATACCGTGCGGGTGTCAAAGGAAGGGTATGAGCCGTACTCTGCCAGTATCATGGTTAAAGCGGGTGAGCAGTCCGCGGTCGATGTGACACTGAAGCTGGTCCCGACCCCGGAACCGACAAAGGAACCCACCGTTGTACCGACCCGCCAGCCGATTGGCGGGGGCAAGGGCTGGATCCAGGTCAGCGCGAACATCAACGGCGCAACTGTTTCATTTGACGGACAATCCACGGCATGCACCATTGCCTCGGGTTCCTGCGATACCGAAGTCGCCGTCACCGGCACGCCCTACAAGACATTTACCGTCCAGAAACCCGGCTATGATACCTATTACGGGGTGGTGAACGGGTGGCCAATGCAGGGGGAGACCCTCAACCTGTACGCGACCCTGAACCCGGTCCAGTCGTTCGGGTCGATCGTCGTCACGTCCTACCCGACCGGTGCGATAGCGTACCTCGATGGACGGGCCGGGCAGTATACCACGGCGACGTTTACTTCAGTTTCGGCGGGCACAAGTCACACCGTTCAGGTGAGCATGGCCGGGTACCAGACATACACGACGACCGTATATGTCGACCCCGGAGTCCCGACCCGGGTGAGTGCAAACCTCGTCCCGTCGCCCCGGGAGACCGGTTCGCTATCGATAACATCGAGCCCGGATGGCGCCGATATCTATGTTGACGGCAGGTACGGGGGATCAACACCTGCTGTCGTTCCGGGCCTTGCCCCCGGCAGCCACACAGTCCGGGTCCAGAAGGTCGGATACGATGAATTCATCTCGACCGTCACCGTGTATGCAGGCCAGAGGGTCCAGGTCCCGGTAACCTTCTCCCCCGCACCGGCCAATATCGGCGCAATCGAGGTAAGCTCGGACCCGGCGGGAGCATCCCTGTCCCTTGACGGGCACTACATGGGCCTTACCCCGGTCAGCGGATCATATGACCTGACAAGTGTCACGCCAGGGCTCCACACAATACAGCTGACACTTGACGATTACCAGACGTTCACCCAGACCGTGAAGGTGACTCCTGGCAGGATCGTGACCCTCAATGCCCAGCTCTCTCCCATTCCTCCCGGTCCGGTAAAGGACACGACCGGTCAGATTGTCGTGACATCGTCACCCGCGGGTGCAAACGTCTTCCTCGACGATGACTTCCGCGGCATCTCCCCGCTCACCCTTGCCGATATCCCTGACGGGTCGCATATCGTTAAAGTAAGGATGGACGGTTACACCGACCAGACACAGGTCGTGACGGTGACCGGGACAGCGGTAACCCAGGTCATCGTGAGCCTTGCCGGGATCGTGCCGACCGCCACAAAGTCACCGGTCGGTGTGATGACGGTACTTCTCGGGGTATTCTGTATTGGCGCATTCGCAGTGCTGCGGCGCCGGTAAATCCTTTTTTTTTATAATAATACACAACGGACTGTGTGTTTTTGCCAGCGACCAGGGAGCCCGATTCAGGTGATATGTATACATTTTTTTAAGATAGCCTCCCTGATGGGAGGACGGGCTCCAGACCAGGGACTCATGAACATCGCCCAGGTGATCCACGTGTAGCGAAGCGTCACTCCTATCATTTTTCGTGATTTTTCACAGTGGACTGTGTGTTTTTTTTAAAGAATTGCTGGACAGACACAGAGTTTTCGTTCCGGCAGATCCAATAAACCTTTTTACCCCGTCACCATTAACATTTCTGCGTGGACACCCTCTCCCATGCGCTGATTGTCTCGATCATGTTCTCTGCACCCGGGTTTGCTCCCCTTCTCCCGTTCGCTGTCCTGGGAGCGGTGATTCCGGATGCCGATATCCTCTTTCCGGCAATATCTGACACAACCCCCTCTCTCTACCTGTTCACGCACGGCGGGATTGCGCACAGTATCTCGGGAGCGTTCGTACTATCCCTGATTGTCTATGGCACGGTCGTCCTGCTCGGGATTGCCGGCATTATTCTGACCGGCACTATTGCTGCTGCCGGGGCGTACGGGTTTGCTGCTGTCCTTGCCGGCGCCCTGCTGCATCTGGTGATCGATGTGGCTGCATGCCCGGGCATCCCGTTCCTTGCCCCTTTCTCCGACCGGAAATACACGCTGGGAATCCTGCCCGGCCCCAGCATGCTTCTCGCCGTAGCGGCCGCAGGGTGTGGTGTAGCGGTGACACTCTCATTCCTGCCGTTCTCTTCTGCAATCGTGCTCTACGGGGGCATGGTCATACTTTATATCGCAGTCAGGACCGTCATGTTCCTGATCGCGGCAGTAAAACTTCCCGGCCGTAAGATCCCGTCAGTCAACCCGTTCCGCTGGCTTGTGATACAGGAGGATGATCGATCGTATATTATCCGAAATTACACCCTGTTCCACGGGTACTCTGAAGAGGTTGTATTTGAAAAGTTCGGGAATACGGATCCACATGAAACCAATGCTGCTTCCCGATTTTCAGAAGTCCGCCGCGTCTTTTTCTTTTCATATATCGTGACTGCCGAACGTCTCGGATCTGTCCTTGTCCTTACCGACCCGCTCCGGGAAAAAGGATACCTCTGCTACCCTGTGAAATTCAGGCGGGTTGAGGTGAAACTCTGAACCCGTACGATTACCCGGTCCTGCGAGTTTCGCAGAGGCAGGGATGCCGTGGTCATGGGGATAAAACGGTATGTTAATTTGTCCACTCTTCACAATTTTCCTCTACTGCAGGAGTCAGTGATAACGCAATGAAACCTTCCAGACCCGCCCAGGGAGCCGGTATTTGCAGCCGCTGCGGCGAATGCTGCCGCTGGCTCCCCATCATTCCCGTCCGCCAGTGCAAACCCCACCAGGTGCATTATTTCCGTGAACGTGGCCTTAAGGAAGCAGACGGCTTGTTCCTTGCATATGCCCCGTGCCGTCACTTACGCGAGGAAGAACCTGACAGCAGCGGGGCCAGGACGTGGAGCTGTGCGATTTACGACAGCCGGCCAGCCACCTGCCGGGACTTCTGCGGCAAAACCTTAAGTGGCGGAAAGAGGTATTATGTCCCCGAAGGATGCACCATGGTCGGTGAAAGAGGCGGTTGTTAATTTTTTATCGAAGGGGGATTATTCAATGGATAAATTCATGCAGGCCGCTATCAAAGAAGCCAGATCAGGACTGGCTGAAGGTGGCATTCCTATCGGCTCGGTGCTGGTGATTGATGGGAAAATCGTTGGTCGGGGACACAACCGCCGGGTGCAGCAGGGCAGCGCTATTTTACATGCAGAGATGGATTGCCTTGAAAATGCGGGTCGGCTCAAACCACAAGATTATCAGCGGGCGGTCCTGTATTCAACGCTCTCTCCCTGCGACATGTGCAGCGGTACAATCCTGCTGTATAAAATCCCCAGAATTGTAATCGGTGAAAATACAACCTTCCGGGGACCGGAGGAATATCTGCGCTCGCGGGGAGTGGAACTGGTTATCCTTGATGATGAAGAGTGCATTCACCTGATGCGTGATTTCATCGGCTCCAGGCCGGAGTTATGGAACGAAGATATCGGGGAGAAATAGACAGTATACAGGTTAATGTGGATAAAACAGATGGCTTATGTTAACCAGCCACAAACTCCTGCAGCAATACTGGCACGATGACCGCTACGATATCCCGAAGGTCCGGGTCTGGTATATCGACCGCGGCGCACCCAACAACCGGTCGAGCGTGAGCGACACTGACATCATCCTTGAGTCGTACTACATGAGCATCCGGACAATCGATGGCGGGAAACCCGTACCATATCACCGGATCCTGCTGATCACGTATGATGACAGGATCGAGTTCGAGAACCGTAAGATCCGTGAACTGGCATACCAGTTCATAAAAGAGAATCAGTATACGTGAGACAACTTCCCGGCAAGCGCCCCTCTTTCCTGTTTCCCAGGTTTTCTGGTACACAGTCCGGCTACTAAAAACCTGCCAGGGCATTCTTTCCCAACCATTCAGTCGCACCCGCTCTTCCGGTTGTATAACCAACAAAAAGGGTTTAAAGGATGAGGGGATAGTAACAGTTTCTGAGTAGTGCACGCAATACGCCCAATTTCCTTTACCGGCGACCGGTAGTTTTTTCGCATTGCTCACAACACCTGCCTTGAACACAAGGGCAGAAAACCTGAAACATGGAGGTGTATGATGAATCCGAAATACCTGAGTACTATAGCCGAACTTGACAACCTCGTCGGGCTCGCATCCAAAGAACGCAACGCAATGGAAACGGTGAGTGCAACATTTCCCTTCCGCTCCAATGACTATTACCTGTCACTTATTGACTGGAAAGACCGGCATGATCCTCTTCGCAGGATTGTTATTCCCGATCCTTCAGAGCTCCACGGGGGGGGATGTCTCGACCCTTCGTGCGAGAAAGACTTTACCAGAAAACCCGGCCTGCAGCATAAATACAGCCAGACCGGACTCCTTCTCCTGACCGATGTCTGCGGAGGCATCTGCCGCTTCTGTTTCCGGAAACGGTTGTTCATGGGTAACGAACGCGAGACCGTGAAGGATGTTTCTGAAGGGATTGAGTATATCCGTGAGCATACGGAAATCACGAATGTCCTTTTAACCGGTGGAGATCCCCTGACCCTCCCAACCCGTAAGCTCGAAGCGATCCTGCGCCAGCTCCGCGGGATTGAACATGTCAATATCATCCGGATTGGCAGCAAGATGCTCGCTTACAACCCGTACAGGATCCTCAACGACAAAGATCTGTGCTATGTCCTGTCCCGCTACAGCACACCCGAAAAACGCATCTACCTGATGGCACATTTCAATCACCCGCGGGAACTGACAAACGTTTCAATCCAGGCTGCTGAAGAACTCCGGAAAGCAGGTGTCATTATCCTCTGCCAGACGCCGATTCTCAACGGTGTCAACAGTGAGCCGGAAATATTTACCGGGCTCTTCCGGAAACTTTCATCTGCAGGAATATCTCCCTATTACATCTTCCAGTGCCGGCCTTCAATCGGAAACCGGTTTTTCCAGATCCCGGTGGAACAATCATATGAAATTATCCAGAAATCCTGGCAGGCATGCTCAGGCCTTGCGAAACGGGCACGGTTTGTGATGTCTCATGCTACCGGTAAAATTGAGATTGTGGGAAAAACCGCAGGTCAGGTCTTTATGCGATACCACCAATCGGCCGATCCCGCAAACATCGGGAAATTCATGGTATTCCGAAGCAACCCGGTGGCACGCTGGTTTGATGATTACCGTCACATCCAGATGGATTTCGAATCAAAGATGTCGTGGTTGTTTGAAACCGGGCTGGATGTCGTGAGTAAAAAAATCCCGTTCCCTGAAAACCGTGAAGCAGATTACGAAGGTCCCACGGGTTTCCATCTCTCTGAAAGAATAGGGCAGGCAGCAGGGGATGTGCTCATGAAACTCCCCTCTAAGGGGAGAACATCATAATCATAGATTTTACACCGTGATCTTCATGCACTGTTTTATCTCACATTCAAAACTGTAAGACCCGGAACACCAGGTGTGCCGGCGGAGCCCTTATTGAAGAGAGTGTTTTCTCCTTCCCATTACCGCTGCACCAATCCCGGGACACTCCACTTGAGCCCGCATAACAAAGCTGATCTTTCCTGGCCCGGAACGTTCGGCAGACAACCCCGGATGAAATGTGCAGCGGGCCCGCTGGTTTTTTAGGGCATTTTCAGTCGTATGATAATCCCCAAAAAAGGTCTGATATCGGCCGGTGGGTCCTGCTGAATACTCTTAAAAGCCCTCCGGACAAAACCATGATTCATGTCACCAGGTTCCCCGAATGCCAATATCGGGCAGGTTTTCATGGAGCAGACAAAATACCGGTACATCACACAATCCGACCAGGAGAAACACCTGCTCCAGCCGTTGCTTGAAATTCCGGCCGATAAGGAAAGACCGATACTCGATCTCCCGAAACCGGAGACGATCAGCGTCCCTCCCTGTGATCTGCGGACTGCTATCGAAGAACGGCATAGCGTCCGTGCGTATGCAAAAGAACCCCTCTCCATTCCCGAGCTGGCTTTTTTGCTCTGGTGTACCCAGGGAGTAAAAAAGGTTGCCGGCTCGTATGCAACCTTCCGCACGGTCCCGTCAGCCGGAGCCCGCCACGCGTTAGAGACATACCTGCTCGTCAACAATGTTCATGGGCTTGAGCCGGGACTGTACCGCTACCTGGCCCTTACCCACCGTCTCCAGCAGCTCGACAGCGACCCGACGCTGCACATCCGGATCGCAAAAGCCTGTCTCGACCAGCAATTTATCATGCGCTGCGGTGTGGTATTCCTCTGGGTTGCTGTCCCGTACCGGATGACCTGGCGGTACAGTGAACGGGGTTACCGGGAACTGCACAAGGATGCCGGACATGTCTGCCAGAACCTGTACCTTGCGGCATCGGCAGTAAGCTGCGGCGTTTGTGCCATCGCCGCATATGATGACGATGCTATGCATACCATTCTCGGCATTGATGGCGTGGAGCAGTTCCTGATTTATCTTGCTGCGGCCGGTAAGACCGGGCCGGCAGAGGGATTGAAAAAAAATCTATTCTGATGTTTTTTACCGGCCTTATCGACAAAAAATACGGTATGGATATCCACCGGTACATCCTGTTCCGGATGATGACCCTCGTGAGATCATCACCACGGGATCTGCAAACCGGTATGCGGGAACGGGACTTGTTTGCCTTCCCGTGCCCCCATTGCTGAAGTTTATTTTTTCAGTATTCCGGCTGCAAATTTTTCAACCGTCGCAGTGAATGCACCGCTGTCAACATCTTGTTCAATCGTTGATGCTGATGAGCCAAAACGCATACCCTTCTTTTCAAGATGCTTTCTTACTACGGCAATCGCTCCCTCTGCCCCCATGCCTCCCATCTCCGCAATCACATGGAACTGTTTTCTTTCTCCGCCGCTCACAGAAGAACAATACATATTGACAAACGGAGGCACCTTGTGGGACCAGACGGGAGTTACAATGATAAGCTCGTCAATACCTGCAAGGTCGGTTTTGCACGGCTTTATGGATGATTTCATCGACAGGAATGCCTTCATCCCGCCAATTGCTATATTGAATCCTTTGAGCGGTTCGATCCTGACCAGCTCCGCATTCACCCGTTCACCAAGGGCAGTCGCAACCTTCTGTGTATGCCCCTTCCATGAATAATACGCGATACGAATGACCATAGGAAATCCCTTCAGGAATACTATATCCCCATAATAAAAAGGATTCGGGCAGGGGTTTGACTTATTTACGAACAAGGGAAAATCCAGGCTGACATCAGAATATTTAAACTCCGGATCGGAATAGACTGGTGATGACACCGAAATACTGGATTATCGTTGCATCAAAAGACCATGTAATGCGGGGTGTTTCTCTGGGGATTGCACAGTCAGGGCATGGCAAACTATCCGGACTTGCACGAATGAACAAGGGAGACATGATTGCCTTTTACTCACCAAAAGTACGGTTTGAGAGTGATGACCCCCTCCATGCTTTTACAGCAATCGGTGAAATTGCCGATGAAGACGTGTTCCAGGTTGAAGAATCACCGGATTTCAAACCGTTCAGGAGAACGGTGAGGTATATAAAAACCGGAGAAGTCAGGATCAGATCGCTGATTCCGGATTTAACTTTTATCAGGAATAAAAAATCGTGGGGTTATACGTTCAGGTTCGGTATTCTGGAAATTCCAGAAGAGGATTTTTTCCGTATTTCAGAAAAATTTCCAAAAGTATCCTGACATTGTAGCAGATTATGCTTTATTCTAATTCCCCTGCCCGGTCGATGAGATTTTCTCAATCGTCCTCCTCTTCTTCGATCCTGGGCCATATATACTCATCATCGGCGGGGTCCTTCTGATATTCATCATCGTCCCCAGGATCATGGAATGGATCCTTCTCAGTGTCCTCGGGATCCCATTGGTCATCTTTACTTCCCCGGACACCATGCCCCTTAGGGCCTTCACAACCGCGGTGACCAGTCTCTCTTTGACCTCTTCCCATCAGTTTTACCTCCATCCCCTCGTTTCTTTGTTTATAAACCTCACTCTTGTTTCTAGAATTAAAAACTTTCGCAGTTAACCTTGTTATCCAGCATCCGGAAAGATCATTTCCATGGATTATTGATCTGAAATGACAGATGTCGCGCGAAAATACCCTTAAATTCTCTCATCAGCCCGCGTTTAAACCATAAAAAATCATAGTCCGGTACGAACTTCCCCACAGTATTCCATACTAATATGTGCCGGCATCTGTCCAGCAAACCGGCTCAAACCATTCCGGACACTGCCCGAACTTCAATGAAGCATTGCACCGATGCCTTGCCAGATTTTATTATGTAACCGGATCAGGCAATAATTGAGCAAGACTCCGATGATGCCAGGGATGGCATTTGCTCACGTAAGTAAGGAGGAGGTGATTAAAAAATCACTACACAAAAAAATCGTGAGAACAACCGAGCCCCTTTTTTTACCTTCATAAGATCATGAATCATCTGAATTCCAGCTGGTACCCGATTTTAACCAGACCGCATTATTGAGTGTATACAAAAAAAAGTGCAGTTCGGATTTTACCACATCCAAAAACGCGTGGATCATATGAGAAATGCCAGGACTTCACGGATATTGAGAATCAAAAATGGATTCAGTGATCAAATGCCCTTCCGACAGGATGCTTCCAGTGTCCTTCCATCCGGCAGATGAACTTTTACTGCATATAACCTGTCAGTAAATCCATACGTTGAGGGAATTTTGCCTTTTAATTCATCAAACCCTATATACAATTTCTTGTTCCCGCTGACTCTTGTCGCGTACGTAGTAGTTTGCAGATCAACTTTTTCCAGAGTTTCAGATTTGCTGAATATTTTTCGATCCCTGGTATTAGTCAGGCCACCCTCTGCCGTAATCAAAAATGTCCATACTTCGATATCCAGTGGAAAATCAAGTCGTGTCCCTGCCAGCACACTTTTATCAGTGTTGTCTGACAATGACAGGTAGAGCGCTACGCCATCATCTTCATCACCAGCATCCCGGTTTTCATATTTTGCAACGAGTTTGACACGAGTGATCGCAGATGTATCGATGGGGATCCGGGTAACTATTATTTTTTGGGTTTCAGTCAGGGTCGGGGAAAGCGTGCTTTGGACATCTGATTTTTTAAGAGAAACTGATAAGCAACCCGCAATAATAACCAAAATGACGAAAGCACATATCACCACCAGGATCCCACGTTGCATAATCTCCTTATTTAAATCAGGCGGTTATATACTCTGTTTTTTACTCTCCTGCAAAGGGGTACACTCACAGCAGGAATTTCCTGTTTTTAAAAAAAAATGCGACCACGGATGTACCAGCCCGGTATGCTTTTCAGGTTCCGGAAGATGAGTTATTCTCAAGAATATAAGGAGGGTTTTTTAAATTATAACAAATTTTTTATACTTTGGACAGGTTCAATAACCGTATGGTACCCGGGAATCCAGATCCCGCAGCTCATTTGACAGGAAATCAGCGGCAGAAAGGGGAAAAAAGGAGAATAGACCCCCCAAAATACAAACTGACCGTAAAAAAAAGGAATCCGGGTTGTATATCCCAAAACCTGAAGACCTTCCCGCAGAAGTACGATGTAATTATCCGGAATGGCAGGAATTCCTTGAGCGGTATCCCATGATTAATTCCATACAACGTGAAGATTTCCCGGATCATGGGGTAAGTTTTGTGTATGTGGCGCATATTTACTGCACAAAAAATACTGCGGAAGAAAGTTCTCTCTCCCAGAAAGAGTATGAAGATTTTTTTAACGATATCGGGTACGAATATGATTATTCAGGGAATTTTGAATCACGATGGTTTGAAGGAATCGGTGTAAAAATCAATTGAGTATGGAACCGGGCAAAAATTATCATGCTCATGGAATAACCCGTTCTGCTTTGGTTGAAATACCCCTTATCACCCACCACTGCTGTTCTGCATCCACGGTTCACCTTTTTTAATAATCAGGACTATTCCATTACAAAAATCCACAGATCACTGCGATGCGTTCTTTGAGGATGTCAGATCCCAGGTGGGGATGTGGATTGCCACTTCAACCGGACCCATAAAAGGTTCGGATGATCACCCGGGCAGGTGAATGGGGATATTCTGAGAGGATTGATTAAAATCCAATACCGCTCGTACCATCATATATGTATGCGATCGAGGTTGATCATCTTTCGAAACACTTCGGCAAGCTCGTCGCATTAAACGATATAACCTTCTCGGTAAAGGAAGGCGAGACGTTCGGGTTCCTCGGCCCCAACGGTGCAGGAAAAACCACAACCATCCGGATCCTGACCGGCATAACGGTACCGACCGGTGGGGAAGCGAAGATATTCGGTAAGGATATTGTCAATGAAACGATCGCGGCACGCAGGACTATGGGAATCGTGCACGAGACCTCGAATATATACACTGACCTCACCGCGTGGCAGAACCTGATGTTTACTGCCCAGCTGTATGATGTCGGGAAAGCCGAGCGCGAGAAGCGGGGCAAAGAGCTCCTCAATCTCTTCGGGCTGTGGGAGCGGAGGGACGATAAGACGAACGGGTACTCGAAGGGCATGAAGCGAAGGCTCACGCTCGCGATGGGGCTCATCAACGACCCACGGCTCATCTTCCTTGATGAACCCACCTCCGGTCTTGACGTCCAGAGCAACCTCATCATCCGGGACGTCATACGGGACCTCAACGCACGGGGGGTAACGGTCTTTCTCACAACCCACAACATCGAGGAGGCCAACCTCACATGTGACCGGGTTGCAATCATAAACCGGGGCATGATCGCCGCGATCGATTCTCCCGAAAAACTCAAGAAGACCATCCAGAGCGTGCAGTCTGTCGAGGTCGCACTTGACCCGGTCCCGGACCACACGGAAGACGGCCTCCGTGGGATCGCGAACGTCAGCGAAGTGCGGAAGCTCGGGTGACAAGTTCCGGCTCATAACTGAAGACCCCCCGGCCGTCATCAACGGTGTTATGGCATACGCGAAAGCATACAACACCCGTGTAATCAGCATCAACACGTACGGCCCGAGCCTGGAAGACGTCTTCATCAGGCTGACCGGGCTCGAAGTCCGGCACCACGGGGTGAAGACCGTTGACTGATCAGGCTGAATGGTTCACACAACTCCGGGTCGAGTTCATCGCAGCGTGGGCAATCGCAAAGAAGGACATGCTCATCTACTATCTCAAGCCGAACATTATCGTCTCGGGTATGCTCTTTCCACTCTTCATGTTCCTCGCTTTCGCAGTCGGAAGGCCAGGGACACCCTCGGTTATGATCCCCGGTCTCATCGCGATCACGATCCTTTTCTCGGCATCGTCGATCGAGCCGGTCTCTATCCCCATCGAGCGGCGGATGAAGACCTTCGACCGGCTCATCTCCGCCCCCGTCTCCCTGCACGCAGTAGTCCTCGGCGAAAGCCTGAGCGGGTTCCTGTACAGCATCGGGATCGCGGCCGTCCCGTTCATTGCGGGGATAATAATCTTCGGAACCCCGGTCCTCAACGCCGCCCCGCTCATCATCGGCGTCCTCCTGACCGCGTTCTGCTTTGCCACTATGGGAACTCTTTTTGCTTCGTACCCGACAGAGAGCCCGGGCGACATCATGTCGATGCTCAACGTCGTGCGCCTCCCGCTCATCTTCATCTCCGGCATCTTCATCCCGCTCGAACAGATCCCTGCCGTGGCGCAGCTGTTAACCTACATCTCACCCCTCACGTACGGCAACGATCTCATCCATGCCGCCTATTCCGGGACAACCTACTTCAGCCCGGTTGTGGATATTGCAATGCTGCTGGTGTTCATCCTGATCTTCCAGTTCGCGGCAAACAGGCTGTACAAGAAGTTCAACGGGTGAGGGGGTCAGAAGATACGGGATCTCCAAGAAAGCCGTTGCCAGCACAGGATCAATAATTCATCAGGCTCGCAGCCCTCCGATTCCGGGGTATTTCACCATCTGCTGATAGGAATTCTGCAGGACGGGTTTTTTGTATTTATGCCATTTCATGACACCATACGATTATATATAGCGGGCAGTATGTATTGTTCGTAATAAATCATTTTCTTTCAATGTCTTTTACAAGCTCAGATCGTGGGGTGGCTGTGGTGATGTATGTTTGAAAAAATTCTTTTTCCAACAGATTTCTCGGGACCGGCTAAGACTGAACTCACGTGTATTACCAGTATTCCCGGGATCCGGGAAATAATCCTCCTCCACGTGATCAGGCAATACGGGCTTCCGATGGGAGCAGAGATGATCGAAGGCCTCGAAACCCAGGTCTCCAGAGTCTATCTTCATGAAGCAAAAAACTACATTGCAGCGCTCAACCCTGATATCCGGGTGACCCTGAAAGAAAGGACATCAACCGACATTACGGGAGCAATTCTTGAAACAGCGGAAGAATTCAGTTCCGGCCTGATTATTATTCACGCAAATATAAAGGGTATCATGGCTGGCGTACTTCTCAGTTGCGTTTCCTCGAAGGTTCTCTGCCGTATCAGTAAGACCAATATCATGATTATGCCCAATAAACTCGTTGAGGCCCTGACCGGAAAGACATACGAAAAGTATTGTCCTATGATCTTCTCCCGTGTCCTCTGCCCGACTAATTTCTCTGATCTCTCCTTGAAGGCAACATCTCTGACCCGAACTATAAAGGGTATGGGTGAAATCATTCTCCTGCATGTAGTGGAAAAAGGAGAGGACTGCAACGAGGGTGAGGCGATCAGAAAGGCAGAGAGAAAGATCAACACAGTCCGCGACAATCTTGCCGCACGGGGTATCAAAGCCAGGACTATCGTAGTGACCGGGAAACCTGAAACCGAAATTGCCCGGATCGCACAAGATGAGGATGTGTCACTCATCTGGATGAGATCTGCAGCTCAGGGCTGCCTTCATGATTTCTTTTTCGGCAGTATGGTGCATGATGTGGTCATGAACGCGAAACACCCGGTAATCATAATCCGGAATATTGGATAGCAGGGATACCAAAAATCACGGGTTTTTAGTTCCTTTACACCTAAAAAAAACGCTGGCAGGCAGCGTCGCTTCCTGCAGAAGAGGTGACAGGGGAGTTCCTGAACCGGGAGGCAAGGAGGCGGCTCCTGGTATCATCATTGATTGTGCCTATTTTTGCAGGGATCGATCGATCCGCAGTTTATTGATTACCGGGTATCAGTAGCCAGTCCGGGTATCACCTGAACTTCGAAATGTTTTTATCCCATTTTCCCGAAAATAAAGACAGGAATAGAGGAAAAGATCGAGTATACCGACGGCCATGTTCTCAGTTCTCTATGTTGATGACGAGCCAATGCTGCTGGAATTGGCAAAAATCTTTCTTGAAATAACCGGGGATTTCAGGATTGACACACTCACTTCAGCAACAGCGGCACTCGATACCCTCACCAGAACTTCGTATGACTGTATCGTATCCGATTACATGATGCCCGAAATGGATGGTATTGTCTTTTTAAAGGAGGTTCGTGCCCGGGGAAATTCAGCACCTTTCATTATTTTTACCGGTAAAGGCAGGGAAGAGGTTGTTATTGAAGCGATCAACAGCGGTGCTGATTTTTATCTCCAGAAAGGCGGTGACCCGAAATCACAGTTTGTTGAACTTGCCCATAAAATCAGACAGGCGATACAGATCAAGGGAGCGCAAAAGACCATGCAGGACCTCGTGCAGGGTGCGCCAATCCCGGAGTTTGTCATTGACAGTAATCACCGCGTAATTTTCTGGAACCGTGCCCTTGAAGAATACAGTGGTATTCCGGCATCCGATATCGTAGGCACAACAAATCACTGGAAAGCATTTTATCCCTCACAGCGCCCCTGCCTTGCTGATCTCATCGTAGACAGGAATGTAGATGGTATCACACGGTGGTATTCAGGAAAATACGTGAAATCCCCCATCGTGGCGGATAATTTTGAAGCAACCGATTACTTCCCCTCAATAAAAGGAGGGACGTGGTTGTTTTTCACGGCTGCACCTATCCGGGATCCTTCCGGAAACATTACAGGGGCTATTGAAACCCTCCAGGACGTCAGCCTCGATCCGGAAAAAAGAAGAGGAGTTGCGGGCAGCATACGAACAGATGCAGGCAGCATTTGAGATTGCAAAAGCCAGTGGAGAGGAACTCAATATTCAGAATAAAAAGCTTGAGGAGAGCGAACAGCGCTACCGGAATGTTGTTGAAGACCAGACAGAATTCATCTCACAGTTCCTGCCAGATGGGACCCATGTTTTTGTCAATGAAGCCTATTGCCGGTATTTCAATAAAACCCGCGACGAGATTATCGGTAAAAAATTCAGGCCCCGTATCCCTGCTGAAGACCAGCGTCTTGTACGGGAACATTTTGCATCGCTGACAAAAGAACATCCAACAGCCATTATTACCCATCAGATATTTTTACCCGACGGGCAGATCCGTTGGCAGCGCTGGAGCGACCGTGCAATTTTTGATGAGAACGGGACGCTCACCGGATACCAGTCGGTCGGGCGTGATTTCACCGAACAGAAACGTGCGGAGATCGCCCTTGTCCAGTCTGAACGCCGGCTTACCGGTATTATTAATTTCCTCCCCGATGCGACCCTGGTTATCGACCGTCAGGGAAAGGTCATTGCCTGGAACAAGGCGATCGAGGAGATGACCGGTATTCCGGCCGGGGACATGGTAGGGAAGGGAGATTACGAGTACGCTATCCCCTTTTACGGTATTCGTCGTCCCATCCTGATCGACCGTATCTTTGAATCAGACGATACTATTGCCCGGCAGTATTACGGCATTATTCACCAGAAAGGGGCACTCCTGATCGCTGAGACCGATCTCCCGCACCTGAAGGGAAGGCGGGCCGTGCTATGGGCGAAAGCCTCCCCACTATACGATGCTGAGGGAAAGATAATCGGGGCTGTCGAATCCATCCGGGATGTTACCGAACGACGGCAGATGGAGGATGCTATCAGGGAACGTGAACTGCAGCTCAATTCCTTAATGGAAAGCCTGCCCATCGGGGTATTCCGGAATACTCCGGGTCCTGATAGTACAAATATCATGGCAAACCCGGTTGTCGTACATATGTTCGGCTATGATACACAGGAAGAATTCAGGAAACAGCCTATGGCTGACCTCTTTTTTGACCCTGGAGACCTGCTGACAATTTCCGAACGTCTCATCCGTGACGGAAATGTGTCCGATGCCGAGGTTCAGCTCAAAAAGAAAAGCGGAGAATTGTTCTGGGCCAGGATTTCTGCACTGGCCGTTCCCGGCCCGGATGGAAATATCGCTTATTTTGATGGCGTGCTGGAGGATAGTACCGACCGCAAACGGGTAGAAGAGAGCCTTAAAGAAGCCAACCGGAAACTTCACCTCCTTTCCAGCATCACCCGTCACGATATTCTCAACAAGGTCTCGGTCCTGCTGGGAAATATTGAGCTCGCAAAAACGAAGTCTCACGACCCTGCCATGGCTGCCTATATGGCAAAAATGGAATCTGCTGCAATAGCAATACGGGAACAGATAGAGTTTACGCGGGTTTACCAGGACCTCGGGTCTCATGAACCTCACTGGCACAGGCTGGACAAGGCCATACTGGGGTTGCAGGTTCCACGATCACTATCCATGCAGGTGGATCTGCCCCAGGTTGAGATTTTCGCAGACCCGATTCTGGAAAAGGTCTTTTACATTTTTTTGGATAATGCTGTCATGCATGGGCAGAAAGTAACAATAATAAAAGTTTCATCCCATGAAGTTCCTGACGGTCTGGTGGTTTTCTGGGAGGATGACGGAATTGGGATCCCTTCAGAGGAGAAAGAAAAAATTTTTACCAGAAATTTTGGGAAACACATTGGGCTCGGGCTGTTTCTTGCCAGTGAGATTTGTTCTGTCACGGGAATAATTTTAAAAGAAACCGCAGAAACCGGTAAAGGAGCACGGTTTCGAGATGCTGGTACCCAAAGGGAAATACCGTTTCACTGGTTGCGGTAAAAATAATCCATCTCACAAATCCGGAGGATAATCAATAAAAACAGACCCGTTTGTAATACAGAAAGCAACCGAAAAAAGTATCAGCCTTTTTACGCCCATTTTATGACGATGGTCTGGTCGCCACCTTCCCGAACCGGTAGGACATATCGACAACGCCTTCGAGGTTGTTATAAAAATACCAATACCCGCTTGAAAGGTGGAATATGCGGAAGGAACACCATAAAAAAAGGAAAGACCGTGAGATCATTCGGTTGGGAAATCACAGGGGAAAGTGCAATTGATAGGGAGTGTGGATTATTTTTTCGCGAGGTAATTTTGAGGAAATAAAAAACGGTGTATTCCTAAAAGGGATACTATATTTACCGGAAAATTAATATTACGATACTATATGCATGATACCTATTCGCCCCCATTGTGGGCGGTGCTGGGATGTCTTGCCAACATCGTTCTCTCTGTCGCGATGGTCTGGTATCTTCTTCTCTTTTTATCCTCGTGCAGCACATGCGTGGCAAGACCTTTCGCATATGCCTTTTTTATCGGGTTTGGTATGATTTTCGCGCTGAGCAGTTTTGAACTCTTCAAACTGTTATTCGCCGGAAGAAAGAAATCCTGCCCGGTGTGCTCCATGGTCGCCAGAATTGTAGAAATTGATGCCGGGCTCCAGAAGTAAGAGAGATACTCTTTTTTAATGAGGAACATCCACTTTTTCCAATGACCGGGAGTGCGGGAGGAGAAAAGAACGATCGCTCATACGGTGATCTCACAAAGGTACGGTTTACCAACCTTGACAAAGTGATGTACCCTCTCCTTTCCGTCACCAAACAGGAAGTGATCACGTACTATATCAGAATGGCCCCCCGGATACTTCCTTTTCTTAACAACAGGCCGCTTACCATGCACCGTTTTCCCAACGGTGTTGGGGGTGAAGGGTTTTATGAGAAAGATGCCCCCCGGAAAACCCCGGATTTTGTAGAGATCTTTACCTACCCCGGACAGGCCGTTGACCGCGAGCTCCATTACGTTCTGTGTAACAACCTCGATACGCTCATCTGGCTGGCAAACCTCGCGTCCCTTGAACTCCATAGCACGCTCTCAACCGCAGTTTCATATGATTCACCCGATCTCCTCCTGTTCGATATTGATCCCGAACCACCATGCACGTTTGACGACGTGATCGATGTAGCCCGGACTATCCGCGAACACCTGGAAAATACCGGGGTCCGGTCATTTGTAAAAACCTCGGGCAAAAAAGGACTCCATATGGTAGTACCGCTGTCAGGAGGCCATACGTTCGATGAGATCCGGTCCTTTGCCCATACTATCGGAAAAACCATTGCACGGGACTCACCCCACGTGGTCGCTGAGTTTGCCCGTTCACGAGACCCGGGAACAATCTTCATCGATTATCTCCAGAACGCACGGGGAAAAACCATGGCAGCCCCCTACAGCCTCAGGGCTACACCCGGTGCAACAGTATCCGCCCCGCTCAGATGGGAAACCCTAAGGCATGGGATACATCCCGAAGATTTTAATATCCGGACGATACTTTCAGGAAGTGAAGACCCATGGAGGGGCATCTTTGACGAAAGGCAGTCATTCAGAGGATAAAACCACTCATCGTTCACCGGAGGTCACGGCAAAAAAGAGTACCCCGGAACTTCATAGGACAGAACCGGACCATACATCAGGTGCTGATGAGCATAAAAGTGGAGAAAAGGACCAGACGGTCACCCTGGTCCTCCCGGAAGCCCAGCCGGATGAAGATGATCAGAGAGGTAAAACAGGACGGGCATTCTGGAGTGGGATCATTACGATAGGACTGGTCAATGTACCGGTCAGGCTGCATACTATGGTAAGGGACAGGTCATTCCACTTCAGGCTGCTCCACCGGGAAGATGGGCAGCCGCTCAGGTATGACCGGGTCTGCACAAAAGACGGGCGGGTAGTCCCGTGGGCGGATACCGTGAAAGGGTATGAAGTGCAAAAAGGCAGGTATGTGGTCTTCGAACCCGATGAACTCAAAGCGGTCATGCCCGAATCTGACCGGAAGATCAGGATTGAGAAATTTGTATATTTTCTCTCGCTTGACCCGACCTTTTTTGAGACCCCGTATATCCTTATTCCGGACCGGAGCGAAGAGGCATACAGCCTCCTCGTCACCGCACTCCAGGAACTGGGAAAAGCTGCAGTCGGCACAATCACACTCCGGACAAAGGAATATCCGGTAGTAGTGCATGCATATCAGGACAGCCTTATCCTGACAACCCTCCGGCACGCAGATGAAGTCACTTCCCCCCGGGTTTTTGAGCAGCTGACAGGTCTCCCGGAACCAAAAGCCTCCGAGCTTGCCCTGGCAAAACGGATCATCAATGAGCTTTCAGGTGATTTTTCAATAACGGATTATCCTGACCGGTACCAGAAAGCCGTACTGAAACTTATTCAAAAGAAGATCGAAGGTGAGAACATAGTCGCCGAAGAACCGCCACACCCTGAGCAGGCAAAAGAGCTCATGCAGGCTTTGGAAGAGACTATTGCCGCACTTGCCAGGAAATGATTTATTTTTTGAGGGGTTATGAAGTCCGGATACCTTCCAATGTTCGCAAAAACCGCTCGCGGTCCTTTCAACAATGATGAATGGCTTTTTGAGATCAAATGGGACGGTATCCGGGCAATCGCAACGGTGAACGGGACGCTGTCCTTAAGGAGCCGGAACGACCGGGAACTGAGCGGGCAGTTCCCTGAACTCACTGAGCTCGTGCACCTTGCACCGGGAACAGTTCTTGACGGTGAAATTGTCGTGATGCGCGGGGGGAAGCCCGATATCCAGTCACTATTCTCCCGGTTGCACCAGGGGGACAGGAAAATACATTTCTCCGGTGAGGAAGTCCCCGTCACTTACATTGTGTTCGATATCTTAAAAAAAGACAATACGTCCCTCATCAGACTCCCGCTGGTTGAACGGAGGAAAATTCTGGAACAGGCCGTTACGGAGGGCCCCCACACGGGTACTCTCTGTTCCTGTCGTGGCGAGAGGTGAAGACTATTACCGGGCAGCCATTGCACTGGGACTTGAAGGCATCATGGCAAAGCGGATGGACAGCCATTATGAACCCGGCCTGCGGAGCGATACCTGGCTGAAAATAAAGGCGGAAAAGACCTGTGACTGCGTGATTGCCGGGTACACGCCAGGAAAGGGCAGCCGGAGCCAGACGTTCGGTGCGCTTATTCTCGGATTGTATGAGAACGAGAGTATACCTGTTTCCCCTCCTGACGAGACAGGTCGTTCAATCGGGACGCGATCATCAAGCCATTCTGGATCAACAGGAGACCGGCTCGTGTATATCGGCAACGTCGGTACTGGGTTCTCAGGCAAGGATCTCCACGATCTCATGGACACGTTCTCATCCTTAAAGACCGGCACCCCTCAATTCGTGGTCGCAGGAAACGACACTGCGCTGGTCTGGCTGGAACCGGTGCTGGTAGCCGAAGTTGCATACATGGAAATAACAAGGGACATGAAACTGAGAATGCCCCGGTTTACCAGGATCCGTTCCGATAAACAGGCAGAAGAGTGCACCACCGATCAATTCGCGGATGTAACGATTGAACCTGGAGAGAAACGCCCGGTAAAAGATGAGAAAACTACGCATGCGAAGAATTATACGGGTAATGGTCCTGCACAGGGAAAACCGGCAACAGGCCAGCATACAGAGACCTCCAATAGACAGACATTGAAAAGTTACCAGCAAAAGCGGGATTTTTCAAAAACGAAAGAACCGGAGGGGAAAAGTACCATGACAGGAAAAGGAAATTATTTTGTAATCCATGAACACCACGCACGTCATGTGCATTATGACCTGCGCCTTGAACGCGACGGCGTTTTAAAAGACTGGGCAGTGCCCAAAGGGATACCCGAATTGACCGGTAAAAAGCACCTTGCCGTGGCAGTCGAAGACCATCCTCTGGATTACGGTCATTTCGAGGGGACTATCCCGGAAGGTGAATACGGAGCGGGAAGCGTTACCATATGGGACAACGGCACCTATGATACAAAACTCTGGGAAAGTGATAAGATCGAGATCACCTTCCATGGGAAAAGGCTGACCGGACCGTATGTCCTCGTACCATTCAAACGTGCGGGGAAAAACGAATGGCTCGTATTCAAAACAGGAGGATAACAGTACATTTCCGGGGAACTGTGAGGGAGTTACAGGGAGGTATCTGATGCTCCCACTGCTAACGCGGGTTCCGCTGCATGGCAGTATGAACGATGCCTGAACCTGGCAGAGTCAGCTGCTCGATTACCTCGAAACCATAGTGTTCATAAATGCCGATGTTCTTGTCATTCTGGGTATTGAGATAACAGGGAAGCTTCCGGGTATCCAGCCAGGCAAGCATAGGCATGATCAACCTGCTTGCAACCCGCTTTTGCTGGCACGAGGGATCTACACCGATAAAAAACAGGTAATAGTGAGGATAGGGAGCATGTTTTTTATGAAGAGCATCAACAGCGGTTGAAAAAGCCATAAGGCGATCCATAATCTTTTTCCCCAGGTGTTTCTGCAGCCGCATACCTCCGGACCGAAACGCTCTCCAGAACGTTATTTCAGATTTCGTCGAAGGGAGCCAGACCGCAACGCCTTCAATGGAGGGCGAGGTTGTATATACGTCACCATAGTTCATCCCGTACTGGAGTTCGAATTCAAAAAGATACCGCGACAGTTCTTTTTTGGTTGTTATATCCGGCATGAGATGGATCAGTTTCGGATCATCAAAAAATGCCCGGGTGAGTATTTCACCAGCCTGTTCAATCTGGTGCTTTGACAGCCGTTCAATATCTCCTTTAAGCTCCGCCATCCCTGTTCACCAGTGAGATTTTGAATACTTGCTTTTATATAAAAGTTTCCTTATTTTTACAGGAGCGATCATTTTCTGTTTTCATTCATTTCCTGTTTTTTTGCCATACTCAGGCATTCTCCTCGCACTCAAGGCCAGTTTTGTCGGGGAAGCCTTGACAGGAGCCGTACGTTGGGTTTTATGAAGAATGCAACGCATTGCTCCGCACAATCTTTGTTTTTACCTTGTCCCACGTTTTGGTAATAAGGAAACTTTCGTCCATATTCCCGATCATCTTCCCGAACTTCTTCATCGGGATAGCCAGCGTCAGGATATCCACCGGAACACAGGGTCGTGCTGATGGGTCAAACATCCCGAGCACTGCCCGCGGCTGGTCACTCGCTTGTTCAATCCGGGGATAGTGGATGATGGTGGAGCACCCGGAACCAAAAGGACAGATCACCCCATTCTGGTCAGCCTGATCGAAATTGGCAAGCGTGAATAGTGCTGACAGTATTTCAGGCCGTGCAAAGAATATTACCACATCCGGGTTATCTTCGGGGGTGAGATTATCCCATCTTTTGAATGTATAGCATTTGTCTTCCACTGGCAGGGAGATGTGCCGGGCGTCCATCTCATCGACAATCTCCGGTGTCTTCTTGTAACGCTCCCCCTCAACCACGCCAAATTTTCCTGATGAAAGGAAATACCGGAAGTTTTCCCTGCGCTGCTTTTCATAGCCCAGGTAGAACAGACCACCGCTGCAGGTAACCGAAGAACGGTCAAAGACAAGGGAAGTCCCTTTTCTCACGCGGGCAAGGTCGCAGATGATGCATCGCCAGCGTTCCGGGGTCTTTGACTTTCTCTGCTGTTCCGTTTCTCCCCTCACGGACCTCAAAGGTGATGGGCAGATCTGTTCCGGGGCAGTGCCGCTGCCACAGCGTTACAAACCGGTCGCGAATTCCTGTATCCATATGAGGTTGTTTTTCTGGAGGAGGCATATATAGGAATGTATAACAGGTGCAAAGACGAGGGGACAGTGCCTGTCCCCCCTTACCGCCCCTGCGCTGTGCGATAGTGTGGTTATTACCTTCTCAGGAGGTATCGCAATGGGGAGCCGAAGCAGCGGGTGTGAAACCCCCGTGAGCGTTCAGGTTTTTTTGACCATTTCTACAGAGATATTTTCTTAAAATTTTTCGGGTTTGGTAACCTTTCAGGGTACTGCTCACAATCCAGAGGTTATCAATCAGAGTTGGTATGACGAATAAGATCTGGAGTTTTGCTTTCTTGCTGCCCGGTCCGCTTCCCCGATCATAAAAGTGATTGGCATTTTCTGTACGAGGACATCCCCTCAATCGAGGATTTCCTGGCAGGTATTGTCTCGTGTAAGACTGTATGAAAACGAATAGGAAAAAAGGTTTACTCACCCTTGACCGGGGTGACACCGTCGACTTTGATGTATCGTCGCTTTAAGTTGTGCTTGCTGCCGATGACAGCAAAGGTGCGTTCCTCTGCCTGCTTTGCATTGGGTGCCTCGATCACTTTTGTGTAATGCGCCCACTCTTCTCCCATCAAAAAGGTACCTTTAACCTCAAACTTCTGATTCTCCATAACCATGATTTTCACTCCAGAAATCCAAATATATCCTCAATCCTGCCCAGTTCAAACCCGCTTGTCGCATTGCCGGCAATGTAACCGGTCTCATTGACTAAAAGACCTGTACCAACCAGCCCGCTGCCCATGTTAATCGTACCGGTACCGACAGGTATCTTTGCAACTTCTTCAATCCGGGCAATCTGGTGGGTGGTAGCACGCGGGTGCACGATTACCCCCTTATTGGTGGCAACACCGGCCATGCCGACTGTTTTCACGCCACCCAGCGTAAGGTGGATCACCTCTACTTCCAGGAACTCCCCGATTTCGTGCGCGAGTTCTGAAGGCATATCCTCGTGAACTGCAGCAAATGTATCATTTGCCATGATCACATTGCCCGCAGCGTTCATCGACTCCTTTAAGAGCAGGACTTTACGGTATTTTTCGAGGATTGCAATCTCTTCTTCGGTTGCAAGTCCGCTCATGACGATCCCCCGGCTATTGCCGGCAACGAGTGAGCCGATAATAGCACTTCCCTGGATGGTCGTTTCTACGAGTTCAACCTCAAGTGCCTGGATAAGTGCCTGTTTATAGTCGTCCGGCGATTCCGGAGGGATAATGGCAATAGTGCCGAGAACCCGGGAAAAAACCCCGATGTTCGGATCGCCTGCAAGCGTGATCGTGCGTTCCATACTTCACGATTCCGGTGCAAGTTCTGCCTGAACCTGCCCGTCCTCCATCTTCATGGCACGAACCCTGATCTTTGACGGCGGTTTTGTACCTGCCCCGGCTCCATACCATCTCATTGATCCCCTTGTCGAGCTTCACATCGTCGCTCTTCATGTGCTTTGCCAGGTATTTCCTGATATCCTTTATGGCACCATTGCTCCGCTTCCAGCGGGGCATCCGGCGTGCATCCCGGAGAGGGATGACATATACATGCTCCTGCAATGTTCCTGCCATGATCTCACACCTTTAATGTACTCTTGCGCCAGTTGCGTCTCTTGGGGTGCGCAACAACGGTGCGCTTGGTTCTTACCATCACCCACTGGGGCACACGCCGGTTCTGGTCGCATGCTTTTGCCAGTCGTATTTTTCTGCCTTTGCTTAATTTACTCATGTTCCTTCACCGTACTCAATGTATTATTTTTTACCGATAACCAGGGACTGATCATGATTCGCCGGAAAGAGGGGAGCGGGATCGATCCCGCGGGCGGTTACTGCCTCCCGGATCTCGGCTTCGTAATCCCCGTTCCTGATTGTTCCGGTTTCACCGTATTGTACCACGAGAAATCGGTCAACCAGCCGGTCGACTTCGGGTTTGACATACCCGAGCAGGGGTCGCACGTATGAACAACCTGTCCGGTTTCCGAGGCTCTGAACCTCTCCCCGGGAAAGCATCGGTACCCGGTCGTTGAACCGTGTACCGTCACCGACCACACGGTACATCGAGGAAAGGGTTTCAACGGCAACCTGGTGTACTCTGTTGATTGCATCGTTCGGATACCCGCACGTTTTCACCAGATCTACCATTTCGTCCAGCAATCCTGTGTCAAACACTCGTTTTATCAAGGGAAATCCCAGCTCTCGTGCTGCAGCATCCACCGACGGGACCTGGCGGGACGGGTCGAACACAAACACGTTGAGTTCAACCTCGTAATACGTACCCAGCATTATTGCTGCAAGGGAACTGTCCTTTCCGCCGCTGTAGAGCACTCCTGCCTTCATTACCTTCGTGTAATTGAATAGTCACGTTTCTTTGGCGCAAGCTGCCTGAGCAGTTCTTTGAGCTGTGAATCCGTGATCTTGTTCTTGAGACGTCCGCTCTGCGCAAGCTGGACGAGCTGCTGTTCAACAGCACCGGCAAAATCCGGTTTCGTCAGACTTGATGGTGTTTAAGCGCTCCCGGGCATCGGGCTCGAGAATCGACATAAGCACCATCTGCATCTGTGACTTAATGTGCTCCTGGCGTTCGAGTTCTGCCTGCATTGCCTGTTGGTCGCCAGCCTGCTGCTGCAGCTGTGCCATCCTGCGTTTGCGGAGTTCACTAAGTTCGTCGTCTCCCATGGGTTTACCTCACTTCTGTTCTTCGGCTTGTTCCGGCTTCTTGCCTTCAGCTTTCTTGACTGCCGGTTTCTTTTCGGCCTTCTCGCCCTTGGCACCTGCAGCTTTCTCGCCTTTCTCCTTTTTGGAGTCAGACTTCTTACCCTCTGCCTTCTTGGGTTCGGGTTCGGCGACAGCCTTTACGCGTTTTGGTACTGGTGCCGGGGGATTGATCGTCACTTCCCTGGCCATGCTGTCAAGAAATGCCATGCCCGGCAGGGGATACTTTACGGCCGGTCTTGTCATGGACAATCAGCCCTGCCGCTTCCAGCTGCTGAAGGGATTTGCGCAGGATTGACCCGCTGCCCTTCCTGAACGCATTGGGCTTTGAACCACGGTTCTTTTTCCCGCCGTAAAAACTTCGCATCCTCTCGACGCCCAACGGGCCATCGACATAGACGCGCCTCAACACTGCCGCTACCCGGACATACCACCAGTCCGGATCTTCAGGCGGCATTTCTTTATGTGCCCCGGTCTTGGCAAAAGCAGTCCAGGGCGGAGGGGTGATTTCCTTCCGTTTCCTGAGCTCCTCTGAGACCTTCCTGATAAGGTGATCAGGAGTGGCATCGAATACTGTTGTCATCTAGAGACCTCACTGTTGAATTATTCAATAACAGTCTTTACTTATTGGAGGATAAGGTTTTTATATATTTCGAGAAGAGGAACATCGCGGTTTTTGTCGGTAAAATCCGTTTTTATTTTTTACCGGATTTCTTTTTTTCTTCCAGCACCATGGTCCTTCCCCGCACATCCACGAGCCTTGCCCGTGCCTGTGAGGCCACCGCCTCCGGGTCTATCTCAATATTCTGGAGCCATTTTACCTTGATCATCTTTCGTTTCTTGAGTTGTTCCACGATCTCCTCGATCATGGTTTCGGTACAGCCCTGTTTGCCGATCCATACGGTCGGTTTGAGGTCCTGCATTGATCGGTCAGGTTGATTGGACATGATCTCTCACCACACGGTATCGTGTCTTTTTATTACAGGAATGACAGGTGACTACCACCATGCTCCGGTGCACCCGTACCCGCATGTTCTTTCCCGGTACAAGGAACGTGTAACAGTGGTGGCAGAACTGGTACCGGTACTTCCGGTCGATCCGGATCCGCTGGCGCATTGCAATCCTGCGTGCAAGATCAACGTAACGGTTACTCCGTTCCGGATGGGCACTGAATGCCTTCTTTGCCTGTTCAAACAGGATCTCGATACGTTCCCGGGCAATCTTTTTTGTCACCGGGCTGCGGGATCGTTCCTTCATGGTCTCGTTTTATTCCTTGATAGTTGTGCTAAACTATCATCTTGCAGGGTAAAAAAGGAACGGTGAGTCCGGGTCAGGTTCGCAACGCAAGCTACATAAAAATGATATTGTTCTAATCGAACCCGCGTCAGGACCTCTCCGGGACATAGCGGGCAGGAATTTTTTTAGCGGTCTCTGATCCGCCGTGGGGGCGCCCCTTCGGGGGCGGCGGCATCCATCGTAAATAAAAAACCGGGATAACAATTCCCGTGCCATTTCCGAAGAATACGGATTTCATATAAAAATAGATTAAGCATTTCGAATCGATGGCTCTCTAGAAAATATTTTGAAAACATGCCTGAAACGCTCATTGGGGTTTCATTCCAGCCAATCCAGTTTCCCAGACTGCGATAATTCCTGAACAGGAAATAACTACACTATCGCGCAGCGCAGGAGCACACCGTGGGGACAGGCACGGTCCCTTCCGTCAATGAATATTAATCAGGTGAGCGGACTATGACCTGTCTTCCCACAATTTTCAGCCGGTCTTCACAGAACAGCCTGATCGCTTCGGGAAAACACTCGTGCTCATGCTGTAAGATCCGGTCGGAGAGCGAATCCTCGTCATCGCCTTCCTGTACGGCAACACAGCGCTGGAGGATGACAGGGCCGCCATCAAGACTTTCATCAACAAAATGCACCGTGCACCCGGATACCTTCACCCCATAATTCACTGCCTGCCTCTGGGCATGAAGGCCGGTGAAACTCGGCAGGAGGGCCGGGTGAATGTTCATCATTTTCCCGGGGAATGCATGGACAATTCCTGCTCCGACAATCCTCATGTATCCTGCGAGCACATAGAGATCAGCGTCGACCTCCTGCATGGTGGACAGGAGTGCCCGTTCATAGACCTCGCGCGTGGGAAACGTGGCGTAATCGATAATCCTGGCCGGTATGTTTGCGATTCCGGCCCGCTCAACCGCGTATGCCTTCGGGTTATCAGTAATCAGGGCCACACAGCGTGCCGGGATTTTTCCGTCCTTAATAGCGTCAATTATTGCCTGGAAGTTCGAACCCCTGCCTGATGCCAGAACCGCAATACGTTTTTCCATCGTCCTCTCCATCAAAATATCCCCCGGTCCGGATCTCAGGCAGTATCGTCCACTTTTGGAGGGTGGATAACTATCTTGACTTTCACTATCCGCCGCCCGTGCATCTGCATCACAACAAGGGTAATCCTTCCCTCATTGACCTCGACTTTTTCCCCGGGGTGGAGGGGGAGGTGCCCCAGCCGGTCGATGATGAGGCCCCCTATAGTCTCGTAGGATTCATCAACGGGCAGATCGATCTCCATCCGCTCGTTGATTTCATCTACCCACATCTGACCATCGACCACATGAACACCCTCGGAAATATTCTGGATTTCGGGTTCCTCCTTATCATACTCATCAAGAATATCCCCGACAATTTCCTCAAGAATGTCTTCAACAGTCACGATCCCGACAAAACTGCTGTATTCATCGATGACGATCGCCATCTGTACCCGGTGCACCTGAAGTTCTTTTAACAGGTCGTCGATCTTTTTTGTCTCGGGTACAAACATCGGGTCATACATTACATCCTTTACAGCCGCATCTTTCCGGTGCGAGATCATGGCAGAAAAGACATCCTTGACATTCAGGATACCGTTGATATTGTCTATCTGGTCGTGGTATACCGGGATGCGGGAGAAACCCGTCTCATTGAATATCCTGATCGCCGCTTCGAAGGAAACTGTATCTTCCATGGCAATCACATTCACCCTTGGCGTCATGATCTCGCGGGCGGTAGTGTCAGCAAACTCGAGCACCGAGTAGAGCATGTCCTGCTCCGCCTGCTCGATCGTGCCCTCTTCCTTACCGACATCGATCCATTCCTTGATCTCCTCTTCGGTCACCGAAGGTTCGATCATCTCTTTCCCGGTACCGGATTTCGGGCTCATCCGCTGGACCAGCCATATCAGGGGAACAAAAATATGGGAAAGAAACAGGATGACCGGCGCAACGGTGAGTGCAAAAGAATCCGATGCCCTTGTTGCATAAATCTTGGGACCGATTTCACCAAATATCAGCAACATTATAACGACAAATCCGGTCGCAATGCCTACACCGATGTCCCCAAAGACCTGGATTGCGATGGCCGTTGCGAGTGCAGCTGCGGCAACATTGACAATATTGTTTCCGATAAGGATCGTGATGAGCAGGTGCTCGGGGGACTCTTTCAATGCCGCCAGGGCATTCGATCCCGGGCGACCCTCGTTTACCAGTGTCCGGACTTTTGCCCGGGTGATACCGATGAGGGCGACTTCAGAACTCGAAAAAAATGCCGAGAGGAGAATGCAGATAATAAAAAGCAGGATTGATACAGCGTCCTCGATCATCGCATTTCACGCTGTGCTGGTGCACGCAGATTATTGGGGTTCATAAATTAAAATACACTATCTGTATTCGGGGAGGAATAAAATAAACCTGTGCATTATTCCATACATTCGTGCATAAAGGCGCAATCCCGTGCAAGCAGTTCAACCTTTTCTTCCGCAGAATATGGCCGGTCGAGGTTCAGGTCCTCGATTTCAAGGGTAAGACTACCCTGGTAATGGTGGTCTTTTAAGGATTCCATAACCGTTTCCATAAATGCAGAACGTTCCAGAGGGAAATGCGCCTTACCCCGGTCAAACCGGCTGATATGCACGTTGATGAGCCGGTCATGGCAGAGCTCGATGTAACGGATCACCTCATCTTCGGATTTTGCCATGGCGTGGGCCACATCCAGCGTGAAGAACAGCCATGGTTCGTCATCCAGGAGCATACGCATCCGTCCAGGAGTACAGAGCAGCGAGTTCACGATTGGTTCCATGTTTTCCATACCGACTTTTACCGGGCTCCTGGTCGCTGCTTCACGAAGTGCAGAAATATAGTGATCAAACCGGACGAAATCCGCATCACTCGGGGGTCGTTTGGCAGTTCTCCGGCCGGGGTGAACGGTCAGGATGTGGGCTCCCAGATTTTCAGCTATTGCAAGGGAACGGACGGCATAGTCCACCGAGACCCGGGCTACTTCCGGGTTAATGGAACAGGGATTCATGTCCAGGATCGGTGAGTGGACTGTCAATGTCCTGATCTCAGGGTGTTTGTTCCAGGACGCGACTACTTCATCCACGGGCAGGTCACGAAGCCAGAAATGCGGAGTTTCCAGCCAGAACTCCATCGCGTTCAGACCGGAACGGGATACAAAAGAGAAAATTTCGCTGACACTGTACTCGTGAAAGAACATGCTCGCGACGGAAAACGATACCATGGTAGTACTATTTGATATGCGGTTTTAGCCTAATAATGGTTGATGGACTGGTTCAACCGCCCCGAAGTCACCACCAATCCCGAAAAGGTACCCTACCGTGTCTCCGAGTCTGTCAGCGATCATTGAGGGGCTCTTAGACAACCCGCTCCTGCAGGATATTCTCGTCAGGGGGGAAGTGACCAATTATACCCACCATGCGCGGGGGCACCGCTACTTCTCGCTTTCGGAGAAAGGCGGGGGCAACACCGCTGCGGTTATTAAATGTGTCATGTGGCGTTCAGATGCAGAACGGCTTTCATTCAGTCCTTCTGAGGGCATGGAGATAATCGTAGCAGGGACGGTCAGGGCCTACGCACCCCATGGGTCATACCAGCTGCAGGTTAAAGAGATGAGAAAAGCCGGCCTGGGAGAGAAATACCTGCTCATTGAACAGTGGAAAAAGCAACTTGCCGCTGAGGGGTGTTTTTCCGTGGAGCGGAAGCGCTGTCTCCCGGTCTTCCCGGCACGAATCGGTGTGGTTACTTCAGAAACAGGTGCGGTAATCCATGATATCAGGACCGTAGTGGGAAGGCGATACCCCTTAGAGATTATTATATCACCCACGGCAGTTCAGGGCGAACTGGCACACCGTGAGATAGCCCGTGCGATTACCCGTCTCTCGGGCATGGTGGATGTGGTCATCGTTGCCCGGGGAGGTGGCAGCTTTGAGGATTTATTCCCCTTTAACCATCCGGATGTTGTGCGGGCAATTACGGCATGTACTGTTCCCGTTGTCAGTGCAATCGGGCATGAAGTGGATATAACGTTAAGCGATCTCGCCGCAGACCTCCGGGCGCCCACCCCGTCTGCCGCTGCAGAACTGGTGGTACCGGACCGGATGGTACTGACTGCCCGGTTACAGGAACTCAAATCCCGGCTGGACGCTGCCCTGCTGGACAGGGTTGCCCGGGCACGGGATGAGATTTCTGATCTCCGGGACCGGCTCCGCCCGCAAAGGTTCTGCCGGAGGATCGAAGAGAGAAAACAGAACACCGCTGACCTGTCGGACCGGCTCGAACGGGCTTTTTCTAACCGGCTCGAACGCGAACGCCTGCTTCTTGCGGGGATGAAAACTGCACTGGACAGCAGGAACCCGTTGGCTGTGCTTGCCCGTGGCTATTGTGTGGCTGAGAAGCAGGGGGGAGTCGTGAGGAGTGCGGGCGGCTTAACGAAAGGAGACCGCATGAAAATCAGGTTTTATGACGGCAGCGGCCAGGTAATCGTGGAGCAGGTGGATCATGAAAGAAACCTATGAGACAAAGATTGAAGAGTTGCGAAAGATTATTGAAAAGATCGAGGACGGCAACACCGGGCTTGATGAGAGCATGAAGCTCTATGAACAGGGTGCAGTGCTGGTAAAACAGTGCGAGGTACTGCTCACCGAAGCGGAATTAAAAATTACCACGCTCAGCCGGGACGCATAGCTGCCAGGGTAACGATCAACTCTTTTCCCAGAACAAGGTTTGCCATGAGTGTTTTTGGCAGGGTCGCCGCTACCTGATCAGACATTATACCGATTGTCCGTCCGCAGACAAAGGAGCTCCGTCGCCAGACCATGTCGGTCGGATGATCCAGCGTGAACAATGAGGATCCTCTTGATTTTACATCTGCGGTTACCTCCCCGCATGACAGCCGGGTAAAAAGAACCGCATCATCATGGGTAAGTACACGCTTGAATTCAGGAGACAGCGCGTTGCAGCCTTTGTCCGCTGCAATACCGATGATGCAGTTGCCATTTTTCGTGAGGTGGTCCTCCATGGTCACCTCAAATGTAGTCGGGTGGTTGCCAAGGACGAGCGGGTGTCCACGGCAATAGATTATTTCCTGAGCCTCCATGCTTTATCATGTGAGGGTTGCCATTCATATTCAATGTTTATCACCGTCCACTGCCCTGAGTGCAACGAGGAGACCGAACACGAAGTAATCGCCGAATCGCACGATCTGCTCGTCCGCTGTACTACCTGCGGTCACCACCAGCGCATTAACAAAGAAAAAGAACCCCGGTCAATCCTGGTCAAAACGATAGTCTCAAAAGAAGGGACATCGATGGTCTGCGGAATTGAACTTGGAGAAGACGACGAATGCAGTGTCGGCGACCATCTCGTTGCGGAATGCGGGGATGAAGCGTTCGGTGTTGAGGTAAGCTCCATTGAATGCGGGGAGAAACGGCAGAACCGGGCAAAGGCACCTGATATCACGACCCTTTGGACCCGAACGATCGAACAGGTAGTGGTAAAAATCTCCATCCATGACGGGAGAAAAACCGTCCCGGTCTACATGGAAGTTGACGGCGAACAACCATTTGTCGTAGGCGAGATGTATGTCGCTTCCGGAAAGAGATTCAAAGTCTCTCACCTGAAACTGCGTGACGGGCCGTTGATGAGAAAAGAGGGCTGGAAGACGGTTGCCCATCGGATCAAGCGGATTTACGGTTGCCGGTTATAAATATTTTTTTATTGCTGCTTTGAGTTGTTCGGTGTGAACAACTCCTTCAAGCTGCTCCATAACGGTCCCGTCTTTGAGAATAATAACCGTTGGTGTTACTTTTAACCCAAATTCCTTGATATAGTGCTGGTTTTTTACTGCATCAATCTCCTCAATGGTGATATTGAGGGCTTGTGCCACTTCCGTATTGATCGGGGTCTGCTCCATGCATCCCATGCACCCCGGCTGGTAAAAACAAATCACACGCACTACCATGAACATGTGTAGACAGCTAAAATAAAAAAGGGTTTGTGTGGATTTACCGTTTGTTGATAGAGGCAACCCGGACATCAATCGCCGGGTAACTGAAATCAACTATGATACCTTCTGATGACTTGTTTGCAACTTCACCAATCCGCAGGAATGCGTTTGCCGTAGTTGAATTTGCAACATCCTCGGGGTTATCCGAAATACCCATGAAAAAATTGTCCCCGACGCGGATATCGGTCAGGTTGATCTTGCTGAGCGCGAGCTGTTCGGCTGACCAGTCATGAGTCATCGGGGTTTCTGGAGAAATTACAATCCGTTTCTGCTCATTGACCTTCATCCCGATAATCCCGGAACTTATTGCATTGTATTCCGAGGAAAAAATCGCCAGCTGTTTCACGGTTGTCCCGGTTGAAGAATATACCGGGACCGAATAAATGGGTTTTTCCATGGTCTGGTTAGAGACGATGGTAAGTCTGTTTTGACCCGAAAATTTCACGCTTTTGTGCCAGGACCTGGTCGTACGTTGTTTTTTCCGAGGTTACAATGGGTTTTCCCCCGGCGTCAAAGAGGGTAAAATCTATGACAACCGAATCACCTGGCTTTACAGAAGTAAACATGACCAGCCAGCTGGAACCCATGCCGGAAATAATCATGAGTGCGACGAAAAGCACACAGGCACCCACAATAAGTACCTTTTTAATGGTTTTCATCGATTCCTCTTTCTTTTTCTTTTCTCCCATGCTTTTGGATCCTCCTTATTACATCATTATCCAATCGTCATAAACTATTCCGCTTCTTTTGGTACGATAATAATTTTTATTAGTAATAAATACTAACTTGTGGTTAACCCATTATTTCTGAGATCCGCTTGAATGATGGGCAATTTTAGATTGGAGTGATGTATATGGTGTGGAGAAGACATCCATTCGAATCTATGTGGAAAGAGATGGAGGACATGAGAGCTGAGCTGGAGACCATGTTCCAGCAGACATCTCCAGGTGGCAGGTTCCTCCTGCCTGCCGGTGGTTCTGACCGCATGCTTCCTGCACTACGAGGTGAATTCCGGGTTGATGTGCGGGAACATGATGGTGAAATAATCGTAGCAGCAGATCTTCCGGGTGTGGAAAAAGAGAATGTGTCGCTTCAGCTCTTAAATCCGAGAACACTGGAAATTTCGTGCGAACGCAAAGGAGAGAAAGAGGAAAAATCTGAAGGTTATTGGGTCCGAGAACGGACGTATGGATCACTGCAACGGATAGTAGTATTGCCCGCTGACGTGACAGAAGCGGATGCAAAAGCCTCATTTAAAAATGGTGTGCTGGAAGTCCGGTTCAACAAATCAAAAATCTCCCCAAAATCAAGGATAGAAATTGAATAATGCTTTTTTCTCCCCTTTTTTCCGATGACTTTTAGTACTCTTTTCGCCAAAATCTTTAGGGATGGATAAAAAAAGGGTCAAGGACTATATGACCTTGGATGTCGTCAGTGTCGATTTTCACGGCACGGTAAATGACGTTATCGATAAAATCCAGAAGACTCACCATGACGGGTTCCCCGTTGTAGATGGCGATGAAGTGGTCGGCTATGTTTCGGCCAGGGATCTTCTCTTTGTCCAGCTGGACGCACCGGTCAAAGACGTTGTATCCAAAAGTCTGATCGTTGCCGATCCTGAGATGGATATTAATGATGCTGCCCGGGTAATCTTCCGGAGCGGGATCCAGAAACTTCCGGTTGTCGATGAGAAAAACCACCTGCTGGGGATTATTTCCAATTCCGATGTAATCCGCTCACAGATTGAGCATGTTTCCCCGGAAAAGGTCTTTAATTTTATTTCTACGTTAAAAAAACTCTACGGGGTTGATCCAACGCTGGACCGGGGGACGGTGCCGGTCAGGGAGCTCCTGCCCACCCAGTCAAAGATCTACGAGGATGAACTGGAAGGGCGCATGTATGAGATCAAAAAAGGACTGGCAGAGCCTATTATTGTGGTAAAGCGCCCGGGAAGGATTATTCTTGTGGACGGGCATCATCGTGCAATCGCGGCCAAGCGTCTTGGAATTACTGCAATCGACGCCTATATTATCGAAATAAGGGAAGATATTGAACTTGGCATGGAGCGGACCGCACACGCGATGAACTTAAAATCATTGGAAGACGTACAGGTGCTCGATTATGCCCGGCACCCCCTTGTTGCGATTACCCATCGGCTGGTCAAAAGAGGATAAATGCGTTTCCTGCGTCAAATGAACCGGGAATATATTTTTTTTATGGATAAAAAACCGGTTTTTCCGGTTCATTACCGGGTTGTTTAAAGCGGCCCTAGGAACCTTCATAGCGAAGGTCATACTTTTCGTTCAGGACATGTTCTTTCACGACCGATCCATCCGGTACAACAACTTCAGGCCAGAGGCGGGTCTTTGAGTGAACGACCACCCGGTCCCGCAGGACTACACGCGGGCCAATGACCGTATCGTTCTCGATACTGCAGTGTTCTCCGATATGCGTATCATTGTCCATGATGCAACCCGATATGGTACTGTTCGCCCCCACGATTACACGGTTGTACAGTGATGATGAAAATACCTTGACGTTATTCCTGAGAATACATTTTTCCCCAATGCTCGTATAGGGCCCGATTAACACATTATCGCCAATGGTTGTTCCCGGGCCGATCGCCACAGGACCGATGACCCGGGTATTTTTACCCAGCGTAATCGAATCCCCCAGCTGTACCGGACCCTGGATCTGTGCTCCATGCATAGAGAGATTTCCGATGATATCGGTAAAAGCAATGTTCTGCAGCTTCCAGCGCTCGGCCTGCCGGAGAGAGTGGGGACTTCCCACGTCAGTCCAGTTACCCCGGGCAAGCCAGCCTTTCAATACAATCTCTTCCTCCATCATCCGGGGAAAAAGGTCTCTGGCAAAATCATATTTGGTCGCGGGCGGGATATAGTCAAAAACTGCCGGGCTGCAGATATACATCCCGGTACTTGCAAGGTTGGAAAAGATCTCACCGGGCGATGGTTTTTCCTTGAAACGTTTAATCTCATACCCGACATCGATTTCAGCAATACCGTACTCGCCTGGATCATCTATGGAGATCAGGCCGATTGTCGCGGTTGCCTTCTCTTTCTGGTGAGCACGGTAAAACTCAAGCACATTCAAATCGGTAACATGGTCCCCACCAACCACCAAAAAATCCTGGCCGTCAAGGTGCCGCTGGGCGTTTTTTACACTGCCGGCGGTTCCCAGCTTGGTTTTTTCATGGACATAGATAATCTCGACACCAAAAAGAGAACCATCACCAAGAGCTTCTTCAATGGCAGTGCCCATGTAACCTAACGTGAGCACCACTTCCCGGAAGCCCATATTCGAAAGGTGTGAAACCAGGTGCTGGATCGATGGGCGGTTGACAATGGGAATACAGGGTTTTGGCCGTTCAAACGTCAGGGGGCGGAGCCGGGTCCCTTCCCCCCCGCACATTATGCACACCTTCATACCACAAATTTTGTGCTGAACAGGTTTAAGCATAGTGCTGGACGCGGGTTTTCCTTATCGCGGGAAGATGGCAGATGACAGTTTTCTGCGGTTCGAACAGCCGTTGGATCAAACAGGTATAAAAATAACCTGATGATAGCTTTCTCCATGAGCGGTTCTTAACCATTATTCATGAGTATTATATCGCCCTGAGTTAAACGATTACACCAGAGGACTTGAATAGCCATGACTGATGAAGAGATCCGTATTCTGCCGGCAGTACTAGGGAAAGTGCAGTGCCTTGCAGAGAAAAAAGAACCCGTGGAGAACTGCGGGTTCTGCATTCATTGCCGCGAGTTCGGTACAGGTGGAAAATTTGTAAAATCCCCATCGCTTGCCTACTGCACAAAATGCCGGGTGACGGAGCGGGTGGATTTTACCAAAGTTACTTCTGTGAAATGCGCTGACCGTCAGGGAGAGGGTTTTCACAGCATAACAAGTATCATCTGTTGAACTTTTTTTATTGTAAAAACATAAAAAAAGGGATCTGTGGGAATGCTTCATAACCGGGAGGCAGATGAAGGTCCACTCTCCTGAAACCGGGCTTAAACACGATATCCCGGAACCCGTAATACACTATCATACAGCGCGAGAGGAGGTTTGGGGGGACAGGCACTGTCCCCTCCTCTTGTTCGACGAAACATTTCACTTTATTAATAAAATGATATTTACTAAGCCCGGAAAATATCATTATTCACGAGATAATAAAGCCACTATCGCATCCATATCAACGTTTTCTTCATACAGATCTGCCAGAACGTCATAGGGATCGAACTCACCTGCCGGTATGGGTGTAAAAGATAATCCTTTCCGTTCATACAGGTACGAGAGGAGGGCATTTACAGCTGACGGGTTTAAAAACAGTCCATGCAGGTACGTTCCAAAGACCAGGCCATCTTCACTCACCCTGCCATCACCTTCAAGGGCTTCACGATTCCTGCCGGATTCAGTTTCCCCCATATGGATCTCGTAGCCGCTGACCTCCCCCATAGTTGAAAGAATGGGGGGGACCTGACAGGCATTCCGGCTAACCTGGAAAGTATTTTTTTTATAGGACGCAAACCTGGTGACACAATCCAGGAGGCCCAACCCTTCATAGGTGCCGGCACCAGACTCAAAACCCTCATCAACGAGCGTTTTTCCAAGCATCTGGTATCCCCCGCATATCCCGATAACCGGGATACCCTTTTCCCGTGCTGAATGAATTTTACGATCTGTACCCGTCCGGACCAGTGCGGACAGGTCGTCGATGGTGTTCTTGGTCCCCGGGATGATAATACAGTCATATCCCTCCAATGAAGCACCGGGGACCACATATTCTACAGCGGCATGCTGTTCGAGCAACTCAAAATCCGTGAAATTGGAAATTTTCGGGAGCCTGATAACCGCAATCCTGACCAGCGCATGTTTTGTTTTTTTATCCCCAATTGAAAGAGAATCCTCACTGGGAAGCGGGATGGAAAAATAAGGGACAACCCCCAGTACCGGAACACCGGTGAGTTCCTCAATTTTTTTCACGCCCGGAGCAAAAATAGCAGGATCTCCCCGGAACTTATTGATAATAATCCCTTTCACAAGCGCCCGGATATCGGCCGGCATGAGCTCAATCGTACCATAAATTTGCGCAAACACACCACCCCGCTCAATATCAGCAACAAGGATTATCGGTATGCGAAGGATTTTTGCAAGCTGGGTATTGGCAATATCACGGTCATAGAGGTTCAGTTCCGCAGCACCACCTGCACCTTCTACCACAACCTGGCCGAACGAGGACTCCAGCCGTTGAAACGATTCCAGCGCTTTTTTAAGAAGTTCAGGAGTTTCCTGGTAATACGCCGCGATATGGACATCCTTGTACGGACGCCCGTGAAGTACAACCTGCGATATGCAATCGCCTTTTGGTTTGAGAAGGACCGGGTTCATATCGGTCTGGGGAGTGACTTTTGCAGCAATAGCCTGCATAGCCTGTGCCATCCCGATCTCTCCTCCATCCGGTGTCACGTAGGAGTTCAGGCTCATATTCTGGGACTTGAATGGCGCTACCGTTATACCGCGCCGGACAAGGCAGCGACAGATTGCAGCAACGGTCACACTCTTTCCAACATGGGACGCTGAACCCATAACAAACAGGGACATGCCAGTACTAATCAGTGGAATTCCGGATCATAAAAACCAAGGCTCTGGTTTCTCTTTTTTTAAAAATCCCGGATACTATTTTTAAAAAACGCTTTTTTGGCCTTCCCGTCCGGAATTTTCTGACTGCGATACGGAAAATACCCTTCCGTTCCTTCTCAGTAAAAAAGTGTAAGGAGAGTGCCAGGTACTGCCCCATTCTGTATCAGTCATTCAATTTTTATCCCGGTATCTCAAGTAGGATTCACAGAGCCGGTAAAAAATCCGGTTTTGCCAGGGTTCCGGGCATATTTCCATAAAATTTCCTCCATTTTGGCCAAAAACGTCTTTATTCCTTCAGGTAATGCCAAGTAATAAATAACCAGAAACGTAAAAATACATGTAATGATTGGTGGGATTTGCCCGACGTGTGGACTACCTAAAGAACTCTGCATCTGTGAAGAGGTAGCAAAAGAACAACAGAGGATCAATGTCAAAGTGAACAAACGCCGTTACGGGAAAGAAGTAACCGTTATCGAAGGACTGGATCCGACTGATATCGATCTTGAAGATCTTTCAAAATATATGAAAAGCAAACTCGCCTGCGGGGGAACCGTAAAAGGAAACTCAATTGAACTGCAGGGAAATCACCGTGACAGGGTCAAGGAACTGCTTTCCCTGAAAGGGTACAGCACGGAAAATATTTCCTGATTTTTTTCTTTCTTTTTTTTTGTTTAAACATCTGGTATGAATTGATATGGTGACTACCGTATTTTACCGCACCAGCATTGAAAAAAAGTTCAGATAAAGAACCTGAAGGTTACCCAGGCAATGAACAGCATTATCGCCGAGTACTTCAGGCCGGCAATTACCCGTCCCTCACCCATCTGTCCGGCAACCAGCCCGGAGAAGAAACCCTGGAGCAGACCCGCATGGGTGAATAACCTCTTGTACTGGAAAAGGTCAATCTGCCCCATGAACCCGCGGGCACCTGAAGAAGCTGCCGAGGCACCAGCAGTCGCCATCGTAGTCAGGAAGGTTGAAACCAGGATGGCAATGACGAACAGGAATACAGCGAAGGACACGAGCACGATAATCACATAGATCAGCATATTGTTGCTCCGTTCCTGCGAAAGATTCACTACTTCAAAGGTATCTTTTGCGGCTGCCCGAAGTACTTCGCTGATATCCCCGCCGGCTTTACTTGCTTTTGCAATCAGGTCAACACTCCGGTCCGCAAGAGGAGTACCAAGATCTCTTCCAAAACGATACATTGCTTCAACAAATCCGGCACCCCAGGACATATCCATGTCGAGCTTCCTGATATGAGGGGTGAGTGTCGAATATTCCGCACCCGCAACAATATGAACGGCATTCGGAAGAGTCATACCGGAATCATTCATGCCCGCAAGATCCCGGAAGAAATTCGGAAGGGCATTTTCCAGGTTTTTTACCCGCATTTGTTCCTTTAAGTCCAGGATCGCTACCGGCACAATCGCAATCAGGACTGCAAAGATAACAAAGTCATCAACCAGTGTCGAGGTAAACAGGACATCGATTCCATAGGATGCCACCGATGAAATAAAACCGCCAATAAAAATAATCAGGGCAATAGGAACCGTAAGGATAAGGATGTTAACAGGTTTTTCTGTTAGTACCTGGAAAGGGTGTTTTAAGAATTTTCCCATCCCTTCCCGGGACTGCCGTTCCCGCTCAAGACTCCTGGTGATTTCGTCAGCTTCCAATTCGGCAGAACTCAATTCAGCAGATTTGAGAGGGGGCGGGGTTTGATCGCCCCGGTTAATCATATTTTTGAAATGATCTTTGATACTCATTTCAGGACTCCGGTGTCATGGAACTGATCATGATAACAAACATTATACTCCCTAATGGGATCATGATGTAGATGACGGCATAGAGAAACATCGGCTTGTTGTCACCTGAAAGCACTGACATGATCGACTGGAGGATAATCAAAAACAGCGTGCCTGCGACCATGGCAGTCACATATGATTCCGATACAAGTGCCAGGGTTTCTAAGAACATTTTCTGGGTCTGCCGGTTTTCCAGTGCATACTGCTCGGCTTTAGTCCTGAAATATTCCGTGATGTTCCCTCCGCTCGCAACACTTGCCATCGTCCCCTGCAAAAATTCCTTCATGCGCCTGCTGGGGGTACTTGCAGAAACCAGGCGGAGAGCATCGATCAAATCCCTGCCGAAAATATCGATTTCACGCGAAATATAGCGTGCCTCGACTGCACTCTGGCCATATATCGGGCTGCTGCCAAGGAGACGGAATACTTCGGCCGGGGTTATACCGGCAGTGGACATCGAAGTAATGTAGTTGATTGCATACGGCAGGCTCGCATCAATATTCCTGCGCCGGTTTCCTGCTTCCAGGCCGGGATAGAGGATAAAAACAAGATAGGTCAGCCCACCGAATACCAGGAGGGAGAAGATCGTAATGAGTATCGTTCCGATTATAAGCGTATATGCCGATAACCCGATCAGTATATCAGGAACTTCTCCCCGGTATTTGATCATGTTGGGGACCTGGAACACCCAGCTGACAAACCCGATTACAACGGCACCGGATAGCCCGACAATGATGGCAGAGATGTATGCTGTGGAAAGGTAGACTTCGAACGGTGTCTTGAACCTGGCAGAAATCAAATCATTTCTCAGTGCTGCATAATCCTCCCTTTTTTCCTTCATCCGCTTTCCCAGAAGGTTGAAACAGAGGCGTTCAAAACTATTCATACAGATCCTTCCTTACCTTTTCGATGACTGCTTCAGGATCACGGTGATAGGAGATGAGGATCTTTGCCACGTCTTTGTAATGCCGGATCTTCTTGATCCGCATCCACTCAAGCACTTCCTGGCGACGCTTTAACTCCTCACGCATGCGGTTTTCTGACCACCCTTTCGCCTCCATGATTTCCTCAAGGAGATAGGACTTTCCCGAGTAGATGATCTCATCAGTAGCTGACCGCCATTTGAAGACCTCGTTTGTTATCAGTTCGTTTGTCCTCGGATCGATGTCCAGGATTTCGACGATCTGCTTGTTTCGCCGGATTCGTTTTCCACCAACCCGGCCCTGAACCTGAACACAGATGAAATCAAGCGCGGAAAGCATGTTCCTGGGAACATCCATAGGCGGGTTCTCAATACGGTGGACAACACTTGCCACGGAATCTGCGTGAGTTGTTGAGTAGGTGGTGTGGCCAGTGCTCATCGCCTGGAAGAGGGTCTGGCACTCCTTGCCTCGTACTTCACCCACAAGGATATATTCAGGACGCTGTCGCATCGCAGCCCGCAGGAGCTCGTACATGTTGATCTCTCCTCTTCCCGATGTGTCAAACGAATCACGGGTAACGCTTGGGATCCAGTTCGGGTGAGGGAGTTTCAGTTCACGGGTATCTTCAAGGGAGACGATCTTTGAAAGCGGGGGGATAAATAATGAAATGGCATTCAGTGCGGTCGTCTTCCCGGAAGCAGTTCCCCCGGCAAATATTGCAGATTTGTTATTTTCGACACAGAGCCAGATGTAGGCAATCGACAGCGGGGCAAAAGTACGCCATTCAATAAGATCGGTTGGTGTGATCGGCTCGTCTTTGAATTTACGGATGGTGAATGTCGAGCCGTGAGCGGTTACTTCCTGGCCAAGTGTCATCTGGATACGTGAACCATCCTGCATTGTCGAATCAAGAATGGGTTGGGCAATGGAAATGTATTTTCCTGAGCGCTGGGCAAGCTTGGTAACAAACGAATCCAGCTCATCTGCACTCGTATAACTCAGAGTGGTCTTCATCGACTCATAGTTGGAGTGATACACAAAGAGCGAGGCATGAACCCCGTCACAGGAAATATCTTCGATATACTTGTCGTGCATTATTGCATCGATCAGACCATCGCCAAGGAATTCCTTGTGCATGTTATAGAGGATAATCTCGCGCTGCACAGGTGTAAGCCTGATGCCAAAATCCTGGATGACATCGTTTGCTGCAGCCCGCAGCTTGATTCCGGCCTCCTCTTTTGAAATGTCTTTTGTGTTAATATCAAGCGTTTCAAACAGGCGTTCTTTCAACTCTTTTAACAGATCAATTTCCGGCTCGGTCAGGACTGGTTCGAGAACCCTGTAGGTGTACTCATGCGTGGAGTGATCATAGATAATCTGGATATAAGCGTAGGGTGGGTTAACCGGATATATTTCCACTTCCTCGATCCCGGGTTGAGGTCTGAAGCTTATATCAACAAGCGGACCATGCTTCTTGGGATCGTATTCTTCAAGAGTGGCATGAACTGCCTTGAATAGTCTGGATAAACCGAATTTTTTGGGCTCAGCAAGGCGCTTTTTCGCTTCCAGTCCGGTATCTGTACTAATATCGAGATCCTTAAAACCGGCAGTAGAGAAATTTTTCTTCCAGATTTCATCGAAATCCGGAGGCAGATTACCGGTGCCTTCAAACGCACTGATACGACCGTGCAGTTTAAGCTCTTCTATCTTGAACGAAACACCTTTAGGAAGGATAAGACCGGAGATATCGGAGACCTGGTCAACATTGACAATCTTTTGACCGGCATCTGTCACCTGCTCATCAGCAACAAGATCCGCACTTGCAACGTTTTTATTTGCCAGGCCCCGAAGAGCTGCCTTAGGATCTTCATCGATAATCTCAACGACATCCTGTTCTTTTGTTTTATCGTCTCTTGGGGATGAAACGGGTGGCTGCTTCGACCCGCTGCCTCCTAAAAGTTTACCAAGGGACTCCCGCACATCCCTCCCGTCCATCAGATTATCAGGTTCGGCACGGAGATTTTGCGGGGTCTGGAGGGTTTGAGGAGATTTTTCCTGCAGATCATCTGCATCAGAAAACTCGAGATCATCATGTAGTGATGCTGGCGATCCTGTGCGTGCAGGGACTGAAGACTCTCTGACGACAGGCGCGGGTTCCTCTGTTTTTGATGCGTCTATTTTTTTTCTGAGCGCATCAAAATCACCAATTTTGGATGCAGAGCGGTCACCCGCTGTTGATGCCTGAGGCTGGGCTTCAGTATCTTTTGATTTTGGCGCCTCCTCGTTCTTTTTGTGTCCTTTGATCCTGCTGATCAGGGAATCTATATTATCCAGTGCTTCATCATCATCATTGTTCAATCCAGACATCACCCTCTTTGAACTAGATTTGAGTGTCCATTTATATTAAATGATTTTTTTTTACATTTAAAAGTATAAATAGTATAGTTATTGATATAATGAACATTCTGGTCGATTTTATTAAAAACATATCATCTTCAATGTTGGAAATCCGTTTATCAGCCTGAAATCTCTGACTGGATATTTTTTAATACAACCCTGATCAGACCGAGATGTGCATCCGCCGTGGTAAAAACACAGAGATAAAGGTCCCCGCACGGCGCAATAATGAATTTATTCTCATCTGTTTCGAGGATCATCTGGTCAAGAGAACCGATCCGCATGTCCCTTGCAATCCTGGTTCCCGCCCGCATGAGATCTTCTGCGGAAGCAGCTACATGCTCAAAATCCGCATCGCCGATACACTGGATGGAAAAACCTTCATAAAATGCAGCAACCGCAATAACCCCGGCCAGGCCCTTTATCTTTTTTAATTTGGTTTCATCGAGAGGCTCGGGCATTTCTGCTATCTCGTAGAGTTCCAGGTCTTCACTATCGGTATCCGAAGGTGGTACAGGTTCATGAATGAGGAGGCCTTCTTCAAGGCAAATCTTAACCGCACGGGAAAACTCCTCATCAGAATATTTTCGCACGTTGAATGTCTGTGGTGAACTAAAATCGCCATCTGAATTCATTTGCATGAGTGCAAGGGCAGATTCCACGCGAAAAGATTCGCGGTCATTTCTGAAATAGGCAGCAACCAGTTTCCCATTATCGACAAGAATGAAACCATGACCTGAGGGAGTTTCAGTCTCCATCAGTCCGCGAAAAGTTACCAGGTAATGGAGTAATCCTTCTTTCTGAGGATTGGTGATGATCCCTTCAACAGTACCTGCGGGTAATCTCATAAAAAGACAACTGCAGATCAGAGTGCAGCAATAAGCCGTTCTTTATTCTTCTTTAATTCGTATCTGATTCTCCCGATGTTGGCTGTGGTATCTGCAACAAGGGCGATGAGTTCGTCAGCCGAAAGGGGTGATAATATGATAGGACCTTTTTCTAATTCTACAAGCATCTGGGAGAGTTCCCCCTTTCCGAGTGTAATGCCCATTGCTTCTGAAGTCCCAAGACCGGTTGAAGCCATCGCCCCCAGCGCTTCAATATCCACTTTACCGGAAACAGCACTTTCAATTACAAAACCGTCTCTACCTATCACGACCGCAGCTGATACCCCCTCAATTTTTAAAAATTCCTCCAATAATGGCTTCAGCATTTACATACCCTCAGATAGAAGATTCTCTCTTGTTTTTTTTCTATTAAAATGTTGGTCTTTCCATTCCGGTGTGATAATGAAGAGTAATCACATAAAAATATAAAAAAAACAATCAGTTTTTTTCTGGTATCATCGCGGGGAAATTGTCTGTTAATGATATGATTTCGCAGGATTTCGCCGCCCATATACCGCCAGTAAGTCCAAAAAAAAGGAAACTTTATAGTAGGATATCATAACAGTACAACATAATGCAACTCCCGCGGGGTACATTCCTTAGCATTAAAAGGAGTAAAAAGGTTGAAGACCTTTTTATGGAACTCCAGGAGACGAAATTCACCGGAGTGTGCACAATCTCTTCCAGATCCGGGAACGGAACGGTTGTCTTTAAACAAGGTAAGCGTATCCTGGCACAGCACCTGGACAAAACCGGGGATAATGCCTGGAATGAGCTGCAGGATATTACCGAAGAGAAAGTGGATGCCTCCCTGTCTACACTGAATGAAGCTCAGGTCCAGCTCTCCCTTGAATTCAATAAAACCTGCCTGGTCTTAAAAGGAGGGAAGTCAGAAAAAACCGCCCACAGTAGCATCCAGGCTCAACCCCCGCAAACGATACCCTTTTCTCCGGTAAGTCCTCCAAAACAAGACCATACCGTACTCGGGAAAAGCCATCAGAAAACGGGTATATCAATAATTGCTCCTTCACAAACACCGGGCATGGTTGAGCCGTTGCATACTCCGGAACCACCAAAGATAATAAGTGATACCCAGCTCCGTACCGCGGCCCAGATAGCGTCAGTACAGCTAAAAACCCAGATCCATACAAAAAAACCTGATGACAAGAAACCTCAGGACTTGTCTTCCAGCCTGGAAGAATCGAATTCCAGCAGTTTTGAAGAAGATATCGAAACCTTTGAGACTATGGATGTGGAGGCAATCAGAAATAAGATCCGAGGTGAATGTAAAACCCTGATCAAAGACCTCAATCTTGAACACCTGACAGAGAACGAAAAATGAAGAGTAATGAGGCAGGGTAATAGTGATTGATATACAACCCGTGTCAGAAAGCCCCATGGTTATTGTCATCATCGGACTTCTCGTTCTCGCGATTATTGCAACTGTTGCGCTGTTCATTAAAAAAATCTTACATAAAAAGCAATTGCTTAAAACGAGGGCCAAAATCGCAGACTTTCCTCGTCAAAACCAGTATTTTCAACCTGAAATTAACCTGATACGAAGGATGGTGCCGGCAATACAGTCCCAGAGAGTACGCGATATTGCAGATCCTGCACAAACAGAAATCGATGTCCTGAACGGAAGAAGTGATATTACGCAGAGTCTTCTGGCACTTGTCGCAAAATATTCCCTTGACACATTCACCATCGCCACATCTGACGGCCTTGTATTCGCTTCATCCGGGGGGGATGATGCCCAGACCAATGCAGCAACCTACAGTTTGATGGCGTCCAGGGATCCGCAATCGAAAATCCCTACGGTCATAGTTCCCGATCTTAACCATAAAGGTTCCCCCCTTATTGGGATAATCCGTACACAAAACCCGGTATCGGATGAAATCGTAGAGAAAATTTCAAAAGATACACAAAGAATATTAAACTGGTGGGTATAGTTCAATAATTAAAAATTGGGTAATCTTATATAAATCAAATAGAAATATTCACATGACAGGGTGTTTAATGGTCAAGGTTTACACAATTGCTTCCGGAAAGGGTGGTACTGGGAAGACGACCGTTTCTGTTAATCTGGGAACAATGCTCGCTCAACTCGGTAAAGAAACCTTCCTGATGGATGCTGATATCGGTATGGCTAATGTTGGCCTGCTTCTTGGTCTGCAGGATGCACCAGTCACCCTTCACGAAATTCTTGCCGGTAAAGGTAAAATCGATGATGCGATTTACGAATGTCCGGCGGGGCTGAAGGTGATACCGGCAGGTATCTCACTTCAGGGATTCCAGCAGGCAGATCCGGAAAAAATACGTGACGTTATGAACGAGATTGTCAAGCGCTGCGACTTTTTATTGATCGATGCCCCTGCCGGAATTAGCAAGGATGGCATTGTTCCTCTTGCAGTTGCGGATGAAGTTATCCTCGTAGTAAACCCGGAACTTTCCTCTATTGTTGACGCTCTCAAGACAAGAATACTCACAGAACTTGTCGGGGGTCACGTCCTTGGGTCTATCATCAATCGTGTCAACCAGGACAATCCTGAAACCATGATTAAAAAGATGGAGAAAGTACTTGGGGTCAAGGTTATCGGGATTATTCCCGAAGACCCGAACGTCCGTCGTGCAGGTTCTGCAAGAATTCCTCTTGTGATCAAGTTCCCGACATCCCCCGCTTCAAAAGCGTTTCGCCGTATCGCCTCCGGTCTTATTGGTGTTTCGTATAAAGAGGAGGACGTGGAAGAGAAAAGAGATGGATTTATCGAGAGATTCACAAAAGCACTGTTTACCAAGAAAGCCTGAATAAAACAGGATTTTCTCTGTTATTTTTGTTTAACTGAATTCGCTCCGTCCATTTCTCCGCACAACTTTATATCCATCATCACCAGATCCGGCTCAAGTCCTGCAGATTTCATTATTGCCTCTTCGTCAGAAGCTACCCTGCCGACGACACGGTATCCTTTTCTTTCCACCATCGATGAGATAATACTGGCAATAATCTCGTCTTCTACAATCAGGATTCTGGGGACCGGAGCCATACAGTAATAATTGGGTAGACGGGTAAAGTGGGTTATGATACGATGAGAACGAAAGGTTATTCGGGTTTATTGGTTATCGTGAAGACACAGTGGTCGTCACCCTTTGACCGGCACCTGACTTCGCGGCCCTGCACTTTTATCCCAAAGGATCCTTCAATAATTCCGGCAAGGAGACCGGCCGTGCAATAGCAGACATTTTTTCCGGTATTCCCGAATGCCTCGGATTCTGCCGTATGTTCGAGCGTGATGGTTTTCTCTTTCTTTTCTTCGTTCCACTCCATTTTGATAATCCTGAACCAGCCCATTTCGGAATAGAATGCGAACGCCATATCAGACAGGAGTTTCGGGTTGGTTATACCCATTTTTTTGTAGTGCCACACATTTTCTTTGCCCATATCCATATAGGCCCGGTAATTTACTCCTCCCGCAGGCATCTCACCCATGGTCTTTTTTAAAGAGTTCATCATGGAGGTGAAGATAAAACGAGGCATTATAACTACGGGATCATCTATCAGCCTGATCCGTCCCTCAAGAGGTTTATGCTCGATATATTCAGTGATTGCAGAGTCCCCTTTAACGATTGCCTCCGCTTTCCATTTCCAGCTCGAGTCCCGTTGATCAGCAACAAATTCGCAAAAATCATCCCCGTTTGCATGGCACTTTGTCTCAATGCAGAACCAGTTTTTACCCGTAACAGCGATCAGGACACCTTCAATCCAGCCCCTGTGGACACCGCAGACATGCATATTCCAGTCCTTAAGAACCTCAGATTCGAAGGTATGGCTGGTGCGCAGCACGATTCTGGTATCGCTGGATTCTGTACATTCAAACGGTGCACCCCACCCCTGCTGGTGCTGGAGCTTAAATACCAGCATAAGAAATTCCGCCGGTGAAAGATTCATACCGAACTTTATTAACAGGTTATTTAACCCCACCGACCCCCTGCCTACTGCGTTGAAGAGCTTGCGGACCGCCTGTACAGCAAGTTTTTTGTCGAGATTTGCCTCATACATCTCGTAGATGGCTTTCACCAGGTAATTTGGATTGCTTGCTGTTTTAACCCCAAAAACTGAATACGATCCGGCCAGAGGGTCCAACTCAATATACTGGGCAATGGTTTTCTCCCCTTTTATGAGCCCCTCGAAGTCTTCACGTCCGATCTTCATAAAGGAGAACTCTGTTATTATTCGATTAAAGGATTTCGTCTTTTTAAAATCAGACAACGGTTTTTGCAGTAATGGAAAAAACACTAAGAAAACAGGACACGTAAAAGATTAAATTTCCAGACGTTTTGCTGCGTCAAGGTCCAGGAGAATTTTTGGTTTTGATTCATCGAATGTAATGTAAAATGTAGTCATGTTCTGGGAGCGGTCCTTGACAATGCAATTGTATTTCCCATGCTTTAGTTTAAAACTGGCAGTCCCCTGTCCCGTAGTAATGTCATTCCCTAAAATTTTTCCCTCACTCCGGATTGAAATGCTCACACCATTTTGCGGGATCGTGTCTTTCAGGATAGCAACCGTTAGTACTCCCAGTCCCTCACTTTTTTTTCCTATCTCCGGAATCAGAGAAGGAAGACTCTTTTTTAAGTGTATCTTTTCAAAAATCCGTGACCCCATAACAACAGCATCGACAATATCCGGCTTGACATCATAAAACTCAAATTTTTCATGGCCGGAAATCATTAACACCGCTTTATCACTGTACAGCGACCCTTTTTCATCGATATAGATAGCACCTTCAGCTTCCCCGTCGATGAAGGCAAGGTAGAATTCCCGTTCGTTCTCTTTTGCCGCTGCAATCCCGTTGGATCTTCCTGCTGAGGCAAACCCGAACAGGTCATGCAGGGGAAAAATCCCGACATACTTTGACCCCTTGATAATATTATCCAGCAGGTCATGTATCACATTCGGGATGCTCTTTTTTAAGTGTGTCTTTTCAAAAATCCGACACCGCATAACAATAGTCTCGACGATATCCGGCGTTATTTCGTAGAACTCGAATTTTTCACGGCCGCTGATCATCTTCGCTGCTTTATCACTATATTCAGTCCCGTTGTCATCGATGTAGATGGCACCCTCTGCCTCACCGGCAAGAAATGCAAGATAATATTCCCGTCCATTTTCTTTTGCCACTGCAATCCCGTTGTAACTCCGGGATGTGGCAAACTGGAACAGGTCATGGAGCGTAAAAGTCCCCAGATGCTTTGAGCCTTTGTGAATATTTTTTATCATGTCCTGAATTTTCATGAGAACTCATCTCATTGGGTATTGTCTTTGGGAAGAGATTTGCATGTATTTTTTCTTTATATATAGTGGAAATATGTGCAACATGTGTATTTGACATTTGCGGAAAAATTTTTCGGCCTTTAAAAAATTCATCGCCATGCATAAGTGTTCATAAGGAAATAATATACCGGATTTATGGAAATTCTCTACCCGATGGTAATCTCAGCGGTTGCGGTACTTGCCACGCTGATATATGCATCATATCTTGATATCAGGGACCGCCGTGTTCCGTTCATCTGCTGGATGCCGATGCTCGGAGTGGGCATTATCTGTACCGGATATCTCCTGTGGCAGACAACAGCCAGTGTAAGTCTTATCACCGGTTATCTTGCCCTTGTTGCCTGTTTTCTCTATGCAGATTATCTGGACAGCCGGGGAAGAACAGATTCCCCCGGCCTTACCTCATATTATAAAAAATCCTCAATTTTTTACTACCTTGTACTTGTCCTGGCTCTTCCGGCACTTTCCTGGTTTGTTTTTGCACCATCGCTGAATACCCAGCTGATTCCCTGGTACGCAATGTACGCCGGCATACTGGGGTATATTTCATATATGGAATATACCGGCAGACATGAAGAAAAACCCGGAAAGAAAAACAAGAAAGCGGAATCAAATATCCAGGAGACCATTAGCCGATGGTATTTTGTGCTGATTATCATGATTTTTTCGATTACCTCAGTACTCATGTTGTTTAGTCCACAGGGCTGGGGATCCCCGGCCCTGGTAATACTGCTCATGACCGTGTTTTGCGGGGTATTCTATATTTTTGCAAGGATGCACCTCTTTGGGGGAGCAGATGCCTGGGCGCTTATTTTCATTTCATTTTGTATTCCCACGTTCCCGTTTACACCACTCCTCGGCAACCCACCGCTTGGATTTTTATCATTCTCGGTTCTTATCAATGCACTTATCCTGAACCTGGCAGCCCCGGTCGGGATCTTTATCATGAATATGATCCGCGGTAACCGGGCACCGCTGATGTACATGTTCTTTGGATTCCCGGTAAACGGGGACGGGATCCAGGATGAATGGGGATTTGTCATGGAAGATTTTTCTGAAAAGAGTGGGAAAGTCAACCGGAGATTCATCGGCTTCTGGGATTCGATCAAACGCATGTATGCCGATGAAGGCCGAATATATACAAAGGACCTCCGGGAACATCCTGAAGAATTTACAAAGGAACTGGCTATATACCGGAACGCTGGTACCGTATGGATTTCATATGCGGTACCATTCATTATCCCGATAACAGCAGGGCTTATCACCGCAATTGTTTTTGGGGATATTCTTTTTGCGGTCATGAAAATTCTGGCAGGAGGGACTTAAACCATGCTCAACCTGAAATTTGTGGACGGCCTGATTCCGGTCATCGTGCAGGATTCAAAGAGCCGTGAAGTGCTGATGATGGCGTATGCAAACGATGAAGCCGTCCGTCTTACACAGGAGACCGGGTATGCCCATTACTACAGCCGGAGCAGGAAGAAACTCTGGAAGAAGGGTGAAGAAAGCGGACACTTCCAGAAGGTAGTCACAATCCTGACGGATTGTGATGAGGACTGCCTGATATATTCCGTAGAGCAGCAGGGCGCTGCCTGCCATACCGGGTACCTTTCGTGTTTCTACCGCACCCTTGACGGCGATGTTGTGGGGAAAAAGGTATTCGACCCGGAAAAGGTGTACGGGAAAAAAGGGCACTGAGTTATTTTTAAATTGAACGCTCAGGGGGGTTTCACCCCCGCCGCTTCGGCTCCCCCAAATGCGATTACCTCTTATAAGGGTAACCAGATTGCAAAAAGGGGGTCAAGGGTATACACTCCTTCGGTTGCCTCCCCACTGGGGGAGAGAGGGGGATCACATTCGTATTTTTTTTAAGTCAACGAAAAGATGAACAAAATCAGGTTCCAACCGAGCTGTTATTTTTTAAAGAGAAACACAATACCTTCACGATGGCATTACCATTTCATTATTTTTTTAGTCCGGCACAGATATAAAGAAGAGAAAATAAGAAATGCATCAGCAGATACGGATAACCTGAACCGGGCAGAGATCCGCTGCTTCCTGTGCACAACAGCAGAGGCAGTCCGGCACAATTCCCTCCGCCCGGTTTCCATTGAAACGGTATTCTTCGACAATTTCCGAGAACGAATCGCAGTGGTTCTGGTCAAATACTTCCGGGCAGGTATTCCAGCACGCCCCGCAGTTCACACAGGCCCCGCGATCGATAGTGACGTTCATGTCGTAATCCCTGTTGTATCTGATATACAGGTTATCATGCAGAATCATAAAGGAAACGAAGAATGCTGGAGTTTTACTCGCAATCATTTTTAAGGCTGATGAAGAATTTGCAATTCAATTGAACACTAGTAATAAATTCTGACCGAAAGCAATTCACCATAACATCAGGAATGAAAATATAGCGGAATTTCAACCCCCGGTTTGTGATAACAACCACGATTTGATACCAATGACACGGGTGTGGTCGGAGGGTCATGGGAATGCTGTGTATCAATGCCCGGAATGCGGGAGAAAAATGCAATGCATGGATGGTTCCGGCGGACGGTAAAGGGAATATCTCTCCCGCTAATTCACCGGATACCCCGATAAACACATACTCCCCATAAGCACATCCTGATTGTTGCGTGCCGTGCCGGGACTATGGGGCTCTTCCCACTACACTAGCTTGGGGCTGCTGTCGGGGATTCTTAGGAAATACGGTCTCTGAGGAGTACTATTCCGGGAAACCGGAACCGGGCTCATTTCAGTCTCCGTTTACCCATTTTCCCATTCCAGGATCCGGTTTAATCGCAGAATTTTCCGATTTAACAGCCATTAATTTCAGAATAATTGATTATTGGGAGTTTAAAGGTAAACGGGCGATGTTGCGCGCCCTGAAAAGTGCGCTAATAGCACCTTTTATTTTGGGGATAATCCGGAAAACGACCGGCATATGGCCGGCAGGTATCATCAGAAAATCACCCAGCGAAAAACCGCCCGTATTTGCGATTGGCGGGGCGATCTCAGGTGCCCGCGATGGGCTGGACGGTCATGGGGAGCCGGGAAGGGGTTGGCAATTACACTTCTTACATCGGAGAAATCTGCAGAGGGGAACTATCAGACAAGTGTCAGGGAGGTTATCCGAAGACCGGAGACCCGCAGACAAGCCATGACCCAAGTTCACAGTCCCCCCATCCCCTTCGAACCCCTTTTAAACCCTGCGAGGTAATATCTATCGTACCAACGATCTTTGGATCGTTGAACCAGATAACCGGCGGGGGCGGCTTGGATGGCGCCCATGCCGGTGACGGGGCGTGCGAGCGCTCGCAAAGTTCCCGTCCATCAAGAGAATAGCATAGTATACGAGAGCATACCATATGGGAGGAATAATATTTTATGATACTAGTTCCAGATACGAGCGTCCTTATCGACGGACGTATAACCTCGATGATAAAAGCCGGTGAATACAAAGGCGCAACAATAATCGTTCCTGAAGCAGTTATTGCAGAACTGGAAGCCCAGGCAAATAACGGGCGTGAAATAGGATTTTCCGGATTAAACGAACTGCAGCAGCTCTGCAAAATGGCAGAAGAGAAAACGATAGAACTCAAATTCTCCGGTATCCGGCCGTCACTCGAACAGGTCAAACTCGCAAGCGGCGGTGAGATCGACGCAATGATCAGGAATATCGCCATTGAGAATTCAGCACGGTTCATCACCAGCGATTTCGTGCAGGCTGAAGTGGCGCGGGCAAAAGGACTGGATGTCATCTACTTAAAAGCCCAGGTGAGCGATTTCGTTCCCCTCGGTATCGACCAGTTCTTCGATGAACACACGATCGCAGTCTACCTGAAAGAAAGGGTCTGCCCCTCTGCAAAGAAGGGCACTATAAACGACATGAAACTGGTGAAGATCCGCGAGCAGCCGACCAGCGAATACGAGCTCCGTGCCCTTGCACAGGAAATCCTCGAGCGTGCGAAACGGGATCCTGACGGTTTTATTGAAGTTGAGAAGCGGGGAATCACCGTTGTCCAGATCGGTTCGATGCGGATTGCAATCGCACGCCGCCCGTTCTCGGATGGCATGGAGATCACCGCAGTCCGCCCGATCGTTGATGTGACGCTGAAAGACTACGCGAAGGCAGACCTCATCACAAAAAGGATCACCAGTGAGAAGAGAGGACTGATTATTGTCGGATCACCCGGTTCAGGGAAAACCACGCTCGCACAGAGTGTCGCAACTTACCTTTCTGAAAGTGGTTTTGTTGTCAAGACCATGGAAGCACCCCGGGAACTCCAGGTACCGGACCAGATTACCCAGTATACGATGCTTGACGGCAGTATGTCCAACACTGCCGACGTGCTCCTGCTCGTCAGGCCGGACTTTGTCATCTTTGATGAACTTCGGAAAAATGAGGATTTCAACGTCTTTGCCGATATGCGGCTGGCCGGCCTTGGCATGGTTGGTGTCATCCACGCAAATGGTGTGCAGGATGCAGTCCAGCGTTTTTCCGACCGTGTGGACTTCTCTGTCCTGTCACAGATAGTGAACACGATTATCTTTGTCAGGCAGGGTGTGATTACGAAGATATACGATGTAGGTTTCACCATCAAAGTCCCTGAAGGGATGGCGAATGAAATGCACATCCGTCCCGTAACCACCGTAACCGATCACGAAACGGGAGAACTGGTGATTGATGTCTTCCGTTATGACGGGGAGACAATCGTAATGCCGATGTCCGCAGTCACAAACGCTTCAAAAAAGGTCTCTCGACCGGCACTTATCCAGAATATCGGGGTTTCGGTCGCATCTGCCGGAAATATCCGGACACCTGTTCCCCTGCCGGAATTACCTTCCAAGAAGGAGAGCGAAGAGCGTCCCGGCTGGAAACTGATGGAAAAAGATATCCAGCGAGAGATCGGGCGTTATACCGAAGGCTTTGTTGATGTCCAGATGATCAGCGATACGAAAGCCATTGTCTACATCGATGATAAGGATGTACCGGCAGCGATAGGCAAAGGCGGCAAGAATGTATCCGCAATCGTAAACAAAATTGGTATCGGCATTGATATCAAGCCCCGCTCTGAATTTGACCGGCTGCAGATGCAACCGCAGAAAACCGATATGGAGCTCAACATCGGGGGCGGGATCAAGATACAGACTGATAAAAAGCAGCTTACTATCGTTGCCCCGGAACAGAGTGGCAAGATTGTAGATGTTTTTGCGGGAAAGGAATACCTGTTCACTGCCACAGTGAACGAAACAGGAGAGATACACCTCTCCAAGAACTCAAGCATTGCGCAGGAAATGATCCGGCGCTACCAGAACAGCGAGATTATCAAGTTGAGACCGGTATAGTCCGGAATTTTTTTTTAGGTTTTTTGTAAAATACACGAAGGTGAAATGGTTTGAACGCATTTAATCTGGGAAAATTTGAAGAAGAAGCACAGGAGCAGTGGACTCATGCCTTTGAATCCAACCCGTCGAACCTCGAAAAATTCTACCTGACCGTCGCCTACCCGTATCCGAGCGGGGCGATGCACGTCGGGCATGGGAGGACCTATATCGTCCCTGATGTAATCGCGAGGTTCTGGAGGATGAGGGGTAAACAGGTTCTCTACCCGATGGCGTTCCACGTCACGGGAGCACCGGTTATCGGTATTTCAAAGCGAATCGCAAAGCAGGATCCCCAAACCATTCACCTCTATCGCGATCTCTATAAAGTCCCGCAAAATGTCCTGGATGAATTTACCGATCCGCTGACTATTGTCCGCCATTTCGCCAGTGAGTACCAGAGAGTAATGACCGCATGCGGTATGTCGATTGACTGGCGCCGCAGGTTTACAACCGTTGATCCAACCTACAGCAAGTTCATCGAGTGGCAATGGAAACATCTCTATGATGCAGGGCATGTAATCAAAGGAGTTCACCCGGTCCGCTATTGTACTGTCGATGATAACCCCGTTGGAGACCACGACCTGCTTGAAGGAGATAAAGCCGAAGTAATAAAATTTACCCTGATTATGTTCCGGTACGGCGATGCATTCATCCCTACCGCAACCCTCCGCCCGGAAACGATTTACGGGGTTACGAATCTCTGGGTAAACCCGAATGTCACGTATGTCAGGGCACTGGTGGATGGCAGTCCATGGATTATCTCACAGGAAGCAGCAGAGAAGCTCGCGTTGCAGGACCATACCGTTGAGATAACAGAACAGGTTGCCGGCCAGGACCTGATTGATAAAACAGTAAACCACCCGCTTTGTGGCACGGTCCCGGTACTTCCGGCCGACTTTGTCGATCCTGATATGGCAACCGGGCTCGTTATGAGTGTTCCGGCCCATGCCCCCTTTGACTATATCGCACTCCGCGACCTCCAGCAGGCAGGAAAATATACTTCGATCAAACCTGTGCCCTTGATCACAGTCGAGGGATACGGGAATATTCCTGCACAGGACGCAGTTGAGAGAGCGGGGATTACCCACCAGATGGACAGCCGGATGGATGCACTCACGCAGGAAATTTACTCTGCTGAGTTTTCCAAGGGCAAACTCTTTGAAAAGTATGGGGGCAAACCCGTTCGCGTTGCACGCGATGATGTTGCAGCGCTCATGATCGAAAAATACGGTTCGAAGATCATGTACGAATTTGACACCCGCCCGGTTGTCTGTCGCTGTGGTAACAGGGTCAAAGTCAAGATCCTGCATGACCAGTGGTTCTTAAAATACAGCGATCCCGCATGGAAAAAACAGGTCAGCGACCATCTTGGGGACATGGCGCTGGTCCCTCCTGAAGTCCGAACTGAGTTTGACCGGACCGTGGACTGGCTCAAGGACTGGGCATGCACGAGAAGAGTCGGTCTTGGTACCCGTTTCCCGTGGGACACCACACAGCTCATCGAGCCGCTCTCGGATTCAACTATCTATATGGCGTATTATACCATCGCACACAAGATCCGTGAAATGGACTCAAAACTCCTCACACCGGAGGTCTTTGACTACATCTTCCTCGGGAAAGACTCTCCTGAGCTGCCCGAAAAGAAGAAACTCGAAGCAATGAGAAAAGAGTTCCTGTACCGGTACCCGTACAATTACCGGTTCTCGGCAAAAGACCTGATCTCCAACCACCTCACATTTCAGCTCTTCCACCATGTCACGATTTTTCCGAAGGACAAACTCCCGCAGGGCATGGTCGTTTTTGGCATGGGGCTCCTCAACGGCGCCAAGATGTCATCATCAAAAGGAAATGTCTTCCTGCTTGAGGATGCTGTAAATGATTTTGGTGCCGACACGGTGCGCATGTTCCTGATGGGCAGTGCTGAACCATGGCAGGATTTTGACTGGAGAAATGAACTGGTTATATCGACGAAAAAGCAGATCGAGCGGTTCTTCAACACAATAATTGAATCCAAGGATGCTGCCGGTGAACCACATGATATCGATCACTGGATAATCAGCCGGTTGCAGTCGCATATCGAGCGTACCACCGAAGCACTCACCAACTTCCAGACCCGCCAGGCGTTGCAGGAAGCCTATTTTGGGATCGAAACCGATCTCAAATGGTACCGCCGCCGGCTCCCCGGTAACAGCGATGGGAGCAGGGAATTGCATACGCTCTGCTCGGTATGGGTCCGGCTCCTCGCCCCGTTTATCCCGTTCACGGGGGAACATCTCTGGAAAGACCTTGCGGGTGAAGGACTCGTTTCGTTTGCTCCATGGCCGGTTGCAGATAAGAAACTTGTTAATACCCGGATCGAGCTCGCCGAGGAACTCCTTTCCCGGACGGTAGAGGATATCGAATCGATAATGAAACTAATCCAGATCACTCCCAAATCGATCACAATATCCATCGCACCTGAATGGAAACAGGAAATTTTCCTCCACATCGCAAAGGCATCGGACCGAAATACTGTAATTAAGGAGATCATGAAGGATGATGCAATGCGCAGGCGGGGCAGGGAAGCAACTGACGCAGTAAAACAGTGCACTACGCTTATTCACCGCCTGCCCCCCTATGTCGTCGAACCACTTGCAAGAGAGCCGGTCAACGAGCTGGCAGTCTTTCAGGCTGCGAGGGGATTCCTGGAAAAAGAATTCGGAGTGCCTGTCCATATAACCCAGGCAGAGTCAAGTGAACATGCAAAAGCGGCTACAGCATTACCGTTTAAGCCTGCGATTGTTATTGAATAATACCCTCTTTTACCTCGATTGCGGAAATCCCGGGAAAAAAATAAAAAGGCAGGAAATCAACCTGCATTATTTCCTGATTGCGTTCTGCACCTTGAAAATGACGTCTGCTGACAGCACCTGCATTTTGTGGGCAGGTTCTGCATGGTCAATAAATTGTCTCATAACTTCGTGGTTCGTTGATCCATGAGCTTCAAACGGGCAGTCGATTCCGATATCTTTACACATAAATGAGGCCATTTTTTAAAAAATCTCCTTCTTCAGACTGGAACACAGCTAAATATCAATAAATGCAACGCACTGACGCATGGCGCCAATGCCTTTCAGGTCATTGAATTTGTGGGAAAAAACAAAAATCTTCCATTCCATCCACAAACAAGTTATACCGATAAATAACATTTTGTTCAGGGAATAATCATGAGTACACGATTCCGGATTAATCTGGGGATAGCAGGATTTCTTCTTGCGATCAGTATAATCGGCAGTGTTGCTGCAGTTAGCCTGGGGCATACCTGGAGCGAGCGTCCTGCATTCGACGGCTCATTTTCCGGTCTGATGTTTTCCTCGGATGGCTCAATGGTATTTGCCGGGGGCAGCCAGTTGTTAGTCCGTTCATGGGATCAAGACATCCACTGGGGAGGGCGATCAGGAACTGTTGCTGCCATGAACTCAGATGGAACCCGCATTATATCAGCACATTGATGCAAGTGTCCGGGTGTTCGATAAAAATGGCACAGAGGTATGGACCAGGATAATGGGGAGTGTCCCGATACGTGCGGTTGCTGTTTCCAGGGACGGTTCACTCATTATTGGCGCGAACGATGAGGGGTACATCCAGTCATGGGATATAAATGGTACCAAGGTGGGGACTGAATAAAACCGATGCTGGTAAAAAAGATTGCAATTTCTCCCTCTCAATCCCTTGTCGTTGCTATTACTGAAAAAGGTCTGAAATTTTTTTCACCTGACATGAAACAACTCTGGGCAGACGATAAAGAAGGAACCCTTGATTCGTTCATCGCGTTCTCTGCTGACAGCAGGACTGTCATAACCTCAGGAGATAAACGGGTCTGGTCGCATACAAGCTCCGGTGGACTTAACTGGATGAAAGAGGTGACGCAAAGAGCCATCACTGACATGGCCTGCTCAGATGACTGTACTACTATTGTACTTGGCAGAAAGGATGGTGATGTGCTGGTGCTCGATCGAACTGGGACAGACACGCTGGAAATATTCTGCAGGTTCGTGGATCAATGGGGTAGGAGTATCTTCTGATGGCTCAGTAATTGCTGCAGGTGCCCTTGACGGTACACTCTATATCCTGGACCGGAATGGAAACCTGCTGGTAAAAACAAAAACCAATACACTTATTCAGCAGGGATCTGTTGCGATCAGCAGGGATGGCAAACGCATCATCGTCGCTGATGAAGGAGCCTTGTATGGTTTTGATCTCCTGGGAGACCCTGAACTGACATCAACGAAAACACAGACTCCCACACCGGTGCTCTACTGCCACAAGTTCACCCCCAGTCACCATAAAAACAACCCTGCCAGTAACCGTTTCATCGCCAGTCGGGACAACTATCCCGGTGACACCCAGCACTCCGGAAGCATCACTTGACCCGTTCCTGGCCCTCATTGCATCTGCGGGCGTGTTGTTCATAGTCATAAAACGCAATAATTGATGCAGGAGTCAACCGCAATTGGGAAGCTGGAAAAAATATTTTTTTTAGAAAAATTTTAACCGGACACCGCCGGCTTTGAAATAACCAAAGGGCATGTGCACCCTGTCACCATATACGGTCTTGAGAAGGTTGATAAAGCGGTCATCTTCACCAATCAGATATTCGAATTTTCCACCGGCTGATTCGATGATTATCCGGAATTCGGTATACTCCATATCGCCGGATCCTGAATCCTTTAATTTCATATGTATAGCGGTGATCCGGGTGTTTTCGATAGCAATATTACCGGGTGTTTCCGCGAGTGACTGATCAGGAGACATCGACTCATAACGCAGGGCAAACCGGAACTGTGCAGCCATCTGGTCTTTCATGATTGCAAAAAAACCCTTGCCTTCCGATTTTGCTTTTGACTGGGCCTCCATAATGGCAGCATTGAGCAACGCCTGTGTCATCTGCGCAACAATCATGCGCCGGTTCGTGACAACAAGCGTGAACGTATCCCAGCTGGCTCCAAACATCTTCATTTTACGCGCGTTGCCGATTACCCCTATCACTTCTTCACCGGATGCTGCCGTCGATTCTGCTGTAACCGGAGTTGGTATGTGTGCAGCGGTTGGAGTGGGCTGGGTAATACCGGAGGTGAGAACTGCTCCAACAGCAGTCCCGCACCCTCCACAGAATTTTGTTGTCGCACTGATCGGAGCTCCACAATTTTTGCATGTCAGGCTTTCAGGTGATGAGACAGCAGGTGAGGGGGTTGGGGCAGATACTACGGGAGTTCCGCATATCCCGCAGAATTTTTCCGTCCCGTTAATTGTGCTCCCGCAGGATCTGCATACGGGAAGAGAGACGGGGGGTGGAACTTCTGCTTTCAGGGGGGGTGGTGGTGACGGGGTTGCAGGAAAATCCTCTACTTTTGCAAGGCATTTGCCGCAGAACTTATCACCAGGACTGATTACGTATCCGCATGACCGGCATAACCGGGTTCCCACAGGTGGCGGGGTGTATGATGCAGGGGGAGGAGTATACGGGGGAGGGGGCGGCACATCAGTAATTGGGGGAGCGTGGGGGTGGGGAGGACCGGGGAAGCAGGACGCATGATCCGGTGCCGGGACGTTTATTGGAAAATCCTCTACTTTTGCAAGGCATTTGCCGCAGAACTTATCACCGGGACTGATTACGTATCCGCATGACCGGCATAACCGGGTTCCCACAGGTGGCGGGGGGTATGATGCAGGGGGAGGAGTATACGGGGGAGGAGGGGGTGGGGAGACCGGGGTGGACGGCGCTAGTGCCGGAGACTGAAGTTCATCTGCTTTTAATCTACAGGTACCACAGGTCGTCTTCTCATCAGGACCAAGAGGATTACCACAGGAGACACAGGTTTGAGTGACCAAAGGCTGCACTGCAGCGGGGATGTTGGATGGCGATTCTTCCAGTTGTGACGCCCCACAGTTCCGGCAAAATTTTGCAGTGGGTGCGACTGGTTTACCGCATTCAGGGCAGAACGGCATGATAATCACGTTACAAGAAGTTGCACCCGCTCTCTTAAGAGCATTGCTTCTTAATTAAAATAAAAAGAAGAAAAATTCATCATCCGCCTTCTCACCAGACGGTTTTTGTGTTTTGCGGACAGGACGTGTGCAAGCGTCACGGTCAACGCGCTTTTTTGTGGCACCCGTTGCACGGTTTCCTGTGGTACTTATGTAACACAGAAGTGTATACTGCTGGAAAAACTACAGTTTCCCTGTCGAAACAACGGGAAGTTAGTGAACATTTTTCCTTCGCAGGGATTATCGAAAAATTTTCTTCTGCATAAGTAAGAATAACAACACTCATCAGATATCCGTGAAAGAAATGCCCCATCAAAGGGAGCACTGTTTTTTCCTGCGACAGACAAAACCGCCTTACATCGGTTCCTTACAGGGATCCGGGTACCGCTGAAATGGTTGATGCCCGGGTAAGCGCGCGGGTCGTACTGCCCACATTTTAACAGACACCACCTCACCGATAAAATCACCGATAAAAAATCCAGTATCAGGCCCACTACGGTTTATCAGATGAAGCATTGACATGATGAGGATCACAGGAAGCCGGTGCTGATGATCACAAACAACCAGGAACAGGTCTCAGGGTCAGTTAAAGGGAAGGAATACCTCCTGTCGCTATCGCGATATGCAAAGAGGAGGCGAATGCACAGCAGCACGAGATATGGGTTTTATAAAAAGAGTAATTTTACGGTTTGGGTTAACGAGTCCCACGGATATTCCTGCCAGAACCCCTGTCCAAGCAGGGCTGTCATTTACGGTTGGCAGACCAATGCTAACCCCGACCGTTGCAATTCTGGTGACCTGCAGCTACCTCCCTTTCACAGGATTCATCATAGAACAAGCCGGTTACTCGGGCACACTCTTTGCACGCTTCACGCGTTCTTTTGTTGAAAACCCGGTAATGGCGTCCAGATATTTCCGGAACCTTTTATTGGTATCGATAATCACTTCATCCAGTGCGCCCAGGTCGGATTGAGTGTCGATAATCACCGATTTGCCATCAGCCCCGACAAATACATCGAGACGTTTGAGCGCTCCGGATACAATCCGGTATCCTTTTGCTGTTTTTTCAGGTTCAACGCCAAAACAATTCTTCAGTTCTACCGCAATCCGTGCATCAAGGTCCTTGGTAAATCCTCTTTTGACAGGATATTCTTGCATAATACTTTTTTATGTAGTGGGTGTATGTTAATCTAATGACGACCGAATTTCCCCATGATTTAAAGATATTTTCAAAACCTCCTCCTGAAAACGCTTCAGTGCTGACGGGTTTTCCGGGTAGTGGCCTTGTGGGAACCATCGCTCTTCAGTACATGGTCGAACAACTCGAGTTCGAGCTGATCGGCACAATGACATCCAAGTTTTTTCCACCGCTCGCTATGATGAACAAAGGTGTGATCAATGACCCGGTCAGGATTTATAAAAAAAATGAGATCGCCGCGATTGTTGCTGATATCCCTATCCACCCGATGATCTGCTACGAGATTGCAAACGGACTTCTTGATTGGCTGGTTCCCTTCAAACCTAAAGAGGTGCTGACAATTGCGGGTATTATCACCAATGAGCCCGAGAAGCGGGTTTTTGGCGTCGCGACGACGACTGATGCACTTGCAAAAATCCAGGAACACACACTGGTCCTCCCTATCGGAAGTATCTCGGGTATCGCGTCCAGCATCCTTACGGAATGTAAGGTTCGAGGCATTCCCGGGTACGGGCTACTCGGCGAAACCGTAAATGCTCCGGATCCACGATCATCGGCTGCCACAATCGAGGTGCTCAACAAGATGTACAATCTCGGGCTCGAAGTACAGCCACTCATCGATCAGGCGGTAGAAATTGAGCAGAGCATGGGTAAAATTGCCGAGGAAGTACAGCAGTCTGCTGAACAATCCCCGAAAAAAGATCTTCCAATGTACGGGTGATTATCATGAAATGTGCTGCCTTAACCGGGATTTCGCCGGATATTATCAAGGATCTTCGAAAGGGACAACCCCACACCATGGAACTGCAGAGCACGCATAACATCGTGAGCATAGCAGATATTGTACCCGGACCAGATACTCATATTTTCATGACGTCAGTTGATGTTGATGACTTAAGCCCGGGCGATTCCGGCATATGTGTCATTGTGCTCGCTACTTCGATATCGATGAAACGGGTGGTGGAGTTCTCACATGGCTCATATTTCGAGGAGCGTGAGCGGATGTCTGCCAGGGTGCAGGTAAAGTACTGTGCGTCTTCTGTTGTCAAGCAGGTTTTCCATGGAGAGATATGCGGGCCAACACAGGTAGAAGTGCTCAAATCATCCTGTTATCATGCAGGATAGGTAAATACCTAATTTTTTTAAAAACAATAAAATCTGATAGAGAAATCCTGTTTTTGCGGAATAAAAAATGGGAACGACTTTTCACTCTGCCATGTCCGACACGACGCCCCGGCGACGGATTGGTGATAAAAAAATTAAAAATCCCATCCGTCAGCCATGCGACAGAGAGGCTTTGAGGAGGGCTTTTTCGTATATCGCTCATTTTTCATGATCCGTATTTGAACCAAACCGGTTCATATCCGTTTCAACAGCCCCAAGCAGGTTATTGTTTCCGGATTACTACAAGCGCAAGACATACTGCTCCTACAACTGCGAGAACGCTAATTGAGGACTCAGGAGTCGGGGAGGCGGTCGGCCAGGGGGTTGGTACTTTTATTGTGCTTATCCTTGTTGTTGTATGTGTCGCCGTTGTTGTCGGTACTGTCGTGACTGCCGTTGTATCCGATGACGTTCAGCCGGGAATATACATATGTCCGGTTTCCTGCAGTTACCGTAATACGTTCCGACCAGTCATGGTAACCGGGTTTCTGGACAAGAACGGTATACGTTCCCGGAGTGATATTGTAGACAGTCAGGGGAGTTCTTCCTTTATAATCCGAACTCACGTATGCTGATGCAACGGATGGGTTTGATTCAATATAGATAGTGCCATTGACCGGTGTATCCGAGGAATAAACAGTAAACACCAGCCCGCAAATGCTGTTCGTTGCAACATTTTCGACACACACTTCATAACTGCCAGGGGTTCGTCCATCCAGATCGAAACTTCCGGTAATTTTTGTCGAGGAAACCACAGAAGTAACAGTTCCTGGTATGTCATTATATCCGGTCTTCTGGAGTTTTATCGTCGCACCACTCAAAAATCCAGTTCCGGCCAGGTTTGTTATTGTCACAGTTTCATCGTTCATTCCATAAACCGGAGTGATGCTTGAAAGGGTCATCGCAGCAGACGGGACCCTGATCTCAAACCCTTCAGTTTTCGTTGCTGACTGCCCATCGGGGTTTGTAACAACGACATTCCAGTAACCTGCCGTTTTTCCATTGAGATCAAAGTTACCGGTAATTTTTGTTGAAGTTACAGACACACCGGTTGCCGAGATATTCGTTTGTCCCGTCTTTGTAAGTTTAACCGTTGCATCGCCTGAAAAACCAGTGCCGCTCAGATCGGTGATGCTCACAATACCGGTATTATATCCATAGGCCGGTGTTATTGTCGAAATAGTGGGAGCAGCAGGTAACAGGACGAGAACTGCAGTGACGGTAGTGGTCTGGTTATTGGTTACGGTAACAGTTCTCGTGTCATTCTGATATCCGGCTTTTTGCAGCACGATACTGTGGGACCCGCTGGTGATGCCTTCAATCACTTTCGGTGTTATCCCATTATTGATATTATCGACATAGATCGTTGCCCCGGCAGGTGTTGAGGTTACCGATATATTACCGACAGCTGATGCTGTAACCGGGAGGAGAAGCGTCAAGGAGAACAGACATAGTACGAAAAATATTTTTTTCATAGCACTACTTCCCTATTTTCTCAGTCCAATAAAAAAGAAATAGCAACTGGCATCTGATATATTTTGTTAAATTTATTTTTTGCTTCAGGAATTTTTTTAAACACACTATGACACAGATTAATTATCACGGAACGCGAACCTTATTGGCATCAGCTGGGCCTGTGGCTTAGCTCGGACATAGCGCCGGGCTTCTAACCCGGATGTCGGGGGTTCGAATCCCCCCAGGCCCGTTCTTCAGTAGTATTGCTTTGGCTTTTTATGAAAAAAACAGATATCAGACGATCCTGCACCCCCCGTCACCCCCTTTTTTTGGAAACAACGATTTGAATTCGGGAAATCCTTGCCCGGTATTGATCTGTACCTGGTTTAGCACCCACCAGCTGCATTTTTTTGATAATTAAAAAGGAATATTCCCGTGATTGGAGGATCCATTGCCGCAACACGGTCTGTAACAGGAAATGATAAAAAAATAACCCAGATCAGGGCAATATATATTGCTACTGACGAAAAAATATACTATCATACCAATGTCCGAACACTGCCCTTTCTCCGGCCGTAATCGTCCAGGTTCAGATCATTCTGTACTGCACCATATTATGCCTGTACTCATGCTGGTGATGCTTACCTTTACGCTGGTAGTTGTTCCTGCTGCTGCTGCGGGAATAGCGACAGTAAATGGTATCTCACCTGCAACGGGTCTCAACACGACCACTGTTTCAATTACTGATCTGACCGGCACCGGTTTTTTGCCCGGTGCAACGGTGATGCTGACTCCGGTGAATGTCCAACCGGTTCACCGAGGAAGTCTTACAGATGGTAGCGGAAGCGCTCCGTTCCTGAATAACCCGAATAACGTCTTTGTGGCCGGTAACTATGCATACATTACAAGTGCCGGGAGTAATGCACTCGAAATCGTTGATGTATCGAATCCTGCCAGCCCGGTACATAGAGGGAGTATCGTTCATGGCAGCGGTGGGGCGCTCCTGAATAATCCGTATAGCATCTTTGTGTCCGGTAACTATGCCTATGTGACAAGTTCCGGGAGTAATGCACTCGAAATTATTGATGTGTCGAATCCCGCTAGCCCGGTGCATACAGGAAGCATTGTGCATGGCAGTGGCGGGGCGCTCCTGAATAACCCGTATGGCGTCTTTGTATCCGGTAACCATGCCTACGTGGCAAGTGCCGGGAGTAATGCACTCGAAATTATTGATGTGTCGAATCCCGCTAGCCCGGTGCATACAGGAAGCATTGTGCATGGCAGCGGCGGGGCGCTCCTGAATTATCCGGAAGGAGTCCGCGTATCTGGTCATTATGCGTATGTAGTGAGTTACTACAGCAGCGCACTTGAAATCGTGGATGTCACCAATCCCGCCAGCCCGGTTCATTTCGCCAGTTTATCAGATGGTGGTGGTTCCGTTCCCTGCCTGAGTCTCCCCACCAATATCTACGTCTCCGGCAATTATGCATACGTCACAAGTGCCGGGAGCACTGCACTCGAAATCGTGAATATAACGGACCCCGCAAACCCGGCTCATTCCAGTCGACTGGATAACGGGAATGGCACTGCTCCTTTCCTGTACGATCCACGAAGTGTCTTTATCTCAGGCAATTACGCTTACGTAGCGAGTGCGGAAGATAACGCGCTTGAAATTGTGGATGTGACGGATCCTGCAAACGCGACTCATGCGGGAAGCCTTCAAAACGGCAGTGGCGGGGCGCTCCTGGTTAATGCATCCAGCGTCTTTGTGTCAGGCACCTATGCGTACGTTGCAAGCAGCGGCAGCAATGCACTTGAGGTCATAGATATCGGAACGATCACCGCCATGGGCGTGAATGTGGCTTTTCCTACTGATATCACCTGCACGTTTAACCTGACCGGCGCTGTACCCGGACTATATAATGTCGTTGTAACCAACACGGATGGATCGTTTGGTACGCTTCCCGGCGGGTTCACAGTCATCGGGGCAACACCTACCACATCACCAACTCCAACTCCTACACCGACTCCAACTCCTACACCAACTCCAACTCCTACACCAACTCCAACACCGACTGTGACACAATCACCATATATCAGCGGTGACTCCGATAGCGACCCGACCCCGGTGCCAACCCTGGGACCCGGGAGCACGGTAACCGTAAATGTCGGAGGGGACTCGAGCGTCTACCGGGCGAATGTCATGGGAACCGGACATTCCGATCTAATCCTTACCGGTATGAGAACATCCGGGCCCGGGGAGAGGATCTCACCGGCACCGGAATCAGTATACGAGTATATTGATCTCGTACCGGCACGATACAGCACTATTGAAGAGGCAAACATCTCGTTTACCGTTACACAGTCGTGGCTCAGCGAGCACCAGCTTAACCCGGGGAATATCGTCGTATACCATCTTACGAACACCACATGGATGGCATTACCGACGTTTCTGGTAAAAACGGAGACAATACGCTCCTACTATAGTGCGGTATCCCCCGGCTTCTCACGGTTTGCGATAACCGGAAACAGAACAGTTACCTCAGGATCGCCGGTTCAGGAATCAGATCCGACACTTCAGACCTTTACTCAAGAGGTTCAGGCCACCGCAGCTCTCCCGGTGTCTACGGCAATAAGCACACCTGTTGCCCTGCAGACTACTGAACATTTGTCACAACCTGCAACCCAACCCGCATCCGGATTACCGGTCATGGTTCTTATCGGCGCCGGAATAGCCGGAATTATCATTCTTGACCGGACTGGCTGTATTTATACGACGACGGAAAACATCTCTGTAAAACCAGGTATGAACCGCCCCGGTTCACACCTGGACCATAAAAATCGTTCAATATAAGAAAAAACCCACCTGATGGCCTTTTCAAAGGCACGGCGATCAGATTTTTTTTGAATTTGTAGTCACCGGTCTACCGCGGGTGCTTCCCATCGGGGCCGGTTCTATTCCCCTGAATCTGCAAATTCCCGACAGGCAAGCAGGGCAAGGAAGGGCATCAGAAGGATCCAGTAGTGGAGATACTGGCGAACCAGGAGAGTGGAAAAGAGGACAAGAACCATAATGCCCAGCGCTTTTTCGTTTGGAGTGCGGAATCCCTTATTCACGGCGCTTGCGAGGGCAAAAAGGAGGGTCGGGATGACAACTGCTATACTGAAGAGGATATTTGCTGCGTACGCCATCGGGGTTTCGGGCACATAGGTTGAAAAAGTGGTCACGTTGCCGGAGTTATACAGCGGTGCAATCAGGTACGTATAGTATACCGCACTGTTTCCTACTACCGTGCCATATACAAGGTAAAGAGCGGCGAACATGCCCCCGACTATGATGATGACAGGTAACAGGAGCCGGTGATAGTGACGGTCATTATGAGCCCACATCAGGTACAGCAGGGGAATCAGCGCAAGGAAAGCATACTGTTTGAAACCACAGGCAAGACCGAGGAACACACCTGAGAGAGCGTAATGGTACTCCCTTGCAAAAATCAGGGCAATGAGCAGGAGCAAGACCGTAAACTGTTCGGAGAAAAGGAAATAACCCTCGGTAAAAACCGATACTACGAGAAAAAGGAGCCCGGCAGTATATCCGGCAAAGCAGCCATAATCTTCCCATCCGATCTTCCAGATCAGGAGGGCACAGATTATATTGAGGATCGTCATCATGAGAATATCAATCGAACCTGGCGGGGATACGAGATCCATCAGGGAAATGGTAAAGAAGAGCAGCGGGGGTTTTGGATCGATATAGCTGACGTAGGGTTCGGAACCGTTGATGATAATCTGTGCCATCTGGTGAAAGCGGTCAGCGTCCAGCGAGGTCCAGGCGCTCGAGTGAACCTGGAGGGAATACATGATAATGGCAATAGTTCCTGCAAGAAGGCAGTAGGTAAGAAGGCACAGAGCAACTTTTACCCACGGTTTCAGAGGTTTAGATTTCAGAACCATTGATGATCTTCCCAAAAAAATCCTCCGGACGTTATTGGTTCCGCGTTTATCACCGGTATGACATCCGCAGTAAGCATTCCTGCACACTATTTTAAAAAACTGCCATTCCACAAAAATATTTTATGAAATTATCCAGAAAAATATGCAAGGGGAGTACTATTAAATCTTGTGAAGTTTACCTCGTGAAGGTTCCGGGATAATCCTTGAATATTACGGAGTGCGCTGAATTACAAAAGCGGGAAGGTAGGAATGCTCCTCAGTTTCACTCCTGCACTCGACACCGACAAGGTTGGATTACCTGACATTAACTATCGTTTTAGGCTGATTCCCTGGTGTGAGGAGATAAAAAATCATGTTCGTTCAGATTCAGAGCATTTCTTCGAATTGGAGATTTTTTTTTACGAAATGCATTAATGGATGTCAAAAATGAGAGAGAGAAATTATTCCTGCATCTGATCATCAGCCGGCAGACCGTCAGCCGGTTTCTGAAGGATCTGGACATCAGCGATATTGTGCTGGCGCTGGGAGAGTTTTTTTGCCTTAAAGATATTCTTCCCGTCCTTACCGATTGCAATACCACGGTCTTCGTCCCTTACTTCAACCTGGACGGTTTGTTCATCAGCCTCGCCTTCGAACAGGATTGAGGTTACCTGAGCTGGTAAAAAACAATTCCTGATAAACTGTTCGGGGTTGCTGTTATATTCCACAACTTCAATTTTCTTGCCCATCACTTCGGAGGCTTTCTTGATGGATGCACCCTTCTTTCCAATAGCTAATCCCATATCACCGGGATTTATTACAAAGATCAGGCGTGCATTACGTTCATCAACAACACAGTCACGGCTTCCCGCACCGGTCAGACTCTCGAACTGGGAGATCAGGCGCATACAGTCTTCAGTGAGTTTAACTTCAACCATATCATGCCCTCTTAAGAGAGAGGATGTCTGATTCGCCAGGAGTGACAATTGCTAGTGTACTGACCATGAAGGGTTTCCCGCATGCCTTACCGAGTGCCACGCTGGAGCCCTCAAAGGTGTGAATGAACAGATTCTCGTAATCGGTAAGTTTGGATTTGAAGTTCGCCGGACAATTTCCCGCGATTACAATCATCTGGGCTTTACCTTCTTTAATACATTTTTCCGTATTGTTCTGGCCAAGAATTACATTTCCCGTTTTGATGGCTCTTCTGAGTGAAGCATTAAAATCCATGTACAATTCCTCTGGTTTTCTAAGATTTGTTCGTTTTAATTATCGTGTTGTCTGACTGCAATAAGTTTCACATCACCGGTGCCGAGTTGTATCGGCTGGCCGACGATGACATTTTCGGTGACACCGCTCAGTTCATCGATTTCGTTTGCGACTGCAGCATCGAGCAGGTGGTTGACCGTCACTTCAAATGCCGCACGCGAAAGAACACTTTCCTTCTCTCCGGCAATCCCGTGGCGACCAATCTGCTTGACTTCGCCTTCCATACACATCATGTCAGAAACGAGCATGATGTGGCGGACATCAACAAGGATACCCTGCTCATTGAGCGTGGAAACCGCTTCGTGAATGATCGCATTCCTTGCCGCTTCGATACCGAGTACTGACGCGATTTCACTGATGTTGTTGGTGCGGGTCCGTGTGGTGTCCACACCAGCAACATCAAATACATCTTTTATGTTGGAACCTTCAGTATAAAGTATATACTCTCCGGTCTCCTTTCTGACGACGACACGCAGAATATCATCAATACCCTGCACGATCACGTGTCTCACATGATCGGCGAGCTGGAAGAGGTTCTGGTAACTTTCCTTGTTTTTTGGGGAGAAGATGATAGTCGCTTCCTCCTCGTTGATCTCATGTTCGAAGTCACGGTAGTGTCGACGGTCGCGGATCTTCCTTGGAGCGGTTTCCATAATATCAGCCGGTGAGATCTTTCGCTTCTCGCAGACTTTGGTGTTGAGATGCACGATCACGTGCATATTTTCCATATCAGTGGTAATATCCCCAAATTCATGGAGCGGAGCTGCTTCAATCTGCCAGCTGACCTCACGAGCCCGGTCACGGTCATTGCGATACTCGGCCTCAAGATAAACGGTCATCGTTGGAGTACTGGGCTCCTTCCTGGCATCCATAATCTCAATAAGTCGTGGAAGACCCAGAGTTACGTTAATTTCAGCAACCCCCGCATAGTGGAAAGTACGCATGGTCATCTGGGTACCAGGTTCCCCGATAGACTGGGCTGCGATGACTCCTACCGCCTCACATGCCTCGATCCTTGTAGACAGGTATTCCTTGAGCACCCGTTCAAGAATCTGCGTGAACTGGGAATCGCTGATCTCTTTATTCTCAAGATATTTATTCAGTTGATCTTTGGTCTTCTTCGGGAGGTCTGCCGACTCAATTTTCTTCTCGTACTTTTCCTGGAGCGTCATGTTAGACCTCCTCTTTTAAAATACTCTCAACAATACCTTTGACATCGACAGGGTCGCCAAATGCGCTCTTGGTCGGATCAGTGCTGTCTTCACCATACTGGAACTGGATGATCCTTCCACCGGTTGATCTCACGGTACCGTCATAGGCGACTTTGAGATCCTGCAGTGCATTGATCATCCTGCGCTGCAGGTACCCGCTCTGCGAAGTACGGACTGCAGTATCGACAAGACCTTCCCGGCCTCCAATGGCGTGGAAGAAGAATTCGGTCGGATTAAGACCGCCCTTATAACTATGGGCAATGAACCCATGAGCATCAGAGCCGCGATCACCTTTCTTAAAGTGCGGTAACGTGCGGTCATCATAACCACGGACAATACGCTCACCACGAACGGACTGCTGCCCGATACAGCCTGCCATCTGGGTCAGGTTCAGCATCGAACCCCGGGCACCGGAAACAGCCATGACGACAGCGCTGTTGCCAAGGCCAAGGTGCCGGCCGGCAATCTGACCGGTCTGGTCACGGGCTTTTCCCAGGACCTGCATGATCTGCATCTCAAGCGTCTCTTCGATAGTACGCCCGGGCATGGGTTCAAGCTGCCCGTCTTCATATATCTTAATACGTCGTGTGACGTCAGTCGCCGCACCATTCAGTACTTCATCGATCTGCGCATATTCAGTCTTCGACAGGTCTTCGTCATCGATACCAAACGAGAAACCATCGAACATGATTGCACGGATTGAGAGTTTCGTCAGGTCGTCAATGAAATCTGCCGCACGTCGCATGCTGTAGTGACGGATGATACGATTGACTATCTGGCCATCGAATGCACCAATCGCCTTCTTGTCGATGGTACCTGCTTCCAGGATGCCATTAATGATTCGTACATATGCATCGCGTTCACACATCTCCTTTTTACAGGTATCGCAGTTCTGGCATGAACTTGCATGGAAAACCATGTTCAGCTGGTCCGGGAGAATCGCGGAAAAGACCTGCTTGTTGCTCCAGGTACTGGACCCCACCCTCTTCTTTACCGGGCGGTGGCATACGTTCAATATGTGCGTACCGGAGCAGGTAGAGGGCTTCTTCCTTGGTGAACCACCGCATACCATGCGTCAGCATGAAAATACCGGATACGTGGTCATGGATACCCCCAATGATAGGACCACCAAAACGGGGTGACAGGATATTTTCATGCACAGAAAGAAGGATGGTTGCCTCAGCCCGCGCTTCTTCCGTCTGCGGAACGTGCATGTTCATTTCATCCCCGTCAAAGTCTGCGTTATAAGGGGGACAGACAGCCGGATTAAGCCGGAATGTCCTGCCTTCCATTACCTTGACACGATGGGCCATGATGCTCATCCTGTGAAGCGATGGCTGACGGTTGAAGAGAACAACATCCCCATCCCGAAGCTGCCGCTCTACGGTATACCCGGGTTCGATCAGGTCAGCAACAGTATCAAGGTTGCCATCTGCGAGCCGAAGTCTGCGATTATCCGGCCGGATTACGTAATTGGCACCGCAGGGGTCATTGACATCCGGGCGGAGAGGTCCGTTCCGCACAATCTGCTTGAGTTCCTCAATATTATGAGTGGTGACCCGGACAGGAATGGTCATCTCGTTGGCAACCGCCCGCGGGACACCAACCTGAGATACCGAAAGATTCGGGTCCGGAGAGATTACCGTACGGGATGAGAAGTTCACCCGCTTACCGGAGAGTGACCCACGGAACCGCCCGTCCTTACCTTTCAGGCGCTGGGAGAGGGTCTTTAAGGGTCTGCCACTGCGGTGGCGTGCGGGTGGACATCCCGCCACCTCATTATCCAGGTACGTAGTCACATGATACTGGAGCAGTTCCCAGAGGTCCTCAATGATCAACTGGGGAGCACCGGCATCCTGGTTCTCTTTGAAACGCTGGTTAATACGAATAATATCCACGAGCTTGTGCGTGAGATCGTCTTCAGAACGCTGCCCGTTCTCAAGAATAATCGACGGGCGCATCGTAACCGGCGGGACAGGGAGTACTGTGAGGATAGTCCATTCCGGGCGTGCAACATCCGGGTTGATACCGAGAGGGAACAGATCCTCATTGGGTATCTTTTCCATGCGTGCCCTGATGTCGGCAGGTGTGAGCTTATGCTCAACTTTCTTGCCCTCCTCCACCATTACTTCTGAAAATGTGGTTGGTTTCTCGAAGTTAATCTTAAGCTGCTGGTCTCCGCAGTGCGGGCATATACGTTCTTTTTTCACGTCTTTTTCCGAGAGCAGTTCGCCAGTCTGATCGTCTTCTGTACCAACCACTTTTTCTATTTCATCGGGGCTCAGCAGGACACGCCCGCATGAGCGGCAGGTGACTCTCAGCAGCTTCCTGATCAGGCGCGTGTATCCGACATGGATTACTGGTTTTGCCAGTTCGATATGCCCGAAATGCCCGGGACACTCGCTTGCTTTCTGGTCACAGGTCTTGCACCTGAGACCCGGATCGATGACACCGAGGTTTAAGTCCATCAGACCCTGGGGATACGGGAACCCGTCATCATCGTAGGTATCCGCCCAGATGATCTTCCTCACGCTCATCTCACGGATTTCTTTTGGGGATAATAATCCAAATTCGATTTGTCCAATTCGTTTAGGGCTTGGCATGGCTCACCTCCTTTTTCAGACCACGTCTTGCAGTCTCAACCTTGGGGCAATCCCCATACTCTTCATCTCATCCAGCAGGAGTTTAAAGGCATAACTCATTTCGACAGAGTAGATGTCTGTCTCATTACCACAGGCAAGGCACCGGGTCATGTTGCGTTTGCGGTCCAGCATAGCGACCATCCCACAGTGAGCACAGACATATTCATTGACTTTATCGGATTCGTCCAGTAAACGTTCTTTGAGTGCCATTGCTGCACCGTGGCCAATCATGACATCACGTTCCATTTCCCCGAAACGGAGACCGCCTTCCCGTGCCCTCCCCTCAGTTGGCTGACGGGTGAGCACCTGTACCGGTCCCCGTGAGCGGGCATGCATCTTTGAAGACACCATGTGGTAGAGTTTCTGGTAGTAGATGACTCCAACGTACACATCAGCCTTGAATTGTTTGCCGGTAATGCCATCATACATGATTTCGCGACCGGTATGGGAGAATCCCAGTTTCTTGAGCGATGAACGTATATTTGATTCAATCTCTCCACGGAATGCGGTTCCATTAATCCGGCGCCCTTCAAGTGCCCCGACTTTACCACCGATCATTTCAAGCATATGCCCGACGGTCATACGGCTTGGGATTGCATGGGGGTTGATGACGAGGTCGGGACACAGCCCGCTCTCGGTGAAAGGCATGTCTTCCTGGGGGGTAATCAGCCCGACGACACCTTTCTGACCGTGACGGGATGCAAACTTATCTCCTACTTCGGGGATACGAAGGTCGCGGGTCCGGACTTTGACAAGCCGGGAACTGTTTTCTCCTTCGGTGATGATCACGGTGTCGACAATACCATGCTCGTTGCTGCGCATGGTAACAGACGTATCACGACGTTTCTCAACGGCAATAAGCTCACCTGACGGTTCTTCAAGGAACCGGGGCGGGGAGGTCTTGCCGATCAGAACATCTTTTTCAGCGACAACCGTTTCAGGATTGATCACGCCGTCTTCATCCAGGTTCTTGTACGAATCGGCACCGTGTGCACCGGCCACATCCTCTTCAGGGACTTCAATCCGGTCGATCTGGCCACCCGGGTAACGGCGTTCTTCCCCTTCATAGGTTCTGAAGAAATGGGAGCGCCCGAGTCCCCGCTCGATGGATGCCTTGTTGAAAATGAGTGCATCTTCAATATTGTAACCCTCATAAGACAGGATAGCAACGACAAAGTTCTGCCCTGCCGGACGATCATCAGACCCGATTAATTCGGAGGTCTGGGTGTGGGTCAGCGGTTTCTGCACATAGTGGAGCAGGTGGCCACGGGTGTCGGGGCGGAGCTTCATATTGGCGCATCCAAAACCAAGAGCCTGCTTGACCATTCCTGCACCCATGGTTACACGCGGACTTGCATTATGTTCCGGGAACGGGACATGTGCAGCACCGATACCCAGTATCAGGGAGGGGTCAATTTCCATGTGGGTATGTTCCGGGGTCACATTCTCCGGGTTCATGGCGATGAGAAGATCCTCTTCCTCTTCAGCATCAATAAACTCAATTAAACCACGCTGGATGAAAGAGTTGACATCGACTTCTTTTCTTTCAAGTTTTGCAAGGTCTTCATCGGTGATGAGAGGTTCACCGTTCTTCAGGACAACAAGCGGGCGGCGGGCCCGGCCGCGGTCGGTGAGAATTACGACATCCCCGTTGTATTCCTTGTGCGATACGTTCAATTCAGATGAGATGGCCCCCTGGCGACGCATGGACCGTATATTGGCCACAAGCCCTTTTGCATCATCTTCCAGGCCGATAAGTGCCCCATCAACAAACACACGTGACTTCTTCATTGTGTTTCACCCCGGATATGTTCGACACCCAGGTTATGCAGGAGCCGCATAACTTCCGCTTCATCATCAACACCTTTGGAAATTTCGACCATCTGTGCAAAGTTCTTGACAAGACCACAATTCGGACCTTCCGGGGTCTCGCTCGGACAGATCCGTCCCCATTGGGTCGGGTGGAGGTCACGGGCTTCAAAGTGTGGCTGCGAACGTGAAAGCGGGGATATAACACGACGGAGGTGTGATAATACAGCCATATGATCGACACGGTCGAGCAGCTGGGAGACACCGGTTCTTCCACCCACCCAGTTACCGGTTGCAAGCGGGTGTAAGAGCCGTTCTGTAAGGACATCTGCTCGTACCGCAGTTGCGATCGACAGGTCACGGTGGCGCATGCTGGCACGTTCAAGCTGGTATTTGATATCACGGGTAAGCCGGTTTAAGGAAATCCGGAAGAGATCCTCCATAAGGTCCCCGGCAAGTTTCAGCCGCTTGTTGGAATAGTGGTCCTTATCATCCACCCGGCGTTTGTTCAGTACGAGATCGAAACACGCTTCTGCCATACGCCCCAGAAAATGACCCTTTGCCAGTCGTACGGAGAGCACTGCTTCCTGGTAACCTTCATCGCCTTCTTTTAAGTGTGCGGGCATCGAGTAGTTGAGATGCGGCAGAAGGTAATTGTCCAGTACGAATTCTGCCCGCTTGCGCTGGTAATCTTTCGTCTGGTTCGGTGCCAGTTTCTTACCGACATACATGATACCGCCCTCAACAGAATCACACTCGCTCTCTTCTAAATTCTGCATCATGAACGTGAGGATATCTTCATCGGGAGATACTGCGTTTACGACTTCCTGGTCGTTTGTCATGCCAAGAGCACGCATCAGGTCAACAAATTTCAGGTGACCGGCAACAGACGGGAATGAGACCTCGAGCAGGTTCTTTTTATTGCGTTCGACAACCACCAGTGCACGATATCCGCGGAACTGCGAGAAAACTTTTGCAACGTAAATACGCTCGTTATAACGCTCGGTAAACTCGGTCATGATCTTGTTGGAAGCAAGATCCTCAAGTGTCATGAGCACACGTTCAGTACCGTTTACAATGAAATATCCACCCGGATCGAATGCATCCTCCCCATGCGACACACGCTGTGCATCATCCATGCCATACAGGTTGCAGGAAAGAGATCCGACCATAATGGGCAGCTGCCCGATTGTGGTAATTATGGGTTCCTGGCGTTCGTCACCATGAACAAGAGTCAGCCCAAGCTGAATCGGCGCTGCATAGGTAAGGTTGCGCAACCGTGCCTCGCAGGGATATAATTCGCCCTGAGAACCGTCTGCTTCCCGAACAAGCGGACGTTTGACGGTAATTGTACCTAGTTCAACCCATACAGGTTCGTTGTTTTTCCCCCGGTTCTCGATATCAGTTTCGATAACCTTCTGCTCGTTGACCACTTTCTGAAGATTGTGCTTTAAGAAATAATTGAAAGAGTCAAGTTGGTGGCGCGCAACATGCTCCCGTGAAAAATATGCCTTCGATAAAATGCTTCTGTCGATCAGACTGACCACCCCAAAAATTATTTTTTCGGTCTCTTGACTACGAGACGATATGCCTCTGCCCTGCCGGCAGTATGACTCATCCGGACAATTCGTATAACATCGTCAACATTCGCGCCAATAGTTCTGACCGCTGGATCATCATGGAAAATTTTAGGTAATTGTTCCGAAGTAATGTTGTAGTGGGAGAAGAGCGCAGACACCTCCTCCTCACTCATGATTTTATGATCTGGCACCATCGCGTGCTTCAATACATTCAATTTGGTGCTCAATGAAAAACCCCCTCACAGATAAATAAATTTCCTCTCAGACGCATCACCGCAAAAAACCCACGATTTCTCGTGGAAACGGGCCCGGAGGGATTTGAACCCCCGACCACCTGGTTAAAAGCCAGGCGCTCTACCGAACTGAGCTACGAACCCAATACAAACTAAGATGTACAGCATTATAACAATGCCAAAAAACTATAAAAAGGTTCTCCCTATTATAATCTTGATTAACACTCATTTAATATGGAGTATATTCTCCCGTGATTGTTATTTGATAACCTAGCAGAATATCCTGAGGGCAGGGATATAATCCGGTATATGGCGTTCACAAAAAAAATCAGAAAATGTATGTATCATTGGGGGGCTGCATTTCCGGTTAATTCCCCTTTTATCTGCTGGAGCCGGCTTTCCTGGAACTTTATATTCATTTCCATATTCCTGATGGCGTTTGAGATCTCATCACTGATCCTTGCTTTTGAATCATCGAAATTGTACGTAGTTTCGAGGATCTTCATAAGGCGCTTGTTTACATCAATGGTTTTACTTAACCGGGCATATTCAGAGATGATCTCCGGATCAAACCCGGATTGCCGGGCAATGTCCATATCTGATTTAATAGACTGTCTCCTGTGGAGAACATGCTCGATCGCATCATATAACTCCCGGTGAGTGATTGGTTTTAATACATAATCTTCAATATATATCCCGTATTCCTGTGCTTCAGACGGTGAAAGCTGTTTTGCGGTAAGCATGAGCACCGGGATCTCTTTGGTCTGGGGGTTTTCTTTGATCTTTTCCAACGTTTCCCATCCGTCAACGGGTTCCATCATGATATCCAGAAGAATCAGATCCGGAGTTACGGTTTTTAAGATCTCGAGACATTCCTCCCCCCCGTATGCAGCAACGGTGCGGTATCCACCCCGCTCCAGCATAGTTACAAACACATCAACGATAAACGGACTATCATCGACAACAAGGATAGTATACATCACCTCGCCCTCCCAATCATTTTTGCATCCCTTTCTCCTGAATGAATAGAATCAATACATGTAAAAATATGCTCTTTTAACATGGTCCGGCACCTGTTGCGCTACCCTGTGTAATTCATAATACCTGATTGAACCATATATACATATCTTTTTTTTGCGCCGATAAAGGTGTTATGAAAGGAAAACATACGAAAAAATCCCAAAAAATCATCGGGGTGCAGAGTATCCTGACGTTCTGTTCGATAACAAGATAAATAAACGAAATGAACCAATAGTAAGAGAGCGGGGCCATAGGGTAGCCTGGCCATCCTAGGAGACTGGGGGTCTTCTGACCTGAGTTCAAATCTCAGTGGCCCCATTTTTAACATTATTTTCTGGTCGATACTATGAAGATTACCGAGCAATGCATTGACTGTTTACTTTCACGTGTTGACCTTGAATGTGTATTATGTCATGTCAGTCCCTCACTTAAGGATACGACAATGTCAGAATGCGGGGAGATCCTGAACAGGATCCGTTCTGCACCGCTGAGCCATCCGCAGATCGCAAGCCGTATCCACCGCAGGGCTTATGAACTTTTGAGAAATCCCGATCCGTTTGCAGAACTCAAATCTCTGGGTAACCGACAGGCTGCAGAGGTCTGCAGAGAGATCCGTGATGACCTGTCCACGTTTCACGATTATGTCCTCTCTGCAGTCATCGGAAATACCTTTGATTATGGGGTTAAAGGACATATAGTCGAAGAAGATTTTTCTGTTTTTTTCAGGAGGGAATTTGCACGAGGGCTTTTCATCGATGATACAAAGAAAATCGCCCCGCTCTGCTCCCGCGTTGTATACTTAAGCGATAATTGTGGCGAGATCGTTCTCGATCGACTCTTAATAGAATACCTCAGGTCTCAGGGGGCCCATGTAACACTCGCGGTAAAAGATGCCCCGATTCTCAATGATGCAACATTGAAGGATGCAAGAGATCTGGGTCTGGACAAACGTGTTGATCTTCTCACGACAACAGGAGGGGGGGCCGAGATCGGTATCAGTATGGACAATATTCCTGACGATCTCCGTTATGCCATTTCCCGTTGCACGATCATCATCGCAAAAGGTATGGCGAATTTTGAGTCCCTGTCCGAGATGGACAATCTCCCACCGGTTGCTTATCTGATGGCAACGAAATGCAAACCCGTCGCCGATGAAGTAGGCGTTCCTGTAGGGTCGAAAATCGCGCTGTTACGTACATGACAGCAGCAAACTGCTCTTTCTTCAGCCTGTATCCAATAAGGCTTTATCCGCCTATTCTAATCATTTATCATGGTACTCCTGGAAGGAATTGGCATTGGATGGCTGCTCATTATAAGCGGTGCTGTTCTCCTCCTTGTTGAAGTATACAGCCCGGGTTTTTTTGCAACGGTACCTGCCACCGTGATGATCTTTTTGGGCATATTATTCGTGCTGGGAGTGGATATCTTCAACTCCGGCTGGGGCGTTGTTTTGGGTGTGATAATCGCTATCTGTGCTGCAGGGTTCACCGTGTGGATGTACGGGAAGATCACACCGGATGAAAGTCCGACTACTATCAGCCGGGACTCCCTGATTGGTATGGAAGGGCGGGTGAAAACGCGGGTTGATGCAACAACAATTTCCGGTAAAGTGCTTATTGCAAGTACTGAATGGAGTGCCCGATCAAACGGATCTGATATACCCCCCGGGAAAAAGGTAAGAGTTGTTGATTCACAAGGTGTACATATTGTTGTAGAAGAGGTGGAATAACATGGCAGTTTTCGAGACACTTGTTGTTATATTTTTGATACTTGTAATAGTCGCCATTTTTGCAAAAGGCGTCGTGATTGTCCAACCGTTTGAACAGGGACTTCAGATCCGTCTTGGACAATATGTCGGTCGGATGAATCCCGGTTTCCGCTGGATTGTACCGTTCGTCAGTGAAGCGATCAAACTCGACCTGCGGACTCACGTGATAGATATTCCCAGCCAGGAAGTGATCACGAAAGATAACTCTCCGACGAATGTTGATGCAATTATCTATATCCGGGTGATTGATCCCGAAAAAGCGTACTTCGAGGTTTCAAACTACCGGCTGGCCACTGTTGCACTCGCACAGACAAGCCTGCGCGGGATTATCGGCGATATGGAGCTGGACGAAGTCCTCTATAACCGGGACGTGATCAATACAAAACTCCGTGATATCCTTGATCGTGAAACTGACCAGTGGGGTGTCAAGGTAGAGCGGGTCGAGATAAAAGAGGTGGACCCGATCGGGGCGGTCAAGAGTGCTATGACCGAACAGACGGCCGCCGAGCGGGCCAGGCGTGCTGCCATCCTGCGTGCCGATGGTGAGAAGCGCTCAGCGATCCTCAAGGCAGAAGGTCTCCGGCAGAGCATGATCCTTGAAGCGGAAGGAGAGCGGCAGAGCAAGGTTCTCCGCGCAGAGGGGGAGAGGCTCTCAAGAATCCTGCAGGCACAAGGAGAGGCACAAGGTCTGCGCATCCTTTCTGTGGGGGCAGCACCGCTCGACAAAAAAGCGATCACCGTCCTGTCCCTCGACGCATTAAAGATTATGGCGAACGGTCAGGCAACCAAGATTATCTTCCCGTTCGAGATTTCCCAGCTGATCCGCCAGGGCGCAAAGTTCCTTGGTGCAGCTGATGAGACACCAGAAGAAGCTTCAGAACGCCCGGTGATGGACGAGAGTATCCTTGGCGATATCCCGAAGCGCGAAGCAATAGATGCGATTTTAAAAGAGATCCAGGATGCAGTACCTCATGTTTCGGAGGATGAACTCAAGGATACGAGCAAACGCAGAATCCCGGTTGAAAAGGAAAAAACCGGGTCGATGCCAGGACCGGCAGAAGAGTAAAACCAGTGAATTCCTTACAATCCTCTTTTTTATATTTCACAGGGACAAACTGGTGGCGTATGTTTTTACCATTTATTCTCCTATACCGTGATAAGGTATGTACTATCCGAATTTCAAGGATACCATCGCGGAATCTCCCTATATTTTTATCCTGGGTGTAGCCGGGGACAGCGGGTCGGGTAAAACTACATTCACTGAGGGTATACGGAGCATCTTTGGAACTGACCTTGTATCCACCATTACTCTTGATGATTATCATAGTCTCGACCGGGACAGCCGCAGGAAGCAGGGGCTGACGGCACTTAATCCTGAGGCAAACCGGATTGAACAGCTCGAACAGGACCTTATCCTGCTCAAACGCGGAGTACCTATCGAAAAGCCTGTATATAATCATACGACCGGATTGTTTGATCCGCCGGTTGTCTTCCATCCAAAAAAAATTCTCATTCTTGAAGGACTTCACCCGCTGTTTACACCGGTACTGCGCAGGTACCTTGATTTCACGCTCTTTGTGGATCCAACAAAAGAGGTAAAATCTGACTGGAAAATCCGTCGTGACGTAAAAATGCGGGGTTATGCCCGTGAAGATGTTATTCAGGAAATGGCCGAACGGGAACCGGACTACCAGCGCTATATTGCTCCCCAGAAAGAATTTGCAGATGCGGTAATTGGCATTGATTATTCTGAATATGGCAGGCACCTTGGTGAAGAGAGGAATGTCTACCGTGTCACATTATCCCAGAACAGGATGAAACATACTATTGAAAATATTGATCTCTCCCTTGACCTGTACTCAATCCTCTCTCTTTCAGAGCGTAACTTTTCTCTTAAATTCCTGACGAGTGAACATGACGGGCATAAAATGGGCGAGATGATTATTGATGGAGAGTTGAGCGGACATGTGGTCAAAAAGCTTGAGCACAGCATTGAAAAGCAGACACAGGTTCATCCGATTTCCATATTTAAACAACGGAATTATGTCACCGCCGGGGATCTCGTACAACTGATTCTCTGCTGGCGAATCATTCACCGACGGATTTTTATTGAGCGGGGACGATAATGGCGCTCAATTGTGGACCGGATAAAAAAAGTCATTGCCTGCAGACGATAACGAGGAATTAAAAACATGCATAAAAGAAGAAGATCTGCCAGAAGTATTACCTGACCTGCACCCTGATGCACGCAGGATCCCAGTATGTATATACTCAAATGAAAATGTAACATGGCGAAGAAATCATGGTAAAAGGACCCGGTCTTTGTATGAAGAGGATTGCTGTTATGACCGGAGGCGGGGATTGCCCTGGGCTCAATGCGGTAATCCGGTCTGTCGTACTATCGGGATCAGGATATGGTATTGAAACGCTGGGGATCCATAATGGGTGGCAGGGGCTTATTGACGGTGATTTTGAATTACTGAGCAATGATTCGGTTTCTGATCTTCTCCCACAAGGGGGTACAATCCTTGGAACATCAAGAACGGATCCACTCAAAAATCATGCTGATCTGGAAAAGATTCAGAAAACGCTCCAGACAACCGGTATTGATGCCCTGGTTGTGATCGGGGGTGACGGGACACTGTCAGCAGCAAATGACATCGCGGGTAAAGGAATATCCCTCGTAGGCATTCCAAAGACCATCGATAATGACATAGTTGGTACTGATCTGACAGTTGGATTTGATACCGCGGTCTCTACCGTAACTGATATGATCGACCGGCTCCACACGACCGCAGAATCGCACCATCGGATCATGGTGGTTGAGGTGATGGGACGCAAGACCGGGTGGATCGCACTTATGGCAGGGATGGCCGGAGGAGCTGATGTGATCCTGATCCCTGAGATACGTTTCACCATTGATGAGGTCTGCAGCGATCTGAAATCCCGGTATATGTCCGGGAAAAAATACTCGATCGTAGTTGTTGCCGAAGGGACACATCATGAAGATATCACCGATACTCCGGTTCCCGAATGCAACCGCGACGAATGCGGGCACGAGAAATTCGTCGGTGTGGGGAACCTGCTCGGCAAGGAACTCGAACAACAGCTCGGCATTGATACCCGGGTAACGGTTCTTGGCCATGTCCAGCGTGGCGGCACACCCACTGCATTCGACCGGAACCTTGGAACCTGGTTTGGAGTTGCAGCGGTAGAACAGATAGTGAGCGGAAATACCGGCCATATGGTTGCCCTGCAGGGTTCCCGGATTGGTTCAGTCCCGCTCAAAGATGTTGCATCAAGGATAAAACCGGTAAATCCGGATCTCTGCCAATGGGTAAAAACATTTACGGGCGGGATGAGGTAAAAAGTCCCCAACTTCACCATAAAAAATAATTTCAGATATGCAACAGGTATGGCAGTGCAATGAGCGATATCAGGACAACAAGCATGAGATAGCTGACGGCACCGGTTATATAACCTGAATATTTCATAAGACCGCGACGGTCAAGCAGCCGGTCAACGCCCTCTTTAAAGATATACCCGCCATCGAGCGGGATCATCGGGATAGCATTGAATATACCGACATTGAGATTTATCCAGGCGCACCAGAAGAGAAGATGTACAAAACCCCAGAAACCCTCAAAGGGGACATGGTAGTAGGTCATATCGGGAGTTTCGAATGCAAGGATGCGAAGGAACTGGACGCCGGAATCGCTCGCAAAGGGGATTATCAGGAACTGGAAAAAACCTATGGGTGACAGCATCCCGTTTATTACTCCCATAATGGCGTTACCGTCATAATACTCAACACCCATAAATCCACTGGTCCTGTCCGGAATATCACCCGGCCATGCTGCCAGCGTGAGCGGGTAATCCTTAACGATAGTATCCTTTTGTACTGTAAGAACCAGCGTAGTTCCGGGTGTTGTGGTGTTCAGGATTGTCGACACTTCATCGCGGCTGTTGACGGGAACTCCATTCACCGCCGTTATTACCGATCCCGGAGGAATTCCTGCACTGGCAGCAGGATAATCTTTGTAGACACCATGAATAATCGGCTGGGTAACGGGAACAACAAGCCCCATACAGAGAATAAGGAGAACAAAACACGAAAATCCAACAACAAGATTGTTCGTGATACCGGCCCCGAACATGCGGATCTTGGCCATTCCTTTTGTCCTGTCAAGTTCCTCTTCATCGGGCTCAACAAAAAAACCTATCGGGATAACTGCGACCAGTGCCCCCATGGTCTTTACTTTGATATTCTCAACCCGGCAGAGAATCGCATGCCCGAACTCGTGAACAGCGATGGTGATGATAAATGCCAGCCAGACAGCAATGGTGGAGGGAACATATTCATTGATACCGGGAAGGAGCAGTATATTCTGTGGTTTGTAAATCCCGGTGGGTTCGGGCTGGACGAGCAGGGTATAGCGGACAGAAATAAAAAGCATGAGGGTGATAAAGACCGAAACGATGATCACGGCCACAACCCCCGCTGTCCCGTAGATCCGGAAGAACGTGCGGAATGCGGCAAATTTATCGAAAAATCCGATCCTGTTCGTTTTGATCGCCATGATCGGGCCATAGAAGGTGATGTGATCCTCCCAGAGTTTCCGTGAGTGAATATAGTACGCTATCGCTGCGTAAACAGTGATAAGAAAAATGATCAGGAGGATCCAGTCCATTCTCATTTCATTGTATTGCAGGCCACATAAAACAATGGCTTTGTGCAATCTGACGGGAAATTCAAAAAATGATCAGAAAAACTTTGACAACTGGCTCTGCTGTTTATTTGCAATCAGGTTGGTTACGGTCTTCCAGCTTTTCCGGGCAATTGGCGGGGCACATTTATGTTCATCGAAATACGCAGAAAGGAAGGCAATGGTGACCGGATCTGATGGATACCCGCTCCCGATATTGCCGTATTTTTTTGAGAGCACATGTATTGCCCGGTCACGGGTAACTTTAGCGACTATGCTTGCTGCGGAGACCACCCTGAATGTCTGGTCAGCGTGGTGCTCAGAAACGATCTCGCAGCTCTGTTCAAGGTAACTTTTAACCATATCTGCGTACCGGAACGCATTCACATCACAGGCATCGACATAAGCAACGGATGGTGAAAGCTTGTTTATCGCCTGTGCATGTGCCCGGGCAACACAGACATTCATGGTTATACCCGTGCGCATCTCATCGATTTCATGCGCGTCGATGCGTACCGTTGCCACCCTGAAACGCTTCCTGATAATGGTATAGAGGTTTTCCCTTGTTTTTGGGGAGAGCAGTTTGGAATCCTGTACCTCAAAATCAGAAAAAACATCTTCTGAAGGTATACCCACGGCAGCGATCACCATTGGTCCCAGCACGGATCCTTTTCCCGCTTCATCAACTCCGCAGATCACATGGAGTGGTTAATGCGCAAAATATTTCAATGCCGATGATGGTAACTGCTATTCATGTATATTATCATCGTGGGGCTTGGGGGAATCGGGAAAAACCTGGCAAAACAGGCAGTTGAACATGCCAACAATGTTGTTGTCATCGACCAGGATGAATCCCGGTGCAGCGATGTTCTTGAGCACTACGATGTGCTGGCAGTAACAGGCAACGCGACTGACAAGACAACGCTGGAAGAGGCCGGAATTGACCGGGCTGAAGCCCTGATTGCGACCACAAGTGATGATTCGGTCAACCTTATGACCTGCTGGCTTGCAAAAAAATTCCGTGTCCCGAATGTTGTTTCGATCGTCAACCAGTCCTCGCACTCGGATTTTTTCAAGGAAGTCGGGGTCCGTATCAGCGAAAATCCTGATGAGCTCGTCGCATCACGTCTTTACTACTGGACCCAGAACCCACAGCTCCAGCAGCTTGCATCCATTCCGGGGGGGACTATCTTTGAGATAGTTGCTGAACAGGGTGCTCCCATTGTCGGGCACGAAATCCATGACCTCAAGGTAAAAGACTTCGTTTTCATCGCAATCCGCAGATCCGGGGGGAGCTGATCATTCCGAGTGGAAATGTAAAAATCCAGCCGAATGATATCTTCACGGTATTCACGAAAAAAGAAGCTGAAAGCGATTGCCTGCGACTCCTCAACAAACAACTTAAAAAATCAGCGGATTGATGCTGCGAGCACGCCCAGCTCAAGCATCAGTTTCGGGTTTACCCGGATAATTTCTTTTATCAACGAGAGCGTGGTGAACTCCGTAAGATTAATTTTTGAAACGGAGTGGATGATCTCGTTCAGTTTTGTATCGGGCTGTTTAATCAGGTATTCCTTTATGTGGTAATTGCGCTCGATAGATTTGCCCATCTTCCCTTCCCGCCACGTTTTGTCATATACCATCAGAGCATCTTTCGAAACATTGCCCTTTGCGATACATTCAGCTGCTACCTCAGCGGCAAGTCTTCCGGTGTACATGCCATTATAGATCCCGCCTCCGGTGAGAGGATCGACAACCCGGGCTGCATCACCGGCAATTAACAGGCCATCTGCTACCGTACAGTCAAGAGGACGGCAGACAGACACACCACCGGCAATAAACTCGATAGTTTTCCCATGAGGGAATGTCTTTTTCACAAACCTGTCAAGGTAATCCTTGGCACGGTGACCCTGACCACTTTTTTTACCGGAAATACCTATCCCGACATTTGCAGAACGGTTACCTTTCGGAAAAACCCAGAGGTAGCCTTCAGGTGCCACTTCGTTACCCAGATAAAAAACAGTCGAGTGTGCATCGATATTGATATCTGCCATTACATACTGGACAGAACTCATAATCTCACGGACAGGGATGGTCGTATCAATACCACACCACCGGGAGAATTTTGATTCAACGCCATCAGCGGCGATGACCACATCAGCGGTAACATTCATAACGTGACCGCAGCTCTCTATCGTGGCTCCTTTGACAAACCCGTTTTCCATAATGGGTGCTGATGCACGGGTCTTGACAATAACATCCGCCCCGGCCTCTGCGGCCTTCCAGACCAGCTCACGGTCGAAGATTTTTCTGTCGAGGATATAACCGACTTTGTTGCCCGCGAGTTGAGATTCAAGTTTCATCAAAAAGCCATCGGGGGCAACAATGCTTGCTCCGGTCATCTCAGCTGATATCCAGCAGGGATTGGGATCGATGAACTCGTGAAGGGCTTCTTTCCCGATTCCCTCGGCGCAGCGGACAGGAGCACCTATTGCAGGGCGCTTTTCGACGAGACATGCAGAGAGTCCCTTCTCTGCTGCTGTTTTTGCGGCTATCGCCCCCGCAGGACCTCCCCCTATGACCAAAACATCATACTTATTTTTCATCCACGACCTCCAGGGCACCCAGAGGGCATACTTTTGCACAGATACCGCAGCTCGTGCAATTATTCTCAATGCAGAGGTAGGCATCAATCAGCTCAAGAGCACCCTCCGGGCAGACTGATACACAACAACCGCAATATCCACAGATATCCCGATGAACTTTAAGCATTGAGTAATCATGTTTGCTTCTTCCTTCAATAATAGTTACGATTGGTGGATTTCATTTACTGTGATCCGCCATACGAACACTGTCGCTTTATCGATCCCTCAATGCGAATAGGAGATAATTCGCATGAATTCCAACAGGTAACCGGACCGGATCGGGCAGACTTTTTTATTTTTTTATGCCCGGGAAGGGCGGTTACGCTGCTGCCGGGTTAACAACCCTCCCTATGAACAGGACAGTTCCGGTCTCATTGTCCTGTATCTGGAACAGGAACGGGTGGTCGGCCCGGAATTCGGGGATGGGATTTTCCGAAGTATATGCACTTAATTTCATAATAACGGCAGTCGCGGCAGCAGCTTCTGTCCCCTCTTCATTCACATCCACAAACGCTTTGTGGATTACATCGCTGATAAAGAGGTTTTTCGTGCCGTCCATTCCGGAGAAATCTGCCGCCGGGGAAAACGCCGTCGGCATCCCCAAAGCAGTGAGTGATGCGGGCAACCGGTATTCTGTCTCCATTTTAAACTTCGGGAACCAGACTTTCACGCGCTGCGACTCAAGTTTCCCGGTTATCAGCGGGAGCACTTTGGGATCAAGGGCGCTTTCTGCCACTGAAAGGTTGTTGCTTTTCGGGAGCAGGACAAGCATAGAAAGCTGCTTTCCGCTGGTATGCTCGTACGGCATCTCCAGCACCTGCAGGTCAGCGGTATCCGCATACCTGAATATGGCACCTTCATCGGTCCTTTCCATCATGGGGACACGTGTTGTTTTATTACTGGTTACCCAGAAATCGGCATCAACGGTCTTGTTGATATCGAACTGTTTTATCCACGTCCCTTTGAAGTAGACCGCATTGGTGATCACGAGCCGGACCACCGGGTCAATCGCGCCGGCAGGTATCAGGTCTTTGATCCTGTTGTTGGTCTTTTCTTCCACCCACTGGTTGATTGTAACCCGTGAGTCCTCCGGATTGTTGATGAAATCGAGGTTTGTCGTTTTTGCAGAATACCACAAATCCGCCGTATCCGTGTAGTCCAAGAGAAACGTGTACGTCTTCTCCGCCCATAGAGCATTTGCAGTCCGCAGGGTGTAACTGGCATCACCGCTGTTGATACCGGTTATTATACCGGAGAACCCCTGCCTCCGGTCGGAATCGTTTGCGGGAAAGTGGAATACAGATTGGATCTCATCTGCAGTTGTGCCTCGGGCACCTTCGTAAGTTATTGCTAGCGCTGTCGAGATGGAGAACGGTGAGAAGAAGATATTTTTTCCTGAGTTATCCTGGTCCCGTGCGAGCTGCAGATACAGGTCAGTTGCAAACCGGTTATTTGCATCTGCGATTTTCTTTTCATTCCCCGAAACCGGGACGGGTGTAAAAGTCACCGGCGGAATTCCTGAAGTTACCTGCGGAGTGGGAGTCAGGGCAGGAGTGACATTTGAATCCGGACCGCCCGGTGCACCCTGCAATGACAATGACACACAGCAGAACAGCAGTTGCAAGGATACCAATTCCGATAGTGTTTCGTTCCATGGCAGAACGTTTGTCACCAGGTCTGGTTAAACCTGGCGTTAAGAGCGAAAATTTCCGCGGTTATCTGATGAATAAACAAAACTGGATGCTATTTGAAAAAGGGGATTTTTCAGGGTTGAATTATTCTTGCACGCTTTTTATGTTTTATGAGATTTTTTTAAATCCGTTCAAAGATTGAGCCCTTTTGCCACGCACTGCCCGGGTTCCTTATTCACATTCATGAGGTTTTCCACCATTGGAGACGTTTATACTTGCGATCTGGCGAGATCGAAGCGATCAAGGTTCATCACCTTGCTCCAGGCCGCCACGAAGTCCTGGACAAACTTCAACTGCCCGTCCGCACTTCCATAGACCTCGGCCAGAGCCCGGAGCTGGGCATTCGAACCGAAGATGAGATCGACACGCGTGCCGGTCCATTTGACTTCACCAGTCTTGCGATCGCGCCCTTCAAATATGTCCTTAGTATCCGATACCGGTTTCCACTCCGTGCCCATGTCGAGGAGGTTTACAAAGAAGTCATTTGTCAGCGCTTCCGGCTTCTTCGTAAAAACGCCGTGCCGGGTCTGTCCGAAGTTCGCATCCAGCACCCGCATCCCGCCAACGAGCACCGTCATCTCGGGCGCGGTCAGGTTCAGCAACTGTGCCTTGTCAACCAGCAGTTCCTCGGCCGATACGGCATATTTGCCCTTGAGGTAGTTGCGGAAGCCGTCCGCCTTGGGCTCGAGCACGGCAAAGGAGGCCACATCGGTCTGCTCCGGTACGGCGTCCATGCGTCCCGGCGTGAAGGGGACCGTCACGTCGTGACCAGCCTTTTTCGCAGCCTGCTCGACACCTGCACAACCGGCCAGAACAATCAGGTCAGCAAGCGATACCTTCCTGCCGCCAGAGGCGGTGCTGTTGAACGCGCTCTGGATGCCCTCCAGCGTCTTAAGGACCTTAGCCAGCCGGGCCGGCTGGTTGACTTCCCAATCCTTCTGAGGCGCCAGACGAATACGGGCACCATTCGCACCGCCGCGCTTGTCGGAACTACGGAAGGTGGACGCCGATGCCCAGGCGATCGAGACCAACTCTGACACAGACAGGCCGGAAGCCAGGATTTTGCCCTTGAGGGAGGCGATGTCCTGTGCATCAACCAGTTTGTGATTGACGGCAGGGATGGGGTCCTGCCAGATGAGCTCTTCTGCAGGAACCTCCGTGCCGAGATAGCGTGAGCGCGGGCCCATGTCGCGGTGGGTCAGCTTGAACCACGCCCGGGCGAATGCATCCGCGAGCTGATCCGGGTGCTCATGGAAGCGCCGGGAAATCTTCTCGTAGACCGGGTCGAACCGCAGGGAAAGGTCTGTGGTCAGCATAGCTGGCGCAATACGCTTCGATGGGTCATGGGCATGGGGCACCGTGCCGGCTCCTGCGCCACCCTTCGGGGTCCACTGGTGCGCACCGGCCGGGCTCTTTGTGAGTTCCCATTCGGAACCGAACAGGATTCGGAAGAAATTGTTGCTCCACTTCGTTGGTGTGTTGGTCCAGGTGACCTCCAGACCGCTGCTGATTGTGTCACCGCCTTTACCAGTGCCGAAGCTGCTCTTCCAGCCAAGGCCCTGCTGCTCGATGGGGGCTGCTTCAGGTTCAGGCCCCACATGGGTTGCAGGGCCGGCGCCGTGGGTCTTGCCAAAGGAGTGGCCACCGGCGATGAGCGCAACGGTCTCCTCGTCGTTCATGGCCATGCGGGCGAACGTTTCGCGGATATCCTTTGCCGCCGCGACCGGATCGGGTGTGCCGTCAGGGCCTTCCGGGTTTACGTAGATAAGCCCCATCTGCACGGCAGCGAGCGGGTTTTCAAGGTTCCGATCGCCCGTGTAGCGTTTGTCCTCAAGCCACATCTTCTCAGAACCCCAGTAGACCTCATCGGGCTCCCATGCATCCACGCGACCGCCACCGAAGCCGAAAGTTTTGAAACCCATCGATTCGAGTGCAACATTGCCGGCAAGGATCATGAGGTCGGCCCAGGAGATCTTCCTGCCGTACTTCTGCTTGATCGGCCAGAGCAGGCGGCGCGCCTTGTCGAGGTTCACGTTGTCTGGCCAGCTGCTGAGGGGCGGAAAGCGCTGCTGGGCAGCACCGGCACCGCCGCGGCCATCACCCATGCGGTACGTACCGGCGCTGTGCCACGCCATGCGGATGAGCAGGGGACCGTAGTGGCCGAAGTCCGCCGGCCACCAGTCCTTCGACTCGGTCATCAGCGCCTGCAGATCCTTCTTCACGGCCGCCAGGTCAAGACTCCTGAACTCTTCGGCGTAGTTGAAACCCTTACCCATAGGGTTGGACAAGGGCGAGTGCTGGTGCAGGATTTTAAGGTTCAGCTGATTGGGCCACCAGTCCCGGTTTGTTGCGCCTCTGCTAGCGTGTTTATCTGCTCCGCCGGTTACCGGAGACTTACTGTCGTCAGTCACAACATCATCTCCTGTTTTTCAATCAGATAGACGTCCTGAAGGAGCACCGGGCCACGCTGCCCGGCCGTAAGAGAGTTCTGGTTGCCAACAACAGGAACACCCTGGTTTGTCGTGAGGGTTTTCTTGGCCATGGTTTGTCACAAGGCAGAAATTGCGGTGTAGGGGCAATAAAGATTTGGTTCAGGGAAAAACCTGCCAACTTAACATTAAAAGAGAAGAATCAAAGCCAGGATACATTTCACCCGAGCGAGAACGTCCCGTATCTCCCGCCGCCACCGGGATGCAGTTTGACAGTTCCGCTGCGGAGGACGGAAATGGCGTCAGCAACCTTCGGGTGAATAGCGCAGATCTCCGTGACAGGTGCATCGATCAGAACTGCAATCTCATTGCCGAACGTATCGATGAGCGAAGCATAAATCGCCTTACACTTCTTTGTGTTTGGGGACGAGACCTTCTCCATGGTCTGGATGATCTGGCTAAGCGGAAGGACATGGAGATACGGTGGGCGAGGGCGGGTCTGGCCTACCCCAGCAAGCTCCTTTGCCCGGTCGGATACGCCTTTCTTGATGATCCCACCATCAGCCGGGCAGCGCCATGCATAATCGATGGCCTGTTCAAGCGAGTATTGGGTGAAGCACCGGATGCAGGCCGTACGGTTATATTTTCCTTCCTCCGGGAAGAATCCCACATTCATCTCGATTGCCCCTTTCCTGATACTCGCCAGCACATCTTTAGAAGTTCTGTGTTCGAGCCGGATGCGGTTGAACTCCCGGCCGAGTTTGTCCGGGTAGGGGCTATGGGCATCGGAGTTGGTGAGAAATGGAACATCGTAAAGTTCCGGAATCGCTGCACCGTAGGAACTGTCCGCCGAGAGACCGAGCTCGAGGAAATCGATTTTTTCCTCCCCGTAGCAGGCCGGGACGCTGTCGAAATAGGCGTACATCGCAGTCCACGGGGTGAAGGCATGTGCAGGGCCGACAAGGGCGCCGACTTCATGGGCGAGGGCGGCGATCTCTTCCCCGCTCAGATAGACATGGGGACGACCGCTTGTCTCAAAACTCTTGCACTTTCCGGCCAGAAGGTCGCGGAGCTGGCTGAACTGGGCGAGGTCTTCGGCAAGGATCAGGTGGTGGACACGGTCCTGGTCTTCGATCTCGCCCTGAGCGACGATGACAATCCCCGCATCATTCTCCAGATACGGCTCCCATCCCTTCTGCCACGTTGGCTGGAGTGCATCTCCGGTGCCAAGCACGTGGATACCCTTCGTCACGCACCCCGCGAGCAGCTGCTCCGGCCGCATGAAGCGGGAGACGGCTATGGAATAGGGGGAGTGGATGTGGAGGTCGGCGTTGGCGAGCATGGGCATATAACCGGTTATACCTTGCCAGATATAAGTTAGGGGATAGCCCATATGATGTCACAGGAAGGCCCCGTCACCAGGCACGGAACAATTATTTCTCCTTTCACCCGAACATCCAGTCATGGAAATCATACCGGGAATTCATCGGGTAGACGGGGTCAACGGCAATACCTACATTATCATACGAGACGGACTCGTCATAATAGATACGGGAATGCCGGGGAGCGGGAAGACTATCCTCTCGTATATCCGCACCACACTGCAGCGAAAACCTGCCGATATCAGGACAGTTATCCTGACTCACTTCCATTCCGATCATATTGGCGGTGTACAGGAACGAAAGAAAGCAGTTCCCGGCATAAAAATCGCGGTCAACGAATCACATGCAGAATATATTACAGGTAAGACCCCGCTTCCCCGGTACAAAGGACTTACGGGCCTGCTCCTTCACCTGTTTGTTCTGTTCAGGCCCTCATTTTTCACACCGGACATACTCTTAAAAGACAGCAACCGGATCGAAGGGCTTACCTGCATCCATCTCCCCGGGCACACACCGGGTAGTATCGGGCTGCTGGATGAGGACCTGAAATGTATTTTTTTTAGGCGACATACTCCGGTCTGACGGGAAAACTCTTTCAGCGGGGCCTGCCGGATTCACCATGAATCCGGCCTGCGAACAGGAGTCTATCCGGAGGCTTGCAGGTCCCGGTTTTGACCTGCTGCTCGTCGGCAACGGGACACCACTCCGCCCACAGGCAGCAGTTAAAGTCCGGGAGTATGCCGGTGCTCTGCAGGTCCATCATGAGTTATACAAAAAAATACCCGATTATTCCGTATAATTATGCCAGGAGTAAAAAAGGGCAACGGGTATTACCTGGGTCAATAAAAAACAGGTGAAAAACTTCACCCGATATAGCTCAGCTCTTCATCTTTCTGCATCCTGCTGCCTTCTACTAACTTTTCGATGAACTTTTCCATTTCGCAGGCACGGTCCTTGAGTTTGGTAGGATCGACCGGCACATCGATCAGTTTTGAGAGTGTATTGAGCACGTTTGTCGCGCTCATCGGGTCGACCAGGTACCCGCTTGTTTCGCCCATCAGGCACACAGCATCAATACCGCGCTTTGCGGAAAGTCCCAGCATAAGCCCGGCTGCACCGATAATCCCGCCACCGGGTTCTTCCCGGTTAAACATGACTCCGGCAGATTCTAATTCCGGGCGAAGTTCCGTACGGTTCACCGCACCCAGTACCCGGGGATCGTTTACCAGGTGTCCAACCCCGAATCCCCCCAGAGTGTAAATACGCTGAACCTTAAGCTCTTCGGCGATCATACAATACTGATCAGCGAGGAGATAATGCCCTTCATTCGATGTACTCTGGTGATCACCCACGAGAAAGATGAGATCTTTTCCCAAAGCCCGGTAAAACCAGAGTTCGTTCCTGGCCAGACGGGCAAGACCGTTTTCTTCGAGAATTACCTGGGGAGGAAAATAAATTGAATGAATCTCTCCAATCTTTTCGGCTCCCAGCATGTGAATCATGTACTCAGCAACAAGTTTTCCAACCTGCCCGATTCCGGGGAGTCCTTCAATCAGGATTGGATTTTGTGGTTTCTCGACCGAGAAAGTATCGAGATACCGGATAGAGATCTCCTCAATCATTTTTTGCCAGCCTCCGGTATTTTCCATACCTGTCTTCAATCGAAAAGCGTGCAGGATGTGCAATAACGGTAGGTTTACCACACTTTGGACATGTGGTAGAAAGAGTATAGGTGTTGTCCTGTGTGCAGTGACGGATGTGACCGCTCATTGATTCTTCCCGGACTTCGGCTTCTTGATGAGTTTGCCCTCGCCGCCAGACTTTTCTATGACCGCAATTGCTGCATTTGCAGCTTTCTCGATCGCTTTCTCTGCTTTCTTGTAATCAGGTGCGGTCACTTTTATCCGGTATGTCGGGGCACCAAGATAGAGGAGCTCAATATCGACACCGGCAATTTTGGGCTCGGCACTTTTCAATGCCTTTTTGATCACAGATATTCCATCAGGAAGAGTGGAGGTGAGGTACAAATGACCGGTCACTTCGACTTTGGGGACTTTGACATTCTCATGAGCTACCTGGAGAAGTGTTTCGGCTACCTTCTTTGAGAGTTCAAGTTTCTTGAGTGTCGTCTCGCTGTCAATCACAAGATCTTCAAATACCGGATAGAAAGCACCGTATTTACTGAAAATCACGTCCTCGAGAGCAAGAGCCGGTTCACCGGTCTGTTCAGCTACAAAACCCAGCCACTTCTGCGCTTTGCTCTCGTTTTTCCATTCGCGAATCTTCTCGCGGCGCTGGTGTTCGTTGACATCTTTCAAGGAAAGGTCAATATGCCCGCGGACCCTGTCTACGTTGAGGACTTTGCAGACAATCTTCTGTCCTTCACGAATATGGTCACGGATGTACTTGATCCAACCAGTCGCAATTTCTGAGATGGGTATGAGCCCCTGGCGACCACCATACTCATCCAGCGATACAAATGCCACGAAGTCCTTGACATTCTGCACGGTGCAGACAACCAGTTCCGACTCCTGTGGCCACTCTCTGTCAAGCATGGGAACAATCACTTGAGATCTGACAGGATCTCTGCCTTGATATTTGCTTTTCCCCCGGTGGGAAGCGCAAGATCATGTCCGCAGACGACACATTTCACTACAGTGCTTGCCTTTTCAAAGACCGTCTGCTCGTTCTCACAGTCCGGACACTTTACTTTGAAAAATTTACTTCGGTTTTCCCGAATCTCACGTACCATTATGCGCTCACTCCGTCAGTTCGAACTTTGCGACCCGGTAACCCTTGCGCAGGTGTGCTTTTCCGCACGTAACACAGCGGTATCGCACATTTATCTTTTTCGTCGGCTTATCGCCGCCGGGCACTTTTGAGAATTTTCCCATATTGCCTACTTTTCCTCTGCGAGCCTTCTGGCGGTCAATCCAGTGGAGGCCGGTTGTCTTGCCTTTCTTTACCTTCTCGACCTCATGCATCTGATGATTCCTGCAGTGTGGGCAATAGGTGTTAAATTTTGCTGGCATTTTCATAAAATTTTCACCGATAACTTGAATTAAGAATACCAATATTATTTGCAAAGGTTCATATTTAAGACTATGTTGCGTTCAGTTAAGACTGCAGCATTCCGTTCAGGAAGCGTCACTATATCTCCTTTTAAGAGAGTATAAATCCTCCCATCAATACCCATAAAGGAATCCATGTCCTCAAGTACCCGAACGAGTACACAGGGAGGCGACAGAGCTGCGTTCGTTTCAGGTGGTGCATACTGTACTGCTGCCTCACCCACACCTTCATCCTGGTCAGGTTCGGGCATACCTCCACGGACTTCTATGTCTTCGGTTCTCCCACTTTTTTCAGGATGCGGTATATTGTGAAGCAGGATGGCCTTGCACTGTGCAATACTGGTAGTGACGGTGTCAAACATCTCTTTTTCACCAGGGACCATCCTTTTGACTTCTTCGCGATCATAATAATTCCCTTCCGCATGCATGATAGTAAGCGCGAGAATCTTGCGCGATCGTATTGCAAAGAGCTCACGCAGTGTCTCTTTTATCGCGAGTGTTTCCTCAATAAGTGAGCGGGCATCGTCAGAAAGTGGGTCTTCGAATGCGTATACTCTGCTGGTAAGAGAAGCAAGCTCCGCATGCCCGCGGTCAAAGAGATCCGGGGCAACTGCTGTAAGTCTTCCCGTCTCCCGCTCAGAAAGCAGGATGCTGCGCAGCTCGTCAAGCCCCAGTGGCCCCATTATCTTCTCCTTCGTTTTAGGAAATTTCCGCCATACCACGGCAGCAGAGGAATACTGCTACAGCTTCTGGTACTGTAGAGATGCCTTTTTGGAGTTCATAAGTACTTCCGAGCAAAGGTACCGTGACCGGGTGGAACAGATTCACCCGGACATCCCGGTCTGAAAAGACTACTGCATCTACAAGCGGTTCAAAGTCATGGAGATCACGGAGCTCCAGGGGCTGTACACGCATCCCGCTCCCGCCATGCAGTGATGTCGGCATCCGTATCAGCCGTTTGGTGTCAGTAGTCACCGGCTCGTCAGCCAATGCAGCACGGGAAAGCAGACGTTTTTTGAATTCCCCTTCCTGCCGGGTCAGGATGGCGTGGAGCACACGATTTTTTACAATCATACCCGAGGGATGGCGTTCGATCCTGGAAAGCATCTCTTCGCGGTTTTTAAGAAATGAGGCAGCTGAATCCTTTCCAATCCCCTCAATACCCGTGAGATGCACCATCGCTTCTTCCTCGGTCAGCGTTCCCAGCCATTGAAGATATTCAAGAAGAGTTACGCGGTATCGCATCTGCCAGCCATCTGATGTGGGTTTTTTCAAAGAGAGCATAGCAGCAGGATCGATCCCGATTCCGCAGACATAATCAATAAGCTCCCGGCGTTCGGAACTTCCCCATCCACGGAATGCGATGTCCTTGACATGAACATGGTATCCTCTGCCACCGGAAAAGACGAGCTCGATAGTCTTTGGATTAATTCCCAGCTCACCGGTGAGCATTGCAAGGAGCTTCTCGGTTTCTTCTTTAACACGGGCCAGCATCTGGTCATAGGGACCACGCATAATATGGTCTGCATCAAGATCGAAGATCAGATCGGCCCCGCACCAGCCCTTTTCTGCCATGGTCCCGGCATCCGGTTTCTCGTAATATGCCGTTGAGTAATAGGAATGCTGGGGTACAAGATTTTTTATGAACTGAAAGAGTTCATCCTTTCCAGAAAAGCCGATATGGCGGCGCATCCGCAGTGTGGTTGACTGCGGACTGAACAAAACAAAACCCCATTCCCGTTGCTCAAGTGATGAAGGAGCAACAAGGATGGTATTTTTATAATAATCGGTGAAGCGCTGTCGGAGAAATTCCGTTGTCGCCGGGTTCATGGCAGTTCCTTAATCATATAAGGCCCTTTGCGTTCATAGCCCTGTCTCCGGTAATAGGGGCGGACTCCTATGCCACTCATAATAGCAAGACGGGAGAAACCTGAATCCAGGGTAATCTCTTCTGCCCGGGAAATAAGCACTTTTCCATAATTCCGGTGTTGCCATTCTTCGGATTCGGCATCTTTCCCCACCGGTACAAGACTCCCGTATACATGGAGTTCCCGCAGGAGTGCAGCATTTTCAAGCTCATGACTGTTTATGCGGGAAGGGAACCGGAGCCGGGTAAACCCGATTAATGAATCATCGGCAACAGCAGAGATAAAATGCTCCAGTCCGCCGCAGCATTGATATTTCAAAACCCTTATTTCTGATTCTGCCAGGGAAGGGAGTCTTCCAATTTCCCGGCATCGTATGCAGCGACAACTCCTGCCGGTTGCCTTCAGCCGGTTCTGAGCAAGCTGCCTGAAATTGGAGTGCCGGGAGCCGGCAACAATCAGTTTTGCCGGGATATCGCGCTGTATTCGCTGGAGCCGGGTATACTCAGGGATCAGCACCTTTGCATATGCCACGAGATCAATCATATCCTCTTCACTGTAAGGAAGATATGCACCCCGCTTCCAGTGATCTTCAATTTCCGAGCCCGGGGTAACGAGAGTAGGATAGATTTTGAGGAAATCCGGCATGAAACGGGGATCGGAAAAGAGGGTCTCGAACATTTTTTTATCCAGGTCAATGGTCGAACCGGGAAGATTGGGCATCATATGAAACCCCACTTTCATACCTGCGTCACGGAGGAGTGTGTTCGCTTCAACGGTATCTGCTACAGTACACCCCCGCCGGTTATATGACAGGATAGTATCATCAAGATGCTGTACACCAAGTTCAACTTTGGTTACACCAAGACGCAACATACGATCAACATGCTCACGCCGGCACCAGTCCGGGCGGGTTTCAAATGTAATAGCAACGCAACGGATGGCAGAGGTCTCATTTTCTGCCTGCACGGTATCCGCATCGCGTGCCTCGGCAGTCTGCTGTGCCACCCGGGTATGTATTCATCGCCTCGATACACCGTGAAACAAACTGCTCCTGATATTCCGGCGTTCTTGCAGTCATCGTCCCACCCATGACAATCAGCTCTACCTTGTCAACACGGTGACCGAGGAGTTCGAACTGCTCGAGTCGGGCGTGCACCTGAGCAAACGGATCGTAGGAGTGTTCCCGTGCCCGCAAGGCTGCCGGCTCCTCGCCTGTGTAGCTTTGCGGGGATTGGTACGGATGGTCGGGACCCCCCGGGCAGGGAAGGCATTTGCCGTGCGGACATGGTGCCGGTGACGTCATCACCGCGACAGGAGCTGACACCGGATAGTGTCCGTGTCGGTTTCACGAGAAGTATCTTCCTGAGGATCTCACGATCATCGGGTGATGCGGCCGCAAGTATTGCTGAGTTTTTCGGTACCGCAGACAACCTGTACTTCCGGCAAAGATCTATCTTTGCTGCAACGATAGCATCGTCACCGGGCTGAAGGGTAAGGATGCGGGAGATCATCTCCCGGAATGCAAGATCCTCATCCATGACAGAATTAATGTTCGGCTGCAACTTTTGTGGATGCAGTCTCTGAAGAATAGTTCACCACAGGGATATGATGCCCGTGGATATGGGTCACAATCTCGTCTCCCAGCGTGAGAAGCGCATCTTTGTGGGCTTTCTTGTCCTTATGAATATGGACTGGAGAAATTTCAAGAGAATTGTAGCGTTCGGTTCCGATTTCTTCACTGGTGACGCCTTCGTAGTACTTTTTGATGTGAATCATCAGCATATGTAAATGTAGCAACTCTTCCTTTTGCACACTATCACCTTCTCCAACTGTTTCTTTTTCTTGTGATGCACATATACTTTTTTGGTGAGATTTATATCTGGAAACCTGCGGGCTGCTGGATCTCTTGTTGGGCTGGCAATTGGGGATGCATTGGGTGCGCCCCTTGAAGGATCTGCCCAGCGCGAGTCTTGGGTGACAGAAATGCTTTCCGGAGGGCGCCATTTCCGGAAAAAAGGTGCGATCACGGACGATACACTTCAGGCTGTTGCTATCGCTGAATCGCTTGTTGCATGTAAGGGATTTAACCAAAAAGACCTTACATTACGTTTACTTCGCGGATTTGAAAAACGTCCGGAATGGTACGGTCCGACATCTTCAGCATTCTTTGAATTGATACAATCCGGCACCCTGCCGCATGATGCCGCAAGGCTCGTCCATAAACGACAGCATGGCAGCAGGAGCAACGGCAGTGTCATGCGGGGATTTCCTGTCGGTATCTTCTATTCCCCGGCGTACGTATACACCATGAGTCTCAGGTGCTCACAGCTCACGCACTATGATCCGGTCCCCGGACACTGTTCAGCATGGCTGAACGTGATGGTGAGCGATATGTGCCGGGGTGTTTCCCGGAATAAGGCATACATTCATGCACGGTCTCTTTGCACGAATCCTGAAGTGCACAGAATGCTGGGTAACTATACGGAATATGATCCGGATTCCTCACTTGACGCGGTGCTTTGTTCGCATGCAGCTCTGTCCTGCTTTATGAATGCCCGTTCCCTTGATACCGCAATCCTGTCGGCGATAAATCTCGGTGGGGATACTGATACCGCAGGTGCATGCTGCGGAGCGCTTGCGGGTGCATACTGGGGACTGGGAGCAATTCCGGAGAGGTGGAAACGGGATCTTGAAGACTATGAAAATATCCTGCATTGCGCAGAACAGCTCTGGAATTGTGCAGAACATTTCCAGTAGACGATAATTGGGATTTCCATCATCCGTTACAACCAGCATTTTTTTGGATTTGCGCGGTACCGGATTGGATTCGTAAGCAAAAACAGGACCGTTGCATCGTAATTCCCCCACCGGACGTTTCGGGTTGGAATGGTCTTTTGAAAAATGGCTGTCAGGTTTCCTGTTTAACGACGACCGAGGCAGATGCGTCAAAAGGATTTCTTCGCATCGCCAGACTGAAAAGATACGGATAATGAATCTTGAGATATTCCATATATTTGAGCCATTCAAGGATCATCTGTGTATATACACGACTGATATCGTTGATGAGATGGATTTCATCGGAGGGAGGAAGAGAGGAGAGATCGCCCCGAGCCTTCATCTCTTCGGTCAGGTGGTTGAGCGCAAGGATTAGATTCGTGAACGATTCGTGCTCAAAAACCATCGGGTTTTCGACAAGCCGTAGTAAAAAGTCCTCTTTACTGACAAGAAACTCAAGCAGTGCCTGTGTGTCGACCCGGGTAAATTCGACACAACACGTGTAATTATTCAGGCATTCCTGCACATCACGGAACGATTCATTGTGCCAGTCAGCGCTGATTACGAGGCGCTGTTTTACACGATCGATAGAAGAATCGGCCGCGGCAAATTGTGCGAGAAGGGGGGTTCCGACAATAGAGAAAAAGGTCCCGATTACCATGTTCAGCTTCTCCATACGTCGTTGCTTCTCACGCGATTCAAGCATCTGGTCGATGATAAGAGTGACTACCAGTACTTCAATCGGGATGAAAGCCAGGTCACCGATAAAAAAAATGAACAGGTGATGAGAATCCTGAAAAATCAGGTAATGGACAATGAACATCGCAAGAGATAACGCAACAAGAACAATTCCTGCAAAGAGTTTCCACCGGGTATCCTCTTTCATTAAGAAATGAATGGGGTGTTTGCCATGATAAAAAATCCGTCCCTGATGCATGAAGGGGGCTCATTCAGTGAGATTTACTTTTTGTCGAAGGCTTGCGGGAAAAGGGTATTGTTGTATTGTAAAAAAATGACCCGATTTTCCCTGTTCCTGTTTATTAAGATAATATTACGTCGGCATAAGAGAGACTAGCTTCAATGCCCGGCCCTTCTCGCAGATGTCGGGAGCATTGCCCTGTAATGAATATACAATATACTTCTCACCTTCCAGAACACCATCCGGGTGGCAAAGCGGGTAACTCCGGCAATCGGTCTTGTTGCAGGATACTCCGAGCTTTATCTTTGAATTTATTATAGCCATATCAGCGTTAATGAGCGCCGTGACTGGTGCATCCATAACTTCTACGGCCGTTGCACCATTGAGATGTACCCTGCATTCATGTTGAGTTGTCCGGACGGAGACAATACGGTATTTCCGGCCCTTCTGAAGGTTATTGCACGCCTTTTTTACTTTACAGGTATCGCATCCGGCAACTTCACCCTCGTAAATGAATTCAACACCCTGTCTGGCCAGAACCGTTCCGATCAGCGTCACTTTCGTCTTTGCCTCAGCCATAGGAATACTCCATTAGTCCCTGTACAGCATCTGTATAAGATTCTGTGCTGATTCACGCGTCAAACCCATATCAAGAATTGTGAAGCGCTCCGGACGGATAGTTTTTGCCATGAGAAGTGCCTCAACCGCAACTGCATCATCAATACCCACATCGGCGGGGGTCACCGGAGCACCGATACATTTCAGTGAAGCACGGATACCCCTCCAGTCTCCACCGTGCAAATACATGGAAATGATTGTCCCGATACCACAACTCTCTCCATGCAGTGCTTTACCGGGCGCGAGCTTATCCAGCGCATGGGAGAACTTATGTTCACCCCCGCTTGCAGGGCGGGACGAGCCTGCGATACTCATCGCGACTCCACTGGATACGAGCGCTTTTGTGACGAACCACGCGGACTGTTCCTGGTGCGGTTTTATCAGGTGGGCATTCTTTACCAGTATCTCAGCAGTCATTTTCGAGAGCGCTATGGCGTACTCACTCATAGGTTCTCCTTTCACCCGGTGGGCGAGCTCCCAGTCCAGGATCGCGGTGTAATTGGAGATCACATCCGCACACCCTGCAGCCAGAAGCCGGTGCGGGGCGGAGGCAATGATACCCGTGTCAGCAACAATTGCGATAGGCGGCTGGGCATCCAGTGATGCATGCCCCTCAACAGTCGGCACCGAGGCACGGGACGAGGCAATACCATCATGGGATGCCGCTGTGGGAATGGAAATAAACTGGAGGTCGAGGTTATATGAGACAATCTTCGCAGTATCGATTACCCGGCCGCCACCGATACCGAGAATAAAGTCCATTCCTGCCGCAGCCTTTTGAGCCTTCTTAATGACGGGAACACTAATCTCTTCTGCAATAAACGGTTTTACGGTATAGTCATTTTTGAGAATCTCCCGGACTTTATTCCCGGCGCGATCCATGGTACTCTTTCCGGATATCAGGAGCGCTGAAGTCCCCAGTTTGAGATCTTCACACACCGATGGGATCTGCCCGAACACATCATGGCCGATTACGACATCGCGGGGCAGTTGCATCCATTTGGATTTATCAAAAACTTTCGGTTTAAGTAATTTTATTGCATCTGCGCTCATTCTGATCATGGATGATTAGTGATTTCATATACAAATATTACATCGATCCAATCAGGTTTGGGGAATCCTATAATGTAGTCGACACCCTCACATACGCGATAATCCTGGTCATCGGGGTATATTTATTGTACCGCTGGATGTCGCAATCCACGTGGTTTTCAGACAGTGGATTTACTATTGATGCCGGATTTATCCTTGCAACCCTTCCCTATGTCGTCCTCGGGGGTGTATTGCGTGTCGTGCAGGATACCGGGATGATCGGGGGTACTTCCAGTTTTTGCTCGTGACCCCGCTCATTTACTTTGTTCTCTTCTTTTTCACCATCGCGATGCTGTTTCTCTCGCATTATTTTACCGTTAAGGGATTTACAAAGAATGTTTGCACATTTTACGCGTTCGCCGGCATAATGTCCACGTTTGTCGTTTCGCTTGTTCTTCTTGCATGGGGCATCAATCATGCCCATGTAGATCTCTTTATACTCGTTATCATCCCTTTAATGGCGATTACCGCTACCCTGCTGGTATGGGCTTGCATGCGTTACCTGCTCGGCTGGAAATATGTGGCCGATCCACTCTATCTTACACTCCTTTTTGGTCAGCTGCTTGATGCCAGTGCGACAAGTTATGGGATCGAACTTCACCCGTCTGTTCAATATGTCGAGCAACATATCGTAGGTTCCGGCCTGATTGAGCTGACCCACACTGCGTTTGTAATGTTCCCGTTGAAACTGGTTGTGCTTTTCCCGGCAATCTATATCATGGAGCTCTACCGTAAGGAGGCAAATCCCTCATTCTGGCATCTCGTCCTGCTTGCCATGATAGTAGTTGGTTTAGCACCGGGAATCCGGGATATGACACGGATGGTATTATATGTCTAATACCCCGTTAACAAACGCGATTATTGTCACATTTCTCCTCTTTTTTACAACGATGACCGTTGGCTGGGTTGGAACAATGCAGAATCCGGAAATCGGTGAAAGTCTGATGAAATTGTTCGAAAAAGAAGTGGCAGGCCAGATAGCAGGAAACGAGTCTTCGGATATTTTTGTCAAGCTCTTCTTCAACAATCTCGAAGCATGCATCTTCCTCTTTTTAGGGGGAGCATCCTTTGGCATCTTCACGATATTCATAATGAGCCTGAATGGTATTGTGATAGGTGCGATCCTGGAAATCGTGCACAAGGATCACTCGGCAGCTTTTGTCGCTGCAGCGATTTTGCCTCACGGAGTCTTTGAGATTCCTGCTTTCATTCTTTCCGGGGCACTGGGGATACTGCTCGCCCAGTCACTCATTGCTGAGTGGTATAATGGAGCAGACACTGCACAAGATGCAAAAAAATTCAGTCGTGTATTTATACTCTATGTAATACCGCTCGTGGCAATCGCCGCTTTTATCGAGGCTTTTATTACGCCAATAATCATACATTTAGTAGCTTAGAGGATCTGATTCATGGACGATGATACTGGCGCCCTGCCGTCAAGACAGGACTTTTCTGCATGGTATAATGATCTGTTATGGCGGGCGGAGATTATGGATGTCCGCTATCCGGTCAAGGGGCTGTATGTCTGGTTTCCCTACGGTTTTGCTATTCGCAAACATGTATATCAGAAACTTCGGGATCTCCTTGACTGCGATCACCAGGAAACACTTTTTCCCCTTCTGATTCCTGAACAGGAATTCATGAAGGAGGCCGAGCACATCAAAGGATTCGAAGAAGAAGTTTACTGGGTCACGCATGGCGGGACAACTCCCCTTGAAGTGAAACTGGCGCTCCGCCCGACAAGCGAGACCGCCATCTATCCGATGTATGCTCTCTGGGTCCGCTCACATGCTGATTTGCCAATTAAATATTACCAGATTGTAAACACGTTCCGGTACGAGACAAAACAGACCCGCCCGCTGATACGGTTGAGGGAAATCACCTCATTTATGGAAGCCCATACCGTTCATGCAACATGGGATGAGGCAGAAAAACAAGTAGAGGAGGCAATCCGGCTCTTCTGCAAATTCTATGACGGACTCTGCATCCCGACCCTTGTTTCAAAACGCCCGGACTGGGACAAGTTCCCAGGCGCCGATTATACGATCGCCGTTGATGCAATAATGCCAAACGGCAAGACACTCCAGATCGGCACCGTGCACCACCTTGGCGATCACTTTTCCAGGACCTTCAACATTACCTATGAGGACAAAAACGGCGAGCAGAAACTCGCACAACAGACATGCTATGGCATTTCAGAGCGCTCGATTGCAGCCCTGCTCAGTATCCATGGCGATGATAAGGGACTTATTCTCCCACCGGCAGTTGCATCGCTCCAGGCTGTGATTGTCCCGATTACCATAGGGAAACGTCATGAGGATGTGATGACCGCGGCGGAAAAATTATGTTCAGATCTTACCTCTGCGGGTTTCCGGGTGAAACTTGATACGCGGGATATGCGTCCGGGAGCGAAATATTACTGGTGGGAGCTCCGCGGTGTCCCTCTCCGGCTTGAACTGGGACCCAGAGATCTTGATGCGGGAAAGGTAATGGCAGTTACGAGAACCGGTCAGAAAAAATCGATCGAACTCGCAATGATCTCCGATGAGATAACCCGCATTTTTGGCGAGATTACGGATACGATTCGGGCCCGTGCTGAAGAGCATACAAGATCTCATCTCTGTCCGGCAGGATCTATCGCGGATCTCAACACAACGCTGGATGAAGGTAACGTCGCAGTTGTTCATTGGTGCCAGAAGCGGGAGTGTGGAGATGCGATTGAGAAAAAGACGAACGCGAGTATCCTTGGAACTGATGTGCGTTCGTGCTATGTTCCGGCGACAGAGGGCGTTTGTATAGAATGCGGGAATCCGGGCAAACCGACACTTATCGGGAAAGCGTATTAGCGTGCACATTACGGAAGGGGAACTTTACCGGAAAACCAGCTGTATTGTATGTGCATCTTCCCCGGAATCCTGCTGGCTTGTTGAAGCCCGTTCCTTTTTTTATGGAAAAGACCATAATTATAGATAATCATCTGAGGCGGCGGCAGTGAAAAATAATCCCAGAGAATCAGGATCAACATATCTTCCCGAACGGTATAAGCAGCAGATTGAAGCAAAGAAGAAACTTCGTCTTTATAAAAAAATCGCCGTAATCTGTGTGGTAATCACAATTTGTGCAGTTTTGTATCTGATATTAAGTGGAGGGGCACCTGAATCACAGAATCATCCCCCGTTTGGGCTTCCCGGAATCACGGTCGTATCCCCCGAAAATGAATCAACATCAACATCAGGTGATCTCAATAATCATCTGTCCCAGGACAGTCACCGCAGGGGAAAACCCCGGCATCAGCATTGGTGAAGGAGTGCCTTCCCAGCCAACCCATGATATGCTGTCACTGGACAATGCAACTACATATCTTCGTCTGGACTACCCGGCACCGGCATATACACTCATCAGTGTAAATGTAACCGAGCGATATGGAGGGAGGGGCATGTACGAGTTCAGGATCAGCCAAACCGGTTCTGATCCTGATGATACCGGGTTCTCCGCGTTTATCGACGCCAGAACGGGTGATCCCTATACCCTTGGGCAGGATAGCGCCAAAATTACTGCTGATCGGGCAAAGAACCTCATTAATGACGCTTTTTTTATACTTCACCCGGATACGATCCGGGTAAGATATGATAATAGTCCTTCATCTCTCCGGGCGTGGATCTTTACAGTAAACCGCGACAACACCACGCTCCTTACCGGAACCCTTGACCCGGAAACCGGCCAGGTATTGTCATTCTCCCGGATCATATCCTGGGAGGGGCGTCCGTCAGATCCGTTACTTGATATCAGCGCTGCTCAAAAAATTGCATCTCGCTATATTTCCGAAAAGAACCAGGGTCCGCTTCCCCTCAACATGAGTGAAAGTCGATATAATCCACTGAAAGTTACCCAAAAAACGGTTGCCGGACAATACGTTTTTGTGTATAATCGTATCGTCCAGGGAATCCCCTGCGATAGCGACGGATTTATCATCGCTGTCGATTCTGTAACCGGGGAGGTCACGGAATATGATCGTCACTGGTATTCTCCTGATATCGCGTTTTCTTTGACCGTGGATCCCCTTGTGACACGGTATGAAGCAATATTTTCCATCCTTCAAAGAGCAAAGGAGACACATCCTGAATCAGTAAACGAACTTTCAATCGTTTCGGCAGAAATCCGCTGGAAAGATCATCAACAGGCAGGAAACTTACCTCGTCCGGGTAGTATTCCCATGGCGTGGAAGATTCAATTTACCGACGATATCATCCTTGCACAACAACTGCCATCACCAGCAGTAGGCTGGGTCGATGTTCAGACAGGAAAAATCCTCGATTTCTATTACCCGCACTAACCTTTTTTTAAAATATCAGCTGGAGATTTGTTTTTTATTCCAGTTCGTGCTTTTTTGAGGAATTTTTCCTGCGTTATCATGGTTTTTGAGGAATCAAATGTGCCCTGAAAAAAAACAGTTTGTCACTATGACAAATAATCAGAGGTGCGGAGTTAACGGGTTACTCTGATAATAAAGGGTGCCTGCCTGAGACTGATTTTACCGGTATTTTTGGAACCTGGACAGGTTTTACCTTCGTTATGGCAAAACATGGGGAAAAAAATGAAGCGGAAAAAAGGTTGGGTTAGTCAGCACTTGTCACAGGTATACTCAACAGTAAGCTTTGTCTGGCGCATATCACCGTGAATTGATTTCCTGCCGCCCCGGAAAAATATTTTTTTGCACTTTGCACAGTGCTTGGGTTTTATATGGTCCCATGTATTCATGGGAATTTCGAGTGCAAATCCTGTTTTGATCCAATCCTCGGGAGGTTTCTGAACATTCTGTTCATAGGTTGCGACAAACTCCATGATCTGGTGGGGAGGAACACCCATATCAACAAATTTTTTGAAGACAAAATAATTGAAGACCAGCCACGAGAGATCCGAGCGGTCAAGGATTCCTTCATATTCCCCGTACGACTCATCAAAATCCTCAAGTGAGCATCCGCAGAGAGGGCATTTTCCGCCAACGAGCTCATCGAGAAAAACCTCTTCCTGGCACCCAGGGCAGGTCGTGTGAGGGGATTGCATGCGTGATGTCATTTCATTCTCCTGAAGGCTGAAAGAGTATTGATATTCATAGGTACTGGAATAAAATTATTTCAGCAGTAGTGTTTGCTGCTAGTATTAGCCGGGTCTGCACATATAGGTATCACCAGTGCATGTATTCCCCGATAAAAGATTTACTGTTGGGACAAAAGGTTAGTCCGCGGAGGGTTCTTCACGTTCCATAACCAGTGAACCAAAGACCACTTTTTCGATTACCTGCGCAACATACTTGATATGCATCGCTTTCTCCAGATCTTCATTCCGGTGGATATCAGCATAGAGCTGGAGCCGCATCAGTGAAAACCGGAACCTGTCAAGCGTGTCATCATCAAGTTTCATCGCTTCGCGATAAATCGGTTCAAGCAGGTCGGGAAATGCAAGCGGATTCTCAAGGCATGCGATCACTCCAGAATAGAGAGGGATTGGAGCTTCCTTTCCTGAAAGAATCCGCAAGTAATCCATATTATCCCTCGATAACTTTAATGAGAGCTTCCATAACCTTATCAACTGCCTCCCACGTAGGGCTGTTTCCGCGACGGATAATAAACGGGCGTCCCTCGTCTCCTGCTTTGCGCATGTCGATATCGATTGGAATTGAACCGAGGAACGGGACTGACAGTTCATCGGCAATCTTTTTGCCGCCACCTTTGCCGAAAAGGTCTATTTCCTGTTTGCAGTGGGGACAGGTTAACCCGCTCATATTCTCGATGACCCCGACTACCGGCAGGCCAAGTTTCTCGATAAATTTTGCTGCCTTGACCGCGTCCATGGTGGCAACATCCTGGGGGGTGGTCACGATGACTGCTCCTCTTACATTGGGGGCAAGCTGGGCAATAGTAAGGGCCTCGTCACCGGTCCCGGGCGGGAGATCAACAACAAGATAGTCCAGAGATCCCCAGTTCACTTCGGCAAGGAACTGCTGGATTGCTCCCATCTTCATCGGTCCCCTCCAGATAACCGGAGTGGTGGTATCCGGCAGCAGGAATGCCATCGACATGACCGCAAGCTTTCCGGTCACATGGACAGGCTCAATGCTCTTCGCAAGCACCGACGGGCGCTCATCTTCAATACCCAGCATCTTGGGGATGTTCGGGCCATGGAAGTCCAGGTCGAGCAGGCCAACATTTTTTCCATGGTTGGAAAGGGCATAGGCGAGGTTGACTGAAACTGTGGATTTGCCAACGCCTCCTTTTCCCGAAAGGACCATAATAACATGCTTGACATCAATTTTAGCTTTCGGGGGTAATCCGGCCGGGCCGCTCTTGGCTGATGAACAGGTAGTGGCAGTCGGGCAGGAGGAACACTCGTTATTGCATTCCTCATCCTCTGATTTCTTGTTAGTATCTTTTTTTGTCATGGGATGCCTCTGGTTAAAAGGTATAGTACTATACTCTCATCAGTTATCCTTTGCATGCAATAAAGATGTGGAGATGACGGCAAAAAACAGGGCTGTCCGATCACTGACACTAATCTGTATGACCGAATCGGGATGGGTATCGGGTTCCGGGATCCTATCTCCCGCAATGATCCAGATACCAATCTCTGTCGCTTGAGCACCCATACGCGCTTTACGAACGAGGAGATAATTCGTGCAGCGGTCCCAGGAAAAAGAACCACTGACAGGATTTATAAAGTGTCGTCTTTCGTAATGCATTCTGATATGTCAGAGACTGGCTCTGCAGAACAGATGAAAAAATAAGCGCATGCAAGCTGAAGGAGGTGACAGTGTCTGCCCCCCATTACTGTCCCTGCGCCCGGAGCGATGGTGACGTATTACCTGTCCGGGAATTATCACCTCGGGGGGACCGGGGGGAGGGGGGTGAAACACCCGTGAGCGTTTTTAGGTTTTTAAAAACATTCCTCCAAATCCAATAGACGGGGAAATGAAAAGGAAACGAAACATTAATTTTCTCATATCCAGTTTTTGTAATAATGGAGCGTCTTATTGTTACCCTGGATTTTCTGGAGTTCCCGCCCACTCATACCTGTGATGGGGAGAATCTCTCTCCCCGCCTCATTCTCAAGGGCCTGAATGCGGCATCCGTTGCCGTCATGATCTTTAATCCTTTCGAGAAATCCTGCTGTTCGTATACACCATGGATCATCTGGAACCTCCCCCCTGTTACGCTGATCCCGGCAGGCATCCCACGGCAGGGTATAGTCACTAAGCCCATCGCAGCAGTGCAGGGCATTACTGACACGGGAGATATCGGTTATACCGGTCCCTGTCCACCGATCGGACAGATGATTCGGTACCAGTTCAAGGTGTACGGGCTTGACGCGATGCTCGACCTCCGGCCCGGGTCTGATAAACACGAGCTTGTCTCAGCGATGAAAGGGCACGTAGTACAATTTGGCGAGACCGTTGCAATCTGCTCCCGATAATAAAAACACGACTGGTTGTACCGGTGCAATGCATTTATTATTATTATTCCCGGGTATCATCCGCAAACAGGGAACCATGTCAGGACAGTCAGGTGAAACATGGGAACAATAAAGTGTTGGAGCTACCTGCCAGTACCGACACTGTAATATCCGAATCTCCGGTCAAAGGGAGATGAGAGACCATTCTGCAATCAACAGCGGGCAGGTGATTTAATAGCTATGCGTTTTTAGCAGACAGCATCAACCTGATTTTTTTTAGGCACCATATCCGGTTTCATGCTCTTACATCAGAATTAATACGCCCGGACACAGAATTGACGTGAGATATGAGCCAACGGAAACATGTACGCACATTAGAAAAAGGGATTGAATCATCAATTCGTTCAATCACAGAAAAAAGGGAGTCACTCCTTTCACCTCTTGCTGCGATTAGTGCCGATGCCGTGCGGAGGCACAACAGACAACCCGAAGATATCCGTACTCCGTACTCCCGTGATGCCGACCGTATCATCCATACACGGGCATATACCCGGTATATCGATAAAACGCAGGTATTTTCACTTGTAGAAAACGACCATATCACTCACCGCGTCATCCATGTCCAGCTCGTTTCAAAAATCGCAAGAACGATCGGTCGCTGTCTCCGATTAAACGAGGATCTTCTTGAGGCAATTGCACTCGGGCATGATATCGGGCATATTCCGTACGGGCATTTTGGTGAGACATGTCTCTCAACACTGTGTGAGGAGTACTGTATAGGAAAGTTTTTCCATAATGTTCAAAGCGTCCAGTTTCTCGATCGAATTGAAGACTGTGACCTTACTATGCAGGTACTGGACGGCATTCTCTGTCACAACGGGGAAGCTGACGATGTTAAAATTTCACCTGAACCCTGCCTGACATGGCTGGCATTTGACAAAAAAGTGCAGGATAATACAGAGGGCAGACGCACCAAGGCTCCGATGACGCTGGAAGGGTGCATAGTTAAATTTTCCGATACCATCGCCTACATTGGCAGGGATTTGCAGGATGCCCGGGAAGTGGGACTGATCGGGCGTGCAACTCCACTTCCAAAGGATTGCCGGGATATTCTTGGAGATACCAACCGGGAAATCATCAACACACTCATCTACGATCTGCTTGAAAACAGTGATACTGAAGATATTGGTTATATTTCTTACAGCCGTGATGTGGAAATGGCTCTTATTGCACTACGCACGTTTTCCCGGATCAATATTTATGAAAATAAAAAACTCACTTCAGAACGGGAAAAGGTACGGCAGATGTACACAACCCTGTTTGCGACAAATCTTGAAGATCTCGAAAAAGAGGCAAAAGAAGCAAAAATTTTTACTGATTTTATCGATACCAGCTGGATCAACCAGGACTACCTTCAGTCAGCAACGCACCCTGAGCTTGTCCGGGACTTTATTGCAGGTATGACCGACCGGTACTTTGCAAAACGATATGAGGAATGCGTGATACCACGCAGGTTTGAGGGAAAATTCCATTGAACATCTGGCTGCAGCTGTCAGTCATACTTTCCTTTTGGCCTGACCCAGCCGGTAAATCCGCAATAGACACACCCGACACCCTCACAATAATGGCACGCTCGTTTCGGTGAGGAAACCAGCACGACTCCGGTCTTATCGCAATACAGGCACCCCATCCCGCAGCAATGCGCGCACGTCGCAGGTTCATAATCTTGTTTTTCTGGCATTATGGAAAGAAACTCCCGTCGCTCTGGCCCTGCCCCCGGTGAACAGGCAATAAAAAGGTCATTCCGCCTCCTCCTCAAGGAACCCGTCAAGGGCTTCAAGCAGTTCTGATGAAGACTGGAAGCGATTTGCCGGATTCTTTTCGAGGCATTTTAAGATAATCTTCTCCACTATTACCGCATCAGAATTGTACTCTGACGGGGGAATCGGCTGGTTCCTCAAAATCGCATTGCCTACTTCAACAATGCTTTCACCACCAAACGGAACCGAACCGGTAACCAGTTCGTAAAAGACCACACCCAGCTGGTAGATATCAGTGCGTTCATCGGTTCTGCCAAATTCAGAGGGGGAAACCTGTTCAGGAGCTGCATAGGAGAGAGAGAAACCTGCGATACTGGATTTTTTTACTTCGTTTGCCAGGACTTTGCTCATGCCCCAGTCGGTTATCTTTGGAACAAAGTCCTCATTGAGCAGGATATTGTGGGGTTTGATATCTCTGTGGATGAACCCGTGTTTATGAGCATATTTCAGACCATCTGCAATACCTCGGACAAGGTGTACGGCTTTCCAGACAGGAATTGGTTTCTTTGTTGCCTCCAGTGCCTCGGGTACGTATTCCATTTCAACAAAGGGAACCGGAAGGATATTGACCGCAGTCACTTTTACAATATTGGGATGTCGCAGGGTCTCCCATGCTGCGATCTCGTTTAAAAAGGATTTTCCGGTCATTTCATCGAAACTTATCGGGATCTTCACGGCAACCTTCAATCCATCGGATTTTCGGTGGGCGGAGAAAACCCACGCAATTCCGCCTCGTCCGATATATTTGACATCAGTATATTTACTCTCCAGTTCATTGGGGAAGTAGCTCATTTGTTCTGCTATGGATGTGTAAGCCTTGGGGGTACCTGGAACTGTTGTACTACCTGCTTTTGGAATTGTTGTAGCGGAGTTGACCCGCCGGGGAGAAGTTCTGGAAGATTTTTGTACGAGGGTTGTTTCTTTGCTGATTGACAGACTTTCCTCCTTACTTTCTTTATACTTCAGCTGCCTGAAAATAATCAAAACTACTGCACCCGCCAGCAGTAGCACGATAAGTTCTATCACCAGGAAGTCTGTGGGTTGGCCATCACCATTTTTTCCAGATGGTTGAGAAACGACCGGTGATAGTGTCGGGGTTACATCGGAGGCAGTAATCGTGGGTGATGTTGTTTCAGATTCCCGGGGAATTGTCGGCAGAAGAATCTGTGCCGGAGTGTCCGTTTCCGGGAGGACGCGAACCACATTATAATAATACTCGGTTGGATCCATCAACGGATAATAATCTTTTATATCCTGATCAAAAATCGATTTCGGGTTTGCTCCCACCTTGATGTTGTTTGATGAATCTCCAATCCCGTCAAAATTTTTATCCCTTCCGCTGTAATCACTCCAGTAGTTACCCATAAGGCTCTGGCGTTGGATGCCCAGGTAGGTATAGGAGTAAACATCAGTGGAATTCCAGACCGAAGTTGCACTTCTGGAAAGTACATTCTGGATGTTATCAAAATTATTCCGGTAGATCTGGTTGGAGAGGGAGTATTCGTCAACGTCGATTCCTACTGAATTTTTTGAAAATCGGTTACCTTCAACCAGGTTATTGTTTGAGGCTTGAAACCTGATTCCAGTCTTGCTGCTGTTTGTAATATTGTTGCGATTAATAGTATTCCTCATCGCGGAATCGAGTAGAATTCCCACAACATTGTTCAGGAAAGTATTTCTGGTGATATTATTCTCATGGGAATTGATACGGATACCATTTTGCGAATCAATGTTCCTGATGATAAATCCTTCAACTCTGCAGCCATTAGCAAGAATTTCAATAGCGTTGCCTTTAGTTTCCGGTTCAATTACCGGTGCCCCGCCCCCGTTGTCTCTGCCGATAAGATCAATTTTTTTATCCAGACGGAGATTTTCCACATAGGTGCCACTTTGTACAAGAATTACATCCCCCGCTAAAGAGCGGTTAATTGCCGCCTGGATGCTGGAAAATTCTGCACCTGAGGGGCCAACCGAGTATTCCGAAGCAGCCGCCAAAGGGATATTGAAAATAAAAATGAGCATAAGGAAAACGAGTACGCAGATAATGCGGTGTTTCGGACTCATAGGCGTGACTTTTTTATTTTTGATTTTGTTGAATGGGGATTGGTTTTTATTTCATGACACCGATTTGGGTAAATTTTTGGATTCTTCAGTCTCCCTGTGGGATGATTATGAGAAGTTTAACACCAGATACTCCTTTTGAAAATTCAATAAGATCTCCATCATGGATGAAAACGGGGGAGTTTTTTTCAAGTCGTTTATTGTTGAGCCTGGTACCTCCCGTACTCCCGCAGTCCTCGATTTGCCAGCCCTCAATGCTACGAATGAACAGACCGTGAGGCTTTGAAACGCGGGTGACTGCAGTATACCCGTCAGAGAGAACGATATCATCATCTGGAGAGTACGATGTCAGATTCTCGGGATCGACCCTTCCGATACGGACCTGATCTTTTTTCAGCATGAACATCTTCCCATCATCTGGTCCTCCAAGTACGGTAGCTGTGGGAGTAGTCCCCAGGAGCTCTTTTGAAAGGGTGTTTTTTACTTCTTCCAGACGGCGGGAGATCTCGCTCCCTACGATTTGCACCCGCGTATTTGAAAAGAGCCCCAGATTTCTTATGATGGCTTCAAGCCCACCGGGCACAATTGAGTATTCCCATACAGGATGAATACCTTTGGAGGTTGGAGCACCCAGTCCCGCCTCTTTTTTAATTATCCCGACACTCAGGAGTTTGTCAAGATGCTTTTTTGTATTTTCATAGCTGGTCTCGATCTCCTTCGATATGGCACGGGCATCACGGGGTTTTTTTTCGAGAAACTTTAATATTCTGAGCCGCGCGCTACTTGAAAGCACATCGAGATACTCTGAGAGTTCTTTCAGTGAGTCTGAATCTTCATGAACAATAATTGTCGGAGACTTGTCCGCAGGATTCATAGCACTCCACCAAGATCATATCTGATCTGTATTCCTATAACCATATGGTAATCAGATTATAAGGTCGTGACGGTTTATATTCTCTCCCTGTAGTATCAATCCTTTCTGGTTTTTTTATATAACCAGGGGGTTCAATACTTCAACCATCACGATTTTGGGTATTTATCTGCACATACCTGTATAATATATACTCAGGTGATACACGAAACGGATTCGGGGTGTCACCGACCCATCCAATGCACATTGAACCAGAACAAAACCCCATACTTCGAGACAACAACAAAGGAACGTTAAAAAAATCTCTCTCCAGAGACAGACGGGGCCTCACCCCTCTGAATCATACATCAACTATATAATATCCTTTTTTTAAAAAAAAATTGGTTTAGTTCCGTTTCTTCTGGATCAGAATACCACAAACACCTGTAATGACCAGTGCAGCAATCGCAAGAATACCTGGAGACGGGGATTCCGGTGTATCAGTTGGATAGGGCGTCAGCACAAGAGTTGTTTGTTGCACAGTGGGTTTAGTAGTCGGGATTGTCGAGACGGATACTGCCGGGGTTACCACGGATGTAGTGGGTGTTACCACAGCAGGTGCAGTAAGCCGGATATTGTCGATATATCCCTGTGCATAAATGCCCATCCTGCCGTAATCCCCCTTCGAACCAAGGTATAACCTCTTCATTCCGTTCAGGTTTTCGGCAGTGTTGATATAGTAACTCCAGATCTCCTTTCCGGTTTTTTTCTCATTTACATTCATGCTGAGGGTCTTATGATTGTCATCGTAATTCACTGCAACATGGTAGGTTGTGTTTATTTCATACTTTGCGGTTGGTCCATTGTAAGCCCTTGGGTCACTTGATGTCTGACTGCTGACTTCTATCAGTTTACTGCCTGGTGTAACCAGGTGAAGCACCATGATCTGGCCATATTTCGCCTGATTATTGGTGAACATTGTGAGAACATTGGGAGCTTTTGAAGGATCCATTTCACTTCCCGCCATGCCGAATCTGAACGTTGCTCCATCGTCAACCCTGTTCAGGATCATATCATAATCGAGAGAAAATGATCCTCTGTCATAATCTATGTCCGTAAAGGCATATCCACCAGTGCTGGGTTCAAGGGAAAAGTGGTACATTCCCGTGTTTGGATCCCAGTAGTTGGTTGAAGGATTGTTGGTATCCCAACGGGGATCTGAGGTAAATGAAGTCTGGTATATTACCCTGGCAGAATTTTCATCAGAAACTGCCTGAATGGGTGGTATCAACACCAGCAGACAGGCTGCAATGATAAGGTACATCAGATATTTTTTAATCTCCATAAGTGTCTCTCCGGTTTGAGTTGTAGTTATGCGTGTTCATACCCGACCTGGTTAATCAGATGCCGCCGCTTTTTTTTAAGGAACGTTCACAATCCACGTTCCGGGGATGAAATGTTGGCACCTAAATATAGTATACATATGCTGTCTTGGTCTTTTTTAAAATATCGAGCGTCCATAAAACAGCATAATGAAAATTCCTCGGGGTCTTAACGGTTACCGGGATTTGCTATCCGGTTTTTAGGTGAGTTTTAATTCCGTTCAATTCCCTGCTTTCGGACATGAAAATGTATTTTCTTTTACTTGTTCAGAAATGATCGTATAAACATCATATTTATCTTTGAAATCACGCAATAATTAGAGAGCAGAAAAGTTATTGCGCGATAATAGTCTAGCGGTAGGACAGGAGCTTCCCAAGCTTCTAACCCGGGTTCGATCCCCGGTTATCGCATCAGTTCTATGGAGATGAAACCCGAACGCTGTGCAATACGGATCATCGCGGAGAACCGCAGGGGTGTCCTTCGGGACATCGCAACTATAGTTGCTGAGCATGAAGCAAATATCGTGATGATCAATCAGGAAGTGTTCGATTCCGGGCCCTATACAGGGATGGCGGAACTCTATTTTGAATATGATGTTGGTGAGGGAAGCGACCGCGATCGGCTCCTTGAGGAATTGAACAGAATTCCTTCAGTCGTGAATGTCAAGGCATACCAGCCGTTCGGCCACATCTTTGGATCACGGGTCATCATAATCGGCGGGGGTGCGCAGGTTGCACAGGTTGCACTCGGTGCGGTAAATGAGGCAGACCGGCACAATATCCGCGGTGAACGAATTTCAGTGGACACTATTCCACTCGTAGGTGAACGGACGCTCGCGCTCGCAGTGGATGCAGTTGCGCGGCTTCCCCGTGCATCAATCCTTGTTCTCGCCGGTTCAATTATGGGTGGCGAGATTACAAATGCTGTCGATCGGGTTCGGGAGGCAGGGATCCCGGTTATTGCATTGAAAATGGCCGGAACGGTACCCGGTCACGCCGATCTTGTAGTAACCGATCCTATCCAGGCGGGAGTTTTTGCGGTAATGCATATCAGCAGCAAAGCGGTATTTGACATTAACCGTGTCCGTGGGCGTGAATTCTAAATGGACATTGTAGAAAAAGTCTGTTTCAGTGCTTATGCACGACGGGACCATAATCTATCCCACGGATACTATCTACGGACTTGGTGCTGATGCATTTTCTGATGAAGCTATTCTGAAAGTCTATGAAGCAAAAAAACGCCCCATGGGAATGCCGGTGTCGATTGCCGTTGCTGATTTTGATATGCTTGCCGCGGTTGCCCGTGTTGAGCCCCGCATGCATGAATTTATCGAGACATTCCTTCCCGGCCCGGTTACGATAGTACTCCCCTCACGCAGGGTTATCCCCGAAATCCTCACCGGGGGAACTGGTATGATCGGTATCAGGATGCCGGCACACGACCTTGCTTTGCAGATTATTGAACGGTTCGATGCGCCCATCACGGCAACAAGCGCCAATCTTCATGGTGCAAAAGACCCGCAGACACCTGAGGAATGTACGGTACCTCGCGAACTTTTTATAGACGGTGGCAGATTGTCCGGAACTCCCAGCACGGTTGTCGATCTAACAAATAAAAGAATCCTCCGTAAAGGAGCACTGTCAGAAGCGGTTGAAGCGTTTCTGGAAAGAATCTGAATTTTATCATGATGCCTGTCCGCCTGCGTGATTTCATCGAGGATTCTGATGGCTGGCTCTATGCTGTTTCCACCTATGACAATGATGAAAGGGTCGGCTGTGTTCTCAGGTATGTTCCTGATGAAAAGGGTGAGCGCGTAAACCCTTCAGGACAGCATTTTAAGAAATATGATTTTGAAGATGCTTATGCGTTTATCGCACGCAATAAACCGCACTATTCAAATCTCGTCCAGCGCATTCCGATCCATGATATAAAAAAGGTGTTAAAACCGGACTTGGAGATTTCCCATATCGCTTCACGTCACATCCGGGTGCAAAAACTCCTGGATCTTTTCAGACTGCCGGAAGGGACTATCGGGTGTACCGGATCACTGCTCTGCGGGCTCGAAAATGAGCAATCTGACATCGATATGGTAGTATACGGAAGACACTGGTTTATCGCACAGGAACTGGTCCGTCAGGGTATCCTGGATGGGAAACTGGAAGGGCTTTCACCGGACATGTGGCATAAAGTATACGAAAAGCGGAAGCCGGAGATCTCCTATGACCAGTTTGTTCGTCATGAATTGCGGAAATGGAACCGTGGGCAGATAGATGGCACCTATTTCGATATTCTCTACACGAGGTCATATGATGAGATGAAAAGTGTATCCCACGGTAAAGGGGAGGTTATCGGTAAAATGCTCATTGAGGCAACGGTTACCGATGCATCTCTTTCGTTCGACAGCCCGGCACTGTATGAAGTGGAACACGAATCGGTGAGCCGCGTCCTCTCATTCACTCATACGTATAGCGGGCAGGCGCTTGCAGGTGAGACAATCAAAGCCTGTGGTATCTGCGAGCGGCATGGCAGTGAGAACTGGCTGGTTGTTGGGACGACACGTGAAGCGCGGGGCGAGTATATAATTTCCCGCACGCTGCTGGAACAGTAATCAAAGCAAATCCGACAGCCGCCGCCCGGTGCTGTTCTCGCAGCGCTCCTTGTATTTGCACCGGTTGCAAGGAGCGTTCAGCGGGTGCCGTGGAAGGGCTCCCTCCCGTATCTCACGGATCTTATGCAGGGTGGCAATTACCTGTCGCCGGTCCCGGGGCTGGACTACATGAAATCGTGAGACACCGTCAGGGATATATTCCACATATCCGCCACTCACCTCGTTTCCGGTCATCTCCTCCAGGCAGAACGCGATGCATGCAATCCGTAACCGGTCTGCTGCATACGTCCCAAACGGTATGGCACCGGCAGCACGGACGATTGAAAAAGCACCGTCATCAATTATACGGTCAACCATACCAACGATACCGTACTTTTCTGAAATCACCCGGACATCAGACTGGACTGCCGGTTTCCATGCACTTTTATTGCACGAGGCAATGCAGGTGTCCAGAAAAGGACGGAGTGCCGGATCCAGAGCCGGGCAGACTGCAATCACCTCTGCCCATATATCTTCCGGATCGAGAACATTTCCAAGATGGTACGAAAGCTGTTTACAGATCACGTACCTTTCGGATTCAGTGAGTGGATCGTTTCGTTCGTAATAAAACCGAACCGGGCATGCGTGCACCCGTACAAGGTCTGATACTGCAATATAGTCCCGGTGCCCGCTCAGGATAATTCCTCGTATTAGGGTTGTGAACCGATCGGATTATACTTATGGAATCAATCCCGATGGGGAAAGAGTAAGGTATCCTTTTTTTTTATTCCTGACCAACATATTTCATGCACTACGGCAAACCTGATCATCATGACAGGACAGGAAATATCCGTTAATATTCCCCCCACCCTTGATCCGGTTTACAGCAACATGATCCAGATTGCCTATAAAGATGACGAGTTCACGTTCATGTTTCTCCACCAGCTCCCGCAGGTGAACCAGGCACGGGCAAAGGCGATTGTCTCTATCACACCGGCGCATGCAAAAAACCTCCTCGGCGTACTGACAAAAACAGTCGCTGACTACGAGGGGAAGTTTGGCATTATCTCAGCATCTAAAGAGACGCACGGGCCCGAGAAGGTTACCACGCTCAGCGGTTATTCCTGATACACATATTTTTATTACGGCAAGGGTCGATATTGTGAGATATTGCGCCGCCGTGGCTTAGCGGCATAGCGGCTGATTCGTAATCAGCAGGTCGAGGGTTCAATTCCCTCCGGCGGCTTACAGATAGAAGGTTACAATCCCCCAAAGGAGTTAAACGGAACCCGCGACGTTGCCGGTTGTACCTCTTTTCCAAAAATCACCTAAATCAGAGGTCATAATTCGCAAAAACGCGGAACAGAGCCCGGAAACCACGGTCGTTTGTCAACGGGAATAATTGAGGTTACATTTAGCCACATTTAGCCGGTAAAAGTCAGGGCCGGGTGAGGTTTAGGACGTTTGAGGTTTTTTCAGGAGGGCGGATTTGAGGTTTGGATCTCAAGTACCAGCGAGTCATCTCGATAAAAAGAATACTGGGGACTTGGTAGGTCCCAGATTTTCATGATAAATAAAAAATGAGAGATTAAGATCTTGTCTACTTCAGCTCAATCTTCCTTGTCTTCGTTTCGGGCTTTGGCACTTTTTTGGGTACCTTGAGCTCAAGAACGCCGTTGTTCATCCGGCCCTCAGCCTTAGCAGGGTCGACTTCTTCGGGGAAAGAAACGGACCGTTCGAAAGATGAATACGCCCGCTCGCGGTGAAGATAGTTTTTTTTCTTATCCTCTTTCTCGGTCTCTTTCTTTGCCCGGATACTCATACCATCATTGTTAATCTGGACATCCACGTTCTCCTCGGTGAAGCCCGGGAGCTCGGCATGAATACTCTAATGGTCACCATCATCAATGAAATCAATCAGGGCAAATCTGACCGGTAACATGCCGAATTCCTGCATCCGTGTCTCAAAGGGGAAATACGGGCGCATCATGACATCGAACGACCTCCGGAAATCATCGAAGATGGTATCGATATCGCGTTCAAACAGGCTCGGCCGCCTCCAGGTTGTCAGCGAAGACCCCGGAGGAATGGGAACAACATCGGTGCTTTTTTTCTCAGGTTTTTCACGATCCATAGGCATTCCTCCTATGTTCACTTCCAGTTATTTTATCGCGTATATAAAAATTTCTCCCGCCCGGACATTTTGCTTGAGCTGTGACGGAATTAATACCATAATGTATCCATCATCCGACCCTCGTTAGCGTCTCCCGAATGCGGATATGAGGCTCATTTTTTTGCAAAGATTCTTAAAAATCAGAAATCCGACACTGGTTCTTATGATTATTATACAATTCGCGACAATGGTTTACCACTAACATGAATAATTTTTCGCGGATGAGAGGATTTACTGAAATATTAAAAATTGTACTTATCCTCGTGACAGGAGTCCTGGTAATACCACTTCTGATTGGTTTTTACCACCATATCGCGATGGCAGAAATACTCGGGCTGGTTGTATCATTGCTTATCCTCCAGCCGGTTGCCGTCGTTGTCGGACTCGGTCTTGGCATAAGTCCCATTCCATTACTACTCATCATGTGCTCATTCGGATTAGTCTATCATATTCGTACTGTCTGGCATTTGTGACATTTTTGCGGAAAGGTCAGAATGGCTCCGCAACCACCTGAAAAAAATTGAGGTGATTACACAAAAATCAGAAATGTTAAAAAGATATGGAATTTATGCACTTATTCCATTTATCTGGGTTCCCGGGGTCGGGTTGTATGGATGTATACTGATTGCGTGGCTGTTTAAATGGAGAGGAGTAAAATCAGTGTCAGTCATCTTTGCAGGATGGATGCTTGCAACAGTCCTAGTCCTGCTGACATCACTGGGAATTCTGGAAATTATCTTCTGAAAAGATGGAAAAAGATCCGGTAAAATGCACGGGGAATGGAAACAATCACCGGTATTTTTTCCCGGCAGACAGCTCTAAAAATAACTCCCGGACAGGTAAAATATCGCTATCGCTTTTACCGAAGATTCGGTAAAAGGAGTCCCGGCACCCTTTTTGCTGGTCAACCCCGATCCTTACCTCAATGCCTTCTTGCCTGCAGAGATCAGATTCTTGAGTTCGCGGGCCGCTGCTGATATATCCTTGCTACCAACTACTGCAGAGATCACTGCGACCCCATCAGCTCCTGCTGCGATAACTTCACACACATTGCCCGGTTTTATTCCCCCGATAGCTGATGATGGGAATAGTAACGTTTCTCCGGAGTTCCCTCAACCGATCAAGACCGTGGCCAGGCCCGGCATTATTTTTGGATGATGTGGAAAAGAGCGGACTTATCGCAATATAATCCGCCCCTTCCCGTTCCGCCTTCAGGGCTTCATCAACGCTTCCTACTGAGACCCCGATGATAAACCCGGGCGGTGCAATCTGCCGGGCAACATCGATACGGATATCATCCTGCCCAAGATGAACACCATCTGCACTGCACGCAATGGCTACATCAAGACAATCGTTCACGATAAATATGGTTCCGGTTTTCTTCGTGATACTGCGGAGAGCCCGGGCGACCTTTCGGAGCTCGAGGCATCCGCAGGTCTTGTCACGTAACTGGATAACATCTGCACCGCCGGCAATTGCCCGCTGTGCAATTTCTGAATGGGATAAACCGCCGGCAATCGCTTCATCGGTAATTACGTATAAATCGTACATCCTGAAGGGATCCTTAACTGGTTCTGATCTTTGCACCCGATACAAGATCATTGGGCTGTAATGCAGCCAGCTCATCGAATAATGCGACCTTAAATGTATACGGGCCCCGTGAACCTGATGCCGCTTTCTCGCCCGCGATCCCAAAAGCTGCAAGAGCTGTTGCAGCTGCGATAACGGGATCATCAGATACTGCTGCAAATGCCCCCGTCACAGATGCTGCCATGCATCCGGTTCCGGAAATGCTGCCCATCATCGGATGGCCGTTATCAACAAGAAGAATACGGTCGCCATCAGTCACGATGTCTGTGACACCGCTTATAACTACAGTCAGGCCTGCTCTTTTCGCAAACTGCCGGGCAATACTAACGGGATCTCCGGTCATACCAAAAGAATCCACCCCCCTTACGTGTGCTTCTGCACCGGCAAGCACCCCAATCTCACCGGCATTACCCTTGAGAATCGTGATCTCCAGCTCATCGAGTATTCGCAGGGCACTATCGGTCCTGAACCGGGTCGCACCCGCACCTACGGGATCAAGAATAACCGGTATCTTCCGATCGTTTGCCATGCCGCCTGCAAGTATCATGGATTCAATCTGTCCCCTGTTCAGCGTCCCGATATTAAGAACAAGAGCGCCGGCGAACGTGACCATCTCACAAACCTCCTCAGGAGCATCAGCCATGACTGGCGCTGCACCAGCGGCGATCGTAACATTTGCACAGTCATTAACCGTGACATAATTGGTGATATGATGGACAAGCGGACGATTCTCCCTCAGGCGGGTGAACAGGTCAGAGAATTTTTTGCTTTTCATTATGAATCTCCCCTTTTAATCTTTGTATTTTTTAATTGGCATGTCACAGGATATTTTGATGCGGAATTATTAAACCGTGCCCGTACTGGATGCAGGGGATACAAAAAAACGTAATGTTATCCTGACCTGTCTGCCTTCATCGGACGAGTTCTTCCAGCGTCGCGATGAGCATGTCTATTTCATTTTCAGTATTATACAACGCGAGGCTCACCCGCACCGTTCCTTCAGGCAATCCAAGATGTTCCATGAGCGGCTGACAGCAGTGGTACCCGGATCGCACCATGATGTCAGCACTATCATCGAGCTGCTGGGCGACTTCATGGGGATGGAATCCATCCAGTGTGAACGAGACAACCCCGATACGGGGAACCTGCGGGCCGGGGGCATAGACATGTATCCCGTTTATCTGTTTTAGCCTGTCAATCAAACGGTTGGTAAGTGTTTCTTCGTGGATCCGGATCTTTTCCATGCCAATCTTCTGAAGATATTCTGAGGCGACCCCAAGACCGATGCCGCCGGCAATATTGGGAGTTCCCGCTTCGTATTTCTGGTACCCTTCTGCGATTGTAAAACTGGTTTCAGTCACCGTCTCGACCATCCCGCCACCGAATAACACCGGCTCAAGCACGGGCTCCTTCATCCAGAGAACTCCGGTACCGGTGGGTCCGAGCATCTTATGACCGGAAAAGACAAAAAAGTCACAGCCCATCCGGGCAACATCAACAGGCATATGGGGAACAGACTGCGCTCCGTCAACTAGTAATAGGACTCCGTTATCATGGCAGATCTTTGCAATCTCCGGAATTGGCGTTACTACACCGACCACATTTGATGCGTGAGTAATGGTGATGAGACGGGTACCGGGAGTGATTGTACGTTCCAGTGCCTCGAGGTCAAGGGAATAGTCGTTATGAATACCGATAACATCAAGCCTGACATCCTGCCGGGCAAGGTTCCGCCACGAAAGCAGGTTCGAGTGATGCTCAAGAATTGACGTGATCACCCGGTCTCCTGAATTCCAGGCAAGGCCCTGAGCCACCATGTGTATCGCTTCAGTAGTATTTTTTGTAAAAACGGTGGTTCCGTTGGTACCACCGATAAATTGCGCCACTTTGTCATGGGCATGCCAGTACCGTTGTGAGGCAATCTGTGTGAAACGGTGTACCCCTCGTCCGACATTTGCGCGGTAGCGGTGTTCGAATTCAACCATCGCTTCAACAACGGGCTCCGGGGAAAAACTTGTTGCTGCATTGTCAAAGTAAATAATGTCCCCGAGAATCGGGAAATCCTTCCGGATTTCGTTGACTGCAAATCCCGCATCAGGTTCCTTTTTTTGATCTTTTTCCATTGGTCTTCCTGCCATTTCATCACCCTTCGCCAGAGTTGCGCGGACAGGTCCTGTCCGCAGGGTATAATCATCATTCACGGGGATACCCTGAGACCTGCACAATTCCCTCATCTTGGGTGGCAGAGCACGCCAGCGCCAGAGACCCCATGCACAAAAAGCATCGGGCAGCCCTTTTTTATCTGCCCATTTTTCCAGGAATGCATCCCAGCGCCGGGCATATTCCGGCTGGATGATCCGGAGTTGCTCATACTCGCTTTCAAGCATTGCAGGGCAGAGGTAGCATCCGATCCGTTCAAGTCCTTTATCGTAAAGCGGGTTAATTTCCACTTTCTGCCACCACAGGTAAAGGAATACCTCAAGAGCCCGCCAGTTCCGTATCGGAGAGATGTTGAGCTGAAGCGGGTTTGCCGGGTTCTGGCTCGTCTCGTCCAGATCGGCCCGGTTCCAGGATTCGTACCAGCGGTTTCCCTGAATGGTAACGCACGGTCCGACTCCGGCAAGATAGAGCTTGAGCGGGTGCAGCTTTAGCAGTTTGCAGCACCAGCGGTTATCTTTTCCCGGCGGACCCGCCTTCTCTGCCGCTTGCCAGAAGTCCCCGGCCTTCCGGACAATCTCCACACCCTGTGATCGGACAAAGTCCACTGTTTCAGGAAATTCAATGCCCGTGTCAATGAAGAATGCTTTTGTCACTCCGGCTTTTCGTGCGATATTGAGAACTGCAGTGCTGTCCTTCCCCCCGGAGAAAGAAACATTTGCGGTCGGACGGTCATTGATATGCTGTTTAATCGTGCGGATGGCATTTCGTTCAAGATTTTTCAGGTGATACCGGTTTTTTTCGACTGCAACTTCCCATCCTGGATTGGGAGGTGTGCGGGAAACAACCGGAATAAGCTCTTTGACTTTGACAGCCCCGTCTTTTACCGTACCTGTCCCGAACCGGTTTTTATATTTCACAATTACGGTTCCTTCCGGAAACGGTGTTTTGAGGGGGATTTTTTTACCTCCAATCCGCCCCTGCTCTTTTCTGGCATCAGTCTGGAGATCGAGGTCCAGGATCCCGTGTTTTACAAAGGACAGGATATACGGCAGCGCTTCCACAGCAAGATCAAAACTGAATTTTCTTGTTACCGGATCAAAGGTAAGCCACCCGAATCGTTCACCGTGCATGATAACAAGATCAGCACGGTCAACACCTCCGGTTTTATTGAGAAGAATAATTTTTGGAAGGGGGACTGTACCAAACCGTTCAGACAGGAGTGTTCTGATAAGTGCAGTGTCTGCTGAAAGTGCAGGGCGGACATCATAGGGCAAAAGGAGCTCGAATCTTTTTCCCCTCCCGGCCACATGCGCAGCTCCTTGCAATCAGGGGGACATTGCAGTCTGTGCACCAGTAGAGAATTTTTTTTACCGGGGGTTCGCGTAACACACACATTCATTGCATTTTTCAAAGAGATAAGAGAAGCGATAGGGGAATAATTGCAGGGTAGCATATCTTCATTCCTAAAAAGCCGGCACACCTGACATTGATGTCTAATATGAGTTTTTCAGGCCAAAGTATATACAAAAGGAATCCCGAATGAAGATTGGTGAAGGTACTATGGCGAAGTTAACTGCTGAAATGAAAGAGGCATTTGCAAAGATGAAGGTTTTCCCGGTTGCAACTGCAACAAAGGAAGGGACTCCCAATGTCATCCCTCTGGGTATTGCGGAGCTTATTGACGATGAAACGGTCTGGTTTGTGGACAATTTCATGAACAAGACGCTCTCTAACCTGCGCGTTAACCCCAAGATCGCTTTTTTTGTATGGGGGCCGGAAATCAAAGGCTGTTACCAGGTCAAAGGTGTGGCTGCCATCAAGACAAGCGGTAAAGAGTACGATGAAATGAAAGCAAAGATCAATAAGAAGAACCCGGCCCTCCCGGCCCGATCACTCGTTATCGTGAAGATCACAGAAGTCTTCGAATGTAAACCCGGCCCGACAGACTGGTGCAAAAATCTTTTGATTCTTCTTTTTTCCTGGTCCTGAAAAGTACACTACCCGTAATACCAGGTCATTGACCCTCACTCTCCCCCGGATGAGGAGGCACCCCAGGGGGTGTATCCCCTTGTCCCCCTTTTTTACAATCCGGTTAACCTTGTGAGAGATAATTGCACTATGGGGGCTTGCACAAGGTGGCAGGCCGGAGGTGAAACTAAAAGACCTAAAGAGATTTATGATTCAATTTTTCTCCGTCATTTCTACAAAGCAAAATAGATTGAAAAATAAGAGATTTTATTTCGAACCGGGCTTGGACCCGGAGCAGCTGCCACTATTTTGAGCGATTCGGTAATTTCAGGGAGTAATTCTGCCGGAATGCCAATTACCATCTCCCCATCTTCTATACCAGAAAACTTCCTTGAACCGTCACATCCCAGGGAGAAGTTTACCTGCCCGTTCAGGTAGGTCTGGGCACAGGTATCGGCACATACGGACTGGATACCGGCGAATTCCGAGTTAATCCGCCCGCCCACCCGGAACAGCACGCTCTGGGCAAGTTTCAGCATCGACCAGGGGGTTGTGACGATAAGGACAACCTGCGGATCAAACGGAGTCTGTTCAAGGGGTGCATAGAGTGTTGCATATGTTTCATTCGTCTGGAGGTGCGGGACGCGGTCGATAGTCCGCTTACAGGCAGCGGAACTTTCGAATTTACCCAGTTTGTAGTAGAAGTCCCCGGTCTTCAGGCTCTCGGTGAGTTCCCTGAGACCCAGTGCCCATGCGCCACCGTTACATTCGTGCTTACTTGCTGTTGAAAAAAAGATTTTTCCTTCTTTCCTTGCAAGACTAATCATGCCACAGTGCCGTATAGTCTTGTCAAGTTCCTGCATTCCCGCCGGAATGTCTTCTTTCTTTGTTGCAAACCTGAATGCTACGGGAGAGCCTGATAGTTTTAAGTATTTTTTCAGGGTCTCGGATGCTTCAGTATAATTGATCGGGATTTTCATTGATGTTGTCATACACTTCACCTCAAACGTCATCCACGTGAAGGATGCTACATCTAGACCATGTGATGGGAATTATTTAAACATAGTGAATGTGCCAGAGAAATTCATGATGACTGTGTTTCCTGCTACAATAACAGGTATGAAATTTCAGGGTAAATCAACCAGGTCATGTGAAAAAAATGATGATTACCCGGTACTTTTACAACGCGAGATATTCTAGGAGGACCAGAAACCCGATCATGAATATTTCCATCAGAACAATAACAACCCACTGGTTCAGTTTCAGGAAATCCGGGACCGTAACCGCCGGAAACCTGCCCCACACGAGTATATTGGTTCGCAGCCGGGGGTACATTTCTGCAAAAAAACCCACCCCAATCAACAGCCCGGCCACCCCGCCAAAAAGAGCATCAAGCGCTCCTGTTCCGACTGCCCCTGCAACCGTTCCCGGGCAATATCCAAGGAGGGCAAAACCGACACCAAAGATAAGTCCGCCAATGACATTGGAGCCGATTGACCCTTCAGCCGCGTGCGAATTCGCATACCCGAAGTGTTTGAGCAGGTGAAACCCGATCATGCCGACAATAACTGCTGACAGCATCAGTTTCATGACCGTGAAATCAGTAAGGAGAAGCTGCCCGGTAATTACATTATAATCGGTAGCACCACCCTTCTGGAGAAGAAATCCAAACATAACACCGAAGAGGAGTCCGAGTACGATCTGTGCATTTTTGTTTTTATGGAGTGTGACAAGCATTCTCATTTCCTCCTTTTTTGTGTGTTCTTCATCACGCACCGATAACCCGGAAAATCAGCATGGCCGTAGCGATGCCGCCAATAAAGAAACAGCATGCTGTGATAATGCTGGCAAGCGAGAGCTGGATTGAACCATTGATACCGTGACCGGCTGTGCAGCCCCCGGCCCAGCGGGCACCAAAACCCAGAAATATTCCTCCGGCAAGAGCGACCGCGATCCGGAGAAATGGATTATACCCGAATGTATTCCCCCAGTCCCGGGGAATCCAGAAAATATGAAACTGACCTGAGATGAATGCAGAAATAAATGCACCGATAACAATCCCGGGAATTATCATGAATGCCCAGTCCACCTGTGGTATTATCTCGCGGTAATATTCTTTCGAAGCACCACGAACCGGGTCAATTGCTTTCCCAATCAGACCGCGGGCCTTGACAAAGGCTGAAGAGCACCCGATTGGGCGGTCCGACAAAATGAACGCCAGGCAACTCAAAACACCGATTCCGGCACCGGCAATATAGGGTGACCAGAGCGGCTGGATGAAGAACTCGAACATGATATGCACCTCCTTGCCTGCCCTGATGTGCAGGTTTACAGCGTACTCCTGTGAGTGAGAGAATAAATGTTTGCTAAACCGTTCCCCCACTTTCACGACATCCGAATGAACAATTCCGGAACTTGTTATGAGGTATAATAAACCGGAGTAAATAATAAAACAGGATTCTTTGTAATTCCCCGGCTACACGACAGGTCTGTAATAGAGCCCGGACACTTACTCAAGGATACTGATGATTTGCACAGGGCAGAGATCTGAAGCTTCCCGTGCACAGGCTTCAAGATCCTCTGGGATTGTTCCCTCCGCGATGTTGCCATTAACCCGGTATTTTTCGATGATCCGGCTGAATGAGTCATCCGGGTCCTGTTCAAACAATCCCGGGCAGGTCTCATTGCATGTCCCGCAGCTCACGCACGTTTCACGTTCGATAATCACCTTCATAGATATTCTCCTTATTTATTGGTTGATAGTAGAGCCGATGCAATAAAAGTACCGGTCATATTAACAACCTGTCTTTTTTTGAAGCGGGTACCATTACCCCACTTCGGGTTTGTGTACCAGGGCTGGTTTAAACCGCCATATCTCTAAAAAAAATAACGTTATTCCTGACCAGGAATTTTTACAAAAAGTGCACCTTTTCCACGGTTCGCCACATCGCCTTTGTAAACATCTGCGGTGCTTTTCCATTCGGGTAACTCCCGACTGCCAGTCTTTTCAAACGTGGGAATCATCTCGTGCACTCTGCCAAGAATCACACATGTGCCACTCTTCATGTTCGCACAGGGGCGGGTCGCATCACCTTCAATGATCAACTGACCTCCCCGCATCTCCACACCGGGGAAATCCCCGGTGCTGCCATGGACATGCACCTTTCCACCTGCAAGGTATTCAGCACAGAAATCCCCGGCATTTCCAAAAACCTCGACACTGCCACCCTGCATCCCTTTCTTCTCGCCACGGTACCCGGTTGCACAATAATGACCGGCATCGCCCCTGCAGAGGATCGTCCCGCCCCGCATTTCGCGCCCGAGCCAGGCATCCGCATTCCCGAGGATCTCGATTGTCCCGCCACTCATGAAATTCCCGCAGTGCATTCCGATATCCCCGCTTATGACGATATTGCCGGTATCCATGTATTCCCCAACCCTTTTTATCCGTGATGTATCACCTTTTAAGACAACTTCGATGTTTTCCGGTGAGACTGCAGTACCTTCAACAAAGATCCAGAAGAGCTCTGAGAGCGTGCGCTCCTTGTTGCCTTCGTATACAACAAGATCTGTCCCTTTTAAGAAATTACGGGGGATGATCGCTTCTGCTTCTATGGGAATACTGGGCTTTTTGCGCACTTTGCTCTCCAGGATTACTCTCACGTGAATGCCTCCGTATCAACCTGCCGTCCGCGGGGGAGATATATGTCCTGTACCGGATAATTACTCATTCTTACAGTATAGAACTCCTGGAACCTCCGGATAAATTCAGGATCGTTATCCACCCTGAGGTCTTCAGGAATTTTGGCATTTACCCAGAAGGTGGCATTTGCACCATCAACAATGATCTCCCCATCCCGGGACACCACACGCCCCCGCTTGATCGTGAAGCGGGTCTTCTGGAACCCTTCCACTACTTTACGATATTCACGGGCGGGGTCCACAGAATCGGTCCGGATCGGATATATGGCAATATCGGCTTCCGCACCGATTCCAAGGTGTCCCTTACCCTGCTTTATAATCCCCAATGCCTTTGCCTGCCCTGCCCGGGTCATAACTGCAATATCATGCCAGTCCATCTCCCGGTCAAGAGCACAGAGAGATGTCCTCCCCTCAGTGTCAGGATGGAGCGTGGCACATTCCTCATCACGGTACCGCTTGCTCATCAGGAGCCCGATCACCTCGGGATACTTCACAAACGGAGCGCCATTGGGGTTATCTGTTTCGAGCAGACACTGCCACGGATTTTTTGTAAGCAGCGCCAGTTCAAGACCGATCGCCCACATGACACAATTGACCGCACTCTTCTTGGAGTACGTTACCGGTATGATGCCGGATCCTGTTTCCAGTTCCACATCATGGTTGCTCCACTTGTTATGGTGAAGACAGTGAAGATTAAACTCCATCGGCCCATCAGCGGTCATGGTCATGGTGCGGCAGAACATGATCTGGCCCATGTCCATAACAATCTGGGGTTTGTTGTTGACTGAACGTGTAATCTCTTCTGCCTTTGAACAGATGTTGCGCCAGGTCCCGCCACCATATGCATGGAACTGCACATGGGTGGCATACAGGGTCTGGCGATCAGGGTTTAAATCAGGCACAAGATCGAATGTTTCAAGGGTTGTCTGGTAATTCCCGGGCTTTCCGAGGTTGTTACAATGCAGGTGAACAGAATGGGGGAGCCTGAGGAACTCATTTGCCTGGATCATAGTGCTTATGATCTCGGCAGGTGTCACCTCAAAATGCGGGACTGGTTCGTTGATACTGGTTACGTCCTCTCCCCAGCCCCATGCCTCGGTACCCCCGGGGTTGGTGAGTTTGATCCCGTAGCCTTTAGCCGCGTTCAGTGTCCAGCCGACGATGGCAGCTGTTTTTTTTATGTTCTTCTCCCGTACAGCATCCATGACTGCCCAGTTGCCGTCAAAGAGGGTGTTAGCCATCATGTCCTGGTGGGGTGTCGCCGTGAACTCTTCATGGGTGTGCCGGGCTTCAAGCGGGGCCATCGCACCTTCGAGCAGCGTTGTATAACCCATGGCACTGTACCGGTAACTGTTCCCGAACGTGGTAGGGACATAGTAGCCACTCGTGACATGCATTTTCCCCTTGCGTTTCGTCCGTCCCGCCCGCATGTCCTCCGGGCTCATGTACCGCCCGAAGTTCACCTTGGTACCGCTGACATGGGTATGCGAGTCGATGCCGCCGGGAAGCGTTAGACAACGCTGTGCATCGATCACCTCTGCCCGATCGGAAACTGATTCCACAATACGCCCGTCGCGGATAGCAATATCCATGATATCACCATTGATGTGCCGGACAGGGTCAATGACGCAGGCATTTTTCACCAGGATCTCTGTCATGGGTCCATACTCCCGTTCAGGTGATCATAGATCTTTTTTAAGATTTCTGCATCATCGGGATACGCCCGGTCGATGACTTTTTTCATCCGTATCGGCACCCCGTCCATCCGGTAAGCGGTCCCCGCGGCGTCAATGCCTGCTGCTGTGCAGGGAATATGAATGCGGGAGAGGGCAGTCGTGGCATTCAGGTGCGGGTCAATAATCACCGTCGGAATCTTTGCCAGGTGGGAAGCAGCCAACCGGGGGAAGTTTGCCCCGGGATCACTTGCCACGATGAGTGCTGCATCACATTCGCCCTTCCGCAGGATATCCACCGCGGTCGTCTCGCCTGGGTTATAGAATGCAATGCCCCGGGCAAAATCGACAGCGAAAGGATACCCGGTCATCCACGTGAATACTTCATTGGAACCATAGACATTCCCGTGACCCCTCATCGGGGAGATAACAAATTTCGTATGCCTGTTGAGTTCATCGGTGAGTTCGATGGCGTTCCTGACATTCTTGTATTTCCCACGGCTCATGGTCAGCCCGAGTCCAAAAAAGATCGCCCCGAACTTTGCTTTTTTGCAGATCCCGGCAACCCTGATCAGCTGCTCCTTTGAGATACCGGCAACTTTTTTGGGGATGACCGATTCTTTGCCCCTCACGATTGCCCGCAGTGCAGAAAGAACTGCATAATCTCCCCCGGGCTCCACCAGCAGGAATTCATCGGCTATATTTGCAGTATCGTTCCTGCGTGTATCAACAACGACAACTGTACGTTCACGCTGGGCATCCGGAACAAAGAAGCCCGTCGCATAGGTCGTATACCGGCTCATGTGACGGGGGTGCGCCTCGATGGGGTTGCAGCCCCAGTAAATAATCACGTCTGCCCGGTTTTTTACCTGGCCGAGAGTGCAACCGGGATGCCCGACTTCCTGGATTGCAAGGATAGACGGGCCATGGCAGACAGTGCTTGTGTTATCGATCACCGCTCCGATACGCTCTGCGATATGCACACCCACACTCTGGGCTTCCCCGTGAGTACTGCTCCACCCGTACAGGAGTGGCCGGTCTGCATCTTTGAGAATTTCCGCAGTTTCTTTAACTGCTTCATCGTACGAGATTTCCTCCCAGCCGGTTGAAGTACGCCGGATGGGAGATGGTGGCCGGGTATCATGCATGAATGTTGCCTCGGCAAGGGAGCAGCCGTTCTGCACCCGCACAATCCTGTTTCCCTCCACTTCGAGTTCGAGATCATCGCAAAGGCAGCCGCAAAAGGGGCAGACCACATCACTGACAATCAAAAGCGCAGCCCCCCGATCTCTTCCATAAGTTCGCCGACACTCTTCACGGGTTCCACGGTCGGTTCCACCTCAACAAACTGACTTTTAAAGTCAGGCATGCCGGTGCCATGGGTTTCTGATGATATGACATGGTTGGCAAAGGGACCAGTCGTCATAAAAATCTCACCCCGTGAGACTCCTTCTGCTGAACGGGCGGTAAGCACGGTATTTCCGGTAGGGGTCGTGATCCTGATCCGTGCTCCATTTTCAATTCCCAGCATCATCATATCCACAGGATTGAGGAAACCCACCGATGTCACTGCCTGGTACTCATCTGATCCCTTATGTTCGACGGAAGCACCCTGAGGCACAGTGCGCCCGGTGTTGAGGATGCACTTCACTTAAGATCCCTCCTGAACCGGTTGCTGGGATCCTTCGAGGATCCGGGCGATCCGGATAGCACTGGTCGGGCAACTGACTTCACAGGTCTTGCAGCCGGTGCACTTATCTTCATGAAGCACTACGACATCTCCTGCCAGCACCCGCATGATGACCTCGTCATTCGAGGAATGCCCCCCCGCTCCCATCTGGGCATCGATCTCCTTGTTGACCGGGCAGGCTGTGCAGCAGTTCCCGCAGCCCGTGCAGAGATCCAGGTCGATGGCGATACGAAACGAGAAGATCAGCGAAGTCCTTTCACGTTCCATGGTCTCAAGGATCCTCCCGCTTTTCAGGACTCCGTTCGGGCACGCTTCCACACAGAGCCCGCAGCGGATACAATGCCCTTTGTTGATCCGGGGCATCCAGCCATTCCCTGCATGCACGACTTCAATGGCCCCCGGAGCCGGACAGGCCATCATGCAGAAGAGGGAATGCTGGCAAATCTTTCCAGTCGGTTCAGGAAATCCCCGGAAGTACGAGGGGGTTTGCAGCGGTGCGGTTTTTGCAAACAGGAATTTTTTGATCCACTCGACCCGGGCGAACTCTTTTAAGTACCAGACCAGTGACTGCCCCATGTTACCGCTCCGTACAGGCAACGCAGGGATCTGCCGAAACAAATGCCGACGTGACATCAGTTATCGAGTCTGCCCCGATGATCATCTCGTGACAGCAGGCTTCGATGTTCATGATGGATGGGGTCTGTATCTGGATATCGACAATCCGTCCGTATTCATCGCTTTTGATAAAATACGTCAGCTCCCCGCGGGGTGCCTCTCCACTGTATCTCGTCTCCCCCGCTTTGCAGATGCCCCCACCCCGTATGACACCGGGAGGGAGCTCCTGCAGGCATTTCCTGATGAGACTGATACTCTGGAATACTTCATCAAACCGGATCATAACCCGTGCATAGTTATCGCAATCCGCACGGCTGACCGGCATAAACCCGAGTTGCCGGTAGGTTGGATGGTTGAGCCGGCAGTCAGCAGCAATCCCGCTTCCCCGTGCTGTCGGTCCTACAGCATGGGCCCGTTGTGCCGCTTCCTGTGTCAGGATACCGACACCCCGGCTGCGCAGGGCAATCATCGGGCCATCTGCAAACATTCCGGAATACCTGCGCATATCCCGCTCGATCCGGTCAAGAGAGGCCTGTAACAATTCTGCATCATTGCAGGGGATATCGCACCGGACACCTCCAGGAATGATGTATGCGCAGGTAACCCGCGCGCCGGTCAGGAGTTCGAGCTGATCCATTACCTGCTCCCTTATATCGAGCAGGTACATCCCCAGTGTTTCATGCTCGATGGTATAGCAGTACGAGAAGTTGGCAAGAAGGTGGCTCTGCATCCGGTCAAGTTCGTTTGCAATCACACGGAGGTACGCAGCACGGGGAGGGACCGTAATACCACTGATCTGTTCCATTGCCTCAATAAAAACCATGTTATGAATTACCGAGCAGATCCCGCAGACACGTTCTGCAAGGAACATGACTTCCTGCCACGGGCGTCCTTTCATGATCCGCTCGATCCCCTTCTTCATGTACCCGAGCTCGACTTCTGCAGCGATGATTCGTTCTCCTTTTGCCTCGCATTTGAGCCGGACCGGTTCTTTGAAGCAGGGATGAACGGGTCCCAGTGGGATATTGACATCCACCGTCCGTTTCATGGGTGACTTTCCTCCCAGTTGGCAAACACTGAATCACGCACCGACATAATTGCCTGCAGGATCTCGGTCGGACGGGGTGGGCAGCCCGGCACTTCTGCAGCGATCGGGATGTGTTTTTTTACCGGTGGATCAACAAACGCTTCCCTGCGATTGAACAGGCATCCTGAGATCGGGCAATTGCCAATGGCAACAGCTGCTTTGGGATCAGGAATTTTCTCCCAGACCATAGCAAGTTTCTCCTCCCATCCCGGGGTATAGGCACCAATGACAAGAAGGACGTCTGCCTCACGCGGGTTGTTATGAACAAAGATTCCATACTGTTCGATATCATAGCGGGGCGCCAGGCAGGCAAGCACCTCGATGTCACAACCATTGCACGAGCCGACATCGACATAAGCCACATGAATTGAGCGTGCCCTGACCTTGTTTTTTATCCGCTGGAGAAGGGTCATCTTCGTAATTCCTCCCGTATCATTTTCCTGCCATATGCGATGGCATCTTCCATCGCAGCACCTGCACGTATACGGTCGCTTACCGCATGGAAAATGGGTTCCATTGCGGCACCGGTTATAATCTGGAGATAGAGGGTATATTTTTCCCGGCCGAGCGCCTGAGCAACCGGATTGTCCCGATCGGCGTTTGTTTCAGCCATTTCAGCTCTGGCCGGGAGATTTTCCAGCAGGAGCATGTCAAGATGCTCGATTAAGTATCTTCGTAACTCCTGAACCGGGATATCCAGTTCTGCAGCAGTTTTCCGTACCAGGAAATCATGCCGCTGAGTGATGAGAATCCGGTATTTCTGGGGGACGAGATCTTTCTCATAGAGATAGGAGGTCACAGGATTCCCCCGTATTTCAGCATTCCATAACCCAGGAACAGAAGCACAGCCACCCAGAGTGCGATTATCTCCGAAAGATGGAGCCGTTGTTCATCATGTATAAGGTAACAGGCTGTAGCAATGCCAAGGACAATGGCAACAACAAAACCTTCAGACCAGATTGCCGGACGGTCGATGATCTGGGCGATGCTCAAAAGGACATACAATGCTCCCCCGAAGAGAACTGCTTCGCGGATCATGGATGCACCACCAGTACAACAGCAGCATAGACGAGCATCAGCCCGGTTACCATCATCTGGATGGTTACAGAATCGAAGGGGGACATCATCGGTGTGATCGCACAGGAAAAGGCGAGGAGTACAATAAGGAGGATCATACCTGCCAGCAGCCATGGAAGGGTCAGCGGCCCGATAAATACACTCAGGAAGACAGCAAGCAGGATATAGGTTTTCAGGCCATTGCAGACCTCGAGCCCGGCACGCCAGATACCGAAATGTTCGGTCTTGTATCCGCTCACCAGCTCCTTTGCCTCAACTATCGAGAACGGGCCAAAGGGCATCTTGGAAAGTATTACCAGAAACATTGCGCATGCTGCGGGGAATGCAATAAAAAGGAGCGGGCCTGACTCCTTCTGGTACTGCATGATAGCAGCGAGGTCCAGTGAGTGAGTGTAGACTCCGATCACGGCGACACTGACAAAGAGGGGGATTTCCGATGCAGCAGAGATGACTGAACGGACGCCCCCATACTTACCGTAGGGCGACCCTGATGAGAGCCCGAAACCATGCTCTACGATCTTGTGAAGCATATAAATGCCAAGAATTACCAGCAGGCTCCCGCCACTGACCAGCACATAAAATGCTGCAGTCCAGATACCGATGGCAATCAGAACGACAGCGACAAAGAGAACCGGGCTCGCGGTTACGGGGACCCATGTGGTCTTGAAGGAGAACTTGAGCATATGCAGGATCTCCTGCCAGACTGGTGGTCCTGGCCGCCGCTGGATCCGGGCGATCAGTTTCCGGTGGATCCCCAAAAGGAGCAGTCCAAAGAGTGTGGCAAGGACAAGTTCTGCGATCATATCAGTACCCGATGAACGGGATGTCACCTCCCGATTGTCCTGCCATCCACAAAAAAAAGAGCGCCATGACGGTGATGGGGAATGCCGGCACAAGCACCGCTGCACAGACCGGAAGCGGTATCAGTCCCATGATGAATAAGCCCGAGGAGAGCACACAGATACCCGCACCCGCCCAGAAAATCCGTGCTATGGTCGTTTTCTTCATGTTCATCACCCCAGCATTACAATTTCGACTACCCGCAAAAAGATCAGGAGCGAGGAGAGCGAGCACATGATCACGTACGGGGCTCCCGGAGCCCGGAACATCTCTGCTTTTGCCGCGTAGAACGGGGCCATTCCCTCACCAATCACGCCGATCATGAGCATTGCCTTAGCTATCAGCGGAACGGACGGCACGGTACCTTTCATCAGCTCGATCATGGAAAGGGAGCCGGTCGCCGCTGCGTACACTGCTGCTCCGGCAAAAAGAGGGACCGTTGCCGAAAGAGCTGACCAGCCCGTACTGGTACGCGGCATCCTGCACATGCGGGCTTTTGACTGCAGCGACAATCCCCACATTGGTAATTCCGACCATTGCGGTAAAGAGTGTGAAATTGAAAATATCACCTGTCACCATTGCACCCATAGAGGCAAGACCGCAGGCGATTGCCATGAAACGCCGGAACCGCATTTCAGAAATACTGATTTCCTTTGCCCGAAATGCATCGCCACCAAATGCAATATCCACCTGTTTTTCCGGACGGCTGATGATAGCCAGCAGCGTGAATGCGAGGGCCAGGAGGAAGAGCGTAATGGTGTATGGCGAAAAGTACACGAGTTCATCGCCGAACTCCAGTACATAGAGGGGTATACCCCCGATGAGATCAGCCATGCTGCTCCCCCCACATGGTCCCGACAAGAGACATCTTTACGGTCACTTTCAGGAGAATGCCAATGGCAGCTCCCATGAGTGCGGCAAACCAGTATGCCGGAAGGAACATGAAGACAAAGAAGGCAAAAATCCAGAGCGCCCATGAAATGCCACCTGCCATTTCGAGAAGATTCAGATCCTCCCGGTAACTCCGTGAGATAATGAGAATGACGAGACCAAGGCCTGCTACTGCGCCGCCGGTGAATCCCGAAAGGATCATTCCGTATACCACAAGGAAGATCGAAAGAATGAGGGGTGCGTCAGCCTTTGCTATCACCTCGATGTCAAGTCCTTTTACCGGATTTTGCCTGATTCCCTCTTTTGTGCAATAGATCTGGGAGAGGGCAAGCAGTTCTGCGATTCCAACCGTAAGGCCCGGGAGGATTAAGGCTTCAGCAAGATCGGTTCCCAGAAGTGCGATAACACAAAGCGACAGGATTTCAACGAGATCGATAAGGAGGAGCTTGTGGAGGTCATCCCGCTCCCTTGAAAGTGCAAAGAACGCAATGACTGCAGCAATCATGACAATTAAAATCCCGTAACTGTACTGTCCCCACATTACTATCCCTTCCGGTAAATATACGAGGCTATGGCAAATGCAATGAACAGGATCGTTGCTTCGACTACCGTATCCAGTCCCCTTGTGTTATACAGGATTTCATCAATAATCCCTCCTGGATGCGAAACAATTGTCGTGCCAAGATGCTGAGTGACCTGTGAGAGATACAGGGACAATGGCGTCAGGTATGAGGTTACGAGCCCGGCACCAGGAGAATTCTCCGGGTACTGGGAGTCAATGGTTACCTGGGTGAACGGGGGTCCCCCGCGGTCGTACGGGTCAAGAGAACTGTTCCGGTCGATCGTTTTTGGATAGAGCTGGCTCTCGCTGTACTGGATTGGCAGGAGCAGGATACCCGCAATAAAAAGGAGCAGGCAGGCACCTGCAAAGAGTGGCATAATATTTTCATAGTTGCACAGGAAGTGCGAGATCTTTCTGATAATCATGATGCCGCTCCCCGTTTTTGTATCACCCGGACATAGATAAATGTCGAAAGAACGGATATCGCACCGAACGTAAGGAGGGCTAGTGCTTCATTATACGAGAGCATGATGAGTAAAAGGCCAAAACCGGGAATTTCGAGATTGATTAACCGTGTCACGTAATTTCTGGGACGGGGAAACGCAGCCGCAATAGTACCGGCAACCAGTATGAAAAGACCGACAATAAATTCCGGTTCAAAGCCATATATCATGAGGGTTCTCTCCTCTGGCAGGACATCAGGATAAATATGGTGGAAAGCGGGGCGATGAGTGCCAGTGCTCCCGCTACATCAAGATATCCGCGGTCGACAATGAAAGGGAAAATCCCGGCAATCAAAACGGAAAGTGAAATAAGTTTGTCAAACGGGTCGCGCCCAAGTATGGCAGAAAAGGTGCCGATCAGGACAAGGACCATGCCTGCAGCCATGACGATCTCATCCATTGCCTTTCATCCCTCCGGACCAGGTACTTGCAATCGCGTTTGACTCAAAGGTGGATCCAACAAAAAACGCTGCTGCAGCAAGAATGGTGAGCGGATGAGGCAGCAGAAGCGCAATAATTCCGGTAACAGCAAACGAGACCACGTTCAGGAAGGGGAGTTTGCGCATAGTATTCCGTTCGGCGACAACCCGCAGTGCTGCATATACCGCAATTACGGCACAGACATAAATCGCTATCATGTGCACCCCTGCAACAACCGGCACCTGATCTTCCATAGCCGTGCAATAAGCCTGCTCGCAGGGGCTGAAGAAAGTCCCTGAATAGTAAGGATGGCAATTACCATGCCGGCGATGAAATCGGAAGCTGCAAACCAGCCTGACTGGACAGCCCCGTATACAATGAATGTGGCAGTGATACACCCGGTTGTTCCGGCATAGCCGGGATCATAGCAGATCCTGTTTCCGACATACACGAGCAGTGCGGCTAAAAGACCACCGGGCAGACCGGCACAGTATACACCACAGCCTGCAAGAAGAGTCCCTGCCGAGGCATCAGGAGAGGAAACGATATTTCCCATCATAAAGCCCCCGTTCAGATTCCCGCCTCCTTTCTCAACCTCCACTGCGATCGCGGTTGCACCGGAAACTCCGCCACGCCGGGGCAGTCTGAAGATCAGGTCTATGATCATAAAGTTGAACCAGCAGATGAGAGCAGCAATAAGAATCCGGATGGGTTCATCAAACATGGGATGCACCGTAAAACTCTGGTTAACACTGTAGATCAGAGGGAAAACGGATAAAGGTTCTGATATTGACGAATTCCTTTACTATAAATGATGAGTGGATCATACGGATACGTGGAGCTCGCCTGAACCACTTTTCCGGTTAAAAGAAGACACAAAGATTTTCGTGTTGCCTTTCAAGAATACTTAATAATGGCCTTTTTATCACCTTCCTCTTCAAATATCATCAAATCCCTCGGAGTTGTTTTCGGTGACATCGGCACCAGCCCTATTTACACGATCGGGGCCATCCTTCTTTTCATCCTGCCGACTGTCGAAAATGTTCTCGGGCTCCTCTCCCTCATTGTCTGGTCGCTCATCATCGTCATCTCCGTGCAGTACGCCTGGCTTGCCATGTACCTGGGGAGTAAGGGCGAGGGAGGTACAATTGTGCTCAAAGGGCTCCTTACCTCCCGCCTGAAAAATCCACACGCGATTTCGTTTGTCTCGGTGCTCACCATCATCGGGGTTGCCCTCTTTATTGGCGACGGCGTGATCACCCCGGCGATCAGTATCCTTTCAGCTGTTGAAGGCATCCGGTTGATCCCGGGATTTTCGGGCATATGGGGGGGATGGATTCTTTTAACCGGCATTTGTATTGCACTTGGGCTTTTCTTTTTCCAGAAAAAAGGAACCGGACGTGTCGCGTGGGCATTTGGGCCGGTTATGCTCATCTGGTTTCTTTCTCTTGCAGTTACCGGAATCATTTCGATTGCTTCAGCCCCTCAGGTTCTTCTCGCCCTCAGTCCGACTTATGCCATGAGCTTTCTGATGGAGAACGGGACTGGTTCCTTTTTTGTCCTTTCCGCTGTCCTCCTCTGCGTTACCGGGGGAGAAGCACTCTATGCTGATATGGGACATCTTGGACGGGACCCGATTGTAAAGGGATGGTACTGCATATTCCCGGCACTCGTCCTCAGCTATCTTGGGCAGGGTGCCTTTATTCTCAATAATCCGGAAACGCATACTGTTCTGTTCAGCATGATACAGGGGCAGGCTGCTGTGCTCTATGTCCCGTTCCTCCTGCTCAGCATCGGTGCAACCGTAATTGCGTCCCAGGCGATGATCTCAGGAATGTTCTCCATCATGTATCAGGGAATGATGATCCGGGTAATCCCCAAGATGAAAATCGATTTTACATCGCCGGAACTAAGATCCCAGATCTATATCGATGCCGTGAACTGGATGTTACTTGCGGCGGTTATTGTTGTAATGCTGGAATTCCAATCCTCCGAAAACCTCGCATCCGCGTACGGGCTCGCCGTTGCCGGAACCATGACCATCTCGGCGATCCTGATGACGATGATCTTTATGCTGAGGCGGGAAATGTATAAAGCGGCACTTTCCAGTGTGCTCATCGTTGTTGATTCAGTCTTCCTGTTCTCGGCCTTCCTCAAGATTCCCCATGGAGCGTACTGGTCTTTTTTAATCGCGGCAGTTCCGTTAATCATCATAGTGACGTTCATAAGCGGGCAGGACCAGCTCCACCGCTTGCTCAGGCCACAAAGAATAGAGGAGTTTCTTCCGGAATACCGGCGGAAATATGCAGACCTCCCAAAGGTCCGGGGAACCGCACTCTTTTTTACTGCCGATAAGAACAATATCTCGCCCTATATCGAACAGGTGATGTTCCGGAACGAGATAGTATACGAGAACAATATCCTTGTCTCGGTCAGGATCACTGATCACCCGTTCGGTATCCAGATACAGTATGACCGTGATCTGGCCCCGGGCCTCCAGGCATTCATGATCACGGCCGGCTACATGGAAATCGTCGATATCATCGGCCACTTACGGAAAGAGGGCATCGAGGAAAAAACCATCTTTTACGGTATGGAAAACATTATTAGTGATAAATTCTACTGGAAACTGTACGGGATCCTCAAGAAAGTGACACCGGCTTTTGTCCATTTCTATGAACTGCCTCCTGATAAGATTCATGGGGTAATAACGCGGGTCGTGATGTGAAGCCGGCTCCCCACCCTAACTACCGGTATCCTTTACGGATCCTCTGATTTTTATTTCGGGGAATCCTTAGTTTGAATTAAAAAAAACTATGTGAATAGGTTTATCGTGGTCTGTTTCGTAGATTTCTGTGACCGGGATCTTTTCAATGAAAAAAGTAGTGATCGAAGTACCAAAAAATAAAACTGAAAAAATACTTGAAAAATTCAAGGACACTCTTTATTCTATACAAGAGGAGGAGAAATCAACCAGATTTATCCTCTATGTTCCTGATGAGATGCTGGATGAACTGATCCATCAGACAGAAGGTTCAATCGGGAAACGGCCTGATTCCCGGCCCATCTGGACGGGACTTATCCCCGATTACGAGAGCCTGACCAAAGGGGATGACCGGATCACCCGCATCGAAGTATCAACACCGGATTTTGTTATCTCCCCATTTGTGGAAAAAATCAGTAAACAATTCAGTTACACCAGGAAGCAAGAAGAAAAAACCCCTATCGAGAAGATCATCGCAACAACGCAATCATATACGGAATTTGATCAGAAAAAATTTATTCTCGCTGCCATTGCCGGATTAGTGGCAATGATTGGGTTATTTCTGAATAATACCGGAATCATTATCGGTGCGATGCTTGTATCTCCGTTACTTGGTCCGATTTATGCACTGGCGGTCTATATTGCTATCGGGGACATGAAAACAACCCTGCGCTGCATTGAAATATTGGGATTGATGGTTCTCATGCTGGTCATCATCTCGGCCATAGCCTCATTTGCACTCTCGTTTATCATCAGCCTGACGCTTACTCCGGAGATATTGTCACGAATGGAGCCCAATGCTATATTCATCCTGATGGCGGTTCTCCTTGGATTTGCTACCATGATAGCCCTTGCAAAGGGTATCCCAGAAGGAATAGCCGGGGTAGCGATTGCAGCCGCACTTCTCCCTCCGGCGGTGGTGACAGGAATATCATTAGCCCTGTTTCCTGAAGGAGCCGTAAAAGCTATAGTCCTTACTCTTCAGAACGTCGTGGGTCTTATCGCAGGCAGTATCATCGGAGTCATATTTCTCCAGATCGGTCCACGGGATCTCTTTGCCCAGGCCCAGTCACGGCAGATAATTATCCGCGTCGTGTGGTTCCTGGCGATCATCATCGGATTTCTGGTGATTATCTCATTCCTCGTCGGATAATTCACAAAAAGGAATGAATGATTTTATTCTCCATTTTCCCGGTTTCCAGGATACTGGAAAATTCAGGTTACGGGGATGTTGCAGGAAGTATTCCTGACCTTGGGGGCAGAAAAAAGTATGGGTCAATCCCGGCAGCCATTCCGATGACCATCAGCTGCCATCCACTCTCCGCATCCAGATATCCACCTGCCGGAACGGGATCTCGATTCCTTCATCGCGGAACCGTTCAAGGATACGGGAATTCATGTAATCCTGGACATCCCAGGAATTGTCATAATTGTTGGTCCAGAGAAGGAGCTGCCCGTTCAGGCTCGATTCCCCGAACTCAAGAAAATACACGGACGGGGCCGGATCTGACAGCACCCATGAAGTTTTCTCCATCGCTTCGCAGGCAATTTCAAGGAGAATCCGTTTTACCTTAGGCATATCGCTCACGTACGCAACGGAGAACGGGATCCTCACTTTCATTTTGATATCCGGCTGCGCATAATTGACGACAATATTTGAGGTGATTTTGGAGTTCGGGATTGTCACGATCTGGTTATCGAGCGTTTTTAACCGGGTACTTCTCGGCCCGATACTGATGATGTCTCCAAAATATTTGTCAAATGTGATCCGGTCACCGATCCTGAACGGTTCATCTATGGTGATAATTGCTCCACCGAAAAAATTCGAAAGGATATCCTGGGCGGCCAGGGCAAGAGCAATTCCTGCAATTCCTGCACCTGCAAGGAGCGGGGTAATATCAATCTTGAAATTTGACAGGATTAGCAGAAAAGCGACAAACCATATCAGGTACCTGGCGGTAATCTCGAGCAGCGGAAGAAGCCGGTCATCGATGTCTGTTTCTGTTTTTTCTGCTACCACTGAGCCATAGGTCCGTAACAGGTTGTACGAGAAGGAAGAGACAATCCACGCACCAATCAGGATAAAAAATGCATTCACGTACTGGTCAACGGCAAACCCGACAACAGTATCAGGAAGTATCTCAAAATGGGTCAATGCAATATATATCGAGCCGACAATTATCGTGATAACCAGCGGTTTTCCAAGTGCTCCCAGAAGGATGTCATCAAGGTGTGATTCGGTTCCGGATGCCTTTTTCGTCAGCCAACGGAGGATGATGGCAGCAATTCCCGCAACAACAAGACCGATGATAATGGTGAGGGCTGCATAGATCATGCCGGTATCCATTATTTCACCCTCTTTGTTTCGGGTTCTGTGGCAGTAATACTGATACTATCACTCCCCCGCCAGCAATTTTTTATACCAGACATTCATGCATTCCATTGATCCACATATATTGGTATTATTCGGGAGCATCCCACCGTACAGGTAGCCGGCACGGGCAAATGTCATGTTGATCGGGTATGACGTTGCACGGGCGATTGTATACGCAAGCTGGATGTTTTCTTTTTTCATTTCCGTTTCCATGGCATGAAGAAGGTTGCCGGGAAGTCCCTTTCCCTGGAAATGAGGATCGGTTGCAAAGTCTGTCATCTCCGCATTCTGAGCCTCAGCATTTATCTCGCAGGATGCAGCGGCAACTATTTTTTTCGACTTGTGGATACAGAAATACCGGATACCTTCTTTCATGGTTCTGGTGATAAAATCCGGATCAGATATGGGGAAAGGGTATGTCTCGAATACAGAGTGGAAGAGAGTTGCGATCTCTTTTGCATCTCCCGGGTGGGCATGCACTACCGAAAAACCCGCAGGCAGCCGGGGATTGTACCGCTTCTCCGCAGAGATGAATGCCGATGATAAAACATCTGCAATCGTCCGGGAATCTGATACCTGGTTTCGATCGTCATCAAAATATTTCCCCATGAAAACAGCAGTGCCGGTTCCATTAAAGTAAAACGGGACTGTCGCTTCAACAACATACCCGGCACCGGTAAAAAACGATGCCGAGGATTCAGGTACTTTTACAAAGATTTTGGAATAGCCTTCTTTCTTTGCAAGCTCATCAAGCGGCGGGATAATATCCGGTATATCTTCACGGGATACCCGCATGGCATATATCCGTTTGTTGAAATGTCCATGCTGGACAAAACTTTTTCCTATCTGCTGGATTATATCAGTCGCCATTGCCCTGTCTCCTGTCAATACGGTCAGTATTCTCCGGTATGAGCGTGGTTGTTGTATCATAATCTGCAAGCAGTCTGGCAACACCGACCACTTTTGATTCATCAGCCCTGTCTACGTTCAGGTGGAGCTGCAACCGGCACAATCACCATCGCAGAATATCCGGTCATAATCACCAGGTTCCTGGTAGGTACAGATCATGCCTTCGTAATTGCGGAGTACGACCTTATGCACCGACCAGGTCAGGAGGTAATTGGGGAATACGGGAATCTTTCCTCCTCCGCCGGGAGCATCGATGACGTAACGGGGCACGGAAAAGCCGCTGGTATGGCCTATAAGGTTCTCCATAATTTCGATTCCTTTGGAGACCGGAGTACGGAAATGGCTGATGCCTTCTGACAGGTCACACTGGTACAGGTAATACGGGCGGATGCGGTTTTTCACGAGCTGCTGGATGAGCGCTTTCATGATCCGGGGGCAGTCATTAATCCCGGCAAGGAGGACCCGACTGGTTGCCAAGCGGGATGCCGGCATCGGCAAGTTTTGCTACTGCAATCTGTGCAGATTCGGTCATCTCCTTGGGGTGGTTGAAATGCGTGTTCACCCATATCGGGTGGTGTTTTTTCAGCATGGCGACAAGGTTATCGGTCACCCTGAACGGGAGCGTGACCGGAACACGGGTTCCAATCCGTATTACTTCTACGTGCGGGATGGTACGGAGCTCAGTCAAGATCCAGTCAAGATACTCATCGTCGAGCATTAACGGGTCGCCTCCTGACAGGAGGACGTCGCGAATCTGCGGTGTATTCCGGATATATTCTATTCCCGCAAGGATCTCTTCCCGGCCAGGGATCGAATCAACATCACCAACTTTGCGTTTCCGTGTGCAGTGCCGGCAGTACATCGCACAGGTATTGCTGACCAGGAACAGCACCCGGTCAGGATACCGGTGCGTAATGCAGGGACACGGGCTGTCTTTATCCTCTGCCAGCGGATCGGAGAACTCGTACTCTTCGATGATCAGCTCCTTGGGTGACGGGAATGCCTGCTTGAAGATCGGGTCATTCTGGTAGTCATTCACATCAATGAGCGAGATGTAATAGGGTGTGATGTTGAGAGGGAATTTATCGATCGTTTTCTGGAGCTGTTCCCGCTCCTCGCGGGTGAAACGGATACCAAGAACCTGTTCAACCGTGGCAAGATCCCGGATTGCATGCCGGAGCTGCCACCGCCAGTCCTTCCAGAACTCGGGAGTCTTCTCAGCATCAATGGTATCCCTGATGATCGACAGGTTTTCCTGTTTTTCCCCGTCCCCCGGGTGTCCTCTCAGGACAGATACAATGTCCTTTACCGTATTTTTTACCTGTCCCCCGAGGTCCTTCATGGAAAGCAGGGGGCCGACAGTTCCTTCGTTTTCTTTTGGCTTTTTCAGGCCACTGGATATTCCGGTCATGATACTCCTCCGCACATCAGAACAACCAGTGCATTATCGGTACTTTCAGGGGTGGCAGCCCGCCTTCATGGGCAGGTGTGTGCTGGTAATCATCGAACCAGCGTGCAACCGGATTACTGCGAAATACCATGAATTTCCCGATGTTGGCAGGATCGGGAGACTGGTGGTACCGCATGAAGATCTGCCCTGCAGTTTTTCCCACGATCTCGATCTTGCCGGTTGCATGGGACATCACGAACCGTGCCCGTTTCGCAAGGCCTGAACAGGCATGCCAGGATTTCTGGACAATTTCATAAGACTGTTCAACGGGTACCTGGAAGATGCGGTTGCCCAGGGAGGGCCGGCACTGGAAGATGTAATACGGAGAGATTCCCGCAAATGAAAGTTTCCGGAAGAGTTCGGTGAATATTTCCGGATCATTGTTGATGCCGCTGAGAATTGGTGTCTGGCTGACTACCAGAACCCCGGCTTTCTGCAGTTCGTGCGCTGCCCGGATTGACACGTCAGTCAGTTCCCGCGGGTGATTGAAATGTGCCATCAGGTAGATGCGTTTTTCCGGCGTACTGTAGCGTGACAGGACAACGCAAAGATCTTTGTCATTGAGGATCCGGTACGGGTTGCAGGCAAGCATCTTGCTGCCGATACGAATAATGTTGACGTGATCAATTTCCCGGAGTTCCCGCAGAACCTTTTCGAGCTGGCTGGTTTCGAGAGTCAGGGGATCTCCACCGGTCAACAGGACATCCGTAATCTCTTTGTGCTCACGGATGTATTCAATACCGTCGGAAACATCCTTTACGGTTTCACGTTCGGTACACATGAACAACCGTTTCCGGAAACAGAACCGGCAGATCCCCCCACAGACATCGGTCAGGAGCAGGAGTCCGGTCTGCGAATATTTGTGCTGCAGACCGGGTTTTTTAGTAAAGTCTTTTTCGCAGGAGGGGTCGAGACATCCACCACCTTTGAGCTCATTTGAATCAGGAATAACAATCCGCCGCAGCGGGTCGTGGTCATTCTTCCAGTCAATCAGTGACAGGTAATAGTCATTGGAACGGAACGGGAATGTGTCACTCACCATCTCCATTGCATTACGTTCCTTGGAAGTGAGCCCGACAAGGTTGTCAAGCTCTGATATAGTACTCAGGTATTTCGGATTCATCATACACCTCAATGTTTGGATTGTGCACTGCCCGTCAGAGGGCAGTGGTTGAGTAATGTGCAAAAACTACTGTTCACCAGTAAAGGAAATTGAGCGTATAGATATACACTACTCAGTAGAACTTTACTAGGAGCCTATCCTTTAAACCCTTTGTGTGCTATTTCAACTTTAAATGGCGGAAAAGATGAACGGAGGCTGAATTTCAGTCAGAGTAAATCCAGAAAAATGGATCAGGTTGCTGGGGGAGACTCGGATTCCTTCTGCCCGAACTGCCTGAATATCAATGCATAGAGATTTCTGACGGATGTCCGTTCCAGCAGGATGACCAGGAGCGAACAGATAACCATGCTGAAAAGAATGATCGCATAGGTCGTAGTTTCAATAAATTCCCCACCGATGACACCCTTCTGGAAAGGGATAGCTGCAAGCACTGCAGCTGCCAGTCCTTTAGGGATCATAATCGCCATTACGCTTGCATCCCAGACCGGGACTACCCGGGGCACGGAGAAATAGACTAAGATCGTGCGGATAATTAACAACGCCAGAACTATCGCACCACCGATAACAAATGAATCGGCGCTCGAAAACTGGATAGAGAGTCCGATATAGATAAAGAAAAATGTTTTTAACAGCTGGACCAGCTGGGCCAGAAATATTTTTTCGGTCGGATTGAGTTCCACCTGGGGTATATCCTGTACTGAGGGGAAGAACCGGGAAATTTTAAACGAATCAAGGTTCCCCAGCGTGACGCCGAATGCGAGAGCGGCAATGGCACCTGAATATCCCAGCATATCTACAATACCATAAATGATGAAAAGGAACCCGGGAGTGAGAAAAACACTCTTGATCATGCCGAGCTTGTGGTAGATCGCTGACCAGAACACTCCCCCGACCACGCCGAGAATAACGGCCATAAGGAGAGCCGCGATTAACTTACCCGCCGTAATCCGCAGGTCAACAGTCCCCAGCAGATAGACATCGAGTACCGTAAGAAAGACAACGATACAGAGAACATCGGTGACTGCAGACTCAAGGGCAAGGATCGCACCGCCGTCCTTGCGGAGGTGTAAAAAATCGATCATCGGGATGACGACTGCTGACGAGGTACCGCCGACGATTGCTCCGACCATCAACGCGGGAAGGAACGTGAGAAACCCGCTGAAATAAAGGACAAACGTTGCCAGCATCATCGTGGCGATAAAAGACGAAGTGGTAAGTGCAACAGTTCCCCGGAATGATAACTTTATCGCATCAACCCGTAGGTGGAGCCCGCCTTCAAACAGGATGATTGCAAGTGTAACGGTGGTGAAGATCGGCCCGACTATCCCAAAGGACTCGGGGGACACCAGACCGAACACAGGCCCGATAAGCAGGCCTATACCGATCAGGAAGAGGAGGTCGGGAATCTTGGTAAGGGCAAAAACTCTGTTGAATATATTTCCAAGAAATATAAGGATACCGAGAAAAAGAACGGTAAGTGCGACATCCATTCCTTTATTATTCGCCGTTATCTTTTTTTAAGCTTATTGATTTACAGCCGGAATTAAGCGGTACAGCCATCTATTTTATGCAGTTTACAGGTTTTTAAAAAAACCAAAAAGTGTTTTTACTGTTCTTCCCTATATATTGCGATGGATACCCTGTTTACTTTGCCGGAATTCCAGATGAGCCTGCTCCTGTTCGTGGCTCTTGCCGGCTACCTTGTTGCATCGCGTATCAACCAGTCAGCAGTCATCGGGCTCATTCTCGTAGGGCTTATCGTGGGGCCCAGTGTTCTTGGGCTGATCACGTATACAGATTTCGTCCGAAGCATCGCCCATCTGGGGGCAGTCATTCTCCTGTTCGTCATCGGTTTCGAGTTCAATATGAAAGATATTGTCCAGCCGCGTAATTTTGCCATCGCTTTGATCGGTGTTATCGTGCCATGGCTCGGTGGATGGGGGCTTGCAGTCATCTTCGGGTTTGATTCTGCAAGTGCAATCTTTATCGGAACTGCCTGTACTGCCACGAGCATTGCGATCACGGCAAATGTCCTTAAAGAACTGGGCAAACTCCAGACCGAAGCGGCTAAAGCGATCATCGGTGCTGCAGTGATCGATGATGTGCTCGCCTTGATTGCCCTTGCGATTAGTGCCGACATCGTAAGCGGCTCATTCTCATATCTCGGGGTCGCAATCGTAACGGTAAAGGCGATCGCATTCATTGTTATCGCAGCAGCATTCGGCCTGCTCGTCGTCAGTAAGTTCCTGGCAAAACTTGATACAACACCGTTCGTGCAGAAATACCCTGAGTTCATCTTCATCTTTGCCATGATGCTCGCATTCCTGTATGCGATGTGCGCCGAAGCAGTCGGGCTTTCGGCGATTGTCGGGGCATTCATTGCCGGGGTTTCATTCAAGGATATAAAGCTTCACAGAAGCCATAGTCTCAAAGAAGGAGCGGAGTATCTCCAGATCATCTTTGCATCGATCTTCTTTGTCTCACTGGGGATTATCGCCGATCTCCATGCGGTTACTCCTGAGATTTTATTATTCCTGCTGGTCCTGACCATAGTAGCAATATTAACAAAAGTAATTGGTTGCGGAATACCGGCACGGCTCGGGGGTTTGTGCACGAAAGATGCAATCATCGTCGGATTTGGGATGTCACCCCGCGGTGAGGTTGCGATGATCGTTGCACTGATCGGCCTTGAAAGAGGGATCATCGGGCAGGGGGTTTACGTTACCCTGGTGATAATGAGTCTGCTGACCACCATTATTACACCGATCGTATACCGTAACTGGTTCTATAAGGGAGAGTACTGCACATACGATGCCAAGGGCAACAGCATTGACGGGGAAAAATAATGGCTGATATTCATTATTTGCCGGGTTTACCATTCGTGTTCTCTGCACCCGGTCTTCTCTGCAGCGGTAACCCCTCCCTGCATAACCCAACTTCGGAAACAGGCAGGAGAAAACAGCGGCTGGTGGTGTAATATGTATGAAAAAGTTCTCGTTCCAGTAGATCTTTCAATGAACTCCCGTTTTACACTCCGCTGTCTCAGGTATATACCAGTTTTACGCGAGGTGAAGATTCTTCATGTTGTCTACAACAGGTATCCATCGGATCCTGCTGACCTTGATGATCCCGATCGTGAGTATCAGCGGATGTGCCTTGAAGAGATTAAAAAAGGTGCTGAAGTACCGGACGTGAATGTCATGACGATGGTAGAGGAGATTCAGGGAGGTGAAATTTTCGAAGTTGTCAACCGTATCACCGCACAGGAGAAAATTTCGCTTACCGTCATGGGTAAGAGGGGAAGAGGGATCATAGACACTCTGCTTCTCGGCAGTGTCGCTTCAGATGTTCTCCGTTACGGAAAGACGGATCTGCTGCTTGTCAATAACAAGGGGGCACAGGATCTCCCATGCCCGGATCTTTTTTCCCATGCACTTATCTGTACGGATTTTTCCGATCCGGAAATTATATCTCTCTGCAGTAATGAATTGCCATGGATCCGGAATGTAACCCTCTTCCATGCAGTGACAACCGGGGATTCAACAGAAGAAGTCAGATCTTTGGTTGATTCGGCACGCGAAGGACTTGAAAGAATGCGGGACGCCCTTAGCTCCGGTCACCATTTCCGCCCGGATACAGGTTTCTGTCGGGAGCGCTGCTGAAGAGATCATTTCATTTGCACAAGAGCAGGACATTTCAATTATTATCATGAAATCAACAGGAAAGAGGGATTTTATGGTCAATCTTCTTGGCAGCACAACAGCACGGGTGGCCCGGAATACCCAAAAACCTGTTCTGGTGATGAGGCGATCCATGGGAGATACGCAATAATACTGGTTTAAGATAGTGCGGCAGCCAAACTGCACGCAGGTCAGTATCGTCTGAAAAACGAAATATAAACCGCATATGATGGGAAAATATCATGGTGAACTGCGGGAGCTGACTGGAGCCTGCCTGTGAACTCGTGGGAACTGTTCTTTGCAATCATTCCTGGCATCATATTATTTTTATACGGGATTGAGCAGTTCTCCCGTGAGGTCCAGTTGGCGACCGGAGAATATTTCCGTAACCTTATCCAGCGCCTGACCAATACGCCTTTGCGGGGAACCGCCGTCGGCGCCATCGTCACATCCGTTGTCCAGTCAAGCACGGCAACAACGGTCATCACGGTGGGACTGGTTAATTCCGGTATCATCTCCTTTTCTGCCTCTCTTGGTATCCTCTTTGGGGCGAATCTTGGCACAACAGTTACATCCCAGCTTATCGCACTGAACCTGACATCCTTTGCACCGCTCCTCATTCTTGCCGGATTCTTAATCGGCATCACGGGTGGTAAGTACAAGGTTTTCGGGCGGCCCCTCTTTTATTTCGGTCTTGTATTTTTCAGCCTCTCCCTGATATCCGGCGTTATGGAACCTTTCCGGACTGATCCCCAACTGATCGGACTCTTAGGAATGATGAATAATGTTTTTTTACAGATAATGTTTGGATTTCTTGTCACCACCATCTTCCAGTCCAGCTCCGTGACCACCGGGCTCATCGTGGTGATGACCCAGAATGGCCTTATCACCCCCCCGGTGGCAATACCCATCCTTCTCGGTGCAAACCTGGGGACCCCGACCACAGCCCTGCTCGTCTCCATGCAGATGAACACAGGAGCAAAGCGTGCCGCGGTTGCCCATTTCCTCTTCAACTTCCTCGGAGTCCTGCTCTTTTTCCCGTTTTTGACACCATTTTCTATCGGGGTTGAAGCGCTGGGAGGCAGTCCTGCCCAGCAGGTGGCAAATGCCCACCTGATCTTCAATCTTACCTGCGTGCTCGTCTTTCTCGCCATGATCCGGCCGTTCGAGCAGCTGGTGCGAAAGGTTGTACCCGGAACTGAGGAGGATATTGTGTTTGTTCCGCGATACCTGTGTCACCCGCTGCCCGAAAATACACCTGATGCATTCCACTTGATCGAACAGGAGATAATCCACCTTCTGGCGATTTCCGATTCCTTGTTCAAAGAGCTTCATTCATTACTTGAAACTCCCGACAAACGATCCCACCGGGTCAGTCAGCTGCTGGAATACGCAACATACCTCGACAACCAGATCAGTGATGCGATTCTTGAAATTTCTAAACGGGAATTTGAACCGGAAGATACAGCACATATCGCAGGACTGGCCCGGATCTCCAGACTGAGCGAGGTTCTTGCAGACCAGACCGGAGATCTTTATGTGATCATCCATCAGCTGCAGGAAAAAGGCATCAGCCTCTCACTCGAATCAAAATTAGCAATCAAAAAGACGCTTACTGCCTGTGAGATTAACTTAACCGTTCTGATGGAGTCATTCCCTGATATTTCAGATTCTGCTGATGCTGCGATGCGATCGCAGGATGAGAGCCTGCGCAAAGAGATTACCCGGCAGTACCAGCAGTACCTTGTACGCTTATCTTCAGGAGAAAGCCCGGCGGGGAGTATTTTTTCCCGCGCCCTGTTCCAGGTGGAGGCGATGGCAGCAACCATACGGGAGATCCGGAAATCCTCGCGGCTGCTGGGAAAAAAGTGAGAGCCTCTCTTAAAATCTACAATTATAACGGTAAACCAGTGCTTTTTAAAAAAAAATTCGCTGGCTCCCGGCAGGGTTCTCTTAAAAAATTCAGGATTCAGAATATATTGATGAGCTTTGGGGTTATGGCACCATAATCATGATTGAGATGCAGGTGCTTTCCAGGGATAGGGATCGGAGCGAAACGAGGTGCTCCGGAGGAACGGACAGGTGCATGAGCGGGAGGCTGTCCGTACCCTGAAGGTAAACATTCATACTCTTTTTTAATTCATCATGGAGTAATCACATAGTACAGAAATGAACCCGGATATATCCCCCGATTCTCCTGCAGGAAATGGTACCGGATCATCGTGCTGTGACCGCCAGATACTGGCTGAAACCGGATGGCATGCTCTTTCAGACAGCCAGGTCTTTTCGCTTCTTAATTCTTCTTACGAAGGACTTGCAGCAGATGAAGTCCTCGCAAGACAGCAGATATTCGGCAGCAATACACTCCCTTCAAAGAAACCCGCGGTGCTCTTGGAAGTAATCCTCAGTCAGTTTAAAAGTCCTCTTATCTATATCCTCATGATTGCCGCCATCATATCATTCGGCATCGGGGAATTTACTGACGGAGTGTTTATCTTCGCGGTCATTTCGGTGAATGCGATCATTGGCACGTTCCAGGAATGGAAAGCCGAGAAAAATGCTCAGGCCCTGCAGGCACTGCTCCGGATTATGGCGCATGTCCGCCGGACCCGGTATAGTATAACGGTGGATGCCGGAGAGATCGTCCCGGGGGACATTGTCCTTCTCAGTGAGGGGGACCGGGTCCCGGCGGATTTACGGATACTGCAGGAATCTTCGTTGAAAGTTGATGAATCACTCCTTTCCGGAGAATCACTCCCGGTGGAGAAAACCGCAACAGCCCTGCCGGAAAAAACACCGTTCATGTCCCGGGGGAATATGGCCTATGCCGGATCAACAGTGGTATCAGGGAAAGCCGAGGGGGTTGTCACCGCTACCGGGCTCTTCACGGAAGTCGGGAAGATCGCCCGGAGTGTTGTCGCCACGGAATCGGTAAAACCTCCCCTTGTTATCCGTATGGAAACGTTTTCAAAGAGGATAGGGTTTCTTGTCCTTGCAGCATGTGGCGTGCTTGCAATAGTTGCGATATCCCGGGGAATGCCTACCATCGATGTGTTTTTTATTGCTGTTGCCCTTGCAGTATCTGCCATCCCCGAGGGACTGCCGGTCGCCATAACTGTGGCACTCTCGATAGGAGTATCCCGGATGGCAGCAAGAAATGTGATTGTCCGGAAACTGACAGCCGTTGAAGCACTGGGGAGTTGTACGTGCATTGCGAGCGACAAAACCGGGACTCTGACGCTGAACGAACAGACACTGCAGCTTGTTGCTTTGCCTGATGGACATTCCTATACCCTGACCGGTGAAGGATATTGTGGCGATGGCGGGGTTGAACTGCCTTTTGGGGGGCGTATCCCGGATAAAGACCGGCAGCACCTGTCAGAGATCGCCAGGCTCGGGATCATTTGTAACGGGGCTGAGCTTACCCACACCGGAAAGGAATGGATCCACATGGGTGACCCTGTCGATATCGCATTTCTCGCGTACGGGTATAAGCTCGGTCTCAATCCATATGATGTGAGAAGCAGCAATCCGGTTATTGACGAGATCCCGTTTGAAGCCGAACGGAGATATGCTGCGGCTTTTTTTTATGAAGGTCCCCGTTCCCGTGTGGCAGTCAAAGGGGCAATGGAAGTGATCCTCCCGATGTGCAGGGACCAGTTAACCGGAGAAGGGCTCTCCCGGCTCGATTTGTCGCAGCTGATAGAACGGGTCCTGGATCTCTCGGCACAGGGTTATCGTGTCATTGCCATTGCCAGCGGGGAACTTGCTATGGACAGCGACAAAAAAGGTCTGGACAGCAACGATATCCCTCCACTCACCTTCATGGGATTTGCCTGTTTCATCGACCCGGTTCGACCAGATGCAATGGAATCGATACATGCGTGCCGGCAATCGGGAATCCGTGTCGTAATGGTAACCGGCGATCATCCTGCTACTGCGCTCGCAATCGCCCGGGACATCGGTATCGCCACATCATCTGAACAGGTAATCACCGGTTCCGAACTTGAGGTACTCGGGAATTATGAAGATCCTGAATCCCTTAAAAAACTGGCAACAATATCTGTTTTTGCCCGGGTGGTTCCTCTCCAGAAACTTGCTATAGTGAAAAGTCTCCAGAAACTCGGACATTACGTTGCCGTGACCGGGGATGGTGTCAATGACACGCCGGCCCTGAAACAGGCGAATATCGGTATTGCGATGGGGTCCGGTACCGACCTTGCAAAGGACACGGCTTCCATCATTATTACCGATGATTCATTTTCCTCGATTGTTGCCGGTGTCCACGAGGGCCGCATCATCTATGATAATATCCGGAAGGTGACCTACCTGCTCATATCCACGGGTTTTGCCGAAGTGGTCCTCTTCACACTTGCCCTTGTTGCCGGAATGCCACTCCCGCTCCTTGCCGTACAACTGCTCTGGCTTAATCTGGTGACCAACGGGATCCAGGATGTGGCGCTCGCATTCGAAGGAGGTGAGCCGGACGGTATGAATAAAAAACCACGACCCCCCTCAGAAACGATCATTAATCGCCTGATGGCTGAAGAAACACTTGTCTCGGGACTCTATATGGGGGCATCTGCGTTTGCAGTCTGGTTTTTCCTCATCGGAGCAGGTGTAGAAGAAGCCGCAGCACGGAATCTGGTCCTGCTCCTGATGGTCTTTTTGGAGAACTGCCATGTCTTCAACTGCCGATCGGAACGCAGGTCAGCATTTCGCGTACCGATCTCCCGCAACTATTTCCTGATCATCGGCGTGATCGCTGCGCAGAGTATCCATATCCTGTCAATGTATATACCCTTCATGCAGGAGGTGCTGGGAGTTTCGCCGGTAACGTTTGAGGAGTGGCTCATCTTCCTTTTTATTGCACTCATACTGATTGCAGTGATGGAAGTGTACAAATTCGTGGGAAAATTCCGGAATAACGAGACAAACGGTGTGCCATTATAAGGGTATTGACCAGGCAGGGGTTCCACTGCATCAAGAGAGAGATCTGGCAGGATTCCATTGATCGTCTCACCCTTGATGGCCCTGAAACGCCAAAATCCGGCGAAAATACCGGATGCGAATTATCACATGAATGAGGGAATAGTGTCAGGTTATAAAAAAGGATGTCCTGCTGCTATCCAGGAAATATGGAGGAAAAAGAAATTGCATACTAAAGAACTTCGGATATTTTAGTTGAACAACAAAAAATCCTTTTTTTTGGTTTAATGATGCAGATAGATAAAAAATATCAAGAGAGAATATTCACAGAGTCACTCCTCTGGCCTGTATCTTTTTATTCCTCACTATCATATTCCCAACTATCACCTTAATAAAAATAAAAAAGGTTAATATATTGTAAAGGCAGGAATTCAAATCACGAGAGAAATTATGTTCGAAAAACTATTGCTCTGCACCGATTTTTCCGAATACGCCACAAAGATCTCAGAGTGTATCCCGGGCTTACCTGGAATTCGGGAAATTGTTCTATTGCACGTGTTTGATGCTACCCATTACCACATTCAGGGATGGACATATAACCCACAGATTGAAAATGCAAAAATCAAACTTGAAGAACAAAAAAAACATTTCGAAAGTTACGGATTGCAGGTCACCGTCAGGCTCGACGTGATTACATCCGGAGATGTTCCGGGCTGCATCATATCTGCGGCAGATAAGGAGAATGTGTCACTGATTGTCATTGGTGCACGCGGCGGGAATTTAATAGAGAGAACGTTACTCGGAAGAGTTGCGGGGTCTGTCCTTCGGTACTACAACCCACCCTACACTCGTCCTGAACCACAATGTAATTGATGATATGAACGGGGTGAGATTCGAGACCGTTTGCCCGGTGATACTCTCAAAAGTTATCTTCCCCACTGATTTTTCACAACCTTCGAATGCGGCTCTTGATATATTAAAAGGGATGCAGGGAATAGGAACACTTGTACTTATTCATGTAATCACCGAAGGACAGACAGACTGCGGAGATTAAGACCTTAAAGGAGGAAACGCAAGAGAGGCTGAATACCCTCGTTAAGGATCTCGCAGCAAAAGGGATAACCGCACTATCCCATGTGAGATTTGGCGATCCTGTTGATGAGATTCTCCAGTGTGCCAAAGAAGAAGACGCCTCACTTATTTTTTTATGCTCTCATGTGGAGGGGTGGCTCCATCTGCTTCTTAAAGGGGAGAGATGTATTGATATGGTTATAAAGGCGAAACGACCTGTCCTTGTGGTGCGGGCAACACATGATTTCCCCTGAAGTATCCTTTTTTGACCAATAACGAGAGATCTGAAACATCCGTTGTGTAAAATAATTTTAAAAAATCAGTTGCCTCTCTGCCTGAGCCAACCGTATTAGATGCAGGACTTCAAATTTCACTTCACCAGGAGTTCTGTACTTTTCAACGCAGTGCGCCCGCGATCCGTGAGGCTGTAGATAATCCAGTTGCCCTGCTGTTCGCCGGAAATAAAATCCTGTTCTTTTAGTATGCCGAGATGGTACGACAGTTTTGAATCCGCAATCCGGACAACCGCCTTGATAACACAGACGCAGAGTGGCTGGGAAAGGAGTGCATACATGACCGTAAGCCGGATGGGATCGGCAAGCGTCTGGTGTAGCCGGCTGCCATCGTGAAGTGTCGATGGATCCGGAATCCGCTGGAGAAGTCCTTCCATCCCTCCCTGTTTGTCGAGATCTTTCCTTATAGGATCTGGAAGATCTTTCGAAAGATCGCAGCATATTTTTTTTGGCAGCGATGTCTGTCGTGGTGTCATGAGTAATTCAAATTAATATGAAATAGCAAGGTATATAACCCTGCCCTGCCCAAAGAGATTCAATAAAAATTGAAGTTCTTTCACGCAGAGAATAATTTTAAAAAAATCTGGTGCGTTCGATGAGAAACTACAACAAACCCTGCTGTGCTGCTGATGCACTTCGGCGTATCCGGCAGGTGACAATCAAAGGGATTCCAACCGGTATCACTATGCTCGGTGAATGCATCGCAGAAGTAAAAAAGCAAGACCTGAAAAGCGAACCGGAAATCCAGGCCGCACTGATCAAACGGGTGAAGGTGTATAACTATATTCCCCGGAATGTCGAGAACGAATATGATCGGGCACTTTTTGAAGAATTCAAGAAATCGTCTATGAAAACGTGAATCAAAAAATGTCTATCTTTGGGTGACACCGTGATAAAAATCGAAATTGTCGGAACCGGTTGTGCAAAGTGTAAACGGCTCTTTGCCAATGCCGAACAGGCCGTTAAGGACCTGAAAATTGCAGCGGATATGATCAAGGTCGATGATATTGACGAAATTGTGAACCGGGGTATCATGCTGACACCGGCACTCTTTATTAACGGTAAAGTTCGGGCGGAAGGCAGGATACCCGATGTGAATGAAATTAAAATGATGCTTTTGGAATGAGAGCAATGGTTGAAACATTACCATGTTCATGTGGACAAAACGAACCCAAAAGGATCATCTTTCCTTGCGCCGGTCAGGCCAATGTCGGTCAACTCACCAACCTTGCGGCTCTTCAGCTGACCGAAGAGGAGTATGGGAATATCGCCTGTGTGGCGCTGCTTGCGATTGGTACTGAAACCCTTGTCGCCAACGCTATGAACGCCGATGAAGTCGTCATTCTCGATGGTTGCCCGATGCTCTGTGCAAAGAAGATTGCAGGTTCCCAAGGGATTCCAGCAGGACAGCACCTTGTTATGACCGAACTCGGGATTGTCAAAGGCCCTTCAACGTCCTACACCAATGACGATGTTGAGAAGATTGTCGCCGCATGCTGGAAGGGTGACGGTAGGAAGAAGAATGACACCACATCAGGAAAAAAGGCCGGTGGAAAAAACAGCGGTTGCGGTTGTGCGTGCGGTGGAACCTGCTGATGTAATACTGGGTTTTGAGAAATGACCTTCGCGCTTGTCACCTGCTCCGGGGTCTCGAATACCGGGAAACTCACGACACAGGTGGCCCTCCTGCTGATACAGCGCAGGCCGGGGCAGTATGTCTGGATCCACGCCAGGCAGTCCACTGCCACACTCCAAGCTGATATCGGGGACGCAGAGCAGGTGATTGTGATTGACGGGTGCGGGGATAGCTGCGCGAAAAAGAAATTGTCCTCATCCCGCATAGCCCCCCATCACCACATCATCGCGACCGAACTCGGGATCGAGAAGAAGGGAACGGGAGATGTGCAGTACGATGAGATCGAAAAAGTTGTCCGTGCCGTAATAAACAACGGAGATGTGCTGATTTGACGGCTAAGATATGCATAAAATATCTCAAAACAGGGTAAAGGAGGAAAAATGTACGAAGATATACTCGTAACCGGGCTGACTGGAGGTGTAATGGCGTTTGTTGATTATATCACGGCGCATGTGCTCACCTGCCTCATCCCTGCGTTCTTCATCGCGGGTGCGATGAATGCCCTGCTCAATAAAGAATCAATTACCAGGTATCTAGGTGCGAAGAGCCCGTTTTACAAAGCGTACCCGATTGCTGTCGTCTCCGGGCTCCTCCTCGCCGTCTGCTCCTGCACGATCCTGCCCCTCTTTGCGGGGATCAAGAAAAAGGGCGCCGGGCTCGGACCAGCGATCGCCTTCCTGTACACAGCACCAGGCACGAATATTCTTGCCATTGCCCTCACCTGGAGCGTCATCGGGGCAGACTTCGCAATCGCCCGTATTGTACTTTCGATCATCTTCGCGGTCATCATCGGGCTCGTTATCTCGACACTTTTCAAAGAACCAGTCCCCGATGCGCCGCCCACCCCAATCGGGTGCGCATGCGCTCCCGGAACGGAAAAGGAAGGAGGGCAGACGAATGTCGTCCTCTTCATCGGCACGCTGGTGGCACTCCTCTTTGTCGGCACCTGGAACATTTTCATGGAAAATAATCTGGTGGGGATTCCGCTCCGTTTTGTCATCCTCCCCTTCCTCATCATCCTGATCATCTTAGAAGCACGGCGGTGGTTCAGCAGGGACGAGCAGAAGAGTTGGCTGGAAGAGACCTGGTCGTTCATGAAAACGATATTTCCCCTCCTGTTTATCGGGATCTTTGTTGCCGGTGTGCTCAGCGCACTCCTCCCTGAAGGTATTCTTGGATTATATCTCGGGTCGAATACCGTTTCTGCAAACCTCATCGCAGTCCTGTTCGGGACGTTTATGTACTTCCCGACACTTGTTGAGGTGCCGATGGCAAAGATGTTTTTAGACCTGGGAATGGCCCGGGGACCGCTGCTTGCGTATGTCCTTGCGGACCCGGTTCTCTCGCTTCCCAGTATCCTTGTCGTCCGGAAATACATGGGAACGAAGCAGACTATCGTCTATGTGCTCCTGATTGTGTTCTTCTGCACAATCGCCGGGTTGATCTATGGTTCATTCGTTGGATGAGAGAAAGGAAATTGAAGATAACTTGTGTATGATTTTTAAAAAGAGGGAAAATGTATGACTGGTGAATCACATCCGGCCCACGAACGCCTTATCTTCTGCTGTTCAGGCTTTCGTCAGGAGCTGCTCTTGCAACGGTGGTAGGTGTTCTTATTGAAGTGCCAACGTGCCAGCGATGCTTCTGCTGGTTAAAGTATGTCTGAAAACGAGAGGCTGGTTCACTCCATGAAATGCCGGGGCATAGAAAAACAAGAGCCCGAATCTCTGGATTAGGAAGTTCTGTCAGAGCATCGCACTTTCAGATGACAGGGAAATCCTTCTTAGTATCCACGAAGATATATTAGAAATAATACCTTTTTGCCAAAGTTTTCACGCCGACAAAAAAAATTTTTGTACGCAGATTCTGCATAACACATCAATAATAAGGAAGGTTCAGCGAAAACAGGCACAAAAGTAGCTTTAGGCAATGGAATATATATTCCATGAACGGATTACCAGTTATCACACTTCAATGGACTGATGCGTTATGACTGAAGAACCCAAACCCCGGCTGATAAGGGAGCGGTTGGATGTCTGCGAGCTTGACAGGGCAAGAATGTCACTCCTGAACCCGACACTGATTGCGCATAAGAAGAATGATCGTACAATTGATGAGAATGCCAAACCGGTTCTGGACCTGATGTTACGGGAAGGCATCGAGACCGTCTGGGACCGGTACGAGATGCAACAGCCACCCTGTAAGTACTGTGAATCCGGTTCCTCCTGTTCACGTTGTGCCATGGGGCCCTGCCGTATCATACCACCCCACCGGATCCGTGGTGTATGCGGGGCAGATGCTGACCTGATCGTTTCCCGTAACCTGCTTGACATGATTGCAACGGGTGCAGCTGCCCACTCAGACCATGGAAGGGATATTGCCGAAACACTCTGCCTCGTAGGTGCGGGTAAAACACAGGATTACGCCATTTCTGATACGGTAAAACTCAAACGGATCTCAGAGGAGTTTGGGATAAAAACCGAGGGGAAAAATCCCGTCCAGCTCGCTGCCGAGCTTGGCGGAGCACTGCTTGACGAATATGGCATGCGAAAGAATACGCTCCAGTTCCTCAACCGTGCCCCGAAAGCAACCCGGGAGATCTGGGCAAGCCTGAACATCACGCCGAGGGGTATTGACCGTGAAGTGGTGGATTCGATGCACCGCATCCAGATGGGTGTTGGTGCTGATTATGTCAATATCCTGCTCCAGGGGCTGCGGACCTCCCTTTCGGATGGGTGGGGAGGATCGATGATCGGAACGGAGGTTTCCGATATCCTGTTCGGCACGCCGACAATAAAAAGCTCGACGATGAACCTTGCAGTCATGAAAGCAGACCATGTGAACATTTCGGTACACGGTCATAACCCGATGCTCTCTGAAGTGATTGTGAAAGCTGCCGCTGATCCGGAGTTAACAGCGCTCGCCCATAAATACGGTGCAAAAGGGATTAACCTGGTCGGGATGTGCTGCACGGGCAGTGAACTGCTGATGAGAAAAGGCGTGCCGATGACCGGTAACCATCTCAACCAGGAAATGATTATCGCAACCGGTGCCCTTGAGGCGATGGTTGTAGACTACCAGTGCATCTTCCCCTCACTTCCCAGGACTTCAAGTTGTTTCCATACCCTGATAATCTCAACAAGTTCAAAAGCCACGATACCTGGCTCGTACTTCTTCGATTTCCATGCCGAGGATGCCTATCTTACCGCGAAGGCAATCGTGCGGATGGCAGTGGAAAATTACAAAAACAGGAACCCACAGCGTGTCCTGATCCCGGGAGAACCCATGCCGGTGATGTCTGGGTTCTCCAATGAGGCGATCAAGAACGCACTCGGCGGTTCATTTAAGCCACTGATCGACCTGATCGCTGCCGGGAAGATCCGGGGAGCGGTAGGGATTGTCGGGTGCAACAACCCGCACATAAAGCATGATTTCGGGCACGTATTGCTGACAAAAGAACTGATCAGGAGAAATATCCTGTGTGTTGAGACAGGCTGTGCCGCGATAGCGTCGGGAAAAGCCGGTCTCCTCCGGCCGGAAGCAGCGGCGCTGGCGGGTGATGACCTCCGGGCGGTCTGTGAATCGCTCAAGATTCCGCCCGTGCTCCACATGGGTTCCTGTGTCGACAACTCCCGTATTCTCGTGCTCGCAGCGGAACTCGGCAATGCGCTCAATGTGCCGATCCACAAACTGCCCATTGCCGGTGCAGCACCGGAATGGTACTCACAGAAAGCAGTCTCTATAGGAGCATATTTTGTTGCTTCCGGCGTTTATACGGTGCTCGGCGTGATGCCGCATATCGCCGGGAGCCCCCCGGTTGTATCACTCCTCACAGAAGGACTGAAAGGTGTGGTGAACGCCAGCTTCTCTGTTGAACCGGACCCGGCCAAGGCAGCTGGTACTCATATCGAACCATATCGAACGCAAACGGACCGAACTCGGGATATGAGTGTGTACCCGACCGCATGCCGTGCCGTAATGAAGAAAAAACCAACTCCCCCAAATGAGCGATAAAGGAGTCCGGATAGTAATTACCGGGAAGGGAGGGGTGGGTAAAACCACGATCACCGCAATTCTCGCCCACCTGTTTGCGCAGGAGGGAAACAGGGTGCTTTCGGTTGACGGTGATCCCCAGCAGAACCTCGCGGTGACCATAGGAATTGCGCCGACGGAAGCTGAAAGGATTGTTCCCGTCTCGCAGAGTACCGAGTACCTGCGGGAAAAAACCGGCGCCGGCCCGGGTATATCCCCAGGAGGGCTCCTCACCCTCAACCCCGATGTCAGTGATGTTATCGACCGGTTTTCGGCCAGGGTTACAAAAAATCTCCGGCTTCTCGTGATGGGGGGTGTCAGCCAGGCTGGTGCCGGGTGTCTCTGCCCCGAGTATACGCTCCTTACCGCTATCTTCCGTCACATGCGACTTCTTCCGGACGAGGTCGTGCTATTGGACACCCCGGCTGGGATGGAGCATTTCGGCAGGGCTGTTGCTGACGGTTTTTCCTGTGCACTGGTTGTAGCTGACCCATCCTATAATGCGCTCACCGTTGCAAAGGAATCAGCAGGGCTTGCACGGCAGCTGGGGATTGAAGATATTATCCTTGTCGTGAACAGGGCAGACAACGAGGCAGATATTGATAAAATACGAAAGAAACTTGACGGGTTTACCGGATTTTCCCGGATGATTTTTTTACCCTTTGATCCCGGGATTATTCATCTCGAACCAGCAGTCAGTCAGCTTGTTTCAGAAAATTCAGCATTTGTCCGGGAAGTCAGGGTTCTTTCAGAGATGATTACGGATAAGAATAAAAGCCGATAAAGAAAAAAAGACAACTTTTTACTTCCTTTCACGCTTTTCCAGGTTTCCCGTGCCTGTGGTCGCCCGGCACCCACCGTCCCCCATCCTTCGTCAGCTCCTTTTTCCAGATCGGGACTCCCGCCTTGATCGCTTCAATAATAAACCGGGATCCGGCGTATGCCTCCTCACGGTGTCCTGCAGCAACAATGATGATAACGATATTCTCTCCTACTGCCAGCCGCCCTGTACGGTGGATAATATCGACATGCAGGAGCCCGAACTGCCCGGTTGCATCCCTGGCAATTTTTTCGAGTTCCTGTGTTGCAACATCCTCGTACGCCTCGAGCTCCATCTCGGTGATATCGTCATCCCTGACAACACCATCGAAAACGACCACAGCACCCGTCCCACGCTTGTATGCTGCCTTAATGAGGTCCCCGATATCGACATCATCTGTCTGGATTGAAATCATGGTTCACCCGTTCTATCCACCGGCTACTGGCGGGAAGACTGCAATCTCATCGCCGTCATCAACCGGGGTCTTTGCCGCATCTGCGAGATCAATCCGTTTACCATTCTTCATCAGGATCACAAAATCGCGGAAGGCGCCTACCTCATCAAAGATGGCAGCGTATCCTTCAGGATTTTTCTTTGCAATAGTGGTGATCAGCAAAGTAAACGTCATTCCTGCCACTATATCCGTTATAATATCTGTCCCGAGCAGTTCGCGGAACCGTGCAAAAAACCGGATTTTAACAGTCATTTCTTCATCCCCGCTACATTCATTTTATTTCCTGTGCTACCGCACGATTCGCAACCAGGGTTCCGTTCAACGCTGATCTCCTCCACCCGTGCCTGCAACCCGTCCCAGATGAAGAGCCGTCCCGTGAGCAATTCTCCGATCCCCAGCAGGTATTTCAGTACTTCATTTGCCTGCACCATACCGATGAATCCTGCAGTAACCCCGACTGCCGGGAACACTTCCGCTGGGGGGGCTTTGGGAAAGATGCATTTCAGGCAGGGGGTCTTTCCGGGAATGATCGTGGTTGCCTGCCCATAGAATCCCCGGATCCCTCCGTGGAAGAGTGGGATCTCCTTTGCGATTGCAACGTCGTTGAGCAGGTACCGGGTCGGGTAGTTATCCATGGCATCCACGATACCATCCGCTTTTCCCACCAGTCCTGCGGCATTCATCGCTTCTATTTTTATATTGATGGCATGCACGGTAATGTCCGGGTTTATTTCCTGTAATTTTTCTTCGGCGGAGTCAGTCTTTCTCCTGCCGATATCCCGGTCGAAGTGAAGGATCTGGCGGTTCAGGTTCGGCTGGTCAACCACATCCATATCAACAATCGTGATTGTACCCACACCGGCAACGGCAAGGTAGAGGGCAACGGGTGATCCAAGGCCACCGGCACCGGCTATGAAAATATGCGCTTTTTTGAGACGTTCCTGTCCTTCTTTTCCGAAAGACATGATTTGCCGCTTGTAGCGTTCCTGTTCCCGTTCTGATAACATTCTTCACCAATAACTGTGTGCAGGTATTCCCGGATCATTGATCGCACGTGAGATCTTCATGAGGATCGTGGGAGTGGGGATTTTTCTCGACCCAGGGTTCCAACCCCTGTTTCTTCCGGTAATCGTTGATTGCATTGTGGATACCTTCCTCAGCAAGAACCGAGCAGTGCATCTTGATAGGGGGCAGACCGTCGAGTGCCTCGGCAACAGCCTTGTTCGAAAGCTCCCACGCCTCCTCCAGTGTCTTTCCCCTGACAAGTTCAGTTGCCATGCTGCTGGATGCTATTGCGGCACCGCACCCGAATGTTTTGAATTTCGCGTCAACTACGATATTATTCTCGATTTTCAAAAATATTTTCATGATATCCCCGCAGACCGGGTTGCCGACCTCGCCAACCCCGTCAGGGTTTTCTATCTCGCCGACATTGCGGGGGTTCTTAAAATGATCCATCACGGTATCGCTATACATTGCATCCCCCTTCTTTTCCGCTTTTCTTGTAGAGCGGTGACATATCCCTCAGTTTTTTCACTATTTTGGGAAGGACTTCAAGCACCGTATCCACATCCCCTTCCGTATTTGCGTCACCCAGCGTGAGACGGAGCGAACCATGGGATATTTCGACCGGTAATCCAGTTGCAAGCAACACGTGCGAAGGTTCAAGGGACCCGGATGTGCAGGCACTTCCTGTCGATGCACAGATCCCTTCATCGTCAAGCCACAGCAGCATCGATTCTCCTTCGATAAACTCAAAGCTTACATTGAAATTGCCCGGCAGCCGCTTGACCGGGTGCCCGTTCAGCCGTGCGTTGGGAATTTTTTCAAGCACCCCGCTGATGAGTCGGTCCCGCATCGCGCAGATCTTTGCGTTATGCCCCGGAATATCCGAAGTTGCCATCTCAATTGATTTGCCGAGACCCACGATGCCGGCGATATTCTCCGTACCTGCACGCCGCCGTCGCTCCTGGCCACCACCGTGGATCAGGTTCTCAATCCGCACACCCTTTTTTATGTAGAGTGCCCCGATACCCTTCGGACCATAGAACTTGTGGGCTGACAGCGAGAGCAGGTCTATGTTCTGTGCTTTCACATCTATGGGAATATTACCAATCGCCTGTACCGCATCCGTATGGAAATATACCTTACTCCGGCGGGCAATGGCGGAAAGCTCAGAGATCGGCTCAATCGTCCCGATCTCATTGTTCGCATACATAACGGAGATCAGGATTGTCTTCTTTGTGATCGCTTTTTCCAGTTCCGACGGGTCCACAAGCCCAAACTGGTCAACCGGAAGGTAGGTTACCTCAAATCCTTCCTTTTCCATGAACTGGCAGGTGTGAAGTACTGCATGGTGCTCGATCTGTGTAGTGATAATGTGATTGCCGCGCTTCCGGTTCGCCAGCGCAACACCTTTGATCGCCCAGTTATCCGATTCGCTCCCGCCGGAAGTGAAATAAATCTCATCGGGGTCAGCACCGAGCGCCTTTGCGGTCTGCACCCGTGCCAAATCGACAGCCTTCTTCGAGTCACGTGCGATACCGTATATGGAAGAGGGGTTGCCAAAATGTTGAGTGAAATAGGGGACCATGGCATCCACCACCTCCGGTTTTGCAGGTGTGGTTGCCGAGTGATCCATGTAGATTGTGCACTGTGCTCCCATGTATTCCCCCTTACCTGAATATGTGCGTTGATCTGGGGATTATTCTTTTCTGCGCTTTTTATACCGAAGACAATACCTGGAGTCTCCGCAAGGGTATTTTTTTGGTAGGTAAACAGGATTACTGTTGGTCGTCCTGTAGATAACAATTGTGAATGCAATATATTATGTAACAATTGTGATAATTTAAACGATGTGATACTATGGAAGCCCCCTGTCAGAAAATTGTCTGGAACGTTCTGCCGGCAATCCGGGCAGCACTCGCACTAGAGCTTGTCAGGTGCGGGGTCTCCCAGGTGGAAGCAGCACGAATGCTGGAGATCGCGCCATCAGCGGTCTCACAATACCTGTCAGGTAAGCGAGGCTACCGGATCGAGTTTGAAGACGACGTGAAAAAATCCATCGCACAGCTGGCGCAGGATCTGATCGATAAGAACCAGGTCAATGTAATCGAACGGATCTGCGGGGTCTGCCGGCAGCTCCGCGAAGGGGAAGAGGGGTGTACCGGCCTCGTTTCCGAGCGCTGCGGTTTATAATATTTTACATGTTCTACCCGCCCTACAGAGTCAATACCCACATTCTGGTGTCCCGATGAATATCGAAGAAAAAACTCAGGCATTGAAAGAGACAATTGCATCAAGGGGGTCGATGCTTGTTTCATTTTCCGGGGGGGTAGACAGCACCCTCCTTGCGGTGCTTGCAAAGGAAGTGCTGGGCAAAAACGCAGCGTGCGTCCTTCTTGACAGCCAGGTCGTGCCTCGGGCTGCTGTTGAGCAGGCACACCGGATTGCACGTGAACTCGGACTCGACCTGGATATCATTTCAGTACCTCTTATCGAACATGAGGAATTCCGGAAAAATCCGGCCAACCGCTGCTATTTGTGCAAAAAGATCTCTGTCCCGTATCTCAGACAACGGGCAGAAGAACGGGGCCTTGCCTGCATTGCAGACGGGATAAATGTCTCGGATATGGGCGAATATCGTCCGGGACTTGCGGCATCAACCGAAGAAGGGATCATTCATCCTTTTATTGAATCCGGAATAACCAAACATGATATCAGAGAAATAGCCCGCGAATATGGTCTTTCCATCTGGCAGAAACCCTCGGCTGCCTGCCTTTCATCCCGGATCTCCTACCGGGAGGAAATTACCCGGGAAAAGTTCCGGATGATTGAGGAGGCCGAGGCATTCCTTGAAGGTCAGGGGTTCGGACAACTCAGAGTACGCCTGCATGGCGCGAGTGCCCGAATAGAAGTGCATATAGAGGAGATGGAAAAAATAATGGGTATGCGACCCGCAGTGGTGAAGAAACTCAGGTCAATAGGGTTTACCTATGTCACCCTCGACCTCGAAGGCTACAGGAGCGGGAGTATGGATGATGCATTATGAGGTATACTTTAGTCCTGCCTCAGTATTATCTATAAGACCCCGGGAGAGTCAGATATGAGCGAAAAGATGTACCGGAAACTGCCCTGCATTAAGGTTGAAGGGGATACGTTCGAAAATGCCCTTCACGAAGTCGTCGAAGAAGTACCTATAGCCCTTTTTGTCAACGGCAGGCACGCGATGACCGCGATGATGAGTCCGGTGCAGCTCGAAGAATTTGTTACCGGCTATCTCTTTACCGAACAGATCATCAAAGGTGTCAACGAGATCGAATCGATCAGGATTGAAAAGAACCGGATAAGCGTTATCACCAGGAACCTGTTCAAGGTGCTCGGCCCAAAAAAGACAATCCTATCGGGTTGTGGGGGCAGCACATCGTATATTGATGCAGAAAAACTCCCGAAGATCAGATCTGACCTTGTGATCGGCACAGAGAAAATTAACGAATCAATCCGGGATGTGCTCTCTTCGGATCTTCACCGGACAACCGGAGGCATACACGTCGTTGCCTTACTTGATACAGAAAAAGTCATATCGGTTTCTGAAGATATCGGCAGACATAACGCAGTTGACCGGGTGATCGGGTACGGGCTCCGTGCAGGTATCGATTTTTCCCGGACCTTTATTGTTTCATCAGGCAGGATCTCTTCTGAAATGGTGCGCAAATGCCTCATTGCAAATATTCCCATGATCATTTCGCGCAGTGCAACAACGACATTATCCGTGGAGATTGCAGAAAAGACCGGGCTTACTATCGTCGGTTTTGTGAGGGCCGGAAAAATGAATATTTACTCACAATCTCAGCGGATTGCCGGGACAGAGACGGTATCTGGTAAGTTACCTGAACAGTGACTGCATCAGCAGGCATACCTGGCAGAGTTCCCCGCTGCAGGGATCACCACACTCACAGCAGGAACGGAGGGCTTCAGGAATAACCGGGCCTTTGCAATTGCGCTCAATCTTTTCTTTGCTCTCCAGAAGATGGATCATAGTGCCGGGATGCTTGTATTCAAAACGCGAGAGCATCGACCGGACCTCCCGTCGCAATGCATACCGGGTATACGGGCACTCGGGGAGATGGGGCCATGCATCTTCAAGCATAAGATACGTGGCAATCTCTTTTTCCGAGATCAGGGAAAGGGGCTTGATCCTTGGAGTAAACTTCCCTGATGAATTACCACCCGAATTCCGGATAAGGCGTGGCAGATCACCCCTGAACACGTTCATCAGCACCGATTGCGCCTCATCATCAAGGTTATGACCTGTAGCCAGCTTGGTTGCCCCGACCTTTTGAGCACCCACAACCAATGCTTTTTTCCTCAGAATGCCGCAGACACTACATGCCTGACTTTCCCTGCCTTTGAGCAGTGTATCAAGTGAATCCCCGAACAGTTCAGGAAAAGAAATGCAGTGATGTTCTATCCCGAGCCGATGGGTGAGTCTGTTCTGCCGACCGGATGGTATCTTCACGGTAACCGGAAATCCCTTCATCTATCGTTATTGCAATAAGCCGGACATCCTCCCATGCTGGAATGAGGCGGTGAAGGATCAGAAGAAGTGCTGTGCTGTCCTTACCTCCGCTCAGCGCAACTGCAACGCAATCCTGAGGGACTATCATTTTCCGGGTTGTTATGGTATCTGCGACACGCTGTTCAACATCGGCCGTAAAATGAGTCCCGCAGAGGTGACGATTCCCCTGGCGCTGGTAGATTACTGCTGGTTCTGTGCACAGGGAACACACCGGAACTTCTGATTTCACTCCCTCCTTATTCAAGCATTACCCCCCATGTGCTATCCTGATAACCCGGATCTCATCTCCTGCTTCAATAACCGTATCTTCGGATATCAGCTTCCCGTTCCGGGAAATGATCACATCAAGGGGATTAATTCCCTGTTCGAGCAGTATCTGTTCGGCAGGAGCGCGGCTATGCTCAAAAATCCGTGTGACGTTGTCCGGAAGGAGGAGTCTCATGCGTTACCTTGTAGTTTTGTGAGCAGGTTTCATAAACATCCCGCTTTCGGGACAGGTATTGATATATATGCTCTGCAGAATTCATTTTTACTGGAGTTTGAGATTCAAAGCACAGAATACGAAGGACGGGACAGTACCTGCCCCCCTGGTCGCCCCTGCGCTGCGCGATAGTGTGGTATAACCTTTTTCAGAGTTATCGCATTTGGGGGGAATCAGGCGGCGGGGGTGAAACCCCTGTTGAGCGTTTTGGTTTTATGCAACATTTCTCCAGAGCCGATACGTAGTATCCTTTTAAAAAACGACAACGAATCCACTATAGCATTCATGTATTTGATACACAAAGATCAACACATACAATTACAGGAGTGTGCCGGGTGCAGGATACAGCGATAATCCGTGATGAAATTCTCAGGCTGAAGGATGACCGGCACGCGATTATTCTTGCTCATAATTACCAGACCGCTGATGTGCAGGATATCGCTGACCTCACCGGCGATTCGCTCGAACTGTCCCGTGCAGCTGCCACCATGGAAGGCGATGTCATCGTATTCTGCGGCGTTGACTTCATGGCCGAGACTGCTGCGATCATCTCCCCGGAAAAAATGGTCCTGTTGCCGGATCGGGATGCAGGCTGCCCGATGGCAGATATGATCACCGCAGACGAGCTGAAACTCGTGAAATCCCGGTACCCGGAAGCAGCAGTTGTCTGTTATGTAAATACAACCGCAGAGGTTAAAGCAGAGAGCGATATCTGCTGTACCTCTTCAAACTCGGTGAAGATAGTCAACTCATTAGAAGAAGACCAGATAATTTTTGTTCCTGACCGTAATCTGGCAATGTATACCCAGAGATTTACCAGAAAAGAGATCCTGCCGTGGGAAGGTTTCTGTACCGTTCATGACCAGATCACCCCGGATCATGTGCGTCAGGCACACAATCTTCATCCTGATGCGATTATTCTCGTGCACCCTGAGTGCCGCCCGGAAGTAATCGATCTCGCAGACCATGTCGCCAGTACATCTGGCATCATCCGGCACGCATGCAATTCCTCAGAAAAAGAGTTCATCATTGGCACTGAAATCGGTATCCTGCACCGGCTCACCAGAAATTGCCCGACAAAGAAATGCTATCCGTTGTCCCAGACAGCAATCTGCACGAACATGAAAAAGACGGACCTGATAAAAGTCTGTCATGCTCTCCTAGAACTGCAGCCCCGGGTCACGGTACCGGATGAGATAACTCATCGTGCCCGCAGGGCGATCGAGAGAATGTTAGCAGTCTGAAAAGAGGAGTTACTTCCCCTTCTGTTTAAGGAGATTGGCTTTTTCGTTCCATGAGTTTCCCGTACATTTCCGCACCAACACATTCCTTTGCGTGCCTGCACCACTGGATACATGATTCGATATCATTGTAGACCACAAAGCCGCACCCGCTGCATTTCACGAAGACATCGTTTGAAAAAAGTTCCACCTCTTCACCACATTGCGGGCACTTTTTTATGGTGAGTGTTGGAGTCCGCAGGTTTGCGGCACCGGGGCAATGGTCTGGCATGGGTTTTCCTTAGTCCGGTATCAGAGTGCTGGTTAAAGAATTCAATGGCCGGATAATGCGTTCATCATCAGCATCCGGTGTATTGACCAGAGGAGATACCGGGTATACCGCCATGTCCTCTGCCGGAAATGGTGCAAGTATTTCCTTTAAGTCACCTGCGTTCAGGGAGGTTGTTGAAAGCCAGCGATCTTCATGTGCGGGCAGGAGAACTGACGGCATACGGTTGTGGAATTTTGCAACAAGTTCATTGGGTTCAGTCGTAATGATCGTATAGGTGAAGAGATGATTTCCGTCCTGACCTGTCCATTGATCATAGAGCCCGGCAAATGCAAAGAGCGGGTTTTCCGGCAGGTGGAAATAAAACGGGACCTTCCTTTTACCTTCTTTTTTCCATTCGAAAAAACCTGATGCCGGAACAAGACAGCGCCGGTCCTTCAGCAGATCTTTAAAGGAAGGTATTTCTGATACGGTTTCCGCCCGTGCATTGATCGGGCGTTTTGCCGTGTGTATGTCCAGGGTCCGGTGAGGTACCAGCCCCCACTTCATCATGACAAGCTCATTTTTTCCTTCATGGACGATAACCGGCATTTCACTCCCGGGCGCGATATTGAACCGTGAACGTGATCCGATCATAGGGTTAAATACCCTGAACCTGTTGCCAAGATCATCAATGAAGATTAACGAATACCTGCCACACATTGTGCGTGATCCTTTCCGATGTTCGTTCAACCAGTATATCATCCTGCCGCAGGAGTGATGAAAATAATCGGCCTGCATACGCCGCTATACAAAGATGTAATATCGCTTATCGCCAAGTAACCGGCAACCAATGGCAGAAAATCAACTCGTCTCGACAATAAAGTATGTAGCCGCAACAAAACCGGCATTTTTCCTGTCCGAGATTATTCCCTACCTCGATAACCCGTTGCCGGTGGACCAGCTTTTCAGCATTATCTCGCCAGAACTTTCCGGTATGGGACTCAAGGCTAAAAAGATCAAGGGGGATTTTGAGATTGCACGAATCCCGCCTGCCCAGCCGTATCTTATGAACCAGGAGGAATATGAACGACAGCAGGCGTTTTTTACCGAGAGAATAATTCCACCGGCACTTGCGCAGGGTATTGAAAACTACATCACAAAAAAAGTCGGGAAGGACTGGAATGATCCGGTCATCATAGAACGGCTCCGCCGTGCGATTGTTGCCCAGAAAGACGATTACTGGAAGCCTTCCCATAAACGTTCATTGAAATATATTAAAGGCTACAGCGTTCTCGGGTATCTTGCCTATCACTTCCCGGTGTATTTTATTCAGACGGAACACCTGCTTCAAAAGCTTGTACCGGACGGGCTGCTGAAAAAAAGCATGACTATTCTTGACGTGGGAACCGGGCCGGGTGTCGTTCCATTCGCGATTGCTGATTTTTATTCACGGCTCGATGATGCAGAGGCGACCATATATTCCATAGAACGGTCAGAAGAGCATATCGAGGCGTTTACCTACTTACGCGATGCCATTGTCCCCAAAGGGGGCAGGGTATCCATCAAATCACCGGTCAAAACAGATATCAGGTCGACAGACATGGCCAGGCTCCCCAAAAATATTGATCTGGTATTCTTTTCCAATGTCTTAAACGAACTTCCGGACGCCACCATGGAATCCAGGGCAGATATTGTCGAATGCATTGCGGGAAATCTCGCTCCCGATGGTTCGATCCTGATTGTTGAACCTGCAGATGAGGAAAATGCGACCCGGATGCGATCACTTACCGTTGCACTGCAGAAAAAAGGCCTCTCAATCCATAGCCCGTGTTCATTTATCTGGGGTTCGACCTGCACCGCCCCCCGCTGCTGGAGTTTTGAGACTGCACCCGCTATCCGGCTTCCCCGGCTGATGGAGACCCTTGCCCATTGTGAGGACTCATACCGGTACGTGAACACCGATATCAAGTACAGTTACGCAATCCTGCGTAAGGATGGAATGCGAAAGGAGAGTTTTCGTGTACCCGCCGGGTCAAAATTCCTCCGGTTATCCAAAATCCACCTGCATACCGGTAAACGAATTAATATCATCGGCCTAAAGATGTCCGGGGAACTGGGGGATGCACGTTCTCATGTGTTTAAGATCTGTGACGGGACGGCAAAAACACCGGTGTATGCGGTTCTGCCATCGTATCATATAACTCCGGAAAATGACCTGATCACATCCGCACCCTATGGATCGATTCTTGAACTGCGGAACGTTCTGGTGCGGTATAACAAGGTGCATGACGCATATAATCTGCTGGTGAACCGTAATACGAAGGTCTCACTTGTCAGAAAGGAACCGTAAGATTTTAGGATATTTTCCTGAAACGATGAGGCACTATACCTCCTCATTACTCATCGGCTATGCCTGTTTTATGATATCTATCGAAATCCGGGGCGAGATTTGCCATTATTTCCGGCCGGGTAAGTCTTGAGAAGGGGGTCAGAAAAAACCTTGTCACATTGGTGTTTTGTCAGAACACCAAGTGAACATATCCAAAAAAGCAGCATTAAAATTTTAGGAATATTCCCTGCCCGACCGGGTGCACGAGCGTGCAGGAAAAACCTCTTCGTTACGGTTTACTCCGGTTTTGGACATTCGGGTTTCTCTTCCATATCGATAACAGCATCAACATAGGTTGTAAGCTGGGTCATCAGCAGAGGGTCAAGCCCCTTTTCAACGGCAAGAAAGATACCGGGAGAATCCAGGAGCCGGAGTTTGCTTGTCACAAAATGGATGAACTTGGAAATATTGGTCGAGGGGATGTAAATGAGCATGGTACTTACCGAGTCGAAAAAAATACAGGGCTTCTCTTTGGAGAAGGTATTCAGGGTTTCGGTTATTGCAATCCCGAGATCGGTCAGGTTTGCAGGATTATTGATAAACTGGCAGTTCCCTGCATCAGCCGGGACTTTCCCAATCGCGTACTGGGTAATTGCGTCAATAAATTGGATTTTTGATATATCAAGCATATTTTTCCCGTACGATGCAACAAGGGTAGAGTACGGCTGGTTTGTTGTCACCACGATAACGCTGTTCTTGTTTTCTATCAGAAACCTTATGATCTCAATATTATTCACCCTCAAGTGGTCCGGTGCTGACATCACGAGATAGAGTTTTTTTTCCTCGGACAGGTTGACAGAAAAGGTCATGGTATTTCTCCTCACCTTTTTAAAAATTCACGGTATACTTCCGGAATATCCGAAGTACCGTCCAAAACTGCTGAATTCAGGAACTGCAGGTTTTCAACGATCTGCTCCATGTTCTTGATCTGGACCTGAAGGGAATCGATAGTTTCCTGTGAGGCTACCCCGGAATTTTTTACCAGGGTTTCCTTGATTTCCAGAAGATTCCAGAGACTAAGGCGCATAGGATTTTTCATCCTTTGCGTGTACTCGGTCATGAACCCGATAAGCGCCGCATTTTTCTTTTCAAGGTCTGCCTTGGATTGTAAAAGGGCCTGACTGTACTGTTCCTTTTCCTCAGATAGCATGGCTACAAGGATAGCCACAAGAATCATCATGGAAGCCCGCACCATCGGGCCCCAGTAAAATTCTCCTGACAGCATATAGGAAGCCGCAAGATGTACCCCCGCAAGAAACAGGGCAACCCGGATCGCTTTTCTCTGGAACCAGATCCCGGTAACGACTATAGGAATATAAAAAAAATGGGTATAGCCTATATCGATGTTCTGCCAGAGATGCATGAAAAGTTCACAGAATATGGAGACTGCAAGAAGAATACCAATACATGCGATCTTTACGTTTCCGGTCAGAAACTGCCATCCCGTCCTCTAAGGGAAGTTGCATAGAGCTTAATAATTATGATTACGGTAAAATGTTTCGATGATAAGGATATATCCAGGTACAATTATAGTAACCCGGGTCATGGACAGGATCCATCACACGAAAAAATGGTGACTGAAAATTAATGTAATGTTTTTTATTTCAGTTTTCAGGTACGACATTTTTTGAAAAAATGGTCGAAAGAATGAAAAAATTCCTGGGCTATGGTGAGACTTTACCTTTTGTTTTTTACTTCTTATTGTCCAACCCGAAAAAACGGTATCAGGATCGGTCCGGATTACTAGGTTACCGTAAACCGGGCGGTCCTTGTCACAGTCTTTCCATCGGTATTGGTATATCTGGCAGTATAAGAGCCCGTAGCTGCACCGGCCGGAATGTTAAAAGTGAAAATTACCTGCGTTGGAGAGATGACGTTCACGGATAACGCATTAATGGTAGTAACCGGACTGCCCGGCGCTGGTTAACACGACCGCCATTCCGGGCTGCAGATACGTCCCCGGGGCCGTGACAACAACCCCATTGGTTCCCCGTGCTCCTGTGGAGGGGGAGAAGGCCGGGGTATGGGAATTGTCGGGGTCGGGCTGCTCACCGAAACCAGATTCGTTGTCCTTATACCGGATTTTCCATCGGGGTTAATAACTGCAACACGATACGCGGTGCTTACTGTCCCTTCAAGCAGGTCATAGCTGCAGTACATCTGGGAGGGAGACCTCACATCGCAGGATGTTGAAGGGATTGAATTGCCGGTTGTCGTATTCAGGACCGATTGCGCGCCACTGACAAAGTTGGTACCACCAATTAATTCGTAACCAGGCCAGCCCCGGTATAAGGTGGCATTGGATCTGCTGGTCACAGTCGGTGCGTTACTGGTGACCGTAAAGGTACTGGCACGGGTTACTGACTTCAGATCCGAATTTGTAACGGTTACACTGTATGAACCCACTGTTGCATCAGATGGAATAACCAGCGTACCGGTGATATTGGTTGATGAGACCACATCGATATTTTGTAATGGGATGGATGTGGCACCGAGACTATAGACCACAATTGCATCCGGCTGGAAATAGGTGCCCAAAAGCCTTGTAATAATGACCGTTGCAGCCTGCGCACCGGTCGACGGGGTGCTGCTCGTGATTGTCGGTGCCGGGCTGCTTACCGAAACCGGATTCGTTGTCATTAACCCGGATTTGCCATCAGGATTAATAACTGCAACACGATACGCAGTGCTTGCTGTCTCTTCAAGCAGGTCGTAGATGCAGTACATCTGGGTGGAAGACCTCACATCGCAGAATGTTGACGGGATTGAATTGCCGGTTGTCGTATTCAGGACCGATTGTGCCCCACTGACGAAGTTGGTACCACCAATTAACTCATAACCAGGCCAGCCCCGGTATATGGTGGCATTGGATCTGCTGGTCACAATCGGTGCCGGGAGTGCCTGGAAAACCGTGAATCCATTGGCAACCATGCCGGATTTGCCATCCGGGTTCGTCACCACAACATTCCTTGTCCCGGCAGGGACACCGTTGAGTGCGAATGTGCAGGTGATCTGTGTTGAGGAGACTACCGCTACCCCAGTGGCCGGAAGGTCGGGTTGACCGGTACTATTCAATCTGACAGTTGCTCCATTCATAAATCCAGTGCCGGTAAGGTTTGTTACGCTTACGGATGTATCGTTATACCCGGAATCCGGCGTTATGCTGGTGACTGTCGGTGCAGCATACGAAACCGTGATGTAATTGGATTGAACAAGGGAATTGCTGCCACCGGCATTCGATACCGTAAGGTTCACCGAATAGTTCCCTGGTACCATATACGTGTGTGACGGATTCCTGAGAGTCGAAGTATTCCCGTCTCCACTGTCCCCGAATGTCCATCTCCACCCGGTTGGAGTTCCCGTTGACATATCCGTGAATGCCACCGTGAGGGGGACCAGCCCGGATGTCGGGGTGCCGGTAAAGTTCGCAACGGGGGCTCCGACAGGTAGTGTTGTTGCAGTGGTAACCGGCGTGGGAGATGTTGGGATAACGACCGGTGTCTGATTAGGTGTCATTGTTCCAAAGTATATTGAAGCAAGAAGCTGCTGTGCAGTCCCGGATCCTAAAAAAACAATATCAACTTTATTGGGAAAATTCAGATGATCGGAGTAGTCAACGGTAAGGGTTTTTCCTATCGACCAGCTGTCACCACAATCATTACAGGTAAATGTTACTGGCACCTCATCAACGAGAACCTTAACCCCGCTTATGGGAATGGAATCACCACTTTCATGGGAAATTCTGATAATTTTGCTCTGGTTCGTGATGCTTATTGCAACCGCAGGTATTCTCTGTGGTGCCGGTTGAGAAAGCAACACCACCGCAAGAATTGCAAATGCAAGGACAATAATTGAAATCAGAATAAGTGACCCGACAATTTCTGCTACTGCTTTTTCATGAGAGGTTTCAGGAGTCATACGGTTTTGCGGGTTTTTATAAACATGAGCTTTTTTCGATCTTTATCCAATTTTGTACCTTAACCGAACGGTCCGCAATTGGTATCTATACATATTTCATCGGCTATGCCGACAAAGTAAGTCTTCCCATTTTTGGAATCATCCTGGCTGATTAAAAATAATCCAACCGTAAGAGGTCTGACATTTGAGAGGACAACGTGCTGGTTGTTGGAACCGGAGATAACCTGCGAAGAATTTACCGTAAGGGCGGTTTCTGACATCCCGCTTGCATCTATGACAAGAGTAGAATCAAAAGATGCGGGATCGTATCCGGCTATAAAGGTATGGATAATATCTTCGTTGGTAATAGTGGGCAGGCGGGTCCCATTCGCAAACTGGATATCTATTTCAGCACGATCAACAGATAATTCCCATATCTGTGGCGAGATGCCGAAGGTCTTGAAATTTTCTGAGGGGTTTCTGAGGGTTATCGTCACCGTATCCCCATTGGACAGGTTTATCCTTACCGGTTGTGCACTGTGGTATGTTATCGATGACAATGAATTCGGATCGGTTACCCTGAACCGGATATGATAATCATTAGAATTGGATCCCCAGATATCACCTCCCTTTTCTTTATAAAATGAGATATAATTGCTGGTCACATTTTTCATAAATGCATCCAGGATATCGTCAGAACTGCAATTGCCTATATTGCATGTCCCGGATTGTGTCGGGAATGACATTACATCCGGGTTGATAGTCCCGGTAAATACCGATACATTCACTGATGCCGAATGAAGCACTACGGAGCCGGTGCCTGAACGGTTATAGACCAGTACGACATTTTTCGGGACTGTTGAAACGGGAATCACCAGGTTTTTTCCAAGTGACCACTCATTGCCGCCACCGGAAATCGAATACGGTTTTATTACACCGTCAACAAGGACATCAAAATCTCCCATGGTCAGGGCGTCACCACCATTATGGTAGAGAAATAATGTCGGCGGTACTTTGTTGTCAGTGCCCACCATGACGTTCACATTGGGAATTTTCTGGGGCGTTTGCTGGGAGAACAATGCTATTGCAATAACTGAAACAGCAATAACAACAAGGGAGATTAGAAGGATTGCCCCAACCACTTCCGACACTCCTGACTCGGTATCCGGAGCATGAGAGTGATGATAATTTTTTTTACCGGGCTTATTCCCCTCAAATCCTGTCATATCAGGCCCGACGCAACATTATTGAGTGTGACCACATAATCGACGCGTTGTAATGTCAGGTATACGTCTTTGTCAACACCGGAATAAGGTCCGTTAATTAGAAGAGACGCAGACCAGCGGCCTGGTGCCGGACCTGGTGCGACATCCGGGGTATACCATGCGGTATCTGAATCTTTAATTCCCCCCCGTAGCCTGGTATCATTAAAAAGACCCATCCACATATCGGCAGTCGGTTTATCCTTAACGTTTACTGATACCTTCACCCAGTCATTTCTTTGAAGTGAAACGGTTTTATCGGGGGTTCTTATCCATGAATCAACGCGGACAGGACCATTCCCGCCAATCGAACTGCCACCAAGTACCTGGATTGGTACAAGGTTGACAGAAGCAACATCAGCAGTCCCGTTATTGGCCTTGGTAAACGAAAATGAAGGTGATACACGGCATGTCGACCCGTTTTCCTGGGATAGGAATACACCACCGCTCTGGTAATAGTATCGCTGCTGTATCCAGTAATTATTCTGGGACTGGTATTCCAGAATGCTCATATTTACCGTGTAGTTCCCGGAGCTGCTGCTGTTGATCGTCATTACGTCCCCAACATCTTTCACCGAGATGACTGCAGAAGAGGCAATCGGGTTCAACAGCGGCAGGAAAAGTCCGCCCGACTGGTACTGCCTCCCCCGGTGCCGATGTTGAAAGAGGTAGAGAGGGTAACGCCGCTCTGGTTATTGGTCCAGAGAGAGTCAAGGCTGATTTTATAATCCGTGAACCGGTCCTTCACATTATTCATCTGGGTAATTTCTTCCTCCCGCCCGTTCACCGGTACGACAAAGAGCATCCACAACGAGAATGCAGCGACGATAAGGCCCAGAAGCAGGACAAAACCGATTACTTCTGATAAAGCCCGTTCCTCCCTGTGCCGGAGAGCGCTGGAGTATTTTGCCATGTCTAGTGATGCGTTGTATAACGTGCCATATAAATATTGTTCGTGCGAAGTCTGCGTTTTTCGCGGGTAAATGCCGTGCGTTTTGTTTTTAACCGGGATCCGGTACCTATTTTCCGAATTTATTCAGCCAGAATGACTATGGCAGGGTCAGAAGGGTTTTCATCTCAGCTCACCAAAAAATAAGAACAGATCATCACGTACAGTGAAGTATCTGTCCAGGGAGTTTTCGTGTCACTTTCAAAAGGCTGTATTCTCTGCCATCAGGGCGCAAAAATGGTCCTCTTTGTTACCGGACGATGCCAGCGCTCCTGCTGGTACTGCCCGCTCTCACGGGAACGGAAAGGATCAGACACCGTTTATGCAAATGAGCACCCCGTTGATGTCCCGGCCCAGGTGATTGAGGAAGCAGAGAACATGAGCGCCCTTGGCACGGGAATTACCGGGGGGGAACCGCTCCTTTGCCTTGACAGGGTTATCTTCTATTGCCGGTTGCTCAAGGAACATTTCGGCCCTGATCACCAGATACACCTGTATACTGCACAGGCACCTGGTGAAGATGAACTGCAACAGATGAAAGGATTCGTCGATGAAATCCGTCTTCATCCCCCGCATGAATGCTGGAGTGAAATTCTTTCCACTGATTACATCCGGTCGGCAAAAAGGGCAAAGGAGCTGGGGTTCGATATCGGTATTGAAATTCCCGCTCTGCCCGGTCTTGAACTCCTGATCCCTGCACTTCCTTACCTGGATTTCCTCAATATCAATGAACTCGAATGGGGTGAGACAAATGCGTACCAGATGCGGGAGCGGGGGTACGAGCTTGCAGACGAGCTGCATAATGCAATAGAGGGGGCAAAGGGCTGGGCTGAAGAATTGTGCCGGCACGACAAGGTGCACTGGTGTTCGTCGGCATTCAAAGACTCGGTGCAGCTGCGGGAACGACTCAAGAGGATCGCAGAGAATACTGCCCGTCCTTTTGATGAAATTACTCCTGACGGAACCATTGTATACGGTGTGCTTGAGCCTTTGCCCGGGCAACAAAAGATATGCACCAGGTACTGCGAACAGGAATTTGAGGCAGGAAGTTTTGAGACCTGCGATGACCGTATTGAAATGGCATGGTGGCTTCTTGAAAAAAATTCTGATGATTTGCCCGGGAAGAAGTATGTTATTGAACGCTACCCGAACGGAGGTATGGTTGTGGAGATGACACCGATATGACCCTGCGCTCGCTTATCGAACCGCTCTATGAGAGATACTTAAAACTGCAGTTCCATCATGTACCCAACCATATCGCCATTATCCAGGACGGGAACCGGCGCTATGCAAAACGCCTCGGAATCGACACCGCCAAAGGCCACCGGGCAGGAGCTGACAAGACCGAGGAGATGCTTGACTGGGCACAGGAACTCGGCATCAAACATATAACCCTGTATACATTCTCCACTGAAAATTTCTCGAGGAAAAAAGAAGAAGTCGACCACCTGTTTGCCCTTTTTAAGGAAAAGTTCCTTGCGATCCTGAGCGACGAGCGCGTGAAGAGATACAAAATCCGGGTCCAGATGGTGGGTGACCGCTCACTCCTGCCTCCCGACTTAAAGGAGGCAGTGGATGCTGCGGAGAAGGCCACAAAGGACAACACGGGATTCCATCTCAATATCGCTCTTGCGTACGGGGGAAGAAACGAGATCGTGCTCGCAGCCCGGGAAATACTTGACGATGTCGGACATGGCAAGGTCACTCCCGATCAGATCGATGCCGCCATGGTGGAAAAGCACATTCACGGGGGAAAAGGCATCCCCCCGGTCGACCTCATCATCAGGACCGGAAACGAGTACCGCACCTCAAACTTCCTCCCGTGGCTTGCAAACGGCCATGAGTCAACCGTATACTTTTGCGCCCCTTACTGGCCTCTTTTCAGGAAAATCGACCTCATGCGTGCAATCCGCATCTATGACCAGCGGATGTCGGCACAAGCGGTTTAACTTTTTTTATTTCACAAAAGCGGACATGAATGAAAAGTTTTTAAAGACCTATGAAAATCGTTCAGGTCCTATGGCTCCCGTCTCAGGGCCTCTCCGAGGCACGGCGGGGCAAGCAGGTTGAACCGCCGCGGGGGCGCACCATCGGGGGCGGTGGCGTTCATCACATGAGTGTATAAGGGCAACCTTCTCGAGGAGCATGCACGCCGTGCCAAAGCCCCATATTTGTCAGCGTATTCATTGAACAGTTTTAAGAAGCCGGTTTTGACCGGAAGGAGAAGATCGCGTACTATATTTCTGCCCAATTACAGATCAACAGTAAGAATGGCAGGAAAAAAAGAGAGCAGCGCCCTGTGGCGCCAGGCATCCATTGTGATCAGGGCTGATATTTTAGAGCAGGCCCGCCAGCAGAAGATCGATATCAGCGAGGCGGTAAACCGGGCGCTTGCGGAGAGACTGGGGATCGACTACCGCCAGCAGAAGATCCCGGAGGGAGTTATCGCAGAACCGGTAATCATTGCCTCAAACGAAGCACCAGCCCTGCCAGACCACGTTCCGGCAAAACCGGGAGCCCCGGCATCTGCTGCCATTATCAACGCCGATGATCCGCTGGCAGCAAAGACGATAAAGACACGGCAACTCGTAAAAGAAAAACCTGCACCTAAAGGTTCCGGCACCAGTTCCTGTGCCGGCTCCTGCTCCGGAAAAAGCGGCCCCACCGTTCATAGCATCGTCTCCAGCACCAGGAAAAGCAAAAAAGCCTGTACCGAAGAAAAAGAAAGATGATGCCGCAAAAAAGTTCTTCGCATCCGTAATCCTCCGTGAAGATACCGAGAGTGCACTCATTCCAAAAGACGATATGTACTATGCGTTCGAACGCTGGTGCCGGGACCACCGTGTTACACCGGTCCCGGATAAGAAATCTTTCTCGGTCACCTTAAAAAACCAGTTCGCTGTTAAGGAAAAGATGGTGAATGGCACTCCGGCATGGGTTGGGGTGAAGGTTAAGTGATTATTTCCCGAACCTTCTGATCCGCGACTGGTAATCCCTTAGAACCCGTAAGAAATCCAGCTTCCGCAGGGATTTCCAGTTCACATCCGAGAAGAACAGCTCGGAATAGACCGACTGCCAGATGAGGAAATCGGTCAGGTGGTCCCCCCCGCTCTTGACCACGACGTCGGGAGTGTACTTGAAGGTCAGGTAGGATTCGAGCATCTTCTCGTCCACATCCGACGGGGAGACATGGTTCTCGGCCATCTTCCGGATACAGTCGGTGATCTCGTCCTTCCCGCTTTTCCCGATCGCGACAACAACATCCATCCCGCTGCCTGATATCTCTTCCTCGTCCCCGATGTGGAGGATAAGGCGGGCGATGGTGCTGATCTTCCGGATCTCGGGGAGGCAGGGCTCCATCGCGCCGGGGTCGTGTGCACCGATGTGGAAGGTAATGCCGTGGATGCCACCGTTTTTCGGGAGGTGGGATTTTTCCACGTGTTTTTCCACATGTTTTGATATCTCGCTGCACCACGAAGTGATCCGGAACAGGTTGGCGGGCGCATCTGCCATATCCTGCCCGCTTATCATGAAGCATACATGCCCCGGCAACTCGTTAATCTGCCGTTTGAGCAGGTATTCGTAAAGCCAGTAAATCATCAGTACCCCAGAAACACCCGTTAAAATTATTTTTATATTTTTTATCTTTTCTTTTGTTTATACCTTATAGTATTGCAAATATTTCCTTAACGGGGATTCCTCAACCCAAATCAATAAAGTTGTCAGGAGCCCAGATCATACTAGAGTAACACTATGCAGCTCTCCCTGCGGGAAGATTACCTGGAAGCCCTCCAGCATTTCTCTGAAAAAAATGCTCATCCTCCTCACTTCGAAGAGCTTGCCGAAGCACTGGGAAAAGCAGAAGTGAAAGTGCGTTCCGATATGAAAGAACTCGTTTCCAGCGGGGATGTCTCTATCTTACCGGGCGAACTGATTACGCTGACCGGGAAAGGACGACAAACCGGAATAAGTGTCATAAAAAAACATGAGACACTCCAGTGCTTTTTATCAGAAATTCTCGGCATGGATTCCACCGCTGCATCGGATGAGGCATGCACGCTCGAACACACGGTATCTGATGAAACTATTGACCGGTTAGACGAGTTAATCGAAAAAAAGGAGGGTCAGTTGCACCGTGGGCGGGGCAGATGCCGGAGGCAGGAAATACCCCTGCAATGCAGCGTTGAGGATAAGAACTGCCGGTATCCAGGCATCTCCGATTGTAATGAAGGAGACCATGTCACCATTCATTGCATCCATGGCAGGGCATGTGCAAAACGTATCCTTGATCTTGGCATGGTTCCCGGGGAACGAGTCTTAATAAAACGAAAATTATCCAACGGTGCCCTGGTTGTTCAGGTCAAGGGGTGTGATGTCGCACTGAGTCCTGAAGTTGCGACAGAAATTGGTGTGGAGCGTTTGTAATGAAGATCGCGTTCCTTGGGAATCCCGGGGCAGGAAAATCCCTGATTTTTAACCAGCTCACTGGTCTGGGCGTTGAAATAAACCGGTACCCGGGCACCTCAGTAACGCTCGAGTGCGGCAGCATCTGCTATAAGAAGGAAAAAACCGAGATTGTTGACCTGCCCGGTATCTATTCCCTTGATGGCAGCTCTGAGGAAGAGACACTTGTGCGGACATTCCTTGAGCGTGGAGGGGCGGATGTCATTGTGGCAGTCCTCGATGCCACCAGGCTCGAGAGAAATCTTTACCTTTTTGTTCAGGCCGCGGAATTCTCACCGAGAATGATCATGGTCATCAACAAGATTGATGATGCTGAAAGGCAGGGCCACCTGATCGATGCTGATAAACTCTCCTCATCCTTTGGAGTCCCGGTCATTCTTACTGCTGCATCGGAAGGCAGAAATATAGAAAAAATACTTCCTGTGGCTTTGAACGAGGCAAAACCTGCTCTTGTCCGTATCCCTTATGATCTCCACATAGAAGCTGCGTTAAAAAGTCTTGAAAAGACCATGGGAAATCCTGTCCACAAAAACCTGCTTGCCCTGCAGGGGATCGGGGATGACCCTGTGCTCCTTGATGCAGCAGGTGCAATCGCGCAGGAGATCGAACTGCGTCACCAGATGTCGGTCCGCCAGATTATCGCCACCAACCGGCACAATTTCGCCCGGGGACTTACCGCCGCAGCAGTAAGTAAAAGTGAAAGGAAAAAATCCTATGATCTCGATAGTCTTCTTACCCGGGCATTTCCCGGGGTCCCTATCCTCTGCACCGTTCTTTTCCTGCTGCTGCTCTCAGTTTTTATGATTGGGTCGTGGATGGAAGTAATCATCGTCGAGTCGTTCACCTCCTCGGTCTTACCCCCGTTTACGGCCCTGGCATTACCACCCATTTGGGATCGTATCGGCTTTTCCCTGCTGATTGCACTGCAGGCAGGTTTTGGGATCGCATTCCCGTTTATTTTCACCTTCTATCTCGGGCTCTCGCTGCTCGAAGATACAGGATATATGACGCGTGCCGCATTCCTTGCAGACCGTACGATGCACCGCCTCGGCCTGCACGGGGAGGCGATAATCCCCATGGTAATCGGGTTCGGGTGCACGGTACCTGCCGTGATGAGCCTGCGTATCCTGAAGACACGCCGTGAACAGACCATTGCAGCGTTTCTTATCAGCATGGTTCCGTGTTCTGCCCGGACAGTGGTAATTGCCGGCATCGTTGCTGCTTTTGTCGGGATATTCTGGGCATTTTCCATTTACCTTATTGTATTCATCCTCATGATCCTGACTGCTGTCATGCTCAGTCGCATAACTCCCGGTGAACAGTTTGGCATGATTGTTGAGATGTCTCCTCTCCGCAGACCTAAGGCTCGCCTGGTGCTGGCGAAATCATGGCTCCGGATTAAAGAGTTTCTTTTTATCGCGATGCCGATTTTAATCATTACCAGCATCGGGCTCGGACTTTTCCAGTATTTCGGGTTGACCGAAGCCTTCCAGCAGCTGGTTTCACCCATAACGGTCACCCTTCTGGGATTGCCGGGGTATGCATCCACAGCGCTGTTATTCGGGATATTCCGGAAAGAACTCGCTTTTGAAACCCTTGCAGTCCTCGCCGGCACAGCCGACCTTGGTTCGGTGATGACATCCTCCCAGCTCTACTCATTCGCAATCGTAAGTGTGCTTTTTATTCCCTGCACTTCCACGATTGCCGTCCTGTACCGGCAGCTTGGGGCATGGATTACCGCTTTGATATCGATTTACACGGTATTCCTGGGCTTATTGATAGGAGCGGTTATTAACCTTCTCATGAAATGATTAACCGGTTTACCAGCTGGTGGAAAACCCGGAACCGGACAGAGTTTTTCAGAAGTGACGTGGTTTTCAGAGAGGATGAAGGATGAACATTATTCTTATGGACCTTTACAGTGGAATGCAAAAGATTCCCCAGGTCCTGTGCTGAACGGGGAGGGATACAATGCTGTCATTTATAGGCCTCGGGCTCTACGACAAGACGGATGTTTCAGAAAAAGGGCTCAACAGAATCCGGAATGCAGACCACATTTTCCTTGAAAAGTATACTTCCCGGCTCATGGGCACATCTTTTGAAGAGCTGGAAAGATATTATGGAAAACCCCTGCACCTTTGTGGTCGCGAAGACGTTGAACAGCACCCTGAGGAGATTCTTTCCAAAGCAGAGCAGGAATACGTTGTATTTCTCTGTGCCGGTGATCCCATGGTCTCCACTACCCATGCAGATCTTCGGATGCGGGCTGCGGCGAGGGGAATAAAAACCGAAATTATTCATGGCGCCTCCATCTCGAGTGCAGTCTGCGGCCTTTCCGGGCTCCAGAACTACCGGTTTGGCAAGTCCTGCTCGGTCCCTTTCCCGCAGAAAAACTGGTTCCCCACCACGTCCATTGATGTCATCATGCAGAACCTGTCACTGCGGTTGCACACGCTGGTGTATCTTGATATCCAGGATGACAGGTACATGATTATATCAGAAGCGGTTACCCTCCTTGAAAAGATGGCAGATGATAAAAAAAAGCACATACCCCTGTTTGTCGCCATTGCACGGGCAGGGTCTGATAATCCGGTAGTACGGGCGGGCACTGCAAAGGCGTTGCAATCAGTTGATTTCGGTCCTCCGCTTCACATCCTGATAGTCCCCTGCGGAACTTCATGACATGGAACGATCGTACCTGGAGATGTTTGCCGGCTTATGAAGATTACAGAATGCCAGGCCCTTTTTACCTCAGCACTCTCAACAACGCGTATTCCTGCACCGGAGAGCACTCATTACAACCGGACCGCTGCTCTGGTCCTGGAAATGGCACGGGCTTATGAAAGCGACGGGATCAGGTTTTTTGACTTGGGAGATCCGGTCAATGCACTTGCGAGTTATTACTATGGGTTTGGCTGGCTGCATTTCGGGGCATCTTCAGGACTGCTTACGGTGACGCGTCCCACCGTATGCCCGTTGAAGGGGCCGATTGAGAGACTCAAACCTCCGTTCCGGGCAAAACTTGAGGAGAAGACCTCCCGCTATGCACACCTGCTCAATACTGCCAGGACATCGGTAGCCTGTGCCCCGGATCCTGCTACCACCAGCGGTGTTTTTGCCAGTCGGCTTCTTTGTGTTGCCGGGGTGTATGCCAGTCGGGGTTTGTACCTTATGCAGTCAGGAAAACCTGAGGAGGCTCTTGCCAGTTATAGTTACGGGCATGGCTGGCTCGATGCCGGTGTGACCGCCGGTTTCTTCCGTATTCTGGCAGAGCGGGATCTCTTCACGGTCTGATGAAAGGTTCAGGACCCCCGCACGGGTATACGGTCTTCTGTAAAAGCACAAAAACATGCCATAAAAATGTTTATACTTTGTCCAATAACCTGTTAAGATACAACGCACATACATAACGTGCTCGCTTGACAGGAGAATCCGGATGGAGAAATCACAGGTAAAATGGCTCTATATTTCAATAGGGTTCTCACTCCTCGTTTTAGTCATAATCCTGTTTTTCACCATCAATGAAAATACAATCCAGTATCTTCAGCAGGTCAACCCCGTCTTCCTTCTTTTGGCATTTTTAACCCATATTCTTTCGATGTGCTTCTGGGCATGGCGTGTCCAGAAAATGTCCGGCTCGCTTGGTTATCGTATCGGTTTTTTTTACAGTCTGAACCTTGTTTTTGCCAACCTGCTTGCAGCTGCTATCACTCCCTCGCAGGCGGGGGGAGAGCCGGTGAGAATTCATGAACTCTACCGGGCCAAGGTGCCACTGGGGGATGCAACGGCTATTGTGATCGTGGAGCGTGTTCTGGATGGCATCGTTCTTGCCATCCTTGCAGCTTTTGCAATGATTGTCCTTGCCGATCAGTGGAAAAGCCTGGGCGCAGTCTCACAAATCATGGCTTTGATGACGTGGATTTTTGTTGTAGGATGCCTGCTTCTGTTTTATCTTGCTATTAAGCGGCCTGATGTTGTAAAAAGGGTTATACACCGCATTGCATGCTTCTTTACCAGAACCTGGGAAGTCACCAGAGTAGAAGCATTTACCCGTCGGGCTGACAAGGAGATAGATAATTTTAACGGGGCAGTCATCAAGTTTGTGAAAAGTGCCAAAGGAGGACTCCTGTGGGGACTGTTGTTTTCGCTTCTCTATTGGATCTCAGAGATTCTCATCGCATCTCTTATCCTTCTCGGGCTTGGGCAGCCCCCGATCATTCTTGAATCATTTGTAATTCAGCTCATCCTCGCAATCCTGATGATGATCCCGCTCACCCCGGGGAGCTCCGGCATTGCAGAAGCCGGTGCATATTCGATGTATGCCCTGTTCATCCCTGCTTCAATCGTGGGTATATTCGTTGTCATATGGCGGATCATCCTCTTTTACTTTAATATAGCACTCGGTATTTTTTCAAGTATCATTATCGTTCGCAGAGAAGCACGATGCAAGAAATGAGCTGTGGTTCACGCCAACCTTAACTCTTATCACCGATTACAGCAATCATTGTGCACGGACATGACCCAGGTAAAATGCGAGGTGAAAGGTGTCTTTGTCGCCATGAGCGATGCCACTACTGTCCCCCTCGTTGTACTTACTGACGGGGGTGAACTTAGCCTGCCGATATTTATCGGGCTCTGGGAAGCGGTATCCATCAACAGCGCGAAAAACAAGGAAGTTTTATCCCGACCTTTCACACACGACCTTTTTTTGGATCTGGCTTCAAAATTTTCTATTATCTTTCACTACCTGCAGATAGACAGCATTGAAGACGGGGTTTATTATGCCCAGCTCGTGCTCTCTGCAAACCAGCATAAGGAATTTGTTGACTGCCGGCCCAGTGACGGGATTGCCCTTGCACTCCGTGCGGAAGTTCCCATATTTGTTGATGAGAATGTACTTGCATCTGCAGGCCAGAAAATTTCGGATCTCCCATCTATGATTGACCTGTCCACATTCCTGCGGAAATGAAGTTTACGCGGTTTACTGCTCTTCTGAGAACCGTACATGAATCGATATTGTTTACATTCGAACATTGAAAATCGGACTGTGCAGGACCCCTGGCTGGTGGCCTCTTTAACGGCACAACGGTCAGTGCGCTTTTTAGTCACTGATCTGCTACTGGGGCGTTTTATCGGGAACGGCGGCATTCATCATACATGGTAAACACAGAAGCAATACCCCAAAATCATATCTGATCACTACTATTTTTTTTGTAGAAATGCTTGTAAGTCGGGATGAAGGCCCGAAAAAGAGAGATAAAACTTTTCAAAATATATTGTATTTTTAAGAAAACTCATGTAGCAGAGATAAAATAATAGGGGAGTTCAGGTTTTTTTTAAAAAACACACAGTCCACTTTTGAAAAATCGCGAAAAATGATAAGAGTGACGCTTCGCTACAAGTAGAACACCTGGGCGATGTTCATGGGTCCTGGCCCGGGCCCGTCCTCCCATCGGGGAGGCTATCGGAAAAAAATGTATACATATCACCTGGATCGGGCTCCCTGGTCGCTGGCAAAAACACACAGTCCGTTGTGTATTATTAAAAAAAATATATCTGTATTGTCCTATTTTCGCCGCTTTTTTAGTTCCTGCATCACATCGGAAAGATCGATATCTGCTGCACGGAGTGCAACGAGAAGGTGAAAAATGAGATCTGATGCTTCTTCGATCGTACGTTCATTCATCCCGTTTTTCACGGCAATAATAAATTCTGTTGACTCTTCCCCTACCTTTTCGAGCACCTTATCGATACCCTTGGGATCCGAAAGCAGCCTGCTTGTGTATGACTCCGGTAAGGGATTTTTTGCCCGCTCCTGTATAACAGACCAGAGTCTCTGAAATTATTGCAGGATCAATACCGCCTTTCATGCTTCCTCCTCGACGAGAAGGACTTCTCCGACATCGAACCCGAAGAACCTCCGCGAAAGGATGCGCGCTTTTTCAATATTACATCCCGCTTTTCCAATGGCAATACCAAGGTCGCTCCTCTGCTTCACAAATACATTCAATGGCCCGTTTTCCGCACCTTTTTCAATCCTCACCACTTCGGCCGGTTTGAAGATATTGGTGATAAATTCTTCCGGGGTACCAGCATATTCCACCATTTCAATCCTCTTGCCAAGGACACTCTGGAGACGCTTTATATTATCTCCTTTTTTCCCGATTGCAAGTCCCATATCCCCCTGCCGGATTACATAGATCACCCGGTCAAAACGATCATCTATCACACAGTCGAGAGCCGTGGATTTTGTGAGAATTCGTAATTCCTCAATGTACCTTCGCTCTTTAAAGCCGATATTGCGTTCCATATCAAAATCAATCCTATTGTATGCGCAATTTTTCAGATATTCGAAATTTTTTACTGTTGATAATATATCCAGCACAGCTGGACCTGTCAGTGAGTTTAAGGAATATTCACACACTGCTACTGTAAAAAAGTTGTGAAGGGATCCTGGTACATCAGCGGATCGTGTAGGTAATGGAAACCTGTGCAGTAACGGTTACATCGCCTGGCTGGATAGGTGTAGGAGCTATGGATGCTTCCATGGCATTATCAGTCCTGTAATTCTGGAAAAGGACCGGGGTATAACCGCCGCTGATATCGACACTCTGCACACCAATAACTGCAGTTCCCAGTGCGCCGGCAACGGTATCAGCATCTGCGCGAGCACGCGATACGGCATTTTTTAAGGCCTCGGTCCGGAGTACCTGTGCCTGTTGATCGGAGAGCATAAACTGTATGGAACTTGCCTGGTTTATCCCGTTTGCAACCGCGATATCAATGACTTCACCGGTCCTGTTGACGTCATGGAGCGTGACCGTGAGCGTGTTGGTTACCTGGTAAGTCCGGATTTTCTGGCCAAATGGAGTCTTGACGGTATCATCATACAAGGGGTAAATGTTGTACCCGGTGGTTTTGAGTGCATCCTTTGGCAGTCCGGCGGCAACGAGAGCATCGATTACCCTGGTCATCTGGGCTGCATTTGCCTGCTGTGCAATTTTTACATCGATATTCTCTGTCGCAACTGCAAAAGTAACCTGTGCCCGGTCAGGAGTTCCAATCACATTACCGCTGCCGGTTGCATGGATCACGTTAACAGCCGCGGTGTCTGGCGATGCTGCCAGTACACTTACCATACAGGTCATTGCAACAATAACAATGGCCAGCGTAAGGAGATAGAGTCTTTTTACCATAATTATCAGATTAACTTGTCTGGAATTAAGTTTAAAGATTGCTTTGACTGCGAAAATACCCGCAGTTATCGGAGCAAACAGACTTTCTCCCAAACTACAATATAATTGAGCACCTATAGTACCCCGATAGAGCATGGGAGCAACGATCGTAGAGAAGATATTTTCCAGAAAGTGTGGCAGGGATATACGGGCAGGCGAAGTGGTAATGGCTCCTGTTGACGGGGCAATGATCCATGATATTACCGGCCCCCTCGCGATCCAGAAATTCTACGAGATGGGTGGGGAACGGGTATTTGACCCTGAGCGCATTATTATGCTCTTTGACCACCAGATTCCTGCCGATTCGATCGAAGCTGCAATGAACCATGTCTATATGCGGAAATTTGCAGCCGGGCAAAATATCCATAATTACGATATCTGCGAAGGGGTCTGCCACCAGATCGTAATGGAGAAAGGGCATGCTGCACCTGGTGAGATCATCGTCGGTGCCGATTCCCATACCTGCATGTACGGGGCAGCAGGTGCTTTTGCAACCGGAATCGGTTCTACCGATATGGGCTTTGTGCTCAAGTTCGGTGCCCTGTATTTCCGTGTACCGGAGAGCATCAGGGCAGAAGTAACCGGGAAATTCCAGTCCCGGGTCGGGGCAAAGGACCTGATCCTGGCTATTGCCGCAGACATCGGTGCCGCCGGGGCAACCTACCAGGCGATCGAATTCTGCGGCAAGACCATCGAGAGCCTTGACATGCCGGGCAGGATGACCTGCTGCAACATGGCCATTGAAATGGGGGCAAAGGCAGGAATTGTCGCACCTGATACGGTCACATGGGAGTACCTGAAAAACCGCCGGCAGATGAAACCGTTTACTCTGAACAGCGATCCGGACGCCGTTTATGCTGAACGGCGTTCGTATAATGTGGAAAAGCTGGAACCGCAGGTTGCCACACCCCACAATGTGGACCAGGGAGTGCCGGTAGGCAAAGTTGTTGGAACTCACATCGATCAGGTCTTCATCGGGTCGTGCACGAACGGCAGGTTCGAGGATTTCGCAGAAGCTGCAGAAGTACCTGGTACAAGGACATTCTCGGATAAGGTCCGGGTCATCATTATCCCTTCATCAAGGGAGGAGTACTTAAAAACCCTGAGGGCAGGACTGATCGAACGGTTCGTCACTGCCGGGGCTCTTGTAGAGGCACCTTCCTGCGGGCCCTGCATGGGCGGGTCATTTGGTCTCCTGGCACCCGGGGAGGTCTCGCTCTCCACATCGAACCGGAACTTCCGGGGCCGTCAGGGAAGCACGGAGGCTTTTGTCTACCTTTGTTCCCCGGCAACGGCAGCAGCGAGTGCGATCACCGGTGAGATCACCGATCCGAGGGAGGTATGAACATGCGTGCCTGGAAATTTGGTGACAATGTCGATACGGATGCGATCATACCGGGACGGTTCCTGACCATCTACGATGAGAAGGAACTGGCGAAACACGCATTTGAAGGAACCCGGGATGACTTTGCCAGACTGGCAAAGAACGGGGACGTGATTGTTGCCGGAAGGAACTTCGGTTGCGGGTCATCCCGCGAGCATGCTCCACTCGCCCTGAAAGGGGCCGGTATCAGGGTAATCCTCGCACAATCCTTTGCCCGGATCTTTTTCAGGAACGCCATCAACGTCGGGCTGCTTCCCCTTGTCTGTGCCAATACCGGTGAGATCAGGGACGGGAGTCCCATTATCGTCAGGGAACACGAGGGAAAAGTGATTGTCGGAGAGAAAGAGTATACATTCGAACCGGTCCCTGAATTTATGTATAACATCGTTGAGGCGGCAGGACTTGTCGGCTATGCAAAACAGTTAAAGGAGGCACCGGTATGTACAAAATCGCAGCGATAGGTGGAGACGGGATCGGCCCGGAGATCCTGGCAGAGGGAAAGAAGGTACTGGAAGCAGCAGGAGAGCGGTTCGACTTCGATATCCAGTGGACTGATTTTGATATCGGGGCTGACCGGTACATCAATTCCGCAAAACTCGTAACCGAAGATGAGCTCAATGAGCTCTCGAAGTTCAAATCGATCTATTTCGGTGCTATTGGCGACGAGCGGGTGGCACCGGGTATCCTTGAAAAAGGTATCCTGCTGGCACTCCGGTTCCATTTCGACATGTACGTCAACCTCCGGCCTATCAGGCTCCTGAGCGGAGTGGAGACACCTTTGGCGAACAAGACTCCTGAGGACATCGATTTTGTTGTGGTACGGGAGAACACCGAGGACTTCTATGTCGGGATCGGTTCACGGTTTAAGAAGCACGAGAAGAAGGAACTCAACGTAATCCGCGATATGTACAGCGTGAAGTTCGGCCTCGACATAGAGAGCGACGCCGAAGAAATTGCCTATCAGATCGGCGTCATCACCCGCGAAGGTTCACGCCGGGTCCAGTCATACGCATTTGACCTTGCACGATCGAGGAAGAGGAAACTCACCTCGGTTGACAAGGCGAACGTGCTCTCCGACGTATACGGGCTCTGGCGGGATGTTTTCACAGAAACCGCTCAGAAGTACCCCGATGTCACAACCGAGTTTACGTTCGTTGATGCCATCACCATGTGGTTTGTCAAGAACCCCGAGTGGTTCGATGTCGTAGTCACGCCCAACATGTTTGGCGATATTATCACCGATCTCGGTGCCATGATCCAGGGCGGGCTCGGGCTGGCACCCGGAGGGAACATCAACCCGATGGGAACTTCGATGTTCGAACCTATCCATGGTTCGGCACCGAAGTACAAGAATCTGGGAGTGGCAAACCCCATCGCCACGATCTGGGCCGGATCGTTGCTGCTCGATCATATCGGGGAGCACAAGGCTGCTGTTGCGGTCGTCACTGCCATAGAACAGAGCATAAAGGACGGCATTGTAACAAAGGATATGGGCGGTTCGGCACGGACAACGAAGGCGGGTTCATATATTGCCGGATGCGTGAAGAAAGCGGAATAATTATTCAGGTAATTTTTTTATTTTCTCGCTCCTGCACCACCGGTCCGGTTTTTTATTGCCAGGCCTGATTTTGATCCCCGGTTTTTCCAGTCATCGATGTTTTTACAGTCATGGCTGAAGGGAAGGCGGTGCTCTCCGCAGTAATAGTTATGGCAGTAGTGGCAGAGGAAGGGGAGATAGACCCGTTTTCCACATACTGAGCAATTGGCATAGAGCGGGACCTCCTCTTTTTCTGCAAAAATGTTTGAGAAGAATTGCCCGATTCTATCAAAAATTGTCATTAGAGATTCAGTATGACGTTTTTTATGATTAACATATTGAAAATGCTGGAGTGCGATGGGCAAAAACAAGGAGGGGAGCAATTTTATGGGGGAGTAAGGAAAATGGGGTATAATTTTTTATAATCCGAAAAACCCGGGTTTTTTCCAGCCAGAGATATTCCGCTTAATTTAAATCCATTCAACCCGCGTATCGGTCAGGGCTCCACCAGAATTCCCGGTATTGGTAGTGCCAGCGGGTTCAACGAGAAGAACCGTGCAGAGTTCCTCACATTGGGGTTTGTGATCCACACCCCGTGGGATGATGACGAGTTCCCCTTCTCCCAACTCAAGGGTCCTTTCCCGTAATGCAATCTTCATCTTCCCTTCGATAACCATGAACATTTCATCAGTTTCATCATGACGGTGCCAGATGAATTCCCGCCGTGCCTTGACCAGTTTGAAGTGATAGTCATTGAGCCGCGCGATTATCTTGTAGGCATGCAGTTCGTGGATCTGCCCGGCTTTTTCTTTCAGGTTACAACCCGGATGTCCATAATCGATCTGGGTCGCTGAATATCCTATTTTTCCTTACAGGGAAGAACAGGAAACAGATGAGACAACCTTGGGATGAAAGGGGTGAAGGTAGAAAATGTAAGAGAAATAGAAATAATATTTTTTCCGGGGAGCCGCTGGCCCTGCGGCAGCCTTAGTCCTGTATAAGTTTTTTTAAGTCCTTGGGAAGTTCGGGAAAATCATCATCATCATCATCTTCCTTATTTTTTCCCAGGGACAGGAGGGAGCGGAAGTACGTCATTGGCCCTTTTTCATGTTCGTGGGGTGGGCGGTTATATGTGCGTTTTTTAGTATCATTAAAATCCTTGAAGAGATCTTCAGCTTCTGCCACCGCTTCTTCCACGAGTTTTTTCTCGGTTACGTCCACCATGGAGCCGACAATTGAGACGGTCTTGCCGTTCTTCACTACCGGGATCTCGTTAACCTCAAACCAGATTGTGCGCCCGTTCTTCCCGGTCATCTCCAGCCGGTAGGGAGGTTCCCTCCTTCCTGATGTTATCGCCCGGATCGTGCGTTCAAGACCCGCGGCATTCAGGGGGTTGTCAGTCAAGTAATCAGTCCATATACGTTTTCCTTCGTGCGGACGGCATCCCAGCAACTGGCGTATCCGGGGGCTGACAAACTTCATCACGTGATCAGGCCGGTGCGAATAGTACATCGGGTTCCCGTTCTCAAGGAGGAACATGAGCTCGTCGTCTTTCTTTTTTATCGCCTTCTGCTCATGTTTCATCCGGGTGATATCACGACCGGTTGCAACAATTGCCACAACGGAATTGTCAGTATCAAGAATTGACCTTGCTGCCCAGCTGATGCATCGAATTCCCTTGGGAGTATGTATCCACTGCTCAACAGTACAGGCATATGGTTGCCGGAAAAGCTTGGTCAACTGCGTGGCGACAACATCTGAGTACCGCTCTCCAGTTACCGGCATAAAAACGCTGCCGGTTAATTCCTCCCGGGTTTTTCCACAAAAATCGCAGTACGAAGAATTGACAAAAAGAAGACGACCCTCCGGACTGAACTTGACAACAAGGTCCTGCTGTGACTCGACAAGGTCCCGGTAAAAATTCTCCGTTTCCGCCGTGAATACCCCCCCTTAACAGGTTATTGAAAATGGTGTCCCAGTTTATAAAAAAGAGACCCCTTTTTTCCTCAGGATCATCTGTTGCAGGACTATTAATGTTGCACGATACGTGCAGGTTCCCGGTTTACCATGGTTATACCATGGCAGATATCTGCTTCTGGTCAGTTGAGATCCTTCGCAGCTTCAGCGATTGCAGGGCTGGGTCCGGTATCTTCACGATATATGCATGGCGCTCTTTTCCATACAGGACATTGCGGAGCGTAGTTAAGGATACCGTGTAACTTCCTTCGTTGAAAATATCGATATTGAGAGCTTTACCGGAAACTGACACCTGGGCAAGCCCACGGGTAGCTCCAAGATAATAATTCCAGTTATGGATTATTTCCTCGACCTGCACAAGCAGGCGGCCGGAGACCGCTTTTATCAGATCAGAACGTCGGATTGCGTACCGGACACCCAGGATATGCAGTTCGATGACATCGTGAAAATTCCCGTCACTGTCGAATGCCCTGTATCCGGTCCGCTGGAGATATCCTGCTTTTTCCATCATACACGACCACCTTTTTGTCGTACTACGGCGTTGGGAGTTTTGTTATATAACCCATCAGTCTGTGCGGTGTGAAAGTGAAAAAACGCGAAGAATCTCCCGGTACCGGGATACTGGCAACTATTCCAGGATCACTTCTTCTTATCCATGCAGGAATTGAGTACCTGTTCGACGAACAAGAGGGTGCCGGTAATACCTGCGACAGTATGCGGTGCCAGATTCACCCTCCCCCTGACAGGGGGGGTAAGTCCGACGAAAGCCGGGTGATGATCCACGGACCGTTCAAACGAGGACCCGATAACGAGATCGGGGTTATGCTGCCCGATAAGCGTCCTGACTTCTGAAAGTCCCTGTACATGCCCGATCGGACAGGGGGAGGGCCCGGGTTCATTGCGGGAACCAATATACAGGATATCTCCATCAAGGTACTTCTTCAGGGTTTTTGCTGCAAATGCGGCATAGGAAAAACCACCAAAAATCATCGCCCTGGGGGGATCGAACCTGCGGAGAAACTTGTCGCATGCCCGGACGATCCTTTCCTCCTCTCTTTCAATCTCACTAAAAACAGAACCGCATTCTGCATCCGGATAAACCGTAGGCAATTTTGTTAAAAGTTGTGGTTATCTCTTCAAACCCGAGCGTTCCCCCCAGCAACTCACCGACATTACTGGAAAAATCCGCGTTCGTTCCCATGGTAAAAGGAGTGGCGTGCTTCACGTTTTCGAGCCGGTCCGAGCAAAAAACAGTACCAACCGGCACTGATGCATTACCAAGCAATCTTATCATTTCGCGCACATTACCGCAGGAAAATGGATCGAAAAGACAGGCCCCATCAATATTTATCCCTTCCTTATCCGTATCGACCGATGGTGACAGGGCGGTAGAGTGCAGTTTTGTATCCGTCCTCAACATCTCCTGAAAAACCCGGACTGTCAACAAGGAGCACATCGTAGTTATTGAGTACAGACCGGATATCTTCACCAAGTATGGCGGGAATGCAGGTCATGACCACAGCAATTTTTTTTCCCGTCGCGTCAAGTGAGTCAAGCACTTCACACAGTCGCTGCTCTGATCCGAAAATCACCTCGTTCTCCACAATAAAGGTGCCATAGAGAGGCGCATGGAGAACTGTGGCAGGATAATAGTAACATCCGCTTGAACCGTGGATCACCACCGCAATACCCTCAAAACCGGCAAGGCATGCTGCTGCACCCGTCATCGCACACGGCCAGAGGGGATTTTCACACTCACGCATGGAGTGCACGCCTCCAGCGGTGGAGCATCCGCAGGATCCCGGTTGTTCCCACGGGAGGTGATAGTTCGAGGGGTACCCTGCACCCGTCATGGTTGATTCGAATATCGATCCGGTCTGCAACATCACCGGCAATCCTGAATGATTCAGAAGATGCAAGGTCAGGATCGAACGTTATTGAACTGCCCCTGATATCCCCAAACCTGCTCAGGATATCTTCCTGCAGGGCTTTTTCTGCACCTACAGCGTCCGGACATTGCAGACCAAAAATCTCTGCAACGGACTCAAGAAAACCGGTTGTTCCTGCAAGCCCGACAGGAAAAGACGGGATATACGGAGTACCGAACCGTTGTCGCAGGTGTTCGCCGACAGGACTCAAATCATCGTCACGAAGAATATTGAGCCGTGCAGCCCCGAGACGGCGTATGTCGCTCATGGAGCAGTCCCTTATGAACCGCAGGTTTACCGGTATCCCGAGTGTGGTAAGTAACCGCAATACTTCACAAAAATTTTCATCAACTTCATACTCGAGATTTTTTTCTCCTATAATATTCACGCACCAGTCCTTTGTACAGGGTGGTGCGGTTTCTGCGATGGCATTGAGTGCATTATTCACGCCATTCTGGAATGTTCCCCCGAGGAATCCTGAGGTCGGAACCGGTATGACCGCGACATTTCGATCCTTCCGGCAGACAGCTTCGACATCATCACCGATAGTATCAACAATACAGGTTGAAAGTACGAAAATAGTGCTGACACCCCGGTCTGCGGCCACATCGAGGCTGCGGTCGAGAGCGTCCTCTCCACCATAAATAATATCGCTCTCGGAAAGCCCGGTTGAAATTAAATCCGGCAGGGTGATACGATCGTTGTCCAGCCCGGTTGCATGCAGAAGTGAGAAGTTGTGATGGGTGCACCCTTTTGGCCCGTGTATTATGGTGACCGCATCCTTAATCTGGGTAGTCAACGAGAGTGCCCCGGTGAGCGTGCAACCCGCGAACCTAGATATATTCAATGGCGAGGGATTCGAGGTCATCGATTTCCAGGGGAGTGGGGATAGTAAACAGGGTATTTTTCATAATACGATCTGCAAGGGACCTGTACTGTGCGGCCTGAGCTGAACCGGGATCATATTCAAGCACCGTTTTCCGGTTCAGTTCTGCAAGCTGGACAACACGGTCACGGGGAATAAACTGGATCAGGGAACTGTTCACACGCCGTGCAAATTCCGCAACGAGCTCTTCTTCCCGGGGCTGGTTCTTTGCATTACAGATCACACCTGCAAGACGGCACGTGCTCTTTGTCCGCGATGAGAGGCGTTTTATTGCTTTGCAGATATTGTTCGCTGCATACAACGACATCAGTTCACCGGAGGTAACGAGGTAGATATCCTGTGCGTAGCCTTCCCGCATTGGCATGGCAAACCCGCCACACACGACATCGCCAAGGACATCATATACGATGACATCGCCACGAAGTGTTTCGAATTTCTCGAGCAGCTTGAACGTGGCAATAATCCCTCTCCCGGCACACCCCACACCCGGTTCCGGTCCTCCCGCCTCTACGCACCGTACACCGTTGAATCCTGTAAATACTATATCCGAAAGTGATAGTGCAGCCTCGCCCCGGACCCGTACCAGGTCCATGACCGTAGGAATAAAACTCCCGTGCATCAGCATCCGTGTGCTGTCCCGTTTGGGATCGCATCCTATCTGCATGATATCCAGGCCCTGAAGGGAAAGTGCAGCTGAAAGGTTAGCGGCTGTGGTCGATTTTCCGATACCTCCCTTGCCATACAGGGCTATTTGTTTCATCTCCATACAATACGCTGGCAATTTATATTAGATCATCTGATGTTAAGAAAAGTAAAGTTGTTTTGAAAACTCCTTTTCACGGAAAAATAAAAATACTTCATTCTGTTCCCTTGAAAACCGCAATTATGAGCATCATTACCGGGATCACTTCCAGACGTCCCACCCACATCACAAAAATAAAGATCCACTTTGAAATGATGGGCATATCCGGCGAGACATAACCGGTATTAATCCCGCATGAGGAGAAGGCAGAAACTACCGTAAAGACGATATCGGTGATAGAATATGCCGTGAGGTGGAACTGCAATATTGCAAGTGTGGCGATAAAGATGGTGGCCACAGAGAGGATGATGATAAGCATGTTCTTTGCAGCCTCAAGTTCTGCGGTTGCCCGGGGAATTATCCTCCCTTCGATCTTGAATGGCAGGAGAACCTTCCCGCTGACAAAGAGCCTGCGGAACCACCAGAACAGTGTACGGAAGGCAAGTGCTACCCGCCGGAGTTTTATTCCTCCGGCAGTAGACCCGGATGCTCCCCCGATGAACGTAAGCAGGGTAAGGAACAACAATGTAACGCTCGCCCAGGAATGCAGGTCGGCATTCTGGAAACCAGTGGTTGTCAGCGCGGACACGATCATAAACAAACCCTGTTCCAGTGCCTCCGGTATTCCCAGGTTCCCAAAATAAACCAGATCATAGGAGACTACGGCTACACCGATACCCAAAAAGAGGAAGAACAGTTTCACCTGTTCATCACCAAAAAGACTCCACCGCCGGTTTTCAATGATCTGGTAATAAAGTTTGAACGGCAGAGCACCGGCTATCATAATCGGGATGAGGAGGAATTCAAGGATCCTGCTCTGGTAATATAATATCCCCCCTTCGTGCAGGGTAAACCCGCCACTTGATACTGCCGAAAAAGCAAGATTGACCGATTCCCATAAGGAGAGTCCGGTGAACAGGATAAGACTGATGGCAATAAATGTCAGCAGTCCGTAAATCTTCCATAGTGCCCGTACGGTCGCGATCATACTGGGCATCAGCGGTTCCTCTCTCCCTTCAGTACGGAAGATCTTTGAACTTAACAGCCCGGTACTGCTTGCCAGTGCAATCATGAACGCGATGATGCCGATCCCCCCGATCCATTGCATATAGGATCTCCAGAAAATCAGCGCATGGGGGGCCGTGTCAACCGACGGGATCAGGGAAAACGCCGTACCTGTCCACCCGGCCATCCCTTCAAAGATTGCATCGGTAAATCCCATGTCCAGCCCGAGCATGAACGGGATACCACTCACCATGGCACACGCAAACCAGAATAGCGCTACAGAACACAATGCAGTAGAAAGCCTCACTCCCCGCTCATTCCGGGGTAATTTTCGTAAAAGCATTCCAAGAATGTAGAAAGTGACCGGGACTGATATCATGGGCAGGAGCATGTCCCACTCTGCAAAGATTACCGCAACCAGGACAGGAACGATAGTTACCGGGGCGATGAAGGTAAAAATATCGCCAAGATCGGCAATAATCGTAGAAAGATGCTCAAGCCGGTGCATCACTAATGGGTTACCACTCGCGCTCTATTAGTGTTTGCTAAAAAAAGAGTGGACTTATCCGCCCTTTTTAAGAGTTATACCTTATTTGTCCACAGGCCATGGACATTACAGTATATCCGGACCTTGGCACCGGTATCGGTGATGCAGAACTCGGATTCGGGTTTTTCCCCGGGTTTGAAACCCCGTATGTAGACGTTTTCCCCGGACCTTACTTCTGCCCACTCGATATAGTGCTTCTCCTCCATGGGGTGGGGAACGGAGCCGATTTTAACCTTGATTCCCATTCCGGATTTTTCAACGACCGGGACGTGTTTTTCCTTCCCGACATCAGCCGTCTTTTCCTGTTGCAGGATCATGGGTTTTCCGCAACAGACCAGTGTTCCTTCGGATGCATGGACCACTTTGATGATGTTTCCGCACACTTCGCATTTGTATACTTCAAACATTTTCACCATACACTTTCCTCCTCCTTTACACTATGTTACTTTCCCGGTGCTTCTTTAAGATTTCGTCTGCCAGCCGGTTGAGTTCCAGGAACGTCTTTTCATCGGGAAGACCCTTCACCATGACAGGTTCGATGATCTCAACTTTCACGTGGTCGAGCATTTTTACAAGAGTTTCCACGGTCTTTTGGCCCCAGCCATATGATCCTATTACCGATGCAAACCGGACTTTGGGCTTGAGCAGGTTTGCCAGATACGTGGCATACACGACCTGCGGGTGGGGACCGAAAAGCACGGTCGGAGTGGCAATAACCACCGTTGCCGTGTCCACAAGGGACTTTGCCAGCTCCCCGATATCAGTGCGGGTAAGGTTGAAGGGTTTTACCGAAATTCCCCGTGAAATAAGTGCATCGGTGAGGTGTTCTACCATTTTCTGCGTGCTCCCGTGCATCGACACGTACGCGATAACGACCTCATTTTTCACCGTGTCGGACACCCAGTCGGCGTATGCATCGAGGATGAACTGCGGACGGGGGTATATAGGCCCATGGCTTGGTGCGATCATTGCAGGCAGAAGCCCCCGTATCATTTCCACATATCCTTTGATGCTGTTGCGGAAAGGCATCATAATCTCGGCATAATACCGCTTTGCGGAGTTATAGATTTCACCCTCGTCAGTCACATAGAGGTCGCTCGTTCCGTTGTGAGACCCGAAGAGATCGCAGGAAAAGAGGATTTTATCCTCACGCAGGTAAGTAACCTGGGTCTCGGGCCAGTGTGTCCATGGGGTGAGGAAAAATTCAAGCGTGCGGTCGCCCAGCGACAGGGTTTCTTTATCATTGATTATCCTGAAACGGTTTTCCGGCAGGTGCAGATGTGCAATAAGAAGTTCCTTGCACTTCCCGTTGGTCACGATGAGTGCATCGGGGAAAAATTCCAGTATCATCGGCAGCGAACCCGAATGGTCCTGTTCTGCATGGTTGACAACCACATAATCGATCCGGTCGACATTCATCTTGACAAGATTCGAGATCAGCTCGAATTCTTTTGTGGGATCGACTGTGTCTATGAGAGCTGTCTTCTCACTGCCGTGGACAAGATAAGAATTGTAACTCGTGCCGTCCGGGAGCGGGATCAGCTCGTCAAAGATCCTCCGGTCAAAATCAATTGCCCCTACCCAGTGGACGCCTTTCACAATTTCCCGTGAAACCATAAATACCAGTGATTACTCCTTCCTGAAATTTTTCTTTGATGCACCGCAGATCGGACACTGCCAGTCATCAGGCAGGTCAGAAAATTCTTTACCGTGCGGTATGTTCTGTGTCGGTTCTCCTTTCGTGGGATTGTAAACATGCCCACATATGTTACAGGTATATTTTTCCAGCAAATGAAAAACCTCCGGATATTGTTAACCAGGTACAGAATAATGTAGAGATTTGAATTAATCATTTCGGTACACCATAACCCCGGCAAAAGCCCGGACCGGAGATTACTGGTTCGTGTGCTCTGTTGCCGGATCTTTCAGGTAGTACCGTTCGGCAAAGAACCTGAATGAATGATTTTTCTTCCCTGCAGAATCGATTGAGAAATATTTGAGGATTTCAAACATAAAATCGATTCGGGAATCATACTTCAGTGGGATGAGATTATTGAAATCCTCCTTTGTCAGTTCATCGGTGAAGGGGAGGTCCGGGACATTAAGGCTCAGAGCAGCATCAGGTGAAAGGCCGGCATAGTACCAGCTTTCGATCTCTTTAATCACAACTATAACACTTCCGCCGTCAATATGACTGAAATGGGAATAGAGGACTTGTTTTTTGTCCTTCACCGATCGTTCTGCGTCAATATCTGCGACAAAAATATAGTCGTTCTTCATCAGCCTGATGCTCTTTAAAAAACTACTCACTTTTGATCGTTTGATGCTCGCATAGGGTATGATCTCGACTGAATCATAACGGCCGATCAACAATGGCTTGATAATACGCCCGAAAAACCGGACATCGTCTTCACCTTCAACCAGAATAAAAAGGCGGCTTTTCATGCTTTTTTACAGTCCCAGCAGGTTCGAAACGTACAGTTCTTCGATACCTATCTCATTTTCCAGAAACATCCGCACTTCCTCTTTATCAGCGGGGCGGGAAATAACAGAGAATCCTTCGGTATCCCGGGATATTAGGAGGAGGTGCTCCAGCGAGGCATGTTTCACTACCTCGGTAGTATGGGTGGTGATCATCACCTGCTTTCTTTTTGATGATTCCTTCATCATGGTAATAACCCGGGCGACCAGGAACGGATGGATGTGACTGACAGGTTCTTCGATGATGATGAATGGTTTATCCTCAAAATAGAGCGCGATGATGAGGGCAAAGACGGTCATTGTACCATCTGAAAGTGAGGGGGAAGGGAGGTCGTGGTTCTTTGAATATTTTTCACGGAGCGTGAGGACCAGGGAAATGTCCATGAACTTTTCGACGGAAAAATCCTCTATGAAGGGAAGTACATCCCGCAGCAGGTTTGAGAATTTCCGCTTTTTTTCCGGATCACCGATAATATTTTTTAAGACGACCGCAAGGTTCCCGGCATCCTCTTCGAGTTCCCGCATTCCCGTTATCGCTACTCCTTTTTTCATGAGTTTTGGATCGATGTCATAGACTGCAATGCGATCAAAGAATTTTTTCCCATAGAACAGAGGATAGGCATACGGGGTTTCTAAAAGAAGTGTTTTTTCAGGCAGGTGCTTCCCACGGAAACATAGGGGGATGATTTCCTGTTCGGAAAAAGGGCAGCCTTCCGGCAGATCCACCGCGTAGGTCAATTTCCCGCCATCACTGGTCACCCGTATCTCGCCGCGTCCGATAGTCTTTTTTCCGGTAATGCTTTTATTTTCACGTTTGCAGGAAAATACTTCACAGCCCATAACGATCCTGTCCATCGTGATGGAAAAACCGTTGTTCCTGGGAGCAAACCTGAGTGCAAATTCATAGGATGACAGGCATGATTGAACAGCGATGAGCGCTTCGTCTTTTCCGTTCCGCTCAAGGAACTCCGGCTTTTGATCGGGCTCGTAAACAACCTTTACCCGGAGATCGTGGGAAGCCCCGATCTTTGTATTCTGAAGATATTCTGAACCGCCCTGCATCGCGATCGCATTGACAATCCCGTGTTGTGCAATATCCCGCAGGAATTTAAATATACTTATGAAATTGGATTTTCCCGCCGCATTGGAACCGATTACGACGTTGAACCGGGATAACTCAATATCAAGTTCTGAAAAACTCTTAAAATTTTCTACATGAATGCGCTGAATTGGCATACGGACACCGTATGTCATCGTCACCTTTGAACAAAAAGAAGATATTGGTTATGCCTTTTTTACAGATGTTTCCTAGAAAGTTATCCCAAAGCTGCCGGGATTCAGAATCAGGAAACCATAGTTGAGGTACCCGGCAAAGCATACCCAGCCAAAATAGGGGATGAGCAGCAGTGCTGCGGGTATGGAAAACCGGAACAACTGGATGATTGTACAGAGCAGTACTGCCCAGAGCAGTACAATCACCATGAAACCAAAGAATGTTGAATGAAGGCCAAAAAAGGCAAACGACCATCCGACATTCACGATGAGCTGGAAAAGAAAAAGGACCAGTCCGAATTGCACTTCCGGATTCTTTAACCCAGACTGAACAACCAGGTACAGGGAAATCCCCATAAGAATAAAGAGTGCGGTCCAGACCGGTGCAAAAACCGATGACGGAGGAGTGAAATCAGGTTTATGCAGGCCGGCATACCAGGTTGTAATCGCAGGTGTGGTATAATAAGAGCCGATGTACCCTGCAAGCAGGCATATGCCAATTGCGATAACGAAAGTAAGTATCTTCTTTCCTGGCATAAACTCTCTGGGGTAGTGTATGAAATGTGGGTATATAAAGATTGTTGGATATAAAAAATTTCAATCATTCTGGGATTCAAGAAAAATGACAGCCATCATGGTCATGGAATCTCATTTTCCTTTCCGAAAAAAACGCAGGGAATCGATCCATGAAAAAACACCAAAACCTCTCGGGTGCTTTTCCGGAAACACCCCTTCAGCAATGGATTTTACCTCCTCGACGGAATAGAATGCATTCGGGTTAAACTTCTTGACAATCCCCACGACATTATGCAGGTCCTGGCGTTTTATGATGGTAAAGACCATTTTCACCTTGCCGGTCCCACCAGTGCCATCGATACTGGTTACGCCATAATTCTGTGAACGGAGGTAGTCGATGAGTTCAGTTGGATCCTTTTTGGTGATAATCCGCACGCTGGTGAGCCCGAGCGATATTTTTTCTTCGATGAGCATGCCGATGAACGTTCCTGAAGCAAACCCGGCCCCGTAGGCGATATATGCAACAGGATGCGTCAGGTTGTTCATGACCTGGCCGATGGCAAGCAGCCAGATGATCACTTCAACAAAACCGATGATGGGTGCGAGATACTTAATCCCCTTGGAGATGAAGATTACCCTGATGGTACCAAGGGTCACATCGCAGATCCGGGCACAGAAGATCAGGACCGGAATGATCACATACGTGAAAATTTCGGGAGATATGAACAATTCAACCATTCTTGTCTATTTTTCTTCGATCGCGGGTGTTAATAGTTTGTGGTGGTGATAATACGAGAGCGCCCAGACTATTACGGAGATCAATCATCGCGGGTGAAAAACTCACCCATATAAATTAAATAATAATTTTCGAACCTTAAAAATTATTTTAAAATACTGGTTAAGCACGGACTTAAAAAAAATGACACATGGTCAATTCACGGGAATCTTAACAGTCACAAAATTCCGTGAAAGATACCAATGAATACCGATTAAAGAACACATCGCAAGTCCCGAGCTAATCCAGATATACTCCCCGGCGCTTTGCAGGTACATCGGGTTGATGCGATCTGCCACGCAAAAAACACTGCCTGCACATACTACAAGGGACGTTGCATACACATCCCGGACGGCAAAGAAAAAAATTGCCGCAATGATACCGATAGAAACAGAAAAGAAAAATACACCCTGTTCCAGGACCGGTGAAAAGTATGAAAATGTCGTTATGCCGTAGAGCATGCCCGTCGCCGCAATGCCCACGGATACGGACATTATTGCCCCCCCGCTGCGGACAAATGCCTGTACATGGGTGCCTATCAGAACCCAGCACATCATCACTGAAGCAATTGCCGTGGGCAGCAGGAGGACAAACGCATATGCGAATGCGAGGCGGTCAGTCCCGAAGGGGTTGAAAACGATGACTGCCCCGTAGATACCACAGCATGTCAGGAACACGGAAAGCAGTGTTCTCCTCAAAGACCGGAACCCGATCTGGAACATATTGACGGCACCGGATACAAATGCGGTCCGGATGCAGACCAGCGGTGCAACCAGGCCGGTGATGATACAGGCAACGAGGGTATACACAAAGACGCCCGGGGGGTCAAAACGTGTAAAAATATGTACACTCCCGGCGAGTAAGAAGAGCTCGAGCATCCACGCTGACCAGAGTGTAAACGGGATCACCAGCAGCCGCAGGGTTGCGGAACGCAGAGCCTGGGATTGTTCTCCGGTCACGTATACCTCCTGCCCGGGTAGTGTCGCGATGTGCATGTACGCATCATTGCAAATATCCGTTCGCTGCACAGTAAAAAGTATATTCCTGTTTGCCCGTTTCTCATCAACCCTTCGGGGGGGTATTGGGTGGAAAAAGGTTATGTTTTTTGTAAAAATACATCCCGGAGCGATTGTTTTTTGTCGGGTGCTCTTCCCTTGTGCATACCCGTTTTTTCATCAAAAGTCGGCAGTGACCGCGTAAAGAACGTGCCGAGTGCAATCCGTGCATCGCTGTTATAATCCCATTCCCTTGCCTTGCTGCACGCAGATTCAAAATTTGTCCGGTCATGATCAAACAGTTCGTACACCCGCGGAGAATAGTAATCAGCGGCGGGAAAGAACGTGGCACAGATCTGGAGCACATCTATGAATGAAAAGCCCTTATGCGATATGCCTTCCCTGACAAGCATCTTTAAGAGATCCATCTTTTTTGAATATCCCCGTGCAACATAGGTCGCTCCGCTGGCAAGCATGAGCTCGATAGGGTTGATTGGATATTCCGCAGTACCCGACGGAGTGGATTTTCCCTTAAAACCAAGGGGGGAAGTTGGAGTAAATTGTCCGGTCGTGAGCCCGTATACCCGGTTGTTATGGACTATGACCGTGATGTCAATATTGCGTTTGGCAGCAAAGATCAGGTGGTCAAGCCCTTCGGCGTATGAGTCGCCGTCCCCGGTACAGCAGATTACCGTCAGATCAGGGTTGCCCAGTTTGATACCGGTCGCAACCGGGATCGTCCGCCCATGAATCGAGTAAAAGGTATTGATGTTTAAGTAATCAGCGATTTTCGCGTGACAGCCGATGCCTGACACCAGGACCACATCATCCAGCGATTTTCCCTCATTTTCCATTTCAGACAGTACATTTTTCAGGGTATGCTGGATGGAAAAATTCCCGCATCCAGGGCACCAGGTGTTCTGTGCATCCGTTATGAGCTGGCGTCCGGTCATACAACCACCCCCTGTACCTTTTCAAGCAGATCTTCCGGGGAGATCGGGCGCCCGTCATACCACAAGACCCGTTCATCCACTGCGATCCCGTGCTGTTCTGCAAGCATTGCAAGTTGCCCGGTCGCGTTCTCCTCGACTGCAATCACTTTTTTTATCCCGTCCATCGCTTTTTTTACCTGGACTGCGGGAAATGGCAGGAGGACTATCGGCTGAATAACCTTAATTCCGAGACGTGAGGCAATTTCATTGCACACTCCCTTTGTAGATCCCCAGCACAGCAGGGCAGTTGATGCATCAGGCTTCCCTGATACATTGACACCGGGATATCGCTGCATCTCCTCAGCCAGGCCTTCCCACTTGCGCAACCGTTTATTGGTCATCTGGATCGTAAGAGCAGCATCTTCTGTCGTGATACCTGCCTCATCATGCATATAGCCATTCGCCTTGATCACAGCATCTTTCATTCCCGGAAATGCGAGCGGTGAAATACCGGACGGCGCATCTGCATACCGGAGATAGGGAACAGTTCCCTGCCACGCGGGTGATACTTCCCGTACAGGTTCCGGAATATCATCCGGGCTGGAGCTGTATGTCCCTTCAGACAATGTCTTATCGGTAAGGATAAAGGCGGGAATCTGAAATTTCCATGCCATATTCATGGCGATTTCTGACCAGTACAATGATTCCTGTGCATCCCCGGGAGCCACAACCAGTCGCGGGTACTCCCCCTGTCCGGCGTACCGGACAAACTGGAGATCAGACTGGGCGGTATATGTCGGAAGCCCGGTCGAGGGCCCGGTCCGCTGCGATACCAGCAGCACGAGGGGGAGTTCTGCCATACCGGCAAGGGAGAGTCCTTCGGTCATGAGACAGAACCCTCCACCTGAAGTGCCCACTGCCGAACGTTTACCGGCATAGGCAAACCCGAGTGCCATGAGGATGACTGCAATCTCATTCTCAGGGTGTACGACCGTAATGCCGAACTTCTCCTTGTGTTCAGCGAGGAAATGGAGAAGGCTTGACGACGGGGTCATGGGATACGAAACATAGGCATCCAGCCCTCCTTTGACCATACCCAGGCCTATGGCTTCATTCCCGGTGAGGAGCGGGCGGGGAGTGTTCTGCACTCTGCCGAGAGGGAGGACGGTCCCGAGCTGATCGTATGCCTTCTTTGCCACTTTCAGGTTCAGATCAATTCCCTTGGGGATGTGGGCATTGAAAACTGCAGTAACAACATCCCATTCAATACCAGCTGCTTTTGCAAATCCCCCGATTATTGCCGAGTTTCCCATGATCGCAGGAGCATGTTCACCGGTCAGGATTTCCTGTACCTGAATACCCTGCCCCGCAAATCCCTCCCCCGCTGATTTCACCAGATCTGCATTGTATATGATCGCTGTTTTCGGGCTGCATCTGTCCCGGTGCCGTTCCAGTGTCTCACTATTGAGTGCCAAAACGAAATCCACCGGTTTCCAGCAGGCCCCGATGTTCTGTTCCGAACCCCGTATGATCGCAAAGTTATGCCCTCCACGGATCAGCGACGGGTAATCGAAATACATGTACAGCGTATAACCGATAGTATTGAGCAGTTGGGCAACCAGAGTCCCCGCACTGTTAATCCCGTCACCTGCTTTCCCTCCGATGAGCACAGAAACGTCTTTCATGATGATCTCCCGTATGTTCTGATACTTTCCCGGAGATGTAAAATATGTTGGTATGGGGTATTTCCGGGATTTTTCTCTTGAAGTCTGACGGTCAATGTGCGGTTCGCTGCTGGTGCATGCGGACAACACGGCGACAACTTCCTGAACCATGAACAGGATTGCCGGATGATAGTGATGATTATTTTTTAAAAAGCAGGTACAGAGGCTCTGTAGAAATGCTCATAAAATTAAAACTCAAGGTGATTTCACCCCCGCCGCCTGGCGCACCCCAAATGTGATAACCCTGAAGAAGGTTAAACAACACTATCGCGCAGCGCAGGGGCGGTAAGGGGGGCAGGCACTGTCCCCTTCTTCATATTCCGGGCATTTATTTTCATACTCCAAAAAATGAATTCTACAGAGCCGATACTGAGCCCTTTTTAAAAAAAGTAATTCAGGATCCGCTGGATGAGGAGAGGAAGATCCCCGGTCCATGAAAGCCCGCTATTTTTTCATGACCATCTCTAATAGATTTTTTAAGTCTTTGATGTTGTAGGGTTTGGTGAGTCTTGCACAAAAACCGTACCGGGAAAAATCCTCAACAACGGGATCGTTTATGTACCCGCTGGATACGATGGCTTTTACTGCAGGATCGAAAGCACGGAGCTGTTCAATCGTCTCTTTGCCACCCAGCCCATGGCCGACAGAGAGATCCAGGATAACGATATCAAAGGGAACTCTGGCGGCTTTCTCCTGTTTATAGAGGTCTATCGCCGATAAACCATCCGGAGCAAACATAACATCATAATCAAGAAATTTCAGGACTTCCCGGGTCATATCAACAATAACCTGCTCATCATCCATCAGGAGTATTTTTGCTTTGCCGGGCATGTAAAAAACCTCAAAGTTCGCTTGGGTATTCCTTATTCTTCAGGACTAAATACTCCAATTATGGTATATGAAGTTATTCTCCTCTTTTTAAATCAAGGTTTTTATTTTAATACATTCATTTCTTCAGTGCACGCAACCGTGCGGCTTCTTTCGTATCTTCAACCCGGAGAAGAAATGTCCCGTGGCAGGGTTTTGTATATGGGAAGACGATAAAGTCATGGTCGAGACCTATCGCAATCGGAGGTAAACCGATGAGATGGATATCGAATATCTTAAAACCCGGCTGGACATCGATGTATTCTTTGAAATTCTGTTTAATGTAATCCCTGCATTCCTTGAACGATCCATCCCGCATGAGGATTTCATAGTTCATCGATTCTACACAACCCATGGTGCCACCTCATCAAGTGCCTTTTTAAGAGGCAGGGGATTGTGCACGGCTTTTGCCGAGATTACCGTACAGGGGAAGTCGATCTGTTTCACCAGCTCGTCGTAATGTTCTCCATACACTAAAACGAAGACTTTCGAATTTGAGATTGCACCCATGGTCGCTGCATAGCTGATACCGGCATCGTTGTGGATGAACACAAAACATCGGTCAAATTCCCGTTTTTTCTCGGCAATCATGGCAACTGCACGGTCGAGATCCATGACCTCCCCCAGGTAGTGCCGGTCCGGGTCTGCAACAACAAGAAGCGTATTTGCCGCTTTGTTGCCGGCAACCACCGGTATGATGGCGGATTTTTTGAGCTTGTTAATCAGGTACAACGCGATGCTTGTCTGCACAGGTACCTGCGGGCAGCCGAGCACGAGGAGTGCCGATAGTGGAGAGGTTTGCGGTTCATCTGACAAATGTACCAGTTCCTGCGGGTTTGTACAGTTCCATTAATTCAGCCACAGCCAATAACTTTGCGCTTGATCACATTCAACCTGGGGGGCTTACCGGTTATGGTTCCGGAACGCCCGTTTCCTGGTGTAACCATTCCAGGTAGGGGAGATACCCGCTGCTCACCGGAAGTGCAATGATTTCGGGTACTTCATAGGGATGATGCGCCTTAATTGCCGTAATAACCTCATCTGCTTTTTTTTCTGTTGTCTTTGCAATGAGGAGGTGCTCCGGTTCGCTGCAGAACCCGCCATTCCAGCGGTAGTATGAATGCACCGGAACAACATTCACACAGGCAACCACTCTCGTATCGATAAGCATCCTTGCCAGGATTTCAGATTTGTCCGCGGGAGCAGTGGAGAGGACGACGATTATACCCGGTGACATGCTCATGTACGTCCTCCGGTGAGCAGTTGCAGGAGGGTATTCATCCAAAAGGGCTTCATAATCTGAATATATGCCTGCTTCTTTTGCATAGAGCTCATTTTTTTATTCCGGATTAATAAGCGTACTCATATACCTTGCTTCCCCGGATTTCAGGGAATGTGAGGAACGTTAATTACTATAAATCCGGACACCTCTTAGTACTACCTATGTACGCATCACGAATGGCCAATCTCCCTCCGTACCTTTTTGCCCGGATTGACGAGATGAAGGCAGAACAACAGAAAAAAGGTGTTGATATCATAGATCTCGGGGTCGGTGACCCGGACCTTCCCACACCTGGTCATATTGTTGCATCGCTCTGCGAAGCTGCAAAAAATTCAGAAAACCATCACTACCCTTCCTACGCCGGCATGCCGGCTTACAGGAGTGCAGTGGCCGACTGGTATAAAAACCGGTTCGGGGTTTCGCTCGACCCGGGAAACGAGGTTGTTGCCCTTATGGGTTCCAAGGATGGTATCGCCCATATCCCGGAGGCATTTGTCAACCCGGGTGACTACGTGCTGGTACCAAGTCCCGGTTACCCGGTATACCGCACGGGCACGCTCTTTGCCGAGGGCATTGTCCATGAGATGCCACTCAAGGCGGAAAATGCATTTGTCCCGGTGCTTGGTGATATCCCGAAAAAGGTCATACAATCGGCAAAACTTATGTTCATCAACTATCCGAATAATCCCACTGCAGCAGTAGCTCCTGACGGGTTCTATCGCGAGGTGGTTGATTTTGCACAGGATCATGATATCGTGGTTGTTTCGGACAATGCCTACTCTGAGATCGCATATGACGGTTATTCTGCCCCCTCGTTCCTTGAGACAAAAGGAGCAATGGAAATCGGCATCGAGATGCACTCGCTGTCAAAGACCTACAATATGACCGGCTGGCGCATCGGGATGGCGGTCGGGAACAAAGATATTCTTGCCGGGCTCGGGCGGGTCAAAACCAACGTGGACTCAGGTGTCTTCAATGCCGTCCAGTATGCCGCCATAACGGCACTGCGGGGATCGCAGGACTGTGTAAAAGAAGCCTGCGCTATCTACCAGGAACGGCGGGATGTGCTCATTGCCGGGTTACTGGACCTCGGTTTTGATGTCCCCTCCCCCAGGGCAACCTTCTACGTGTGGCTGCCGGTACAAGACTGCATGGCATTCTCGGCAAGGCTGCTGAATGAGGCCGGCATTGTTGCAACTCCGGGCATTGGCTTTGGCTCAAGCGGGGAAGGATATGTGAGGTTCGCGATTACGCGACCGGTTGACCGTATTCAGGAAGCAATCGGGCGCATGAGGAGGCTTGACCTGTGAAACTCCCTCATCACCTTACCATAAAAAACGGTCATCTGCATATCAGCGGGCAGGACTGTGTTGCCCTTGCAGAAAAATACGGGACACCACTTTATGTCACAAGCGAGGACCGGGTTGTCGAGCAGTTCGGGAGCTACAAAAAAGCCTTCGGTGTCCGCTACCCAAAAGTCCAGGTGCTCTTTGCGGCAAAAGCCAATGGCAACCTCGCCATAATGCGGGCACTTGCACAGCTGGGGGCGGGAGCGGATATCTTCTCATCCGGAGAACTCCATCTCGCACTCGAAGCAGGTATGGCACCGGAAAAACTGCTCTTCAATGGCAGTTCAAAGACTCCGTCAGACCTGAAACTCGCGGTTGAAAAAGGTGTGAAAGTGTCAGTGGATTCACTCGACGAACTCCACCAGTTGGACGCAGCGGCACGAACCGCGGGAAAGACCGTTAAGATCGCGTTCCGTGTGAACCCGGCGCTCAAAGTTCCCACCCACCCGAAAATCGCAACCGGCCTTGCCACGAGCAAATTCGGTATCCCCCATAGGGAGATACCCGCTGCGTACCAGGAAGCTCTTGCGTGTAAAAATATCCAGCCAGTGGGGATTCACTGCCATATCGGTTCACAGATCCTTGAAATCGAACCCTTTGTCCGTGCAGCTGAAGTGATGGTGCGGATCGCAAAGGAGCTCACCAACATGGGTGTGAAACTCGAGTTCATCGATCTCGGCGGAGGGCTTGGCATTCCGTATCACCACGACACGGACCCGGCTCCCACGCCGGAAGACTATGCAGCAAAAGTAGTTCCGGTTTTCAAAGCCGGTGTCGAAGCATGCGGGATTGCCCCGGAACTCTGGATTGAGCCTGGCCGCTCACTCGTTGCCGATTCAACAGTCCTCTTAACAAGTGTCAACTCCACAAAATCTGCGCACAAGAAATTTGCCAATGTGGATGCCGGCTTCAACCTGCTCATCCGTCCCGCAATGTATGATGCCTACCACGAGGTCATTGTTGCAAACAACGCGGCTGCCCCCCTCACGACGGAATACACGGTAACAGGACCTATCTGCGAGACCGGCGATATTCTTGCACCCGACAGGAAACTCCCCGAACTTGCCGCCGGGGACATCATCGCAGTCCTTGATGCCGGAGCATACGGGTACGCCATGTCTTCCCAGTATAACTGCCGTCCCCGCTGCCCTGAGGTCCTGATACACGGGACAGACATATCACTGATGCGCAGGGGCGAGACTATCGGGGATATCACCACTACCATGCAGCGCCCGCCGTGGCAACAGTAAGGAGGCGTTAAGAGCCGTGCTGTTCCATTACGCGCTGGTCGATGATCTCATTTCAAAAGAAGAGTTCGAACGGCGCGTAGATACCAAGATCGAAGAGTGCGGGGACCTTATTGATGAACCGACTGCAGCCATGCTCGTTATCGGTGAACTGGGGCGTCAGCATGTGAAGATCCGGGGACTTGCCGGTAAATCAAGCCTTTTTTCTTTTTTTGGGAAAGTCATCGACAAGACCGAACCAAAAGAATTTGACCGGAAAGACGGGGAGAAGGGCTGGGTCGCTACCCTTCTTGCCGGCGATGAGACCGGGACCACGCGGGTGGTCTTATGGGACGAGAAGGCAGGGGCTGTCGCAGACATTGCGGCAGGAGACGTGCTGGAGATTATCGGGCGCCATCCGCCAAACAGTACAAATGAGATTTATGCACTTGCCCTGCGTAAGGCAGGCTGTGAGATCACATGTTCCCTGCCCGCAAAAGGTATGACCGGGGAGAGCCTGTCAACAGAGCCGGTGGATCTTGACGCAATGCTGCTTGCACGCGAAGAACCCCGTACTTTTAACCGCAGGGACGGTACGACCGGAGAGATGATGGAAGCAGTTATCGGAGATGCCAATGGTACCGCCCGGGTAGTAGCATGGTCACCCGCCCTCTTTGCCGGTATTCTCCCGGGCGGTTCCATCCACATCAAAGGTGCTAAACCGGACCGTCGCGGGGTGGGAAGAGCCTACAGTCTCGATGAGAAAAGTTCCGTGGAGGTTACCGATCAGGAGATCACCGTACCATTCACCCCGCTCTGTTCCGTTGGCGAAGAGGGCATCTATTCGATACAGGGGAATGTCAAAGAAGCAAAAGAACCCCGGTCGTTTACCACCCGTAATGGTACTGTATCGTGGGTACGAAATATTCTCGTGAGCGATGGAAACGATGACCTCAGAGTTGTGCTCTGGGGTGACAAAGCGTTACTCCCGGTCCATTGCGGGGACCGGGTCGAGATATACCATGCGACTGCCAGACCCGGTCGTTTCGGGGGGATTGAGCTAGGTGTCGGACGGGGGAGTGCATTTCGTGTGCCGGAAGAGAAGTCCCGCCCGATTGTTTTTCAGGGAACGATTATCTCCGCACCAGGATGCACCTTTATCGATAATGGTATCGAGCGTTATCTTATTGAAGGGGATCTCCCGCACGGGATTGAAATGCAGGTAACCGGCACTCTTTCCGGCAGCCGGATCATACCGGAACATACCCGAACCATTGACACCGGACCAGAACATATACTGGTGCAGATCCATGCGTTTATCGAAGAACTGGACAAGTAAAAACTACACTTTCACCCTGCGTAGTCCGAGAGCATATATGCCCATGTTTAACATCTTGATGTGCCATAGGAGATGTGCAAGAAATGGCTGAAGGACCTTTAGAAATTGAAGATTTACCGGGCGTAGGCCCGAGCACCGCAGATAAACTCCGTGAAGCAGGATATCTCTCGGTGGAAAGTATTGCAACTGCATCACCTGCCGAACTTTCAGAGATCTCGGAAATCTCCGAGTCGGTTGCAAAAAAGATTGTCAAAGCCGCACGCGAAGCCGCAGATATTGGCGGGTTCAAGACCGGAAAAGACATCTTCGAACAGCGAAAAGATATCAGGAAACTGTCGTTCCGTGTCCCTGCCCTTGATGAATTGCTGGGAGGAGGCCTGGAGACACAGGCGATTACCGAGATGTATGGTGAGTTCGGTTCCGGTAAAAGCCAGATCGTCCACCAGATGGCAGTCAATGTCCAGCTTCCCGAAGAAGATGGCGGGCTGAACGGGAGTGCCATTTATATCGATACTGAGAACACATTCCGTCCTGAGCGTATCGAGCAGATGGTGCACGGGCTTGGGATCGAAGATGCGGACCCGCAGGAATTTTTAAATAACATCCACATTGCCCGGGCACACACTTCGGATCACCAGATGCTCCTTGTGGAAAATTCACGGGATCTTGCAGCGGAGTTAAAAGACAGCGGACGTCCGGTCAAACTCTTCATTATTGATTCACTCACCGCCCACTTCAGGGCTGAATATGCCGGACGGGGAACACTCGCGACACGCCAGCAGAAACTGAACCGGCACATGCACGAGCTCTTCAAACTCATCGATGAACATAATGCCGTTGCACTGGTGACAAACCAGGTAATGTCCAACCCGGCGGTCTTCTTCGGTGACCCGACAAAACCCATTGGCGGAAACATTGTCGGACACACGGCAACCTTCCGGCTCTACCTGCGCAAGAGCAAAGGCGGAAAACGTATTGCACGCCTTGTCGACAGTCCCAATCTTCCCGAAGGCGAAGCCCCGTTCATGGTAGAAGAGGCAGGTCTCAAACCGTGTTAAAAGCGCTCCTTACCGATATTGACGGGACGATCACAGATCCGTCCCGCCGGCTCAATACCGGTGCAGTCGAAGCGATCAGATCGCTTGTTGATGACGGTGTCGAAGTAGTCCTTGCAAGCGGGAATACTTCCTGTTTTATGGACGCTCTCTGCAAGATGATAGGAACACAAGGATCATTTATTGCTGAGAACGGGGGGGTATTTCGTGTTGGTTATACCGGCACCCTGCGTATCAAAGGCGACCAGGGCATATGCAGGAAGGCGCTGGAAATCGTCCAGGATTATTACCGGGAACGGGGAACAGAACTTGTGCTGTTCAGCCCCACGTATCGGTTTGCTGATCTGGCATTTGCCCGCATGGTTCCCGTTGACGAGGTGAAAAAAATCCTTAAGGACTGCCCGGTGAACGTGCTTGACACCGGATATGCGATCCACCTCCAGTCACCGGGTGTAGACAAAGGAACCGCACTGGAAGCGCTCGCACAGGAAATGGGCCTTCTGCCCTCAGATTTTCTTGCTATCGGGGACTCCCTGAATGACATCCAGATGCTTGCAAAGGCGGGGATCGGAGTAACGGTAGCAAATGCCCATCCCGATACAAAGGCAGTAGTTGAGTTTATTACCAAAAAAGAATATGGAATGGGGTTTATCGAAGCGATTGAAAAATATTCTTCTTATTTTCGCGCAAGATAGCGGTCAACAACAATATAGTCCTTGATGTCCTTTACCGCTTCAAACGGGATCACCAGAAGTTTATCATCTTCCATGTTGTACCCGTCAGTGACAAAGGTCTGGTCAGGGTGGACAATCATTGCCTGGACCTGTCCGGAATCAAAATCAACCCTTATATTTTTTAGTGTTCCAACGAGCTTTCCTTCATTGGTCATAATCTTTTTCCGGGAGAGGCTTCTGGCAAATACACGAGACATAAAAAAAATATGACGCTTATAAATATTTAAAGTGTTCTAAAATGGCGCAATAAATGTGAGTTTTTTTGATATTGATAACCCAATTTGAGTTATTTGATGAATTCGGCCGCCATGCGTATATCGGATCCCCGAAGGGTCTTTCTCCCGGCATGATCTGACATTTTTTTGGCTTCCCTTGCCAGAAATGTCCCATAATCCTCCATTAATACAAGGAGGGTCTCTGTCGCATCGGCACTTACCCGCTCGGCACCGGCCTTTTTCATGATCCGTCCAACGGCTGAATGGGATAGTTCTGTCATATTCTCAGTCCTTTGCAAGTAATGTAGTCCAGATGCATTATATATATTGGTTCACAGGGAAGGAAATACCCGGATAATATCCGACTGGGTAAGCATCCCCACCGGTTTGCCATTTTCAATAACAATCAATCGTCCGATTTCGCGTTCCTTGAACCTGCTGATTACTTCAAAGAGTTTGGTATCCGAGGGAGCTTCGATAACATCGGTGGTCATGACAGCAGAAACTTTTGTCGTGAGTGGCAGATTTTTTTCAACCGCTTTTGCAATATCACTTATCGTAATGATCCCGGCAAGGTTTTCGTCATCGATAATGGGAGCACCATGGATACGGTTCTTATTAAAAAGGACAAGAGCATCAAAAAGTGTGTTTGAACTTTTTAATGTCTTGAGCGGGGTACTCATATAGTTTTTAATTGATTGTTTGGGGAGCGAGATCATCTCGGTGGTCACAATGAGGAGCAATTGTTTCGATTCGTCTTTCCCGAAGACCTCTCCACGAATGAGGAGTTTATTGACCGGTGTGGGACCAATCGTAATACGGTCGCCGATTTCAAAGAGCTTGGCACTCCCGAAAAGTTTGATGACCGCATGGCAGATATCCGGGTGGCAGAGCGTAGTAAAATCGATTTCCTGGACGGATGCCCCGGAAACAATTTCGCCATCCCGGCTGATACTGACATCATAATTCCCTTCAGCAACATTCAGGTTGAGTTCTTTATAGGCAAGAGCAGTGGGAATGTAACCTCCCTTCGGGCCAGGTACCCCGTCCACAAGCCCGATTGTCTTGAGCGCCTGCATCTGGTTGCGCACGGTCCCCGGGTTCCGCTGGATCATGTCGGCAATATCTTCGCCTTTGATGGACCGCGAGTGCTTGTGGTAGAGGGTGATGAGGGTAATGAGGATATCCTTCTGGATAAGCGACAAGTCCATAACGATAAACCGTATAACTCTCCAATATATAAATAGGTTGGAGATTTGTGGAATTCGAAAAAATACCTACAGTGCCAACGGCAGATGAAATTCTCGACAGAAGTTTTCGCCGTGCGGCAAAAAAAATGAAGGAAAAGACCAACAAGGACCGGGCCAATGAAGAGTTTGTGCGGGCGGTTGGCGCCGCAGTCCATGACCGGCTGGTCTACATCATACGCGGATTTCCTGAATTCGACCAGATCCCCCGGTTCTACCGTGAGATGGCTGATATCCTCTTTGGCATGGACCGGATACGGCAATCGCTGGGTGCCGTTGGCTGGGCTGCAAAACATACAAAGATGGTGGGAAACCAGCTTGCAGTCCAGACACGGAAGTCTGACGATACAACCCTGGTGCGGAAACGGACTGTTGCCCGGCTCGCTTCCATGGTGCACCAGATTGACAAGGACCTGCGGTTCCTAAACGAGGTCAGGAACGTCTTGCGAAAGCTCCCCCATGTTGAGGACGCATGCACTATCGTGATCGCGGGATATCCCAATGTCGGTAAATCATCGTTCATCCGGCAGGTCTCTTCTGCCGCACCCGAAGTTGCATCGTACCCGTTTACAACAAAAGGCATCATCGTCGGGCACCGGGACATGGGGAGGGAACGGATCCAGTTTGTCGATACGCCTGGTATTCTCGACCGTCCGGCTGAAGAACGAAACGCCATTGAAAAACAGGCACTGTCTGCGATGATGAATGTGGCAGATATCATACTCTTCATCCTTGACCCTTCAGAGCATTGCGGCTACCCGATGGACGTCCAGCTCAACCTGCTTGAGGAAGTGAAGGGAATGGTCGAGGCACCGCTGGTTGTTGTGGCGAACAAATCAGATATTTCGGCAGCTGAAGGGTATCTCACCATGTCCACTCAGACGGGAGATGGGGTCGATGCGGTGCTCGCTGAGATACTGATACACAAGCCGGAAAGGGTGGAACGAAAAAGGGATACGGCTCCGGATATCCGGTCTCCCCTCCCCCAGGAACCTGAAGAACCGGATTTGAATGAAGGTCCCGACACAGATGTAAATGGCAAACCCAGGCGGAAACCAAAACCCAAGAGGGCCAGGAAACCCCGGACCGTAGTGTCACCGGATAGTGTCTGATTCATCAGCCAGTGAATTTTTACTCATTATCCTCATCAGTTAGGACACCGAAACCCATTCTTCCCCGGTGAGGGGAAGGCGGTATTTATCACAAAACAGGTGAGGATGAATTATTGCCTGCCCTGTAATTTTTTTTAAATCAGCCCATCAGCGCCCATCCCGCCAGGAATCCAAGGATTGTACCGCCGTTCAATGGCGGCAGACCAGCCTGAGGTTTTCCTGAAGAGACAAAGTAAAGTAAGACGGTCAGTCCAGCAAGGGAACCGACTATGGCTCCCAGTGCCGGAAGGTTGATGATACCTCCAAGCCGCCAGCCTTTTAAAAAGACGTTTGCGGAGACTACCAGTATTGAGGGCATGATCAGGTCCCCCATACCGATAATGAATGCTGAACGTTCCCCGCCATCATCCAGTTTCCCAATCCCGTCGCGAATAAAGGAGTAGTCGCGCCGTTTCGGCACAACAAAGAGTATAGGGGTTTTTAAGTCTATCACGCCTTCGGCAAGCGTGATCATGTGTTTTGTTTTGTACACGGAGATCGCATCATAGACTGCCAGCAGGATAAGGAGGATTACAACCGGGATGATGTCAAGCGAAACGCCGAATATCGAGGCTACCCCGGCCCCGATCAGGATACCAAGGCTGTCTATCACGTACCATTCCGGGTATACATAGAGGAGAGCGGTTGCCAGCACGGATAAGATGAGTACCACGAGCATTGCAAGGTCGGTCGTTCCCATGACTGCAGTCATAAGAGCGGTAAAGATATAGCCGAACGTAAGAAAGATCGAGAACCCGATAATTGCAGCAATCACTTTTTTTAAATCGTATTTGATCAGGACCAGTAATAAGCCGGTGAACACCAGCAGGATCGCGATAAAAATAAAAGGATTTGCAACAGAGCCGGGGTCTTCAAATGCAGTGATTCCTGCAGCCTGAACGGGAAGCGAGATCAGGATGGACCCGGTTTCCACTAAAAGGAGCAGGAGTGGCATCACCAGGAAGGGAATGATTCGTTTGATATCCAAAGATGCATCTCCAATTAATTAGTTAGATTAATTACTGTGCTCTCATCATCTAAAAGTATGGACATACGTGAGTACTTAGTCGATATCCTGCTCACCATTGTAATGGTCATTTCCACGCTCGTCCTGATCAACCGGTTCTGGCAGGATCTTACCATAGCAATAGCAGCAACGCTGATGATGCTTTCACTCGGGGGACTCTTCCTCTCGCTCCAGATAAAAATGCGCCACCTGGAAAGGAGTATTGTGCTCCGTGAACGAATTTTACGCAACAATCTCGAGGAAATCTCCCGGCGGATGGCGGAAAAATTCGATATGTCAATGACCCACCTCGATGAACTGGTCGGCGAATATTCAAAACGGATATACCGTTAATTTTTTTACCTCGTGAACTATCATGGGCGTTGCTCTGCGGGATATTATTGCGGATTACAAGATACCGGTGACGTGGGAATCACTTCCGGGTATTGCAGCCATCGATGCAAACAATGCACTCTACCAGTTCCTGACGATCATCCGGCAGCCTGACGGGACACCGCTTATGGACGAACAGGGGCGTATCACGTCACACTTATCCGGGATCCTCTTCCGGGTCTCGAATTTTATGGAGAAGGGGATAAAGCCGGTCTTTGTCTTTGATGGTAAACCCGCCGCTCTCAAGCAGGATACCATTGACGGGCGTCGGAAGATCCGGGATGAGGCGGGCGAGAAATGGAAAGATGCACTTGAACGGGGTGATGAGGCCGAGGCATACAAACAGGCGCGGTCGTCTTCCCGGGTCGACACCACCATCGTCGAGACCTCAAAGGAACTGCTCCGGCTCATGGGCCTCCCAACCGTCCAGGCACCAGGAGAGGGTGAAGCCCAGGCCGCATATATGGGGGAAAAAGGAGAGGCACGCTACGTGGTGTCACAGGACTACGATACCCTCCTCTTTGGCGCCCCTAACCTTGTTCGGAACCTGACCGTCAGCGGCAAGCGGAAGATCCGGGGACGGCAGATCACGGTAAACCCTGAACAGATCGTCCTCGCGGGTGTACTTGACGGACTTAACCTGACCCGCGAGCAGTTAATCGAGATTGCCATCCTCGTAGGTACTGATTTCAACCCGGGCATCAGGGGGATCGGGGCAAAGACCGGGTTGAAGATCGTACAGCGGGGAGAGTTTGCGGCAACGATCAACGAAAAACTCCCGGATTTTGATCCCTCACCGGTAATGGATCTCTTCCTGCACCCGGAAGTGACGGACGAGTATACCCTCGAATGGGGCCATCCCGACATCACCGGTATCAAGAACATGCTCTGCGGAGAATACGGTTTTTCCGAGGACAGGGTGGAGAAGGCGATGGAGAATTTCTGCGCTAAGGCCGGGCAGAAAACGCTCGACAGCTGGTTTTAGGACCTGTCTTTGTATGGCAGAGCAATAAAAACACAGAAGATCAATACAGGTGTTCTACTCCTGTTCTGTGGTGGAGGTAACCCTGCTCAAAAATTTAAGCATTTATCTTTTCTTTTTTGATAGTAGTTATCCAGAATAATAGCCCAAAAACGGCAGCAGCTGGGAAAAATGAAATATTCAATGAAAATAATCCGGGTTGCTTTCCCGCTTCACTACCCTGCTCAAGGGGATATAGAGGATCTGAACAATGACCGCATTCAACACTGCAGTAATAACCACGATGGGAACATATATCGCAAAAAATTCCGAAAAATTGCCATGATACATGGGGAGTATTGTCGTATACATAAAAACGGTTGCGATCCCGGCGAATATAACACCGCTCGCAAGTGTGGCAATAAATGTAGTAATCATCGGGGCCAGATTTTCCCTATGCCTCAAAACCTGATAAAAAATAAAACAGACATAGGCACCTGCCGGTTCACTGATCAGGTTTGCTGTGGGAAATACAGAACTTGAGATCAGCATTGAAAGGACCCCGGCAACGAAACCGATTCCCACTGCCTCGTATATTTTTGGCTTGAGAAGGATGATCGCAAGACAGTAAAACGCGATGATCAAATTAGGTGTGAGCGGTGTGTTGAACATCGCAAGGAAGTATCGCAGGATCGCACCGATGGCAAGCAGAATTCCGACAATTGCAATATCTTTTGACTTCATATGCATCACATTTTTTTATGAGTGGAAATCAGATATTTTTTTAAGATCTTTAAGGATGAACAACCGCATGATTGATTACCTGATACCATCATGTCTTCTGCTTTTATGTTTCTGGCATGAGCTCTCTTTCCAGATGAATTACTATCATTTTATAAAATGATGCAGATACATGATTCTGGCATCTTGAGACGATTAATTTTTGCATAATGGTTATGGAAATTATGAAACCGGATATATTGTGATATCAAAAGAGTGGCATTTTTTTGGAGATACTGTTTGAATGCAAGAGTCCAGATCCGAAACCTCCCAAAATCAACTTGTGTTTACACCGGTACGAAATATTTTTTGTAATAATATAACACGAAAGTCCCAGAAAAATCTCCATACCAACGGGGATCCTCATGCAGTTGAAATCCTGCAAAAAGACCTATAATCCCGAAACACAGCGTGGTACTTCCTTAAAAAGAGACACCCGCCCGCATTGAACCAAAAAATACCCGCAGCGGGTATACAATGAGTCGCGGATCTGCCAAATCCATGAATCGGTATACCGGACCTGAAATAAAAAGAAGATCAGACCAGATGCCGGGTGAAATTGTTGTAAGCAAACAACTCAATTCGGTCTGTTTCGCCGAATAAATTCACGATACAAGGTTTGTGCATCCCTCGGATGTGCCTCTTGTTTGATACGATCCGGCCATTTCCCTCTATGGAATGCACGAATCGCCGGACGCATTTGTTGTAAAATCCGAATACTGGAATTCATAAATAGAACCTTATAGCACCTGATTTTTCGGTAAAATACCACGTTTAAAATATTAGTATATAAGCGTTGCTAAAAACTTTTGATAATGGTTTATAATTATCTTAAGGATAACTACCAGGTCACCGGTTAGAGATACCACAAAACGCTGATATGAAGGTTTCAGGAGAGTACGCTTACCTTTTCCCTGCTTCACGGATATTGATGCACTTGCTATCTCTCCACTCATCACAGGTAGTCCGGAGACAGGGCATCAATTCCGTGAGCACTTGAAAAATAGCGGGTTTTTAGAGAGTCCAGCCCGATAACCAGTTTTTTATATCTCTGAACGTTTCCTGGCAAACAGCAGCGCTACGAGGTACAGCGGCACCTGCAGTTAATGGAAGGAAACCGGACACACCTTTAACGGACGGGAGCAGCACGACATCGACATTGGTTGTCTGGCCAGTAGTTATCTGTACCGGAAGGCTCTGGGTGACAAAACCCTCTTTTGTCACGTTGAGCAGGTGATTGCCCTGGGTAATATTCGGGAGCGTTGCCGGCGAGATGCCGGCAGCCGAACCATCGAGCGTGAGCCGGGCGCCGTCCGGCGTTGTGTTGACAAAGAGCGAGCCGGTCAGCAGGACAAGGGTCGCGTTGACCTCCGAGACGCTCCCGGCCTTAACGGAAACCGGCATCGACAATGCCGCGTATCCAAAATGAGAGAAAGTTACATTATAGGTACCGGGGTTGAGGTCGCTGACGGTAAGCGGGGTCATTCCTTTGTACATATTGTTGACAACAACCGACGTCCCGTCGGGGATCGCATTGAAGTCCATAGAGCCGGCCTGCGGCGGCTCGGAAGACTGGCCGGAGCCACTGCTGGTCCCTGCGCTGAGGGAAGGTACCGAAAGGCTGACCGAGATGGTCTTGTAATCAACCGTGGTGAGGTGGGAACGGTCAGCCGGGCCGTCGGCGATCCAGACGGTATAGGTACCGGCATCGAGCCTGCCACCCACAGAACCGGTATACCACTTATAGACCCAATGACCGTCCGCGTCTACATCTACCCGGGTTGCGCCACCCTGTTCTGCAAGGTGGTTGATGTTGTCAAGCGCTACACCATTGGTCGGGAGGTTTGGGCCGGTCAGGAAGAGATAGACGGTGTCACCGCCATAAGAATATCCCGACAGTGTCACGACGTTTCCCATAGAGGTCTGCGTCTGCCCAGCTGCAATGGCCCCGGAAAAGAAAGCCAAGACGGCGATAAGCACGACCAACCCTCGGGTTGTGGTTCGAACAATTTTTTCCATTCTATCCTCGCAGTAATCCATTATGTACCCATACCGGCACGGTAGTTCCGGGCGGAATCAGGGTTATTGACAGGTATGAAAGATCTAAAGTCCGATGATATAATCCTGCCGCTGTTCGCATTGTGTCATTGAAACAACACATGATCCCTGGTCAGGGCATGAAGTATCGATTCTTCATTAACCGCTCTTGGGAATTCGGGCTTCAATACTATAGGATTTGATGTGTTTTGTCATAATCACAAAACGATACTCTTTATTTCCCTCGTAGAATTTCTGTTTCCAGGGCCTGGGATCTATACCTGATTTCACCCATAAGGTTTTGTCAAGGCCTCCCTGGGGTTCAACGGTTTCCACAACCCTGTCGGAATTTTTTGTATCAATAACCTGAATCGACAGATATGGAAACAGCGCAGAGTTCGATCCTGAAGCTGAAACCGAATCCTGTCCTCCCGTGATGAGCGGATCTGCCGTATACCAGAGTTCCCAGTAACCTTGCGGGACATAAAAGGTATCCGAGATCTTCCCAGACTGGCCAGCGACCGTAATCAACGTGGTAAATTTTTCACCTTCGGGAAAAACTGAAGTCGGATGGGCAGTTGTCTGTTCTGTTGCCAATGTAGCGACGGTGCTACCGGAAGTAGAATTTTGTGTCATACACCCTGTCACCAGAATGGAACAAATCGTGGCGATAACGAGAAGCAGGGGAATTTTCATAGTGTGACCTGAATCCTTATCAGGAGATTAATATTTGGATTTGTAGCGGAATATTTCGGTAACCCTTTTTCATGATGTTCTTATACTCGTTCAATGACTGATGCTACATATAGCATGATATTCCCGCAGCGTCCTTCTGCTCATTCCGGTTGAACATTTTTTATCGCTATCGTAACAATTATCCACTCATAGAAGGTATGAAACATTATGGCACTCAAAGAGAACATCCTTGAAGTCGTGGGAGGTCCCCATGTAGCGGCTATTGCCACGGTTGATGGTAAACTGCCGGCAGTACGGTTCATGGTGCTGAACGGTTTTGCGGACATGACCTTTGTCGGGGCAACCATGAAGAGTACCAAAAAAGTGGCCCAGCTGAAAAAGAATCCCAATGTGGCTATTTCGACCTGGTCGGGCAAGGAGTTCTCCGACCCCTACGTTGAAATGAAAGCAAAGGGTGAAGTCCACGAAGATCTTGCAACCAAGAAGAAATACTGGAACCCGATGTTTGAACAGTATTTCAAAGCAGTGGATAACCCCGATTACGTCGTCCTGGTCTTTACTGCAACAGAGATCATTTACCATGGAAAGAACATGATGACCGAGGAAGTCTGGAAGAGATAAAACCCTTCTTCTTTTTTATCATTATTCAACGCTGACCATCGCCCTTTTCCCGGTATCTTCAGACACGGAACTTTCCTTTATGCAGACCGGGGTTCCCGATGACCAGTACAAGGAGATCTGCCAGGGAGGGTATGACGATTACTGGAACCCTTTGAAGGCAGCACTAAAAAGGATATATAATAATCCGGATTAGGAAAGACAGCAGTAATCTGGCAGTCTTTATCATCACATGAGAGGGAATGAGAGAGGTGAAACGCGGGATACCTTACGACATAGCCATTATCTGTTTTGGCGTGAGCAGCCACTGGAGATCACCAGATGGCCGTTTGTCGAATGAATAATTCCTGATTTTTGCCAGGCCGCCTTTTGCGAGGATGAGAGAGGCGGAATCATTTCCGGAGATGATCCTGCCGATAAGCGTCGATAACTGAGGTTCATGCCCAACGACAAGAACCGCAGAATCGTCCCCGAATTGTGCAGACTGATAATAAATCGTATCCAGATCGCCCCCGGGCGCAAGTTCCTCCCAGACAGCGAGCCGGTCTTTTCTGGCCAGCGACCGGGCAACGATTTCCGCAGTCTCATACGCACGGGTCAGCGGGCTTGTGGCGATAACATCAAATTTGAATTTTTTTTGCCGCATCCACTTCCCCACTATTCGCATCTCATCCTTTCCATCAGCCGTGAGTGCCCGTTTGTTATCATCGGGTCCATTGGATGGCTGTCCCGCCTTTCCATGCCGGAGAACGAAGAGATCCATACAAGAAAGACATTGCTCCCGGGATATGAGGTTTGTTATTGCGAGGATCGGGATTATTACCCTATCTCGAAGGGTCCGGCATTCGGCAGGCTCCAGAAGATGTGATGCAGGTAAAAACCTGACTGTATCTCAAATAAGCCCGTGAAACGCTCCTTCTGGTAAACGGACGAAGGTGTTTTTTCACGATGGGAAAATAGTGTCCACGCTGAGAAAAAATACGGATTAAAAGGATTATTTTCCATATTGGGCCTATTTGCAGGGATTTTGACCCTGCAATTTAGCGGTCTTCCAGCAGCCCCCTTTTTTCGCTGGGTAGGTAGCACGGTCACCATGAAAGGAACACCTGTTTTGGGGGTCTGGGATTTCCCCCTGGCTCTAAAACACGATTGCAATGCCTCATTGCCTTGCAACATACTATTAATCAAAAAAAGAACATACGTCGTGTAACAAAACCCCTATGAAACCAATTGTGCCATTTGCCCTGTTTATTGCGGTCGGATTTATATTAGCTACCGGTTGCATAGCCATGACAAGCAAGAATCCGGCGAATGCGACAACCAATATTACGGTTACCCCGGTTTCCATTACACCGGTTCCCGGTGTGAATCAAACAACAAACGCAACCGCCAATGGTACTGCTTCAAATTCAACTTTGAAAGGATCACTGAGAGTGTCCATCAGCGGGATATCATATCCTGCAAACATGACGGTCATCCTCGACAACGAGCCTGTCGGGACGGTGCAGCCAGCCACACCACTGTACCTGATGGTTCCCGAAGGCGACCATGCGGTCATGGTCTGCATGGATTCGGTGTGTAAACAGGAGGAAGTCACGACCAGATTCGGAAAATACACGACCGTCGACTTCAGTGAACGGATACTCAGGGATGTTAAATTCCCGGACCCGTTCGCGCGACCATCTGCACAAATCCTTGATTATTACAAGAACGGTAATGCTGTTGGCGTGACCGTGGAATTTTACAATCCATCAAAAGAAGATCTCACGATGTCAGCAAGTGTCAGTTGCGGGTACAGCTATATTGATGACCGGACCAGTTACAAAATGGGTGATTGTGCAAAGGGTACGTTGGTGCAGCAGGTCAGGGCCGGGCAACGCGTATCAGCGGACATGACCCTCTATTTTGTCAGCGGCCGCAGCTATAGTTATAGTATTCCGGTAATCGATGAACTGATAATAAAATAAAAAAGACGCTCTTTTTTTAAAAAAACCCAGTTTCACACCATCCCGGGTATTCACTTCTTATTGAAGGAATCAAAACCAAAATCATGGAATCATACTGGTGCATGAAGAAGAATTCGATTGTCAACTGGATTAATAAGGCAGAAGATTTCGATCCTGCATTAACCCCGTGCCTCAAGTCCGAATGCAACCAGTGGGATAACGGGTACTGCATCAATATTCGCAAAGTGGGATAACTGTGATCGCGGGAGTCTTTATACGGACTTCGATACAGCAACGTGTATACGCCTTACAGGGAATATTTCGGTGAACCTGTCAGCAGACCGCGAATATGAGATTTCGTATTTTTAATTATGCGTGATCGTGCCCTTATCTATGGATACTCCAAAGCACATAACATCCATCAAAATCAAAACACCAGTATGCCCGGTGATGCTTCCCCCGCTTTGGTGAGACTATGGCATACGTTGTGTGCATCATTGTTTCAACTGCAATGATTTGGGTTCTTTTACTATCGATATTTATGCCATGCGAACCGTGCACAGAAAAAACACTGGATTATTTCTTCCTTTTTGCATGTTGTCTGATAATAGCGTATTCCAAGATCAGACTTTCCAGACTGTTATTCCCGGCAAGAGCGGAATCCTGTATGATTTGTTCTTTGATTTCCGGTAAATAGCGGACGAATGGTTGATCGGAGCGGTGCGGAAAGGGAGGCGGTTCTGATAACCATGGCAATACGATACAATCTCATCCGTTTTGATTGGATTCCTGTACCTCTTGTAGAGATCCGGGTGCCCGGATACAAAACCCCAAATCAAAGTGTATAAACCCTCTCACGGAATATTTTTAGTAATAATCCGGCACCCGGTTCTCAGGAAAGAAACCGGCATATCTGCCAGACCTTTCAATACCATGGTGACTTCCATGCAGCTGAAATCCTGCAAAAAAACCTACAATCTCGAAACACAGCGTGCTGCCCCTCTTGACGAGACACTTGCCCGCATTGAACCAAAAGTGCCCGCAGCGGGGATAACACGCGTCGCGGATATTACCAACCTTGACCGGATAGGAATCCCGGTCTTCTCCTGTATCCGCCCGACTGCAGAAGCAGGAGCAATCACCGTCTACAACGGTAAAGGGGCAACCGTTGAAGAGTCACGGATTTCGGCGATCATGGAGGGAATCGAACGATATTCCTCGGAACTGCACGACCGGAAGATCCACCTTGCATCCTACCAGGAAATGATGGCTCACGGGAGGGTACTTGATCCACAGGACCTGATCCTCCCCAAGGATGCAGATACGGACCGGCTCATGCCATGGGTGGAAGGGTTTGATATTGCAAATAATACGCCGGTCATTGTCCCGGCACACGCAGTTTTTCACCCGCTCCCCCAGAAATTCAGGCAGCTCTTCCGCACGAACACGAATGGGCTGGCGTCAGGAAACACCATGGAGGAGGCCATCTTCCATGCCCTCTCGGAGGTCATTGAACGGGACGCCTGGTCGCTGGTCGAGGCTTCCCGGGATACCGGGGCAGTGGTTGAAAATATCGATGACCCGACCTGCCTTGAGATGCAGAAGAAATTTGCCGATGCACAGGTTGAAGTACGGGTACGGGATATCACCAGTGACATCGGGATCCCGACCATGGCTGCAGTCGCAGACGATGTCCTGCTCAAGGACCCGATGCTACTCACTATCGGTATCGGGACCCATACCAGCGCACGGATTGCGGTGATGCGGGCGCTCACCGAAGTTGCACAGAGCCGGCTGACCCAGATTCACGGGGCACGGGAGGATACAACCATCGCCGAGCTCCGGAAAAGGATGGGGTATGACCGGGCAAAGCGGATAAACGCGTACTGGTTTAAGGAAAACGGCCACGTGGATTATAACCGGATCGCATCGTATGACAGCGATGATTTCCTCACCGATATCCGGTTTGTAATCGATGCACTGGGAAAAAAGGGGCTCGACCGGGTCATCGTGGTTGACCTGACCCGGGAAGAGATCGGGATTCCTGTCGTAAGAGTAATTGTTCCGGGGCTGGAAGTCTTTGCCATGGACCCCAGCCGCCGTGGAGACCGGGTGGATCATGCAAAAGATCATCGTCTTTCTCGGGCCAAGTCTTGATCAGGCAGCGGCAGAGAAGATCCTTTCCGCCGAATATCACCCTCCAGCCAGGAGAGGTGACCTCCTTTTTGCAGCAGAGAAAGGTGCGACGATTATCGGGTTGATAGACGGTGTCTTCCACCAGGAATCTGCGGTTGCACACCGGGAGATCCTTACAGCGGCAAAAAAAGGTGTCGTGGTCGTGGGTGCATCGAGCATGGGCGCTCTCCGGGCTGCAGAGATGGACACGCTGGGCATGGTGGGCATCGGTGAGATCTACCGGATGTATAAGAGCGGTGAACTTGAATCCGATGATGAAGTGGCACTGGTGTTCGATCCGTCATCCGGGCATGGCACTCTCAGAACCATTAATCAATATCCGGTTCACCCTGAAACGGGCAATTCAGGACGGGATTATAACTCCCGATGAACACGATACGCTTCTGGCTTCTGCCCGTTCCCTCTTTTATCCAAAACGGACCTACCGGGCAATCGTGGGCAATGCCGGGAATGCAATTGATGAAACTATTCGCGAGCGATTCCTGCACTGGGCAGATACCCATGCATGCGACCAGAAACGGACCGATGCTGTTGCGGCACTGGATTATATCAGGAAAATTACAGCGGAAAATTCACAACACTAAGAATCCGGTTCCGGTTGTGAAAAAAGGAAGAGATTTCCTCATGTCACCTTCACTCAGGTATCCAGAGTCCGATGACATTACACTCAGTATCCTGAATGACAGCTACGAGACCGACGGTTTTAATCTCATTTTTGGGCATCATGATTTTGCATTTGAGTTTCTCCACGCGGGCAAGGACCCGGTCGAGATCCTCAACAGACTACAAAATTTATGATAGGACCCGGTTCTATTTTCAGGTCAAAGAAATTTTACTGTATTTCCTTCACAACGGCAACGAAATCCCCGTCCCACCCAAGAGTTATCGTTGAGTTCCCCAGAACTTTGTCAGTAGCAGGATCCGTTGCTGTCACGGTTACAAAGACCGTATCAAGGGTGGCTGGAGGTTTTTCCATAAACGACCAGTAGAGTTTTTCGCCATTATTGAAAACCGGGTTTCCACGCTCCTGCACGGTGAAATTCACCGGTCCCCATGACTGGAAGTAACCATACGTGGTATTCCACGTAAATATCGCAGCAGCCGGGTCAAACCCGCTCGTATTCACTTCAATACCGATGCCGACAGTCGAAGACATCATGGGAGAGTACCGCAGCCGGGGATGCGGTCAGATGCAAAGAGGTCTGGGGTATTTTGGTGGAAGATGCAGCGGGTACTACCGAACATTTCCCGTTTGTACACCCACAGCTCGCCGGCACCGCAGTCCAGCGGTCCTTCGCAGGACGCAGTACACAGGAAATTGCACACATGTATCGATTCCTGCTGGTTCACGCAGGTTGTCGGGTGACAGCACTGGGCAGGCACACAGTCAGCATAAATAGTACAGGTCTGGTTATCAACAGGCACTGTTGTCACCGCCATAGTCGGGGTGGTTGTGATTGTTGTCCCGTTCAATGGTGAAGGTGATGTTGCCGTGCACCCGGCCAGGAAGAGTGCTACAATACAGATGACAGGGAGTGCGATCAGATTTCTATCCATAGAAGGGAATTACCGGTTATTAGATAATTAAACAACCGGGATCGTATCGGGATTTACGGTGATGAAAAGAGTCAAAAAATATGTGAGGTGAGAGGGGCAAGAAGGAATTTTTCAGGTTTTAAAATTCCTCACTTCACCTTTCCCCAGACATATATGAACCGCTGGATTGCGGTGATATGCCCAAAGAAGCCAAACATTACCAGCAGCCAGCCAAGCCAGCCAAGTCCGTAGAAACTGACTGGAATAATGAGGTCGATAATACCGATGACAAGAATCAGTACGAGCCGGTCTGATCTCCCGAGCAGTCCGCCATAATATCGTCCGACACCCACTGCCTGTGCCTGTGTACCGAGATAGGATGCCATCAGGACACCGGTCAGGGCAAAGACACCGATCTGCCATGAGACCATCCCCCCGGCAAAGATACCGGTGATGATGAATATATCAGCATACCGGTCTACGGCATGATCCAGGAAATCCCCCCGGAGGCTCTGGATCTTCATCTCACGGGCAACAGCACCATCCATCCCATCGCAGAATGCGTTCAGGGCAACCGCAACAATTCCAAAAAGTTCCAGCCGGAGATAGAAAAAGACCCCGGCAGCCGCCGATGCGATAAGGGCTGCAATGGTGAAAAAATTCGGGGTCAGCCTGCATTTTATCGCGATCGAAACCAGCGGGGCGAAGTATACTTTGGCATGGGAGCGGTACTGGTCGAGCGTCATTCAGTGCACCTCAAGAAATTCTGACCAGTCGATGGTGCCGAACGCGGCCGGTATTTTATCCTGTATAAACAGTTCAATCCGGTCTGCACAATACGCCGCATCCTGGCCCGTGGTATCCAGCTCGAAGATCCGTTCCGGGCTGAACTCCTCGATAGTCTCGACCAGGCAGACATCAAGGGCTTCAGCATCGGCATTTTCCTGGACCTTTTCCTTCCGGTACTCCCGCGGTGCAAGGCGTTTTTTTAACTCATCGGGACGGCAGCGGAGGACAATGATCCTGTCGCAGGGGAGCAGGTGGGCGATATGTCCCTCCACAAAACCATCAACCGGAACGAATTCCGCAGCCCAGCGGTCAACGTCGATAATCCGGGCATCCCGTTCCCGGTCATCACCGGTTACATACGGCCCGACCGTATCAGTGAGGTGGACAACGGTGTATCCCCGCCGGGCAAGCTCATCTCCAACCAGAGATTTCCCGGTACCGGGCGTTCCGGTGATGCCACACATCATAGGGAATTGATCTCCGTTACAAACCGCTCATTCTCCCAGTCCTCGCCAATACTGACCCGGATATAGTGGTCTTCAAGGCCGGAAAAACTCCGGCACGACCGGACAACCACGCCTTTTCGGGCGAGATCCCCCACCATCTCGTCGCTCCTCAACGGAGTGACATCCACCATCACGAAGTTCGCGTCCGAAGGGAAGACCGGGTACTTGACCTCGGTCACGAACCGCTCCCGCCAGCGTTTCACCTGTGCGATATACCGTTCTGCACGGGCGGAATCCATAAGCGCTGCAGCGGCTGCAGCGGCGGAGACCGAGTTTACCGTAAACGGGGTACTGGCACGGTTATACCATGGGGGCAGCCACCGGGGGGTAAAGGCATAGCCGATGCGGAGCCCGGCAAGGGAATACACCTTCGAGAATGTCCGCCCGAGGATGAGGTTTTCGTGTTTCTTCATCAGCGGGAGATAATCGTAGTCCGAGAATTCCACGTAGGCATTGTCAAGGAAGAGCACGCCTTCGATACCCTCGAGGATTTCTTGTAAAATCTCAGGGCTGGTGGCATTACCCGTTGGATTGTTGGGAGAACAGAGGACTGTTATCTTCGCCTCGTGTGCCGCCCGGATCAGAGCCTTTGGGTCGACAGAAAAGTCCGCTTCCCGGGGAACCGTGACAACCTCTGCGCCCTGCCCCATGGCCGCAAGGGCATAGAAGGAGAAGGTGGGCGTCGAGACAACTACCTTCTCGCCGGGCTCGACCAGCGTGCGGATGAGCGTCTCGATGACCCCGTCCATACCGACACCGGTGACAAAGTGATAATCACCATAGCGCTCCCGGAGTGCGTTCATCAGGATATTGACCCGCTCATCGGGATACCGGTTCACGGTCAGGAGCGCCTGCTCAGCAGCTTTTTGTGCTGCAGGAGAGAGTGGGTCCGGGTTTTCATTGCTTGCAAGCCGGGCGATCCGGTCGATACCGTACTCACGGGCAATATCTTCGGCTTTTTTGGCAAAAACGTAGCCGCTCTTTTTTTATAGCACGACCTAACCAAGCGCTCCATTCAACACCCTGACCACACGGTCAATCTCATCGTCGGAGATTACGAGCGGGGGGACGAGCCGCAGGTTTCCGTCGGCTGCACAATTGACCAGTACACCCTGGCTCTGCACAAATTTTCTGGATCTCCGGACATTTATCCCCGACACTGATACCGATCATCAACCCGCGGACACGGGGATGGTATTTTTCCAGTCCCTTCCTGGAAGCGCTCTCCCTTCCTGCTTATATCGGGTAGTAACTTTTCGATTACCCGAAGTGTGGCAAGTGCTGCCGAACATGCCAGTGGTCCGCCGGCAAACGTGCTCCCGTGTTCACTCTTTTTGAACTCGATGCCCTCACGGGCAACAAGTGCACCAATGGGAAACCCGCTCGCCAGACCTTTAGCAAGCGTGACGATATCAGGCTGGACCTTCGTGTGCTGGATCGCGAGCCATTTGCCCGTTCTCCCCATGCCGGTCTGGACTTCATCGACGATCATATATGCGCCGGTTTTGTCACATATCTCCCGGATCCCGGTCATGAAGCTGTCAGGAGGAATGATAACTCCCGCCTCGCCCTGGATCGGTTCGACAATAACACCGGCAGTATCGTTATCCACCGCTTTTTTGAGCCCTTCCAGATCGCCATATTCGATAAACGTGCAGGGAATTCCCAGGGGTTCGAACGGCTCACGGATTGCGGGTTTGTGGGTGACTGCCAGTGAACCCACCGTCCTCCCGTGGAACCCGTGGGTGAACGCAACAAACTTCTTTTTTTTGGTCCTGACGCGGGCTAACTTGAGCGCTCCATCGGTCGCCTCTGCTCCGGAGTTGGAAAGAAATGCCTTGTGCATCCCGGTAATCTCCACAAGTTTCTGTGCAAGCTCGCCCTGGTGGGGAATATAGTACAGGTTGGAGCAGTGGATGAGCTCATGCGCCTGGTCGCAGATCGCTTTCACTACTGCAGGGTGGCAGTGCCCGGTGCTGCACACGGCGATTCCTGCAACACAATCGATATACTCCTTACCTTCTGCATCCCAGACCCGGGAGCCTTCTCCCTTTACAATGGCCATATCACGCGAGAACGCGGGCATATAGTAGCGCTCATCGAGCGCTTTAAACCGGCTGGTTTTGTCCATTCCAATCACTTAAACTCTTGTATGTATCTTCCTGATGGGGTATCTTTGTGCTGTCCGGAATCATTCATATTCGATGGTTGCCGGAGGTTTTGCGGTAATGTCATATACCACCCGCGCAACACGGGGAATATCAGCGGTGATCCGCGACCCGATTCTTATAAGGTGCTCAAACGGGATCTCGACAGGATCGGCAGTCATCCCGTCCCGTGAATTCACGGCCCGGATCGCAACAATCCAGCCGTGGATCCGGTTATCGCCCTTGACACCGGTCCCAAGACCAAGGAGCGCTGCAAAACACTGCCATGGGCGGTACGTTTCAACCAGTTCGTCTTCTACGATCCAGTTTGCTTCCCGTATGATCGCAACCTTCTCCTGTGTAACTTCCCCGAGCACTCTCACGGCAAGCCCGGGTCCCGGGAACGGCATCCGGTGCTGGATCTCTTTTGGCAGGCCAAGGGCTCCTGCCACATCCCTCACCTCGTCCTTGTAGAGATCGCGTATCGGTTCAATCACTTTGGTAAATTCCATGTGCAGCGGCATACCACCGACGTTATGGTGGCTCTTGATGCCCCCTTCGCTCTCGATACGGTCCGGGTAAATGGTGCCCTGCAGCAGGCATTTTGCCCCGATTTTCCGGGCCTCCCGCTCAAAAACACGGATGAACCGTTCGCCGATTACCTTGCGTTTGGCTTCAGGTTCGGTAACCCCTTTGAGTGCATCGAGAAATTCATCACCGGCATCGACAATCTGGAGGGGGATGGTATTAAAAATCGTCCGTATCCGTTCTGTCTCGCCTTTGCGCATCAGACCGGTATCGATATAAACCGGGATGAGATTGTCCCCGATTGCCCGGGCTGCAAGGGCTGCACAGACTGAGCTGTCGACACCTCCTGACAGGGCCATGACCACCTTTTCATTACCGGCAGCAGATTTGATTTCCGCAAGAGACTGGCTGATGAATTTTTCAGTATTGACCATGGGTATCGTTTCCTTATTTTGTCCGTTTATTTACCCTGCATGCCTCAACAAAACCCAGGTACGGGGGTGACGGGTGAGTCGGCCGGGATTTGAATTCCGGGTGGAACTGTGTGGCAAAGTAGAAGGGATGATCAGCAAGTTCAAGAATCTCCATCCGGTTTTTATTGGTTGCCGAGAAGATCAGTCCTGCTTTTTCCAGGTCCTGAATGTACCGCGGGTTCACTTCATACCGGTGCCGGTGCCGCTCGACGATTACCTTCTGCCCGTAGAGGTCCATCGCACGGGTGCCTTCCTGCAGGTCTGCTGTATAATCCCCAAGCCGCATTGTACCGCCAAGTTCCTCGAGTCCTTCCTGTTCCGGGAGGAGGGCAATTACCTGCGAACCTTCCCCGAATTCTCCGCTTGTTGCATCAGCAATACCCAGTTTATTCCGGGAATATTCGATAACTGCAAGCTGGAACCCCAGGCAAAGCCCGAGGAAGGGAATATTATTTTCACGGGCATACCTGATTGCTTCAATTTTTCCTTCAATACCCCGCTTGCCAAAACCGCCGGGTATCAAAATCCCGTCATAGTCCTTCAGCTGGCAGCGCTCGTACCGTTCCGCATCAAGCCATCCGATTTTTACTTCAGTCGAAAGAGATCTTCCCGCATGCTTAAGCGCCTCCTTGATGCTGATATAGACATCCTCGATCCCGTATTTACTCACGATTGCAACGGACACCCGGCTGGTATACTCCTTGGTCACGAGACGGTACCAGCTGGTATCGGCTTCACGTTTCTCAAGGGCCAGGTGTGCAGAAAGGACTTCTGCAATACCCTCTTTCTCCATCTCCATGGGGACCTCGTAGATATCGGGAACCGTTGCTGCAGAGATAACCGCATGCTGGGGGAGATCGCAGAATGCAGAGATTTTACGTTTTGTATGGGCACTAATCGGGTGATCACTCCTCCCGACAATGATCTCAGCGTGGAGCCCGAGCTCCCTCAATGCCTTGACCGAGTGCTGTGTGGGTTTTGTTTTAAGGTCCCCCATGGTATCTTCGGGGATGAGGGTCACATGCACGAGGACGTAATCATGTGCCGGAAGATCCCCTCTCATCTGCCGGATTGCTTCTAAAAACGGCATGCTCTCGATATCGCCGACTGTACCGCCAACTTCGACAAGGCAGATATCTGCCTTCGTCCCGTCAGGAAATTCTTCTTCTGCTGCCTCCCGGATACAGGTCTTGATCTGGTCTGTGATATGGGGGATGATCTGGACGGTCTCTCCGAGAAAATCACCCTTCCGTTCCTTTTCTATCACTGTGCGGTACACTTTACCGGTAGTGATATTATGAGCAGCCGTGAGTTCGATATCTAAGAACCGCTCATAATTACCAAGATCGAGATCGACCTCGCTTCCATCCCGGAGCACAAACACTTCGCCATGTTGTGCCGGGTTCATCGTCCCTGCATCGATATTCAGGTAGGGATCGATCTTGACTGCAGTTACCCGGTAGCCACGGTTCTTCAGGATGCGCCCGACAGAAGCTGCGGTGATCCCTTTTCCCAGTCCGCTCATAACACCGCCGGTAACAATGATGTACTTCACGTAAACTCCCCGATTGCTTTACATTTTGACCACCATACCTATTAGTGTTATCTTATCGTGAGGAACGGGAGGTTCCATTGGGGTCAGGACCGGGTTTTATTTCGCGGCAAAAAGACCCCTGGCCCCATTATCATCACGGATTCAACCTGTATGAAGTAAGATTAATTTATGTAAAAACTCCAATGTAGTAACTATGAAAATCGGGCAATCTATCCATATTCTGGCGATTCTCTTATTGATTATCGTTTTCGCCCAGCCGGTTATCGCGGCAGAAAATGAAACGCATGATGCGGCAACGGATTTTTACAATGCCGGTGTACGTTTGCTTGAAGAAAAAGAATATACAAGAGCAATTGCAGAATTCGATCTCGCCCTTGCATCGAATACAACAATGATACGACAATCCGACGCTCTTTTGTACACGTACCAGAATAAAGGGTATGCACTCATCCAGCTGAATAATTACACCGCAGCCATTCAGACCATTGATGAAGGGCTTGAACAGTACGGAGATGATGAAAAACTCTGGTACAACAAAGGTTTTGTCCTTTACACACTCGGAAGGTACCAGGAAGCACTTGATTCTTATAATACAGTACTCCGGATAAACAACCAGTCTGTCCCCGCCCTGAACAATAAAGGTGATACCTATTTCCGTATGGGGCAATACCAGGATGCAATCGATGCGTATTCCAGGGTTCAGGCAATTGAACCAAATGATACCTACTCAACTGCAGGAATCGCAAGGGCCCGGAGCGCTGGTGCAACGGCAAACCAGACTACACTCATCATTCTCATAGTTGTCCTGGTTGTTGCAGCCGGAGCAGTGATGTATTACGTAAAATACCGGAAACCTGAAGAAGAGAAAAAGCCGGAAAAGAAATCCAAAGGAAAGAAAAAATAACTCTTTATTCGTTTTTATTCATCGTCACGGCAAAAGCTGCTGAAGTCCGGGAAAGCAGGTACTTTTTCATTATCACCGGTATATACTTCGCCTTCCGTAAATGCTACCCGCCGACCCTTCCTGATTACCCGCCCTTCTGCAATGATATAACCACCCTGTGCCCCCCTGACAAAACTGGTAGATTCCGAAATTGTTGCGATTCCTTCTGTTCCGGAAAGCAGCGGGTAGAGAGCAAGCGCCATCGCTTCATCGGCAACTGCCGCAAGTATCCCCCCCTGCAACCACCCGACACCGTTGTGCATATCAGGGCGGACCTGCATTTTCAGTACCGCTTTACCCGGCTCAACGCTGACTACATCTATTCCCATAAGGCAAAAGAAAGGGTTGGCATTCTTTCCATCTTTTTTGATTTTTTCCAGGTAGGACATTTTCTCCCAGCTGATGTCAGAAAGAAAAGGGATTAAGATTACCCTTTTACCACTGCACAATCTTTTTATATTGTCTGCAAAACGAGGTATTTGTGTATGCAGGACCAGGAAACAAAAGAGATGCTTGCCGATTTGATCTGGTTAAATGCCCTCATCGCAACAGAACTCATCCAGATAACCGAGAACAGTTCATCAATTCTCAGGAACTCCCCGCCCCCGCAAAGTTGTATCGAGGAGCACCACGCGCTCCGCAAAACAGCACTTTTAATAACCGAGAAATACCGGCCCGGCACCATGCTCCGGCAACACCTCGAAAAACACCAGTAGAGTTATAGTGAGCCCCGGCAAAACGTACTGTTACGAACCTGCCGGAATGTCCATATGAGCGTGTGCAGGCACAAAAACACCAATCGCCCCTAAAAATGGCAGCTTTTGGCGTTATCAGTGACCCGATACCAGATAGTGTACATCATGACTGCCAGACTCAATGCACAATGCAGCCTCGTTATCCCCGCTTACAATGAGGAGCAGAGGATCATTCCGCTCTTTGATGCCATTCACGGGTTTGATGGCGAACTTATCGTTGTGTGTGACGGGGTGGATGAAACGGCGGATATTGTCGACCGGATCGCGTCACAAAGAAAGGATCTGACTATCCGGTGCCTTCGTTTTGATCACCGGCTCGGAAAAGGGGGAGGTGTGATTGCCGGGCTCCAGGCAGCCAGGTCCCCGCTTGTCGGGTACTTTGACGCTGATGGTTCTACCAGTATCGATGAAATGAAACGCCTTTTCCAGGTACTTACCACGGTCGATGGTGCGATTGGATCGCGCTGGATACCGGGCTCAACGCTCAAGGTACGCCAGGGCATTATCCGGCAGCTGGAGAGCAGGGCATTCAACCTGCTCATAAGGGTCCTGTTCGGGTTGACATACCACGATACACAATGCGGGGCAAAGGTATTTAAAAAATCAGCCATTGATGCGGTATTGCCCATGTTGGTATCCCGGGGATTTGAATTCGATGTCGAGCTGCTCTGGAGACTTAGGAGTTCCGGGTACGCGGTTGTCGAAGTTCCCATTGAATGGCAGAATAAAAGAGACTCCCGGGTACAGAAAAGAGACATGCTCGGGATGCTTTCCGGTCTTTTAAAAGTCAGATTTGGACAGTCATGATTCCCGCAACCCGTGAAGAACAAAAAAAGGAAGCATTCAGGCTCTTTGAGGACGGACGGTACCAGGAGTCCCTTTCAGTCTGTGATGTTCTCCTTGAGAACGGGAAGGACCCGGCTGTTGAAGTACTCGCTGCCACGAACCTCTACTATACCGGTAAACTCGAAGACGCTGAAGTATTCTTCCGGGATCTGTCCCAGAAGATGCCGGATTCTTCGTATATTCATAGTTATCTCGCAAAAGTGCTTGAAGCCAGAAAAGATGAAGGGGCGATTGCAGAATTTGCGCTTGCAGTTCACCTCGATCCGACCAACCAGGACGCCCTCAGGAGCTATGCAGGGTATCTCCTCTCGCATAAGGACTACCGGGGCGCACTGCCCGTACTCCGGCGACTGGTAGAACCCGGTAAAAAAACGGGAGATGTCCAAAACCTGATGCGTGTGCTGATCGAGATTGATGAGCCGGAGGAAGCTCTCGCCTTGTCTTCTGTACTTGGGGGGGACGCCCAGAGGACCCCCGAATACATTGATGCGCTGTTAAAGACCCGCAATTTCGAGGCTGCCGCCGAATCTGCATACCGGATCTACCGGGATACCAAAGATCCCGCCATCCACCGAAAATATCTCGATATCCTGTCCCGTTATGATGTTCCGGCTTCGCTGCGGGAATATGCCGCACACCTGCAGGAAAATCCCAATGAGGAGATCCTGTTTGATTATATCCTGCTCTTACAATCGAAAGGAGATTATTCTGCGGCACTTGCTGCAGTCAGCACTCTCCCTGACCGGGCAGGTAACCCGGTATACCGGCTGGCCGAATGCGATCTCCTTGCAGCGCTGGGCGATGAAAGAAAAGCACTTGAATGCTATGAAAACCTGATCCGGAATGAGCTCGTTACAAAAAACGATCTGGATGTAATCGCACGTATCATACGCAGGTACCGCCAGTACCTCAAAACACATGTCCCCGCTGATGAAGCCCGCCGCCGGTTCCTGGCTGTGGTTTCAAAAGATGTAAACGTCGTCAGCCTCCTTGAAACGGCACGTTTCCATGAGGATTTGGGAAATGCCACCGAAGCACGGTCATGGTATTACCGGGCGTACCGGGCTGACTTTTTGGCCGGGGGTCCTGACTATGCAAAATTCCTGCTGGCACACGGGGAAGAGCGGGAATGTGAAAAAGTGATGCTCTATATCCTGTCCAATGTGAAAAAAAGTTCAGATGTCGGACGGGTTGCGGCAGTGGTCCTTGATCAGAAAGGCGGAATGTACCACCTGAAACGCCTGATGGAGCAGTTGATAAAAAAACTCGAAGCCAGAAGATCGACACTGAACTCAGATGGCCTGGAACTGCTTGCCAGTGCTTTTTTCATGAGCGCTGCCAATGCTCATGAAGAGATGGACTATGCTCTCTGCAAGTATTACTGTCTCTGCGGGATGGATGTCATGCCGGCTCATGCCCGTTCCATCAGCCTTGAAGATTACCTCCACCTGATCCGGGCATGCAAGGAGCGGGCGATTGCCGATCGGCCGATAATGAATGCACCGCAGACAAAAAAACGGGTGAGTCCTGCTCTCCCGCTCACGACCATCACGGATCATCTCGGACTTTCAGAGCAGGAGCAGAAAATCATTGAATTCCTCCGCTCGCACCGGAAAGCAAGCGAGATGGAACTGCGCAAACTGCTGGGTACCCGCAGGGTGGTAGGAATGGTGAACCAGCTGATCCAGAAAACAGCATCAAAAGGATTGTCTCTTATCGATAAGAAAGGAGTTGGAGATGATGGAGAGGTCTATGAATATACCGGAACCTGAGCAGATGGACCGGCGCCGTCTTGAGAGCATCAATATCATCAACGCCTTGAGACGGGGGACGGTTCCCGCGAGCGGGCTTGAGCGTATCGCCGTAGGACTGGATGTCGAAGAGGGCGTGATCGCAAAACAGTTAGATTACGTGGCTCAGGGAGGTGGCGATACAAAATTCATCCGGGGGGAGTACGGGAGCGGCAAGACATTCCTTGTTGCCCGTGCCCTTGAGATCGCACGCACCAAGGGTTTTGTCACTTCCCAGGTGATCATATCCTCGTCAACACCGCTCCATAAACTTAAAGGGATATACCAGCAGATCTGTGCAAACCTCAAAACGAATGATGAGGAACATGCCATCAAGACCATTATCGATAACTATCTCTACTCCATCGAAGAGCGCCTGATTTCAGTGAGCGGAAGCGAAGTGGAAGACTCTGCTCTTGAAGCGGCGACCGAGCGGGAAATCGAAGCAGCTCTTTCGGGTATCAGTGAAGTAAACACCGCACTTGCCGCTGCATTACGCATGTACTATAAGGCAAACAATGCCGGTGAATTCCAGCTTGCCCAGTCAGCACTCGGCTGGATCTCCGCAGAACCCAATATCGGCCGGGACTTCAAGCAGAAGGCAGGGATCCGGGGGGATATCGATGACACCCTCGCTTTTATTTTCCTTCGCGGGCTCGTATCCATTATCCACGGAGCGGGTTACCAGGGGATAGCGGTTGCAGTCGATGAGATGGAGACTACCCAGGGGCTCCAGCGCAACCAGCGGGAAAAAGGGTACCAGACACTTGTTCAGATAATTGATGCACTGGACCGGGGCGAGATGCCACGTTGTTACTTCCTCTTCACCGGAACACCCGCATTGTATGACGGCTCCCGGGGAATACGATCCAATCCCCCGCTGTATGACCGGATCAACGTAGTGCAGACCGATGCATTCCGCAACCCGAGGCAACCCCAGATCATCCTCTCGAAGTTTGACACTTCGAAACTCGAACTGGTTGCACTCAAGGTGGTAGATGTCTATGCACAAGCGTATTCCGAACCGGACCGGGAACGCGTATCGCACCGGTTCGTGCGTGCAATGATTAAAAAAGTCACCACGAGATTTGGCGGGCGGGTGGATGTGATCCCCCGGATATTTTTAAAAGAGTTTGTCGATGTGCTGGACAAGTGCGAACTCTATGAGGATTACAATCCCGCTGATGCGTACGATTTCGATACCGAGCATCTCAAAGGCGAATTAAAGAAAGAAGAAGAAGCAGTCATGGTGGTCAGGTTCTGATCGGTAGAGGCATGGAAACGTTTTATGGTATAAAATTGCATGGTACCGGTATGAGATGGGTATACCTTCTGGTTATTGCGGCTGTATTAACGGTAGTTATTGCCAGCCCTGTGGCGGCGGCTACCGTGCTTACCATCTCCGCAACACCCCACGAGGCACATATCGGCGATGTGGTTACGCTGAACGGGACGGTTTCGGGAATTGCGACCATCGCCGTCTACCTCTTTGTCATCGGCCCTGATCTCGATACCCGGGGAGTGACACTTGATAACCTCAATATCCCTGCAGGACGCGGATTATTCACCACGGCACCGGTACTGATGCATGACGGTACCTGGACATATACGTGGGATACCTCGGTAATCCTTGGCGAGATGCGACCGGGAAAATATACCGTGTATGTCGTGAGCTCCCCTGTTGATCGTTTAAGATATGTATCAGGGGATTTTGCGACAGTTGACATAGAGTTTCTCGACAGCAACCGTCCTTCAGCCGAGACACCGCTCGAACCTGTATTGCCGGTTATAGCGGTTGGAGTTGTTGCGGCCTTGGGACTTTATATGTCCTGGGTGCGGGGAAAGAGGGGGTAGCAGCGGTTTTTTGGAAGTATGGGAACTTAATCTGTCTTGTTAAACGTTCATAATATGATACATAATATATGATAGAAACCCGCCTCAGGGCCTCTCCGAGGCACGGCGGGCAGGATATTTTTTAAAATTTTGGCTCTGTAGAATTCATTTTTATCAGAGTATAAAATTAAAGCACAGAAAATGAAGGAGGGGACAGTGCCTGTCCCCCCTGACCGCCCCTGCGCTGCGCGATAGTGCTGTATACCATACTCGGGAGTTATCGCATTTGGGGGGAGCCAGGCGGCGGGGGTGAAACCCCCATGAGCGTTTAAGTTTTTTCAAACATTTCAACAAAGCCAAAATTTTTGTCACCGATCCGCCGCGGAGGTGCCTTGTTGGGGGCTGTGGCAGGCATCGTGACTATCGCATCGAATGACAAACATCAACCGCTATTTTTTTTAAAAAAAAAGAATATTTCAAATCCAAATCCGTATGGCTGATATCTTAACACTGTCTCCGTATCTTAACCGACTCGGCATGGGCGTGCAACCCCTCCGCCCCTGCAATGGTCTCAACAATATCCCCGATAGTCTCAAGACCGTTTTTGTCAATTATCTCTACCGATGCAGTCTTGCAGAAATGTGCGACATCGAGCCCGGAATACATTTTTGAATATCCCGCAGTCGGCAGGACATGGTTTGTTCCAACAGCGTAATCGCCGCAGGCAACTGCTGAATATTTGCCCACAAAAATTGCACCGGCGTTTTTCACACGGGTGACAACCGATAAGGGATCAGCGACCTGGATAGAGAGGTGTTCGGGGGCAACAACATCCGAAGCAGCAATCGCTTCATCCATGGTGCTGACGAGCGTGTAGCCGGAGTTCTTGAGTGCCTGTTCGATGATCTCTCTCCGAGGTGCAACTTTTGTCATCGCTTCAATCTCGCGGCCGACTTTTGCCGGGAGGTTTTTGTCAGTCGTGATCAGGATACAGGCTGCATTGGGGTCATGTTCGGACTGGGCGAGAATATCGGCGGCGATGATGCGGGGGTCGGCAGTCTCATCGGCAATGATCCCAATCTCGCTGGGTCCTGCCGGGAAATCGATCTCGGCTTTCTCCCGCAGCATCATCTTTGCGAGCGTCACGTACACGTTGCCGGGACCGACAATCTTCTGGACGGGCTTTATGGATTCTGTCCCAAGAGCCATGGCTGCTATCGCCTGAGCACCACCGGCATTATAGATCTCGGTGACGCCGGCTATGTCCAGCGCGACAAGGGTCAACGGCTTGATGGGCGGCGGGGAGCAGGCACAGATCTCCTTTACCCCAGCTACGCTGGCCGGTACGGCACACATAAGGGCAGATGACGGGTAGGCAGCCCGGCCACCGGGGATGTAAAGCCCTACGCGGTTCAAAGGGGTGGTCTTGATGCCCAGAACGATGCCGGGCTCCATCTCCTGAAGCCAGAGGTCACGGGGTTTCTGGAGTTCATGGAAGCGCTCGATACGTGCATGCGCTTCGACAAGGCTCTCGATGATCTGTGCATCAACCTTTTCGTAGGCCTCCTCGCGCTCGTCATCCGACACTGCAATGTCGGTCAGCACGCAGTGCTTCTTTGCAAGATCTCTGAGTGCAGCATCCCCCTCGTTCTGTACACGGCCAATTATTTCTGTTACCGCGGCGCGAACATCTTCAAGGCTTGACTTCCTGCCAGCGAGCCACTCATCGATCCCGACTGCCTTCCACATAGTGCCAATAGCTACGACATAAAAGGTTGTTAAGGTATCGTTACCTGGAAACAGCAGAGAGGGTATACTTCTTAAAAATTATTACCATTGGTGAATCGGTATCGGCATTTTACATCACGGTATAAGAAGGTTTTAAGAGGGCGATGGGGGAAAGGATTCCTGTGCGATTCCCCCGGTCTTACCGTAAACGCACCCGGTGGAGTTCCTCTGCGACAACGGAACGAAGCGCAGGATCCTCATCAGCATCTGAGTATAGATCCCGCAGCCCCTGAATTGCGCTATAACTACGGATTGCAGCCAGTGCTGCGGCAGCCCGCTCTCTTGTTTTCAGCTGCTCGTTCTTGTCCTTCAGGCGCTCAATCAATACCCGTACTGCCCTTCCGCTTCTCAACTTGAGGAGCGCCTCGGTTGCATGCCTCCGGATCAGTGCATCGTTATCACTACAACAGTCCATAAGAGGGTGGACTGCTCTGGGATCGCCACTCTCACCCAGAGCAATCACAGCTTTAATTCTTTCACTTTTGCTCCTGTCGCCCATTGTTCCGTTAATGAGACGATATACTCCACTCGTTTTTGGCAGGGAGTTGTGCCATTCATCGATCGTTCTTTCCACAATCATATCCATCATTTACCCGAAAACGTTCGTCAGATATCCATACTTTTTCCGCCCGATACGACAGAAAACCACAAATGTTATGATCAGAAAAATGTCTGCCGCTTACTATGGGCGACTCGTACCTGCCCGGACACCAGTGTTTTTTGAAGACCGTAGTGGTACATTATTTTCTTAATGGTTATCGAATTATAAATAATTAATCATGATAAATACAAAAACCTATCCAAGTGTATTTCGCTTTTCCTCACCTGGCATGTATCGGCCGGTATTTCACCGGAATTTTTTTTATAAACCAGATTCACCGGTTTTTCGATTGGATTTACCTGTTATCTGCGATATGTTAACAGTGTTAACATATCACTGAATCAATGCGCTAATCGAGCGTATTCATCTCATAGCCAAACAATTATTTTTCCCGATCTTGTTTTATATTTGAATTCGCCATTATGTCTTTTATGTGTTAACATTGTTAACATTCCAAAAGTCCGGTGCAAAGATCCGATGTATTGGCGAAGCGTGTTCATCTCCAAAGTTAAAGAACCAGGATTCCTGGACCGTGCTTATCTGAAGACCGGTTCTCTGAGTGATTCATGAGTTCCTGTTAAAGACGGGGAATAAAAACAATATCAGTATTCCGGATTAAAAAAAAAGAGCATCCCTGTAAATTTTTGGTGGAAAAAATTGATATCAGCCAGGCAGGGAACTGTTTTTTGTGTAAATACAAAATATCCATGAAATCAGGATGGCTGAAGTAAAAAGATTACCCGGGGGATAATATAAAAAAACTTTATCCTCGGGAATAAGCTATAAAGCATATTGCTTCAGAACACACACAATAAAAAGGCAACATGGTAAAAAAGGGCGGTCCTTACCTGGAAAGCGGGGAATCCATTATCCTGACGACAGATAGAATCAGGGTAAACTCTGTACTGTATGATATGCTCCTCACAACCCGCAACCTCATCCTTGTTGATGTCGGGCATACCCGGTTCCAGCCATTGATGTACCCTCTCCTGTCAATACTATCGGTAAAGGGGGGGAAAACCGCAAATGGAGAACTGGTAATAAGCCTCTTTTTCCATGAAACCAGAGGCAAAGATGATCCGGGACCGATGGTTCTTGTCTTCTCCCAGCAAGCTGGTGAACAAAGGCAAACCGAACGTGATGACTGGATACAAAAACTTATCAAATTTATCGTTTCGGTGCGCCAGGAAACAATAAACAAGAGTGGTCCCGGTGCTGATCAAAAGGGAGGAATCCAGCCCTCGGTGAGGCATACGGTTGCTCCGGAGATGCAGCTTCCTTACAGATCAGCCCCGGATATTCCTTCGGCACACATCGATATGATTATCATCCCTGATGAGCCTGAAGTACCGGCTTTTCCGGAAGAGACTGAACCAGAAGTAATTCCTGCAAATCCAGAGGAAGCGGAAATTCAGGTTGACTCATACCAGATTACTGAATCACCAGCTCCTCCCAAGGATTCTGAGGAAATTCAGGTTGACTCATACCAGTTTACTGAATCACCAGCTCCTCTCAAGGATTCTGAGGAAATTCAGGTTGACTCATACCAGTTTACTGAATCACCAGCTCCTCTCAAGGATTCTGAGGAGATTCCGGTTGATTCATACCAGTTTACTGAATCACCAGCTCCTCTCAAGGATTCTGAGGAGATTCCGGTTGATTCCGTTCATGTCAGCGAATCAACGTATGCAATAACATCTCCTGTAGTTCCGGATACCAGTGCTTTTACAGACACTCAAAAAGAAAATGAAGAATTAACTACTACTCATGAAGCATCCCCAATGGAAGAGAGCCAGATATCTGCCCAAAATGATACTGGATATTCTGACCTGCACACTCCTCCGGAAGAGATGGTCACGAGTTCCTTACAATTTTCTCCAACAGAAAAGTCGGAACCCTCAGAAGCAGAACCATCTCAGTCAGGTAATGTCCAGGAGTCTCTTCCACAGCCTGATGTCACAACAACACCCCAGCCAACGCTTCCCCCATCTCCATGGACAGGTTCCCGAAGGCGGGTATTCATTGGATTTACTGCGATTATCATAATTATTCTGATAATTGCAGGTGCAGGTGTGTATTATTCAGCATACCGTGCGCCACCTTTCACCGTCGAGCCTGTACCTCAGCCCCAATCCGACTATAACTCTGACAATAGATCCAACTCTGCAACAGACACCTGTGCCTGCCCCGGTTATAATTCCCGCAAACGGTGTCTGGGTACGGGTGGATTATTTCGGGGACTATTACGGATGGCTGGGTTTGCCAGGGTCACTGAGGGGGATAAACAACACAGGTGTCCAGATCTACAAGATGCCGGAAAGTGCCGGCATTATCCAGGTGAACGTATATACGCAGGACTACTCTGGAAAACCGCTTACTGTCACGGTGTACCGGGACGGGAAGATAATCAACAACCGGACAGTATCGGTTCCCAAGGGTTATATTGAACTTCTCCTGGATACCAAAACCGGAAATCCTCCCGGCCTTTCCCCGGAAGTTACACAATCAGATAATCAGACAGGATCAAATGCCGGACGGATTGTGTATTTCTGATAATAGATACACACCCTCCATTCCAACGCATCCCATGACCTATACTCTCTTAATTTCTGTCTGATTCCGCACGAACAGTCATATTCCCCGTCGCCTGCAATGCCCTGTGCCCTGCATTCATCGGTCGTATCCGATCCAAGGTATAATATGTCAGGATTCCATTATATCCAATCACCGGCATGGTAGTGCGACACGAAAGGATACCAGAGAACCTTAGCAAACCAGCGGATGCCAGAAACACAGTCCTCGTGTCTGATGATTCATAAGTGATCATGACCATGGGAGGATTTTGGGATAGTTTCCCTTTCATGCACCAAATAAAAAACATGCCAGTCACCATAAAAGCATATTGCTTAAGAGAAAGAGAATGAAAGTTAAGACAGGGAAAGTGGTATTATGGTTAACCCGTATCTGAACCGCGATGAATCCATTATTCTGACAACGCATAACGTGAGTTTCAATTCCCTTCTGACTGAACTCATACTCACGAACCAGCGCCTGATTATTTTTGACACCGGCCACCCCCAGTTCAGGTACCAGACAATCCCACTTACAACAATCGAGACGGTTATTGCCAGAGAGGACGCACAAGGCAATCCGTTCATTTTCCTCTCAGTCTCCCCGATGACTCTGGACAGTGCACCCCAATCAAAAGAATTCACTTTTTTACGGCAGGCAGGCGGAGATCGGAAACAGGAATGCGAGGTCTGGATACAACAGCTTAAAGTTCAGATCGCATCGATTCGCCAGAAGAAAATCCTCGCAACGCAACCTTCCCCTCAGGAGGATACCGATATAATATTTGACGATACAAAAGCCACCATAATTGAACCTGTTCCCGGAGATGAAACATCGCTGGAAATAAGTCCTGGACCCCCCGAATCCATCATATCTCCTCCCCCGGCGTTTACCTTTGGGGATATGGAAATTGAAGAAGGACTACCTGACTCTTCACCGGTCCCATCAGATACAACATCACCGGAAATAAGTCCTGAACCACTCGAATCCATCATATCTCCTCCCCCGGCGTTTACCTTTGGGGATACGGAAAGTGAAGATGGACTACTGGACGCTTCACCTGTTCCACCGGTATCCAGTGAACAGGTGCCGCAGGCTGCAGGAGACGCAATACAAAAAGAACCATTATCCTCCCGCTTCCATCCACCAACTGCACCATCAGCGAAGCCTAAGGTTTTTGCCATTGTTGGGATAATCATTGTAATTCTTGCCATTGCCGGGGGCGCATTCATCTATTCAACCATATCCGGGGAAATACCCGTTGAACCTTCAGTACCGCTGGTTACCCCGGCCATAACCACGGCAGTAACCATTGTGCCGACACCATCTGTGCAACAAACGCCTGTACCTCAAATCACCACCGTGCCCACAACTCAGATCCCGTCGATGATTCCGGAAAAAGGTATCTGGGTAAAGGTAGCTTATGCAGGGAATTTTTCCGGGAGGGTTGGTACTTCAGGTGACCTGAGGCAGGTGAACGCAACCGGCGAACAATACTACCAGCTGGCAATAACTGAGGGAATTGTAGAGGCAACTATCCAGAAACTGGACGGAACCGGCAGGCAACTCACGGTTGAAGTGTATCGGAACGGCAAGATGGTTGCACAGGACTCAAAAACAGGTCCCTTAGCGACAGTTGACCTTCGTGTAGATTTGAAGAAGGTGTGATCCAGGCGTAATACCCTGGATCAAAAACAACTTCAGGCATCATCAGGCTGGTACGTGGGTCTGGATACTGATTGATCTGGTCAATCCTGTTTTTCATGTAAATCCGCACTGATATTTGTTACCTTCACCGGATTCACGGTAATGTCAGGAAACTTCCTGGATATATTACTTCCAGAGACCGTGACGGAATGCAATCCAATAGGCACTGACGAGAACATCAAGGGGGTTATCTCTCCCGTGTCGCTGCCATCCATGGATATTGCCGCACCCGGTGGATCACTTGCGACCCGTAAAAACCCGCTCGTGTACTCTTCCAGCAGGAAACTGACATTGGTTGTTGACATAGGGACCGGCGTGAAGGGCAGACTGATTTTTCGTTCCTGGGGTATATAACCAGATTTTGATACCATAATCCTGTGTGGACCATCTGAAATATGGGTAAACGAATACGGGGTTGCCAGCCCCGTCCTGAACCCGTCAATAAATACTTCAGCACCCTGTGGCCTGGAATCTACAAATATTTCCAGATCGTAGTGCTGTCGTGGCTCAATGAGAAGATAATGATCCTCGTTCAAAAGCGTGGGCATGGTATACGAGACATATGACAGGTTATGAAAAACTGTAATAAATGAATCAAACGGGGGAGTGATTATCCTGTCAGGAATGATTTTCCGGGTCACCTGACCATTCACTGTGAACGGTTCTCCCCGTAAATTACGGGAGTCAATAATTATTTCATGCAACGGGGAATAGTTAGAGGCTGTATCAACCGGGACGATACAATATGGATGTACATAGACCTCCTGGTCTGAAAATCTGATATCTGCTTTTTCTTCGAGAAAGGGATCCGTCTGTTCGAAAGAAAGCTTCACTGTGTAGGTGCCTTCTTTGAGTCCGTTGATGACAGCCGGTGTTTTTTGGGACAGCGTGACACCATTCAGAGAAATGATTGCCGGTCCCGGGCGGGAATTGATATACAGCCCCCCGTAATGAGTCTTTTCGCGCTCCGGAAGAAGCTCATCAGACCGCCATTTTGTAGAATAGACTTTGGAATAGAGATCTTCACAGAGAGTGGTATCGTTTGAAACGCTCAGGTTCTGTTCAGCGGGAGCAAAACCGTCGAGTTCAAGTCTGATTCTGCGCTGGTCGGATGAGTTTATAGTTAATGTGAACGGGGTGGTTTTTCCCAGATAACTGCCATCGACAAAGATGAGGGCCCCTTCAGGGTTTGAATGGAGCGAGAGCCTGCAGGCCGGTGTATTATTATCCGGTGCCGGAGTCGTGTTGAGCATAAAGGAAGAATTGACAATACCTGATCGATCGGGATTGAGGATTGTTACGTTCGATCCGGTGTCGGGGACGGTGCTTCGGTTTTGTCCGATAACGAGTATGGCATTCCGGTTCACGAGGTAATCAGCATCCATTTTCCTGATCGTACTTTCAATTAAAGCTGAATTTCCTGATTCATTAAGCCAGGGAGTTACCGGAATCCGAAGGACATTTGCCGCTGACAGGTTGTCAAACACATTATTCCATGTTCCATTATTGAATTTCACGACGTGCTCGGTGGTGTTCAATGCATCGAGGCCGGTTGCAACCAGAAAAATGTCCGCGTCACTGTTTTTTGAAATATTGACGGTTCCACTAAAAGATATCGATGTGGAAGCGTCTTTTGGGAATATACCCTTCTTTGGTTCGCTGAAAATTACATCGCATCCTTCACCTATCCAGTACTGTGATGGCAGTCCCTGTTCCTGTTCATACGCAACCAGGAGCATCACACTATCAATGGTAAACACGTACTGGTCGTAATCAAGGTTCCGTAGGGAGATCGTGCAGGTACCGTTACCATTCAGGTGCTGGAGAACATCGTATGCATAGGTCGCGGATACATTACGGTGATCATCGCCATCGGTATCAATATAAACCCTTTCGGCATCGAGCTGCTTCTGGTTGAAACAGGTTTGCAGGGATGGCGTTACACCCTGATAAGACTGAATTCCATGGCTTTTGGACACGTACACATACAACCGTGCCAGCGTCAGGTTGCTGCCTGGGGGCAGATCGAGCGGAATTGCATATTCCCTTACACGGTTATTCACTACAACCGGTGTGCTGTTAGGATCAGACAACAACCGGATTGTTCCATTCAGGGTTCCCGAGGTGAAGGTTGTCAGTTTTAAACCCTTATTTCCATACAGTGAACTATCGTCAGCCGGTGCTGTCCCGCCGGACTACTCATCCCTCCACCCCAGCCCCACGAACCTGTAGCACCGTAGTTGGGAGGCAGGTTACTGTAGATCAGGATATCCGATACATATTTCACGGCAAGTCCGGTCGTAGTCGGATATTTCTCATCGCCACTCTGGTAATAGTACCAGTATTGCTGGTCTGCGGACTCATGCCAGTCATAGTTCCCAAAAGCATGGAGGCCCCATGGATTGACTGATGCGTCGGCAAAAAATACCAGTTTCATGCCATCAAAATAACCCGAATCAGGATACTGGCCATCCTTATACCAGGTAATTACAATTGGTCCCTGCCGTGATGGTGGAGTGTAGACATTTTTATAGGCAAATTCCTTGGTAAAACCGTCAGTGGCCTTGATTTTGACTGTATCTCCTGAAGACATACCCCCGACAAGATTACAGAGAACTTTAAGATCTGTGCCTTTGACCGCCCCAATATCCTTTTCCTGAACATTGGTGTCTTCTGCGGCATTCCATCGGAGTTGTTCCTGAGTTGACGGATCCGTATCATCGATAAAGACCGGGCCCTGATGATAATAATGGGTCGACCCGTCTCCCTGGACGGGAAGCGTATCTTCCATCTCATGATACGTAAGGGTTTTTTCAGCAAGAATTGTAGTCCCGTCGTTGGCATACTTCACGAGATGGATCTGTGTTGTTGCCGCCAGAGAGGGTGCAGTAAAGGTAAGAATAATGATGAATGTGAAAATGAGGCGCAGGTATTTCTTATAGTGTGAAAAAATAATCATCCCGCTCCACTGCCAGTTCCGGGGCATTCCTTCCTCAAAATTGTAATTTTTATAGATCAATGAGGTAAGGTCCTTCGTGATTAAATACATTTTTTATTTGGATTTTGTTAATTATTTTTAGTATACTTTTTTGTTTTTGGTTTTAATGAAAATAATAATTTATTTTTAGCGAATTCCAACCACTTTTTATGCAAATTTTCCGACGGCAGGCTGGTCATCGCTCTTCCCGTACCGGAAGGATTTGTCGACCACTCCATCAAGGTTGTAATCAAAATACCAGTACCCGCTCGATGGCCGGAAAATCGCTATCCCGTCGGTTCCTGTACCCTGCCAGTCTCCTTTGATAATCTGGTCACCGCTCTTCCCGTACCGGAAGGATTTGTCGACCACTCCATCAAGGTTGTAATCAAAATACCAGTACTCGCTCGATGGCCGGAAAATCGCTATCCCGTCGGTTCCTGTACCCTGCCAGTCTCCTTTGATAATCTGGTCACCGCTCTTCCCGTACCGGAAGGATTTGTCGACCACTCCATCAAGGTTGTAATCAAAATACCAGTACCCGCTCGATGGCCGGAAAATCGCTATCCCGTCGGTTCCTGTACCCTGCCAGTCTCCTTTGATAATCTGGTCACCGCTCTTCCCGTACCGGAAGGATTTGTCGACCACTCCATCAAGGTTGTAATTAAAATACCAGTACCCGCTCAATGCCCGGAAAATCGCTATCCCGTCGGTTCCTGTACCCTGCCAGTCCCCTTTGATAATCTGGTCACCGCTCTTCCCGTACCGGAAGGATTTGTCGACCACTCCATCAAGGTTGTAATCAAAATACCAGTACCCGCTCAATGCCCGGAAGATCGCTATCCCGTCGGTTCCTGTACCCTGCCAGTCTCCAACAATCGGAATATCCCCGTTTTTTCCAAAGTGAATTGTAATATTTATTATTCCGTCATTGTTCATATCCAGGTACCAGGTGCCTGTCGTGTTTCGGAATATGCCCATCCTCGTGAAGTTCGTTATCGGGTCAACCGGAACGGGATTTGCGGTGATATAATTGGACTTGATTTCTCCATCACTTCCAGCACTATTGGTCACGGTGAGGCTGACAGTATAGGATCCCGGAGAGGTATAGGTAAATGAGGGGTTCCTGGAAGAACTGTCAGGTATCCCGTCATGATTAAAATCCCAGTTCCATGCGATAATTCCTGTACCAGTTGATGTGTCCGTGAACTGAACAGCGAGTGGCACTGTTCCGGAGGTGACATCAGATGAAAAACCGGCAACAGGGAGTGTAACAGGAGTACCTGCCGCAATGTAACCGGATTTTAATTCACTATCGCTGCCTCCGGCGTTCGTGGCTGTGAGCCGGATATCATATGTTCCGGTTGTGAATGTCTGTGACGGGTGCCTGGCTCCGGATCCGAACTCTGACCAGACTCCGGCCACAGCCCGGTACTCCCACTTCCAAGATGACGGATTGTTGGTGGACTGGTCGGTGAAGTGCACAAGAAGTGGCGCAGTACCCGGACTGAGCATCGGAAGTGAATGCTGCAACCGGTGGAACAGGAGCCGGGTTGACCGCTATGTAATTGGTTTTCAGTTCGGAATCACTTCCTGCAATGTTCGTAACCGTGAGGTTGACAGTATACGTACCTGCGGTTGTGAAAGTGTACGAAGGATTTTTGACAGTGGAATCAACCGTTCTGTCGTTATTGAAATCCCAGTTATAGGCGAGAGGTGCCGTGCCTGTTGACTGATCGGTGAACAGGATGGTAAGGGGTGCCGTACCTGTCTGTTTGTTGGAGGTGAACATAGCTGAAGGGGGTGTAGGCACGGGTTCGGAACTCATGATGGAGATATATCGCACGTTATACTCTGATATTCCGCTGGATGAGGGCCATATTCCCGAGTAATTATAACGGTACTGTGGTGCCCAGACCTGGAACATGTCATTGTTCCCGAACACATGGTATCCCCAGGGATTGGTTGAGGTGTCGGCGAACATGATAAGCCGCATACCTTTGGAATAGTCAGGGGGATATCCCGTTCCCTGATTTTCATAGCCTCCTGCACTTTCTTCACCATTATACCACGTAATGACCATCGACCCCTGGCGTGGGTTCGGGGTATACACGTACTCATAGGGATAATTAAGGGTCAGGCCGTCAGCGGCCTTGATTCTGATAATATCTCCGGTATGCGCCCCGCCAGCGAGTCCACAGAGATCTTTTACATCCGTTCCTTTCACTGCACCAAAATCACGGGTTTCGACATTCTGCCACTCTGCAGGATCATATGGATCGGAGTCATTGAAAGTTGGCCCCTGATGGTAATAGTGCGTACTACCGTCACCCTTGACCGGCAGGTTTGCTTCCAGCCACGAGTAATTTTTCGTTGTCTGGTTCAGGATTGTAATCCCGTCATTTGCATATTTCGTGATGGTAAGTTCGGTCGTCGCAGCCATCACCGGGAGGATCAGGATTCCTCCGATTAAGAATTGCAGGATCAAAACGAGAACCGTGATGTTTTTTCTGTTCATATGTTTTCACCAATTCGATCTCCATTCACCTCAATTCATCAATATAAAAAAAATTATTCGAGTAAAATGGTGATCGGGGGATTATTTACAATATTTATGTAACCTGTTCGGGTGAGTCGATCAGTACCTCTTTCATTGGATACGGTAAGGGTAACCGTATAATATTGTGAATTTCTGAGGCTCCGGTAGGTATGGTCAGGATTCTGTTTCGTGGAGTATGTACCGTCTCCAAAGGTCCAGAACCATGAAGTCGGACTCCCGGTTGACTGGTCAGTAAACTGAACTGCAAGAGGTGATCTGCCTGATGTTCTATTGGCAATAAATCCTGCTTCCGGACCGGGTGGCGGAGTCACCGTGATGTAACGTGTTTTTACGGTTCTGTCGAAACCATTTGCATTGGTTACTGTCAGTGTAACCGTATAAGTCTGTGTCCATCTCGTGGTCGTGTAGGTATGCACAGGATTCTGCTTCGTTGAGATTGAACCATCACCAAAGTTCCAGTACCATGATGTCGGGCTTCCCGTTGACTGATCGGTAAACTGGACGGTAAGAGGTGATGCCCCGGATTGTGTATCCGATGTGAAGATTGCCGTCGGTTTTACCGGTGCAGATTTCACGGTGATATATCCGGTCTTTATCACAACATCAGTACCGCCCGGACCGGTTACCGTTAGGTTTACCGAGTAAGCACCTGGCGAACTGTAGGTATAGGTGGGATGCTGCATTGTGCTATCTACTTTTCCATCGTTGTCGAAGTCCCATGCATATGAGAGCGGTGCCGTACCGGTGGATCTATCCATGAATTTAACCGTCAGTGGTGCAAAGCCCACACGTTTATCTGAGGTGAATTCAGCAACCGGGGGTACCGGTGCCGGGGTTACCGTGATATACCTCGTTTTTGTTATCCTGTCGAAACCCTTTAAATTAACTACTGTCAGGGTGACCGTATAGGTCTGTGGCCACCTCGCATTCGTATAAGTATGGTCAGGATTCTGCTCCATGGAGAATGTCCCATCGCCAAAGGTCCAGAACCATAAGGTCGGACTCCCCGTCGATTGGTCGGTAAACCGGACGGCAAGAGGTGATGCACCTGACGTGACATTCGCAGTAAACTCAGCAGCCGGTGCAGGTACCGGAGTCACCGTGATATACCTCGTTTTTGTTATCCTGTCGAAACCCATTGCATTGGTTACCGTCAGCGTGACCGTATAGGTCTGTGGCCATCTTGCCGTCGTATAGGTATGCACCGGATTCTGCTTCGTAGAAGTTTTACCATCGCCAAAAGTCCAGACCCATGATGTCGGGCTCCCCGTAGACTGGTCGGTAAAGTTGACCGTCAGTGGTGATGTACCTGTCTGGACATCGGATGTGAATACTGCTACAGGAGCTGCCGGTGCTGCTGTTACCGAGATGTAATTGGTCTTTACCTCATCATCGCTGCCGCCCGGCCCGGTAACTGTGAGCTTGACGGTATACGTTCCTGCTGTGGCATAGGTGTATGACGGGTTTTCAACAGTACTATCAACAGTTCCGTCATTATCAAAGTCCCATGCACAGGAAAGGAGTCCGGCACCAGTGGATTGATCCGTGAACTGGACGGTCAGGGGTGCCATTCCGGTCTGGACATCTGAGGTGAATGCTGCCACCGGTGGTACCGGGTACTGGGGTGACCGAGATGTAATCGGTCTTCACCTCATCATCGCTGCCGCCCGGCCCGGTAACCATGAGTCTGACGGTATACGTTCCTGCATTTGCATAGGTGTACGAGGGACTCTGAGTAGTGTTGTCTGTTATCCCATCATTATCGAAGTCCCATGCATAGGTGAGGGGTCCGGTCCCGGTCGACTGGTCGGTGAACCGAACCGTCAATGGTGCTATACCTGTCTGGACATCGGAAGTGAACGCGGCTGCCGGAGATTCCGGTGGTGCAACGAAGTCGCTCAGGGTAATCTGAGAGATATTGCCGACCTTCTGCCCGGAGGTGGGGGCACTTCCGACGATCTTGAGAGGCCAGACGTTTTTCGTGCCATCCACCTTCGGGAGCGGGGCTCCGTTCAGGGTGTCGGCTACGATGTAGTTGTCGTTCCGTTTCAGGGCACTACTCGTGAACATCTTCGAATAACCATCGGCTGCTGCCACCGTTACATTGTAACCGAGATCTGCTGCACCGTCACTGAAGGTAGTGGGATCGCTGTCATCAACACGGGCAAGGATACGCCAGAGAGCGATACCCGACCAGGTTCCGCTCGCATCGGTTAAGGTAAGACGGTTACCATCGGCAAGAGCTTCATAGCTTACCCGTGTCAGTTGCTCGCTTCCCACGCCATTGAGCGTGATACTCCATTCATCGATGATGGGAACCGCGGTTACCGAGATGTAATCGGTCTTTACCTCATCATCGCTGCCACCCGGCCCGGTAACCGTAAGTTTCACGGTATACGTCCCGGCCGTTGCATAGGTGTATGACGGGCTCTGAGTAGTGTTGTCGGTTATCCCGTCATTGTCGAAGTCCCATGCATAGGTGAGGGGTCCGGTTCCTTTTGATTGATCGGTGAATTGAGCCTCAAGAGGGGCAAGTCCGGAGAGCGGAACCGCTTCGAAGGCGGCAACCGGGGCTACCGGTGGCGTAACGAAATCGCTCAGAATGATCTGAGAAACATTGCTGACTTTCTGATTGCCGGGAAGTCCTGTTCCAACGATCTTAAGAGGCCAGACTGATTTCCCGTTTAGTGTCTTTGGTAGTGGGGTTCCGTTTAAAGTATCCGCCACGATCCACGTATCATTTCTCTTCAGGGTTGTACTGGGAATTGTCGCAGAAAACCCAGTAGCACTAACCGTTACATTGTAACCAAGATCTGCCACAATATCACTAAAGGTGGTGGGATCGGCATCATCAACACGGGCAAGGAGTCGCCAGAGTGCTATTCCGGACCAGGTACTAGTCACCGTCATTATAGGTTAGCCGGTTATCTTCAGCAAGGGCCTCAAAGTTAACTCGTGTCAGCTGCTCGCTTTCCACGCCATTGAGCGTGATACTCCATTCATCGATGACGGGAGCCGCGGTTACTGAGATATAATCGGTCTTGACTTCAGTATCAACGCCCGCCGCGTTCGTAACCGTCAGGTTCACCGTGTACGTTCCCGCAGTTGCATAGGTGTACGAGGGACTCTGAGTAGTGTTGTCTGTTATCCCATCATTATCGAAGTCCCATGCATAGGTGAGGGGTCCGGTCCCGGTCGATTGGTCAGTGAACTGAACCAATAGGGGAGCCTCCCCGGAAACCGGGTCTGCAGTAAATGCTGCTGTGGGTACCTGGAGAGATTTTAGCAGGCGGATTGAGGTAATATTCTTTACCGCACTGCCGCCAGTGACATTCACGCCGGTCAGCCTGAGCGGCCAGTTGCTGTCAGATTCTGCAATATGTGACCCGTTCAGTGAATTAGCAACAATGTAATTACTGTTCCGGATAATCTTGGTGCTGTCAATAGTTGTGTTGTAACCGTCTCCGGCGGTAATAACCACGCGGTAGCCTGCTGTTGCCAGACTATTGTTGAACGCATTATCAGAATGCTGGTCTGCATCATCGACGAATCCGGCAAAGAACCAGAGTGGCATACCCTCCCAGACATTGCCCTTGTTGTCAGTGTAGGTTGCCTTATGGTTGGAGCCAAACTGGCAGGCAAGCGCCTGTTCCAGGTATGTCTTGCTGATGTTGGTTTTTATTCCTCCGATATCACTGCCGTCCAGTTCGAGCTGCCAGTCACTCTCAAAAGACGAGTATACCTTTATCTCAGTTACATATTTTGCTGATGTCCCTGCAGCGGACGGATACTGGATTCCATCGGACCAGTAGTAATGCCAGTACTTTGAATCCATGGCCTCGTGCATATCCCACTGACCGAACACGTGATCATCCGGTGTGAACATAAAACGCATGCCATCAGCATACTGCGGGACATACTGCCCATCAGCATACCACGCAATTATCGCATCTCCCTGGTGTGACTGGACATAGGGATTGGTGTAGATGTTCGAGTACCCCATATGGGTTTCGTAACCATCAGATGCGACAAAGAGAATATCCGTGCCGGTTCCCATACCCCCGACCAATTCAACGAGGTCCTTGACTTTTGTCCCCTTGATTGCATTGTCGATTTTGGGGGGGTTCATACCCTTGGTCTCGGTCGGATCCCAGAGATCCGCCGGGTCGAAGGTAACCCCCTGGTACTGGTAGTGGGTCACTCCATCCCCAACAACCGGCAGGGTGCCTTCCATGTAGTGGTAATCGATCGTAGTCTCGTTGATTATAGTTGTGCCATCACTACCATATTTCACGATGTGTAGTTTGGGGGCTTCAACTGGTGTCAGGAAATCGGTGAGCTGGATTTCCACGATGTTGCCCACACTGTTCCCTCCAGTCGCACCGCTGCCCACGAGCCTGAGCGGATAGGGGGGGTGATCTCCAGCAGTAGGAAGTGAGGATCCGTTCATGGTGTTCGCGACAATGAACGCATCAGTTTTGCCTATCTGCTGGCTGGTGAACTCCTTTGCGTACCCGTCACCGGCTTTTACAATGACCGTGTATCCTGCAGTTGCTGCGGCATCATTGAAACCATTCGACCCATGGGGGATCTGATCATCGACCCAGCCCATGAGCCGCCAGAGCGGGATACCGGTATAGACGTTCCCATTTGTGTCTGTGTAGGTGGCGCTGTGATGCGATGCCCAGTACTCGAACTCTCCCTGCGGGATTACATCGATAATCTTACCATTCAGTGTCAGCTGCCAGTCTCCGGGCGGGTACTGGTCCGGTAAACCTTCAAGACTGATCTTCACGACATTCCCAATGCGCTGACTGCCGCTGGTTGTCGATGAACCTACAAGTCTGAGCGGGGCTGCTGAACCGGTCAGCGCAACGCCGTTCATCTTATGAGCCAGGAAATACCCGTCATTGTGCGCAACATCCGCACTGGCAAACGTTGCATTGAACCCGTCACCGGCAGAGACCCTGATTGTGTACCCCATTGTTGCCCTTGTATCATTGAAAGTGTAATGGCTGGTTGTCTCGAAATCATCAACTACACCGGCAAGGTCCCAAAGAGAGACTCCCTCCCAGGTGTTTCCGCTGGTATCAGTCCAGGTTACATTATGATGACAGGCGATAGCCTCCTCAAAGTAGCTCTGGGTTATGACCTCCGTGATATCTCCCTGAAGCGTGAGGGTCCATCCTGCTGGTGGCTGGGGGAGTCCGGTAAGTTCTATCTTTGTGATGTTACCGACCTGCTGGCCTCCAAAGACCGCAGCTCCTTTGAGGTGGAGCGGCCAGCTGAGTTTGCCGCTGGTCAGGTTCTTCGGGAGTGGCTCACCATTGAGCGTGTTTGCGACGATATATCCATCATTCCTGGCGATATCTGCACTTGCCAGCGTTGTATTCCAGTTATCACCGCTGGAAACCTTGACGGAATAGCCCTGTGCGGCAATACTGTCATTGAAGTTGAAATGATCAGGACCAACATCCGGGTTGTCATCAATCATTCCAACAAGCAGCCAGAGTGGCACACCACTCCATATATTCCCATCAGTATCGGTCCAATTGACCTGGTGACCTGATGCCGGGCAGGCAAGTCCCTGTTCGAAGTATGTCTTCGTGATACTTTGGGAGCTGGCACCATTCAAAGAAATGGCCCAGTCAGGTTCGGGGGGTGGTGTACCGCCGGTGTTCACCTTGATCTTAACTACCGCGGTGGCATTACCCGGTGTAACCGGCTTTACGCCATAATAGAAGTTGACCTGGTCACCATTCGATAATTGTTTGATGTTCAGGCCATCGGTAGCCGGATTCCCATAGTCATCCAGCGTTACTCCATTGACCTGGCAGATCCATGTGGTTCCCGCAGACTTACTGTACAGGTATTTCCCGATGTTGTCTACCATCAGGATGCCTAAATCTCCGTATTTCTTGTCACTTATATCGGTACGGGTTCCGGTCGATGTATTGAAACTGTTCAGTGCACCGAGCGGTGTCGTGGCATTGACCTGATAACTCTTACTCAGGTTGGTATAGGGCACCTGCGTAAATGTCGCATCAGGAGCCAGGGTTACCGTCCCGTCAAACAACGTGTCTACTACCGGACCGGGTGCCTGAACGTTCACCTTGATCTTAACTACCGCGGTGGCATTACCCGGTGTAACCGGCTTTACGCCATAATAGAAGTTGACCTGGTCGCCATTCGATAATTGTTTGATGTTCAGGCCATCAGTCGCCGGATTCCCGTAGTCATCCAGCGTTACTCCATTGACCTGGCAGATCCAAGTGGTTCCCGCAGACTTACTGTAGAGGTATTTCCCGATGTTGTCTACCATCAGGATGCCTAAATCTCCGTATTTCTTGTCACTTATATCGGTACGGGTTCCGGTCGATGTATTGAAACTGTTCAGTGCACCGAGCGGTGTCGTGGCATTGACCTGATAACTCTTACTCAGGTTGGTATAGGGCACCTGGGTAAATGTCGTATCAGGAGCCAGGGTTACCGTCCCGTCAAACAACGTGTCGACTACCGGACCCGGGGGGGGAATGTTTGCCTTGATTTTTACCACAGCAGTGGCGTTAATGAGTGGGTTGGGATCTTTATTTGGAGCATAGTAGAAATTCACCTGGTCATTGTTTGCAAGTTCGATGACGTTCAGACCATCGGCATGGTTACCATACCCGTCCTTATAGACGCCGTTGACATACGCATACCATACATTCGGTTTCTTGTAGAGATACTGGCCGAGGTCATCGAGCAGCAGGACCTCATCATATTGCCACCGCTTATCGGTCACGTTGTAGGCCAACCCGGGAGATATCTTCGAGGCTGCATCAAGAGCTCCAAGGGGCGTTGTCCGGTTCACCGTATAGATCCCGGTTGCATTGTTATACGCCTGCACGGGGAACGTCTCACCGGTTGTCAGGGTAACCGTACCATCAAAGATTATGTCAACAACCGGAACAGAAGATGCGGTTATGAACCCGGTCTTTAATTCGGAATCACTCCCCACGCTGTTGGTCACCGTCAGGTTCACCGTGTAGGTTCCCGCTGTTGCATAGGTATATGACGGGCTCCGGGTTGTGTTGTCGGTTATTCCATCGTTGTCAAAGTCCCATGCCCATGATGTGGGTGTACCGGTTGACGTATCGGTGAACTGGACGGAAAGCGGGGCGTTTCCTGACAACGGTGTTGCCGTGAAGTTTGCGACAGGAAGTGCCGCCAGGTTCATGACTACGGTCTCAAAGACCGTTCCTGGCGGGTACACCGTGGTGACACTCTTTAAGTCAGAGGAGACATCCGCGACACGGATCACTTGTGCGGTAGCAGTTCCTGCTGCCGGATCAACGGTGACCCTTATGTAACCGATCATGTATTCAAGACTGTTTACGGATCCTGCCGCTCGCGGAGTTACGAGGTTGTATGCCGGACCCCCACCAATACCGGCTACGAAGTAATTGGTATCGTTTACAAGGAATCGTTCATACGCGTGGACATGCCCGTTGAACACAGCGAGGACATTGTTTGCATTGAAATCATCCTCCCATTCTTCCCTGATATTAGTCCAGCCGCCGAAGTGCCTGGAATCAGAACTGTAGGGCGGGTAGTGGAACGAAGTGAACTTGAACGGTTTTGTCGTCTGGAGATCGTTTGCAAGCCATGCGCTCTGTGTGGGGAAGTCTGACCATGCCCAGTCATTGCTGTCGAGCACCGCTACGTGACCGTCTCCACAGTCAAACGAATAGTATGACGGAACCCCATAGGCTGCGAAGTAATTAGGATCGTTATCATCATGGTTGCCAAGCGCCGGGTAAACAGTGGTATTTGCCATCATCATACTCCCTGCGGCAAAGTAGCGGTCCCAGTTTGCAAGATCCGAAGCATCGTTCACCAGGTCCCCGGAGTTGAGCACGAACGCGACATCCGGCTCTCCTGCGATACGATCAGCAACGAGCTTGTGCCTCTCCAGCTGGCTATAGGTTGGCAGCTGGTCCTGCGTGTCGCTGTACATGACGAAGGTGAACGCACCGCTTGACGGGAATGTCCGGAAGTGAAGGTCCCCGGTTGCCTGACCGTCAAACAAGACCCGGTAGTGGTAAAGGGTATCGGGCGATAATCCGGTGAGGGGCACGTGGTGTAGCTGGGTGCTCGCGCCATCGGTAGCGCTCTGGTCATACGCCGAACGTGCCGTGTAGTAGGAGTCGGTCGCATACTCAACCGATACGGAGGTTGCGATATTCGTCTTCACGTTGACGACCGTGCCGGTTGTTGTGGTGCCGGTGAGATACGGACCCCAGAGGAGTGCCGGTGTGGGGGGCGAGACCGTAATAAAGTCCGTCTTCACCTCGCTATCGTTCCCACCCGCATTCGTCACCGTGAGGTTCACGGTGTAGGTGCCGGCCGTGTCATAGATGTGGCTCGGGCTCGGCTCGGAGGAATCGACGGTGCCGTCATTGGTGAAATCCCAAGCCCATGAGGTGGGGGTGCCGGTCGATGAATCGGTGAACTGGACGGTCAGCGGTGCATTGCCGGACTGGGGGGTACCGCTGAACACAGCAACTGGTGCCTGGATTACTTCATTCACAGTGACGTAATTTGTCTTGGTTTCGTCATCAGAACCGCCCGGTCCGGTAACCGTGAGCTTTACGGTGTAGGTTCCAGCTGTAGTATACTGGTAACTCGGGCTTTGTGCCGTACTGTCAGTTGTCCCATCGTTGTTGAAGTCCCATGCATAACCAGTTATAGTACCGGTCGATGCATCGGTGAACTGCACGGTCAGCGGGGTATCACCAGATACTGGGATGCCGCTGAACTGTGCAACCGGTGCAGCCGGTGACGGGATATTCACCGTCATTTTAACAACTGCCGTGGCATTGCCTGGTGAGACAGGCTTCATACCATAATAGAAGTTGACCTGGTCGCCATTTACAAGAGATTTGATGTTCAGACCATCAGTAGATGGTGCATTGAAATCATCAAGTGTCACGCCATTGACCTGGCAGATCCAGGTATGGGTGATACCCGAGACCTTGCTGTACATATAGGTCCCGATATTGTCAACCATCAGGATGTTTTTCGAACTATAACTCTTATCCGTCACATCAACACGGATACCGAGGGATTTATTCACACTATCCAGGGCACCGAGAGGTGTTGTGGTATTGACCTGATAGCTTGTACTCAGGTTGGTATACGGCACAAGGGTGAATTTTGTATCAGGAGTCAGTGTAACCGTCCCATCAAACAGGGTTTCCACAACTGGCGCTGCTATGACGGTGATATAACCGACTTTGGTTTCATCATCTGAGCCACCTGGACCTGTGACGGTGAGTTTCACTGTGTATGTACCAGGCGTAGTGTACTGATAACTCGGGCTTTGAACAACACTGTCGGTTATTCCATCGTTATTGAAGTCCCAAGCATAACCGGTAATGGAACCGGTCGATGCATCGGTGAACTGTACTGTCAATGGTGCATTCCCTGACAGGGGTGTGCCGCTGAAGGCTGCTACTGGTGCTGCCGGGGGTGAACTAACGCTGACATAATTTGTCTTGGTTTCGTCATCAGAGCCACCCGGTCCGGTGACGGTGAGTTTCACTGTGTATGTACCAGGCGTGGTGTACTGATAACTCGGGCTTTGAACAACACTGTCGGTTATTCCATCGTTATTGAAGTCCCAAGCATAACCGGTAATGGAACCGGTCGATGCATCGGTGAACTGTACTGTCAATGGTGCATTCCCTGACAGGGGTGTGCCGCTGAAGGCTGCTACTGGTGCTACTGGAGGTGCTTCATTGCTGTAGATATAGATCCGGTTCACATATTTGGAAGAAAGACCGGTAGTTGTCGGATAGTTTTCTCCACCGGACTGGTAGTAATACCAATATTCAGGGGCAGCTGCCTCATACCAGTCATAGTTCCCAAATACGTGGTAACCCCAGGGATTGACAGACGTGTCAGCAAACCAGACAAGTCGCATACCATCTGAATACCCTGAGTCCGGGTACTTGCCATCCATATACCAGGTGACTCCTATAGGTCCTTCCCTGCTTGAGTACTGGTAGACATTCTTGTAGGCAAACCACTTGCTAAATCCATCGGATGAAAGAATCTTCATCTGCTCGCCGGGAGACATCCCTCCAACGAGATCGCAGAGGTCCCTGAGATTTGTTCCCTTGACGGCGCCCATGTCCTTGGTATCGACATTTGTGTCTTCTGCAGGATTCCAGCGCAGTTCCTGCTCGAGGGTCTCATTCGTATTGTCCACAAAGACCGGGCCCTGCGCATAATAATGGGTCGTCCCGTCGCCCCAGACCGGCAGGTTCGCTGCCATCCAGCTGTAATTCACTGACTGCGAGGCAAGGACGGTTGTCCCATCATTCGCATACTTCACTATCTGTACTTGCGTTGTTGCTGCCATTGCCGGTGCAACCAGCACAACGAAAGCCAGACAAAGCAGAATAACCCATGAAATTTCAATCTTATACTCGTTCACCATAGCCATACACCTGATACGAAAAATCCCGGATGCCGATAATAGAAAACGTACTATCGTTCCAGCACTTTACCGTATCAAAATAGTAATATTAAATTGTTGCATTGCATGAGAAATTAATTAAACTAGGTTAACATGCACAAAATTCCAGAGGAAACAGACCTCTGCATGGCACCGGGCTGAATTTATACATATATCTCTAAAAAACCCTGAATACTTTTACAATTGGAAATATTATCCCGTGGATTTGCTGGATTCATATCAAAATTTTTTAAAAGTATTAAATAATTTAGTAAAGTTAACATATTCTGAATTAATTTTCCGGAGCTTGAACCATTGAAGAACTACCAGGTAAAACCAGAATAGTATTATCATCACCGGATGATCGAAAACTGTTTTACAAAAAAATTGTCCGGGGTAATATTCTGGCGTTTTAAATACTGTTTATTAATTGCAGGACGTGCGCGGTTTTCATCTGTTTTTATTCCGTAAAGTACCAAAAAAAATTATATCATCAAATCACGACAAGAGCCGGCAGCATCAGGCATTTTCTGATCATACTTTTTCCTCCAAAAGATACACATCCTCCGGACGGAAGAGGGCGACGAGTTTTTTACCTTCTGAAAGGAGATGTGAAAGTCTATCAGTACATTTTACTTCTGCTGTCAGAGGGATGTCCCCCCTGATTCGGATTTTCACGGAATGTTCCATCGGGAGAATATCCGTCACAGTACCGGACACAGAGTTCAGCGCAGTGCCGGCAGAACCATCCGGTTCCTCAACGAGTGAAACATGGTCACAAGCGATCCCGATACTCACAGATGCCCCGACTGGTGCCGAACCTTTAAAGAATATTTTGTGACCCTCAATGTCGATGGCAGAGAAAGTGCCATCACAACTGACTACTCTGCCATTGAATAAATTGTCAACACCTGCGAATTTTGCCGCGGCCGTGGATCGCGGAGTGCGGAAAATATCGTCTGCAGACCCGGTCTGGACAATGGATCCGTCAATAATAAGGGCAACACGGTCGCTGACACCATACGCCTCTTCACGTGAGTGGCTCACCTGCAGAATAGTCAGGTTCTGGCTTTTTTTTATCGCCAGCATCATCCGCATACATTCTTCGCGTGTTCTGGGGTCGAGCGCTGAAAACGGCTCGTCGAGAAGGAGAATTTCAGGTTTCACCGCAAGCGCTCGTGCCAGCGCAACACGCTGCTGCTCTCCCCCGCTCATTGATGACGGGTAATGATCGGCAAGGTGAGTGATATTGAATTCTCCGAGCAGTGATCGTACCTGGTGTTCAGTTTCGGGTCTGGAAACCCGTCGTAATCTCAGGCCATAAGCAATGTTTTCATATGCCGTCATATGAGGGAAGAGGGAATAGTCCTGGTAGACAATGGCGATGCGCCGGTTCTCCGGGGGGATGCAGCTGGCATCGTTTCCATCAATGTGGATTCTTCCGCTGTCAGGGAACCGGAGTCCGGCAATAGTTTCCAACAGGACCGTTTTACCTGCTCCAGAGGGACCCATGATGACCAGATATTCACCCGTACTGATTCGCAGATTTATATCATACAGGCTGAATTCTCCCAGCGTGATGGACATATTCTCAAGCGCGATCATGGTCATGCCTCCCCGCTGTCCTGGTTGCCCACCGGAACATCACGAACACAGCGATACAGATGAGGATCATGATGAATGCAACACTCCGGCTCTCTGCAAGCCCACCGGTCGTGAACCGCTGGTAGATGAGCGTGGACACGACCATAGGGAAGTATGCGATCATAACGACGGCCGCAAACTCGCCAGTCGCACGGCCCCATGCAAGGAATGAACCGGAAATGAGGTGACGGGTGGAAAGGGGCAGGGTAATACTACGGAATGCATGAAACCGTGTGGCTCCCAGGCTCCTGGCAACATTTTCAAGGTGGACCGGAACTTTCTCAAACCCTTCCCTAACGGCGTTGACATAATAGGGTGATGAAACAAAAATCATCGCTACCACAATACCGAAGAAGGCATCCTCAAACACGATCCCCACGCTTCTCAATGGTGCACCGATGGGACCGCGAGACATGAAGAGAAGATATACCATCAGCCCGGCCACCGTGTGCGGCAGGATGAGCGGGATGTCGACTAGGTTTTCCACGATCCCTTTCCAGCGGGTGGTGCTCCGCGCGAGTACATATGCAAGAGGGGTGCAGAAAATGACCAGGAAAAGTACTGCCACCAATGCAGCAACCATAGTCAGGAGGATTGCCTCGATCACGCCGGATTCTGTTGCTACCGAGGCAAGGTGGGACAGGTCTGAGAGTTCCGGCACGGCAATGCTCAGGAGAGCCATTATGGTAATTACAATTACGACACTTCCCATAAGCCAGAAAGACGCCATACACAGGTCATACCGGATGCTGGTTGCCATGATTCGGGATTCCCTCACGTCATTCCTGGTTTAATCATACAGGCTGTATACCTGATCAGTTCAGCGGTGCAGGCCACCCTTTTCCCCCGTTCTTTGCCATCCGGACAACAACATCTGCAAATTCCTGTGCAAGATTACGGTTTGGTGCACTATTCGGTATGGTTATGGCATAGACAATTGGCTGCCCGGTCCGGTTCTGGCCAATCGCACTGAACCGCTGAAATCCGAGGGAGACCCGGACTTTTCCATACTCATCTGCAAAGTCCGGCGAGCTTAGATCAATTTCCGGTGGAAGGCGGACCCACCTGAGATCATGCCCTTCTGCTACGCTTTTGTATTCGAACGCGTAATCAATCCCCCCGGCCTCGAGATGAGACAGGACAAAGATGCTCCCGTCGCGGATTACGAGTTTCTCATCCGATGGACGGAGGACTTCCGGAAGTCTGATTGTTGCTATTCCACCGGTATCCTGGACCACCAACGGGGGTGTGAAGTGGCTGCCGATAAGAGCCGGAAATAGTGTGGCATTCCGGTAGTAACGGTCAGCGAGCAGGGTCACCATCATCGACCGGTAGCCTGCTGCGTCGAGCATCGGGTTTGAGATCCCCACACGCACATCAGGGCGTGAGAGCACCTCAAACCAGTTCTCCGGGGTGATCTCATCTGCGTACTTGCTTTTATTCGTGAAAGCGATGACCATTGCATTCGTTGCAAATGGCGTATAGGTATCAGTGAAATTTTCACCGGTTGCAGGATCTTTCCGGAACATGAGGTCCGGAATAAGGGATTCATCTGCTACTGCGACAACATCTATCGGGCGGTGGAGATCGGTCACCTGCCGGATTACCTGGATGCTGCCATGTCCTTCCACCTGAACATCCACATCCGGGTGCTGTGCCTCAAAGGCTTTTTCCACTTCTTCAAACGGCTGAAGCAGGCTGCCTGCCGGTACTACTTTGAGAACTGTTTTCTGCTTTTGCTCAGTGGAGTTGCACCCGGAACTGCTGCACATCAGGGCGACCAGGAACAGTGAGACCCCGATGCAGATTATGCGTGTTGCATTCATTTCTTTTTGATCTCTATCCTGTCTACCCACTTTACCCAGGAACTGCCCTCGGTAATGATGCCGGGATCATCTGATATGATAGCGATCCGGCACGGTCCCCCGTCATTATACGGTACCGGTTTGTCATCCTGTTTATATACGAGGATAAGCCGGAGAGGCGGGGACACCCGTTCTCTTAAATCGGGATCGAGTGTCATAAAACCTTGACCTTCCAGCTGGTCGGCTTCAAACACCCACTGGTACCCGTCCCGTGCAAAGATCCAGATGCGGTCATCCGGATTCATCCCCCCGGCCAAAGCGATAAGGTCCCGGAGGTCGACGCCGGTACAGAGATACGGCCCGAACCGCACGCCGGTCGTGGATATCATGGAGCCATACCCTGTAACAGCCGGCAATTTTTTCAGGTCGTCAAGTGTGAGGACGCTCTCATGGCTTCCTTCCAGTGTTATCCGCCAGTTCTTTTCATCCGGGTCCGATCCGGTTGCCGTTGGCAATCCGCCCGGTAGTGCGCACTCCAGGAAGGACAGGTTTACCGGAAGTCCGGTATAGAAGAACTGGGGGGCGGGATAGGTCTCATCCATCTTGGATTCGTAAGACTTTGGCAATGCATCCTTTCCTTCCCTGTACCCCCCCGGATATATCCGAAGTTCATTCACCCACATCACTGCATATCCGCTGGTGGAGGGGTAGAGGTTGTCAAACAGATGAACCATGTCTGCAGGCATGACTCCCCGCATATCCTGGTTCCCGAACACGTGTTTTCCCGCACTGTTTGTGGAATTATCGGCAAGGATGACAAGCCGCATTCCCGTATGGTAGCCTGGAGGGAACCCAATACCCTGCCGCTCACCCGTTGCCGATTCCTCCCCGTTGAACCAGCAGACTGCAATCGTTCCCTGGCGAGGATCTGCCCGGTAGATATTTGTATACGGGAATTCCACGTGATACCCGTCGCCCGCTTTCACCATGACTTCGTCCTCCGGTGACATCCCGCCGACCAGATCACAGAGATCCCTGACCGCAGTCCCCTTTACCGCTCCCATATCCTTGAGGTTCGTGGTCTCATTGACGTCCCACTGTGCTTCCTTTTCATCGGCAAAGACCGGTCCCTGGTGGTAATAATGGGTTCTGCCATCGCCCTGCACGGGCAGTTGAGTTTCCATCCACGGGTAGGTGATCGTAGTCTCGTTGAGGATAGTTGTGCCGTCGGCAGTATATTTTACTACATGGACTGCCGTGGAGGGCGTTGCGGATGACGGGGTCAACAGCCCGCAGAGCAGGATCACCGTTATGATGACCGGGAGGTGATGGAAGCCGGGAACAGCCCGGTGGTCGGGGTCATGGAGGAGGTACTGAACGGATTGCATTATCAGGCCTTCTTGATCTCTATCCTGTCCACCCATTTGACCCATGCACTGCCTTCCGTCACCACGCCCTTATCTTCTGAGATTATCGCAACCCGCAAAGGTCCCCCGTCATCGTAGGAGAGCGGCTTTCCGTCCTGCTCATACATCAGCAGAATCTTCAAGGGGGGTGACCGGATCTCCCTGAGGTCTTCATTGAATGTAATGAACCCGTTTCCCTGAACCTGATCGTAATCGAATACCCAGAGGTAGCCATCCGGTGCCGATATCCAGACCTGGTCACCAGGGGAGATCCCCCCGGCAGGCTTGAGGAGATCGCTAAGAGGGACCCCTTTACAGACGTAGGGGCCGTATTTGATTCCGACCGTGGAGACCGCAAAACCATTGCCGGTTGTAGAGGGAAGCGCCCGGACCTGATCAAGAGAATACACCAGTCGGGGTGTACCGTTGACTGACAGGTTCCAGTTACTAAAGTCATCCACTGAACCTGTCACCGGTTGTGAAGAAGCAGCCGGTGCTGTGCCGGTACATCCCGCACACCAGCAGGACAGGATCAACATGATGAAGATTCCCGGTGCAGCTCGTGTCATCAGGAACGCCTCCGGATAAGCAGGACGATAATTGTGATCCCGAAGAAACAGGAAACTGGCAGGAGCGGGCTCTTCTTAGTTGTCGTTTCCGGGGTTGCGGCTTTGTATTCCAGTGATTTTGCAAGAGCGCCCTTGGTGCCGTGGTAGCCCCCGGTATATACCCGAACCTCATCAATCCACTTCACAGTATAACCGCTGGTGGACGGGTACAGGTCATCGAACAGGTGGATCGTTGCCGGTGGCATCACCACCCGCATATCATTATTCCCGAAGACATGCTTACCTTCCGGATTATTCGAGGTGTCTGCGAAGAACACGAGCCGCATCCCGACAAAGTAACCCGGCGGGTATCCTAAACCCTGCCGTTCACCGACAGGGGTGTCTTCCCCGTTATACCAGCAGACGACGATAGGACCCTGCTTGGGTTGTGGTTGGTAGACATTCCTGTACCCGAATTCTACATGGTACCCGTCGGTTGCCTTGATCATAACGTCATCACCGGCATTCATTCCACCCACAAGGTTGCAGAGGTCTTTTACGTCCGTCCCTTTGACTGCGCCCTCGTCCTTGAAATTGGTTGTTTCATTGACGTCCCACTGCCCTTCCTTGTCCTCGACAAAGACCGGGCCCTGATGATAGTAATGGGTCTTCCCGTCACCCTGCACGGGCAGGTTTGCTTCCATCCACAGGTACGTTACGGTTGTCTCGTTGAGAACCGTTGTACCGTCAGCCGCGTATTTCACTACATGGACTGCTGTAGTTGGAGCTGCATACGCGGTGTTCACAAGTCCGCAGAGCAGGATTATGGCAATGATAAACGGAAGTAATCTGATTTTGAGCATCGGTTGTTTTTGAAAATCACATACATTACAAGATCCAGAGTTCATGGTCATTCCCTCCTATGCATACTATATCCAAGGAACCCGCACGCGGCGAGCGTGCAGATGATTGTGAGACATGAGATCCCTGCCCGTGTCGGCACTGAAGACGGGGACGTCGTCGTCGTAAGAACCGGGGCTCCCTGTGCTGCGCTGCCGGAATAGATCAGGATATCAGAAACGTACTGTATCGAGAGTCCGGTTGTTGTAGGGTACTTTTCGTCCCCCTGCCGGTAATAATACCAGTACCCGGGAGCAGCGGATTCATGCCAGTCGAAATTCCCAAATGCATGAATTCCCCAGGGGTTACTGGAATTATCAGCAAAAAAAACCAGTCGCATTCCCGTCCGGTATTCGGGCACATACCCATCTGCGTCATGATACCATGTGATCACCATGGGACCCTGCCGGGCCGCTGGTGCGTAAACATTTTCGTAAGCAAATGTTTTGGTAAACCCGTCAGCAGCTTTTATTTTCACCGAATCTCCGGGTGACCATCCCCCCGGCGAGATCACAGAGGTCTTTGAGAGCAGTCCCTTTGACCGCACCCATATCCTTCTCCTTCACATTAGTGTCCTCTGCAGCATTCCAGCGGAGTTGTTCTTCGAGAGCCGGATCAGCATCGTCGATAAAAACCGGTCCCTGGTGATAATAATGGGTCTTCCCGTCTCCCATTACCGGAAGGTTTGCTTCCATCCACTGGCAGGTGACGGTGCTTTCATTGATAACGGTAACATTATCCACAGCATATCTGGCTATATGCACCTCAGTCGTTGCGGCAGAAGCTGCCAGAGGGAATGAAATCACCATACAGCAGAAAATAAAGAAAAAAAATAATATTTTAGAAAAACGTAGCACTTTCCACCCCTTCCAGGCAACATGCAATCCTGCATTCGGTTGTTGTGAATAGGAGAGATTATGTTATAAATATTGTATTTTGAAATTGAGTTAACTATTTGTCATTAATAATATTATTTTTCGGAGTCCATTGGAGTGGATCCCCGATTCAGGAAATCCTGATGCATAGTAAAAGGAAATACTGTAAATGTGTCACCAGACTGCAAATCGATACAATTAATAATGGATCCGGGGGGTTCCGGAAAATTCAGTCAGTCTGGTATCGTATAGACTGAACTACTATAAGAACCGGGTAAAAATATTTCAGGATCCTGTCTTGTAATAACCACCCTAGTCCCTTTTGACGGCTGTCAGTAACCCGTTACGATCTTCGACAAACAGGATCGTCCTGCCATTGACCGGGCATGGTTTTGGGGATTTTTGATCTTCGATTATTACCACACCCGTCTGTAAGTGTTCGCCCATCAAGCGTACATACCTCATCGATTCCGACAGCAAGGAGTTGTTGTATGGTACATGTTCCAATAATATCCCTGATTTTACCACGCTGCAGGAATCTGCCATCGTTCAGGTTAACCGCAAGACCAAGGCCTGCCATTGCACCGATCACGCCATCCTGGGTACCGCCGAGGCCTTTGAGCCGGATTTTTAAGTTTTTTGCGAGGATGCGTGCCTTTTCCTGCGTCAGGATCGTGCATTTTGCGTCTTTTCCAAATGCGATCAGCGGCGGTGCAACCTGATCTGCTGGTGCAACAGCCACACCGGGATCGCTGCCTTCGATAAAATCATCAAGCATAACCTGTTTTACCGTGGAAAAAATGGTATCTGCTGTTGTATCCCCGGAAGTCTGGACATGGATAACAGCACAGCTGTTATGCGATGTGTAAGGTATGTCTGGATGGACAAAGAGCTGGTGTCGTGTAACACCGTAAACAGGGTAATCGACCGCAAGTGTATCTGCAATTTCACGGGCCAGGCGTCCTGTTCCCCGGGAACTCATGGTGTCCGTATCATCAATGCTGACAAGAATGGTCATGAAGGTCTCTGTTAAGGTATTGAAAAAGTGAGATATATTCCTGCTTAAATGACACTATAAGTTAATATAATCCGATCTCGTCAGGGTTCCTGCTTTTGAGGGTTCTGGAATGTATGTATCAACTGGTTGGCCGCACAAAAGTTCGTTACCGGAACCGTTCATCCGATCGGAATGATCCTGCATTATGCATAGTTTGCTCCAGCCACCCTGCAGATGCGGCCGGATATGAATCGAATGCCGGCACATAGGGTTTCAGATCAAGAACCGGTGTACCATCAAGAACGTCAACATCTTCTATGACCAGCGTTGTTCCACATACCTCGATAAGTCGCACAACTGAAAGCCCGATCGCGTTCGCGCGTCGGGGTGCTCTTGTAGCAAACACACCCCGGTGAGTGGTGTCAAGAAACGGTATGACCGTGAGATGGTATGACGGGCAACGGTGGAACACATAAACCAGGAAAAGATGGGAAAAGCCTTCGATATCCCTGAGCCCTTCAGCATATTCGTAAAAGATCTCTACATTTCCTCGGATACCCCGTGCCCCGGTCGGCTGGATGGGCATACCGGTGATATCTGTAAAGGGGGAGTGGATGATCCCGATAGGAACAAAGGAGAGCGGATCCCGGGTTTTCTGTTCTTCCTGCATATACCGGGATTACTTCTTTCTTCAGAAATATGTTTTCAACCTGCGAACCGCGTTCTTATTGGGGAAAATATCCCGGTTGCAGAACATCGGTTGCTATACGGATTCCTGACCGGGTATTTTTCCATAAAAAAATTATTTGTCTGTTCGTTGACCGAATTGTATCATCAGCTGTCAAGCTTTTTTTGGCATCTGTAGTGTGCATGCGTCCGGTTGGTTATCATTCCAAAGGGACACTTATCAAATGTTTTAGTGATAGGTTATAATATTTTTCTTTTAACTTTAAAAAATATCAAACAAAAATATTTATCAAATATCATCCAATAGTTGTTCATTTGCCAATAACCGGCACAACCCGTGGACATTACAATGGAAAAAAACCGGCGCGCTCAAAAAAATATCCTTGAACTCACTCTCGAACGGTTGCTGAAACTTTATGAGGAGAATGAGGTCCGCCCTGGCAGACTCATACGGCTGGCAATAAACCCCCGATGGAATACCGTGCTGGGTTCGAATGGGGAGTGTGGTATGGCGGTAAATTACACGGTCATTCCTGGTGCAGACAGGGACCGGGCCGAGAATGCCCAATTCCTGAACCTGATTGGAAAACCCCTGTTCGAAATTGCTGACATGGGAATCCATTCACCTGACACCCAGAAGCGATCAATCGGTATTGCAGCACTGAATGCGCTATCCCAGCAGTTTTTGGGATCTTCGTCAATAAGGAACCGGGGATTTCTTGCACAGTGCTGGATACCCGGGGATAAACTTGTCCGGCAGTTCCCGACAATTTCCCGGCTGGTCACAAAAAATGATACGGTTGCAGTAATAGGGTACGAACATGAAGTACGAGGTCTTCGGGGAAAGTGCCGTGAGCTGCATGTGACGGATACACGCCCACAAGAGACTTTTAAGACAATGATTTTTGACAAGAGTATTATGTATGGTCCCAAAGCCATCATTGTTCATTCCGGAAAAGAAAGTGAACAGGTTCTGAACGCCGCAGATGTTGTGTTCATTACTGCTTCCACGCTCGTGAATGGTACATTTGAAAACCTCATAAAATACACCGTCAGGGCTCGTCTTGTCGGATTATATGGATTTGGCGGGTCTTTAATTCCCGATGCTTTTTTTGAAAGGGGTATTGACTTTATCACATCATTCCGCATCACAGATCCTGTCCGGTTTTCTGATGACATGATAAACGATCATGACATGGATTATTCCATCAGGACCACGCAAAAGCAGTTCATGTTCATGCGCCCGCTGGCAGATACCCGGGGAACACCTATAAAAAAAATGCTCCGACTGGCTGCAGACTCCTGAACCGGTTACTCTTCTGATATACTGGATACCAGAAAAAGAACACTACACACAAAATATTTTCACTCATAAGCAGTCTAAAAACGGATACCGGTTTTGAGCATTGAAAAAAGATAATGTTACACAAAATAATAGTATCATATCTCAAATGATTGTCTGAAATCGAAGTGTTTACCAGTTGGAATTATCAGAAAGACAAAAAAAGAGGGCGCCGGGAACGTATTCCCTGCATTACTTTTTTTTTTAGTTTGCTGCCATTACCTTTGCTTTCGCTTTTTCCTCTTCTGTCTTCTGAACAGGTTTTTTCGTCCACGTGAGATCTTTGCCCTGGAATGCAAACGAATTCATCAACGATATTCTCACATCATTGGGAACAGAGGATGTATCTGCATTCTGGGGAACAATAAGGAGAATTTTATTCATTTGAACCTGTCCATAGGGTCCGGTTGCACTGGAACGCATACTTTCAATTTTGTCCTTTGACACGGTTTTATCAAACGATACAAGAACTTTTGTTGATTCCTTATTTCCGGAAACCGTGCGTTCGACAATAAATTGCCGGTCATACCCTCCGGCGTCAGGCAAAGGAGTTATTTTCCAGCCATCGTACGTAGAAAAGAACCGGTTGATCTCCTGCCTGGCAAACTGGTGCATAATATCCTGGCTGCTTCCCATACTCGATCAGTGATAGTTAATCAATATTCAATAAAAAACTATGGTTTTATAGGCGGAAACTGTGCATTATTAAAAATGTAAACTATTATTCAAAAACAAAACTGTTTTATTAAATAAAATATTATTTCAAAATACCCAGTCAGTGGGTGAAGAAAGGTTGTGGTCTGGAGTCAGACAGGGTTTCACGACACCAAAAAAATTCCCCATCGTTGCCACGCTAAAGGATTAATCAGACCAAAACCAGAACCATTTTTATCTATTTGTTCTGGAGTTTATTCTGGTTAAGTATAAATAATTAATAAAAATCTATTTTAACTTATTTTACTAAACAATTTGAGAGGATATATGGAAGAGATTGTTGATGAATGTATTAAAATCCTGTATGCTATTGTACGCCAGGATGAAGATGCGTCATTTGGAGAAGACCAGAAACAAGCAGCCAGGCAAATTAAAAGGCTGGCTGGTTCGGGAAATCCTGATGCTTCCATCGCTCTGGATCATCTTCGGCATGCACCAGGGATGCACCCGTTCCTGCGGGAAATAATTTTCTCATGAATTTGTTTCCTGAATGTATACAAACGCAGAAGTATAATTTTTTTTAGGAAGGAAAAAATCCTTTCTTAAAAAGATGTATTGTCAGATTATCATTCAGAACGAATAATCGAGCCCACGTTCTTTCCTTTGATTGACTTTTCAATATTTCCCTTAACATGACAGTTGATAATCCGTACTTCATGGATATTCACAGCATTTTCCAGAAGCTCGATAACCATGGGCTCAAGGACCATATCTTCGAGATTCATTTTAATCAGTTCTTTTGCCGTGATATCCTTGATCAGCTCGGCATCAGGATTTTTCCGGGGATCCTCGGTATACAGTCCATCCACGTTTTTACCGATAATACAATTCTTCGCCCCAAGCACCTCAGCAATCAGGAACGCACCTGTGTCAGTGCGGTGAGGGGGTATCATCTCATCCCGGGCCGGGTGCTCGTATAGCCCGTACGGGGGAGTGCCATGGGTAACCGGCAGAATACCGAGTCTCAGGAGCATAGGAAGTTCGAGAAGGTCACCGGTATGGATCCGCGTCCCGCCATATTTTGAGAGGAGGATCGCGACCATAATTGCATTCTGCTCGGAAATTTTTGCTGAGAGTTCTGCAAGTACACCCGTTGGCATCCCGAGATCCATACCGATATCCATGATATGGCGGACCCTCCCGCCCCCACCGGTGACGATGAGGAGTTGGTTTTTTTTGGATAATTCCCCGATCTCTTCACAGAGCGGTAGCATCACTTCGCGCCCATAATCGATTGCCCCGTGTCCACCAATCTTGATGACATTGATCTCAGGCGCAATGCGGATCTGCCCGAATGATTTCCGTCTCTCCTTCACCATGCCTCGCCGGACGAGTGTCTCGCCCAGAAGCCCGCTCTGGAGTTCAAACCGCTTTTTCATAGGTATCAGCTTACTAACCATCACCAAGCAAAGTTATAAGCCATTGTAAACCAGTTGGTATATCAGTCACCAGTCATTCCCACAAGATAAATATTATATGATACGGGGATGAGTATGGTGGGAGGAATGAAAATGAAGATTTACGTGCGTGAACGCCAGAAAGTCGGCGAGGGTGTCGAGTCACCAAAATACCGCATCATTGCAGTAACAGGTGGCCAGCTCCAGATTGAAGCAACCCACTTCCGGAAATTCGAGATCGAGCAGATTGCCAAAGATATCAAAGCAGAAGTAGTGTTCATGAAACCGGTTGCAGATGACATGAAGAAAAAGAAGCACTGAAAAGACCGTGAAAATTTTTTCGTATCTTCTATTTTCTTAATACATGCTCAGGCAATATGCCCTGAATCTTTATGCTCTCCCGTACTCTACACTACTGTACGATTTTCCATGACCACCCTCTCTGTCGATATCCTTTTTGATGCTGCGATTCGTATCCAGCTTGCAGAGCAATCGATCTCCATCACATTCTCACAGGATATCGTCCGGATAAAATTCCCGACAACACGTCGGCTGGCTGAATTTCTTGATGTCCCACATTATTATGTCCTGCCCTATTTTGCCATGATGGAAGAAGAAGAGCTTGTCACCCGGGCAGAACGCGTGGGTATTATGACTACCGTGAAAGGGAGCCGGAAAATGATTGATCTGATGATGGTGAAATATCTTCGGAAAACTGAGGATATCATCGGGAAGCCTGTTTTTCAGGAAATCATAAAAAAGTTCCAATCACCCTGATCCACCGGGCATTATTTTTCCCATATTAATTTCGGGGGAGTTTATGCTGGTATATCAATTGTTAACCAATTGAATATCAATTGGTTAACAAATTGAAGTTTACAATTCAAAAAAGAAATAGTTTTTACTGATAATCACGGATTATACTGCTATAAAGGTTTGATGTGTTATGAAACGTATCTTTGAAGTATCACTGGGCTTCCTGCTGATCATCCTCCTTGTAGGAGGAGTATTCATATCAGGATGTACAACAACGCCACCAACGACTGCAACCACGACCACGCAGCCGACTGCAGTAGCTGGTGAAAAACCAAAGCTCCTGATTGCTACCACGACCAGCCTGTACGATACCGGGCTCTTGAACTATCTCGAGCAGAAGTACGAATCGCAAAATAATGTCGACCTGCAGATCACGTCACAGGGCACGGGAAAAGCGATCGAACTCGCCAAGAAAGGCGATGCAGATGTGCTGCTCGTTCACTCCCCGTCACAGGAACTGGCATTCGTGAAAGACGGTTATGGAATTAACCGGCGATCATTTGCCTCGAACTACTTCCTCGTTGTCGGGCCTTCGGCAGATCCGGCGGGCATAAAGGGTATGACACCGGAGACTGCTTTTACCACCCTCCTCATGAAAGGTTCGAATAACACGGCAGATATTTCCTTTGTATCCCGTGGCGACGCGTCAGGAACGCACTCTGCAGAGAAGGGGATCTGGTCCAAAGCCAAAATCAATTACACGATGACTGTCGAGAAATCCGGCAACTGGTACATCGAAGCCGGAAAAGGTATGGGGGAGACACTCCAGCTGGCAAGCGAGAAAAAGGCTTACACCTTCACAGATGAAGGCACGTATCTCTCGTACAAGAGCAACCTGACTCTTGTCCCGATCATCACGGAAGGGGAAAGCCTGCTCAACGTCTACAGTGTCATGACCGTATACAATGACAAGCAGCCGGTCGAAAAGATCCAGATGGCGAACGATTTCATCAATTTCCTGATCTCCCCACAGACGCAGGGCGATATAGCCACCTTCGGGGTCGACAAGTATGGAAAGGCATTATTTACCCCGATGAGTGTCCGCGTTCCGACAGCGCCGGCGGGGTATGTAGGTGATTACAGCACACCGGCAACAGCTCTCAAGCCGTAGGCGGTAGTGTCTGGCACAACCGTAAAAAATTCCTTTTTTTTGTGCTGCTCCGGAAGAGAGAGATTCAAGAACCTGAGAAGACCAGAATGAATGGAATGAGACTCGGGGTACTCTGTTCTGGGGGTAAAGATTCTCTTTTTGCCTGTTATCTGGCCATGCAAAAAGAGGAGGTGGCATGCCTCATCTCGGTCCGCTCCCACAACGAAGAGAGCTACATGTTCCATACGCCCAACGTGCACCTGGTTCCCCTGCAGGCGGAGGCTGCCGGGCTCCCCCTTGTTACCGTCGAGACCGAAGGAATTGAGGAGGACGAGCTCTCGGACCTCACCCGGGCAATTTGTCTGGCCGTGGAACGCCATGGGATCAAGGGCGTGGTAACCGGGGCTCTCCTTTCCGTATACCAGGCTACCCGGGTCCAGCGCATTTGCAGGGAACTGGACCTGTGGTGTTTTAATCCGCTCTGGTACACCGACCAGGAGACCTACATGGAGCTGCTTATCAAAAGCGGTTTCCGGGCAATGGTCACCGGGGTCTTCTCCGCTCCTTTTACTGCCGCGTGGCTCGGGCGGATGATCGACCGGGAGGCGCTTGAGGAACTGAAGCTGTATGCCCAAAAGCACCGCATCACTCTCACCGGCGAAGGTGGGGAATATGAGACCCTGGTGCTGGATGCCCCATTTTTTGCCAAACGGATAGTAATTGAGGATTCCACGGAAGAATACTCCAATTACCGGGGAATTCTCAGGGTCCGGCAAGCCAGACTGGAGGCGAAATGATTTTCCTCGTGGATCTTTCCTATCGGGCTCATTCGCTCTCCCGGGACGAGTTTGTGGGCCCGGTCGCCTGCATCGTAGGCCGGGCCGGGCGGGAGTGGCGTGAAGCACATTATACAGATATCAGGAGCGATGACCTGGAAGGTGCCGATGGGATCATTCTCTGCGGTACGGCCCTGCAGGACAACTTCTTTGCCACGAGAGTGCAGGAGTTCTCCTGGCTCAAAACCATTTCTGTACCCGTACTTGGGATCTGTGCCGGGATGCAGATCCTCAGCCTGGCCTTCGGGGGCACCATCAGACCGGGGTGCGAGATCGGAATGACTCAGGTCCGGGCAGGTTCTGAAGACCAGTTCTTATGCGGGAATACGGAATTCGAGGCATACGAACTGCATTCCTTCACGTGTGACCCGCCAGAGGGATGGGTAGTAATGGCAGTGTCAGACTGTTGTGTCCAGGCCATCCGTCACCCGGACAAGCAACTATTCGGGGTGATGTTCCACCCCGAGGTGCGGAACGACGGGGTAGTGGAGCGGTTTCTTTCCCTGTGCCGGAAAAAGATACGTGATTCTGCTCAGCCGGAAGCCCATTCCCATCGGCGATCCTGATCAAAACCCCGTTCACTAGAGCAGCGTCCTCTCGGTGGATGAAGTTCTCATTTCAACTTTTTAAAATTTTTTTTATCTGATAAAATCCCTGATTTTTATTCATCCTGGTAAGGACCGGTTTCCTTCAAAATTGAAAAAATGAGAAATAACACGATTTGATCCGAGTGATAATAAACAGGATAGCGCAGAATTTTCTGTACACGGTTCCAGTTGTGAATGGATCAGACATCGTGCGGCAGAAAAATCCGGCAAATTGCGGTGAGGAGCAAGAATGAGGACAACTTATCCTTTTTTCTGTGTCCTGTTCGTGCCAATCCATTTCAGAAGATACGCACAGATCATCCCGATAATAAATGCGATTGTCATTGAGCTCGCAAGTGCGAGTACCCCTATTATACCCGTGATAACAAGAGATTCTGTCCTGAGGCTGTGACGGGCCATCTCTATTCCGACAAATACCAGGAGTGCCCCCAGTACCCCCACCGCGATAATGGAGAGTACCTGTGGGGATGTGAAGAAAAGGGCGAGGAGAATAAAAATCACCCCTGCATAAACATTTGCTCCACCCGTCCTCGCGCCATAGCGGTACTGCCCGGCAAGGCCACCGGCCCCGTGACACATCGGAAATCCCCCGAAGGGAACAGAAACGAGGTTCATCAGGCCGATTGATGTGGAGAATTTCTTTGGGGGGATATCTGTCGAGAAGAGGTCCTTTGTCAGGAGCGAGGTTGCGAGGATTGCGTTTGCGATGGTAAGCACTACCTGGGGGAGAACAAGTGTTGAAAACGCCGATGAGAAATCTGTGGGAAGGGGGATTACCAGCTGTGGCTCAGGGATAAAACTGATGGGAGGAAACCCGTACAGGAGAAGACCCCCGATAAAACCAACACCTATTACACACAGCGACGAGAGATCAGGGATGTGCCGGTACCGGACGAGGATAAAAAATAGAATGATAATCCCGATTCCGAGTATAAAGAAGAACGGGTCCCTGATCACAAACCCTGCTGAAGCCTTGAACAGGAGCAGCGCAAGACCCAGCTGAATTCCCCGCACGACACTCTGCGGTACCCAACGCTCGATAACTTCAAAGAAGCGGCCATAACCCAGTATGAGAAAGACAGCACCGAGTATGAGTCCGGCTGCTGCTATTTCACCGTTGCCGATCCCCCCGGCGATCACAATTACCGCGATCGCCTTCATCGGTTCAAGGGGGATCGGCAGCCGGTAATAAAGCCCGGTGAGAATGAACCAGATACCAAAAAAGAGGAGCACGTACCGGGCATTGACATCCGATACCAGCGCTACTGCAAGGATCAGTGGGATAATCGTTCCGAAATCACCCAAAGAACCCGCGAGCTCCGACAGGGAAAATTTCATCGGGATGGCGGACTTTGGGGACATGGTCTTTGGGAAATAGAGAGATCAGGAGATTATTCTATCCGGCATCGTCTCTGGTTCCCTACACTTTCTGTACCAAAATCTATACAAAAATTGTTTACCAATCATTAAAATAAAGTAACGTTGATGATAAGAATTAATCTTTTCACCAGTATAGTACTGAATACCTGGTGAAAGCAGAACACACTAATTGTGGAGGCATCGGAAATGAGCGAGATTGTATCAGGTGTTTTTCAGGCAATCAATCTGATTATCACCCTCAACCCCGAAGTGATGCAGATAGCCACACTCTCCCTCTTCATCTCGCTTGCAGCAACCATTTTAGCATCAATTATATCCATACCCCTGGGAGGATTCATCCACTTTCACGAATTCCGGGGCAAACGCGTACTCGTCATCCTCATCCAGACCCTTTATTCAGTCCCGACCGTTGTCGTCGGTCTCGTGCTCTACCTCTTCCTCTCCCGTGACGGCCCCCTCGGGGTTTTTGGGATCCTTTTCACACCGGAAGGTATGATCCTGGGCCAGACCGTGCTGGTTATTCCCATCATGACGGGACTGGTCATTGCAGCGCTCGGGGGCATCGACCGGAATATCAGCGATACGCTCATCTCGCTGGGTGCAACAGGTTTCCAGACCATCGTCCAGATTGTCAGGGAAGCGCGTCTGGCAATCCTGAGCGCGGTGGTTCTCGGCTTTGGCCGTGCGATATCTGAAGTCGGTGTTGCTATGATGATCGGTGGCAATATCAGGGGTGCAACACGCGTACTGACTACCGCTATCGCATTGCAGACGGGTATCGGGGATTTCCCGTTCTCAATTGCTCTCGGGATCATCCTGCTCCTGATAGCGCTCATTATCGTTATCATCATGAATCTCATAACTTCCGGCCTTTCTTTTGAGTCACAAGCAGCGCTCGGGGGTCCGCGTACGTGATCCGGATCGCAGGTCTCTCGCGCCGGGCCAGCGGCAAGACAATTCTTGAATCGATCGACCTCGAGATCCATAGCGGGGAAATCTTCACCTTTATCGGGCCGAGCGGAAGTGGCAAGACAACAATCCTGCGTCTCCTCGACCTTCTCGACATGCCGACCACCGGCACCATCATTTTTGATGGTATTGATACTGCTGCATCGAATGAAGCCGTCCGGCTTTCGATACGCAGGCGAATGGCAATGGTCTTCCAGAAACCCGCTGTCCTGAACACAACGGTTGCCGGCAATGTTGCATTCGGCCTGAAGTTCAGAGGGATGGAGAAATCAGAGATTGATTCACGTGTTCCCGAAGCGCTTGATATTGTCGGGCTCCTGCACCTTTCAGATCGGAAAGCAGTCACGCTGTCCGGGGGAGAGATGCAGCGCGTCGCAATCGCCCGCGCACTGGTAACGCGTCCCGAAGTGTTGCTGCTCGATGAGCCAACGGCAAATCTGGATCCTGTCAATTCCGAGCTGATTGAAAACCTTATCCTTCGTGTGCATAAACAATTCAAGACCACTATCATCCTTTCCACCCACGATATGATCCAGGGCCAGCGCCTCGCGGACAGGATCGGGGTGATCATGGACGGGCGGATTGCCCAGGTCGGTCCACTCCATGATATTTTTTACCGCCCTCAAAACAGGGATATCGCCCGGTTTGTGGGTATTGATACGATATTGAAAGGGGTAGTCATATCCAATGACGAGGGGCATGCCCGTATATCTGTCGATAATGTGATTTTTGAAGTGATTTCACCGTGTAAGCAGGACAGGAAAGTAGTTCTGTTCATCCGCCCGGAAGAAGTTACCGTTGCCGTAAAAGACGGCGATATACCAAAAACCAGTGCACGAAACCAGCTCAGGGGAACGATCACCAGGATGGTGCCTTTTGGGCCATTTGTCCGTACCACTATTGACTTCGGCTCACCGCTGACTGCACTCGTAACCCGCCGATCTGCTGATGAGCTCTCGCTTGCTGTAGGTATGACCGTGATTGCCGGAGTCAAAGCAACCGCTATACATGTCATCCCGGATTCAGGCTGACAGGTTTTTGGTTGTTTTACCTAAAAAATGTGAACAGTCAAACACTCTAATACGAGAACACCCAATAATAGGACGATGCGCTGCACGATTCTTGCCAGCGGAAGTAAAGGCAATTGCGTTTTTCTCGAAGGGGAGAGCGGGGCACTTCTCCTGGACGCAGGACTGAGTGCGAAAGAGACTCTCCAGCGGATAGACAATGCGTCCCTTGATGCCGGGAAGATACGTGCGGTTCTTGTCACTCACGAGCACGGGGACCATATCCGCGGGCTTGACGTGCTCGCCCGCCGCCTGGATATCCCTGTCCATGCAACGGAAGGGACGCTCAATGATTTTCTCCACCATCGCCGCACCTCGGATAAACGGATACGCAGTCAGGTGTGCCGGCATAACGAGCGGTTTGAGATCGGGGATTTTTTGATCGAACCTTTTGCCACATCGCATGATGCAGCTAATCCATGCGGGTTCATCATCAAAGAAAACGGGATCAGGTTTGGGTATTGTACCGATACCGGTATCATTACCCCGCATATGCTCGATCTGCTCCAGCATTGTGACGCAATCGTCCTTGAAAGTAATCACTGCCCGGAAATGCTGGAGAACGGGCCATATCCTGAATATCTGAAACGGAGAATCCGTTCCAAACGGGGACACCTGTCCAATACCGCTGCAGCCCGCTGCCTGCAGGCCTTTGGAAAGGATGTGCCGCAGGTTATTCTTGCCCACTTGAGCGAGATGAATAATACACCCGGCCGGGTGATGGCAAGTGCCCGTGATGGACTGGGGTTCTTTTTTGAGGAAAAGACGATAATTGTCGCTACCCAGTGCGGGACGTCCGGTTCCTGTCCCCAGTGTATAAAACTTTAAAAAAAACCGGCTATGAAATATCCTTTTTCATGAATAATCCAGTCAGGAAAGATTGTGATATATCGTCTTTTTATGAATTCTGGATCTTCAGCATTCTGAGGCAATACTGGTCGATTGAGTCAATCATCGCCTTTTTTGCCTGTTTGACTTTCTTTTCATCATCCGACAGGAAATCGTGCGCCACGAATTCAAGCAGGATTACGTAATAATGATGGGGGCCGAATATTATTTTTATTTCATCGAGACAGGCATGTGCTTCAAAGTGTTTGCCCATCATCATCTCAAATTCAAAATCCAGAAGCACGAGAACGCGTTGCGGGATATTTTTACTGATCGCCATTTTCCTGAATTTATAATAAACCTCTTCCCGTGTAGTGATGATTGCCAGTTTGAGCCCGTAATAGACTGGTTCAAGCTCGTCGGGATATTGCTGGGTCATCTGCTTGATTACTCCCGCCACTCCGCCGGCGTCACGGTTCTCGAACTTCAGCTTATACATCTCCCGCAGGAAATACATATCATCAAAGAACCGCTCGACTGCAATCCGCAGGAGTTCTTCACGCACATCGTGCTTCCCGTCTTTTGACGCCTTCTCGATCCCGATCCGGAAATAGTCCCGATTTCCGGGAAACCATTCAATTGCCTGTTTTAACATAAACCAGAAGACCTTGTTTATACCCGGGTCATCCCCAATACCCATCTCCCTGAGCCGGTTCACCGGGGGATTGATGCGGACCAGTTCGATCATCTGCTCGCGGGCGGCAAGTTCCTTTTGCGAGGGGGCTTTTACGAGTTCTTCTGCACTGAAACCTCCACCCGGGGACCTGGTACGGATAAAATAACAATAGGCAATTGCCGGACAGATAATAGCATCCACGTCCCGGTATTTTTTTAACAGTTCAATAGCTTCGGCATACTTCCGGTTGTTAATCATCTTTATACCAAGTACGATATCGTAGAGAGCTTTTCCGGTTTTTTTGCGCTTATTTCGTTCAGCATGATCAAACAGCTTATCAACGTATACGGGATCATCCGACATTTTGCTCGTATCGAGTACCCTGACGGTGATATTGTCAATGAACCGGTCATAGAGATCGTCATTGACATCCGGGAGGGCTTTTTCCAGTGTAGCAACAACATGGCCAAAAAAAACGGGGATATTCAAATCAATTTTTTCGGAGTTTTTTTCGATATAATCAAAAAAATCCTTTTTCATCTGGTTGAGTTTTACCCTGATGAGAGCATCGGGCTGCCACTCCTCATCCATACTACCAAATCACAGTAGCTGGTTATAAATTTGTTGACCGTTTTATGCAGGAGAAACCGGATTACCCTCTATTTTATTGAAATCTGGCATTATTCAGCCATTTCATGATAACACGGAACAAAACGTTAATGCGTGCGCTTGGACAACATCACAAAAGAGAAACGTAATGCTTTTTATGGACTTTACCCGGGTGTGCGAACAACTGGACGGGACGAGCGGGCGTCTCGATATGATAGATATTATAAGTCGTGTTCTTCCCACCCTGTCACCAGAAGAGCTCCCGGTTTTTGTCCGGTTTGTAATGGGGCGTATTTTCCCGGACTGGAGCTCAAAAAAACTTGGTATCGGCCCCAATCTCCTGTATGAAGCAATCGGCTACGTGGCGGGTATGAAAAAGGAGCAGGTAATCGAGAAAATCAACACTACCGGCGATGCCGGGCGTGCCGTTGAAGAACTGCTTTTAATTAAATCGCAGACTACATTTTTCCACGAAGAACTGGACCTTGTCCGCGTTTATACTGAACTCATCGCCATCGCTGAAATGGAGGGGAAAAAATCACAACGGGAAAAACTGCTTGCGGTCCGACGGTTGCTTGGCAATGCCCACCCGCTTGAAGGACGATATCTTACCCGGATTATGCTCGAAGAACTCCGTATAGGTGTAGGAGAAGGCAGTGTCCGGGACTCGATTGCCAAAGCATTTAATGTGGATTCTGCACTCGTGGAGCACGCTATGCAGGCATTAAACGATGCAGGTGAAGTCGCACGGCTCGCCAAACTCGGCCCTGACGCATTACGGGATGTCCATATCACCCTGTTCCATCCCGTGCGAATGATGCTTGCCCAGCAGGGTACGATCCAGAATATGATACAAGAGCACGGGCGGGTAGCTGCCGAGTTCAAATATGACGGTTCCCGGTTCCAGTTCCATAAAAAAGGCAACTGGGCCAGGATGTATTCCAGAAGGCTTGAAGATATAACTGCAGCCCTCCCGGATGTGATTGGAAAACTTCTTTCCTCAACCGGACATGACGTGATCCTCGATGGGGAAGTGATCGCCATAAAAGATAACAAACCCATGCCATTCCAGTCGGTTTTAAGGCGTTTTCGGCGACGTCACGACATCGCTGAGGCACAGGATGCAATCGAGATGGTCCCCGTCGTATTTGATATCCTCTACCTTGACGGAGAAACGCTTATGGATCTCCCGCTGGAGACACGAAGGAAAAAACTCGAAAGCACGGTAACCATGTATCTCGCCCCCCAGGTAGTCAGCAGTGACCCGCCTGAAATTGAACGGACCTACAAAGCAGCTCTTGATGCAGGACATGAAGGACTTATGATCAAGGTGCCGGGTTCCCCGTATTCTCCGGGTCAGCGGGGTAAGAACTGGATTAAGATTAAGCCGGACGTGGATACCCTTGACCTAGCAGTGATCGGCGGTGAATGGGGGGAGGGGAAGCGTGCACATGTCTTCGGTTCATTCCTTATGGCCTGTCAGGATGAGGGAAAGCTTGTTGCCCTCAGCCGGGTAGCAACCGGATTTTCTGATGACCAGCTTACCGAGGCCTACGAATTGTTAAAAGACCGTGTCATAAAAAAATCAGGTAAGGAAGTTACCTTTGAACCCGGCCTGGTATTTGAAGTGGGATATTCAGAACTCCAGGTCAGCCCTACATACCAGGGGGGGTTTGCTCTCCGATTCCCAAGGTTTATCCGGATCCGGGACGATAAAGGTCTGTCGGATATTGAAACGCTTGGAAGCATAAAGGAGCGTTATAACCGGCAGGCAAAGTCAGCACAGGCCTATCAGAAATGAAAAAGAGTCCGCTGTGTGCGAAGCTCGGGAATAAGTGTACTATGCGTTACCCAGCGATCAGATCCTAGTATACCGGATGCCTGGCCGACAGCAGCCTGGATCGATTCACAGGCAATATACGGGTCTGTCATCGCCTTTCTTACCGCTTCACGGATCACCCATGTGCCAAGCGGCGCCCAGTAATCACTCGAGATACTCCGGATAATAATAACCCGGGCTGACCGCCGTATGTCCTTCAGATATTCACACGCAGCGAGCCGTGCCGAGTAATAAGCACCGGAAATCGGGGAGTATCCCTTTTTTGTCATACCCTCGCGGTCCTCGACAATTACCTCGTTTTCCCCGGCCCAGAGGGTCTGGCGCCCCCAAATCTCGATCATCTCGTACTTCCAGTCGCCCGGAACAAGTATGCAGACAATCCTGTTCCCGAAAATTTCTCCCGTGAAAAGACGGATCTCTTCCAATGGAGGAAAGCGTGCGATCTCTGATTTAATCTGGCGGGATATCGTATCATCTACGGCAGTAATCGCCCACCGTGTGGGAACGAACGTTCGCCGTTTGCCAAGCAGTCCGGCGGTCATAAGCGTTGAGATCTGGTATACATCGATAGCCGATTCCCTGAGTGCTCTGCAGGCATCGGTCGCACTAATATCAGTATCAGTGGTAATCCGGTCAACAACCCGTTCCACCCGTGCATTACCGAGGACATCCATTTTTTTTACCGTACCGCTCAAGCCAACAGGTGCAACGGTCCCGTCAAACTCAAGGCTGAAACTCACCGGTTTTTCAAACGTGACATCCACTTCCAGCGGTATGGTGGAAAGGGCAATCTCCTGGAGATTGTCAGCAACCGTATAGAGTGCGGATCTCCCGCGAATGGTGCGGGCACGGATACCAACAATATCCTCAATCCCGAGCTTGCTGGAGAGCCAGTCCGGGGGATTATCACTGTCATTGATAAGCAAAGGGCCGCCGTGCATATCCGGCCAGCCGTAACTCCCGATGAAGACAGAGGGCGAGCTGCCCTGGTAGCTGCTCGTACGTTTCAATAAGAGCTGCTCATGGAACCGGTTTACAATCGGGCAGCGGGGCAGACCACACATCCCTTTTCCCTTGCACTCAGAGCACCGCATCATGGTTTTTTTCTCAGGTCGACAACAACCCGCACGCGTTTATCGAGATACTCCAGGATATCCTGAACCCATTCATCCCAGACAATCCGGACATCCGGCACTTTTTTGATGATCTCAATCCCCACATCATCATCGCGTTCACCCAGTGCTTCTGCAACTACAGAACCGGGTGCAAATGCTGAGGGGACAATCACGTCACGGTCACCATCGACAATCCCGAACACAGGAATACCACGGTGAGCCAGGATATGCCCGCATACGGCGGTCGTATCATCCCCTATGGCAAGCACGCCACAGCAGTCATCCTGCATCCTTGTGTAAATCTCGTGCCCGCAGTGATCAATCACTGCCACACGCCCGGTACCGGACACCTTCCCTTTCAGGAGCGGTGCTGCTGACCTGATCGGTCCGCTCTTGCACCATGCGGTGGAGATATCACCAGGCCGGGTCAGTGCAAGCTTTTCAAGACCATGGGGTTTGGGTTCCAGTCCGCTGCAGGGTACAATCCGCCCCCCGGTACTTTGAAGAACAACCACCTCTGCAGCAGCCCGTCCGATGACAATGCCATTCACGTAGACCGCTTCTCCGGGGATACACCCCCGGATCTCCCGGAGATTTTCGTTCGGGTGCAGAGTGCTTTTTTTTGACTCTTTTGTATATCCAGTTACATTGGACAGGAATCCTGCAAGGTCCTCATTACCACCGTTCCAGCAATAGACCGTCCTGCCCGAGCACTCGATGTGCACCAGCCCATTTTTTCCAAGACGGGATGCAACAATATTCCCGAATATTTCACCGGTCTTTGCCGTCTTTCCTTTATTTGCCAGGAACGCAGGCCCCGGGAGTTCACTCATCACCCTGCTCGGGGGTTGCCCGTTGAATTCCACGGGTAAACCGGACTCTTCTGCCGCGGTCCTTGCCATAACACCGGCAACAATAACACGCTTTGGAGAGAGTAAATCCATAAGCCATGCTGCTTCACCCCCGTCAAAAATTTCAGGGCCGTGAATAACCATAACTGCAGAGTAGGGGAGTGTTTTCATGGAAGGGCACTGATGTATCCTTGTTTGACAAAGACCAGATCAGGACGGGTCATATGGGAAGAATGATCCTGGCAGGTTATAACGTGGTCAGCTGACGACCGGTCGTTCTTACCACGCGGGGCTCTGTACTGGAAAATGAAACACGCCACCCCACATCATATCTCGCCCCGCATTCCGGGCATATAAGAATCACCCCACAGACTTCCCGCGTGGATTTGACAGGTGAATCTTTACTGACATGTATGGTGAGAAACGATGTGTGGAAGCCGTACTCATACCCGCATTGAGGGCAGGTATGGAGTTCATCTTCAATTTTGAGGTTTTTTATTTCACCAAGCACCGGCATAGATCTATCCTCACATTAAAGAGTACGTTCAGGTTATAGTATTAACGTTGCCTGAGGTTTGCAATGGCAATGATGATCTCTGCAGCATTCTTCCTGCCATTGATCGATTTGTGGACGATATGGAAAGGACGCGGACAGCATGTCATAGTCTCGGCAATTTTTTTCTCAAGCACATCGAGTGTCGCCTTTTTCCCGTCAACCGATCTGCCTACACCCATTTCAACGATCTTTTTTGCATTATTCTGCTGTTCCGGGTGGTTCGGGTCCATAATGATGAGTACCGGTTTTTCAAAAAGCATAGCCTCGTGCAGGGTCGTAAGACCACCATGAACTATTGCAATTTTTGCCCTGGCCAGATGTTCGTAAAGGTCAGGAACATATCCGTGGGACTCAAAATTGACCGAAGAACCGGGCAGGTCTGGCCCGGTATAAAATACATCAAAGAAGAGATCTTTTCTCCGGTCAGCAATCTCCTTGAGCATCTGGTACATCGGGAGTTTGTAGGGTTCTCCTCCGAAACTGGTGAAGATGGTATTCCGGGTATTAATATAGTCCGCAGGTTCGAATTCATAGAATGGTCCGGTAAATGAGTACCGCTCTTCCTCACCTTTTGGGATGACAATATTATATTCGCTGATTGTATCCGGTGGCGGATAATCGGGGATGATGACCTTGTCGGAAAGCCGGAGGTATCTCACGATGAGAAAATTGAGTGCTTTCCAGACCGGGTTGGTCGTGTTTCCCGGTCCGTTGAAGTGGTTCTGGTTTGTAATAAAGACACAGGGGGTCTTTTGGAGTCTGGCTGCAAGCACACCGCCATACATGGTATCGCACACCACGCAGTCGATCCGGTATTTGCGTATAAGATGACATATTCTGATAACCGATAGTATCAAATCGGGGATAATCCACTTCGAACACCAAAGTGTTTTTTTCAGGCTGAAGAAACCTTCCTCCCCTTCAAGGCAGACTTCCCGTTGGGCGCGGTGCAGGTTTATACATTGCTGTTTATTAAGGAAATCATATGACCTGCCATAGCCAGCAAAATGAATGGTGTGTCCCTGCCGCTGCATATAGTGGCTGATGTGGAGACACCGGGACGCGTGGCCGAGCCCCTCACCGCAGACAACAAATAGGATCTTCATGGTCGCTCCTGATGCTGGAATCTGGGTTGACAATACCAGGATGTCAGAATTTTTCTCCCGGTTCTGATGATGAAGTGGCTGCACCTGCTGTGCCTTCTTCCGGAATGATGATCCATGCAAGAAGATACACAAGAACGCCAGTACCTATTGAGAAGATAGTCACAACCGCCCAGACAAGCCGGATGACCGCGGGGTCAACATCAAAGTGTTCGCCAAGACCGGCACAAACTCCGCCCAGCATGCGGTCTCTTTTTGAGCGGTACAAACGCTTCATGCTAAAACTGTTGTTTTTTCACTCATAAATATAATGGAGTTCATAGGCAGGAACATACAAACAACTAAATAGTGCCTGAAATTCAAGGCATACTGGGGATAGATGAGCATGGCAGGAGATACAGACAGCTATAAAAAAGCAACATTTGGTGCGGGTTGTTTCTGGGGTGTTGAAGCAGCATTCAGTCGGGTTCCAGGAGTTGTATCAACTGAAGTCGGGTACATGGGAGGCACGCTGAAAAATCCGAGCTATGAGGATGTATGTACCGGAAAGACAGGACATGCAGAGGTTGTTCAGGTCACGTACGATCCGGAAAAAGTCAGCTACGAGCACCTGCTCGATGTGTTCTGGTCAGTGCATGACCCGACACAGCTGAACCGCCAGGGCCCCGATATCGGCACAAATTATCGATCCGTAATATTCTACCATGATGCTGATCAGGGAAAAACTGCAAGAAAATCCAAGGAGAACATTGAGGTTTCAGGCGCATTCAGGTTTGGCAAAATAATGACTGTGATCATGCCGGCGCCGGAATTTTACCGGGCAGAAGAATACCACCAGCACTATCACAAAAAGCATGGGGGATCGTGCAGGATTTAGAATAATTCCCTCTTGTTAATAAAAAAGGATAAACCGTATAATGACGGAGGAGGCAGTGCCTGTCCCCCCGACATTACCTGAGCTGAGCGCGATGGTGGCAAATAACCTTTTCATGAGAAATCGCATCGGGGGGGACGCCACAGAGGAGGGAAAGAGCTGAAAAACAGGTCCACCGTAGCGTCAGAATAAGTGAATTGTATTCAACATTCACCAGGTTTTTGTTGCCAGAACAGGAGTGTCCTCATAATAAAATACATCGGGAAAATTCTATATGGGAATTTTCATAAAAACCAGTAAAAAAAAGTCCGATGGGCCCGCTGAGATTCGAACTCAGGACCTCCGCCATGTCAAGGCGACGTCATAGCCAACTAGACCACGAGCCCGCTAAAGTCTGATGCTCTATAACATCTGTCATCTTATTATTAAAAAATAGTGGAGAGGAGTTCAGACACCATACTGAAATTATCGACATTAACCAGAAGAGACCGCGACAGTTATTTTAATACCAGAAAGGATCCACAGTGTGAATTGATAAAAATGATCGAAACACAGAGTTCACCCAACCAGCTCTTCATCTTCGAGCATGACGCTGGCCGCCTGGAGCTGTTGATCCGTATCGTGTACTGGATACTCATCGGTATTGTTCTCTGGGTCTATGGGATCGTGGCAGGCATCTGCCTGTTCGTCCAGTGGTTCCATATCCTGGTCCTCGGGAGGCGGAACCAGTCATTATCAGACATTGCAAGGGGTTACCTGGAGTATCTCGTGCATGTCATGAGTTACACATATATCATGACCGACAAACGTCCCGATATCCTGCCGGTATCTGTGAAGGTCTACGAAGGATAATCCAATAATACCGGTAAAAGGCCGTTTTTTAAAAAAAGGGGAACTATTCAAGTTTGAGGAATATTTTACCCTGCCCGCCAACCGTTTTATAGTCGGTTTCAGCAACGGCATCAGGAGCATCAGGAGCGGTTGCATATATCTTTATCTTGTAACCCCCGGGCGGGAGTTTATTCACATCAAGTTGTGCATAGTCAACATATTCTGTAGTGGTTATGTTCGCACCGAATGGATACAGGTGGGTTTTCGTATCAAATAGCACCCAGGGTCCATTGTCGATGGAATAGTACACATTCTCGGTGAGGGTCATATTTCCTTTATACGTTGAATTCCACATGATGGGAAGAAGTGCTTTGATTTCCCCGGGTTCGGTTATGAAGAGGTTTGATAGAGCAATTGTATTTGCTCCTATCACCGTGGTATTTAATTTGGGCACTACGGTAATGAATGTCTGAGGGAGCTTCAGGGTCTCGTTTCCACCATTGAAGGTAACTGTCGAATTCCTGCCAAACACATCAATCATACCACTCTGGTTAACTCGCAACCGGAATGTCGCATTCCAGTACTGACCGACTTTTATTGTTCCTATAGTAAAGTCCAGTTTATTATCAGCAGCCCAATCAGCGGACTGGTCGAGGGCAGGTACCGTTGTTGTCCCATTCTGCCAGTTAATTTTTGTTGAAGCAACTGGATCGTATACATAATCGAATACCTCACTTCCAGGCATCGTTACACCGGTGACATTGACATTCTCGAAATCCACGGTCATGGTGGTGTTCACACCGGCTTTGTCTTTTAAGTCTTCAGCAATTTGTTTATACAAGGTTTCCAATGCGGCCTGATCCGGTGCATGCTGATAAAATGCACCCGTTGAATTTGCCATATTAATTAACGCATTTTTTGTATTGGTCCTCGGTACCTGCACAAAAGAGAGGGAATAGAGACGGATTTTATTGTTTGCCGCATACACTGACATGTTCTGGTTTGAGGTCCAGGCATCGGTGTAATACGTTGTGGTCCGTGTTGCACGTCGCTGAGTAGTTTCGTATTGATCGTTATTCCAGTTCGTTTTACCATCATCATATTTCTGACCATCCGGTGCATTGGCAATCGAACCGGAGTGGTACACCCCGCCTCCGATATCCGGGAAATACTGGTATATATCTATAATATCCAGCACATTTCCTGCCCATACGGAATGAAGACCGGGGCCATCCACATCAAATCCGGTGCTACCCTGTCGTGCAAGAGGATCTCCTCCCATACTCCAGTCACCATCAGTCATGTGGATAACTGCCCGGACTGATCCCGGACTGGCACTCAGGGTCTCTTGTTTCAAAGCTTCATAGAGGCCCCGGCGCATGTTCGTGTGAGCACCGTTTGTATTGCCGTTTATGGAACTGATTTTGTTCTTGGCAGTATCGAGATTATTTGTCAAATCCTGATATAACCACGCCGATTGATTATAGCTTATAATTCCTACCCGGTCTCCGGATGCTGAATTCATCTGGTCAACAAAAACTTTGGCGGCTTGTTTTGCCTGGTATAAGCGGGTACCTGGGGTGTTTGCATCTCCCATACTTCCTGATTGGTCGAGAAGAAGGATCACGTCGATAGGCTTAGGATGCATTGCCCACCCGTCACCTCTGAACTCAATAGTAACATCAATAGTATTGTTTATCTCAACTGTCAGAGGGGTTACCGAAGTTTTCACACTCAGGTAAGGATAATTCTTCCAGGTGACAGGAACAGTTTTCTGCGTGCCATTCCATGTTGCAATTATGTTACAATGTCCTGTTGCCGATGCATTGTAGCCGGGGTTTTCTGCGGTTGTAAAGCTCCCGGGTATGAATTGAACCGCGGCAATTCCGTGAATATCGGTTATATTGCCAGGACTTACAAGGATTGGCGGCGATGTAACGTTATATGCAGCTTCATAAGTTATACTATCAATAGCGAAGATTACCGATTCACCTGCTACTGCATTTCCCGATTGATCTGCAACCGTTGCAAAAATATCTGACATCAGAATGGGGTTGGCATCGTGACTTGCCATAGTATCGGGATTTGCCGTAAGGGATATGATTGACGCACCGGTATTCATAAATTTCACATCCTGGCTCCTGGTGACCCAGGTGCTGTTTGCAACGGCTGTTGCAGTGATATTTATAATACCAATTGAAGATCGCGGGCCATACTGAACCACTACCTGACCCAGATTGTTTGAAAGGAACTTCATTTCCTCACCCGGGACAGATGTATTAACCCATATCGATTGCCCGTTTGTCGGGTTTCCGTATTTGTCATACAATGTGTATACTATAGTGAAAAAACTCGTCCCATCTGCAGGAAGAGTGGGGAGTGTGCCTGACGGAGAGTAAACCTGTGTCATTGAAAATGGTATACCATTTGTATTGGCATCGATCCATTCGAGTTTATCCGGTATACTTTCAAAAGCGTCCATCAAAATATTGTTGGGACCGGTTTTAGTGGTTAATTTCACCAGTGCTGATATGTTTCCGTTTGCATCAAGAGTCCGGGAAAGGGTATGGTTATATCCGGCTTCTGCAAAACCACAGTCATCAGGTGCTGGACCATGGACATGGAGGGTAATTGTATGAGGGCCTCGTCTGTCATCGATCTGGTTACCCCACCTGTCCGTAATTGATATATTGAAGGGAACTTCAGTTGCAACTGTTCCGGAAACCGGGTGCGAAAAATAAGGCAAATAGGGACTGTCGTGATCTATATTCTGATCTATTGTTTTTACGACCGTATAGCCATCCGGGGTAGTTATACTCGCTGAAATTACAGCAAAACCGCTTTTTGTTTTAACTTTAAAGGTGCTGGTTGCCTTACCGGTTGCATCTGAAATGGCAATAGCCGGGCTCAAAGTACCATATATCGGATTTTCTATCGTAAATATTACATTGGCACCTTGAATAGACCCTGATGACAAATTCGAAACCATCACGGTAATCGTGGCTTGATCGGCACCATTGGCTATAACCCATGGATTACTGGTTATAATCGTCGAATTATCAGGAAGATGCCCTGCAGCCGTCCCAACCAGAAGCAACAGACAAATGATACTAAAAATTCCAGCCTTCGCTCGCATACAAATCACATTAAACGATATAGTTGATTATAATAATATATAAACATATTTAATTTAAAAAAACGTAAATTTTGCTTTATAATTCTAAAATACTCATTTTATTTGCCAGAAATAAAAATTTCGAAAAAAATAGTATTATTTTTTTTAGTTATACTGCAAACAGGTACTAAAAAAACGATTTAAGAACGCCATTTCTTATATGGCAATAATATATATATCAGATTCGGACATTCACGGGGAGCCGGCAGTTCCCGGCAATATATGAAACAGCTTCGCACGGTTCAGGACGGGAGAACCCCCTTTTTGGCGCCTCGAATGAACGTATCCCTCCGCGCCCTGATCAGAGGCCATTTTGGGCTCATATTGGTGAGATGGAGGGTGCCCGGAAAACAGTAGCTTGCACAATTTGGCCCATTCCGGCTCAGGGATCTGAAAGATACGGAGAATTCAGGAGTTTTGAGGCACACGGGGCAGGATTTTTCGGGATAAATGTACGCTAACAGATGCTTTCCAGAGCCAGATCTCAGTTGCTGTCGAACATTAATAGCGGCACATATAAAGAACACCCGTTTTACGGTGCAGGGATTGAGGTAAGGTACTTCACTTTTCAAAACCTCAACCCCGCCCGGCTCCCATTGATGATCCTCGGGCAACGGGATAAAGGGCTGTCGAACATTGTAAAAGGATACCTGGTGCACCTCATGCAGGGTATGAGCACTACCTGAATCATTACCAACAAACGCCCGGTCATCCTGCCGGTGAACGTAAAGATCCACGAAAACAAGCCATAATACGAATGCCAAATGGTCACTTTTTAAAAAAAGTATCAGATTTTTGCTGAAGTAATCTTAGCAAATGTCGCAGTGAAAATTCCCGGCATGGAACGGATTTCTTCCATCACTTCTTCGGGCACTTCGCTGTCTATATTCAGCACCATGATCGCCTGCTCTCCGGGCTGGACTCTTCCCACCTGCATGCCGGCAATATTGATATTGCATTTCCCGAGGATGGTGGATGCACGCCCGATAACTCCTGGCTTGTCAAGATGCCGTGAGACGATCACATAGCCCTCGGGAATCATATCCATGGTATAACCGCCGACTGCCACAATCCGGCTCCTTCCTTTGAAAAAAACTGTGCCACTGACCGTTTCTTCTCCCTTGTCAGTTTTGATCCTGATAGTTATGAGGTTCTTGAACCCGCTTGATTCCTGCGTGACCGTCTCACTGACCGTGATCCCACGTTCTTTTGCAATGAAATCGGCATTCACAATATTGACCGGCTGCTGGAGGATCGGGTCGAGAAGTCCTTTGAGAGCAAGCCGGGTCACAAATTTCATGCTTCCCGCATAGGCGGAAAGTTCACCGCCGTAAATACATTCGACTGATGAAAGCCGCCCTCCTGCGATCTGGATGACAAACCTGCCCATCTTTTCGGCAAGCTGTGCGTAGGGTTCAAGCACTTCTGCCAGTTCCGGCGGGACCATCGGGGCATTTACCACGTACTTCGCAGAGCCGCCGTTTAAGACCTCGATGCACTGCTTTGCTACAGATACTGCAACATTCTGCTGGGCCTCAACCGTGCTTGCACCAAGGTGCGGGGTGGCGATAACCTGATCAAGCGTGAGGAGTGGTGACTCCAGAGGGGGCTCTTCTTCAAACACATCAAGCGCCGCACCCGCTACCTTGCCGCACCTGATTGCATCGTAGAGCGCCTTTTCATCAATGATGCCCCCACGGGCGCAGTTGATAATCCGCACACCATCTTTCATGGTCGCGATACTCTTCGCGTTGATGAGGTGCCGGGTTTCCTTGATGAGCGGTGTGTGAACGGTTATGACATCGGAGATTTTAAACAGGTCCTCAACCGACATCATCTCTACACCGAGCTGGGCTGCCCGCTCCTTGGTTATGAAAGGATCGTAGGCAACACATCTCATGTCCATTGCGTTTGCCCGCTTTGCCACCTCACGTCCGATACGCCCGAATCCAACGATACCGAGCGTCTTCTCGTTGAGCTCCACTCCCATGAACCTGGAGCGCTTCCACTCCTTTCTTTTCAGGCTCGCGTTCGCCTGCGGGATGTTGCGGGCGAGAGACTGCATCATTGCCATGGTGTGCTCGGTTGCGGCAAGGGTGTTTCCCTCCGGCGCATTGGCAACGATAATCCCTTTTCTCGTTGCTGCATCCATATCGATATTGTCCACGCCGACCCCGGCACGCCCGATGAACTTCAGCTTATTACCTGCTTCGATCACCCTGGCGTTGACATCCGTGCTGCTCCGCACGAGCAGCGCATCATAATCCCCGATAATCCTGCAAAGCTCATCCTCTTTAAGGTCAGTTTTGACATCAACGTCGAACGCCTTTTTTAAGATCTCGAGCCCCTCTTCAGCCAGCGGATCGCTGACGAGTACCCTTGCATTTGCCATAAAAAACCCATATACTATCTGCACCGTACTTAAAGAGGATTATTCTTTATCCGAAGGAAAATGATTCCCCTGCATGGTAAAACCCACCTTTCCCGTGATCCCTCCTTTTCGGATAAAAGGCTAATGGTAATTATTAAACAAGAGGGAGGTAAGATCATAAGTGGTGCGAGCATGAAGGATGTGCCTAATATTCTGTGGCTCGAGGAGATCAGGAAGGAAGATATCATTTCGGTCGGGGGTAAAGGAGCGTCTCTTGGTGAGATGGCATCCATCGGTCTCCCGGTTCCGAAAGCCTTCGTGGTAACTGCTCAGGCCTTTCGAAGGTTTTTAGTCGAGACCGGTCTTGAAAAGAAGATTTTTGCATCATACGACCAACTTGATGTTGAAAATAATGAAGCGCTGGAAAAAGCTGCCGAGGGTGCAAAAAATATGGTCCTCACGGCAAAGATGCCTGCCTTCATAAAAGATGAGATCCGTAAGGCTTACAAGAAGATTTCTTCTGATGACATGATTGTAGCGGTCAGGTCAAGTGCTACTGCTGAGGACCTTCCGGATGCCAGTTTTGCAGGACAGCAGGAGACCTATCTCAATATAAAAGGAGAAGCGGCACTTCTTGAGGCGGTCCAGAAATGCTGGGCATCCCTCTATGGGGCGCGGGCGATTTATTATCGTGCCAAACAGGGATTTGATGATCATACGGTAAACATCGCTGTTGTCGTGCAGCAACTTGTTCACTCAGAAAAAGCCGGGGTCATGTTCACCTCTCACCCGATTACCGGTGAGCCCCTCACGATTATTGAGGGATCGTGGGGACTTGGTGAAGCGGTTGTATCCGGTTCAGTTTCACCGGATAAATATATTTTCGACCAGCGATCCGAGAAAGTTGACGATATACTCATTTCGAATAAGAAAGTGGAGATTATTGCTGACGGAGACCATGGTACCAAGATTGTTGATGTGACAGGTGCCAGGCAGGACGCACAGGTGTTATCAACCGTGGAAATTACCAAGCTTGCCATGTATGGAAAGATTGCTGAAAACCACTATGGTATCCCCCAGGATGTGGAATGGGGCATTGTGAACGGGATAATTTATATTCTCCAGTCCCGTCCGATCACAACGATTGGAAACAGGAAAGAGGCAAAGCAGCAGGCACAAACGCACCATACCAATGCAAAGATACTCCTGCAGGGACAGGGTGCAGCCCCCGGAATTGCAACCGGCCGAGTCGCTATCATAAGGGAAGTTAAAGATACCGGTAGCGTAAAAGAGGGTGACATTCTCGTCACAAAGATGACGAACCCGGACATGGTACCGGCAATGCGGAAAGTGGCCGCAATTGTCACTGATGAAGGCGGGATGACCTGTCATGCCGCGATTGTAAGCCGTGAACTGGGGACCCCGGCAGTCGTAGGTACGAAGACTGCAACCCATGTGCTGAAGAACGGACAGCTTATTACGGTCGATGGCGAGAAGGGTATCATTTATGAAGGCGAAATCCCGCATGCCGCTCCATCACCGGCAGCTGCTGTCCAGCAGGCAGGTACAGGGTATGCAAATATCATAACCGCAACGACGGTTAAGGTGAATGTCTCTATTCCCGAAGCCGCAACCCGGGCTGCAGCGACCGGGGCAGATGGTGTCGGATTACTCCGGATAGAGCACCTGATCCTTGGGCTCAACAAGACACCGGGCTGGTTCATCGCAAACAAAAAAGAAGAAGATTTTGTCGCGGAACTCCACGATGGAATTAAGATCGTTCTCGACGCATTTCCCGGCAAACCGGTATGGGTACGGACACTGGATGCCCCGACCGATGAGTTCCGCAATATGATGGGAGGAGAGAACGAGCCGCATGAGCATAATCCCATGCTCGGCTGGCGTGGAATCCGCAGGGATCTCCAGAGCCCGGATCAGTTCCGTCTCCAGGTAGAGGCGTTCAAGCGCCTCTGGAAGGAGGGCTATGATAATCTCGGCATCATGTTCCCGATGGTCTCCCACCCCGACGAGTTTATAGCAGCGAAGGCGATGATGAAAGCATGCGGTGTCGATGTTGAAAACGCCACGCTGGGTATAATGATCGAAATACCGTCAAGCGCGATTATGATCGAGGACTTCATCAAGTGCGGCATTAAGTTCGCTTCGTTCGGGACCAATGATCTTGTCCAGTACACCCTGGCAATCGACCGGAACAATGAAAACGTTGCTGATATGTACCAGCCCCAGCACCCTGCAGTCCTTCACCTGATCCATTCAGCAATCCAGATGTGCCGTGCATATGACATAGAGTGCTCAATCTGCGGGCAGGCTGGTTCTGACCCGAAGATGGCAAAATGGCTGGTTGAGCACGGCATATCAAGCATATCAGCAAACATTGATGCCATCGCCAAAATCCGCGAGGCAGTTGCCCGTACAGAAAAACGTATTATCCTTGAGGCTGCGAGAACCCAAGATGCTGAATAAGGGTCGATCTGAAGAAGAACTCTTCTCTTTTTTCTCCCAAAAAAAACGGGAGGACCTTGACCACAATTATATTTTAGGCTCGATGTGCACCATCCCCCATCCGGTGGCGGTGCGAGCGCACTGCATGTTCATGGGAACCAATCTCGGGGACCCCGGGCTTTTTTTGGGTACATCATCTCTCGAAAAGCTTCTCATTGAACGACTCGGCACCCTTTTCCACGGTAAGGAGGCGGGGGGCTATGCAACATCCGGGGGAACCGAGTCCAATATCCAGGCTCTTCGTCTCGCAAAAGTCTTAAAAAAGGAGGTTGCTTATCCCAACATAGTTGTGCCGGAATCAGCGCATTTTTCGTTTAAGAAGGCCTGCGATCTTCTCGGTCTTGAGATGCGGGTCGTTCCGCTTGACAGGCATTTCCGTATGAATGCACACAGAGCGGCAGAACAAATTGACGGCAATACGGTCTGCCTGATAGGTATTGCCGGAACCACCGAGTATGGCATGGTTGATCCGATTGCGGATCTCGCAAAGATCGCAGTTGCCCATGATGTTTTCTTCCACGTGGATGCAGCCTTTGGCGGTATGGTGATACCATTCCAGGATACCCCTCTTCTTTTTGACTTTGCACTTCCCGGGGTTTCCTCCATCGCTGTTGACCCCCACAAGATGGGTATGAGCACAATCCCTGCCGGTTGCCTTCTCACGCGGGAACCCGACATTCTCCAGGCCCTCAATATCGATACACCGTATCTCACGGTAAAACAGGAATACACGCTTGCGGGTACCCGCCCGGGAGCTCCCGTTGTCGGGGCACTTGCCGTGCTTGACTACCTTGGAGTTGAGGGGATGAAGGCAATCATTTCAGGATGCATGAGAAATACGGAGCGCCTGATTGCCGGCATGGAAACCTTCGGCATCCCCCGTGCCGTTACACCAGACGTGAACGTGGCAACATTCTCCTGCAGCAACGTTCCTGAACCATGGAAAGCCTCGTGGACACGTCAGGGGCATTTGCGGATCGTCTGCATGCCCCACGTACACAGCGACCGTATTGAGGCGTTCTTACAAGATATTGGTGAAATATATGCTTGACAAACTGGTGAAATCCCTTGAGACCTGCCCCATGATAAAGAGGGGAGATTATAATTACTTCATTCATCCCATCACCGATGGAGTTCCCATCATTGATCCTGCTCTCCTCCGCGAGGTATGCACAGCAATGGTAAAAATGCTCGACTTAAACGGAGTTGACACGATCGTTGCAGTTGAGGCAATGGGCATCCATATCGGTTCTGTCCTGTCGACCATGACCGATATCCCCATGACTATCATGCGTAAACGGGCGTACAAACTTCCCGGCGAGATAGCCGTTCACCAGACTACCGGCTATTCAAAAGGGGAACTCTACCTCAACGGGGTGTACAAAGGCGACCGTGTCGTGATCATTGACGATGTGGTAAGTACCGGAGGCACGATGAAGGCCCTCCTGCAGGCCCTCAATATAGCGGGCGCTGAAGTCGTGGATGTCTGCATTGCAATCCAGCGTGGTGATCCAGATATCGGACGTCCGTACAAGTCGCTGGTCAAGATCGAAGTGACCGACAAGGTGTATGTGGTTGAACGACACCTCTGACCTCATTGAACGATTAAAAGATACAGGGGCAAAACGTGTTGCTCTCCAGTTCCCCGAGGGGCTGAAGCGGCGGTCAATACAGGTGGCTGCAGCCCTGAAAGATGCCGGTTTTGAGGTAATCGTAAGTGGCGATCCCTGCTATGGGGCCTGCGATCTTGCACTGGACAGCCTTGCCTTTTCCGATGTGCTCGTCCATTTCGGGCATGCCCCGGTCGATGAGCAAACGCAGGTTATCTTCGAGCCCTGGCAGACAGGATTTGATGTTGCAGTGCTGGAGAATGCACTCACGTACCTGAAAGGAAATCGTGTTGGTCTTGTAACTACAGTACAGCATGTACATTTGATCCCGGAAATGGAGGATTTTCTCCAGTTAAAAGGAATTACGACGAGCGTTGTTGAGGGGGACAGACGCACACCGGAGCGTGGACAGGTGCTCGGGTGTAATTTCAACGCAGCAAAAGCGACCGGTGCAGATGAAATTCTTTTTGTCGGCACAGGGCTCTTTCACCCGATTGGCATTGCACTCGCTACCCGTACACGCGTGATCGCTATTGATCCTCTCACCGGTACTGCACAGGAGGTGAGCGGTGACGCACTCATGCGCCGCCGGTTTGCGGTCATGGAGAAAGCCAGGGGTGCACAGAGCGTGGGTATTATTGTCAGCACCAAGAGCGGCCAGCAGAGAATGGAACTTGCCCGCAGACTGGCGTCTCTCTCACCTGAAGCCGTGATTGTTACCATGCGGGAAGTTTCACCGGACGAGTTGTTAAACCTTGGATTTTCCTGTTATGTCAATACTGCATGCCCGCGGCTCGCGTATGATGACCAGGTACGTTTCCCGGTGCCGGTTCTTTCACCGCAGGAATTTGAGATTCTTTGTGGTGTCCGTACATGGGACGAATATACAATTGACGAGATCGAATGAAACTCAAACACCTTGAGATGGCACTCCAGCGTATTTCTGGTTACGACCACCCGCGTGCTGCACTCGAACAATACCAGACTCCTGCTCCTCTTGCTGCCCGGTTGTTGTATCATGCACTCATGAAAGGTGATATCGAGGGAAAAATTGTGTACGACCTTGGTTGCGGCACAGGTGTTCTCGCAATCGGCGCTGCCCTGCTCGGGGCGGAATGCGTGCGAGGTGTCGATAGTGATCCACAGGCGATCGAGGGTGCGAATGCAAATGCAGCACTGCTCGGCGCTCATGTTGATTTGATTGTTGCCGATGTGCGGGATGCAGCACTTCCCGGGCGCCTCGGCTCCTGCGATACGGTAATTATGAACCCACCGTTCGGGGCCCAGAAAGCACATGCAGATCGTCCGTTTATCGATCTCGCCCTTTCCATCGCTCCTGTTATCTACAGTATCTTTAATGCGGGTTCTACCCAATTTATAGAAACCTATACAGCGGAGCGGGCGGAGATCGATGAACGAGTCGGCGGGGTATTTCCCATAAAACGCACCTTTTCCTTCCACACGCACGATATACAGGAAATCGAGGTCGAGATCCTACGCCTGATACGGAAACAGCACCCCGGAACCGAAGCGTCAAAAATACGATAACGGGACTTGCGGCAGCACATCTTGTCACTGACATTTACATGCCGGTGCTCCCCGCGATTCTTCCCCTTCTTATCGCAAACAACGGTTATTCCTACCTTGCAGCCGGGCTGCTTGTCACTGCGTACAACATGACTTCGTCGTGCACCCAGCCGCTTGTCGGATGGCTCTCGGACTCAAAAGGTTTCTCCGTGAGCATAAGTATCAGCCTGTTCGTGAGTGCAGTATTTGTTGCGCTCATGGGAGTTGCCGGGAACTATTACCTGATAATGCTCTTTGCTATTATTGCTGCACTGGGTCATGCATGCTTCCACCCGACTGCCCTGAGCCTGGTGAACCGGCTCTGCATTCCGGAAAACCGGGGACGGATCACATCGTATTTCGTTGTGGGGGGGAATTTTGGGTATGCGATAGGGCCGGTGCTGGCCGGGATCCTGGTCTTCTGGCTTGGACTGCCCGGGCTTCTGTTCCTCATTTTCCCGGCGCTTTTCATGATTGTCGCCCTCAAATACCTGCTCCCGGGCGGGATTGCCGGCGCGTGCCAGTCACATACCAGACCGGAATCTCAGAAAAAGGAGAGGCAATCCAGAAAACCTTTCATAATCCTCATGACCGCATCCGTTCTCCGGGCGTGGGCGGTCTTTGCCGCAATTACATTCCTGCCGATGTTTCTGGTTACGCAAGGGTATGATCTCATGACCGCGAGTATAATTATGACCCTGATGCTTCTGGCCGGAGTTGCAGGGCAGGTTATGGGAGGCCATATTTCTGACAGGATAGGGAGAAAAGAGTTCATGATCTTTGGCCTTGCCGGAGCTGTTCCTTTCTTTTATTTGTTCTTTGCGAGCTCTGGTATCATTGCTATCATATCACTCCTGATCTTTGGACTCTTTCTCTGGTCGACATTTGCTGTTGCAGTGGCCATGTCACACGAGCTCCTTCCCCAGAACATCGGGCTCGCATCCGGCATGATGCTCGGTCTTGCAATAGGATTCGGAGGACTGGGTGTCGCGGTTAACGGGATAATCGCCGACCATTACTCACTTGCTGCAGCACTGGGAACCATCCCGGTCCCGATTATTGCAGCCCTGCTGCTTATGGTAGTACTACCTTACCCCTGGAAATCGTTAAAAGGGCGTCTTGAAGGGAGAATCGTATAAGGGGTTATTCAATACTCTTATAAGGAGCGTTCACAAAATAAGAGAGATTGGGGAATAATAATGGATAAAATGGGACTATCTGCAATAATTGTTGGCTTAGGCTTATGTATCATCGGGGGCTACGCAATCTGGGCCTTCCTCCCGCAAGTAATCGACGCCGTGAAGGGACTGGTAGGAATTGTAATATTACTTGTTGGGCTTATGCTGGCAATATTTGGCATCCTCATTGTCAACGATTAAGGTAACCAAAAAAGGAGATACCGGTTCAGGGGCAGTTCAGAATTATTCTCTCCCCTTAACTGGGATACCATCACACTGCCTACAGCTCCACTCTATGTGCGGTCGTACCTGAACAGGTTCCTGGTCATCACCTCCTGGTTTTTTAAAATAAATCTATCCCGTCTTGATCAGGCACATCATTTTATTTTATCAGCCGGAAACGGGATTCTGCAAAGCAGAAATTATGAATGGGAAAAAAGAATCAAAGGATTTTTTTAATTATTTTACACTTTGACAACGAGGCATTGCGACCCGGCAGTTTCGAGTACCGGCTCTGGTTTGCCATCAAAAAAGTCGTCAAAGGCTTTCTTCACACCGGGTGCCGTCATATAATCATGAGAGAGGAGGATTCCACCAGGGCTCATACGGTTGTAGAAGAACTCGAGGCACTGCTTTGTGCTCTCGTAGGTATCCACATCGAGGTTTACCATCGAGAATGTTTTTTCTTTCACGGGACCCGATGTGCCCGGGAAGATGCCTTTATAGAAAAAGACATTATGATCGTTTTTCAGGTAGTCTTTGACACTGTCAAACGATGCGGCAAACTTTCCCTCATAAAACGGCCAGACCATATCGATGTCATCCACTTTGGGCAGACCTTCAAACGTGTCAAAAAGATGGAGGGATTTTTCCCCTTTTACTGCGCAGATAATCTTTGCAGAACCCCCCTTATAAACACCGACTTCTGCAATATCGCCCGGGACTTTCTGCGTTTGTTTCACCGCCATGTAAATGTGATATGCCTCGACGTCTTCTATCAGGAGTTCTGTCTCTGAGCGGATTTTTTTTAACGTTTTTGCAAATTCTTTTCTTTCTGCATTACCGTAATGGGAAAGTCTGCCCCGGTTTGCGATATCATTTCCCAGAAATGGCTCAAAAAAAACGAATTTCCGGAATTTAATAAGGTGTTTACTCGGAAGAAGAGAATCAAATACCAAAAAGAAATTTTTCTTTGGGAATATACTCATGCTCTTTAAATGTGTTTTTCTTGAATTTATAGGGTGAAGGTCAGGTAAAGGTCAGTTTTTTTCCCAGCAGGTGTCCGGGTGCCAGATACCCGGTTATAATGGCAATAGTCAGAAAGACCAGTGCAGATATTGTCGAGACCAGAATGAACAGTCCTGCGAGGTAGGCCACGCTGACCGAGATCAGGCCGAGTAATCTCCCCTTCTTATATGCACTGACTATGGAGATGATGAGGAGGATCGTTGGCAGGAGGAGAAAAAGAGACCGTATAGCAGGATCTGAATAAACAGTGTCAACTGCGTTCCTGAGTATAGTGAGCATAACTGCCTGGGGATCAATGCCGATAGATGTCCACAGCCCGGAAAGAAAACCAAGTCCTATGACAAACTTCCAGACGTAGGTACGGGATTTTTTTGCCATGGTTAATATCCGGTAATTTCAATGATGCGTATCATATTAATCTGATAATGTATTTATCTGGAGGTTTTTCTTTAATGGAACCGGACTATGTGATGTCATTACCCCTCGATGGATAGTGTCCCATGATAACCATAAGCACTACTCCAAGACCTGTGAGCACCACACCAAGGGAAAGCACAGACAGGTCCTGCACTCCAAGCAGGAAAATACAGAAAACAATCCCTGCAACAGGAATCAGCGGTAACCTGCCGATTGAGTAAGGAATCCGAAAAGCCCGGGATGCGTTGGGGGAATGGTAACGCAGGACGATCACCGCGGCATTGATCACAATGAACGTAATAAAAAGCGTGAAGTTAGTCACGTTTGCAATAAAAGCAATGTCACCGGAAAATAGGAGGAGAACTGACAGGACCCCAGAGATAATTATCGCTATCCACGGGGTACGGCGGGCCGGGTGAACCCATGAAAGTCTGGCTGTTAAAAAAGACGACCCGGCCATACCATAGAGAATCCGGGACGAGGCATACATGGACATCAGCGCAGTATTCGCAGTTGCAAAAAGGGCGATGACTGCAATTACAACAGCGGCGTCAGGGCCCAGTGTACCCGATACAATATCAGCAAACGGTGCATTTGAAACCGCCAGTTGCTGCCACCCCAGTAAAGATACCACCGAAAGCGCAACCAGCACATAGAGGATCACGCTTATGATAATAGCGAATATCAGCGCTTTTGGGACCGTAGTTTCAGGTTTTTTTGTTTCTTCAGAAAATTTAACCATGGATTCGAATCCCTGGTATGCAAAAAATATCAGGGCTGATGCTGCAAAGAGCCCGGAAAAACCCTGTGGCATCTCCCAATAATTCACACTCCCAAGATGAGGTAAACCTATCAGAATGATAATTACCAGTCCTGCCACCTCGATGAGTGTTGAGATAACTGCGAACCGGGCAGTCTCCTTTACACCATATGCAAGAAGAACTGAAAGCACGATAAGAAGAACCATTGCGGAAATGAGCATCGGGACGCTGGTCAGAGCAGAGAAATATCCTGCAAAACCGAGTGCAACCGTCGCAGCTGCAAGGACTCCCGAAAGGAAAACAAGCCAGCCAATGACAAATGCAAGCCGTGAATTAAAAGCGTTTGCAACATAATCATACTCTGCCCCGGCTTTTGGGAACATGGAAGAAGCTCCGCATAGCTTAAACCGGTAAACAATGCAATTATTGCTGAAAATACAAATGCAAGCCAGATTGCATTGCCGGCAAGTCCGGCCGCCTGACCGATGAGAACATATATGCCGGCACCGAGGATAATCCCCACACCTGAAAGCGTTACTTCAAGAAGGCCGAGTTCCCGTCTGAGTAGAGGATTTGGGGATTGCTGTTTCATATGAATTGTTCAGTTCTACATTCTTTCGCGGATACTAAAATACGAAGGGTATACCAGGGATTGATAAAAAGATGCCCTGATTATTTTACTGGATCTGCATCAACATCCAGTTCATCCAGAAACGGCATAAGCCCGGTGATGTAACGACTCGTTTTTCCGGATACGGGCTCCTGCATTTCACCAATAGCCACGATCTCAATCATGAGCGGGAACTCACGCATTGTCTGCTCAAACGATGGGTCATTTTCCCTGGTATACCGGAGGAAACTCCCTATCCTGATGTAGGGGCGGCCGTACTCCGGGATGACGTCAAATTCTTCAAGAATGGATTCCAGTGTCCGTCCGCGTGCGAGATCCTCTTCGAAAAATAAAAAGACCTCGATTCCGTAGGTACGGCTGATCTCATCCAGCATGCGAATGTCGAGCTTCCTGTCCCTCGTCACACCAAGAGAGCCAAGTTTCTCCTCATGAGTTTTTCCGTTGAGCGATTCCCATGCTGCCGTTGTATCCATAAAAAAGGTAGGAAGTCGGGGGGTGTAAAGGTATGGATATATGCTCCCATTTTGGAGCCGGCCCTTTCGGAGATCGTGATCCTGCATTGTTTGTTCCAGGTCCTCATTGATCCCGCCCGAAGAGGACAGGGACTGTTCCACTTCATTCTGGTTCATCCGGGATTTATCCCTTTCATTCTCAACTGATGCACAAAACTGCCGGCAGAATGTACCCTGATGCATAACACTTTTGTATCCAAAAAGAGCTGAAAGGACAAACAGGAACCCGTCTGGACGGGTTGATACATAAGGAAAAAGGGGTATAGTTCAGATGGTTCCTGGCCCTGCCTGTCTGGGAATAAATGCATTCCGGATAAGATCGTCGTTGAATGCCGAAGGGACTGTACCGGTCCGTGCATAAGTGTAGAGAGCAGTAACAAAGATACCCTGCATTGCCGAGGCAACGACCGCAAGAACGACAACGAGGAGAATAAACAGCACCATTGCAATGCCAAATACAATCATATTTCCGATAAGCAATGAAGCAAACACGAGAAGCAGACCGACGATACCTGTCGCACCGAAAATGAGCATAATTGACCCGGAACCCACGATACTCTCACCCCAGGTCGTCTTCATGAGCGACATGGATTCCTTCACCGAATCAACAACTCCTTTATCTTCAAGGACGAGGATGGGAACGACAAAGAAGGTGACCAGGCTCCAGACACCCCCTACGAGAGCAGTAGCGACCCTTCCGAGGAGACCGGCCCGCCGTTCAATCAGGTGCAGGATGATCCCGACCGTGGCAGAAACGAGTGCCCATGCAAAGATAGAGGGTAGATGCCGTGAAGCGCTCGAAAGTCCTTCCCCGATTGACATTTCCTTTCCGTGAAACCGTGCATTCACACAGGTTATCAACGCTGTGTTGAAGAAAATGACAACAAAGTAGCTGGCTACATAAAAGGCAAACAGGAGAGCATAAAAAAAGATCGATCCCACATTCGGGATATTCATGAAGGTTCCTGCAAGGATGAGCGGGAGGGCAAATGTCAGGAGGACGACGATTGTCGCAATTCCTGATATTAACGGGAAGATAAGGAGATTTTTATCGTCCATGAGAATGTTCCAGCTCGTTTTTATAAGCGCGAAACTTCTGCAAATGCTTTCAAACATACCATTGAATTAGGACATGGAATGGGATGAATGTATACAGCCCGTTTAAAACTGGATGAGAAAAAGGAAAGTTCAGGGCGCCTGATAAGGAGCGGACGGCTGCAGCCTGATTAACGGTCCAGTATGTCCAGGGCATATGCCCCGATATTACTGATTGCCTGCTGCCCTTCGGATACCTGCTGGGCGAACACCTGCCAGGAGTGGAACATTCCCTCCCAGAGTTCGAACTGGACAGGAACCCCCGCCCATCGCGCTTTATCGACGAATGAGGCAATATCAGAGAGTAACAGTTCGTGAGTACCGGCCTGGATATAGAGACGTGGCAAGCCGTAGAGCTGTGCATAAACCGGGGATGCCAGGGGGTCTCTTGGGTCATGCCCGGCAAGGTACACCGTTCTGATTGCATTGAGTCTTTCCGGAGTTATCCAGTCATTTTCAAGATTCATTTTTACCGATTTCCCTTCAAAAAGCAGGTCTACCATGGGTGACATGCATACACCTGTACGGGGAAGCGGCAGCCCCTGATCACGTGCGGATATCAGCAGATCGATCACGAGAGTTCCACCAGATGATATTCCAACAGGGATAATCCGGTGGGGCGGATTACCATGGCTGAGCAGGTATCGGTACGCAGCAACCGCATCTTCAATCGCTGCCGGGAAAACATATTCCGGGGCGAGCCGGTAATCAACAGAGAAAACCTGCGCTCTGGCGGCACGGGCAATCCGTATGCACAATCCAAGATGATCTTTTGTCGATCCGAACCTGAAATCCCCCCCATGGAAAAAAAGAATCGTACAACCGGCCTCTGATTCCGGAACAGTAATCCAGTAACCATAGACGCCATTGGAGAGATCTACACGCTCAGTAATCATGTATTGTCCCCGATCATTCTGCATTTTTTCGTAGAATGCAGAACAATCCTGTCGGATCAGCGAGATTGGTTTCTTTGAGTCTGGAGTGTGGGATTTAATTATGGAAAGGAGGCCCACAGGTGAATCGCTTATCATTAATTTGGATATGGTGAAAGGGGAAGATAAAGGAAGAGGGTATGTTGCTTTGTTCAGGTAGAATGAGAGGTTTTTAATTTTTTTTAAAAGGATCTATTCCTCAAATCATGGCACAATTCCCAGAGAGACGTCGGGATTATGGAAAATTCCACATAAAAAGCATTTTTAGAAATTTTTTAATAAAATAGCATATAAAATACCATCTTGATCCCGACATCCGTATTCCTGTACCAACGGGGACGTTGTCAGGCATTTTCATATTCAATGGAGGAGATAAAAATGAAAATTTCGCATATCAGTACCATTACAATCATCCTTGTTGTAATCGCGGTAGCAATTGCAGGATGTTCGAGCACCAGTCCGACCACACCAGCAGCAGGAACTACACCAACCAGCGGATCCGCTGCCACCACGTCTGTACCAGGTACCAGTGGAGGAGCAACGGGGGGGTCTGTCAGCGGTTCTCAGTTGTTCGGAGGACTTTCGTACAACTGGGTCGAGTACAAGATGTCCGCCGGATCCGGGTCTGATGCCATGACGATTTACTACAAGTATAACAAACAGACCGGCAAATGTTCCATGAGATTTGAGGGAGCCCAGCAGGTACAGGGAATGCCCACGGAGATGGACTGCAGCTCATCCGGAACGGGAACATCGACAAATGATCCCAATCGGGTCAGTCCCGATGCCCAGGTGTCATGTTCTCCTATTGATGAGCAGGTAACCGTACCCGCGGGGACATTTTCCGCAACAAAATGTACTATCACCACGAAAGAGGGAATTTCAACAACATGGGTAGTCAAGGATAAATTTATGGTTAAAATGCAATCCAATACTGGGCAGGGTTCCGTTGAAATGGTACTTAATAACTACGGTTAATCTGCTCTTTTCTTTTCTTTTTACAAGTGCTAACCATTGCTTTCCAGATTTCTTCCTGCAGAGCGGATGAAGTATCCTGGCCTAAAATAGTAATCAGAATTTTTTGAGAATAGAAATTGCAGATTCACCAGAAGATGATGAATCGGGATTGGATTGATCTGTTTTACGCTGTCCCATCTTTTTTGCATATGAGGGGTGCATCCCGATAATAAAGAAAACAATAGCAATCAGAATAAAACCGAACTGGGCAACATCAATAAAAATGCTTTTTACAATTGTAAAAAAGAACAAATCGGTTACTTCAATAATAGCATAAAGGAGAAGGAAGAACAGACCTGGCAGAAATTCAAATTTTTTCCATTTTACTGCAAGAATTGCGGCAATTAGTGCGGCTATCAGCTGAATAATTCCATAGAGAATAATACCCGATGCCAGAAGTGCCGGGACCATTTCAACGCCAACCTGAGCAGAAGAATGAGGGATCTGCGCACATTTAAGGGTTTGCTATAATTTAAAAATATATAAAAAATAAGTGATTATAATTTCATTGCCCTGGCAGATCTCACCGGTTTATCATTTACTGTCAATCACAAGTCTGGTGAACCACAAAGCCGAACATGTCATCCAGGTCATGAACCACACGCTATCGCTTGTCCGATAGAATGACAAATAATTTCAGGAGCATTCGCTCTTATTAAAAAATTCATTAAAACAGTCGTGTAAAGTAAGGAAGGTGATAGCAGCTTGGTATGATTCCCGAGGACTCGCGTACCTCAGTACAACATACTACGTGAGCTGGCTTAACTTCTGGGTTCGGAATGAGACCAGGTGTGTCCCAGCTGCTATGGCCGCTATCACCACGAATACGGGGTAAAACCCCAAAGCCAAGGTCCGGATTTGAACCGGAGTGTAGTTGATCTGCAGTCAACCGCGTGGCCGCTCCGCCACCTTGGCGACCGTGTAATATGATACCCTATTTTCTATGTCAGTATAGGATATAAGGTTTGCACACAGAATTTCGTCTGGGTTTAACGTGGTGAGCACTAGTGATTGGACGTTAGTACTTGCGGACTGAACACGTCGTTACCTTCGTGCGTACATCCCAAGCCTATCAAACGAGTCTTTTACTCGTGTCCTCAACGGAGTCTCTTTTTAGGCCGGGTTTCAAGCTTAGATGCTTTCAGCTTTTATCCCTTGGCGCGTAGCTGCTCGGCACTGCCTTGTCAGACAACCGATCGACCAGAGGCGCCGAATGAAAGTTCCTCTCGTACTATTTCATTCTTACCCTCAGACTCCAAACACTCCTGATAGATAGTAACCGACCTGTCTCACGACGGTCTAAACCCAGCTCACGATCCCCTTTAATAGGCGAACAACCTCACCCTTGGCCGCTGCTGCACGGCCAGGATGGAAAGAACCGACATCGAGGTAGCAAGCCGCCGGGTCGATATGTGCTCTTGCCGGCGACGACTCTGTTATCCCCGGGGTAGCTTTTCTGTAGTCAATAAGCCTCACCAAAAGGCTATATTGGTTCGTTAGACCCGAGTTTCCTCTCGCGATCATTTGCTTTGCATGATCGCGTCAGGCCAACTTATGCTCTTGACACTCTTCTGTGAGTTTCTGACTCACATGAGTTGACCTTGGGGCACCCTTGATATTTTTTCGAGGGTGTGGCGCCCCACCCAAACTGCCTACCTACCGTTGTCCTCGTAAGAGTGAGAACTACAACAAAACTAGGATGGTGTCTCATCGTTGGCTCCCCGTTCCCCGAAAGGAACGGATATAACGCCTCCCATCTACCCTGCGCAAGGATTATCGTAATTCAGCGACAGGCTGCAGTAAAGCTCCACGGGGTCTTCACTTCCCATCAGGAGTCCCTAGTCTCTGCACTAGGACAAAAAGTTCAACGGATTCGTGTTAGGGACAGTATCGCACTCATTAATCCATTCATGCAAGTCGCCAATTAAGCGACAAGGTACTACGCTACCTTAAGAGGGTCATAGTTACCCCCGCCGTTTACGAGTCCTTCGTCCGGTTGAACCCGGTGTTCAGATACTCGCACTGGGCAGGAATCAGTGACTATACTAGTCCTTTCGGAGTTGCAGTCACCTATGTTGTTATTAGACAGTTAGTGCGACCCGGTCACTGCGACCTGCCTGATCTCCAGGCAGGCACCCCTTATCCCAAAGTTACGGGGCCAATTTGCCGAGTTCCCTTAACTACGATTAAATCCGACACGCCTTCACCTCTTCAGCGAGGGGCACCTGTGTCGGTTCTCGGTACGGACATGTGATTCCCTTTTCATGGGCTCCGGGAATTTGCTTAGTTACCCCATCACGCTTTCCTCCGATTCTCACCATTACGGTACTCCACGGAATTATACGCTTGGACGGGACGACAGTCCCGCTGAGCATACCCCAAAGCGTCAGGGCTTGCGCTAAAAATCACATGGTACAGGAATATTAACCTGTTTCCCTGTCGGTACGTTCGAGTTACGACGCACCTTAGGACCGACTAACCCTCGGCTGACGAACATTGCCGAGGAAACCTAGCCCCTGCGGCGGATGGGATTCTCACCCATCTATGCTTCTACTATTGCCAGAATTCTCAACACTACACGGTCCACTGGAACTTACGCCCCAGCTTCTACCCATGCAGAGCGCCTCCCTACCAGATCACCTTTCGGTGCTCCGTGGTCTCTGTAGTAGGCTTTAGCCCCGTCCATTTTCACCGCCCTAAATCTTGACTGGTAAGCTGTTACGCACTTTTTAAAGGATAGCTGCTTCTGAGCTCACCTTCCAGTTGTCTTTGACCTAGGACCAATTTCAGTGTTTACACTTAGCCTACATTGAGGGACATTAACCACGGTCTGGGTTGTTTCCCTTACGCATTACAAGCTTACCCCGCAATGCGGACTTCCAACCATCTAGGGTGTTGGGGAGTTTGGAGTTTGACAGGGGGGTGAGCAGTTTCCCGCCCAGCTCCCCCAATCAGTGCTCTACCTCACCAACGACCTCCGGTTAGGTCATGCTGCGACATGTTTAGGGAGGAACCAGCTGATGCCGGGCTCGATTAATCTTTCACTCCTATACGCAGGTCACACCAATGATTTGCATATCAATACGGCTTGCGGTCCTCCACGCAACTTTCGTCACGCTTCAACCTGCCCACGCATAGATCGCCCGGCTTCGGGTCTTATCCTACTGACTCCACGCACTTTTAATACGTCGTCCCAGGCATTGCTGCTACGGACTTGTTGGTTTCCCTGTGGCTTCCCTTTTGGGTTAACCTTCGCCAATAGAATAAACTCTCTGGCCCGTTCTTCAAAACGTACGTTACGACACTGGCAGGCATGCCCGTACTACCGCCTCGCGACGGGTTCCTTCACATGCAAGATCCTTTCATGCCGCAACTCGCGATCACCTACCAATTTCAGGCACTTTTAACCACCTTTTCAGGGTTACTTTTCAGCATTCGCTCACGCTACTAATTCGCTATCGGTTTCAAGTTGTATTTAGCTTTGGAGGTTGATGACCCCCGAATTCACGCGAGAATTCCAACCCGCGTTACTCAAGACTCCACCTAACCCTGTCTGCTTCTGCGTACGGGACTATCACCCTCTATAGTGTGCCGTTCCAGGCAACTTCCGCTTCACATCCAGGGTCGTACAGTGGGCTTATTACACCACATCTCCCTTGCGGGATTCGGTTTGAGCTCTGTCGTGTTCGATCGCCTCTACTAACGACATCTCGGTTGATTTCTTCTCCTGCCCCTACTGAGATGTTTCAATTCGGGGCGTTCCCTATCCTTACGGATAAACACCGAGGTGTTGGGATGTCCCATTAGGGTATCTCCGGATCATAGATTCCTTGCGTCTACCCGGAGCTTATCGCAGCTTGGCACGCCCTTCATCGGCACTTGAACCGAGCCATCCAATGGTAGGTTTATACTAATGCTCCGCTAAACCCATTTAACGTCCTGTGTGCAAACCTTTACACGGCCTCGATGAGTCATTGGTTTGACTCTCAGCCCTTCCCTCGTGATTCACATCTCGAGGTGCATCTAAACCGGTTCCAGGGGGATTCGAACCCGCTTTTATTCGTCGCCATATGACGATAGAACCTTATCTGTTGTTGACACCGGCAATTTTACAGTTTGTTTAGCAACCGCTTTGCCCTAAAATCAAATTCGTTAGGAGGTGATCCAGCCGCAGATTCCCCTACGGCTACCTTGTTACGACTTAACCCCCCTTGCAAAACCTAGATTCGACCGCCGCAAAAACGACGGCCTCATCAAGACCTCACTCGGGTGGTTTGACGGGCGGTGTGTGCAAGGAGCAGGGACATATTCACCGTGCCATGTTGAGACACGATTACTACAGATTCCAGCTTCATGTGGGCGAGTTGCAGCCCACAATCCGAACTAAGGATGGGTTTAGGAGATTGCCTTCACCTTTCGGTGTCGATACCCATTGTCCCACCCATTGTAGCCCGCGTGTAGCCCGGATAATTCGGGGCATGCTGACCTACCGTTGCCCATTCCTTCCTCCTCTTTAGCAGAGGCGGTCCCAACAGTGTCCCCACCATCCCGGAGGACGAGCTGGCAACTGTTGGCGTGGGTCTCGCTCGTTGCCTGACTTAACAGGATGCTTCACAGTACGAACTGACGACGGCCATGCACCTCCTCTCAGCTAGTCAAGTAGAGTCTTCAGCCCGACTATCATACAGCTGTCTTATCCGGTGAGATTTCCGGCGTTGAGTCCGATTAAACCGCAGGCTCCACCTGTTGTGGTGCTCCCCCGCCAATTCCTTTAAGTTTCAGCCTTGCGACCGTACTTCCCAGGCGGCACGTTTCACGATTTCTCTTCGGCACCTCGATGACTCGTGGTCACCGATACACCTAACGCGCATCGTTTACGGCTGGGACTACCCGGGTATCTAATCCGGTTTGCTCCCCCAGCTTTCGTCCCTCACTGTCGGAGCCGTTCTGGTGAGACGCCTTCGCCACAGGTGGTCCCCCAAGGATTACAGGATTTCACTCCTACCCCTGGAGTACCTCTCACCTCTCCCGGTCCCTAGTCTGCCAGTATCCCTGAGACGCCTGTTGGTTAAGCCAGCAGATTTCCCCAGAGACTTAACAGACCAGCTACGAACGCTTTAAGCCCAGTAATAGTGGCCACCACTCGAGCCGCCGGTATTACCGCGGCGGCTGGCACCGGTCTTGCCCGGCCCTTTCTTCACCAGTTATTTAAACTGGTGGACAGCCCGATTTTACGGGCACTCGGAGTTCCCTTATCACGGTTTCCCGCATTGTAAAGTTTTCGCGCCTGCTGCGCCCCGTAGGGCCTGGATTCGTGTCTCAGAATCCATCTCCGGGCTCTTGCTCCCACAACCCGTACCGATTACAGGCTTGTTGGGCCGTTACCCCAACAACAACCTAATCGGCCGCAGACCCATCCTATGGCGGCGGACCTTTCAACTACAAAGCATTCCAGCACTCATAGTCTATGGGGTATTATCCCCAGTTTCCCGGGGTTATCCCCCTCCATAGGTTAGGTTGTCCACGTGTTACTGAGCAGTATGCCGAGGTCTTGCACCTCTCGACTCGCATGGCTTAATCGAACTCCGATAGCAGTGGCCTCTGGCAGGATCAACCAGAATTCTAATTTGTACAATGTACGCACACTATATCTGAACTGTTTTAAGGAATTAGCGGTTACTAAACAAATTTCCGCATTGCCAGTATCAACGTCAGAACCAACTCCGGTCAAGCCGGGTCTTGTTGGATCTCCATCAAAGAAATTTTTCTGTAAGATTGTGTAATTATTCGTCGTGATTGTTTACTTATTCACGGGCTAATAACATAGGCTGCGGTATTATTTATACCTTCTTACCTGCACCCTTTTGATCTTCAAAACCGACACCACCCGCAGGCAGTTTTCGTCGGTTCGTCACCAGAATTTGTGGATCACATTATTGAGCACTCAACCATTTAAGCATTATCCATGACCGGACATTCATTTTTCTCCACAGATCTATTATCAAAAAAATATTTAACAAAAAAATACATTCAGAATGTTTTAGGATTCTATTTTTAACGATATTTTCGCAATTTCAGGCCTCATGAACAGTTTCGCGTAAATTCATAAAATCGGAAATGCGGGTATATCCCAACATCACATTTGTTTGTCCGAGCGCGTTACGGTTCCCGGACATTTTCTGACGGTGAACTCTTTTTTGAATTTGTAGAGATAAAGCCCTGCCCGCGATCGCGCAGAAAAAATTGACCGCGTGGCTTCAAAATGCATTACTCCCCCGCCCGGCAGATCTGCACAAAAACATCACCAAAAAACTCCTCCTGCCTGAGTGAACACCGCCCGTCCAGAGCAAGGAAGAGGAGCGGGATATAGACTTCCGGAATGCCCCACTCCAGCTGCCTGCACAACTCCTCAAGTGTCATTTCACCGTCCATCTCTATCCCTTCAAGATACTCTTCAAGAACCGTCATTGCCGATTCCTGGTAGCCTTCATCATGTGCTATGCCTACGACATCCTCAGCGTAAATAAGGAAATCGTCTCCGGTATCGGTGAGACGGCGGCGTCTCCGCTCTTCTTTTTCAAGGTTTTTAAGTTCGATAATAAGTTCGAAGAGCGTGACCGGGCTTTTTCTCATATTCTTCCGGTCGAGCCGGCGTTGTATCTCGTGTTCCAGACGTTCGATGGGGCCGAGCCTGCCCTCATAGTCGATCTCAGAATCGAGTGGCATATCATAATCTTCGCCAGACAATTCATCATCATCAACCAGCCCCTCTTCAGTGGGATCTGCCAGCAGCTCGAGATGTTCTGATTTCATACGCAGCAGGGTGGCAGCGTAAAAGAGTGTGCGTCCGGAGACCTGGAGATTGAGTTGCCGGCACCGTTCCAGTTCAGACAGGAACCGGTCGGTCACTTCAATGATATTTATATTCCATGGATCGATTTCACCGCGCTCTGCAAGACCGACCAGTATCTCGACCGGATCTTCGATAATTCCCGGAGGGGGAGGATCTGATGGTCCCGGTTCTGAAAAAAGCAATGATTCTTCTTGTGCCCCTGCGGGATCCTTCAGGAGTAATTCTTCAGATTCGGGCACGGCCGGATCCTGTCGGGAAATAGCGGGAGGATTGATTACCGGGTCCTTCCCTGCCGGATCATCCATTCGCTTTTACCCCGGTAACGAGTGTGCTCTTATCCGGCCGCAGCGTAACACCCATTATCCGCTGTGCTGCCTCAATCATCGGTTTGCGCAAAGAAACAATAACAAATTGCGACTGGGGAGAAAGCTCCGTGATCATCGATGCAATCCGTTCGACATTGGAACCGTCAAGCGACATGTCTACTTCATCGAATGCATAGAACGGGGCGGGGATATACCGCTGGATAGAGAAGATGAATGCAAGCGTGGTAAGCGATTTTTCACCTCCCGATAACGATGAGAGAAGGTGCACCTTCTTGTCGCGGGGCTGAACAGCAAAGGTCATGCCACCGGCAAACGGGTCTTCCTCGTTCTCGAGAATCAAATGGCCGCTCCCGCTTGTCAGGCGGGCAAATATTTCCCGGAAATTAGTATCAATCGCACGAAAAGCTGTCGTAAAAGCTTCATACTTCATCTGTTCGAATTTCTCAATCCGCTCAATCAGGGTAGTACGTTCCCGGGACAGCGTCTCTTTTCGCTCCGTTCGTTCCACAACCTGCTTCTGGACTTTGTCGTACTCTTCAATCGCGAGCATGTTCACGGCCCCGATCTTACGGAGAGCTCCGTCAGCTTCTGCAATTTTCCCTTCTATTTCGGAAAGCGAGAGGTTTGTGTCCATGTCTCCCACCTGCTGCCTGAGCATATCCACTTCGATTCCGAGAGTCCCGGCACGCTCTTCAATTGCCACCATCTGGATCGAGATCCGCTCCTTTTCGGCATCGAATTTCATGAGAGTTAATTCAGAATCCTGGATTTGCCGGGAGGTCTCGGATCTCCTGGAACGCAATTCATCGAGTTCCCCGGAAAATTCCTTCTGGCGTTCTTCAAGCGCGACAATCTGTGATTTGCAGGTAGAAATCTGTTCGTTTAGTCCGGCGATATCGCCATCGATCTGCCCGTTGCGTTCATCCTGCCTTTTACGGTCTTCACCAAGTTCTGTAAGACGTGAAGTAAAGTGCTGTCGTTCCCGCATGGCATCATTGATATCCCCTTCCTTATTTCGCAACCGGCGCTCTGACTCTTCGATTTCTTTTCGCTTTTTCTCAATCTGCTCGGTGAGTACCGGGATATTGGTATCATCAAGACGTTTTTTAATCTCCTCGATCCGTGAGTTAATCCCATTGATAGTTTCGGTAGTTTTGTCAAGGTTCGTTTCAAGAAGGGTGAGTTCGGCAGAACCGTTCCTGGTTTCTTCCTGCTGCCGTGCCACAGCCACTTCGATGGTTTGCTTTTCGACCGTGATCGCTTCAAACCTGCGGGAAAATTCTTCGGTGAACATCCCCACACGGGCGATATTCTGGTCGATTTCGTTTCGTTCCGTCCGTTTTGTATCCACTTCTTCGGTGAGGCGTTTTATGCCCGATTCAAGCGTTGCTGCCTCTCCCTGGATTTCTGCAAGGTGTGCCCGTATCCTGATGATCTCGTCATCAACGGCAGCTCCAAAACCCCGTCCACCCGGTTTCTTGGTCGCACCACCGGTCATCGCTCCGCTCCTTTCCAGCAGTTCACCTTCGAGAGTCACCATGCGGTATTTTCCGATAAGTTTTCGTGCCCTCTCGAGCGTATCAACAACAACCGTTGCGCCGAGTGCAACAGCGAACGCCCGGTCATATTTTGGATCGTACTCGAGCAGGTTAACAGCGTAATCAATAACCCCGGGCTCTTTGATTGGGGGGAGGGCCGGGGGTTTTAATTTGTTGAGAGGGAGGAATGTTACACGCCCGAGTCTCTCGGTCTTTAAGTACCGGATCGCATCTGCTGCAACCTGGTCATCATCACAGACAACAAACTGGAGCTTGTTACCTGCCGCAATGTTGAGGGCAGTCGAATACTCGGCAGGTGCTTTCCCGAGTTCGGAGATTGTGCCGTGCACATGCTCCATCGCCATGACCGCTTCGATCGCCCTGCCCCCGGATTCACCCCGTGCCTGCTGTGCTGCCTCGAGACGGAAAGCGTCCTGTTCATTTTCCCGGATCTCTGTACGGAGGCGTTCCAGCGATGACCGCTGTGCAAACAAGGTACCTTCCAGTTCTGATAATGATCGATCGAGATCTTTTTTCTTTGAAAGAAGATCGGATACACTCTTTTCACCATCGGAGAGTTGTGACTGTTTTGCTGTATACTCTTCATCCAGTTGCCTGAGGAGCTGGGTGAGCCTCTCAAGTTCTGTCGTGCGCATCCGGCTCTTTTCTATCTGCATATCCTGCTGGTGAAGAATTTCCGATCGCTGGCCCTTCTTTTCTTCAAGATCCTTTAACAACGCGAACAATCTTTCCCGGGCACCTTCAGTATCCTCTCCGTGTTGTTTAATCTCGGTCTCGAGTTTTTCAAGCTGCGCCCGGGTTCCGGCTATCTCCATGGCGATGTTTGTACGGTCTATTGAGAGCGTGCGAATCTGGTCAGTACATTCTGCCACCCGGGCTTCGGCACGTTTCGTATCCATATAAACGCGACTGATTGCCTCGAGATTGGTCTCTTTTTCCTTACGCAGACGCACGATTGTCTGTTCAGCGAGTTTGATCCCGCTTTTTGCCTCCTCGAGTTCAGCGATTAGTTTGAGATAGTCAGACCCGCTCTTCTTGTTGATCAGGTCATCAATATCTTTTAAGTCAGCCTTGAGGTAGGAGAGTTCATTTTCTTCAAGACCCCGGTCAGAGTCAATACGGGAAAGCAGGATCTTGTGCTCATCTGTCGATCGAAGGAGAGATGCGAGCTCTTTTTCCCGTTCGTGAAGCTGGGCTGCGGCCCGGGAGTTCTGGAAAAATTCGAGATCCGTTTGCCATTTCCGGTACTCGAGAGCATGCTCCCGCTCGCGTTTGAGCTCGTTTACTCTCTTTGTCAGCTCCAGCAGGAGAAGTTCTTCCCGTTCAATCCGTTCCCTCACGATATCGAGTTCTGACAGGGACTGCTGTTTTTTTACATCAAACTCTGAAACACCCGCAATCTCATCAATTATCTTTCGCCGCTCGAAGTCACTCATCTCCATGATGCGGGTGACATCTCCCTGCATAACGACATTGTAGCCATGAGGTTTTATCCCATGTTTTGCCAGGTGATTGACAATGTCGCTTTGCTTGCAGAGCCGGTCATTCAGGTAATTGTAGTCTGTAATAACCATTGCCGGTCCGTTTGATTCTTCTTTTAATCTTTGTCCCGTCAGAAAATTCAAGCGCAACTTCCGCGGTATTCCTGCCGGAATTAAGATTAATCAGGTCAGTAAGTTTCTCAGCACGTAGATTCCGTGAACTCGAAAGTGCAAGTACAAAAAGAATTGAATCGATAATGTTGCTTTTTCCTGACCCATTGGGCCCGGATATAACGGAAAATCCCTCTAAAAACGGGATTTTTGTCTTTTTAGAAAAAGACTTGAAATTGTCAATCTCCAGTTCCGTGATATGCAAAGATCCGGCTCCTTACTTATTTGCAGGATCCTTTTTGTCTTCCTCTGCAGCAACGATGAGATCGCCCTGTTTTTGCTTGACAGACGTTCCCTTCTTATTACGCCCATATCCTGCTGATGCAACAATATAATTTTTGTCCCCCCGCCGGGGTTCCATTTTCATGGTCCCGTCTGACTGCATGATCATGTCCATAGCGGGTTCCGCCGGAGCTGATGGGATATCGGCGGGGCGTTTATCAGCTTTACGCATAACAACCGTGCTTGATGAACCCATGGCACTGCCAGATGAGGCAGAAGTTGTCTGTGTTTCTGTTACAACGGGCTGTCGTTTGAGCTCCTGCCTGCTGCGTTCTTCTGTCTGTTTGGACATTTTCATTGCTAATGACTTAAGGTCGAGAAGTTCCTGGGTTAAGCCCTTCACGAGCGCTTCGAGGTCCCTCATCTTTTTTTCAATCGCAACAATACGCTCCTCGGTTGCAGGTCCGGTTCCTGAAATTTCCAGCATTGGTATCAGTTACTCCTTTTGTGATCGTTCGTGCTCAAGATATTAGATCTTTGCATCAGACTGCGCCAGATTATCTGATCCTGTACTGGTGCGGCGCACTCCGTATAAATAATAGTAGTTTCGCCAATTAAGGAAAAAAGGTTTGTGCTTATTTTCATCCGAAACTCCGTGGTAAGGAATTAATCCCGGACGGTTCATGCATTTTTTCCACGCGCACATAGAAAAAAAAGCCGATGCAGCAGCGTATAAGTTTAACACACCCGCCAGTATTTGGAAAAAGGTATTACCTGATTGCAACGAACCCTTCTCCATATGTCCTATCTGTCTAAAACTGATCCAGAAATAGCAGATATTATCGAAAAGGAGCGGCTCCGCCAGCAAAACGGACTTGAGCTGATCGCGTCTGAAAATCTCGTCTCCCATGCAGTACTTGAAGCAATGGGATCAATAATGACGAACAAATACGCCGAAGGTTACCCCGGTAAAAGATATTATGGGGGCTGCGAGTTCTACGATATGGCAGAAAACCTTGCTCGTGACCGTCTTAAAAAGTTGTTTGGTGCAGAGCATGCAAATGTCCAGCCGCATTCCGGTACCCAGGCGAACATGGCGGTCTATTTTGCGTTCATGAACCTGGGAGATACGCTGATGAGCATGAAACTCACCCAGGGAGGACACCTTTCCCATGGTTCACCGGTCAGTTTTACCGGGAAATTTTATAAGGTAGCCCAGTACGGTCTTGACCCGAAAACTGAAACGCTCGATTATGGCGTCGTTGAAGAGATGGCAAAAAAAGAAAAGCCGAAGATGCTTGTCTGCGGGGCATCTGCATACCCAAGAACCATCGATTTTAAAGCGTTCCAGGAAATTGCAGATGGTGTCGGGGCATACTGTATGGCAGATATTGCCCATATCGCCGGACTTTGTGCAACAGGCGTGCACCCGAGTTCAGTCAATGTTGTAAACTTTACGACGACAACTACGCACAAGACACTCAGGGGTCCCCGTGGCGGGGCGATAATGTGCAACAGCGAGTACGCCCCGGCAATTGACAAGGCCGTATTTCCCGGCATGCAGGGCGGCCCGCTCATGCACACTATCACTGCAAAGGCGGTATGCTTTGAAGAAGCACTCAGACCGTCATTCAGGGAATACAATAAACAGATCGTAAAGAACGCAAAAGTGCTTGCAGAAACCTTAATGGATAACGGTCTCCGGCTTGTTTCCGGGGGCACTGATAACCATCTCATGCTCCTCGACCTCACGGCACAGGGCATTACCGGTCTTGATGCAGAGAACGCACTCGGTAAAGCCGGCATTACGGTAAATAAAAATACAATCCCCAATGAGACCAAGAGTCCGTTTATCACCAGCGGGCTGCGTGTCGGAACACCGGCGGTCACTTCCCGCGGCATGAAAGAAGCAGAGATGCGCCAGATCGGTTCCTGGATCGCCCAGGTAGTAAAGGACGTCAGCAACGAAGCACTCATCAAAAACGTGCATGCTGGCGTAACTGCGATGGCAAGCAAATTCACTCTTCACCCCGAATAAAACACGGAATCCCCATGATCCTTGATGGAAAAAAAACTGCAGACAAGCGGCTGGAAATCCTTAAAGAGGAGATTGAAGACTCCGGACTCTACCCACGACTGGCAACAGTGATTGTGGGTGAAGACCCGGCCTCACAGATGTATGTGAGGATGAAGCATCGTGCCTGTGAGCAGGTGGGCATCGGCTCAGTCGGGTTAACACTGGCTGAAGATGCGACAACTGAAGATGTCCTGAAGGCCGTCGCGCAACTGAATGCCGATGCAGATATCAATGGCATCCTTATCCAGCTCCCCCTCCCAAAACAGGTTGATACGGAGCGGGTAATCGCATCAGTAAGCCCGGATAAGGATGTCGACGGGTTTCACCCGTTCAATCTCGGCCTTCTTTTTTCCGGAAGACCACGGTTCGCTCCCTGTACCCCGAAAGGGATCATGACACTGCTGAGTGAATACAAAATTGAGATTGCAGGAACCCGGGCAGTTGTGATCGGGAGAAGTATCGATGTGGGTCGCCCGATGTCCGCACTACTCATGAATGCCGATGCAACGGTCACGGTTTGTCACAGTAAAACAAAGAATCTCACTGAGGAAATCAGGAAAGCAGATATCCTTGTATCCGCGGTCGGTAAAGCGCACTTCATTACCGGGGAAATGGTCAGACCCGGTGCGGTCGTAATTGATGTGGGTATCAACCAGTTGAATGGAAAACTGGTCGGAGATGTGGATTTTGAAACAGTAAAAGACATTGCCTCCGCTATCACACCGGTGCCTGGCGGGGTTGGCCCGATGACTATTGCAACTCTGATGGAGAACACCTATCGTGCAGCGAACGTGAGGACATGCGGGACTGTGTGGTAAACAAACTGAGAATTGGCGGAAACTCCCCGGTCCGCCTGATGGGCGTGATCAACTGCAGTCCGGAATCATTTTATACGAATTCGTATATCCCAACCGATTTCGTGCATAAGACAGCAGTAGGGATGATAGAACAGGGTGCAGATTTTATTGACATCGGTGCACGAAGTACAGCACCCAATACCCAGGCCATCAGCGGGAGTACCGAAGCGGAACGGATCGATGCTGCGCTTAAGGAACTGGACGGCAGCGGGATCACGGTTTCGGTTGATACCATGAATCCCTGGGTACTTGATGTCTGTCTGAAGCATGAAATCCATGCAATCAACGATATTTCCGGTCTGTCATCCCCGGTATATACACAAAAACTGGCGCAATCAGGTCTTCCTGCATTCCTGATGGCATCCAATGAACAGCCGGGTGATGCCATAGGAGTCAAAGCTACGCTTGATAACCTTACCAGAGTTGTCCAGCGGTGCGAAAATGCCGGAATTAAAGATTATGTCCTTGATCCCGGTATCGGGATCTGGACTCCATTCAGATCCGTAGAAGATGACTGGGAACTCTGCCGGCATTTTTCCGAATTCAGGAAATTCGGCCAACCGGTTCTCGCTGCAATCTCTAGAAAGACTTTTATTGGAGATCTTTTAAACCGGCACCCGGAAGACCGTCTGGCCGGCAGCCTTGCAGTTACCCTTATGCTGCTGTCCAGAGGTGCATCGGTGGTCCGGACACATGACGTGGCACAAACCCTTGATGTAATACGGGTTTTCGAACGCCTGGTGAAACAGTAATGAACAGTTCGTTTAAGGTTTTCGGGCTCTCCACGGGCATAATTGCCATAGGCGATTCGATCACCGATCGTGTTCTTGCATCGGCCCGGAAGTCCTGTGGGGGTTTTTGTGATACCGACATCCTTGTCCTTGCTGAAACTGCTGTTGCTACTGCAGAAGGCAATGTGATACAACTCTCCACCATTACACCCTCCCCGCGGGCACAGGGTCTTGCTGACCGCTACCGGATGGATCCCCGCATAGTCGAAGTCGTTCTTGGGGAGAGCGATTCGGTTGTCGGCGGGATACCCGGTTTTCTGTTGTGCATGAAAGCAGGTACCCTGCTGCCCAATGCCGGGGTGGATGCTTCTAATGCCCCGCTGGGATGTGTTACACCGCTGCCAGAAAACCCGGATAAGAGTGCACACACCATCAAACACGCAATCGAGACCCGGACGGGAGCGAAGATTGGTGTTATCATTGCTGACAGCAGGACACATGCAATGCGTCTCGGGTGCAGCGGTGTGGCAATCGGGAGTGCCGGGATCACTGCAGTTATTGATGACCGTGGCAGGAGCGACCTGTTCGGCAGAAAACTTGAGGTGACAAAACGTGCAGTTGCAGATAACATCGCATCTGCTGCCGAACTTGTCATGGGGGAAGCAGATGAGTGCACCCCCGCTGCAATTATCAGGGGACTGGGAATCCCTATCGGGGACCAGATTGGCATTGAGTCAATCGCAGCAGATGAGTGCCTGTTTATGGGTGCATTCCGGAAAAATTCACCTGTTCTGTAGCATTCAGGAAATAATTCGGATATTTTTTAGTGCCATCTTTGCTGCATCCTGACGGGCATCCGGCAGAGACGGCCCGGAACCTTCAAATGTCTTCCCGTCCGCGATCTGTACCCTGACAGAGAAATGAGGGAGGTGATCCGGGCCGGTGCGGGAGATCTCCTTGTAGATGGGCAGGGTTTCCCCCCTTTTCTGGCACCATTCCTGGAGAGACCCAATAAAATTTTTTGCAGGATCATACCGCTCAATCTCTTCGGAAAGGATAGTGAGAACAAATGTGCGGGTCCACATAAAACCAAAAATCTCATACAGTGCACCAATCAACGCTTCCAGCGCACCTCCCTTAATCCTTTCACCATAGGTCTGCTGCAGTCCAATAGCACAGGGGATCAACAGGTCGATTTCAAAACCCCTGCGTTCAATAATTCCCGTGAGGGATTCATTGGAAACGACTCCCATCTTTTTTGTCATTTCCCCTTCACGTTTTGAGGAGGGCTGATGGTACAGGTAATCAGCAGCAACAAGGTTCAGGACACGGTCACCAAGAAATTCATACCGCTGCCATTCGTCATTTGAGATATTCCATATGACTGACTGAAGACCTGGATCAGAAGAATCAGTATTGAAAATTTTTATGAATTCCCTGAATTTTTGATTAAAATCCGGGTTTGGGTCAAGAAATTGCTTTTTCAACAATTTTTTTTGCTGGTCATTCATTCAGGCAACTTCGATATTCTTTTTCTTTCGTTCGACGCCGACTCTCCCTTTCTCAGCGGTGAGCGCAAATCCAAGTTGTTCGAGGTAGGCACGGCTCTTTCCCGTCCCGTGGATCAACAGTTCGACCAGATCCTCTTTCTCATCGATATCCGTGTGAAGGCAAAACGAATCGATCACCTCACAGGAAAGCCCGGCTTCCTCTGCAATTTTTATGTGTTTGAGAAAACTCATACCGTAATAATCGACGTGAAACCGTTGCGGTTCTTTGATAAAGATAACATTCGTTCCCCCGCCCCTTCCCGGCACAACCGCCATATCATTTTTAGTGGTAATTACCCGCTTGATTGCCTGGGCATTGGCAAGCGGAAGATCGGCCATGATAATCAGTATCTCACCAACAGACTGGGGCAGCAGTGAATTGAGCGTCTGGTTGAGATCCGCATCGCTGACGGTAATCTGGGTATCCTCGCTATCAAATAATTCGGTGCCGACAATCACCGGACTGCAGTTTGCATCTTTTGCTGCGTAAATCACATCTTCCAGCATCGCACGGGCAAACGCTTCCCTCTCCTCCTGGCTGAGGATACAGGAGAGCCGGGTCTTGGGGTTAACAAGCTTGAACGGGATCAGGGCATGGGGGCACATTTCATACGGTGGTACGCAGTATGATAAAAAAAAGGTGCTGGTACTGTATCGGAACCAAAAAAAGAGGGGGAAAACGCAGATTTAACATCCATCCTGTCGATAGTTTCGGAATGGATGAGCTTAGATTTACGGTGAAAAAAATACCGGAAAGAATAATCATGGGGGTCCAGCGCAGGACATCAAACGCAGATGGACGGAGTATTAAGGATATCCCGGCCTGCTGGCAGGATTATCTCTCACAGAACATGGCAAAAAAGATTCCAAACCGGGCAAAGACACCGGCAATGTTTGCCGTCTACTCTGATTACGAGAGTGACTGGACCGGGGAATACTCGTACATGATCGGGAGTGAAGTAACAAAAGCCGACAGAATCCCCGTCGGGCTGGCGGTTGTCCGGATTCCAACCCAGACCTATGCAGTCTTTACTGCAGCCGGACCCATGCCGGACGCAATCCTTGGAATCTGGATGTCAATCTGGGGGACTAAACTTCCCCGTACATACACCACCGATTTCGAGCAGTACGATGCCCGGTTCACCCGCCCGGAGAATAAGGAGGCAGATATCTGCGTGGCGGTGAATGGAGAACAGTTGAAAAAAATTCAATAATATTTTCTGGTACTCCTTTTTTTACCATACTGATTACCTGCAGAAATCGTGGGTAATCATTGCACCAGCAGTTATGGTAATCATTATGCCCCGGGTTTGATGATACCCGGGATTCATGAAAGCATTAACTTTCAATAGATGCGGAGAGTATTCTTTTGATATGCAGCGCCGCGTCATCACGTTCTCCAGAAACGTGTTTCTGCCCCTCACTTCGGTCTGCCGGAACCGTTGCGGGTACTGCAGCTTCCGAACCCCGGTACAGGAAGAATGCCTCATGGCACCAGGAGAGGTAGTAAAAACACTGCAGGCAGGAGCTGCAGCTGGCTGTACTGAAGCACTCTTTACGTTTGGAGAACACCCGGAGGAGGAAACGGGATTTGCAGACTATATCAGGAAAACAGGCTATACCACGATTCTTGAATACTGCGAAGCCATGTGCAGGAAAAGTATTACCTGTGGAATACTGCCGCACACAAATGCGGGTATTCTCACCTATGAGGAGATGGAACAACTGCGTGCAGTGAATGCGAGCATGGGGCTGATGCTGGAAACAACCGCAGAAATACCTGCACACGCGTTTTCTAAGGGCAAGGATCCCCAGGTCAGGCTTATGATGCTGGAGAATGCCGGAAAACTCAAAATTCCGTTTACAACCGGCCTGCTGCTCGGAATCGGGGAAACCATGACTGACCGGGAGGAATCCCTTCTTGCGATCCGGGATCTCCATAAAAAGTACGGACACATCCAGGAGATCATTATCCAGAATTTTTGTCCTAAACCGGGCACCCCGATGGCACATCATCCGGTACCGGGCACAGACGAAATCTGCACTACCATCCGTATGGCACGCGAAATCCTCCAGAAGGGAATTGCCATACAGATCCCGCCCAATCTCATCGATGCAGCCCGGCTCATCTCCTGCGGTGTCGATGATCTTGGTGGTGTTTCACCCGTCACGATAGACTATGTTAATCCGGAACATCCCTGGCCGGCGATTGAGGAACTAAAAGCCATTGCTGGTGATGCACAACTCTGCGAAAGGCTGTGTATTTATCCACAGTACATAAAGCGAGGGTGGTTCCACCCCGATCTGGAACCCCTAATAAACCGGCTCGGACAAATAGTAAAGAGCAGGAGCAGTGGATCATGAAGTGTAAGGATCTCCTCTATAAAGGCAAAGCAAAATCGGTATACACTACCGATGTGAAGAACAGGCTCATCGTCGAATTCCGTGACGACATCACAGCATTTGACGGAGGAAAAAAAGATATTCTGGAGAATAAGGGAAATTACAATGCTGAGGTCTCGGCTTTCTTCTTTGAATATCTCGAAAAGAATGGAGTTAAAACTCATTTTTACACCATGCTGGATCCCCATCATATGGTCGTGAGAAAGCTCGAAATGATCCCGCTCGAAGTGATTGTGCGGAATATCGCAGCCGGTTCCCTGGTCAGGAATTATCCGTTCCAGGAGGGGGCTCCGCTCGATCCACCCTTAATCGTGATCGATTATAAGGACGATTCACGGCACGACCCGATGCTGAACGATGAGATTATTTACGCATTAAAATTCCTCACGCCCTCTGAACTAAAAAAGATCAAAAAGGTGGCGCTCGATATAAACCGGCTTCTTTCCGCGTTACTCGCGGCACAGGGGATCACGCTTGTTGACTTCAAGATTGAGTTCGGCAGGCAGGGAAAGACGCTTTATCTTGGTGATGAGATCAGTATGGACTCAATGCGCCTCTGGGATAAAAAAACCGGTGAGTCACTGGATAAGGATGTATACCGTTTCGAAAAGGGTGATGTAATGGCAGTTTATAACACGGTTGCACGGCGGATCACCAGATCAGAAAAGAAACAGTGACAATGAAGAAAAACCGATCAGAACCGTAAAAACCATCACGGGTATGGTGTCAGACAAGAGAGATATGCCTGCCCTGATGCCTCACCCGGAGAGGGCATTTAACGCGGAACTCGGTTCTGCGGCGGGAACGCATATTCCGGCCCAATGATCCCCACCCATATCGAGCACAAAGACTAATGTCTCTCATAAGAAACATACCATGAAGATACTAACATACGGTATGGTAAGATATCATGACAGAAGAAAATGCTGATGAACAGGAGATGCTCAAGTGGGCAAAAGGATATGCAAACAAGCAGGGCTGGGCGCTCAATACTGATGAAAAACAACTCTCAACCGTTATCAGGGGTCTGGTACGGAACAAAAAAAAGTTCGGGAGACCGTATTGTCCCTGCCGTCTCCGGAGCGGCGATGAGGAAAAGGACATGGCGATTGAATGCCCCTGCGTGTACCATAAGGATGAAGTTGCCCAGGATGGACACTGCCATTGCAACCTTTACTTTAAACAAACCTGAGCTTTTTTACCGGTAAATATTTTTTCCCTGATATGGACAACACACCGGATACTTTCACAAAATGTCCTCAGGAGGGTATGTCCCCAATCCACGGTGAATTAGTAAAAATACTTATTCTCGGCAGTTTTCCCGGCACGCAGTCTCTCATGAAAAATGAGTATTACGGGAACGAAAGGAACCAGTTCTGGCAGATTATCGAAATACTTTTTCATATTGATCATCATCTCCCCTATGAAGTCAGGACTTTTGAGCTGGCCAGGTGCGGGATTGCGCTCTGGGATGTAATTCATACCTGCTGCCGGCAGGGTAGCGCAGATACCAGGATACGGGATCCGGTTTTCAACGATATTGCAGGGTTCCTGAAGTCTTATCCGTCACTCCATCTCGTAGTCCTGAATGGCAGTACTGCGGGCCGGTACTATCACCAGCTGAATACCCCGGAACAGGTTCCTCGTGTGATACTGCCGTCAACAAGCCCGGCAAACGCCAGGCTTACCCTGAATGAAAAAGTAAGGGCATGGGAGATAATCCGCACGCACTAAAATCCGATAAACAATGGTAATCGGGGAATATCGTACCGGACAACAAAAAGAAAATCCGGTCTTTCCTCAATTCCCACACCAGTGCTGTTTTAAAAGTGGTCAGGAGCGGATCACGAGCTATCACAAAAAGGATCAGCTGGTCAGCGCTCCATTCGGAACTTCAGGAAGATCACGTGATATATCGCATAGAAACCACAGAGCACTGCGGCGGTATAACCGAGGATCGCAATCCACGAGACCTCTTTTGGAAGGGTAGCCGGTGATGCCTGGAGCACAAGCGATGATCCGACCACAAGCGATGCGACCACAAATCCAATCATGAGCTTGTCACTGGCTTTATCAAGCGACATCTGGAGCTTCTGGATATCTGAGTCCAAAATCTCCAGTTTGAAAGTTCCGGTTGAGAGTCTCCGGAGCATCAGGTTGAGATTGCGGGGCATATCAAAAAGGGCATCGGCAGCTTCCAGAAGGGATGTGGAGGCTCTTTTGACATACGCAGCAGAAATATTGCCTTTATCGGCAAGTTTTGTCAGGTAGGGAGTAACCACTTTCACGAAATTGAATTCCGGGTCAAGTCGCACTCCGATATCGAGCACCATTATAATGACCTTTAAAAGAAGCATCAGGTTCATCGGGACTTTCAGCCGATAGCGACGCATTGTTTCGGTAAGTTCAGTTACGACAAGCCGGAAATTGAATTGTGAGACCTCGTAACTTCCGCCAAAATCGTGCATCATGATATACAGGTCGTCCCTTAAGGCTTCACGGTCAGATTCTTCAATTACAATGCCGAATCCCTCGAGCGAACGGAGCATCAGTTCAATATCATCATTAATGAGCGCAAAAAGGAGGTTTATAAAGATCTGTCGTTTCTCGGGACGAAGAATACCGACAATACCGAAATCCAGAAAAACGATATCTCCCTCTTTTGTCACCAGCAGGTTACCGGGATGCGGATCGCCGTGGAAGTATCCATCCTCAAAGATCATCTTGAGGTATGCATTAAATCCCCGCACCCCGATTTCATGAGGGACGAACCCCATTGCAGTAATTGCTTCCGGATCGTCGATCCGGACACCCTCGATATAATCCATGACCATTACATGAGGGGTGGTATGTTCCCAGTAAATCTTCGGGAAACGGATACCCGGAACATCCTTGAAGTTCCGGGCCATACGATCGACATTCCGTGCATCCCGGGTGAAGTCAAGCTCTTTTAATATCTGGTGGGCAAAGTCATCCACCATCCCGACCGGGTTGTAAACCCGTATTTCGGGAAATACCGTTTCGATCCGCTCAGCCATTGACCGCAGGATGTCAATATCAGTCTCGATAATTTCACCAATATTAGGTCTCTGAATTTTAAGGGCTACACGGGTCCCGTCCTTAAGGAAAGCGGAATGTACCTGTGCAATCGATGCAGATGCGACCGGTATTTCATCGATATTCCAGAACTTCTCATCACAATCAGGACAATTCTCTTCAAGCACCTCCCGGATTTCAGAAAAGGGAACGGGTTTTACATGGTCCTGCAGTTTTTTAAGTTCGTCAATCAAATCCGGAGGGAGCAGTTCTGTCCTCGTGCTCATAATCTGGCCGAATTTGACAAATGTCGGGCCAAGTTCCTCAAGAGCAAGCCGTATCCGTTCGTAAACCGTGGAGGTATCAGAAGTTTTTTTCCCGGGCTTGGGAAGCCGGAACCTGGCTCTGCCGGGAAATATTTTCTCCAGCCCGATACCTAAACCATATTTGCCCATCACATCCGCGATCTGCGCATATCGCATGATACGGGTAACCATGCGTACAAATTGTATCTCGTGATACTTAAGGCGTGCTTTATCCGTGACAATCCTGACGGAACTCAAGCCGGATTAAAAACAAAACGAATCCGGCAGGTCAGATACCGGAATATAACCGACCCGGGAAAATATGTATTGAGGGGTCTATCATAATTTGACCTCATCTGCTCCCAAGAAGAATATTTTTCAGAGTCCCGAAGAGAACTATTCGATAAAAATCCGGTAGAGGAAAAACATCATGGTGCAGAGTCTCCTGTATTCGATCTTCGGTTAATGGTTCTTATAAAAAATTACAATCCGGTTGGTATTTGTTCCGGATGCCATATTGTTCACACCCCAGATATTGGAGGTCTTGGTGAATATCTGCTTGTTGATCAGCACCCCCATACACATGAATCCTGCTGCGATACCGGGGGGGATGACATGTTCCTCCAGCCGAATCGTACCCTTTCGCACCTCCCCGACTTCAAATGCAACAAATCCTCCATGTCGGGTAATCCGGTAGAGTTCCCGGAATACAGACCCCATAACACTGGTCCATTCATCCAGAGTCCGGGCCATCGTAATCTCCCTGCCAATTGCTTTTTCATCAAGACCATTGAACCAGCAGCGAAGCCAGTTGTCCTCACGATATTGAACGATATCGAGAAACGGGGGGGAAGTAACCGTCAGTTGTACGCTCGAATCCGGGATTCCCGGGGTTGAACGTGCATCGCCGGTAAGCAGACGAGCTTTTTTACCTGCCCGTTTGAGATCCTTCTTTTCAGATGGAGAAAGCGTTCGTAACAGGCTCTTTGTCTTGTTCAGGATGATATTATGGGTATCGCGATACTCCGGAGTCTGCTGGCGTTTTTTATTGATCCGCTCCTGACTCTGCGGTGATACTGCCTGGTTGGGGGGGAGCGTGTATACCGAAAAAAACCCTTTTGAGTGTCCGGTTAAGCGGTTGGTTGCTATCATCGCAATCCAGCGATCAAGCATATCATCCCTGCATTCTGTTTTTCTTTTCAGGATATGTTCCCTTATTCCAACAATTTCTTTCTCAGTATCCGTATGATAAAACATAGAAAGATTGATTGCAGCCTGTTCACCTTCACGGGAGATGGACGCAAGACGTTTCTCGACATCTGCAAGTTCCGGGGGGAAAAAACGAGGTTCGGTCATGATCCGCGAAAGGGGATTTGCATCATTGGCACACGCATCACGCCCGGAAAGTCCGGCTTCGATGACTGTTGTTCCCCGCCCACTGAATGGATCATAGACTACATCACCCTTCCTTGTCAGGAGTTCAATGAAGAATCGTGGAAGTTGGGGTTTAAAACAGGCACGATAGGATATTTCATGAATTGAGGATGCCTGTCTTTGCCGGGACGTCCAGAACTCATTGGTATATTTTGGGACAGAAACCGTTCCGATTACTATATCCTCAAAGAATGTCGGTATACCTGCATGGCTCCTGAATGTGCGAAGATACCCATCCAGGTTATCTTCAGGTAAAGAGGATCTGCCGGTCACCATGTCGTATGGTAGGTTGGCGGAAGAGGGTATAATTCTGGTGTCATGTGGCTTTGATATTGGTTTTACCAGCACCGACAAAAAAAAATTTTTACCAGGGATTTGGCGCATGATTAAGAACACACTATAGTGTACATCCGATGCTGTCGTCAATTCTGCAACACGGGCCAGCTTTCAGGTTACAAAAAAGGAGAGAAATGGAAATGCACTCGCGTAATTGCGGACACGATATACAGGATCAGGAGAGCGAAACTACTTTTTTATTCTTATGCATGCCACTGCCCACGATTGCGTCGAACGCTGCCGGGTACTTTACCATACCCTCTACCCCGTCGAGTGCACCATGATCCAGGGCAAGTACCATGAATACCTTATCATCAACGGTGAATGGCGCCTCAATGCCCTTTTCCCGTGCCGGGTGAAAGCCGTACCTGGGATAATACCCCGGGTGACCAATAACGATCACGATACGATGGCCAAACTTCCTGCAGGCATTCAGCCCTTCTTCAATGAGCGCGGCACCGACGCCAAGGCATTGGTAATCCGGGTGCACTACGAGAGGGGCAAGAGCGATTGCGGGGATAATCGCGCGGGGAGATTCGATGGTAATGGGAGGAAACATGATATGGCCGATAATCCTGTCACCATGAACAGCGACAAGTGAAAGTTCGGGATTGAAAATCTTGGCATCCCGCAGGGTATCTACGAGACGCGCTTCGTCTTCATGGGCGAACGCCTGATAATTTACCTCAAAAATTGCGGGGATATCCCCGGGTATCTCCGCCGGATAAAAAATGAATCCATCCTGTTCTATTAGGTGGCTGGGCAGATAAGGGAGACTGCCACCAAAGTGCCATTATCAATAATTGTGTTTTAATAAAACGTACTGGAATCGTTGACAACGGGTTACTTTTTGGTACATGAAAGGGTGTAAGTGTGATCAGCACAAACCTCCAGATAATGAACCCGACCATCAGGGCATACATTGACCTCACCCGGCTCCAGTTCTCCTTTGCCTGGCCGCTGCTCTTCTGTTCGGGATACCTGCTTGCGACCATGATCTACGGAAATTTCGCATGGTTCGATCTTGCACGGGTCTGCCTGATCGGATTCTTCGGGTTTGAAGCCGGGTTGGTTCTGAATGATTACGTTGACAGGGATTATGACAGGAAAGACATCGAATCGGACAAACTTACAAAGTACTGGAGGATTTTTGGAAAACGTCCCATCCCTGCAGGACTCATACCTCCAAACCATGCATTAGGGCTTTTTTTTATTTTTGCTGCCATCACTTCATGTCTAATCGCTACATTGCCCTATCCGCATTCGCTCCTGGTAATTATCATTATGCTCTATTGTTACACCATTGAGATCTTCTACCAGATGGAGAAACGACAAACGCAGAAATTCCCGTTTGCCCAGATCATCGGACGTACGGATTTTGCCCTGTTTCCGGTTGCAGGATATCTCTGTTTCGGATACTTTGACCTGAACGCGTTCCTGTATCTTGTCTTTTTTTACCCGTTTGCAATGGCTCATCTTGGCGCAAATGACTTAATCGACGTGGAAAATGATCGCGCCAGAGGTTTGAGTACTATCCCGATCGTCTATGATATCCCCAGGACGGCTTACTGGATTGCAGGATTCACCATTATCCACGCAATGATGGCGTTCCTGTTCATGACCCGGCTTGGACTGGTATCCCGCCTCGGGGTAGTTGCCGGCATGTGCCTCCTTGTAATTGCAAATATCGTGATCCTGAAGAATAAAACGCCTGAAGCAACACTCAGGGTGCTGCCACTCTTCCACGTTGCGATGGTGCTCTACGCAGGAGGGATTGTGGCGGGGGCGTTTTTCTGAATAATCCTGACATATATGTCCCCCCTTGTGCCATCCCCGCCGGGGATTAGGGCACCGCACGATAGTGTCAGGTAATCCATCGTTATTGCATCGCGCGGGTGCGGGTTTGGGAGGGCACAGGTACTGTTCCCTCCCACATTATATTTTTCCAATTCTTAACCGTATTCCGGATTTTTCTTCATATCTTCAGCAGACACTCATTTTCCCGGAGCCACTTTCGCCGTGATTCGTAATCCGGCATGATCTCCCGCACCTTTGCCCAGAACTTTTTCGAATGATCCGGCTGGCTTATATGGACAAGTTCATGCACAACCACGTAATCAACAATTTCTGGTGGGGCCTGGATCAGGCGCCAGCTGAAATTGAGCCCCCCTTTATGGGTGCATGACCCCCACCTCCGCTGTGCATCGGTGATGCGGATTGATGAGGGGACATATCCCGTTTTCATGGAAAACCACATGCACCGGGCCTGGATTTCCTTTTGGGCTTCCACTCTATACCAGCGTCGGATATGGTTCCTGATATCGGGCATGAGCGTATCTGACACGTAAAGACGGTCGCTGCGTTCGATCGTCATGTTCCCGTTTTTTGTAATGTGCAACGGGTATGCCCGGCCGTGAAAGTAAAACAGCTCCCCCTCGGCAAATTCATGACAGGATGGGGGCTGGCGCTGCTTCATCTGCTCCATTTTCCGCAGGATCCACGTGCTTTTTTCCCGGATCATCTCCTCGATATATGCGGAAGAAGCCCGGAGGGGTGCCCTGACAACCAGAGTCGCATCAGGGGTCACTTCGAGCGCAATTGTCCTGCGATGCGAGCGGATAATTTTTCCAACAGGGATTTCTTCCATGGGGATTGACAACCTGTACGGTGTTTGTAATCTGATTAAAAAAGGTACGGGATTTTGCAACTGCACATCAGTGAGATTTTGTCCCGTTTATGCCGTCACTGACAATCTTACCATCTCGTAGTCTGATGATGCGATGGAAATAGTCTTTATGCCAGTCTTCGTGGGAAACCATTACAATTGTCTGGTGCATTGATTCATTGATCTCACGGAAAAGGTCAAGGACTATACGTGAATTCTCTGTATCAAGATTGGCGCATGGCTCATCGGCAAACAGGATATCCGGTTTATTTACCATCGCACGGGCAAGAGATACCCGCTGCTGCTGTCCCCCGGAAAGTTCCCGGGGGAGGTGGTCCCGCCGGTCGTACAGGCCAATCTTCTGTAATATATCATCACTATCTTTGATGTACTGGTCCTCGCTCCGGTCTTTCCGGAGCATGGCCGGGAGGGAAACATTCTCCATCACCGTCAAGTCAGGGACCAGTGCATAGTCCTGGAAAACATACCCGAGCTTGTAGAGACGGAACATGGTCTTCTCGTAATCGGTAAGTTTTCCGAGATCAGTCCCCTCGATGACAATGTTACCTGATGTCGGTTCATCGAGAAGTCCGAGCATATGAAGAAGCGTGGTCTTGCCGCTCCCGCTCGGACCCATAATACCGAGGAACTCCCCCTTGGCGATATCGAGCGTAACCCCGTCAAGGGCCCTGACTTCGACATTGCCCATCCGGTATGTTTTCCGCAGGTCGGTAATCTCGATCATATCAGGCCCTCATGGCAGTCTGGATATCCTCGCGGGAGACCTGGTAGGCAGGCACATACCCGGCCACGACCGCAGCACAGAACAGGATCACGGAATTGATGAGAAGATCCCACGGGGTGATATACAGGTATGCAGACCATTCGGGAGTCACGATGGGGTGAATAAACATGTATGCTGCGAGCAGGAGCGTGATGATAATACCGAGGATGATGCCAAGGACGCCGAGGATCATGACCTGGAACCCGTAGCTGTGCATGATAACCTCCTTGTCCACTCCGATAGCTTTGAGGATCCCAATCTGCTTGCGGCTGTTGATGGTCTTGATCGTAATGACAATGAACAGCACCACGGTTGTAATGATAACACTGACTATCAGGGACACCATGTTGATGATGGCAAAACTCTGAAGCACCTTCCCCACGCTTTTGGAGAGCAGGTCCGTCATGGTCTGGATCTTCCCGTTCACTCCTACGCCGTACGCGAGGAGCTCGTTCTTGATGAACTGCTCGGTATACCCGGGTTTCGCTCTCACCGTGATGTAATCCGCTTTATCGAGCGTCTTTCCTTCCACCAGTTCCATGTCAGTCCGGGTCACAAACGCTGCATTGTCAACCGGGCTCCAGCCGGTGTAATAGATCCCCTTGACCCGGTAGTCTTTCGTATACCCGTTACCGTACTCGACGGTGATCGAGTCCCCGACACGGACACCACCCAGCGATGGCTGGAATTCGTCTTCCTGGCGGACGGAGGAATCACCGGCCATCGGTTTCCCGATAATGATCTCCCCGGTATCCCCTTCCCCGAGATAACTGCCGGCAACCATCTTCGTGTACACCGGGGATACTTCTTTCTCATCCGAGGGGGAAATGGCACGCACGGAGACGCCAAGGACCCGCTGCCGGTACTTGAACGTCGCCCCCTTCGAATACTGGGGGGATGCCCGCTGTACGCCTGGCATACCATTGATCAGGTCAAGTGTGGCATCAAGATCGGTGATGTACTGTTCACCCGATTTGGGGCTGATGAGGACATTTGAGGTCTCGTAATCCACCAGCTGTTTTGTGATGCCCTGTCCAATCCCGCTGAACATGGAAGGGAGGAAGATCATGTTGGTGAAGCACATCCCGATAATCAGGATGGTCAGGATCACGCTTGACCTGCTTCCCCTCTGGAGCGACCTCAGGGCGAGCAGGAACGCGACCTTTAGTTCTTTTTGTCCCATGGGAACTTCCCGTCACCATTGACCTTCGGGAGGTACCAGTACCGGTACCCGATAACACCGAGAATAACAAGCATAGCCAGCACAAGGATAATAGTACCTGACATATCAGCGGGGGGTACCCGCATATTCATCGGACGTGAGATAGTATGGGCACCCATATCATCTGTATACGTGATGGTCATGTTATACGGGTAGTTGCCTCCTTTCAATCCTTCCAGAAGGAATATAGCAGGGGCATCGTTGCCCGGCTTAATCTTACCGATGAATGCCTCTCTTGTCCCTTCTGCCGGAAGATCGATCTTTGCTGAGAGCTGTTTTGCTTCACCCGAACCGGTGTTCTCTATCCGGACCGTAAGATCGAAAGGGGTGTTCTCAGTGAGCCGGGGGGGGTTGGTATCCACGGAAACAAACCCTAATTCAGCCTTCCCTTTCAGTATTACATCAATACCGGTATCCTGGGTCTGCTGAATGCCGTCAATTGCATGGTAACTGATGAGAACGGGTATTCTGACCAGACCGGAATTGCTTTTTTTATCCGATAATAAGGACAGATCAACAGTTTTCTGTCCACCAGCTTCAATCGTTCCAAGGTGATACAAATCCGCATTTTTTGGTGCGACCGTCCCGCTTACGTTATCGATCCGGAGAGTAACATCATCAGCAAGGGTCTGCCCGGCATTTGTGATCGTGAGCGTCACCGGTATCTCATCGCCTGGATTTACACTTCCGGTCAGTGAACTGCCCATGATAAGGATAGCCTGCCGCTGTATGCCTACTGCAGTATTGACATTTACTGGTACTGGGTAGCGAGTGCTCCTTCCTCCTGTCGTATCAATCCAGACTTCAGGAAAATACATCCCGCTTTTTGATGGAGCCTGAATGGAAAAGGTCAGCTGGATGGATTGCCCCGGCCCTATCTCACCCACCTGCTGAAAATCTTTGCTCTGGACAATGATACCGTTGCCTTCAAGTTTTACATTTTCAATGTTGACATTGATATCGGAGACTTTGGTAGTCGTAGCATCTTGTGTGTATAACCCCGTATTTTCCTTAATGGATGCACTTGTTGCGGTATTTTTCACCATGATGGTAACGGTCCCCAGACTGTCGGGCATGAGCACACGGGGATTTACGGTATAATCGGTGATAGTAACCGTTGGTTCGCCAACGGCCGATACTGGCAGAATAAGCGAAACGATGAGCATTATTGCTAGTACCGATAGAAAGGTGCGCACGTAATCTACGGATAGAACCGCATCGGATTTTTTTCTTTTTCCTGAACCGAATGATGATATTGCTGGCATGTAATTACTCCCCGGCCTGGCAGCCGGTTATTATTGCATCTCAGGTGTACTACCCAAAGTTATTAAACTTACCATGGGTAACATAACAATACCAAGAGTAGATGCACCTGAAACAGGTTTTTTATTCCAACGCGCAATCCGGATGTTCTCCATATGCCACGCATAATTCAGGAATACAAAGAAGAGGTCAGAAAAAAAATCGTCGAGGCAGCGTACACCCTCTTTCTCAACAAAGGGTATCATGCTACAACCATGAATGCGATTGCCGGGAGCCTCGGAGTTACCAAGCCGGCGCTCTATCAGTATTTCCCCGGTAAGGAGGAACTGTACGCTGCTGTCGCCGAACATGGTCGCGAGGAACTTGCCGCAATCCTTGAACGATCCTTCACGAAGCGTGATCTCAGGACCGGCAGCGAGATCCTCTTCGATACACTTACACGATATGTACCCCAGTTCAACAGCATGTATTCAGAGATGATGCTCCTGGCCGTACATAACGACCATATCAGAACCCTGCTCAGGCATGACCGGATTGAGGATATCAATATTGTCGAGCGGTTTATTGTCCGCCAGCAGGAGGCGGGGCTGATTCCCTGCAATCTCGATCCGCGTGTCCTTGCCATTGCCTGTGACGCACTTATCAACGGCCTCCTGATTGACATTATGGCAGGACTGGATAAAGAAGAGGCAAAGAAGATCTGGATAACAACCGTCACACAACTGATTCGGACCGATTAAGGCAGTATCTCCTTTCACCCGGGGAGACCTTTATCCCGATACAGTTCCGGGTTGAATTATTTTTTTTTAAAAAAAAAGAGACAGTCCACTGTGAAAAATCACAAAAATGATAGGAGTGACGCTTCGCTACAAGTGGATCACCTGGGCGATGTTCATGGGTCCTTGGTCTGGAGCCCGTCCTCCCATCAGTGAGGCTATCACAATAAATGTATACATATCACCTGGATCGGGCTCCCTGGTCGCGGCAAAAACACACAGTCCGTTGTGTATTATTAAAAAAAGATTACTTATGCGTGAAATATGCCCTCACGCTATCATTACCAACCGCATCAATTTTTACAAAACCCACCCGCTCGAACTGGACAACCTTGCCCAGCTCCTGTTTCACAGCAGGTTCGCAGGCACCCGATATCTCGCCTTCCTGCGTGAGGAGTGTGCAGTTAACGGAGTCCTGTGCAGGAAGCCACTGGATGATTGGTGCCTTTGCCGCACGGGCTTCCGCAAGCGATTCCCCGGCATAGGAAAACGTCGGTAGGTCTCCACTCCATGTAATATTCACGTTGAAGAGGTCTTTGAGCCGGACCATCGTTACTTCCGGAGTGATTTCGCTTCCGGGCAACAGCACCGTTCCTTCAAATGCCAGGGTTCGTGAGCCCCGTGAAGCATCGCTGGGGTGGAGCATCGCGTGTGCAGTGTGAGGCTTTGCACCATCGACATGTGCCGTAACCGGGCCAGGAACAAAGAAATAACGGTTTGCCACCGGGTCCACGATCTTCTTGTTCTCGGCATAAAGGTTGTCCCACGAGAATGAGATATCCGTGTCACCGATACCGATGGCAAGCACTGCGTTCTTTACCGCGTCGGGGCTGATCCCCGCCGGGCAAGAGCCCGGAGCGTTCCCAGATGGATATCATCCCACCCGGAATACGTTCCTTCGTTGATTCCAAGACGCATCTGGGATGTCGAAAGCACCACTCCTTCGATCCCCATCCTGCCATAGTGGCGATATACCGGGACCTTCCAGCCAAAATGGTCATATATGTAGCGTTGTCGCCGGGTGTTTGCAATATGGTCCTTTCCCCGGATCACATGGGTTACCCCCAGCAGGTGATCATCGGCAACGACCGAGAAGTTCATCAGGGGGTAGACATGTGCATTGACTTTAGGATGGGGTGGCGAATCGAGAATACGGAACGCGGGGAAGTCCCGCATTGCCGGATCGGGATTGTTGAGGTCTGTTATTATCCGGACCGTCACCTCCCCTTCCTTAAATGTGTGGTCGAGCATCTTCTCCCACAACCCGAGGTTCTCCTCCACCGGTTGATCCCTGCACGGGCATGCAGTTTTTGCCTGCTTGAGCTCCTTAAAGCGTTCGTTGTCACAGGTGCAGACGTACGCTCCTCCCCTCTCGATCAGTTGCCTGCAAAGATCATAGTAGAGCGGCAGACGATCGCTTTGCGTGACGGTCCCGGTTATGCCAAGTCCCATCCATGCAATATCTTCTTTTACCATGTCATACGCTTCGGGATCGACACGTTTCGGGTCCGTGTCCTCAATACGGAGGATATATTTTCCACCGTACTGTTTCACGTATGCGTCGTTGAGCACAGCTGCACGGGCATGGCCGATATGAAGCGGTCCTGAAGGATTGGGGGCAAATCGCATTACCACGCCGTTTTCTGCCCCTTCCAGATCGGGCAGGACCTTCCTGTGCTCATGTTTTACAAAAATAGCTTCGTACATTTCAGGTGCAAGTGCCTGAAGTTTCCCCACACGATCATCAGATGAAAGTAAAGCCACATCCGCAATCGCATCCTTTGCCAGAGCCGCAACTTCCTTTGACCGCGATCGGAATTCCGGGTGGGCACCCATTATCATACCAATCACGGCACCCGCCTGGGGCACACCACCGTGCTTAACCGAATTCTGGAGTGCACACAAAAAAAGGAGGTCTTTTAGGTTTTCTCCTGCCATCCTAATAGCTCCGGGTCACAAAAAATTCCCCGATTTCCATCAGGAGCCCCCGCTCTTTTGAGGGGGGGATTAGGGAAAGATGCTTGTTTCCGCTTGTCACAAGATCCTGTGCGATCTTTTTCACATCATCAATCACACCGGCATCGGTCAGCTTTTTAATTACAGCATTAATTTCCGCATCGCTCAGGTCACGTTTGTATTCAGAAAGATCGATCCCTTTTTCCCGTGCTTTAATCATTATCAGTGTCTGTTTTCCTTCCCGCAGATCAGATGCCCGGTTCTTTCCGCTCTTCTCGGCCGGGGTCAGGAGGTCAATAAGATCATCCTGGACCTGAAACGCTATCCCGGTATTCAGACCGTACAGGTAGAGGGCTTTTGCCTGTTGTACCGAACTTCCTGCAAGAATTGCACCGATTCCTGCAGCTGCTGCATAGAGAACCCCGGTTTTTTTCTTCACCATTTCAAGATATTCGTACTCATCGACATCATTGCGGTTTGCAAAGGACATATCCATATTCTGCCCTTCACAGATATCAGCGCAGGTGTGGGCAAGCATTGACACTGCACGGACTTTTGCTTCGTCATGCGCATTTGCCTTACATATGAACTCAAAAGCCCGGGCATACAAGACGTCCCCGGCAAGGATACCGGTCGGCATATCCCATTTCGTGTGAACGGTCTGTACACCGCGCCGGAGTGTATCTTCATCCATGATATCATCATGGATCAGGGTAAACGTATGCGTGAGCTCCAGCGCGAGTGCTGCATGTATTATATCCTGAGAACTTCCCTGTTTTACCGCATCGGCAGCAAGCATGACCACGGCAGGACGGAGTCTTTTGCCTCCCGCGGAGAGAAGGTGAGCACTCGCTTTGTTCAGTTCACCAACTTTGTCGACAAAATACCGATCGATCATGCGGTCAATCTCTTGTGCGACCGATTCCAGGTACGGTAGAAGTTCTGACATTATGACCTCGTTTTAATTGATGATGAGCCGCTGCCCGTTCTTCATCATATGGATAGTGGAGTGGGCAGTATAGCCAAGTTCTGATGCAAAGTCTACATAACCTGCTGTCATCTTCAGGTGCCCATGTGCGGGAATGATATGCTGGGGATTCAGCAGATGAATAAACTCATAGTGGTCCTCGCGATACGCGTGACCGCTTACGTGAAGATCTTCAAAGATGCGGGCACCGGCCATTTTAAGGTGCTGTTCAATCTTGTACCGCTGCCCATAATTCATCGGGTTCGGAATGACATTTGCCGAGAAGAGGATCTTATCTCCCTTGGTCAGCTGGTAGGGAGTATCTCCAAGTGCAAGGCGGGTAAGAATCGATCCGGGTTCCCCCTGATGTCCTGTGATGATAGGCAAAAATTTCTCTTTTCCCGCCTTCATCATCCGGCGCATCGTCCGATCGACTGTCCGTCGGTTCCCGAAAACACTGGTCGTCTCAGGGAAGGAAACAAGTTTCATCTGTTCTGCAGTGACCGAGTATTTCTCCATTGATCGTCCAAGAAGCACAGGTTTTCTTCCGATTTCATGGGCACATTCCGCAATCGTTTTCACCCGGGCAATATGTGATGAGAACGTGGATACGATAATCGCGTTCTTGTCGTCCTCGTAACTGGTGATGGTGTCCCGCACGAGATCTTTTGCGATCCGTTCGCTTGGACACCTTCCCGGGCGATCGATATAGGTAGACTCAACAATTAATGCAAGTACTCCCTCTTTCCCGATCTGCCGGAACCGGGCAAAATCCGGGGGTTGGCCTATCACCGGTGTCCGGTCAAGCTTAAAGTCGCAGGCGTAGACGATCGCACCCTGCGGGGTATGAAGTACCGGTGTGACCGTATCAATAATTGAATGCTGTGTATGAACGAACTCCAAAATAAGGTTCTGGGAAAGTGTGTATCTCTGACCCGCCTTAAGTGCAAAGAGCTTGTTGTTCACGCCAAATTTTTGTTCGCCGGAAATCTGTTGCCGGATCAGTTCTGTTGCATAGGGGGTTGCGATGATGGGTGCATTGTACCGGTGCGCCAGTTTCGGGATTGCCCCTATATGGTCAAGATGCCCGTGTGAGCAGACTATCGCCTTTACGGTCCCCTCGACCGAATTCATCATCGTATCATCTGGTATCGCCTTAATCTTGATCAGATCAAGGGAGTGCATATTCTCTATCTCCGCATCCTCGTGGATCATTACCTGGTCCAGGCGGAGTCCCATATCAAATATGACAATTTCCTTTCCACAGCGGACGGCGGTCATATTTCGCCCGACCTCATCGTATCCGCCCACTGCTATAATCTCAATATCCATAGTGTATCTCCTTGTTGTTCGTGTTGGTGTGTTTCTTTGAAATATATGCCGGTTTTAATGATGTTTCCTGATGCGTGCCGGATTGTCCTTTTCTATCATCTGCCGGGTCCTGCCCATAATAAACATTCTTGTTTTCTTAAGATCAGCAATCCGTGCTGATCCGGTCAGGAACATCGCTGCAATCAGTTCATGGTGGATGGCCTCAATCTTGCGATCCAGTGCCTCATCACTTTCCATTGCAGGTTTCAGGAGTGGTAGTGCCATCCCGCAGAGATCAGCACCGAACGCCAGGCCCTTGGCAATATCGAGCCCTGATCTGACACCGCCCGATGCAATAACCGGGCCGCCGGATGCAAGCACTTCGGCAAGGCTTACCAGCGTCGGGATCCCCCATTCGATAAAATCTTCTCCGAGAGTTTTCAGTCGCTTATCAGGTTCATTCCTGCTTTCATCTGCACGGTAACTCTCTACTGCTGCCCAGGAGGTCCCGCCCCAGCCACCAGTATCAATGGCGCTGACCCCCGCTCCCCAGCATTGTCTCGCTACTTCACCGGAAATACCACAACCGGTCTCTTTAATGATTACCGGGGTACGGAATTCACGACAGAGATCGCCGATAGCATCCAGACAACCCAGACCATTGTGATCTCCTTCGGGCTGGATTGCCTCCTGCAGGAAATTTAAGTGTATTGCAATCGCATCCGCCTGGATCATTTCGACAGCCCGCTCTACCCATTCAATCCCGTGATCACGGAGCTGGACAGCGCCGAGATTTGCAACCAGGAATGCATGGGGTGCCTCGTCGCGGACTATCGAGAAGGTGTCTGCAAGAGAGGGGTTCTCAAGAGCCGCCCTTTGTGAGCCGACACCCATGCCTATCCCAAAGCGTTCCGCAGCCCTGGCAAGCCGCACATTCACTTCTTTTGTTCCGGGATGACCCCCGGTCATTGCCGAGATAAAAAGGGGGGAGGAAAACGTGCGGTTCAGGAACCGGGCGGAAAGGTCGATAGTGCCCATGTCACATTCCGGAAGAGCATTGTGCACAAACCTGATATCGCCAAACCCTGCATCGCCACTCTCCACTTCCTGCTCTGCGCAAATACGCAGGTGATCGAGTTTGCGTGACGATGTGAACTTCTTTTTATCTCCCATTCTGGTTAATCCCCTTTAATCTTCGTCCCGCCGTGATCAGTTCCTGAAAGAAAGTCCCCAATCCGCGAGACATGGAATATGTCTGACCCGATCCCCGCAGATGCAAGGCCGAGCAGTTCATTGATCTTTCCTCTCATTCCACCGGTAACATCGGTATGCTTCGAGTTGCCGATCTGGAGAGATGGCGCCAGGTTCTGAGTGATTTCCGGCACCACCTGCCCTCCATCCAGCACTCCCGGTACATCGGTGGCGAGCCCCACACGATTGATTTTAAGTGCAACCGCGAGATATCGTACCAGCTGGTCGCCCGATACGATGCAGGCCCCACGTGAAAGGTCCATCACCACGTCACCGTGGATCACAGGGACCATCCTGAGCTGCAGCATCTTTTCCAGATGCCGGTGTTCAAAGGCAACGAGCCTGCCCTCATCCGCTACTGCAGCGTGGAACGGGTGTATACCCACGGCAGCTACTCCTTTTTCACGGAACGTCGCAACCACCGCATCGTTCAACCGGCTGACCGCCCGATGGGTAACAAAAATCCCTTCAGTCTGATCAGCATATGCACCCTTATCAAGCCGGTACTGTTTTGCCTCCGGGTGCCCGCAGGAACCAGCGCCGTGAATAATAACCATACTTCCTGTACGGGCACAGGAAATTGCTGATGCAATGGAGGAAAGCTGATCATAGTTGATGGCGCAGTCAGTTTTTTTATCAGTGATTACGCTTCCGCCAAGCTTTAAGAGGATGCGGTCAGACATTTTTTTCCTTCCTTGCACCGTCTGTGTCAATACCGGTCACGATTGCACGGGCTTCACACGCTTCTATCGCACTGGCAATCCGTAGTTTCAACTGCCTGGGGCAGAGAGCCACCATGCACCCCCCTCCACCGGCACCGGTGATTTTGGCTCCAAATGCTCCCGCTGCCCTTGAGGCAAGCACTATCCTCGAGAGTTGCGGGTGACCTACACCCAGTGCTTCGAGAAGTGCATGGTTCATATCCATATACCGCCCCAGTTCCTTGGGGTTGTTGAGATGATGGATCGCACTCATACTCACTCCCTCGATAGCATCGAGTATCGGATCAACGATTTCGGGATGTTTCTTTTTTAAGTCTCCGACTTGTTCCACCATTTTTGATGTACTATGCGAAACAAGCGAGTCCCCTATGACAAGGTTCATATTCTGCGGCGGCAGTCTCCTTCTGGAACCTCCCGTGATGAGCACAATCCCGCCATACATGGAAACCGTTGTATCGGTGGGGCTCGCCCGCCCCTTCTGCACCTTCTTTTCTATCTCGAATGCCATATTCGCGATTTCTTCACGGGTTTTATGCAGGGAAAACTCATCGTTGATTGCAGAGAGCGTTGCAACGGTGACTGCGGCAGACGAACCCAGTCCTGATGAACTCGGGATCTGCGAATTAATATAAACGCTGCCCATTACACCCATTGCTTCAAAACATCCGTCGATATAGGGGGATTTTGCACGGTGCGGGCGTTTTGTGTTTCTGACCGTGACAAATACACGGGGTTTTATCGCCATCGCTATGCCGGGCTTTCCGTATACAACCGCATGTTCGCCGAACAAAAATACTTTGCCCGGCGCACTCCACGTTACCAACCTACATCACCGCAATAACTGCATACCCCACAACCTCACGATGGTCGCCTGTGACATCGCCACTTGTAGCATACCGTATAAGCTGTGCCTTTTCTGCACCGAGTTTTCGGCAGGCAGTCACCATGGCTGTAATCGGGCCGAATCCGCAGGCAGTCACCCTTCGCTCATCAATCCGGCGATAGAACTCCTTTGTATCGAGAGTAAGCAGGGGCTCGATTGCATAGAGGTCATCAGATTTTGCCTTCTGTTCGGGCACGTAATGCGAGAAATCACTGGATGCAACAATTCTTACATCCCTGTTGGTCTGTTTGATTGCAGAAACGATCTTTTCCGCAAGTCGTATCGCACTCAAATAATCCTGCTGTCCCATCATCACCGGTGCAATACGTGCCCGGGGAAACCGGTACTTGATAAACGGCATCTGCACTTCCAGGGAGTGTTCGTCACGATGAGAGAGTTCATCAGTTTCTATATCGAGTAATTCGACAAACTCAGCATCAGTATCAACAACACCCAGTGGTGTTTCCCATGGCACTTTCGAAACACAGTTGATGTATCCCCGATGAGACGGGCCGATAACAACAAATGTTCCTGAAAAATCAGGAGCGATCGTGGAAAATGCACGAGCGGCAACCTCCCCGGAATAGATATATCCTGCATGCGGCGATACTATGCCCAGGGATGCTCCATCAGACCCGGTACCAGAGAAAAATTTCTCCAGCAACTGTTCCAGATGGGAAGGATCCCGTGGATAAAACATACCAGCTACTGCGCATGTACGCATCATACTCGGATTAACCCTCTGGCAGTCCTATTATATCTAACGATCGGTTATCCAAAATGGTGATGGACCGGATTAGAGTTCAATTTCAAAGTCTTCCGGAGTAAGAGCTGTTGAGATTCCGCGAAGGCGAAGCAACTCCCTCGTTAGCAGGAAATAAATCATGGACAGCGCTTTGCGACCCTTGTTGTTTGTTGGGATTACCAGATCCACGTACTTGGTCATGTTGTTGGTATCGCACAAGGCGACGACCGGGATTCCACACTGAACAGCTTCGTTTATTACCTGGGCGTCCCCTATCGGGTCCGTGACAACAACGACCTGCGGCTCAATATATGCACTCAGAACAGGATTCGTGAGCAGTCCCGGGATAAACCGTCCGGTTGCCGACATTGCACCGATGGTATCTGCTAATTTTTTTGCCGGGTACTGTCCATACTGCCGGGAGGTGACAATGAGGATATTGGGTGCCTCGAACTGGTTTAAGAATTTTGCCGCGGTCTTAATCCGTGCGTCTGTTTCCCTTATATCGAGGATATAGAGTCCATCACCGCGGACGCGGTAGATGAATTTCTTCATGTCCTCGCTCTTCTGCTGCGTACCGATGTGGACACCGGCTGCAAGATATTCCTCAACGGGGATGAGCGGTTCTTTTAATTCAATTTCCATCTCGTTTACAGTGGTCATAGCTGTTCCTCAATGCGTATCAGTTCATTCAGTTTTGCAATGCGTTCTCCACCCACAATACCACATTTTAAGAAAACACAGGAGAATGCAGTTGCAAGGTGGGCGATAGTTGTATCTGTTGTCTCACCGGACCGGTGGCTCATCACCGTATCCAGGCCACGGGTATGGGAAAGACGGACTGCTTCAAAGGTATCAGTCAGCGTCCCAACCTGGTTGGGTTTTATGAGCACGCAGTTTGCGGCGCTCATTTCGATTCCGTGCATAATACGATCGACCTGTGTCACAAAGATATCGTCTCCGCAGACAAGACATCGATCGCCAATCTGGTTATTGAGTTCCGCAAACCCGTCAAAATCATCTTCATGGAGGGGATCTTCCACATACACCAGATCATTGCTGTCGACGAGATCAGCAATGTATGCGATCTGGTCTTCGGTAGTACGAACCCTGTCACGGTACTTGTAACCTTCAGAGTTCCACATCTGGCTTGCCGCAACGTCAATACCCATATCGACTGAGATATTCATCTCGTCAGCAACAATTCCGGTTGCCTCGGCAATGAGCTCAAATGCAAGGGCATCATCAATCTGCGGGGCCCATGCACCCTCATCACCCTTGCCGCAGGGTATCCCGCGTTTTGATAAGAGTTCCTTGACTTTCCGGTGTACTGCAGCGTTTGCGAGAACTGCCTCTTCGGCATTTGTGGCATCACCGGGTACAACGAGGAATTCCTGGATTTCGGTCGCGTTTGCCGCATGTGCTCCACCGCCGATCACATTCCCCAGCGGAAGCGGCATTTCATCCACGAACGCTCCACCAAGATAGCGGAAGAGCGGAATACCCATGGAAGAGGCAGCTGCTTTTGCGTTCGCAAGCGAAAGTGCGACTGCGATGTTTGCACCAATTTCAGCAAAGTTCGCCGTTCCATCAATATCACGGAGCTGCTCATCAAATCCCTGCTGGTCACTGGAATCCAGCCCGATAAGTGCGGGGATGACATTCTGGATGGCATAATCAACAGCTTCTTTGGACGGTTTGACTTTTGCTTCCAGCGAACCGGTACTGGCTCCGCTGGGAGCTGCAGATCTGCCAAATCCGTCAGGGGTATAGATATCGGCTTCGACGGTCGTGTTGCCCCGGCTGTCCAGGATAGTCCGTCAGCTCGATTACCTCAATAGTCGTCATTGTAACTCTACTTCCTCTTTACCGTAATGGGGATGGTGTTATTGTTGTATTCTTCAACGGCGATCTCAAGGGGATCAATCCGTGTCGTAGTGATAAGTAAGGGAGCACCCATCGATATCTGCAGAGCCCTTGCTCCAATAATTCTCGCCCGTTCATACCGGGTGTACGTCTGCGCCTGCATTCTTCGTCCTCAAATGATGATTCTTTTAATTTGAATATGGGGTCGCTGAGATTCGAACTCAGGTCACTGCGTCCCGAACGCAATAGGATGGTCCAGGCTACCCTACGACCCCTCGTTCTTATGTCGATCTACTGGTATGGGTTGAGCTCATCAATGATCTCTTTATGAGTCAGGAGCATTCGCCTGCAGCAGTACCGGGAAATATTAAGATCGTCGAGGATCTTTTTAGGATCCTCGCCGTTCCCCCGCCTCTGCTTAAACTCTTCCCACGCTGTTGAGATAGGTTTCCCACAGGTGAAACATCGCACGGGTATCAAGATTTTTTACCTCTCATCATATCTTTTAGCCTAACGATAAGACTTTTGGAATTTCTTACGTGCTCCACGGCCGTGCGGCTTCTTTGCTTCTTTCTGCCGCGAGTCGTTGACGAGGAGCGTCCTGTCATAGGTGAGATAGATATCCTTAATCTGGGGATCATTGTGCCATTGAAGGATACCACGGGCAAGAGCAGTGCGGACGGCTTCTGCCTGTCCCATCACTCCGCCACCAGCGACATCGATAATTACATCGATACCGTGAATTGCATTGGGAACAAGAAGGAGCGGTTCGGAGATTTTCATCCGGGTCACATCATTGCCATACGTTTCGAGGGGCACAGAGTTGACCCGGATCATGCCTTTCCCTGCCTTGAGGGTCGCACGTGCGATTGCCGTCTTGCGTTTTCCGCTTGTGTTTATGATCTTTGCCATGGTGAACACCTTAGAACTTCGCTCCGAGGAATGTGCACACTGCACCGAGCGTTACATATGCCGGGTTATTCAGCCGGTTCATGTGTGCGTCTTCGAGCACTTCCATCTCTTTTCCGACAAAGTCTACCGGAACACCAACATAGCACTTGATGCGCTTCATGGCATCAACACCACGGGGTCGTTTGTACGGGAGCATGCCGCGGATGGTCCGCTTCATGAGATGGTCGGGCCGGCGCGGGACGAACGGTCCCCAGCGGTTACCGCTGGCGCCACGTTCCCTCTTGTGCTTGTAGTTGGCAAGCACACGTGCCCGGCTGCCGGAGATGATGGCTTTCTCTGCGTTGACGATGGCAATCTCTTCTCCGGCAAGCCCGCGCTGCGCGACAAGGCTTGCAAGCCTCCCGAGAAGCAATCCGTCACCATTGATAACTGTAACCATTTTTATTCACCTCAGGATCCGGATACCACTGCCCTTCGGGTTGTCCAGAAGGAGTTGCTCGATTGTCATGCACTGTCCCTTTGCGTCCCTGATCTTGTTTGTGGCTGATGCCGAGAAATTCAAGGCTGCAACCTTAACGGACTGATCCAGCACACCGCTGCCCAGCACTTTTCCGGGAACGATGATTGTCTCACCATTCTGAGCATAACGGTTGATCTTGGACAGGTTGACCTCAGCGTAATTTCTGTTCGGAGTCTCCAGCCTGCTTGCGATCTCGCGCCAGATCTTTGCCTCATTCTCACGTGAGTTGTTCTTCAAGAGCAAAATGAGGTTGGTAAGACGGGGGTTCGTCTTTTCCACAATTCTTGTCATTTCTTCTCATCCCCTGATATCTCGCCTAATTGTCTCTCCAGCTCGTCTGACTGATCCCTGATATACTGAAGCGCACGTTCCATGATCTCTTTTACCGGCAATGACCCATCGCTCTCCACCACGAAAATATACCGCTCTGGATCAGCAGATATGGCAATTGCCGGTTCATCCCCGATACCACTGGCCAGACATGCCCGTTCGCAGAGCTTGCACATGGAGCAGTCGGGAAGCTTTCCATCAACAACTTCAACTTTTTTGCCCTGAACCGCCAGGATGCCACGGGGACATTCGTCCACACAATTGGCGCACGCATCACATGATTCACTGATTGATATCACGGGATGGTTCTTGAATCCGCATACAAGCGTCGGTTGCCATTTCGCATGTTCTCTTCCGGTATTGAGTGTGGCATGTGCTTCAATGACGAGTTTCTGACCCTTGGTCAGCTTCACGATTGGTATGGTGTCATATACCGGAGTCGCATTGGGGTCCTGCGGAATGAGATCACTCGACATGACAGTTTTTGGACCTTCGGCACTCAAGGTTAACGTCACCTTGCAGCCAGGACATCCTGCCCCACCGCAGGAGCATTTTTCCTGAGTCGAATATGTTGAAAGATCGGTTTTTATGGGAATGAGCCCGAGCCGGTGTGCCAGCATCTCATCAAAGAACGCGCTGGTATTATCATAGATACGAACATCGTCGATTGCAAGGGTTGGCACTTCGCCAATCATTGCCCGACGGAACGCGTTCGCAAAGGCCGGGGTCGCTCCCGAAAGAGTAAATCGTGCCAGGGAATCGTCGAGACTGCTGAATTCGATCTCCATCACACTCTCCTTCCTCGTCTGCCGCCCTTCGGGCGACATGAATCGTGGGGGATAGGCGTAACATCTTCTATACGCCCGATACGCATTCCGGCACGGGCAAGGGCACGAATTGCAGCCTGGGCACCAGGTCCGGGACTGCGCTGTTTACCCTGACCGGGTGCACGGACCTTGACATGTACGCCGACAATACCCTTCTCGCGGGCATTCTGGGCAACGTTCCCTGCCATCTGCATTGCTGCATAGGGCGAACCTTCATTCCGGTCCTGCTTGACCACCATGCCACCGCTGCTTTTTGTAACAGTCTCAGCTCCGGAGAGGTCGGTGATGGTGATGATTGTATTGTTAAACGAAGCAAAAATGTGTGCAACGCCCCACTTTTCCTTGTCATTTGCCGCCATCTTATCTCACTCCTGCTGGTTTGATGATCCGTACCTTCTCAGGGTGGGAGTCGCTTAAGAACGGAGACTTGCCGAAATACGTGACCTGTGGCTCTTCGTTCCGTTTTACGAGATATCCTGGAATATTGACGCGCCTGCCATCGATAGCGATATGCCCGTGGGTGATAAGCTGCCGCGCCTGTTTTGGCGAACGGGCAAGCCCTTTCCGGTAGACAATACTCTGGAGGCGCCGTTCAAGCTGGGTTTGTATCTTGAGTGCCAGGACAGCGTCAATATCCGCATCCGGACCAAGCAGTCCTGAACGCTGCATATGGGAGATCAGCTCTTCCTTCTTCGCCTCAAAGATCGTCTTGTCAACGGAGCTCGACATGATTGCGAGGAGTTCCCGTGCACCTTTGCGGTATTTCCGCAGGCGGCTCTGGGCCTTCCAGACTTCGCGCTTGTTCCGCAGCCCGTACTCGATCACAAGACGGGTCTCAGATTCGATCCGCGTCTTTTCGAAGGGGCGCTTAGGAGTCTGGTATGATTTATGATTCTTTCCCGGGTATCCCATGATCAGCTGCCTCCTTCTTTCTTCCTCTTCACACCAACGGTAGTTCCGGTTCTTCCGGTCGACTTGGTGCGCTGCCCGCGGACTTTCTGCCCGGTCTCATGCCGGATGCCCCGGTAGCAGCGGATCTTTCTCATGAGGTTGACGTCTTCGTCTTTTGCAAGCGCTACATCGCCACCTAAAAGGTGCTTTGCTTCACCGGTGTAGACATCTTTTGGCCGGTTAGACATCCATGATGGGATCTTTGATGAGTATTGTTCAACAGCGGTGCGGAGCCGGTTGACCGAGTCCTCGTCCATGCGGCCAAGCAACGCGTATTCGTCGACCTTTGCCATACGGGATATGACCGTAGAGGTATGCCTGCCTACACCCGTGATGCCGGTCAGTGCAACCCTCACCGATTTGGTTCCATCCAGATCGGTCGTGCCTACCCTTACAAAATATTTTATGTCTTCTTCCTGAGCCATCCAATCCCCTCGTTTGTGTGAGATTTTCTCTTTTTAGCGCTGAGGGAGGGATTTGAACCCTCGAGTCCCAGGGGGACACAGGTTTAGCAAACCTGCGCCATACCAGGCTTGGCTACCTCAACAGAGGAATCTCGCATCTTGTACAGACACTCGCAGTGAATAGTCACTGCTCCATGAATGGTGCTTTATAATATGGGCAGGATCTGGTAATAAGTGTTTGGCAGGAAAAGGTACCAGACCGGTCAACCCACTACAATATTCTGGTATGAATGAATGGATTCGGATGCAGGTAATACTTTGCCACTAAGCAGGATTGCATTGAATTTCAAAAAATGCTGTTCGGCATTCTTAATCCGCCGCGGGGGCGCCCCTTCGGGTGCGGCGGCGTTCATCATATTTTGAGTTTACACACAACAAAAGGAACATTGCGCTCGTGCAATAACCGCCATTACCTTATTACCAAATCAATTCCCAATAGCGTTGCATGAAACTTATCAGGCTTGCAATCATCGCCGGGCTCATCATTACCTTCATACTTACCATCGCCATGTACCCGACAGCACCGGACCATGTCGTATCGCACTGGAACGCTGCCGGACAGCCCGACGGTTACATGTCGAAATTATGGGGGCTCGGCCTGATTCCTCTTATCATGATTGCCTGTGTCGGGTTATTTGCCGTTCTTCCCCGCATAGACCCCTATAAAAAGAATTACGAGAAATTCAGGAACTATTACGAGGGGTTCATTTTCCTGTTTATCCTCTTCATGCTGGCGATACAGATCCAGATCATACTATGGAGCACCGGATACCAGGTCAGCCCTAACCTCACATTCCCGTTCCTCATGGGGACACTCTTTATCTATATCGGGTTTCTTCTCGGCCATGCTGAACAGAACTGGTTTGTGGGCATCCGCACACCCTGGACATTGAGCAGTGAAAATGTCTGGAAGAAGACTCACGAAATCGGTGGAAAATTATTCAAAATCGCCGGAATTATTTCTTTTTTCGGGGTTCTCGCTGGCGCGTACGCATTCCTGTTCATAATCGTACCGGTACTTATTGTTGCAGTATTCACTGTGGCGTATTCTTATTTCGAATACCAGAAGGAAATAAAGATTCAGAAACAAAGTGCCTGAGATTATCCGGATCTTTGGATCCGCCCCGCGCATTCCTTATTACCTGCCGCTGCCAGTCTATGGTGTTGAATTATGAAACAAGCTGCACTGTTGATCATTGATATGCAGAACGATTTTGTTCTGGATGGTGCGCCGCTCAGGGTGGCACAGGCCCGCACTATTGTCCCGAAGATCTATGAGGTACTCACCGAATTCCGCAAAAAAAGGAGCCCGGTCTTCCATATTTTGAGGGTACACCGCAGGGATGGATCTGATGTCGAGATTACCCGTCAGGAACTCTTCCGGAAACACCCGTTTGCCGTTGAGGGGACCCATGGCGCAGCGGTTATTGAAGAACTGACTCCGCTGCCCGGGGAATATATCATCCCGAAGATCCGGATGAGTGCATTTATCGGAACGGAACTGGATCTTATGCTCCGGAACATCGGAGTCGAGGAGCTGGTCGTAACCGGGATCCAGACTCCCAACTGTATCCGCACCACGGTCTTTGATGCAATTGCGTATAATTATCCCGTGATCCTGATCAAAGACGCCGTCGCGGCGCAGTCAGAAGATATTCATGAAAACAATGTCAGGGATATGGAAAATATCGGGGTAAGGATCATGAAGGCACATGATCCTGGTGCTTATCCTGGCTAAAAAGCACGGAAGATAAAGGCTTAAAAAAATGCTCTCCGGATATGAAATTGCCCTGGCCGGCCTTGCAGCCATTGCCGCAGGTATGATAAACGCTCTTGCCGGAGGAGGCACACTTGTTTCATTTCCTGCGCTTATCGCGCTGGGAGTCCCGGATGTTGCCGCCAATATCACCAATACAGTAGCATTATGCCCGGGCTACCTCGGCGGTGCAATCGCCCAGAGAGAAGACCTCCGTGGCCAGCGGCGGCGACTCTGGCTTCTCGTTCCGACAGGAATTATTGGCGGCATAGCCGGAAGTGTCCTGCTCATCGTTGCCAGCGAACAGGTATTTCATATTCTTATCCCTTTCCTCATCCTTTTTGCTGCCCTGCTCCTGGCAGTCCAGGACCGGGTCCGTGACTGGGTCAGGAAGCGGTCTCATCGCGCCCGATCCGGTGGGGTTGGGGGTAAAATCGTCCTGCCGGTCGGTCTCGCGGCGGTCTATGGCGGGTATTTCGGTGCCGGGATGAGCGTGATCGTTCTCGCCGTTCTGGGACTCTTCTTTGATGATACCCTGACCCGGCTGAATGCACTGAAACAGTGCATTTCACTCAGTATCAATGTCGCAGCAGCAGCATTCTTCCTTTTTTCCGGTATGGTTCTCTGGCCGCTGGCGCTGGTAATGGCAACCGGTGCCCTGGCAGGGGGTATTGCCGGGGGGAAAGTGGCAGGGCAGATAAATCCTGACCTGTTGCGGTGGACCGTCGTCGTGATCAGCAGCGCAGTCGGGATCCTTTTACTTGTAAGGCAGTAACCGCACTGCTGTCCGGTATGACTAGTTTTATAAAAAAGTCCTGGAGGTTTAGCAGTTGAACAGCTATGTTCATTTTATTCCCTCGGTTACACTTCAGAGACTCTTTTCCTTTAACCTGCGATACTGCCCGGACAGATGAAAGCCGGAAAAAACACCAGATGAAAAAAGAGCGTGGAATGAATTTTTCAGAGAGCATTGACCATTGACCTTCGGGTAATAATACCGGAAAGTTTGCCGTTATCCATAACGGGAACTGAACTGATGTTCTTTTTCAGCATCATGTCGATTACCGCTGGCACACTTTCGGTGGGAGCAACAGATAAGAGCGGTGCAGTCATGATATCCCGGATTATCATATTTCGTATCCTGTGATCCTGGTGCTGGTCCCGGGTCTCCTCGCGGAATTTTCGCATTGCAACTGCAACATCGGTTTCCGTCACGATTCCAATGAAGTTCCCGTGATCGGTTACCACAAAACGGGTGATCTTATCATCAAGCATGCGGCGGCGCAGGTGGACAACACGCTCATCAGCCTCGATGGTTACCGCCTTTTCAATGACACTTTCAAGGCCGGTTTCCGGCTGGCATTTTTTCAGGAGATCCCCGGCTCCCACCTGACCTATCAACTTGTGATCATTATCATACACAACAATCAACTTGTAGTGCTGGAGCAGCGGGATGAGAACATGGATGCTCTCGTCAGGATAGACACTGGTGAAATCTTCCTCAACCACACTTGCCACGTGAATTGAAGTGGGCGCCAGATCGGAGTTCTGTTTACTGCCCAGCTTCTCGGCTATGGCCTGCCGTGACACCGTACCAACAACAGTATTATTGTTGACTGCAATGAGGGGATCAATTCCCTCGGCAAGCATTTTATCAAGTGCTTCGGTAATCATTGCCGATTTGGATATGGTTGCTGGTTTTGCCATCACATCTTTGATAAAAATCTCTTTTGTCATTTTGCCACTTCCTTTATGATATCATCGCGTTTTATGATTCCTATGATCGAACCGTTCTCAACAACAACCAGGCTGTTGATATGCTGTTTCTTCATCACTCCCACAGCATCGCCAAGAAGTACATCTGGTCCAGTGGTGATGACCGGCGAGGTCATCACGTCTTCAGCAATTGTGGATACCTTAACCACGTACCGGTATGACTTTACGCCGGAATGTTCTTCCTTGCGTAAAAATTTCACATCTTTTTGTTCGGATCCGGGTTTTTTGGTACCAGGCTCAAAGAACGCCAGATTGGTTTCAGTTATGATTCCCGCAATGGTTCCATCATTATTTGTTACAATGAGTTTATCATTTCGCTCATTCATCAGGTCAATTACATGGTCGAGTGAATGATACCGGTTGACGATGAGCACATCTTCCATCACATCCTTTACTGTCCCTCCCATGTGATTTAACAGGTCAGATGTCATCAGGTCAGACTTGGTCACTATCCCGATCACGTGTCCTTCATTGACAACCGGGACAGAACTGATGTCTTTTTCTACAAAAATTTTTGCTATCACCTTCGTTTCAGTATCGGGGTCTACGACGATCGGATTTTTTGTAGTAAATGCTCCCACGGGTATCTGGTCAACAGGACGCCGGCGCCACGCAGCCTCTCCATGGCGGATATGGTATGCGATATCTTTTTTTGTAAGGATTCCCGTCAGCCTGCCTTCCTCCATCACAAGGAGGCGGGATATTTTGTGTTTTACCATCAGGTTCCTGGCGTAAGCGATCGTCTCTATGGGAGAGACAAAAAAAACCGGTGCTGTCATCACATCACGTGCAAACATGGCAGTTATCCCTCCGCAAATGCCCGGACAAGATCGAACTCGGTCACCAGACCAATCAGCCGGGAGCCCTCGATTACCGGTAATGCGCCGATATTTCTGGTCAGCATCTCCCGGGCGGCCTGGTTGATGCTCTGCATCGGCGTAGTCGTGAAGAGATCCCCCCCAACCAGTGTGCGGACGGGTAATTCCATGACTTCCGAGACGTTACCGGTTGTCAACCGGGCAAAGACCTCGCGGTTCCCGAGATATTTCATGATATCGGTTGCAGTCACTATACCATAGAGCACATCATTACTCACTACCGGCAACCTGCGGAACCTGTACCGGGTCATGTCATGGGCGACGTTTGAGATGGGGCAGTCCGGTGCAGTTACCCGGAGGGAGGAACTCATGACATCCTCAACATTGAGGGTACTTCGCTCCGCACCAAGTACCCGTAACACATCCCGTTCGGTAACAATACCATTCAGCACACCATCATGGTCTACGATAGGCAGCCCCCCGATCTTTTTTTCGACAATAGTTGTAACTGCATCGCTAATCCGGGATTCATGTGAGAGCGTGGTAACCTGCTGGGACATGATAGTGCGTACGCTCTCGTTTACTGCGGCGAGCAGGTTCCCGCCATGCCTGACCTGAACCAGTTTATACTTGTCTCCCCCTCCCATGAAATTGATTACATCCCCTGAAGTGATGATCCCGCGCAACTTTTTTGTGCCGGCATCTGTAACGGGCAAACGGCGGAAACCACATTTTGTCATAATTTCCACTGCCCCGATAATGCTCTGGGTGGGTGGGACTGAAATGACATCACAGGTTGCGATTGCCATGATCTCACCCTCCTGCTGGACAATATGGGATTTGAACTCAACCGGCCCACGGTCAAGTTTTCCCTGCATCTTTAAGAGCCTGTCACCCTGTTTGATGCTCCGGTCATTCTGGTTCATTATCCCCTCCACATAGTTCAATGACCCTGGTACATTTATTTTTGAAACGATACATCACGGTGTTTATCAGAATTTTTTATTATGCAATCCATTACGCGGAATGGATCATCCGAGACTTCTCAATACGTCGTGCCGGTCAACAATTCCTACAATCCGGTCGCCGTCTGTGACGGGAAGACGGCTCACATCGTGTTTTACCAGCAGTTCTGCAGCTGAGGCAATCGGTTCGTCAGGACCGATAGTGATCACATTCTTGGACATAATCTCCTCAATTGTCGTGTGGGCGTGCCCGGGAATTACCGACTGTACACGTCGTGTCCGGATGAGGTCGCGGCGGGAAATCAACCCGATAATCCGCTTTTTCTTAACAACCGGAAACGCGGAAAAACCGCTGTCCATGATCATAGTGTAAATCTTCTGGATCGTGTCAGTCGGACTTGCAATAATCACGTCTGTGGTCATATGGGAAGCTGACATTCCCATGGAGTTCATGACGGGATATTATAACGGGGAATAGATCTGACAGAAGTACTCCACCGATAATCTGATGACCGGGATCAACGACCGCAACGCTGTCGGTCTCGTAATCCCGCATCCTTTTTGCCACCTGCTCGAGTGTATCGCCCGGGCTGACCATGGGGGCTTCCTTGACATACCCTTCCACGGTTACATTCGATTTCGTTGCCGTTACCCGCAACCCGTCAGTCAGATCGATATAGCCGAGGAGGATTTTTTTCGCGTCCACGACATAGACTTCCCGGAAGCGGTCATCTCGCAGGATTTGCCGTGCCTTGGTTATCTGGTCGTTATATTTCAGCACAGGAATCCCAATCATGAAATCCTGTGCAGTCTTCATGAAATTTTGTCCTCTTCACGGCATCGGGAACAGAGCAAGAGATTGTCAACCCGCTTTAGATCATCAGACATCTGGCTGCAGCGATTGCACATTCCCTGCTCAACCATCTCCTCGCGGTTAATTTCTATGAGATCGGCAAGGAGTTCATTGAGTTCATTGGCTACGGTAAGGAGATCCCTGACGGTTACAATCCCGATAACCTTCTTTTTTGCATCGATAACGGGCAGTCTCCTTACCTTATGCTTCACCATCATATGAGCGGCATCGCCAACAGTTTTTTCCGCACTCACCGTAATGAGTGGCGTGCTCATGATTTCTTTGACCTGTACAGTACTTGGTTTGAGATCCTTTGCTACAACCTTGCAGGTAATGTCTTCTTCTGTTACAATACCGATTGGCTGGCTGCGCTCGAGAATAATAACACTGCCAACCTCGTCGACACACATGGCTTTTGCCGCTTTTGCGACACTTGCCCCAATATCTATCATGGTTGGATTGTTTTTCATCACGTCCCGTAACGGGATCTGGGTCTCAAACTGCATTCTATTGGATGTCTTATTCATGAGTCACCTCCTTGAAGTGCTTGTGCTGATGATTACAATTAGCATACTCCCTTTCAATTGTATAAATACAATTTGGCGGAGGCACCCAGTAATGCAGCACAGTAATAGTAAGGGTGAACCGGAAACCGGTAACGGCGAATTACGAAGGCTGGATTATAAGAAACATAATAAAGAGCGATTTCAATACACTACTAACGAATTATGGTGAATTCTTTGTTCCTTTGTACATTGCGCAGTCATGGAGGTTTCCCATGAAAATATTTTATCAGACTTATGGTAAGGCAAAGAAGAAATTTTCTAATCTCCTCAACAGGTTTTTTAAAAAGAAGCGAACCCGCATTGGCATATACGGACCACCCAATGCGGGTAAGACCACGCTTGCAAACCGCATTGCCCGGGACTGGACGGGTGATGCTGTAGGGCCGGTGAGTGAGATCCCGCACGAGACCCGGCGGGCAAGGAAGAAAGAAGATATCATCATCTCCGGGGCAAATGGCAGCACAATAACGATGGATATTGTTGATACGCCGGGAGTTACCACCAAGATTGATTATCACGAATTTCTGGAATTCGGCATGGAAAAGGATGAAGCGATCATCCGTGCCCGGGAAGCAACCGAGGGCGTAGCCGAAGCGATGCACTGGCTGCGCGAGGATATCGACGGGGTCATCTACATGCTGGATTCAACACTGGATCCATTCATGCAGGTTAACATTATGATGATCGGTATCATCGAGAGCCGCAAACTCCCGGTGATTATCGTGGCAAATAAAATTGATCTTGCAGAAGCAGCACCCGCACGGATCCGGAGCGCATTCCCGCAACACCCGGTCGTTGCAATCTCCGGACTGGAAGGCCGGAATGTTGAGAGTCTGTATGAGACCATGCTTGAATGCTTCGGGTGATTGAGTATGCCGCACAAATGTACAAAATGCGGACGGGAATATAAGGCCGGTTCAACGGAAATCCTGAAAGGGTGCGCAAGCTGCGGTGGTAAAAAGTTCCTCTACGTCAAAGAAACCGAGATCCACAAGGACGTGCTTGATGAGAAGTCAATCGACGAAATTGCTGATGAGTCTCATGAGGATATCCTGGAAATTGTAGAGCCCGGGAAAAAAGAAGAAGTGGAGATGTATGACCGGGTAGAGACGATCCGTATTGTTTCACCGGGTTCGTATGAGCTTAATCTCGAAAAGATGGCACAGAGCGACCAGCGGATTGTCAGCGTTGGTAACGAGGGAAATTATATTATTGACCTCATGTCTATGGCAAAAGAACAGCCCAAAAAGAAGAAAAAGCAGAAGTAGCAGATCCTGCTATTTTGTAGTTAATTCATTTTTTATCCCGTCATAAGGCGCGGGCAGTTCAAGTTTTCTGAAAAATTCATCAGTAAATGCGAGACTGTTGTTTACCGCCCATTCTGCACACCCGTGGCCAAAGCAGGTATCCGGAAAGAACAACCGGTTTTTTTGTGCCAGCGGGTTTTTAACAAATTTGTTCCTGATGATTCTTTCCAGTTTTTCTCCATGCGTCTCTGTGCTGTCACCCGGTGTTTTACTTTTTTGCACGACAACCCATTCCCGTTTGTAATGCATGAGGTAATTCCGGATTTCAATCAGGGTCCGGATATCTGAGAAAACAGGATTATCTTCATTGAACGGGCTTCTATCTGCGATAACCAGTATTTTCTGGTATTTATTGACCAGAGGAGCACGATCAAAGTTCTTTTCATTTCTCCATTTCTCACCGATGGTTTTTAAAAGCATTTCATTTTTTTCATCGGTAAAGAAATAGGCATCATCTGCTGCATCTGCATAGAGCTCGTTGATAGTAGACTCAAGGAATGCAACGGATGAAAGTATAGAGTTGAGAATGAATACTTCGTGCCTGAGCCGTTCTTCATCGGAGATTTTTCCGGAGTTGGTAAAATCCTTTTCAATCTGGTATCCCAGCCTGCATAACAATGCAGCAGACTGGATATACCGGACAGAAAAACAGTCCCGGAACCGTATGTATGACTCATCATCCGTTGTTTCCAGAGGTATTTTATTCATTCTTACATTCCTTTTCTTTTCACAAATAAAAAAGAGAGGGCGAAAGAGTAACCGGATTTCCGGCAGGACGCCCGATTCAGTGCAAACGGCTATTCCGGAAGAGTGTTCACCATGAAACTGGAGGTTAGGAATATCCCGGCATCCATGAACCAGAATCGTCACACAAAATAAAAAAAAGAATATACTGGATTCTCTCTCAAAAAGAATCAGCGGCAGATACAACAGGAAACCGGCAGGTCAAAGGAAAAAATCTTTTTTTTTTAATAATCAGGGTCGGACACCAAGCAGAAAAACAAGTACTGCAACGATAATAACGATAACAATAATGGCAATAACCGAATAAAAGAGGGTTTTTGTCAGCTTTGGTTTTCTCTGTGATTTGCGTAAAAGGATCCTGATGTTGCGGATTTCCTTCTGCGATTCATCAACCGAATCGCGTATCTGGTGAAGTAAAACACATTCGTCTTCGGGAAACTCATATCCGCAGTGCATACAAAAAGCTGCAGCGTCCTGGGGGGTGAATTTTCCGCAGCGCTCACACATTTTAACCATTGTTTCTCAACTTTTTACGATGATAATATTCTGATAATATTCTATCATGGTCAGTATGTTAATAAACTATTACATTTGTTAATTGCAAACCACGAAAAAAATCCCGCGTTTAAGAGAGTATCTTTTTAATTTTAAAAAAAAGGAAAAACGAAATTGAAGATTAATAATCTCCCATACCGGGTGGCATACCCCCGGGAGGCATTCCACCGGCTGGTCCGGCTACTTTTGATGCTGCTATGATATCGTCGATGCGGAGGATCATGACTGCTGCTTCTGCCGCACTTGAGATAGCCTGTGTCTTGACCCTGAGCGGTTCAACTACGCCGGCTTTGAGCATATCTACTGGTTTTCCCTGGAAAACATCAAGACCGAAGGTCTTTTTCCCTGCCTCATGTGCAGCCCGGATTGCAACAAGCATATCAATTGCGTCAAGCCCGGCATTCTCGGCAAGGGTACGGGGGATGATTTCCAGTGCCGATGCGAATGCCTCAATCGCGAGCTGGGCACGACCTCCTTCCTGCGATGCATATTTCCTAAGATGGAGCGAGAGTTCGGTTTCTGGTGCCCCGCCACCAGCGACAATCTTGTTGCCCCCCGCAACAACGCTCACTACCATGAGGGCGTCGTGAATACCACGTTCAAGTTCATCGACCACATGCTCTGTCCCGCCCCTGACGATGATCGATACCGATTTGGGGTTTTTGCACTTTGAGATATAGATCATCTCGTCGCCCGAGACCTTGCGTTCCTCAACCAGCCCGGCAGTGCCAAGGTCCTTGTGCGTTATCGCGTCGATGCTGTTGACGATGTTCGCCCCGGTTGCCCGGGCAAGGTTCTCTGAATCGCTCTTTTTCACCCTGCGGATAGCAAGTATGCCGGCTTTTGCAAGGTAATGCTGGGCAACATCATCGATACCTTTCTGGCAGAAGATGACGGTTGCACCGCTTCTGATTACTTTGTCCACCATCGTGTGAACCATCTGTTCTTCTTCATCGAGAAACGCCTGGGCCTGCCCGGGGGATGAGATCTTTATGGTCGCGTTCACATCGGTCTTTTTGAACTCGAGCGCCATATTGAGGAGCAGGATCTTTGCATTCTTCACGGATTTGGGCATGCTCGGGTGCGCACGTTCCTTGTCAATGACCATACCTTCGATAAGTTCTGTATCGTCTACCGATGAGCCGACCTTCTTTTCTACGTTGATATGACTGATATCCACCGTGCCATCGGCATCGGTGATAAACGTGACCGCCTTCACGAGAATATCGCAGAGCCGCTCCTTTGATACCTCCGCGTTCTTGCCGGTGAGTGCGGTCTCGGCAATCTTTTTGAGCATAGCGGTATCGGATGGCTTCACGGTAATGGCGATCTCGTTGAGCATTTCGATTGCCTTTGACGCCGCCTGCCGGTATCCATCGGCAATAACGGTCGGGTGAACGCTTTGGGCAAGGAGCCCCTCCGCGTTCTTTAACAGTTCTCCGGCAATAATAACAGCGCTCGTTGTCCCGTCACCGACCTCGGCATCCTGGGTCTTTGCGATCTCGACCATCATCTTTGCAGCTGGATGCTCAATGTCCATTTCCTTTAAGATGGTGACTCCGTCGTTGGTGATGGTGATATCCCCCATACCATCGATGAGCATCTTGTCCATGCCTTTGGGACCGAGAGTCGATCGTACCGCTGCTGCCACTGCCATCGCAGCGGAAAAATTATTGTTCTGGGCCTCTTTTCCCCGGTTTCTCGTTGCTCCTTCCCTGAGAATAATAATGGGTTGTCCCCCGAGTTGTTGTGACATGGTACTCCTCATAAATTGTAAACAGGTTGTTTTTTATTGGATAAATAGGGTTACATTCTGATTCTTTTTTGGCATATCCGAGCCACTTTTGTATTTGAGAGAAATACCAGAAAGTTGGCAGTATTTTTATTGGCTCCAATTCTGATCGGGTGATAGGTGAATTTTTCTTCCCGGCCATTATAAAAAACAACGTTTTCTTTGTCTTATCGGTAACACCAGAATTTTTTTGGGATGAACTTGTAATGACCTGTTGTTAATATACTTCATTGATTATGTATTATTTATTAAAAAGGGGTCTGCACCAGATTACTACCGGATAAAAACCCAACTGGTCAAAATGCACTGGAATCGAATCGTCGAGATCGGAATTATTCCTGTTAATTCCGTAAAATTCCCAATTCCCATTATCAAAGGTGAAATAATGATAAAAATTACAAAAGTTGCCCAGGTTGTGTCTGGACCGAATCCCCATAAAGTGGATGCACGAAAGATTTACGATACTGACAACGCAATCGCCGTTGTAATCACGCTGCAGCCCGGTGAATCGTTAAAAAAACATATCACACCAGTAGATGTGTTCTTCTACGTACTGGAGGGGGCAGGTATTGTTGAAATTGGTACCGAGCGTGCTGAAGTAACAAAAGATCAGCTTGTCGAAAGCCCTGCACGGATTCCTCACTGTTGGAGCAACGAGAGTCAGTCGGTGTTCCGGGTACTGGTTGTCAAAGTGCCAAAACCAAAGGAAGAGACAAAGTTGTTGTGACCGGGTCAGGACCATTGATCAGATATTTTTTTTATTCCGGTTCGTTTTGATCCCAATGGTCTGACCATGGATCCCTAAAGCTGCTGGATATATTGTTTCATGGTAAGCCGGTACCGTTCGGTATCCTTCTCAAGGTCAAGGATACGTTTTGTTTTATGGGTATTATCTTCGGTTAAGGCACATATTTCACTGGTGCAATCCTGAATTTTCCGGGCATATTCCTGCATTTCTGCTTGTGCTCGCTCAACCTCATGCTCTAATTCACGAATCCTTATACTGTTTTTTGCCTCAGATTCTTTAAGGGCTCCAATTTCGGCATCTTTTTTCTGGAGCTGCAGATTATTTTGTTCGATAGTTGAACGTACCTGATCCGATTCTCTTTTAATCTCAGCTATTCTTTTCGTGAATTTTGATTCTGATTCCCGGAGGATTGTAATTTCTTCCTCCTTTTCCCGGTGAGTCTGCAATAAATGCACATTCGAATTCTTGAGATCATTATATTCAGATCTCATATCGGCTAACAGGGATTTCTGATGTTCCAGATCCTGGTAGACCGAACGCAATTGGTTTCTGATTTGCCGGTTCTGATCATAGACAGCAACAAGTTCATTATTAAGTGTCGTATGTTCAACGTCTGCCGCGGATGTAATCGCAAGAATTCGTTTCCATCCGAATATTCTTCCAAAAAAACCAAGTGATTTGATTTTTTCAAATAATGTACGTAAATTTTCCGAAGTTGAGATAACCATTTCTCACATCCTCTGTACCAAGCATCCAATAATGAATAAAACAGTTATTATTATTTAAAAAAATCCCTTCCAGGCCTTTTTTAAATCAAACCCGATTTTCACGGTCCTCTTGTCTGTTTCACCACACCATTTCCGTCGTGTGGCAAACCGCACCTGGTGCCATGCAGGATAACGGAGCGAGTAATAGTATACCGGAAATCCAAAAAATCAATCAGATACCTTTCTGATGATACTCTGAAAGTGATTTGGGGCCTTCCGGGTTATCCTTTATAACGGTAGAATTTCAACTGGGGTAATCCGTACTTATACATCGAATCGGTATAAGAATCGTACACCCAGTCCGTTTCTTCCCCGGCAGATGATTGCAATGAATAGAGACCGGGTTCTGTTTTTGTCCATTTGCCTGTATCAGTCGTTTCCGCGCTGTTTAAAAAGAAATTCATTGAAAGAAACGTATTGTTTTCATAAAAAATAATGTGCCGTTCTGATGAAGGGGGCTCACCTCCAATCCACTGCCCGACAATGGGATCGGGTGAGTTACTGATAATATGCATGCCCGGCAGACTGGATACACCCTGCATACAGTATGAAGCAGAAGACGATCACGAGTATGATGCCCACTGATTGCATAGTTGAGATTGAATCGTTCTGACACATTTAAGCTTTCCCAAGATTCTGCAATCAATTTGCTATATATGCGGGTGATTGAAAAACAATAAAATATTTGCACGGTCAGCAGGGTCTCACCCCTTATGACATTTCTAAAACAGCGGACTATTTGTCAGAAACCGCTATCCCCTTCAAAAGATAATCAACCATTCAGATATAGCTAAAGCCTTGTATCAATAAAGAGATTCAGAACGGTCTATTGACGTTATTTTTAAAATGCCTGAATAGATCGAAGCCGTCAATCCGGGCTGTGCCGTTCCCTGATTTGAATGAGAGTAAATTCCGGATCATCGGTTTTTCCTGACGGGGGGATGGAGGAGGATTCGATTGTTGCATTGACAACATTTATTCCTCCCAGTGGTAACCTTTACTGGCGCACATGAAATCACCTGTAACAGAAGATATCCCTTTTGGGGCATTGGTATCCATCACCAGTCGGGGAAGAGTCATTTTCCTCAATAACCGGCTCAGGCCACTCGGACTCTCTGCCCGCCAGTTCCCGGTCATGATGCTGCTTGCAAAGGAGCAGAACATCATGCAGGAGACCCTTGTCCGCTACTACCATCTCGACAAGGGTACCATTGCACGGGCAGTAAAAAAACTCGAAGATTCCGGATATATCCGGAGAATCGTCGATCCTGTAAACCGCAGGGCAGTCCGCCTTTTCCTTACCGAAAAAGGCGAAAAAGTGGGAGCAGTGCTGCAGGCCATAGACTACGAATGGGAAGAAAATATCTGTGCCGGACTATCCAAAAAAAAGCAAGAGACATTATACACCCTGATGCACAAGGTGGCGCAGAACAGCCATCTGGCCATGCACAATTCCGGAGAAATTCCTGATGCAGAAGACTGATTCACCAGGTATAACCCCGGATTCGCGGCCAGAAAAAGATATTACCTCAGGGATATCGCTCCTGATGGGAGACCCGAAAAAAGCCATCGTGAAGCTGTCCGGGCCGATGATCATTGCAATGTTCCTGATGTCAACCTACAACATCGTCAACGCCATCTGGGTTGCAGGACTTGGCTCGGACGCCCTGGCTGCAGTAGGGTTTGTTACCCCGCTTTTCATGATCCTCATTGGCATCGGAAGCGGAATGGGGGCCGGGGTCGCATCCGTCATTTCCCGGCGCATTGGTGCAGGGAATAAGCCAGCGGCGGACAATGCCGCAGTCCATGCCCTGCTCCTCATCGTTATTCTTTCAGCGATCTTCACGATTCCGTTGATCCTCCTCACCGGCCCTATCGTGAACATCTTCGGAGCGGGAAAAACCGCCGGTCTCGCAACTGATTACGGGCAGATCATTTTTCTGGGGATGGCCCTCATCCTCTTTACCAACATCGCTTACGCCATCCTCAGGGCTGAAGGTGATACAAAAAGGGCGATGTACGTTATGGGAGCATCTTCGATCCTGAATATGGTCCTCGACCCGCTGCTTATATACACCGCCGGCATGGGGATCGCAGGGGCGGCGTGGGGAATGGTAATCTCCCTCGTGACAGTGTCAGGGGTTCTTCTCTACTGGTTTTTTATTAAGAGGGATACCTATATCACGATCTCGTATACGGCATTCTCCTGGGATAAATCGACAGTCCGTGACATTCTCGGGGTCGGCCTGCCGGCCAGCGTCGAGTTCTTCCTCATGTCTATCCTTGCGATTTTCATCAACGGCCTGCTTGTCAGCGTTGCCGGTACTGACGGGGTGGCAATCTATACCGCAGGGTGGCGGGTCGTATTCTTCGCAATCATTCCCCTCATCGCAATCGGCACATCGGTCATCTCAGTTGCCGGGGCAGCATTTGGGGCACGGCAGTTCGCAAAGATCCGGACTGCCCATACATTCTCCATCACGCTCGGTATTGCAATCTCGCTTGCGGTAAGTGCCATTACATTTTTCTTTGCAAAGCAGATTGCCGTCATCTTCACCTACTCTCCGGACAGCGCCCATCTTGCGCCGGAGATTGCTGCATTCCTTGCAACCATGTGTCTCTTCTACCCGTTCGTCCCGCCGGGTATCATGTCGGCATCAGTCTTCCAGGCAACAGGGAAGGGGTTGACGTCGCTTATAATGACCGTAATGCGGAACCTGGTCTTCATCGCGGTCTTTGCCTACCTGATCGGGATCGTGCTCGGGTATGGCGAACATGGCATCTGGTGGGGGATTGTTGCCGGGGATATCCTCGGGGGAATTTTATCGTTCGTCTGGGCCCGTGTTTACATTTCGCGCCTGATAGCAAACCAGTGATTCCCGGTCCATTTTGGGCTCTATAGAATTCATTTTTATCAAAGTATGAAATAAAAAGCACAGAAAATATGGAGGAGGGGACAGTGCCTGTCCCCCATGGCCGCCCCTGCGCTGCGCGATAGTGCAGTATAACCTTCTCAGGAGTTATCGCATTTGGGATGCTCCTGCTTGGTCTTTCAGCAAAACGAGACGGCATGACACCGTTAAAACTCCGGAGAGACCAAAAAAATGACGGTTTATTGAGAAGTTACAAAAAACAGATTATTTTCGTTGCAGCACAAGGAACCCGGCACAAATAATCGCGATGGCGCCGGCAACGCTGCTCAATGGTGTTGGCTGGGCAGAAGTACCGGTTGGCTTTTGTCCGGATGATCCTGACGGCACCGGCAGCGATGTGGTTATTGTTGTTATACCCGGGGTCCCGGAATTATCCCGGAGTTGCACGGCAATTTCCCGGTTTTTCTCGAGTTTCGGATAGGACGGATCGATAACCTTCACCCGGTCAAAAGCAGCGATTGCCTCATTATACCGTTTCATCCCGGCAAGGGCATACCCTTTATTGAACCATGCTTCGGCATTATTGGGATCAAGGGAAATTGCCTTTTCAAAAGCACCCAGTTGTTCAGTATACAGGGCATCTGCCTTTACCATATCGTGCGCCACATCCTCATACCGGTAACCGATATTGTAGAGGATCTGGCCACGGTTTATCCACCCGTTTACATAGTCCGGATTTATCTCAAGAGAGCGGTTGGATGCCGCAAGCGCTTCATCGAACTGTCCGTTACGGTTGAGGACATCGGCTATACCATTCCATGCTTCAAAATACGCCCGGTTCAAGTGTGATTGCGTTATGGTAAAGTGCCACGGCACCGGTATAATTTCCCGATACCATAAGGTTTCGACCTGAATTGTACAGGTTCGTTGCGTCTGCGGAATATGCGGAGACAGGAATACTGATGAAGGTGAGAATGAAGAGTGCGAGTAGTGCTCCTCCGGTTACTGTTTTTGAATTCATATCAACCGGAACATATCTTGTGCGAAAGCCAATTAAAGATTTTCCGGCACTGAAACAGAATTCCTATACCCGGAGATTTTTTCATTAATAATCATCTGTAAATAACAACAAAATAAATAAACCTATATATTTACGTTGTCTATTTTTTGAATTACAGGATAATTTCCATGAAACGCGTGCTGTTCACCTGCCTTTTGGCTCTCATGCTGGTTTCTGTAGTTTTTATTGCAGGATGTGCCGGCGATAGTAGAACCTCAACACCGACAATGACTATATTACCAACACAAACCGGACCCTCATCACACTCAAACATGGCGGTAAATGTGCCATACGGCGAGGAAATCAAGTTAAACCTCGACTCCCCGGCAACATCTGAAGTATACCTTACCATGACAGCCCGGGCTGATTCCAAGGAACTTGGCGGCGGACGCTCGTTTATGAGGATCCGGGTGAACGACAGGAATATTTCCGGGGAGCGGCTGGTGAACAAGAACCTGAACTTCACCTACGGCGACGGCTTTAAAACCACGTACTACAGTAAAAACATGTCAGCCTGGTACCTGTTCTTCTCCCCGGACTTCGTGGGTTACGACAACCCGAAACTGCCTGACCATATTCTCGAAGGGAATGCATATGTCTACAAATTCGATGTGTCAGATATCGTAAACAAGGGCGCACCCAACGAGATCGTTCTCGAGAATATCGGTGACGAGGTTGCTGCACAGTATTCCGACCCGAAGACTATCGAGTATTACAAGTCGGCAACCATCGTCGTAAACCCGATCATGCTCGAAGGCAAGGGGACAAATGTTGTCCGGATTACCAAGGAAGCGGCACCGACACGGATTATAGTCGGGAAGAAATCCAACATAACCCTTACAGTCACGAATGATCTGCCAGGAAGTATCACGGATGTGGAGATATCCGACGCGGCACTCCCGGCAGGCCTGAGCGGTCAGGTGATATTCGGAAAGGTCAACCAGCCTATTCCCACCGGTAAGTCCTATTCAGTCACGTACGAAGTGACGGCAGAAAAAGAGGGAACATACACGCTCGGTGCAGCAACCACCACCTTTGCAGACCCGACCGGAAATTACCAGAAACTGAGTTCCGGCACGGTGACGCTGACAGTTATTTAAAAAAAACCTGACCTTCCCTTTTTTGCATTTCCAACGAAACCGGGAAAGGTCGAGTGGTTTTTACCAGAGTATTCCCGCCTCATCCACTATCCATCTGATGGACATGAAAGGACAGGATTCTACCAGTTCCCGTATGGTTTTTAAAAAATATACACAACGGACTGTGTGTTTTGCCAGCGATTAGGGAGCCCGATCCAGGTGATATGTATACATTTTTTGTGATAGCCTCCCTGACGGGAGGACGGGCTCCAGACCAGGACCCATGAACATCGCCCAGGTGATCCACTTGTAGCGAAGCGTCACTCCTATCATTTTAACGATTTTTCACAATAGACTGTGTGTTTTTTTAAAAAAATTCCCGCGAATTTCCCTGCAAATTATTCAGGGACGAGGTTCATGCCGCTGGTGCAGTCGCTGTTTCATGTGTCCATAGCCACGGTAAAGCAGCAGCATAAAGTTTCCAAGAAACCTCTCTCTCTTTGCCAGGCTTCGCACAAAGATTGCCTCTTCTGAAAGAAACATTTCCTTTACGTGATGGATATCCTGCTTTGGCGAGAGAAAAACGTATATGATCACTCCTGCAAAAAGAACGAGGGTTCCGACCACCTTGTCAAAGACGGACGTTGAGTACAGGAGATACAGGCAGATTATCACCCCGATCCAGGGAAGGACTTTCTGGCCAATTAACTGTTTTTCAGTATCCCGGGTAAGGACAATCAGGGCAAAGCAGGTGAGCAGGAATGCGAATGCAAGGTTGAATACCGCAAACGAGATCAGACCTGTTATGGGAGAGTAGATGGAGAGGAGAAACGCGATTGTCCCCTGGACAACGAGACCGATATACGGAGTTCCGAACCTGGGGTGAAGATGTGAGAAGAGCTTGGGAAAAAGTCCGTCGATGGACATTGCATAGGATAACCTCGCTGTGCCGAGCATTCCCGACTCATCCGAACCTGATACGGAAAACAGTGCCCCGACGGTCATGATGAGTGCACCGGCAGTACCCAGCAGCACACCCCCGACCAGGATTAAAGGCGTAGACGAGCTCGCAAGATCTGCCCAGTTTACTGTACCATAGACAATCAGGTTCGTTGAAAGATAGAAGAGTGCGACAATGGACATGCCGATAATAATTGCCTTTGGAATGGTAGTCTTTGGGTTTTTTACCTCCGCTGCCGGGAGCGTCCCGAGTTCAAACCCGACATAGGCCCAGAATACGAGAACGAGTGCAGTTCCGGTCGCGGATACGCCAAGGGGAACAAAGGGATGATAATTTCCCGATACTACGGAGGGGTGCATGACCATAAAAATGATACCTGCACCGATGAGGATCAGCAGGGGGAGGAGCTTGATGAGCGTGAGCATGTCATTGACCCTGCCCGCAAATTTTACCCCGATAATGTTGATAGCAGTCAGACCGAAGAGAAAAATACCTTTGACCAGGATTTCCCCGGGGAGGGTTAAGGGAAGAAGGTATTCGAGATACCTGACAAATGCGATTGCGAATACCGGCAGGGAGATCAATTCAGCAATCCACATGCTCCAGCCGGTGAGAAAGCCAAAAAAATCATCGAACGCTTCTGACACGAATGCAAATGGCCCCCCGACTTTCGGCACATAGTAACTGCAGTAGGCAAAGACCAGTGCGATTACCGTGGCAAATATTCCTGCGATAACCCAGATCACCAGGGAAAAAGGCCCGAGCAGTCCCGCGATTATTGCAGATGCGATGTATATATCCGCCCCGATAACTGACCCGACAATGATGTTGGTCATATCAAAGAGCGAGAGGTCTTTTTTGAACTCCATGGTCCTTAAGGATTAAAATGACCTTTTATCTTTTATATACCGGAGGTTTCCTTTTTTCAATGTCCAGGTGTCGTAATATTTTTCCATACCAGGACATTCTCATGCAGTAGAAAAACATTGAAAAAAATGGGTAATCCGGGAATCAGCGCCTAAAAATTCGTTAAAAATTCAAAATAACTCATTATATTAAATATATTTAAAAAGAAACATTAATATATAATTAACATCTATTCGAATATCATGCCACATGATTCATCCGCCCTTTTGGGTATTACCTGCCCCCTGGATGACAAGGATATACAAAAATTTCATCATAGTAGTGGATTCAAACGAGCGAAATACTGGTTTTGGCCGGTTGTTTTTGGATTTACAATGGTTTTTGGGGTCTTTGATGGGATCAAAGGGGCATTTGTTGGTTTTTTGTATGGGGTAGCTGCCGGTTTGTTCCTTCTCCATGAAAGTCTGAGAAGGGATAAAAAGTGAAGTACTGTGGAGCCTGGAGCGGCATTTCCAAAATTAGGTGGAATATCTCCGGATTCAGGATGTAACAAATGCTTCATAAATGATGGATGTTCAGGTTCGATCAGGGTCTCATGTGACAGATCCTAACGGAGCCCTGTACAGGCCCGGATTGGTTCTTTTTGATGGACTTGCTGGTTTGAGGTTGCCAAAAATGGTGAATTTCAGCTCATTGTTTTTAAAATATCTCAATATTGCAGTTTTTCACCAAAAATACGGCAGATTATCGCCTTAAAAAATTACCTTAACAGACGTCTTTGGATGGCAGATCTCAGGTGGGATCAACCATTCCTGCCAGATACTGAACAGAACACCAGTATGGACGTTGCCCCAATAGTGCTTATAACCCTTTTATTACACGGACCAGGGTGAACAGGTAATGGCCATACCATATGATCCCCATGCCGACAGCCATTCCAAACGTTATCTGGAAATATTTTCTCTTTTCTGTGCGGACATCATAGAGCAAAAACACTATCAGCAGGGTGATGAACCCTCCGAAATGCGCAATACCATTGCTGGTAGACCCACCCGAATTTAAGAACAAACCGAGGTCAATGCCCCCGACAATGATTAACGCCAGAACGACGGTCAGCAGACCGCACATGACAATAAACAGCGGCCTGGACCTGAAATATTCCGGGTGATCAAACTCCTCAAGCATATCACCCAGTATCCAGATGACGATGCTGATCATTGCATACGCAATGAAAGCCGCACCTATTGCTGAAAAACCCTGTGAGTTCACACCAACCCCGAGAACATGGAACAATCCGATTGTAAGGAGCGACGCGATCACCGGGACAAGGAGGAGTGAGCCTGCTGCCATTATCCAGAACCTTTGCCTGTTGTCCTCGAACGAGAAAACTGCAAGGAGAGCGAGCAGGTACGAAGCGATATTTCCCACAAGGTGGGGATACAGCTGGGAATGGGTGTAACTGAACAGAAACCACGTCTGCAGGTTCCAGGAACTGGTCGTATTCAAAATGAAATATGAGTCCCTGATATTCTGAGGAAGGGCATAAATCAGAAAGAGGATTGCCGGTATTATCACAAAAAAGAAAATCCATTCGGGAAGTGTCCAGGACTTCAGGTTCGTTTTTATTTGAACTATTTTTTTGGTGAAATCTTTTGAGATTTCCGGATTTCCCATATATCTGCATCGGCGGGGGGTGGAATAAAGGTAGTTGTTTTAGAGTTACAGGAAAAAGAACGCTGCGGGGAAAAAACCGTTCACTTTGTATAAGCATGTTAAGGGGCGATTAAAGACAATATAATCCTGAATATAATATCTGTCATTCATATTCCTCCTAGGACTATCTGGATTTGGAGCACCCGAAGAATATTTCAAAATATATTTCTCTCTTTAATTGAATTGTTATTTCTCCCTGCGGTGACTTCTGATGGATGAAATAGGTATTTTTGTTCTTTACCTGTTAGCTGGTATTGCGATTTCGATACTTATTATCGGCGGTTATGCAGTGATCTGGTACCTTCTTATCCAAAGGGTACCCTACGAGCGAACACGTATAATTTTACCATTCATCGTCGCTGCGATCATGATTGTGATAGATCCATGGTTTGATGCGATGCTCTGGTCCTCCGTCAATTTCCAGCAATTTGAAGCAATGGGGATTTCTTTCACCATTATCCGCATCATACCTCTGCAGACAACCATTGCAATGGCAGCAATTGTGCCGTTTCTTTTTGTCGGTAAGTGCATCGGGACCCGCCGTCCGTGGCTGCTTATAGCGGTTCCGAGCGGTATTGGCTTTTTTTCCATTATGGCCCGCGGTTTTTCTTCTCTCCTTGGTCCAACTTCAACGACACCTGATATATTCCACACTACCTTCTTCTCATCCCTGCTAATGGTATTTCCCTTTGTTGAGGTCATGGTATATTCTGCTGCGTTCTATGGTTTCGCCGCGGTATTCTGGTATGTTGTTGCCCTTCCTTTTCAACGATGGTTCAGGGCCGTGCTCCTTTCCATAGCATCTCTGATAGCATTCTTCCTGTTCGAATGGACTGCACTGGCAGGTCTTGCGATTGTAGTCTATGTGACAGTAAAGCAATTCCGGAGTAAAATCATCTCCTTTGCAGGTGCGTTTTCTGCTGGCCTCCTTCTTGCTGTCATTGGTCCGGAAATAATCAAAATCCCCGGTTCGGAACATCATCTCACCGCCGTTCTTGTACCGATGATTGTGATAGGATGTGCCATCGCCTCAGCTTTTGCTTTCCTTTCGGAGAAGATTCGGAAGGGGTTGCGGTTGCCAGTACTCTTCTCCAGTGCAATTCTGTCGCTTCTCATTTCGTATCAGACGCTGACTGTTATCCTTAATCCAACCGGCTCTCTTCTCTCATGGCTTGTTACGGTTCCGGGAGTGGTGCTCCTGAGGCAGTACCTTATCATTCTGTTTGCGATGGTCTTCGCATTTACTGCAATTATCTTTGTAGTGCTTGCCTTCCTGACTGGACACTATCTTGACAAAAGCAACCTGCTTGATAAAATCTGTCAGGCCGGATCGACTCCCGCTCCAGGTCTGAAAGACCTGTATACTTCTTTGCGGGTACTGATGACCCCCCGGCTGAAACTGGCGATTTTTATCCTTTGTGGAATCCTCATCATATCGGGGGCATATCTGGTCTTCTCGTTTATCACTGATACAACTCCAGGCAGGACATGGACACAGGTGACCACGTCTGCACCCTTCGGCTCCAAGGGAGCTTTTGCCAGCGCGGAATATAGGGAAAAACTATGGCTTATCGGGGGCACCGGTAATTCGGGACCATATGGGGAGGCTTGGTATACTTCCGATGGGATCACATGGAACCGCGAATCATCAGCGGAGATGGTACCCCAGAGAATGGGAGCATCATCGGCCGTGTTTAAGGATGCAATCTGGATTATCGGTGGCATAACTGAAAAAACACTCACCCCAAATAATGATATCTGGTATTCAAGTAATGGAATCAACTGGTCTGAAATTCAAACTGCATCAGAGTTCTCGCCGAGATCAGGTCAAGGAACGGTAGTTTTTAAGGACCGGCTCTGGGTCATTGGAGGGGATCTTGGAAACCGTTCGAATAATTTTACCAGTGATGTCTGGTATTCTTCGGACGGGATTTCGTGGGAACAGGCAACTCCGGCAGCTGGATTTTCCCCTCGAACCAGGCTCTCATCGTTTGTCTATAAAGAAAAAATATGGATTATCGGAGGCTGGAATGATATAGAGCACCCCAATGATGTCTGGAATTCAGATGACGGGATTCACTGGACAAAAGTTATCGAATCCGCTGGGTTTCCAAAAGGTTTGTTCCATGCCGTTGTTTTTGATAACCGGATTTGGGTAATCCAGAATGGAGGTATATGGTATTCCACAGATGGTGTGACGTGGTCATCTGTTCCCAGTACTGCCCAGTTTTTCCAGCATGAATATTCTGGGGGTATACCTTATGCACTGGTCTTTGATGACCGGCTCTGGGTTTTCCAATGGCATAATATTGACATGGGTATCTGGTTTACGGTGCCTGGCTAGTATTTCTTTTTAGGTTTAATCTTGTAAGTTGGTGTATTTGCCTTTAAATAAAAAAGTGGTATTTTTTCCGGATAACTATAACCCAGACAGTACATGCGAACATCCGGATTCGAACCCTAACCACCCCTTAAAGTTCAATACAATTTCCCATTTTTCCAGAAGAATGGTTTTATGTATTCTCTCTCAAAATTTGCAAAAACACTCTCATAAAGAGCAGGATATTATGCATCCTTTAAGGGGATGTTAACATGAATTTTTCAATGTCTTCAGAATCGGAATCGTCTTCAGATTCAAATGCCAGCTCGAGTCCGATAACAACGAATACTGGTATCCTCTCTGGTATTCAAATTCCTGGTACCTTTTTAATTGTGTGGGATACGACCATTCCAATTGATTCTTTTTTTTTTATTTAATTGCGTCCGGTATTTACATTCGACAGCAAATTTTTCTCTTGTTGAAAGGTATTCAAAAATAAAATCCGGGTTTTACTGCTCTCAACATACCTTTCAGTGTTTGTCTTAAATGAGTGAGTTTTTTCAACGACCTTAAAATATTTAGTCGAAAAGAGTTTCTGGACATGATCCTCGAAGCGTTTTCCAACAATTTCAGAATCACTGGAAATATGAGAGTCAATTTTTTGAATTGCATCACCAATTTTCCCCAAAAATCCCATAATGAGAAACGATCTATTTCTCAAAGTATCAAGGTTATGTAAGTTATCCTGCCCCGATTTAAGCGGGGGTTCATACTCAACGCCACTTCCTACAACAAAATATAACCTAATAACATAAAAATTGGATTATGAATGTTTTTGGAGGATGTTGGAAAATACTTATCATCCTTTGTGTTTTCTTCCTGCTCACATCATCAGGATGTGTCACGCAACCTACAGAAAATTCTTCTGAATCTGTAATCATAACAGAGAAAACCCGTGAAGAATCTACTCCGCAATATGTCAAAGAGATAATCATAACAGAGAAAACCCGTGAAGAATCTACTCCGCAATATGTCAAAGAGAATCCATATTGGATCAAGATCGATCCAATCCGATGGAATCAAGAGGGTGAAAAGCTGAATGTATCCGGGACAACAAATCTTCCGGCGAACATTGAGATCACTTTTTATTCGTTCATATTTGCCCATTCATGCCCGACACAAGTTCCTGGGGGTAACACTCCTAAAGCAATCGTTGTTGATAGACCCTTGGTAGTTTATAGAACCTTTTGCGGCGGGGAGTGCGAAGATGCATTTGTAAATGAAACAGTCCCCGTCATTGAAGGGATAGAGGGCATAAATTTGTGGAGATACACGCTTAATACCTCGGATTGGTGCCCCAATGAAAAGTATTGGGTCATGGTTGAACGTGACGATTGGAAGAATGTAACACCAGATAGTCAAGACTTGCATTTTGGATGAGACTTCTTCCAGTTCGTGCGGGTCTCTTGTGATATCACATCTGATGGGTTCCAAAGCGGGGCAGATTCGAACCAAAAGAGTAAATTTTTGACTTACCTATAACCCAAACAGTAAATGTAAACATCCGGATTCGAACTCCATTCCCATTCCTTTCCTCCACCAAAATTTGCACGCCTTGTAGAAAATACCCCAAGAAAACCATCGCAACCCTTATAATTCCACCACCCAAATACAGTCAAGCACTTTTAAAAAATTGTGCTGACAGATGTAAGTCCGACGTGCTTTTACGGCACGGCCTCAACCAAGGCTTTGGGATTACAGGGAGTCAGTAACCAAACTCGACTTTTCTGGACTTACACAATAGTTCATTAGGAGGCTACTTTATGGCACGAATGCATGCTCGAAGAAGAGGCAAGTCATGCTCTGTCCGCCCCCTCCGGAAACAGGCACCTGAGTGGTCCAATACGGACGCAAAGGCGATCACCAAGGTGATCCTGGATCTCCGCAAGGAAGGCGCATCGAGCAGCAGAATTGGGCTTGTCCTCAGGGACCGCTATGGCGTCCCTGACGTGAAACTCGCCCTCGGTAAGCGTATCGGGGATGTTTTGAAAGAGAACAAGGTTGCATCCGAGATCCCCGAAGATCTCCGCGATCTTATGATAAAGGCACTCGGGCTGCGCAAACACCTGAGTGAGAACAAAAAGGATCTGCACAACAAGCGGCAGCTGAACCTGATCGAGTCCAAGATCCGGCGCCTCGTGAGATACTACCGGGGAACAAAGAAGCTGCCCGGCGAGTTCGTCTACAAACCAGAGACCACAGAGATTCTGTTGTCCAGATAAAACCATCACCAGAGATAACCATGCCCCTTGAATCCGCCGCAGAAACGGTCGCAGAACAGATCCGACGCCAGGAGTTTGTCGAGGTGTACGCACACCATGATGCAGACGGCATAGCCGCCGGCTCGATCCTCTGCCACGCGATGCTGCGTGCGGATATCCGTTTCCGCATAAGGATTCGTCAGGAAGTGGATCCTGCCGAGCTGAAAGGAGACAGCGCTCACCTGCTCTGCGATCTCGGGGCGGGAATCGCTGACCTTCCCGATGAAACGATAGTGGTGGATCACCACATGCCGAAGTTTGAGGGAGCGTTCCACGCAAACCCGAGGCTGGCAGGAATCGACGGAGACCGTGAACTCTCCGCAGCCGGGATGGCGTATATGGTTGCCCAGAAGATGGGGGACAACCGTGACCTTGCAGGGCTCGTGATACCGGGCATCATCGGTGACGGCCAGGAGATGAAGGGGAAAAACCTCGAGATCTTCAATGAAGGTATCACCGACGGCATCATCGTTCCGGACCGCGGGCTCACCCTCCCGGGCAGGGACATGACTGAACGGTGGTACATGGCAACCAGTCCGTACCTCGATGGTATCAGCGGTACAGAACAGACAATCGCTGATATCATCGAACAGGCACAGGACCGGACAAAAGGTGCAAATGCGAGCCGGCTTGACACCCTGCTCTCGCGGATCGTCCTGGAATCAGCGCCAAACACGACACGTGCGAGCCTCGAGTCGGTCTACGGGGATACCTACCATCTCCAGCGTGAAGTAATTGAAGATGCCCACGCATTCGCAGCAGTGATTGATGCCTGCGGAAAAAGCGGTCATGGCGATATCGGGGTGGCACTTGCCCTCCGTTCTTCCCACTATCTCGATGAGGCGTGGGAAATTGCCCGGAAGCACCGCGTGAACGTGATCGACGCAATCAGGAATGTACGACCCGCGGAAGGTTCCTCCATCATCTACGAAGTGCAGGAAGTTACCCTGGCCAGCGATGTTGCCGATATCCTTACCCGTGACCTGATGAATATGTGGCCCGTGCTCGTGTATGCACATAACGGCGACTCCTGCAAAATCTCGGCACGTTGTCCGGCAGGTATCGAGAAAGAGATCGGACCACTGGTCAGCACGCTTGCAGCTGCATGCGGGGGTAACGGCGGTGGCCACATCCACAGGGCCGGGGCAACCATCCCGTGCGGAAAGATGGGGCAGTTCACCAAAAGCTGGCAGGAGGCATTTGGATCATGATGCAGATCAACGGCAGAATAGTCACGGTGCACAGGAATGCGCAATGCGTTGCATCAGCATTAACACCGGACAACCTCAACAGCATGACCACAACTGCTGAAGGTGACCGCGTGACGATGATACTTGCCGGCACACAGATCCGTTCAATCATCGCATCAATGGATGATTATCTCATGAATCTGGCGATTGCGGATGACGCATGTTCATCTTTTTCGCACATGACTGCAGATCTCACCAGCACAAACGATGGTCAGACACCGGGCACGTTCCACGGTGAAAAAAACAGGGACTGAAAAAAATAACACGGAGGAACTCCTCCAGGTGATATCATGGCAAAGAAAAAACAGGTTGGAAGAAGAGTAGAAGGCTGGAAAGCCAAAAGCTGGTTCAAGGTGCACGTCCCCGACAACCTCGGAAAGGCGTACATCGGTGACACCATTGCAAATGATGCTGAAAAAGTAGTCGGCAGGATCATGCAGGCAACGCTTGGCGAGATCCTGAATGATTACTCAAAACAGCACATCAAGATGAGCTTTAAGATCGCCACTGTGACCGGGGATGCGGCATATACTGAATTTGTCGGTCACGAAGTAACCCGTGACTACCTCCGTTCGCTCGTCAAACGCCGGAGCTCACGCGTGGACTGCCAGGTTCCGCTCGTTACAAAAGACGGCAAGAAAGTGAGGCTGACCATCAGCTGTTACACATTTGCCCGTGCAAACATTACCCAGGAACATGCCATCAGGAAGGCAATCACGGACACGGTTACAGCCCAGGCAGCAGCATGGGACCTTACCACGCTCCTCAACGGGATCGTATCCGGAGAGATCTCCCGGGATCTCTTCAAGACAGTAAAGACCATCTACCCGACCCGCAGGGTTGAGATTATCAAATCCAAGGTTGAGCCGGTCGCTGCACGGATCTCCACCGTATAATTTTTTTGGTTTTTTCTGTACAGATTTTTGCCGGACCGTACAGGTTCATTTTAGCGACAAAGGCCGACCGGAACGACCATCGGGTTTAAGAGACTCCATACCTAGTGCCCCTGTTCCGAACGTTAATAAAAATACCCCACCCATTATGGTATCGCTGTGACGTCCATTATCACCGATCCCCTCTGCCAGAAACTCCTGCTTGCCGCTATAGCACTCGGAGTGGTAATGGACGGGATTGATGGATCCATTGTGAACGTAGCGCTTCCAACGATGGCTGCGTACTTCGACACGGATACGGGGACGATCGCGTGGGTCATTATCACCTACCTGCTCATGATGGCAGGACTCATCCTCGTCTTCGGAAAACTCTCAGACCGGGGATATGCAAAAAAACTGTTCCTCTTGGGTTTTGTCATCTTCACCCTCGGTTCTGCCGCCTGCGGGATCTCGCCCACGCTTGACATCCTGATCGCTGCCCGGCTCGTGCAGGGACTCGGGGCTGCGATGATCGCTGCCGTTGCCCCCCTGCTCTGCATCCGGTATCTCCCAAAAGAGATGCTCGGTACAGCCATGGGTGTGATTGCCGCAACTGTTTCCATCGGGTTTGCAGCCGGGCCGGCAATTGGCGGTATCCTCACCCAGTACCTGTCGTGGCAATGGATCTTCCTGATCAATATCCCGATCGGCATACTCGGGATACTCTTTGCGGCACGGGTGATACCGGGCGATGAACCGGAAGACCTCCCGGTGTCCTTCGATTACCCGGGCGCAGTTTCGCTCTTTGGCGCCATGGTCTTCTGTACCTTTGTGCTGGAAGAGATTGCAACCCGTGGGGTAACGGACCCACTGATCCTTGCAAGTGGTGCTCTGTTCCTGCTCTGTTCAGGTCTGTTTGTCGTCCGGGAACTCACGACACCGGAGCCGTTTCTCAATATCCGGATCTTCGCAAAGTGGCAGTTCACCGCGGTCCTCATCGCATACCTGCTGCTCAATGTCATCTTCCTGGGCATCATCTACCTGCTTCCGTTCTATCTGACAATGGAGATGCATTTCAATATGGCGACAAGCGGACTGTACCTCCTGATACCTCCAGCGGTAGTCGCCATCCTCAGCATCCCATTCGGGCTATGGTCAGACCGACACGGTCGCTGGGTATTTGCTGTCGCAGCCTGCGGACTTTTCGTCATTTTCAGCGGAATCTTTGCGATCCTGTCTCCCGAATCCGGGATTATTCCCCTGCTCACCGGGCTTATCCTCATGGGGGTGGCTTTCGGGATCGCAGCAGGTCCGGCCTCAAGCAGGATCATCGAAAGCGCCCCTAAAGGCAAGGAGGGGACAGGATCTTCCCTGATGGTGACCACCATCTATTTCGGCGGCGTGCTGGGGACGGCGATCTATGCGATGCTCTTCACTTTCGCAACCGCGAATGCCGGTGGAATTGTTGCCTTTACTGATCTCGATTCAGCAACATTCCTGACCGGTTTTCACATGACAATGGCCACCGGTCTCGTTCTTTCGGTTATCCCGCTGATACTCTCAGCAATAGTGCCGGATGAGAAGGAAGCCGCGTAACTAGCATGGAACACCATAGTGGTCCGTAAACGACCCGGAAGAGTCATCAGGAAGAGTGAAAATTTCATCCGGTTTTTCCCCAGCACCAAGAAACATAATTAGTCCCTGCATCCAACCATTCCATACGAATGGTAGCTCATAAGATCCTCTTTATTGTACTTGATGGCGTATCCGATCGCCCCTGCCCTGATCTTGGAGGGCTCACACCGCTTTCTGCGGCAAAAACACCTGTTCTTGATCGGCTCGCACGGGAGGGTATCTGCGGTATTATGGATACTATAGCCGCAGGAGTCCGTCCGGGTTCAGATACCGCACATCTCGCCCTGCTCGGGTACAATCCATATACCTATTATACGGGAAGAGGTCCCCTCGAATGTGTGGGTACCGGTATCTCCATGGAACCGGGGATGATCGGGTTCCGGTGCAATTATGCAACCGTTTCACCAGACGGGATCATTATCGATCGGCGTGCTGGAAGGATCCATGATACTACCAGCCTGAGCACGGCAGTCCAGGAAGGGGTGGATCTCTCGAAATATGGGGTTACGTTTACGTTCAGGTCCGGTGCAGGTCACCGTGCCTCACTGGCTCTTAAAGGAGAGGGGCTCGGACACTGCGTTTCGTCAAATGACCCGAAAAAAGACGGAGTGCCGCCCCTGAGTGTTCTGCCACTCAGACAGACCGCCGGTGACGAAAAGACCGCAGATATCTGCAACGAGTTTATCCGGCAGTCCAGAAAAATCCTCTTTGAACATGCCATCAACAAAGAACGTTTAACAAAGGGATTGGACCCGGCAAATATCGTGCTGATGAGGGGAGCCGGTGAAATGGGACATTTTGAACCATTTTCAAAAAAATATGGCATTACCGGTAGTGTAATCGCGGCAGCGACTCTGGTTAACGGCATCGGTACTGCTGTCGGGCTTCCGCTTGTCCCCGTACAGGGAATCACCGGGTCACAGGACAGCAACATATCCGGCAAGATTGCTGCAGCAATAACCGAATTGAAAAATAAAGATTTTGTGCTGGTCAACATCAAAGGAGCAGATGAATCCGGGCATGACGGACTGGCTGAACAGAAACGGGATTTTATCTCAAAGACCGATGCTGCCCTTGCCCCCCTGCTGGATCTTCCCCATTGCATCATTGTCATTTGTGGCGATCATTCTACACCCTGCACCATAAAAGATCACAGCGCCGATCCGGTACCGGTGCTCATTCACGGGGAGGGTGTTCGGGTCGACGGTGTGACAACATTCGATGAATTTTCCTGCGCACGGGGAGGACTTAACCGCATTACCGGTGCAGCAATCCTGCCAACAGCACTCGATCTGATTAACAAATCACATAAATTCGGGGCATAATGAGATTTTCGGGGGACAGATGAAAGAGAGAACCGTGAAAAACTGGCACAAGCACTGCCTGCTGCCTGACGGGACTGAACTGCAGGAGCACAGCATCAAGACTGACCGGAACATCGTTGTCGGTGAGTTCTGCCAGATCGATTACGGGTTACGGGGTGCCGACGTTTATGTGGGGGAGTCCTCGAAGATTCGCGAATATATCTGGGCAAACGGGGATGTGCGGATCGGAAACTGGTGTGAAGTAGGAAACGATGTAATTGCCAAGCAGGACGCTTATATTGGTGAAGGCGTGAAAATCGCCGGCAAACTGGTCGTTTCGGGGGCTCTTGACATCGGGGAAAAAGTTGAGATAAAAGAGGGATTCGATGCAAAAGGCGACGTTGAAGTGAGAAACCCGATGCCGGTATTCATGTTCATCATCATCTACTTAATGACCCTGCTGAGAATAGAAAACGAAAAAGAGCTGGACCGTATCCTTGACAACCTGTTCTCTGACGAGGACGAAAAGGTGGAAATCCCGCTCATGATTCCCGCCCGTTCGAAACTGAACCTCAAACTCTTTGCTGTCCCCTCCACCATGAAAATCGGGAAAGGGTGCCGGCTCCACGGCAATATACGGGCAGGTTCCATTGACGTCCAGCAGAACACGGTCATCTTCGGCAGCCTCCGGGCAAAAAACCGTATTACGGTTGTTGACGGAGTTACGGTTCACGGGAATGTTGAGAGCAGCAGCACGGTCTACGTGAGAAAAGGAGCTCATATTCTCGGTGACGTGATTGCAAAATCCCTTGTGCTCCATGAAGAGGCAAAGATTGACGGAACGATTGAGGCCCCTCACGGTATGAGGATTGAGCGGGGCCCATGAGAGCCGAAGAGATCCTCGGGATCGATGCGGTCAGGTTCATCGAACCTGAATTCTCTGCACTCACGGACACGGGGAACAATGTAATCCTTGCCGAAACCAAAGCGGATGAAGGCCGGTTTCTTGTAGATGAGCGTGATGAACCTCTGGCGCTGGCATTCGGGGCATCGGATGGCTGGACTGCCGGTTCGTTCCTGTGCAGGAACCCTTCGGTTGCCCTCATAGAACTCTTCGAAAGTGTTCCTGGCGAGATATTCCAGGAGGACCGGGCTGTCTGGGCAGCTGCTGTACGCGAGTACTTCAGCAATGCCCTCGTTGCACAGGTTCCCCCGTCAATTGACGATCTGAATCCCAAGCGGCATGGGATCTTAAAAGATCTCATCACCAGTGTCTGGGGGAAAAGCCATGGTGAGACCTGCCTCGACTGCTGCTGCGGATCCGGTGTCGGTTCGGCAGTACTGCGGGACATTGGATATTCTCCTCTTTCTTACGACAATGACGAGTCCCTGCTCTGCCGTGGCCTTACCGAAAAACGACTGCTCCCGGAAGAGACGATGTGGATCGATGCGACCATCGCATCCCGGTATATTGAACCCGTTCCAAAAGGTGTCGCGATCATGGCCGGGGAGTTCAACAGTTTCAACCAGGACATGTGGGAAAGGATTATCGGGGAGTTATGCTCGATTAGCCATGAAACCCTGATAACAGTTGGTACTGAAAAAGAGGCGATGCTTGTCGAGGAGTGGGGAACGGCAATGGACAGGAAAGTCACGGTGAGGGAAAATCCAGCCGATCCCATCTATGATCTCTGGGTCTGTCATGTGCTGCCGCAATAACTGCACCCTTTTTTATTCCTGAAGATCGGCTTCTGCCAATTCCTTTGAAAGGAAATAGCAGCCAGGAATGGTCCGGATTACGACAACATCTGCAAGATTGATCAACTCCTCCTGCATGGGGGTGAGGGTTGTTGACAGGATATCAGCAGCAATCAGAAATTCAAGGTCGAACAAGATCTTGTCAGACAGTTCATCGTAATAATAATTAAAAAGCCAGCGAAAAAGGGGGACAATGGTTTACTTTTTCAAGTGCTCTTTTTTTTCGTGAGCTTCCATTTCCTCTTTGGTTTTAAACGTCTTTTGGCACATTTTGCATTTGAATTCTTCGGCCATGTTCATGCACCTCATGGGGGAAAAGGTTAAAAAAATTTTGTCCGCGGGGAAGAAATCCTTCAGCCCCGTCAACTGTTTTTCCGCAGATGCACCGTTACCGTGGCACAATACATATATGCCCCAATCTCCGATGAAAGGTGAAGAGGGTTTTAATGAAGGAATATGATTATATTGCGATTGGAACAGGTTCAGCCATGGCCATCGTAAGTGCGATCCTGCAGGAACATCCCCATTCGAGAATTGCCGTAATTGACAAAGACGATCCCGGTGGAATCTGCCTCACCCGCGGGTGTATTCCCTCAAAACTCCTCCTTTATCCGGCGGAAGTTGTCAGGATTGTTGAGAGGTCTGCGGAGTTCGGAATAGAGAGCACGATAACAAAGATCGATTTTTCTGCTGTCATGCAACGGATGAGAACTATCATCAAAAACGATATTGAAGGGATCCGTGCCGGGCTTTCAGGTAACCCACACCTCGATTACTATCATGCTGTTGGCGAATTTACTGCACCATATACGATTAATGTTGCCGGTCAGAACATAAAATCCAAAAGAATCTTCTTATGCACCGGGTCAAAACCTTCTCTTCCACCGGTCAAGGGTCTTGATACAATACCCTATTTAACCAGCGACACGATCCTTGCCCTTGAACAACTACCGGAAAGCGTTGTAATCATTGGTGGAGGATATATTGCCGCAGAATACGGCCATTTCCTTTCGTCAATGGGTTCCAGGGTCACAATCATTGGCCGCAACCCCAGGTTTATTCCTGAAGCAGAACCCGAAATATCAGATCTCGCCCAGAGGGATCTCGAAAAACATCTCACCATCCTCACCAACCATGAGGTAAAACAGACCGCGATGGGATCGGACACTAAAATCACAATCACCGTCTTCAACCGGACCACCGGGAAGGAAGTTACCGTAGTTGCCGATACCGTTCTTGTTGCCTCAGGAAGGGGGCCGAATACCGACATCCTGCATCCGGAACGTGCCGGGATCAAAACGGATAAAAACGGGTGGATTATCACCGATGAGTATCTTGAGACCAGCCAGCCCGGCATCTGGGCACTGGGGGATGCAAACGGGAAATTCATGTTCAAACATGTGGCAAATTATGAAGCACAAATCGTTTACTACAACGCGGTCCAAAAAAAGAAGATACCGGTCGATTACCGGGTAATCCCCTATGCTGTTTTTTCCGATCCTGAAATTGCCAGTGTCGGTCTCCTTGAGGAAGAAGCACAACAAAAATCCGGCGCTGATAACATCCTGATCGGTTTTACCCGGTATGATGATACGGCAAAAGGCAATGCAATGGGACTCAAAGATTATTTTGTGAAAGTCATTATCGATAAATCCACGATGAACATTCTTGGTGCCCATATCATCGGACCGCAGGCATCTGTACTGATACAGGAATTCGTGACCGTCCTTTCCTCTCCTGCGCCAGCACTGGGTGCAATTACCGGGACCATGCATATCCATCCGGCGCTTTCCGAGGTTGTCCTGTGGGCATGTGGAAACCTGATGACACCGGAAGAATATCATGACGAGATCTCCGGGCAGGCCGGCCGGCGGCACCGGAATAATCAGATCTCTTTCCTTCCCCATGCCCATGGAAAGAATTGAATTACATTATGGTGCAGATGCCGGATACCCGGCGTGATCTTTTTATCACTTGTAAACGGTAATTACAGTAAGGTTGTCTCAATGTTCAAAAAAGTGTTAATTCCCCTGGATTTTTCCGGGTATTCACAAAAAATCCTTGACCGGATCGGTGAGATTCCCGGGATCGAAGAGATAGTGCTCCTGCATGTGGTGGACGCGACCCGCCCTGTGGGACTGGTGTGGAAAAACGGGAACCCGGAGTTAAAAGATACTCAGGTCCTCCTGGAAGAAAAGAAAAAGTTTCTTGAAAATCTCGGGTTTAACGTGAATGTACGCGCCGATGTGATTGTCAATGCAATTACTCAAGGGACCGTTGCTCTTGCGATCCTGGAGATTGCAGAAACAGAAAATGTATCCCTGATCATCATGGGTGCACGGGGTATCAACCCGATCCAGTCGCTTCTTTTGGGGAGTGTCTCATCCTCAGTACTCCGTCATGCAAAAACAAATGTTCTTATCATGCATTTCAATCCGGCAAAGGACAGTACCCGGGCATCATCTGGTACAGTTCATCAGAAACTATTCTCAAAAGTACTGGTGCCAACAGATTTTTCCCGGTCTGCCAGCGAAGCGTCCGCTTTTGTAAAAACGATCCCGGGGATTCGGGAGATCATCTTCCTGCATGTCGTTAATCGCGTGGAATCAGACAAGGAGATCGAAGGTTACCTTAAGGATGCGCAGACCCGGCTTTCGGACCTGAAACGCGAGTATACCAATACAGGTATTGAGGTAAAACTTCACGTCCTTACCGGAGATCCCACGGAAACGATACTTTCGATTGCTGAACAAGACGATGTGTCCCTGATAGCGATGAGTGCTTACGGGACCGACTGGTTACGGGAAATTCTCCTTGGCAGTACTACCTTCACGGTGGTAAGAAGAACACAGACACCGGTTCTTGTCATCCGGACCGTGCAGGAGAATAACACTCTCTGAAAGTAAGGTACGGGGGTAAAGGCGCCCTGGATGCTGAAGCGCCACGGAGAACAGACAATCCAAGGCTATTTTTTTATGACCAGAAAAAATTTTTAGCGGGATGCAGCCCCGGTAAGTTGGGAAATATCCAAATAAAATCCCACGCCCCGGATGATCTTCGGGGCAATCATCCTTGTTCCAGATACGTTCTTTAAATCACAAAATACCGTGAAATGAATCCCGTTAATTAACAATACCGGTAAAGCGCTATGATGGGTGATATCCGGATTACCTGTTCAGCATTTTTCCGGGCTCCCATCGGTATCAAAGGTTTTGGAAAAACGGTACATCCCTTTTGGCACCAGGATTTCGAACCGGGAACCCCGGCCCGGTTCGCCGGTTTCCTTAATCGTGATGCCGGTAATGGCAAGAATTTCCCGCGAAAGAAATAACCCGAATCCGGTATTCGTGAAGTACTGGCGGGTAAAGATCCCTTCTTTTTTATCATAAGGAATTCCTACACCATCATCTTGGACAATAATTACGAATCCTTCAGCTATTTCTTTCCCGTACATCCGGAGCGTTTTTACTTTTCCACCGTGTCTGTTGACATTGTCAACAAGGTTGAAAAATACCTTTTCCAGCAATAAATCGGCATAGATCTCAAGATCATGGATATCAATTGTGATAGCGATTTTTGAGATGTCATGATTACCATTCGCATTCAGGATTACCCGCCTCACATTCTGCCATAGGGGAGCTTTAACGCCTAATCCCTGGTAATCCTTGGTAAATGCCATCTGTTTCTGGATGGTCTCAGCAGCCCGTTTCTGGAAGTTAATATAGGACTGTATCTGGGGATCAAGTACGGACTCCTCAATAAGCTCCGTGAAGCCAAAGAGAGCGGTAAGCTGGTTATCGACATCGTGACGGGTAACACTGTTTAACAGGTTTATTTTCCTGTTCATCTCGAGCAGGGTGTTTTCCATCTTTTTGCGGTCACTGATGTCTCCGGCAAAGATCCAAATACCAGACCGTTTTCCATCCCGGATAACTGGTGCCGAATAGAGGAGCAGGGGGAACCTGGTGCCATCTTTCTTAAGGGCCATATATTCGCTCCCGGAAAGGGTCTCACCCTGGAACACCCGTGAAAAATCGTTTGTTATCCTCGCATGTTCTTCAGGGGCAAGCAGGTTAATAATGGAAACCCCACTCTCCAGTTCCCCGTGATAGTATCCGAATTTTTCATAGGTTGCGTTATTGACGAAAAGCGGAACTCCCTGCGGATCCAGTTCCATCATAATCTCCGGGAAATGTTCTGCAAATTCCCGGAACCGTTTCTCACTGTTCTGGAGTACCAGCTGGTCCTGGTCGATCTGGTCGAGCATCCGGTTTAATGTACCGGTGAGGTGTGAGATTTCGTCATTACCGGTAGAGTTTACACGGGATGCGCCATCCCGTCTTTGGGTTATATTTTCGATCTGGGTATTCATCGAGATCAGTCGGCTGAGTACCTGCCTGTCCAGCAGCCAGATGATCAAAAGACCTTCCAGAAGCTGGAGACCGAGGATGATGAGGGTATAATTCAGGATATCCATTTTTCCCTGGTTGTAAATGTCCCGTGGAATCTGGATCCTGATCAAAAATTTGTTCTTCCCGGTTGCACCCGGTATTGCCATATCTCCCTCAATTGTTTCTTCGTTGAGCTGCCTGATAATAACCGGTGAAATATCGGAAGAGGATAGCAAGGCCTTATCACTATCTGATAACGGTGCCTGTTCCAACGAAATAATTGAGACCTTCGCTCGTGTTGCAAGAGATAATTTTGCAAAGTCTTTTTCACCGAGATATCTCCCTATGATGACAACACCACGTGGTGGCCCGCTGAAATCACTGTGGGTAATAGGATACGTTGAAATTAATACAAGTCCCTGGGGAAGGTTAAGTAAACCAGAGGCCCTGCTTTCGAGGTTCATATTGTGAAATGGTGAGTCTTTACGTGCAAGTTCTTCGACAACATCGGACCGAAGAGGAGTCAGTTTACGGGTTTCCCTGTCGAACCCCTGTCCATAAACGACATCCCCCTGTGTGTTGGTAATAATGATAAAGTTCAGGTCAAGGTTCTGGAAAGTGGTTGCTCCAAGATTTGCTTTGATATAGTCCTCTTTTTCACCAGCGACAAACGCATAGGTATCATCCCATGGGCCCCAGTCTTTGACGGTCACATCCAGACTGTAAATTTCATTTTTCACGTTCTGGTCAACCAGATTTGAATAATCGGTGACATACCCGGTCTCGATTTTCCGGTAATTATCAAGAAAAACCGTGAAGGAAATAACCATGATAACTATTATGACTGAGATGATGACACCGGTGAGTATCAGGCGTGTTTGTTCCCGGATATCCATATCAGACTACACTCCTGTGACGGGAATCCATTCCTCTTCCTGATTCAGTCATAACTCCCTGACCTGACAGTATTTTCATGATCGACCGGACCAGGCACTTTTTTGCTGCAGGGCATCTTCCATTTTTTTATATTCGGTTATATCGAGGAGCGATACCACCGCTTTTTTCGTATCAGGGATAAGCCCGATGGACAGTAAAACAAATTTTACACTTGAATCTTTGTTAATAAACCTGAACTCATAATGACGGGGAACATTTGTATCGGAGTTCCATCGTTCTTTATTGTACGACACCATTTTTTGAAGGTCTTCCTTGTCAACGAATTCCGTCCATTTTCTTTTGCATTCTATTTCGTCTTTTGTATAACCGGATATCTGTTCACACTGGCTGTTGATGAGCGAGATGGTATTATCCTCCTCGATAATCAGCGTGGCAGTACCGGTATTTTCAAAAATTGTCCGGTATACCTTTTCTGATTCAGCGATGATTTCCTGACTTTTTTGTAATTCTTCAAATTTCAGTTTCAACTCTTTTTCTGTAGCACTCAGCTGGGAATAGGCGGCCTCTAATTCTTCTTCTGCATGTTTCCACTGGGTGTTGTCGATAAATGTTTCAAGCAGACAGTCACGTCCATGAAACTTCATCATGGTAACATTTTTGAGGATAGACTTCTTGTTGCCATCTGCTGTGAGCAGAACCCGTTCCGAGTTCTCACAAGATAAACCCAAATCCAGAATCGGGCATTTGCCCTTTTCAGCCGGGCAGATGATCTTGTGGCAAACCTTTCCGAGAATCTCCTTTTTCTCAGCCCCCACCATTTTTAATGCGGCGGGATTTGCTTCGATAATATCATGGGTTTTTGCATCAATTATCAAAATTCCAGCCTGGACTGAGTTATAAATCATTTTCAGGGAGTCCCGGTTTTTCTCCAGTTCCAGTTCTGTATGTTTCTGGCTGGTGATGTCCTGTCCCACCGACTGGTATTCGATTATCAGTCCATTAGTATCAAAAAATGCCCGATCGATCCACTTGTGCCACCTAATCTCCCCATCGTTCAATACGATCCGGTGGATGGAGGTTGCAGTCGGATTTTCGCGGGTAAATGAATCAAAATGCTTCCTGACTGCAAGTTTATCCTCCGCCGGAATCCGGGGTATGAACTTTCTGCCGAGAATTTCTTCACGGTTTACCCGGAAATAACGGCAGAATGCTTCATTCACGAAGGTAAGTATTCCATCAGGTGTGAATCTGGTGATAAATTCCGTCTGGTCCTCAACGACAGCCTTGTAGCGTTGCTCATTTTCAACCAGGGCACGTTCAATACACTTGTGCTCAATAGCCGTTTTGACTTGATGGGCGAGTTCGGCAAACTGGGCCTTTGGCTGTCCCCCTTTCTGGAGATAAAAGTTCGCTCCGTGATTGAATGCTTCAATGACAACGTCTTCTCTGCCCTTCCCGGTAAAAATAATGAATGGGATGTCACCATACTCTGCACGGACCGTTTTTAAGAATTCGATACCGTCTTTTCCCGGCATCGCGTAATCGGAAATGATTGCATCAAACGTTTTCTGTTTTAATGATTCCAGCCCTTCGTCCACAGAGGTTTTCGTGACAACCGAAAAAATTTGTGTCCGTTCGAGAAACACCTTCCCGAGCTCCTGCAGTGCCGGTTCATCATCAATGTATAAGAGTGAATACATGTAGCCTCAAAGGAATTCCGGAAAAAGTCTGGTTAATTTAATATATACTGCTTTATTTTTTATATTTTATTTCTAGTTTATATACTTTCTTTATAGAGGAAAAATTAAATTTTCAATATTTATAACAATCCATCAAATTTTTGGACAATATCGGCATCCGTTAACAAGAACTACTTAACAATAAATCTTGCCGGTGTAATTTTTTATCCTGATGTATCTTATCCAGGAATATCAGGCGCCACAATAATCCATTCTTGAAAAGACACCTATTTTTCCTTTCTTGTAAAGGTCGATTTTGTCATGGTAAAAATCCACTTTCGATGTAATACCAGGTGTAAAAGAACCAGAGTGCCCATAACAATTCCGGAAATGTCATGGATTTTTGAGAGCGTGGATGCCGGAATGAGCAGGAACACATCCCCAAAATACCGTGTCCACTCGGGAAACTTGATGATTCCGGTAACGAATGAAAGAAGAAAACTGATGATCAACCCGCAATCAATAAAATAATTGATTCTGACTTTATCTGTCATCTGTTCCACACCACCGGTTCAAAGGATTCCAATGAACTATCCTTATACTCACTTGGGTGATTAATCTTCTTTTGTGGTACATTTTGACAGTGCCGTGATAATGAGATATCGTCTTCGTTGTCGGGCAACGCAGGCAACTTGCGGGTCATTTCCGGGATCTTTTTTCTGCACAATTTTCTCATAAGATTTTCCGGAAATAAGTATACGTCTGCCCGGTTTGCCGGAAAATAGGACAATGTGAAGAACGTGCTGGATGATAAATGCGAATACTTCGGGATAATTAACCAATACGCGAGGGTAACGCACCGGGTCTGGCCGGTGCCGCCTTTTTAGGGCTCGGGGATATTCGCGGGGGGGCATTTGGGAGGAGGAGCGGTACCAAAAAGGGATTAACTGGTCCGGAACCGGAAGGATAGCAGGATCGTATGCCAGATATGCCCGTAAAATGCCCGGTTTGCCAATCGGACAAAGGGAGTTTTTTGACCTGTGAGAAAAGTGTCCACGCTCATAAAAAATACGGATTAAAACAGGTGTTTTCCTTATTTGACCTATTTGAGGGGATTTTGACCCTGCAATTTAGCGGTCTTACAGCAGCCCACTTTTTTGGCTGGATAGGTAGCACGGTCAAACGGAAAGGAACACCTGTTTTGGGGCCCGGAACGAAGTACCCTCTTGTCGGCCACCAACGTGGATTTCACGATACATTTTGGACCCTGTTTTCATGCAAAATATCCTGGAGGAGCATTACGTTCCGGGAGAGATCGCGTGGAACCTTATTTGAGCGTGGGCCAGGAAAATTTTTCGTCAAAGTCCGGTAGAAAATTTTCGTGAAAAATCCGGCCGGGAAATTTTCTGGTACAGGCCCCACCCGTCCCCGCTGAAATCCGGGGGCTGACCGGGTCTCGCGAGTGCGGGGCAGCCGAGCGCAGGTGAGCGTGGGGCGTTTGGTGAATTGCTGGTACATGAACGGGCACCGGGACGTGCAATTACCGGAGATTTGGGAGACTGGGCGGTACCGGTAAAGGTTGGGAAGGGTGGAAGAAAGAATATTGCCGATCTACAATCCCCGGTATGCCACACTCCGGTGCCGGATATATATCACCGTTACTTCGCGATTCACGTGAAGTACCTGATAGATAACACGATAATCGCCAACGCGAATCCGGTAAAGATTTTCTGCACCGGGAAGTTTGTAAGCATCGTGGGGAACCGGTTCGTTTTCCAGATTCTCAACACGATCAAAAATGTGCAGGAGGATTTCTTTGGGGATTTTCCGGAGATCTTTTTCTGCGCTCTTTTTAAAAGAGAGTGAATACGGTTCCATGAACCCTGCTCACATTACGCGTTTCTTCAACTCAGCAAGGCTTATCGTACCTTCGTCACGTCGCTCGGCAACCATGGCAAGATCATGAAGATCTTCCTTGAGGTGCTGGTATTCGGCGAGCGGGAGGATGACTGCGACCTTATTGCCGTTCTCATCGACAACATACTGTTCAACAGCACTCATAGGAATTCCTGATTGTACGTTGTATTCCCCTGATGATATAATCGCTTTTTGTTGCAGTTGAAACCATCCGCATCCACTCAAGGCAGCTGTGAACCGGCTCAGCTATTCCGGAACCGGAAGGCCGGGCCCCACCCGTCCCCGCTGAAACCCGGGGGCTTGCCGGGTCTCGCTTGTAGGGGCAGCCGGGGGCCGGGCTGTGCGGTGCAGGAGGCGGTGAAGAACGGGACCCTCCCAGCAGCACGGCTGGAGAATTTCCACCGGCTCGTGCGGGAGCTGGCGTTCGAGCAGGAAAAGGCGGAGAAAGGGCTTGTCCGGTCCGAGAGGAAACGCTGGAAAGGAATCGCTAAATTCGCAAAGGAGATCAATAAAGGGAGGGGTGAGTAGGAGGACAGGGGAATCACGGCCGCTTCCTGCGACAGAGAGCAGACCCCGCGAGGGTTCATGGAGTGGGGACCCGTGCAATGGTATGGGAAAGGTCAGCTGATGAGTTGTGCCGGCCGTGAAAATGAAAGGACGGGAACCGGAAACGTTGCTGATTCTGCTTAGATTTATCTGATTAAACACCATATCCCGGTTCATGACAAAACTCAACTGGGAGGCAAAACTGGCAATTGTCCTTGTGGCGATAAGCATTTGTATCTTTTCAACCAAGTTTTTTTTCCTGAAAAACCCGTCAGATACGTTAAATTATATCTTAAATTCTCTTGGATTTCTGCCGATCAATGTCCTTCTTGTAACAATAGTCCTCAATAAACTCCTGGCAATACGTTCGCGGCGTGAAAGAATGGAAAAGATGAATATGGTGATCGGGACCTTCTTTTCCGAGGTCGGAAACCTGCTGATAAAGAAAATTGCAGCGGGTGATCCGGGTATCGGCCAGCTTAAAGAATCCCTTATCGTGGGAAATGAGTGGGATGCTCCGGCGTTTGCAAAGGTCCGGAAACAGATCGCGGGTTACGATTATCAGGTTAATTCTTCAGCGATTGAAATGGCCCCGCTCCATGAATTCTTATCCTCGCACCGGGACTTCATGCTCCGGCTGCTGGAAAATCCTGTTTTGCTTGAGCACGAATCATTTACCGACCTGTTACGGGCCGTGTTCCATCTCACCGAAGAACTCAAACGCCGGGAGGATTTCAGTTGCCTTCCCGAAACCGATTGCGCCCACCTTTCCGGTGACATCAGGCGCGTGTATGAAAAACTTATCATCCAGTGGCTTGACTACATGGAATACTTAAAGAACAAGTATCCTTACCTCTATTCCCTTGAAATGCGGACAAATCCCTTTGATGCCCATGCTTCCCCGGTTGTGAAATAATCCCCTTTTTAAAAACATTATTTTTAACAGGGGAATTTTTCACGGCAAACGCGGTTGCTTTCCTGATGTGTGTGCAGCGGGGGCCGGTGCATCGCATGCCGTTTGGCAATTGCCGGTACATGACGGGCACCGGAATGTGCACTTACCGGAGCGCTTTGGGAGAGTGAGCGGTACCGGAAAGGGCTCCGGCCACTCCGGTACCGGAAGGCACAGGCCCCAGCCGTCACCGCTGAAACCTGGGGGTTGGCCTCGTACTCATGGCGGTGCAGCCGTGGGCTAGTGAGCGTGGGGCGTTTTGGGATTGCCGGTACATGAACGGGCACCGTAATTTGCACTTACTGGAGATTTTGTGAGAGTGAGCGATAGCGGGGGGCACATGGGGCACATTGAGGGTCATTTCCGGGATCTTATTTCTGTACGATTTTCTCGTAAGACTTTCCGGAAAATAGGGTCTAAGTGCCCCATGTACCCCCAAAGAGAGAGATGAAGAGGTCGGAAATCCCCTACCTCTTCCTCCTCACCTTCTGCTGCTTTCCCGGGGATTCATGCCCCACATGCATCTTCGTCCCCGCCGACTGCACATGCTTCGGCTTCCCGGATGATTCCCTCCGCTTCTCCGGCTCCCGCAGCCGCTCCCCCGGTCTCGAAGACCCCCGCTTCTTCTCCGGACGGTTGTCCTTGTGCACATCCTCGCTCTCCAGCTCCCCGATGATATCGAGCGGCTCGAGGTTGCACTTCGTCAGCCGGATGATCTCCAGCAGCCGCTCCATCCCGATGAAATGCTCCGCCATCACTCGTGCGAGCGGCGTCATCACGAGCCTCGTGCCGTGCTTCTCAACCAGCTTGTGGGCAATGAGGTCCGGCAGCACCGGCTCCATGCTCCCCACCATCATGCTGTTGATCCGGTTGAGGTCCGCTTCTTCGCCATTGCAGGCGACCGCGTTTGCCACGAACTCCTCCGAGCTCGCCTCGAAGTCGTGTACGGGAGCGACTTCTTCCATCTCGCCCTTGAGCAGCTTGATGGCGATCTCTTCTTCCGTGCCCTGGTTCTCCCGCGAATAACTGCCGCCGGGTTCTGCCAGAATCACCACGCGGCCGAGGTCGTGGAAGTCGGGCCGTCCCGCCCGGCCTCCCATCTGGTTGAACTCCTGCACCGAGAGCCAGTCGCGGCCCATAGCAAGGGCATCGAAGATCACCTGCGATGCGGGGAAATCCACCCCGGCCCCCAGCGCTGCGGTCGTGACAACCGCCATGAGTTTGCCGGTCAGGAACTTCGTCTCCACGTCCCGGCGTTCAACGGAACTGAGCCCGGCATGGTATGCGGCAGCCCTCATACCGAGCGCGTCGGCGATCGTGTGGCACCGGGCCCTGGCGTTCGTGAAGATGATCGTCTGGCCACGGAAGCCTTTCGAGGACGTCCGCTTGTACTCCTCGGTCGTCATCTGCTTGATCATCGCGATCTTGTTCTTGCGCTCGGTAAAGAGGAGATACCGCTCCAGTCCTACCGGGCGGTCCGCGTACACCACGAGCGTGCAGTTCAGTTTCTTTGCAAGAATCTTGGGCGAGCCGATCGTTGCGGATAGGTACAGGAACTGGGCCTGCGGGGCGAGATACTTGAGCCGGGCGATCATCCCGTCGAGCCGGTGGCCCCGGTCGGCATTCTCCAGCATCTGGACCTCATCGATGATCACAGTCCCGATATTTGCCATCTTCTGGCCCCGGCGGATCATGTTGTCCACGCCTTCGTACGTCCCGATGATGATGGGAGCCTGGGGATTCCGGTCCCCGACCTTCCGGGTCTCGGGAAGATTGAGCCGGCTCGTGCCCGTCAGCAGGCCCGACTTGGCAAACTTTCCATAGCGTTCGGTGAAGCGTTCGTACTTCTGGTTTGCCAGCGCCACCAGCGGGACTAAAAAGAGCGTTCTCCCCCGTCCCTCCAGGAAGTTCTTCATACCAGCCATCTCGCCGATGAACGTCTTGCCGCTCGCGGTTGCCGCCACCACCAGCAGGTCCTGTCCACGGAGCAGCCCCGCTTCGACCGCGAGATGCTGCGCCGGCATCAGCTGCGTAACGCCGCTCGCTTCCACGAACTGGCGGGGGAGGGGCAGCTCATCGATCGAGGCCGTCGTCATCACAGGGTGGGCCTCGAGCTTGTCGAACATCGCCGACTCCATCGAGATCTTATCGGGCGAGAGGGTGGCTAACACCCGGTCCAGGTTGCGGTAACTCGCGAGCAGTTTCTCGAGATGCACGATCCCCTCGAGTCCCAGCCGGCCGATATGCGAGACCTCGCGGCGGAGCTCCTTTCTCCCGCAGTCCAGGCAGATCCGCTCGTTCTTGCCAAACGTGATCGCGTTCTCGTCATTGATCGGTGTATACCGCTCATCGAGCAGGCACATCCGGCAGAGCACCACGGGTCCGCTCTTGACCTGGAACGCTTCTAAAAACTCTTCGAAGAGATGGTCTTTTTTTACCATCCGCACATCCGACTCGCGGAGCTGGGCTATCAGTTCCTTTGAAGGGGTATGATGGTACTCTTTCTTCCCGCCCCATTTCACCCGGTATCTCGTGGGCCGGGGGCCGCGGGGGGTATCGTTCAGTTCAACATAGGCTGCGCCCCGCACACTCTTGCCGTCATAAAAGAGCAGTTTGTAATTGCCGCTGCGCTGGAGCTGGACGATGATCTTCATGGTGAGATCAAATCATGGATCACGTATGCGAGTTCCACGCTCTCCAGTCTCTTTAAAAAGTCCGTGAATTCTTCATCGACAATAACAATCGCACAATCGATCCCGTGGAAGGCTGCCTCAATGACTCCTTCCCGTGCACCAAAGAACATATCCGGTTTTTTCCCGGTCGCTTTGAGGGCGATATATGCCTCAAGCCCGACTGCTGCAATGATTCCCACATCAGAAATGACATCCAGCAGTTTGTCCTTTTTTATTTTCCGGGAACCCCCGTGCTGGATCCGCGGGACCTTGCAGACATGGATCATCCCTTCCTTGTGATCGATGATCCCGTTTAACCGTGCGACACCCACGTCCTCATCCTTTTTTGCATCCGCAATCACCGTCCCGGTTGCAGCCAGTAGTCTTTTTCCCGCGTAGAGGAATCCGCATTTCATGTATACGCCGACTTCATCCCCTTGTGTTACGTCTTCTGCTGCAATCGCGGTCCAGACCGATACCTGCTGGATAATATCGCGCCGGATATGCCGGGCGTAGGACTCAAGTGACTCGGCATTTTCCAGCACCCATTCGATTCCTGTCCGGGTCACTTCGTAATTGCCCCTGCCGCTTGCAGAGACCTTCCCTTCATCTACAAGTTCGCGGATATACTCTGATATCGCCTGCGGGGTAACCCCGAGTTTCTCTGCTATCTCCTGCTGACGGACTGCCGGCTGGTGTTCGGCGATTTCCACGAGTATCTGCAGTCGTGACACCTCGCGTTTGCTGCGCAAAATAGAATAGAGGGGATCCTTAGCGCCCGGTGTCAAGCAGCACCAGTCCCTGTCCCTTGACATCCATGTGAATGATTCGTTTCGCGAGTCCTTTGATAAAGATAGGACTGACTGAGAATTTCCGGGAGAGGTCATTTATGGAACTGTTACCCTTGATCAGTTCTCCTTCAATCTGTTCCACGACTTCACGGAGGTTCTCGTCATTCGAGAGCGAAATATACAGAATGTCGGAGAGATCCGAAAGGTTGCACTGGAAGTTCGCCCGGAACTTGTTATAGGTTGCACGGAACTCTTTTTCTGGTTTTGCACCGGGTTTTGGCATCCGCCACTGTTCCTCAACAAGATTTCCCTTCTTTAAAAGCTGTAGACACAGCGACACACTGTCGTTGTCGACTTGCGCCCGTATTTCCTCTTCTGTCAGCCATGATTTGTTCAAAAGTTCGTAGACCTTCTTAAACGAGGGGTCGTTGAACGTCATCAGGAGAGGAACAAGCTCTACGGGATCATTTACGATTCGAATATGGCCCGGCACAATAAAACCCTATACTTATATGGTTCCATGAATCAATAAATTTTTGCGGCATAACCATGCAAAAAACGGGCAAAATCACAGTGCGTGGAATTGTCCAGGGGGTCGGGTTTCGCCCGTTTGTCTATGCACAGGCATGTACCCTGGGGATCTCCGGATCAGTGAAAAATCTCGGTAGCGAAGTGGAGATTTATGCCCGTGGGGAGCGGTTTGACAATTTCCTGGCCGAAGTATCACGAGGACCTCCGCTTTCCCGGATTGATTCTGTTGAAGTTACCCCCGTAAGAGAAAAGATACCTGATGGTTTTTTCATATTGCCAAGCGGTTCTGGTTCACTGACCGGCATGATCCCACCCGATATCGCTATCTGCAATGACTGCATCAGCGATATCTTCCAGAAGAACGGGAGGTATGAAAATTACTGGGCTACTTCCTGCGTAAACTGCGGACCACGGTACAGTATCATCAACACGCTCCCGTACGACCGTGAGCGGACATCGATGACCGAATTCCCTGCCTGTGCAGTTTGTAGCCGGGAATACCGAGATCCTGGTTGCCGCCGCCATCACGCGCAGACCATTGCCTGCAGGTACCTGCGGCCCGGAACTCAAACTGACCGATACCAGGGGAAATACAGCAGGAGACCTGGATCCCATCCGGGAAGCAGCAGAACTGCTCGATGCAGGCAGGATCCTTGCGATGCGGGGTGTGGGGGGATTTCATCTCGCGTGCATCGAAGAGTCAGCCGATGAACTGAAGCACCGGCTCGGACGAGTCGAACAGCCCTTTGCCATCATGGTGCGCCCGGACCATATCGACCAGCTGGCTGTCATTTCTGACCAGGAAAAACGGGATCTGGAGAGCCGGGTCCACCCGATCGTTGTCCTGAAAAAACGCGACCCGACGGCTCATGCGGCAATCAGTAACCTCCATACGATAGGCTGTATGCTGCCCTATACCGGGCTTCATCACCTTCTCTTCCGGCACCTGAAACACCCGCTGCTCATTATGACCAGCGCCAATATGCCCGGTTACCCGATGATTACCGGAAATGACCAGGCAATGGCACAGCTGAACCGGGATGTGGACTTCTTCCTCATGCACAACCGGAAGATCGTGAACAGGTGCGACGATTCGGTGATCAGGGACGGGTACATTATCCGGCTCTCGCGGGGGATTGCCCCGAAGCGGACAGCAATTGATCTTGGGAAACGCTGCATCCTCGGGGTAGGCCCGGAACTCAACGCGAACGCAACAGTTTACCGGGACGGGTACACAGTCACCTCCCCGCACGTGGGGAACGTGAGGAACCCGGCAACGCTCGACTACCTGCAGGAAACCGTAAGGAACCTGCAGCGGCTTATCGGGGCTAAATTCGATGTTATTGCTCATGACCTGCATCCCCAGTTCCTCTCCACACGGTTCGCCCGCGAGATCGCATCGGAACACGGGCTGGAACTCATCCCGGTACAACACCACCGGGCGCACATCGCAGCAACAACGACCGACCCCTGCATCGGTATTGCGATAGACGGGGTTGGTTATGGAGACGACGGGACAGTCTGGGGGAGTGAAATCTTTTCCGGACAGGTACCGGATTCAGACGCGTCGCCCACCTTGAACCGGTAGCAATGCCGGGCGGAGATCTCGCGACACGGTTTCCCGAACGGATGCTCTATGGGATCCTGCCGGATACAAAAATTCTCTCTCTCCTTGATTCCCGGGGCTGGTCTGACATAGAAATAGGCGTGCTCGAAAAACAGTTGATACGTGGGTTCAATGTCATAAATACCACAAGTACCGGGCGGGTACTGATGCCGCTGCTGCCCTGCTGGGGATTTGCCGTGAGCGTACCTATGACGGGGAACCTGCAATGAGCTGGAATCCGCGGCTGTTGGCGGTCGCATCGAAGAATGGGGTCTTGACTTTTCCACCCGGAACGGGTGCGAGCAACTCTCGAGCCGTTCACTCATGCAGACAGCGTTTACAAAAATGCAGGCAGCAAAGGAGGGCGATGAGAGGGTGATACGGGATATCGCCGCTTCCTTCCAGTTTAACCTGGCCCGGGGAATTGCACAGCTCGCCATTCACGCGGCTGAACGGGAAGGGTTACAAAAGATTGCCCTCAGCGGCGGGGTTGCATATAACCATGCAATCCGGGAAACCATCCGTAAGGAAGTCTCTGACCATTCCCGTGAATGTGTCATGAACATGGATTACCCCCTTGGTGATGGGTGTGTTTCGTTCGGGCAGTGCGTATATGCTGCAAAACATCTGGAAACCAGAGACTAAAAGTTTTAGTCATCTGTGAGAAACGGACACATTTATCAGGTTACAACATAAAAGGAAATCAACAGCCATGCCTCCATCATACGAGATCGGAAATAAGAAAAATACCATCAGAAACCTCGAAATGGAACTCAATGATCTCCGTCAGGGCCTTACTATCGTGAAGGATTTTTATTGCGATTTCAAACGCCTCACAAAAACGCAGGACGCCGCAAAGAGCATTGAGCAGGAACTGGTAAAACCTCTGGTTGACAATGACAGGGAATTTGAGGGGATCTGGGGCTTCCACGAGGATATACTCGTCGCTGACCCGTCGGCCCACATTCCACGTGCTGATATGTTCGAGGCATTCGAACGCTATATTACAAAAACCTCACACCGCCCTGTTGATCAGGAAGCATTCGAATTTGTATTTGCGCACATGAAACATCCGCAACCTGTTTTTACCCGGGGAGAGTGGCAGGGCTACCGGCTTAAAAACAGGTAAAAATTCCCCTGCACTGATCTTTTTCTTCTTTTTATGACCCACTTCCGGATTACGAGAGAATCAGAAATACCACTCGTCGGTTCACTCTACTTTGGCATCATCGATCGCGGTACCAGCCTCCTGCAGGTACGCCCCAGTTGTGGCTGTAATTTAAACTGCCCCTTCTGTTCCGTCGATGCAGGTCCCAAATCAACAACGCGTGCCACCAGTTATGAAGTTGAGATGGATTACCTTGTTGAAGCAGTGCAGGAAATCGCACAGTTCAAGGGAGCCGGGGTCGAATGCCACATTGATTCTCCGGGTGAGCCGATGATGTACTCCCGCCTGCCGGAGCTCATCGCAGCGCTTAAGGGGATTGATGAAGTGAATATCATCTCGCTCCAGACGAACGGCACCCTGCTCAACGAATCAAAGATTGCAGCGCTGGAATCGGCAGGTCTTGACCGGATCAATTTATCCCTTCATGCCCTTGACCCGGCAATCGCACAGATGCTGGCGGGCGCTGACTGGTATGATATCGGAAAACTGACTGATGCGGCGAAAGCAGTTGTAAAGAGCAGGATTGACCTGCTCATTGCACCCGTGTATATACCGGGGATCAACGATGCAGAGATCCCAAAACTGATCCGGTTTGCCCAGGAGATTGGCGCCGGCAAACGTTTCCCGCCGCTGGGTATCCAGAAGTTCGAGCACTATCGCTATGGCAGGTCACCCAAAGGGGTAAAAGCCCAGAGCTGGTGGCAGTTCTTCAACCGAAGCATAAGGCCGTGGGAAAAAGAGTTCGGGATACCGCTCAGGCTCTGACCCGGTGAGGGATTTTGGCACGTTAAGACGCCCCTTTGTCCCGCTGGTCTTTTCCAAAGGGGAGAAAGTGACCGTCGAGATCCGGGCACCGGGGTGGATACACGGGGAGATGCTTGGCGTAGCCCGTAACCGGGTGGTGTCGGTATACAACTGCCCGAAAGAATCAGGACAGGTCCGTGTGAAAATCGTGGCAACCAAGCATAATATTTACGTCGGTGTACCGGTATAATGCAGCAATCGGATACCTGCAGATTTAACCGGTTTTGATACGTGCAGGTAAAAAAAGAAATGCAATTTACGAATCCGATAAAAGAAAGAGAATTCTCACGAGAGGGAACTAAAACCCTGCCATGCCATTCTCTTCGTTTTCCTTTTTCTCTTCCCTGGCTGATTTTGCGAAGGCTGTGGACGGTTTTAAAATAGGGTATGGATGTTAAAATTTCAGTCATATTTCCGGAACAGAGCCGGGTTCTGTTTCCGGATCTGCCAGCGCTTTACAAAGACTGCACCTATGATTACAACAAGTGCACCTGTAGTGCCGATAATAATTGTCGCCAGAGGTATCCCTCCCACCCGGTCTGCAATTGGGGCAGATGGAACGGCCGGGGTTTTTTCCGTGGTTACTGGGACTGGTGAAACGGCATCCGGTACCGGGGCTCTCAATACAGCTACGGTGGTTGGGACAGCGGTCGTGAGAGGATTATCCGTTCCGGTATTATCCATAGTAGTACCGCCTTTCTGGTACGCAACTGCAAAGTACGAGAAACCGGGAGTTGTTGCACGGTACAACACGTTCCCGCCATCCTGGGAGACACACCGGGTGTCGAGTGTCTGCCACTGTCCGTTCTCGTAATGCATCATCACAATGTCACCGTCAGTGAACCCGTGTTCGTTAAGCCATGATTGCGGGACGCTGAAATCAAAGGTTGTCCTGTTGACGATACCCGGGATTGCACTCGATACTACCGAAATATACTGGTATACTATGGTCGAGGGCGCAACCATACCCAAGGGGAGACTCTTTCGCGGAAATGCCGTGATCACGAGGTTTTTGCCGAGGTCTGACCCCGTCATCTCAGCCCGGGTGACTGCTGATCCACCTCCGACGTTCACTGTTTCGGTGATGGTTTTGCCAGAGGACGGAGTGGTTGGAGTGGAGGTGATGGAGAAGGGAGTGTCCTCGCTTGATGAAGACCCGTATTCACCATAAGAGACCGTGATGTAGCCGGCCTTTCGCGTGCTGTCGTAACCACTGGAATTGTATACCTGAAGCGTTACCTGATAGGTCCCGGGTGTGGAATAGGTATGAATCGGGTTCTGCGCCTCTGAACCGGTGGGCATGAGCCGCCAGACATCGTTTGTAAAGGGGAATCCCCCCATCAGTACGATACTGCCATCCGGCATCACGACGCTGGTGTGAGATAATCTTGCCGGCCACCCGGCATTCGGGGTCACCTGCGTCCATGTTGCGCCGCTATCTGTTGACCGCCATACATCATTCTTATAACCCCCACCGGCATAACCCCCCGTCAGCACGATGCTGCCGTCCGGCATCACCGCACTCGTATGATAAGACCTTCTCCCCCACCCGGCATTTGCGGTCATCCGTGTCCAGGTTGCACCGTAATCTGTTGATCGCCACACGTCATCCGCATAATCCATAGTGCCGTCATTACCGCCCATCAGTACGAGACTGCCATCCGGCATCACCACACTGCTGTGACTTTCCCGTGCCACCCACCCGGCATTCGCGGTCATCTGCGTCCACGTTTCACCTCCGTCTATTGACCGCCATACATCATTCGTATAGCCCCCACCGGTTAAACCCCCCATCAATACAATACTTCCATCAGCCATTGCCACACTGCTGTGACCCGTTCTTGCCGACCATCCCGCACTCGGGGTCACCTGCATCCATGTTGCACCGCCATCTGTTGATCGCCATACGTCATTTTTATAACCATTCGCAAAACCGATTTCATCTCCGCCCATCAGAACGATGCTACCGTCAGGCATTGCCACGCTGCTATGATCCTGTCTTCCCGACCACCCGGCATTCGCAGTAATTTGCGTCCATGTTGCACCGCTATCCGTTGATCGCCATACATCATTCTCGTAAATACCATGGAAACCACCCATTAATACGATGCTTCCATCTGCCATTGCCACAGTGCTGTGACCCGTTCTTGCCAACCACTCCGCATTCGCGGTCAGCTGCGTCCATGGCTCTGTGTATCCCTCGTCACCGAAATACCACGTCCAACCGGTTGGGTTGTTCATCGACAGATCAGTGAATGAGACCGTAAGCGGTGCAGTGCCGGAAGTAGGAGTGCCCGTGAAATTGGCGACTGGTGCAGGGGGGGCATTGACCGTGATATAATTCGGAGAGATTTTAATACTGGCTCCCCCGTCGTAGGTTATTTTCTGGCAGACGGTGTAAGTACCGGGGGTGGTGTACATATGCACCGGGTTCCGGCTTTCGGAAGTTGCCCCATCACCGAACGACCAGTTCCATGAGGTTGGAGAGTTCGTTGAACTATCCGTAAAGGTCACTGTTAACGGGGCAGTACCGGACCTGGGGGTGCCGATGAAGTATGGGACTGGCCGGGCATATACTGTGATATAACCTGCCTTTCGCGTATCGTTGTACCCGTCTGCATTGTATGCCTGCAACGATACCTGATAGATCCCCGAAGTAGTGTAGACATGCAAAGGGTTCTGTGACGATGACCCGACAGGATTGAACCGCCAGATGTCGTTCATACAAACATTACTATTATTGTAACCTCCCATCAGCACGATACTGCCATCTGGCATTGCTATGCTGCTGTGACCCCATCTGGCCACCCAATCCGGATTCACCGAAAGTTGTGTCCATGTTGCGCCACTATCCGCAGACCGCCAAACATCATTCTTGTAAATACCCAAGTTGTCATATCCACCCATCAGCACGATATTGCCATCTGGCATCACTACACTGGACTGAAAACCTCTTCCCGTCCATCCAGCACTTGTATTCACTTGAGTCCACGTAGAACCGCTATCCGCAGACCGCCACACATCATGCAGATGGTTGCTCCACCAGCCTTCGAGACCCCCCATCAGCACGATACTCCCGTCAGGCATCACCACGCTGCTGTGCCCAAATCTAGCCGACCACCCGGGACTACTATTTACCTGAGTCCACGTTGCACCATTATCAATCGACCGCCATACATCATTCCTCGGCCCACTGTCAAAACCCCCCATCAGCACGATACTCCCGTCAGGCATCACCACGCTGCTGTGGCCATATCTTGCCGACCATCCGGCGCTCGCAGTCATCTCCGTCCATATTGCACCGTTATCTGTAGACCTCCATACATCCGGCCTATCAGCGCCGCTCATCAGAACAATACTACCGTCCGGCATCGCTACACTGGCATAACGTGATCTACTCGACCACTCGGCATTCCCAGTCATCTCCGTCCATGTTGCTCCGTTATCCGTCGATCTCCAAACATCATTTTTAGAGCTCACATCATAGGGATCCGAACCACCCATCAGCACAATACTCCCATCAGGCATCAATACGCTGGTATGACCTTCACGTGCAGTCCATTCGGCATTTGCGTTTATCAATGTCCAAGGTTGCATGTAATCCTCATCGCCGAAATACCATGCCCAGCCGGTGGGGGAACCACTCGATTGATCCGTGAAGAAGACGGTGAAAGGGACTGTCCCGCTTGTTGGCGTTCCGATAAATGTTGCTGTCGGGGCCTGAGGACTTGCAAAACCAAATAGCATTATGAGGCACAATAATCCGATACAGTATCGCAGGATCCGGTTATGACCGGAATCTGAAACCAAACAGGACAGCAGCATACTCTCCATCAACAGGTTCCTTTATCAGACAGGTAATATTAATCAATCGAAATAATCGTAATATTCATTTCAGGAATTATTTTATCACTGAACAAGGGGTATTTTTAAAAAGGAGTGCAGGATCATGCACATGCCCGGAATATCCGTAGAACGTGCTTACCGGGTAATCCGAAATTTGCACGTTGAGAATTAAAAGCACGAAAAATATCAAAAACCCGGTTTGAAAATTACAAATAACCAGATAAGAATAGGAGAAAAAAGAGAATTATCCGAACAGGGCACCGAGCCCTGCCATACCGCTCTCTTCGTCTTCCTTCTTGTGCTCTTCCGGTGCTTCTTCTGCTGCCGCGGGTGCTGCCTTGCCTGCTGCTGCGGGTGCTGCTGCTGCCGCGACCGGTGCTACGGCGGCCTTGCTGATTGCATCTTCGATGTTTACGCCATCGAGTGCTGCAATGAGTGCCTTTACGCGTGATTCATCTGCTGTTACACCTGCGGCGGTCAGGACTGCCTTGACGCCGGTCTCATCGATCTTCTTGCCTGCTTTGTGCAGGAGAAGTGCTGCATAGATATACTCCATCTTTTTCACCTCAATATCTCTAAATTATTTTACCAGGCTTTTAACAACCTGGCTTTCTCTGTACGCTTTACCAATAATCGCATCAACAACGTCTTTCTCGTAGATCGCTGCTTCGACTGCAAGTCCACGTGCATCCCTGACTGCTTTTGTCAGGATTGCGCCCATCGTGTCCTTCGTCGGGATTGCTGCGTTAACCGACAGGTTGAACGCCTGAAGTCCCGCGAGCTGGATCTGTCCGATAATGACGGTCTCGTCAACGGCGAGCACGGATGGCTCAAAGATATCGCCGCCATGGTACGCAACCTGCAGTGCAAGTCCGACATCCATCGGCTTGATATCAAGCTTGGACAGGACGGTCTGCAAGTTTTGCCGAGATGACCCCGCCTTTCTTTACAACCGTCTTGGTCTCGCGGATCTTGACCTTCCCGCCTTCAATCGCTGCGGGAATACCTGCCTGCTGAAGCTCACCGACAATCGGACCCGGCTTGAAACTGGTCGGACCCTTTTCGATAACGATGTCTTCCGGCGCTTTTTCACCGGCTTTTGCCGCCATCTTTGTCTTGGTCTTTTCCAGCTGCTTGTAGAGCTTGAACGGGTTATCGTTGGTGAAGATAAGTGCCGAGTGGCCGGACACATATTTTGTGAGTCCTTTCACATCGCCGCCCATCTCTGCGAACGCGTGCTTGATGAGGGTGTTCCGGGTCACCTTGATAACAGCTATGCCGCGGAGGTTCCTGCGGATCTGCTGTATCTGCTGTGCCGGGATACCGTACATGTCGACAAGTCCCATCAGCGTGTACTTCTTTGCGTTCTCCTTGATATCAGCGACCTCGTCCTTCTTCCATGAGGGGAGGTGGTGTGTATACAACGCCATTATTCCAACCTCACTGCAGGACCCATAGTCGTCTTGACAAAGACAGAACGAATATTCAGCGGACCCTGATCGAGAACCGCCTCAATCCTCTTGATAATCGCTTCGATATTCTCAGCGACCTGTTCCGGCTTCATCACTGTTGAACCGACCTTTGAAGAGAAGACCGTCTTGTCTTTTGTCCTGATCTTCACCGAGTTGCGCAGGCGCTCGACTATCGGGCGTATATCCTGACCTCCGGCAATCGGCATCGGCATCCTGCCCCGCGGACCGAGCCGGGGACCCAAAAACCGTCCGACCTGTGGCATGACCGCCATCTCAGCAAGGAAGTACCGGTATGTACTGGCAACCTTCCGTGCCTCGCGGGGTGCACCGCCAAGCCGCTCAACTTCTTCAGGGCCGATAATCAGATCAACCTTGGCATCCTTTGCCTGGGTGACAATGTCTCCCTTCCCGATTACACAGATCCCGATTTTTTCACCGATACCGTGGGGAAGAAGAATCGTCTCGTCAATACGATTTTTCGGCTGCGCCATATCGATATTCTTGAGATTGATGGTAATATCGATGCTCTCAGAGAACTTACGCTCTGGCGCTTTTTCAATCGCCGTTTTCACGGCTTCCAAAATTTTGGCCCTATCAACCATCAGATTCCTCCATAGTTCACGACCTTCCGATCTCCTATGGTTTTCTCATATTATTTCACAAGAACACTGTCATACTTGCCTTCATTGATGAGGGCGAAGACATCTTTTGCCTTCTTGCCGTCAACCGTAACTCCCATGCTCACGCACGTGCCGATGACCTCTTTTACCGCGGTCTTCAGCTCATAGGAGAGCATCCCTTCGAGTTTCATGTTGGCAATCCTGACAGCGGCCTCAAATGGTAGATCACCTACCATTTTGACGTTGGGCTCTGCGGAACCTTTCTCGACATTAACCTCTTTTTTGATGAGCGCCGTAGTGGGCGGTATGCCCACCGTGACGGTGAAGTTCTTCTTTGCGTCGACTTCGATCTTGACCGGGACCTGCATTCCGTTGAATGTAGCGGTCTTCTTGTTGATCTCATCGACAACAGCCTTCACGTTGATACCGAGTGGTCCGAGCGACGGTCCCAATGGGGGACCCGCGGTAGCCTTTCCGCCGGGTACTAAAACCTCGACCACTTCTGCCATAGTCTTTGCACCATGCCGTCCCGTAGTTGCGGGTTCCAAGCTTGGGTCTGTAGATATTGATGTGAAGGGAAATAAAGGTGATCTTGGATTTGGGAGAGGGGCGATCTTTATCTTCCATATTCCGGCCCCGTTTCAGCCCCCGTTTCCCCCTCAAGCCAACCCAAATAGCACTAATTCACCGAAATTCAGCACAATTTTTTTGCAATAAGCCAAATTTGACATCCGTTTGCTTTAATGTAGCCTTATCATGCCCGGAAAAGTGCGCTAATAGCACCTAATGAGACGAGGATAATCCGGAAAACGTCTCACTATACTCTAATGTTTACCGCCAAAATTCACCCGGCAAAAATCCGCACATAGCGGTGTTCTGCAAGCCCGAAAACGGGTACGGAACCAGAGGGTCGATCCGGGCAGAGTTTTGCCTTCCAAAAGCGTCCATTAGGGTACATTTTCCTGCCCATAAATTGCGTATTTCCGCAGGATAACGGCGAATTGTGCGTATTTCAAAAAAATGTGCCGGAATTTACACATTTTTGCAGCCTGTGCCAGAAACCGATCGCCCATATGGGCAAACCGGGCTCGTAAAGGGCCCCGATCAGGAATAAAGAGATGAGGTCTGGTAGTGACGAAAGGGATTTCCGGATTCCCTTTTTTTCACATCCGATAATACTACGGTGTGCATCTGTCAGACACGTGTCGGCACATAAATCACTGGATAGAATCGGGGGCGCCGTTGCGATTACCCTTAATCAGGCTGCGTCTCTTTGCTACCACCTGAACTCCAGACAGAAATAGTACGACACCCATCGCTGGGTGAGGAGTATCCAGTGGAAAAAATAAAAATGACTTGTTAAGATTTACCGGTCCTTGAACTTCTCGACAACCCGGACGTTGTCACCTCTGACGGTAATAGGGATAGGGACAACACTCTCGTAGAGTTCGACCGTGATCTCTTCTTTTGCCGAGTCAACGCGTTTGACAACTGCTTTCTCGCCTTTGAAGGGTCCGGCGATCAATTCGACGATCGTGCCCTCATCAATACCAGCGACCACGGGTTTTGGGATGAGAAAATGCCCGACTTCAGCCAGGTTTGTTTCACCTTTGATTACCGAACGTGCATGGGCAACTTTTTCAACGAGCTGCTCGATCCTGTTCAGCTTCTCGGGTGTTTCGATGAGAACATAGCCCTGCAGCTCGTTCGGAACGATAATCGCGGTAACTTTGACATCTATCGCTTTGGTGTCTATCGCCTTCTGGATATTGTCAGCAACGGTCCGCTCCTGCTTGGAGGTGGTTTTAATCGCAAAGATGCGGTTTACAAACACCTCGGGCTGGGGGGGAGTTGCGGCACTTCGGATACCGGGGGTGTTGCTTGTGTCATGGCCATCAGTGCGGCAATACGATGAAGAACTCGTAGATTACGAATCCAATCAGACCGACCACTAACACACCAGCAGCAGCGACGGTCGCGATCTTGGTAAATTCTTCCCGGGTGGGAGTGCGTGCGAGTTTTAACACCCGCATATATTTGCGGAATAACTCCTCGTGGAGTTTGTCGGCATTGATTTCAGGTTTTGAAATTTCCATATGCGCTCACTTGAGAAAATCGATCTCAAACTGTTTCTGTACTTTGGGGGTAACATTCTCATTACGACCATATATTTGTGGCGACCGTACACCTGTAACTACCAGCAGGGTCCGCATCTTATTCTGCATTTCCGGGTCAATCTGTGCCCCCCAGATGATCCGCGCACTGGGGTCAACACGGTTATAGACTTCCTGCACTACTCCTTCAGCCTCTTCCATGGTCATGTCCGGCCCACCGACAACATTGACAAGAGCTGCTGTTGCACCGCTGATATCCACATCCAGAAGCGGGGAACGGATCGCCTTTTTCACCGAATCTGCCGCTTTATCCTCGCTGTCACTCTCGCCCATACCGATCATGGCAACCCCGCCCCGCTCCATGACCGTGCGCACATCGGCAAAGTCGAGGTTGACCAGCCCGGGCATGGTGATCAGTTCTGTGATCCCCTTGACCGCACGCATAAGCACTTCATCGGCAACTTTGAAGGCAGCGTAGAGCGGGAGCTTCGGGACAACTTCAAGGAGCCGGTCGTTCGGCACAACGATTACCGTGTCCGCCACATCCCGAAGGCGCTCAAGACCTGCTTCCGCATTCTCCATACGGATCGACCCTTCCGCGGCAAACGGCAGCGTAACGATTGCAATAGTAAGCGCCCCTTCCTCGCGGGCAGCCTTTGCAACAACCGGGGCAACACCCGTACCGGTACCCCCGCCAAGACCGACCGTGATAAAGACCATATCGGAACCAGAAACGACTGCACGGATCTCCTGCTCGTTTTCCAGCGCAGCCTCTTCACCGATCTGGGGGATGGAACCGGCACCGAGACCCCGGGTCCGCTGCCTGCCGACAAGGATCCGCTGGTCTGCACGGGTGCGGATAAGGTGCTGGGCATCCGTATTGATTGCGATAAGCTTCGCCCCGTGAATGCCTTCTTCCGCCATGCGGGAAACAGTGTTCGATCCCCCGCCACCACAACCAATCACCGTGATCTCAGTCTTGAGCTCGGCCAGGATCTGGTCAAGGTCTTCGTTATTCTGCGAGATTGACACAGGTTCGTCTCTCGCCTTTGTGAGTGCCTCTTCAACAATTGACCTATTCATGGAAACTTCTCCAACCCCGGGATGTGGATATGAACTTCACTGCGGGAAGACACCATTTCGGGTGTAATCAACCGCCCATTGATCTCGATTGCCTGACCCGCTACGAGGCGCTTATAGTCAGGTCCTGACGGTACCCCGAGTTCGCGCGCTTTACGGGGGTCGAACCGAACCTTCTGTATGATCAGGGTATCTTTCTCCGTAGCAGTGATCTCTTTACTACGTATGATTTTTACGCACAATGTATTTAAATCATTTATTATTCGTGACGAATGCTCCTCAAACGTGATAAATTCGGGGAGGAGACGGTTATCATGCGTAGAAAGGTGAACGATATGCAGGGTATCAAGATTTTTTATCAGGCCGGGCTCATCGGATTTCACCGTTTCATTCAATAATTCCGGATTTATCCGGACCGTGCATAGCGTTCCCGTACCCTGCAGGTCGTGGACGTAACACCGTGCACCGGCACAAACCTGCTCTGCCATAACCCGTACTGCCCGGTATGTTTCCCAGGAGAGGTGCCCCATTGCCGTTATCTCGCTTTCCGATAGACGGAGAATCGCGAGCCGTGTGAGCAGAGCGGTAAGTTTGTTGAGTTCTTCGCGATTCAGCGCTTTCCGGTCAATATATGCAGCTACGGCTCCGCTCTTTACCATCATTGACCGTAGCATTTCCTCATCCAGCTCCGCGATCTCCCGGGTATGTGCTATATGCCCGAACGCCCCGCGGGAGGTAAGGGATATCTCAGTCTCCCGGGTGGCGTAATGAGTTCCGCCAAACCCGATAAGTGGCACCGGATTTGCCGGAAATGCAGACAGCACACTCTCGGCAACAGCTCTTCCGGCAACCAGGTCGGTCCATTCTTTTTCTGTACTTCCGATTTCAACAAAAAATGACGGGATAGAGAGCCCGGTCGGTCCGTGATGAGTTACTTCATAAGAAACGCGATATCCTTCAGGACAGTGCTTTGAGAGCGCACGGAGCGTTGCCTGCATCATTGCAGGGGCTGCAGGGGCAAGAGTGCGGGCAGTCCCTCCCACTTCAGCAGTCCCGAAATTCCCGGTCACGTGCACGGTCAGGACCGGAACGGGGTTGACACTGTAATGCCGTGAAAGAAATATCAGGAGATCTGCATCGGTCTGTGCATCGATATGTTCTGCATGGATCAGCCGCTCTTCAACCTCGATAAATTCGTACTCCCTCCCCCGTTCCTGCCACATGCCTGCCTGATCGGTATCGAGCAGCTGTTCAAGATGGCGGCGGATATTCACTCCCGCTTTATCCTGCCGGGAGTTGATAAGCGCGACCTTCATTGTGGATAGATTAGGAGTTCATTACGATTAAGCGTGTCCTGATACAGTATAGGTAAACACTATGAAGAAATACACAGTATATTGTTTACCATGGACGCAGACAAGATAGCACAGGCATTCAAGAGTGCAGGAATTGAGAAAAGCATCACCTGCCCGGAGGCATTCTCCATTGCTGCAAAGTTCCAGATTCCCAAAAAAGAGATCAGCGAGTACTGTAACACAAACGGTATCAAGATCCGCGGCTGTCAGCTGGGCTGCTTCAAATGAGTCTTTTTTTACAGGTAGTTCCAGTTTCAAAGGCGATTGAAGAAATCAGGAATCTTGCGGTACGCTGCGGGGATGAACGGGTCCCGCTTAACGAAGCATTTCACCGCATCCTGGCACTGGATGTACGTGCTGATGTGGATATCCCGGGCTTTACCCGTTCTGTCGTTGACGGGTTTGCGGTGCGTTCTGCTGACACCACGGGTGCCGGGGATAGTATCCCGTCAATGCTCACCCTGCTGGGAAGGGTTGCAATGGGCGAACCCGGATATCGCCGCATTCAACCGGGTGAGTGTATCTATGTTCCTACCGGGGGGGTCCTCCCGGAAGGTGCTGATGCAGTAGTGATGATAGAGCATACTGAACAAATCGAAGATCAGGTCCTTATAAAAAAACCTGTAGCACGGGGGGAAAACGTTCTCCTTTTCAACGAAGACTTTTCTGAAGGAGAGCCCGTTGTGAAATATGGCAAACGGCTCTCGGCACAGGACATCGGTGTGCTTGCAGCGGCAGGATGCATGTCAGTGCCGGTCATAAGGATGCCTAAAATCGGGATCCTCTCGACCGGTAACGAATTGGTCCCGGTGACCGTCCGGCCGAAGGCAGGACAGGTACGGGATGTTAACTCATACGTGATCGCGTCCACCGTGAAGGATTTGGGTTGCCTTCCCGTATTTTACGGCATTATTACGGATGAACAAGAAACACTCAGCGCGGCCATCAGCCGGGCAATTGCTGAATGCGATGCAGTACTCATCTCCGGGGGGAGTTCGAAAGACGACCGCGATATGGTGGCGGCGATTATCGCACACCAGGGGAGTGTCCTGGTTCACGGGATCGCAATCGCTCCCGGCAAGCCAACCATAATCGGGAAATGCAGCGGCAAACCGGTTATCGGGCTGCCAGGTCATCCTGCGTCTGCATTCATCGTGCTTATCGCCATCGTCCGGCACCTGATAACCGCAATGACCGGTGAAACAGCCATTAATGTACGAACCATTCAGGCTGTCCTGGGGCAGAATGTACCCTCCTCAAAAGGCCGGGAGGATTATGTGCGGGTTGCAGTACAGGACGGCATTGCAACCCCCCTGTTTGGAAAATCCGGGCTGCTGAACACTCTGGTGAGAAGCACAGGCATAGTAAGAGTGCCTGCAGAAAGTGAGGGGCTGGAAACCGGAACTCAGGTCGAGGTGATGGTGTGGTAAAACGATATCTCACGGTGACTTCCTTACAAGAAACCCTCTCACTCCTGCACACAGGATTTTCCTGCATCCCGTCGCGTGAATCGGTTCCCCTGATCCAGTCAATCGGAAGGGTCACTGCAGAACCGATCTTTGCCCGGTATTCGGTGCCCGAAGTTCACCTTGCAGCAATGGACGGAATCGCTGTCAGGAGCATAGAGACTCAGGGTGCAAGTGAACAGCACCCGGTCACCCTCGGGCAGGCAGTAAGGGTGAACACCGGTAATGTCGTGCCTCCGGAATACGATGCCGTGATCATGATCGAGGAGGTTCATGTACAAAACGAGCGGTTTACTATCCGGAAGGCAGCACCACCCTGGCAGTATATCCGGCCAGCGGGTGAGGATATTGGTGAATCGGAGATGGCAATGCCTTCTCATCACCTGATCCGCCCCTCTGATCTCGGGGCTCTCGCCGCGTACGGAATCACTGAAGTTCCAGTGCTTACGGTACGGATCGGGTTGATCCCGACCGGGAGCGAGCTCGTTTCACACGGGGACCATCCATCTCCCGGGCAGGTTGTAGAGAGCAACACCGTGATGGCAGAGGCGATGCTGGGGTCACTCGGTGCACGTTGCACACGATACCCCATGGTAAAAGATGATCCGGTGCTGATCACAAAAACGCTGCAGCGTGCTGTTCTGGAAAATGATCTCGTAATTATCTCTGCGGGATCCTCGGCCGGGACAAAAGACTATACTGCAGATGTGATAGCGGGACTCGGCGAGGTGCTGATCCATGGTGTTGCAATAAAACCCGGTAAACCGGCCATCATCGGGCGGATCGATAAAAAACCTATAATCGGCATGCCAGGATACCCTCTTTCAGCACTGACGGTTCTCCGCGAGATCGTTCTGCCACTTGTCCACAGGTTCGGACTTCCACGGGTCTCTTTCGGTACGGTCGATGCCCGGTTCACCGCTTCGTTGTCCAAGGATGTGGGGAGTGATGAGTTTATCCTGTGCTCGCTGGGCCTTGTGGGCAACAGCTGGGTGCTCTCCCCCCTGTCAAGAGGTGCCGGGGTTCAGATGAGTGCAGTCCGGTCCAATGCGTACCTGAAAATACCGGCAGGGGTCGAAGGCTTTGACAAGGGAAAAACCGTTATGGCAACCCTGACGGTTTCCCAAAGTAACGCAAAACAGGCTCTTCTCATTACCGGGAGTCACGATCCCCTGGTGGATTACCTTGCTGATCTCCTCATGGAAAAGGACGTGGACCTTCACTCCACCCATGTCGGAAGCATGGGGGGGATCCTTGCCCTGAAAACAAACGAGTGCCACGCAGCTCCCATGCACCTCCTTGCGGAGGATGGCGATTACAACATCCCTTACCTGCGCAAATACCTGCCCGGCGAGGAAGTCGTACTCATCTGTGTTGCCGAGCGGCAGCAGGGTATCGTGTCAAAAGACGGGATCGGGTTCGATGACCTGCCCGGCCACCTGTTTGTAAACCGTCAGCGGGGGTCCGGTACCCGTATGCTGCTCGATCACCAGCTGAAGCAGAAAGGGATTGACCCATCGAAAATACGGGGATATGAGCGCGAAGTGACCACGCACCTTGCCGTGGCTCTGGCCGTTAAGTCCGGAGAAGCCGATGCAGGGATGTGTGTTTATTCCGCGGCAAAAGCTCTCGGTCTCCGGTTCATTCCGGTTGCATCTGAGCGCTACGAGATTGCCATACGCCGCGAGCATCTTGATGATCCACGGGTATCGAAGCTCTGCGACACGCTGGTCTCTCCCGCATTCAGGCAGATCCTGGACCGGCTCGGGGGGTACGATACAAAGGAGACTGGTGTGCGGCGTTCACTGCCCTGAGCACCGCTTCTTCCGGTGTCGAACATTTCATCACACCCTCAATATCCCATGTTTTTATACCAAAAACCGGGCGTTTCATTTTCAATGCGATTGCTATCTCTGATAGCGTGCCGTAACTCCCCCCGATTGCAATGACTGCATCAGATGACTGGGCAACTAGCACATTCCGTGCGTGCCCGAGACCGGTCCGTATGACGATATCGAGGAAACCATTTCCATTACCGGCATCAGGTATTATACCGATAGTCAGCCCTTCGTGTTCCCTGGCGCCCCTGCACGCTGCTTCCATAACCCCACCGAGTCCGCCGCAGACCAGTGTTTCATGGCATCCTGAAATCAGCCGGCCAACAGTCCGTGCCGCCTCATATTCTTCCGGAGTCGTATCGGCAGCACCGATTACCGCAATCTGTCCCATGTTCTTCGGCGTCCCTACTCCATCCCGCCGTTTGGGTTGATCACCATCAGACGGAGCTCTGTCATCTCTTCAATTGCGTATTTCGGCCCTTCACGCCCGGTACCGGACCCCTTTACGCCGCCATACGGCATCTGGTCGACCCGGAATGTAGGAATATCGTTCACGATCACACCACCGACTTCCATCTGTTTAAATGCCCGCATAACCCGGTTGATGTTCTGGGTAAAGACTCCTACCTGGAGACCGAAATTGCCGGCATTTGCCGTGAAAAGCGCCCCGGAAAAATCATCATAGGGAGAAACGGAGATAACCGGAGCAAATACTTCGTCCCGGATTACGCTCATATCCGGCGTTGTATCAACAATAACCGTGGGCGTAAACAGGGTACCTTCAAGCGTGCCACCTGTCAGGACACGTGCACCCTGCTCAACGGCTTCCCGGACTTTCCGGTACGCTTCCTGTGCCTTTGCCTGATCGATCATCGGGCCGACATCGGTTGACGGTTCGCGGGGATCTCCCACTTTCAGCGCCTGTACCGCGATAAGAATTTTTTTTAAGGTTTGTTCGTAGACAGGGCGGTGAACCAGCACACGCTGGACTGATATGCAGACCTGCCCGGCATTGATAAAACCCCCGATCGCTATCCGGGTTGCGGCAAAATCGAGATTCGCATCTTCATGGACGATCACTGCCGCATTTCCTCCCAGTTCCAGTCCTGTTTTTTTCCGGCCCGCAATTTCACGGAGGTGCCACCCGACAGCACAACTGCCGGTGAAGGACAGGAAAGCAACCCGTGGGTCCCGGACCAGCTGTTCTGCACGATCGTGCGGGCAGGGCACTACACTGATGGCTTCATGAGGAAGACCTGCCTCAAGCACCATTTCACCAAGAAGCAGGCTGCATACCGGTGTTGCAGAAGCGGGCTTGAGAATGATGGAATTCCCCGCAGCAATGGCAGGCGCGAGCTTGTGGCAGGCAAGATTCAGCGGGAAATTAAACGGTACGATCCCCACAACGGGCCCTATCGGAAAACGCTGGAGAAAACCGGTCCTCCCCTCCGCATCATCGGTCCAGTCCAGGGGGATAATCTCTCCATAGATCCGTTTTGCCTCTTCTGCAGAAGTCCTGACTGTTGCCTCAGCACGGGAAACCTCTGTTGTCGCGAACTTTTTGGTTTTACCCCCCTCCATTACCATTACATCGATCAGCTCGTCAGATCGGTTTCGGATCGCATCAGCAAGACGGGAAAGGATACACGATCGTGTTCCGGAAGAGAGACTGCGGGTTTTTTCATATCCACGGACTGCGGCAGCTACTGCCTCGTTCAAATCGTCAGGGCTGGCCTGGCAGACCTTTGCATAGATTTCACCGGTATAAGGAAACCGCACCTCTGCAATTTCCCCGGTCTCTTTCTTCGCACCCCCCAGGATTACAGGATATATCTTCATCTTCGATCGTTCCGGTTTATTCTTTCGTCGTAATCTGCATCTCACTACTTCGGGTAGCATGCAATATGCCCATAATTACCCGTCAACCCTATTCGGTTATCGGTATTGAAACACCAGAATAAATAGAGTTATCCAAAAAATTCAAAGAAAAAATCCTGTTAAAAAGGAGCTGATTTTAATTCCTTATGCTTGCCGGGTTATTTTCACTGGTACGTGATAGATAGTATCACTGACTCCGGATTCTTTCCGGTCATCTGCGCACAGGTAATACTTGCCCTGGTTCTTTATCGTGATGGTCTTTTCCTGGGGGGTGGTGATGTCATTGATCTGGATAAGGGGAGCGATACCATCATACATCCAGATCTTATTTACCGCATTCCAGACCGGTTTGACCGTCTGGATCTTATCATAGTCATCGACCTTAAGAAGTAAAAGGTTCACATTTATTGTCCCGGGGGAGGTTACCCAGATAGTATACATCTGATCGGGATACAGGTAATCCACACCCAGCGCGCTATGAAGGGCGATACAGGAAAAGTCATTGTAACCGGGTATCGATGGTGGTTTCGAGCCCCCCGCTTTTCGCCGCCTGCAGTGAAGAGGTCTGCTGGGTCACCGGGGGGGTTGCCGGTATTGCTGTAGTTACTGTAACCGTTGGTACGGTGCCGGTATTCGGTATCGTTGTACAGGCTGAGACACAGGCAAGCAGGATTACCAGTGCGACAAAAAGGAAAGAATATCGTTGGAATTTCATGTTGTTGAATTCAAAAGATATATATATATTTTTTACGATTCTGTGTCTGCTGCAAAGTGTAATTGTAATGTATTATCACAATCCCGAATCTGCTGCGGGAGGTGAAAAACTACTTTGTCCTCCAGCACTAACATTCCACTACGCACATTTCTGCGTCCCATAAAGATCAGAAGAGGGGTTTTGTGAAGGAAGTCACCGCAAACTTCAATGCACAGTCAATCGAGCATGGAGTGCAGGAATACTGGCGCATTAATGACACGTATAAGACCGTGAAACAGCACCGAAGTGCAGGGAAGCCGTTCTTTTTTGTTGACGGACCCCCCTACACAACAGGGAACATTCACCTCGGCACAGCATGGAACAAGATCTTAAAAGACAGCCTCCTGCGGTACCAGAGGATGAACGGCAGGAATGTCATTGATCGTGCCGGCTACGATATGCACGGGTTGCCGATTGAAGTAAAGGTGGAACAGGAACTCGGGTTCAAGTCCAAAAAAGATATTGAAAAATTCGGTATCCAGCCCTTTATCGAAAAATGCCGTGAATTTGCTATTGGTAACAAAGTTCTCATGGACGACCAGTTCGCCAGTCTTGGTGTCTGGCTCGATTTTAAAAATGCGTACCAGACGATAAAACCGGAATATATCGAGGCTGCGTGGTGGACCCTGGCACGTGCTCAGGAGAAAGGAATGCTCGAACGCGGGCACCGCGTAGTGAACTGGTGTCCGAGATGTGAAACAGCTATTGCGGACGCAGAAGTGGAATACTGGGATGAGAAAGACCCCTCAGTCTTTGTAAAGTTCCCGCTCAAAGGAAAACAGGACGAATATCTGGTCATCTGGACGACAACCCCATGGACCCTGCCTGCCAATGTCGCTGTTGCCGTATCAGAAGAGATAGAGTATGCAAAGGTGTCTGCAAAAAAAGATGACCGGGTAGAATACTTCTGGATTGCAGAACCGCTGGTAAAGGCTGTATTGAAAAAGGGACGTTACCAGGACTTCACTATCCTCGAAAAGAAAAAAGGTTCCGATCTCACGGACTGGAAGTACGAATCCCCGCTTCAGGAACATGTTCCCCTCCAGCGGGATATTGACCATAAAGTCGTGACCGCGGATTTCGTTACGCTTGAAAATACCGGAATTGTCCATATCGCCCCGGGTCATGGTTGGGATGATTATGTGCTTGGCACAAAAGAAGGGCTTCCGATTGTCTGCCCCGTTGATGGTGCCGGGAGATTCAGGGCAGAGGGCGGGATGTTTGCCGGGCAGTACGTGAAAGATTCAAACGATAATGTCCTTATTGCCCTCGGCGACCACCTTCTCGCCAAAGAGACCGTAGTCCACCGGTACGGGCACTGCTGGCGTTGTAAAACCCCGATCATCTTCCGGGCAACTTCGCAGTGGTTTTTAAAAGCCTCGGAGATGCGTGACCTGATGCTTGCTGAAGTCGCAAAAGTCACCTGGTATCCCGACTGGGCAGGGAGCGCACGCTTCTATGACTGGATCAAAGAGGCACGGGACTGGTGTATCTCCCGTCAGAGGTACTGGGGGATCCCTATACCTGTCTGGGTGTGTCCGAAATGCGACGAGTACCGGGTCTTCGGTACGATCAGGGAACTGGAAGAAGCGAGCGGTACCCTGCTCAAAGACCCGCACCGGCCATTTGTGGATGATGTGACCATCCCGTGCAGCTGCGGAGGCACGATGAAGCGGGTTGAGGATATCTTTGATGTCTGGTTCGACTCCGCGGTCGCATCCTGGGCAACCCTCGGTTTTCCGGGTAAGACTGAAGAGTTCGAGACACTCTGGCCTGCTGATTTTATCACGGAAGGACAGGACCAGACCCGGGGCTGGTTCTATTCCCAGCTGGGTGCCAGTACGATTGCATTTGGTAAGGCACCCTACAAAAGTGTCTGCATGCACGGGTTTGCACTCGATGCCGAGGGCAAGAAGATGTCAAAAAGCCTCGGCAATGTCGTGACACCCGAAGAAGTCATTGCAAAAGTCGGTGTCGATGTGCTCCGGCTCTACGTGCTTTCATCGTCAGCTCCCTGGGACGATCTCAAATTTAACTGGGAGGGGGTAGGCACCACCAACCGGGCGATGAATATCCTCTGGAATGTGTACCGCTTCCCGCTCCCGTACATGATCCTTGATAAATTCGAACCTTCGAACAGGAGTGGCGTCTGGGATGGTGCATACATCAGGGCACATCTCGGTCATATGCCGGATGAGGACCGTTTCATCGTATCCCGCATAAACTCTGTCGCTATAAAGGTTGATGCAGCCATAAAGGAATGCCAGCTCCACCGGGCAACCCGCGAACTGGTGAACTTCATCCTGGAAGATCTCTCCCGTTGGTACGTTCAGCTCGTCCGCCCCCGTATGTGGTCCGAAGGTGAATCGGATGACAAACGCCATGCCTACGAGACTATTTATTACGTAATGCGCCGCCTTATCGCACTGCTTGCACCTTTCTGCCCTCACCTCACCGAGGAAATCTACCGGAACCTCAGGGGCGGGAATGATCCCGCAAGTATTCACCTGCTGGACTGGATTGCCGGGGATGAGGCACTTGTTGATGCATCCCTTGAACAGGCGGTTGACATAGTCCGATCGTTTGATGACGCGTGTGCAAATGCCCGGCAGGCGGGAAAGCGGAAACTCCGCTGGCCGGTATCAGAAGTGGTGGTGGTGACAAACACCGGGACGGTCAGGGATGCAATAGAACGGTTGAATTCAGTCTGCATGGACCGGGCCAATGCCCGCAAGGTCAGCGTTGTAATGGGCAGGTGGGAGCGGATCGGGTGGCAGGCAGAGCCGGTGATGAAGGCACTTGGGAAAGGATTTGGCAAGAACTCCTTCAAGGTCAAGGGGCTCATCGAAACTGCTGACGGTAACCATCTCAAAGCAGAAATTGAGGCCGGGCGGACAGTAAAACTCGGGAATGGCGATGAGTTCTTTGATATCGGAGCGGAACATGTGACTTTTACCGAAAAACTGCCCTCTGACGTATTCTCAGCCCCGATGCAGGATGCAACGGTTTACGTAGATGTCAGGCTTGATGACAGTCTCGAAACGGAGGGTTATGAGCGCGAGGTTATCCGCCGTATTCAGGAAATGCGCAAACAACTTGATCTTATAGTCAGCGAATTTATCTCGGTAGAAGTACTGGTCAATAACACCAGGGTCTACGACCTTCTCAGAAAAAACAGCAATCACACTATTGCGGGGGAGGTTTTAGCGGTTGTACCGGACAAAGGAGTCCTGTTTTCCTTCCTTAGACCAAGCGATAAACTAAGAGCCCATGATCTGATAAAGGACTGGGACATTGAGGGGGTGACTGAGACCGTCGGTGTGACGATCGGGGTCTCACGCATTCAAAAATAACTTTTCTTCCCTCTTCTTCTGCATTTATTTAATCCTGGCTCACGCGTCAGGGATTATTTTTCCCAGGAACTCTTTTCCTTCAGGAGTGGTAAACAGCGGGAGGTCACGCTCTATTGTAACCGCACTGCGTTCAGCCACCACATGCTCCTGCGTGATCGGGTTGAATCCCTCCTTTTCCGTGAACTTCTTGTAGACCAGGACTCCCCGCCGCTGCCATGCCGGGGTCGTGGCAAGGTTAAAACCCCGCTGATGCATCATTTCATGAAGTTCTTTTGCCGGCAGGCCTTTTAACCGGGCTGCAGCCTTTTTTGCACTTATGCCGTCCCCAATCAGGGCCTGCTGGCAATAGCCATTCAGGTGGTTACGCCATGCCTCGTTCTGCCGGTTCGCCAGATATTCCATCGCAAACTCAGGCGTCGCCGGGATGACCCGTGCATCGAACGACAGGGGAATTGTCACTCCAAGGGCAAGGGTGAGTGAACTTGCTGCAAAGGATGCCGCCACCGAATCGATCTTTTCCACTCGTCCCCCAAAAGGAAGTTGAATGAAATAGAGGCTGATCTCATCCGAAAACGTGAATGCAAACTCCGGACAGAGCCCGCTGTCCGCGACGAGGGTTTTACAGACCCCGATCATTGCGTCGCTGAACGCATCATCAAATGGTTTTTTTAGTGCGAGATTCTCTGCCAGCCGGTGAAATGCACGCCCGTCAAGCCTGACAAAAACAGGGGGAATAATCGTGATATTTGAAAATATTTCCCGGTTTTCCATACAAACAACCAGGCGGGAACAAAGAAAATATGGAAATTTTGTCCCGCAGCAAATGTGTATCTTTTTACTCTTCCATACTGCCGCTCGTGAAAGCTCCCGGCAGATGGCGGATCAGAACGATATCATCAATGGCGCTGATGATACGGTACGGGATCTTAAGGCCTTTGTAATTTTTCAGCTCAAAGAGCTGATCGTTGACCTTGCTGACCACAATTGAATCTATCTTCTTCTGATCCACGTCGATGAGAACATCTTCGACTTCACCGACAAACATACCTTTGTCCGTATAGATCTGAAGCCCGAACAACTCCGTAATCTGGGTTTCCATCGTTATCAGATGAAAGTATATACTTAAGAGTTAAAAAGATAATCCTTTGTTATGGACGGATCTTTTCGAATCGGGCGCTTGTTTGGGATTCCGATCCTGATCCACTACACCTTTCTCCTGGTCATTCCCCTCTTTGCCTGGATTATCGGGAGCCAGATTGTGCCCACTGCCGATATGCTCAACCAGATCTTCGAGGTACCGGTTGACACTACCCTCTTTTCTTCCGGTTATGTTCCCTACCTGCTTGGCATAATTGTCGGAATCGGGCTTTTTGCAGGAGTTCTGGTGCATGAACTCGCCCACTCGCTGGTTGCCCGTCGTAAAGGGATCCGCATCAACAGCATCACCCTTATGATCTTTGGTGGCATTGCGTCAATGGAAGAGGGAGTGCCGGATCCAAAAGCTGAACTGCCCATGGCGCTGGTGGGACCGCTCACCAGCCTTGGTGTCGGCCTGCTCTGCAGTGTGATTGTCTATGTAGTCCCGGTCATCCCCATGAGTCCTGGTATCGCCGGCGTACTGGTCTTTATTTTCGGTTATCTCGGTGTTCTCAATATCATCCTCTGTGTGTTTAACCTCCTGCCCGCATTCCCGATGGACGGGGGCAGGGTGCTCCGGGCATGGCTGGCGGGAAGAATGCCCCTTCACCGTGCGACAAAAATCGCCGCCGACATAGGCAAAGGATTTGCAATTATCTTTGGAATCATCGGGCTCTTTTCCAACCCGTTCCTGATCTTAATCGCGCTTTTTATCTATATCGGAGCGAGTGGTGAATCGGCTGCGGTGAAGTACAGCTTCCTGCTCCAGAATGTAACCGTTGGTGACATGATGAGCAGCCCGGTAACAACCGTCGCCCCTTCACTTCCCTTAAGAGAGGTGATTACCATGATGTACTCCAGCAAGCACCTCGGGTTTCCCGTAGTCGAGCGGGATACACTGGTCGGCATGGTGACCCTGGCTGACGTTAACCGAACATCTTCGATAGATCGCGAGGCGATGCAGGTCCGGGACATCATGACACGGGACCCGGTTACACTCCCTCCTTCAGCCCCGGTGATTGACGCGCTGAAGATCATGTCTGCACGGAACTTCGGGAGGATCCCGGTTGTTCAGGATGGAAAAATTCTCGGTATTGTAACGCGGACGGATATTATCAAAGTGACCGAACTCAAACAGATTTAGAATTTCAGCACCGTGTCGATTCGGGAACTTCCTGCAATCTTCCGGTATGCTTCCAGTGATCTGAACGGCCGTTTTGCGAGCACCGCCGCCACTTTCTTTTTACCTATACCCGGAAGCCATTTTATTGCAGTTGCCGGCAGCATGTTAATCTCAACAGGGACCGGCAGTGCGGTGATCGACCGCATCCCCCAGTCAACGACCACGACATCAGTGATCGTCCGTTCCGGGAGCCTTACCGGAATACCGACAAGGATAGGGTAGGATCCCATCTGGCGACCGAATGAGAGAGCCCCGGAGACTTCGATGCGGACTTCGCGGAGCACCGTACCAACCGGATAGACCCGCTGGAGCATCGGGAGATCAATCTTCTGCCGTACGAATTCCTTAAAAGCCCTGAACCGGTGATCATATTTCCCAAGGGTATTATTCGTATAGGCAGGTGTACCTTCAAACGGCATCACCTGCCGGATATTTACCCGCCGGACCAGGAGACCCGCATCCCGTACCCGGACGAGGAACTGCTCGTTGAGATCATAGGTCATCACGGTCTCTCCCGCAAGGCCGCAGACAAAATTGAGCCCCGGGAGCAGTTCAGGTACATTGTCCCTGCGAATACCTCCTTCTTCGTTCACGATCCGTATCGCCCGGAGCACGTCTTCCGCATCAGCCTTGAGATTGTTTGCCGCGACAACTTCGGGATCTGCGGTTTCCATACCGAAGGCGGCGACATCGCCAGGAGTGTGATGCCGTATAATCGCACGCAGTGCCTCACGGCTCTCTTCTTCGTGCTTTGCGATTGTCGCGGGGTTCGTATTGTCGATATGCAGGGTTTTCAGATCGGGCGCAGCCACGCGGATCGAGGCAAAGAGATTCTCCAGAAGATCCGGGCGGGGTGCAGGATATTCTCCGGCACCCGCACCATAGGCAAGGATATCCGGCTGCCGCCCTACCCTGAAGTGCCTCGCACCGTGGGCATACAGGGCTGCGACCTCGTCAGCGATGCCGGAGATACTGCGATACCGTGGACTGCCATAAAATGGTTCCGTGCAGAATGAACAGCCACCTGATGCACCATGCGAACAGCCCCGTGCGGTCTCGAGCTCGCACATCACGTACGGGTAATCCGGGTGCTGTTCAATAATGCCGCTCCCGGTTACACTCCATGGATCAGTGCGGTGGTAATCCAGTAGGCCGGCTGGTCCATTGCCCGTCAGATAGTTGTCGAGTGCAACTGCCGGCTCGCCATCAAGCAGGGCATCAAAACCGGAAATTACCTGTTTAATCGCACGCTGCCCGCCTTCACGGAGCATATCCGAATCCAACCGGACCTCCGATCAGCTTTTCAGGCCCCCGGATCATATGCCCAACCTGCTCGATCTCGTTGAGGGTCGCCGGGGTGCCGCCAAGATATTTTCCCGGTACGGTAACACCTGCGATCATGACCAGCAGGTTCGCACGGTCCATCAGGTTGATGGCATGCGGGTCTTTCCGGAGCTGGTCAATGGTCAGGTACCGCACCGTGAACTCATGATCCGTTAATACCCCGGCAACCGTGCGGATATAGGGGGATATGTACGGCGGAACACCAAGGCACGCCGGTTCGTCAACATACCCGTCAAGGATGAAGGCTTCAGCAGGCATAACCGATCGCCGCAAGGAGCTTGCGCGCCCAGGATAGTTTGCCCCGCTTCACCGGATCAACATTTTCATCATCAAGGTCAAACCCGATAATCGTAATATGTTCAGCCCCAAGTTCATCGGCTGCAAAAACTGCACGGTCACCATCGGAAAATCCGCCAAAATTATAGACATTTTTGAGCGGGGCGCTTTGCGTGGTGGCGACCACCGGGCCTTTAAATCGCGGCACCCAGTAGCGGAGCAGGGGCATATTGTCCCCATGCGCATGGATTACAACAATCGTACCTGATTCGTTCAGCTCCAGGAGCCGGTCTGTAGCACCATCAAGATCGGTAAAAACCGCATCCGGAACAGATCCCCTGTGCATCAAGTACTTCAGCTGCAGCATCGGCTGCAAAAACCACACCCCGGATTTTATCAAGCTCATCTTTCAGGCAGGGCGCATTACCGCATACGGTAACTTCATTACCCAGGGTAAGAGAAGCCAGGGAGAGGATATTATCGCGGGTCATAAGGGAGGCGAGCAGCAGGGCTGCTTCCTCATCCTGTGCACGATCGAACCCGAAATATTCTAAAATTTCGCAGTAATAGGGTTCCCAGACCTCAAAATTCATTATTGGCTCCTAAAAATCCGGAAAAAATGCACCTTCATAGAGTGCCATCGATTTCCTGATATTCATAGTTCATCACATCCCTCAAATACTTCACCGCAGCCGGGGAATGATGCATACATGAATCCTGTCCGGCCGTTGCACACCTGTTACCGACAGATTCTCAGGTTTAAATCCATATATTCCGGTATGCCCTGCTATTACACTCCGTTCTTTTTACCTTCATTTTCCAGGCCAACGAGGTTCTTGAACTTCTGCAGTATGGGCTCAATAACAAACTCAAGCAGCTGGGCTTTGTTTTCCACTTTTCCGAAGTAATGAAGGGGGAGCAGGGCCGCTGCCATATTCGGGTGACCACCGGCTTCACCCATCTCCCCAAACGCTTCTGAGAGTGCATTGCCGATATGTAACCTGATATCGCGGTTGCGTGCCGAGATCACAATCGCGTTATCGGTGATTCCATAGACAAGAGCCGTATTTACTCCTTCAAGGGTGATGAGAATTTCTGCAGCCTGCGGAAGTGCATCGCGGTTCATGACATACCCCACGTTAGCGAAGAGATACCCGCTCTGGATTTTTCGTTTATTGATTGCAGTGCCGATTACATCAAGGGTCTCCTGTGACAGGGAGGGGGACATAATCTTGTCAAGCAGTTCGGCATCCGTGAGCGGCAGGAGAAAACCGGCATAATTAAGGTCCTGGGGTGTCACGTTGCGCTTGAATTCCCTGGTATCCGTTCGGATACCATACAGAAGTGCAGTGGCAACCCGCTTGTCAACGGGCACATCGAGTTCCTGCAGGTACTGGGTAAGAATGCTTGCTGTCGCACCTATACCCGGGCGGATGTCAATGAACGTGCTCTGCGTTGCCATATGGCGGCCATCTTTGTGGTGGTCGATGATAATATTGATTTTTGTCTGCGGGGGCACGTCGTTATTCGCACCGGGTGCTGAGCAGTCGACCAGAGCCAGATAGGTGCATTTCTGGAGTGCCTCTGCAGTCATATGCTCCATCTTGATATCGAGCAGGTTGACAAAAGTCCGGTTCTCCTGGTGGCCGATGCTGCCTTCGTAGAAGATCCGTGTTGTGAGCGATTTCGGGTTGGCATGTTTTGCAATCTCGGCAAGCGCCATAGCAGATGAGATTGCATCAGGATCCGGGTTTTTGTGAGTGATGATGCCCAGTGTGCCCTCCCAGCCGGCAAGAAGGGTAAAAAGCCGCTGTGATATCCTGCTCGAGTGCTGTTTTTTGATCTGGAGAACAGCGGACCGTGCAACAACTTCCTGGGGGTAAAGTACAAATTCTGCACCTGCTGCGGTGAGCTTCTTCCCGTTCAGTGGATCGGTGGAACGTGCAACAACCTGGACGGTCGGGTACCGTTTCCTGATGGTGAGGACCGCAGCGAGGTTAGCATCCCCGCTTCCTGTCATTACGAAGGCAATCTCGAAAACCGGGAGCCCGGAGAGCATATCCGGTGAAGTGATATCCCGCAGATATGCGTCATATTTCTGGTCCCGTAGATTTCGTACCCGGGTATCATCATTATCGACCACGACTACGCGCTCATTCTCTTTTGCGAGTTCCAAAATGATATTGTAACCGTTGGTCCCGCACCCGAAAATACAGTATTTTGTCGGTCCCGGCTGCTCAAACGGGGCTTCCTGTGGCATGTTATACAAAGATGGATCATTCCAGCGTATTAAGGGATTCCAATACGAGTATCTCCAAAACATTTATTCGCCAATATCGACCACATTACTAGGTCTAACGAGCTTGGGTCTGTCGCTTAGTTCGGCATAGCGGCGGACTCTTAATCCGCAGGTCAAGGGTTCAAATCCCTTCAGGCCCGTTTTCTTATGGTTTTTACTTTTCTCCCACGGATCTGTCATTCCACAGCAGGTGTTTTCCTGCCACCTTTTCGGGAAAGGACATACATACCTTCAGACAAAATATAGCCTGTTGGAATGGAATTATGACGGATGTAGGTGAAGTGATACGGAATCATTTTGCAGTGGCTTTTCTCGTTATCGCCCTGCTTTGTGCAGTCGCTGATATCATCCTGTTCAGGACCGCGATCGCCCAAGCAGTTCTTGCATATATTCTGCTGGTCAATATCGGGTTCCAGGGTATCCTTGCCGGGTTTATGCACTGGTACGGTCCTGCAGCTGATAAAACTGCAGAGAAGATCGGGTGGAAGACAAAAAGCCCCTTCCAGAAAGAGGTTGCCGCCGCTGATGCCGCATTCGGTGTACTGGGGGTCCTTTCATTCTTCATCCGGGACAATTTCCTTGTCGCTACAGTCATCGGTGCATCGATCATGCTCTTTTTCATGGGCATAGGCCATGTGCTTGACTTAAAGAAAAGCAGGAACCTCTCACCGTATAATGCCGGCTCTGTGGTGTATTTTGACCTCCTGATTCCTGTTGCCATGATTGTACTGCTTGTGCTCTGGAAAACGGGATAGTGATATTTTTCTGCACCGGTTTTTCCAGCAACTAAAATCCACAGGCAAGGGAGTTCAAATTCTTCATGTCCGTTATTCTTTTGTCACTATTCCTGAATTATTCGAATTTCCCATACGCTTGTTTATTCCTCAAAACCAGGGCAACCATCTGTCCGGATGAATGCACTGTTTTTGACCGCAGGATAATATCCGTAACATTCATTGGTTAAGAAATCAATTGCCTTTCATCCTGAAGGTTAAAAATCTTGCACAGGATTCATCATGTTTTCCATTCTTTATGTGGATGACGAACTGGCATTGCTCGAGATCGGCAAACTATTTCTTGAGCAGCGCGGGCTGTTTTCCGTTGACACGGTTACTTCAGCTTCAGATGCGCTCCAGGTAATCGCAGGAAAAAGGTACGATGCCATTATTTCCGATTACCAGATGCCGGAGATGGATGGTATTGAATTCTTAAAGCAGGTCAGGTCATCAGGAAATACCATACCGTTTATTATCTTCACCGGCCGCGGGCGGGAAGAAATCGTCATCCAGGCGCTCAATGAAGGTGCCGACTTTTATCTTCAGAAAGGTGGTGAACCGGTATCGCAGTTCGCCGAGCTCGAGCACAAGGTCCATATGGCCGTCATGCAGCGAAAAGCGGAAGCGAGCATCCGCAACCACGAGAGACGAGAGGCGGATATCATCAACTTTCTGCCGGATGCAACTTTTGCCATCGATACCAATGGCGTGGTAATCGCCTGGAACCGTGCAATGGAGATGATGACCGGGGTAAAATCAACAGAAATCCTCGGGAAAGACGACTATGAATATGCAATCCCGTTTTACCACGAACGCCGCCCGATCCTTATCAATCTTGTTCTGAAAGACGATCCTGTAACCGCCACAAAATACCCGGCTATAACACGGGACGGGACTACCCTTTTCTCTGAAATTACTATCCCCCATTTGAATGACGGGCGGGGCGCTTCCCTCTGGTTCACTGCCTCCCCGCTGTATGACACGAGGGGTACTATAGTCGGTGCCATTGAATCAATCCGGGAAATCACGGAACGAAAACATGCCGAGGAGGCGCTGAACGAGAGTGAGAGACGGTTCCGTGAACTTTCCAACTTATTACCACAGGTTGTTTTTGAAACAGATGTAAAAGGAAACCTGACGTACGCGAACCGCATTGCATTCGAACGGTTCGGATATACAGAAGATGAGCTCGGGCAGGGACTTAACTTCCTTCAGATGATTGCCTCCAATGACCGAAAACGGGCAATGGAGGATTTCCACTCCATGCTCGGGCAGAAGGAAAGGACAGGATCTGCGGGAGAATACCAGGGCCTGCGTAAAGATGGCAAGACATTTCCCATTTCCATTTACACCTCACCAATTATCGTGAATGACAGGATAATCGGGCTTCGGGGTATTATTGTTGACATCACTGAACGCAAGAAAGCTGAGAATGATTTAAAGAACACGATTGCGTTCTTAAACAGCCTGATCGACCAGAGCCCGACACCAATGTGGATTTCTGATGAAAAAGGAATGCTCATCCTGATCAATAAAGCTTGTCTGGACTTGTTGCATATTGATGAAGCTGATGTCGTTGGAAAATATTCGATATTTGAAGATACTCTTATTTTAGAACAGGGTTTCCTGCCAAATATTCGTAACGTTTTTGAAAAGGGCATTGTCGCCCGTTTCCAGCTGAATTACGACACAAAACAGTTAAAAAACCTGCACCTGGAAAAGTTCGTATTGCTCGTACTTGATGTTACTATTTTCCCGGTGCGTGACACAAGCGGAAAAATTACGAATGCGGTTATCCAGCACACAAATATTACCCAGCGCCGGAAAGCACAAGATGCGCTCCGCGAAAGCGAGGAGAAGTACCGAACGGTCTTCGAAACAACGGGAACCGCGACAGTCCTTATTGAAAACGATGGTATGATAAGCCTTGCAAACTCCGAGTTCGAGAAGCTGTGCGGGTACCGGAAAGCCGAGATCGAAAACAGGAAAAAGTGGACGGAGTTTGTTGTCAAAGAAGATTTTGACCGGATGCTTGCCCAGCACCAGCTGAGAAGGAAAAAAGGGCAAATTGCTCTTACGCATTATGAATTCCGGTTTGCTTCCAAATCCGGCGATATCAGAAATATCTATCTGACTATCGATATCGTCCCTGGCACTACAAAGAGTGTTGCATCCCTGCTGGACATTACCGAACGAAAGAAGGTGGAAGATAGTCTTGTTGCCGCTAACAGGGAATACACAAATCTCCTCAGCCAGATCCAGGATGCATACTACCGGAGCGATTCAGAGGGACGGCTCATCAGGGGGAGCCGGTCATTGGCAACCCTGCTGGGGTACAGTGAAATCTCGGATTGCCTCGGAAGGAGTATTTCCGAAGATTTCTACTTCAATCCCGATGACCGGAAACAGTTCCTTGAAACTATATACCGCGAAGGTAAAGTGACCGATTACGAAATACTATTAAAAAGAAAGGATAATACTTCGGTCTTAGTTTCGACCAGCAGTCATGTCTATCGCGATCCATCAGGGAAGATAATTGGAATCGAAGGAACATTCCATGATATCACCGAGAGAAAAAGGATCGAGAAGGAACTCAGGGACAGCGAAGAGAAATACCGGAACGTAGTCGAAGACCAGACCGAATTAATCTCCCGTTTCTTACCGGACGGGACGCATGTTTTTGTCAACGAAGCCTACTGCCGGTATTTCGGGCTGAAGCGGGAAGAGATCCTCGGGCACCGGTTCCGGCCAACAATCCCTGACGAAGACAAGGAACGGGTGAAACGTTTCTTTTCATCCCTGACCCCGGAAAATCCGGTTGATATCATCGAGCACCGGATCATCATCCCGGATCGCAGGATACTATGGCAGCGATGGAGCGACCGTGCGATTTTCAACGCGTCGGGAGAGATTACTGAATATCAGTCTGTCGGGCGTGATGTGACCGAAAAGAAAGAGGCGGAAGAAGCGCTTCGTGAGAGCGAGGACCGGCTGAGGATGATCATGCAGTCAATCCAGACGGGGATTGTGATCATTGATGCAGCGACCCATACGATCCTTGATGCCAACCCAAAAGCTCTGGCCATGATAGAAGCAGAAAAAGGTACCGTGATCGGTTCTGTCTGTCACCGGTTCTTCTGCCCCTGCGATGAGGGGCAGTGCCCGGTATCTGATCGCGGAATGCAGGTCGATTCGTCGGAACGTATTCTTGTCACGAGTGGAGGAGAACCGATCCCCGTTCTGAAAACCGTCATTCCGGCAATGATTAACGGAAAGAAAGTGTTCGTTGAATCGTTCAGCGACATTACGGAACTGAAAAGCAAAGAAGACCGCATCCGTATACTCGCAGGGCTTCTGGATCTCATACCGGCTTCAGTTACTGTACATGATTCTGAGGGCAGGTTCCTGTACGCGAATGCGAAAACCTTCAAGTACCATGGGTATACGGAAGAGGAATTCTACCGGATGACCCTCCATGAACTGGATGTTCCTGAGAGTGAGAAATTATTAGATGATCGGATCCGGCGACTGGATGAAATAGGGGAGTTCTCCTGCGAAGTTGGACATTTCCGAAAAGACAGGTCAGTCCTTCCACTCCTGATCACCGCAAAAAAAACCGAATGGGACGGTTGTCCTGTTATCCTGAGCATTGCAACTGATAACACTGAGCGCAGGGCAATGGAAAACAAGATCAAAGAGAGAGAAGAGCAGGCTCGAACTTGCACTCTGGAGTGCAGACGAAGGTGTCATCGATGTTGACCTCGTAACCGGTATATTGACGGTAAATCGTACTGCTTCGTCTATACTTGGGTACCGGATGGAGGAATTCCCCAAAACTGCTGACGCGTTCCTTGCCATTATCCACCCGGATGACCTTGCCGAAGGTAACCGGCAGTTCAGCGATCTTCTTGCCGGAACGATTTCCTCATTCGATTATGAAGAGCGGATCAAAACAGTCTCCGGGGAGTGGTGCTGGATCCTCGCCCGCGGTAAAGTCGTGGCGCGTGACGGGAAGGGAAAGCCCCTGCGCTATATTGGAACACACCGGGATATCTCCAAACGCAAACAGGCAGAGGAAAAACTGAAAGCTTCCGATGCGAGATTCGTTGCTCTTTTCAATGCCAGCCCTGTTCCAATCCTGCTGACTGGTGCCGATGACGGCCGGCTTCTGTCCGTGAATGATGCGGCTGTTTCCCTGTTCGGGTATGAAAAAGAGGAAATGCTGGAAAAGACAACCGTCGGACTTGGGATTTGGGTAACTCCTGAGGAACGACTGTATCAACTACAGCAATTAAAAGAGGCAGGTTTTGTCAGGAACGTGGAGACGAGAATACGATCCAAATCCGGGCAGATTTATGATGTCCTTTTCAATTCAGATGCAACTGATTTTGGAGGTAAATCAGCGATAATTACCGTGATCTATGACATCACCGATCGTAAAAGAGCGGAAGAGGAACGGGTCACCGCATGTCATGAATATCAGACCCTGCTGGACCAGATCCAGGACGTGTATTACCGGAGCGACACTGATGGGCGCCTTATTCGGGGCAGCCGATCTTTGGCAAGAATGGTCGGGTACAATGAAATCTCGGAGGTCATCGGAAAAAATATTGCGCAAGAGTTCTATGCCAATCCTGCTGACAGGAAACGTTTATTGGAAGAAATCTACCGGAACGGAAAAGTAACAAACTACGAAGTGTATCTGAAGAAAAAAGATGGTTCACCTTTGCTGATCTCTGCTAGCAGCCATCTCTTCTATAACCCGGACGGTAAGATTGGCGGTATCGAAGGTACTTTCAGGGACATTACGGAGCAGAAACGGGCAGAACGGACAATTCAGGAGGCCAATAAAAAGATTAATCTCTTAACCAGCATCACTCGCCACGACGTAGCAAACCAGGTTGCTACCCTGCGGGGATTTGCAAAAATTGCCATGATGAAAAAACCCGATCCTGTAGTTATTGACTTACTTAAAAAGATCGATACGGCAGGAGCCACGATCGCACGACAGATCGAGTTTACCAAGGCATACCAGGATCTCGGTATACATGCCCCATTCTGGCACGGGATTAGGGAAATAATTGCACGGCAGCAATCTGATACTATTTCCCTTACATGCACCTGCGATGCTGAAGTTTTTGCCGATCCCATGCTTGAGAAAGTCTTTTTCAACCTTATCGAAAACGCTGCAAGGCACGGGGAACGGGTAACCACAATCACAATCAGCTGCCGGGAAGTTTCCGAGGGTCTTAGGATCGCGGTAGAAGATAACGGCACAGGAGTACCAACTGAGCTTAAGGAAAAGATATTTGAAAAAGGGTATGGGAAGCATACCGGTTTTGGCCTGTTTTTAGCCCGCGAGATCCTGGCAATTACCGGCATCGCTATCTGCGAGACCGGGGAGCCCCGGAAAGGAGCACGGTTTGAGATTACGGTACCGAAAGGTTTTTACCGGATTACTGCCGCCAGATAATTCGATTTTTCGGATTCAGATTTTTTTATTCATTATAAATAATATCGTAATCCTTATGTTTTATTAGATCAACTCCCACAGAGGAGCTATAGGAAGACAGTCATGCACAGGATACTCTACGTTGATGATGAGCCGAGCCTGTTGGAAATAACAAAACTTTTTCTGGAAGATACAAATGATTTTTCAGTCGATGTCGATACCGCGGCACTGCATGCACTCAGTTCGATTGGCACACAGTCATACGATGCTATCATCTCTGATTATCAGATGCCGGAAATGGACGGGATTGCTTTTTTAAAGAAGGTCCGGGAAAAATTTGGGGATATCCCGTTTATCCTTTTTACCGGCCGTGGCCGGGAAGAGGTTGTAATCGAAGCCATCAATAACGGTGCTGATTTCTACCTCCAGAAAGGCGGGGATCCGACAGCACAGTTCGCTGAATTGTCACATAAGCTCCGGCAGGCGATTGCACGGCGCCAGGCAGAAATTTCACGTATCGAATCCGAGAAACGGCTCGCGGACATCATCAATTTCCTGCCTGATGCAACGTTTGCCATAGACACTTCGGGAAGGGTGATCGCCTGGAACCGTGCGATCGAAGAGATGACAGGTGTGGCAGCAGCAGACATGCTGGGAAAAGGTGATTACGAGTACGCAATCCCGTTCTACGGAACCCGCAGGCCGATTCTCATCAATCTTGTCTTTGAACCCGATGAAGTCATTGCAGAGAAATATACACATATTTTCCATGAAAAGGATATCCTGATTGCTGATACCGAACTCCCACGCCCTATGGGCCGTAAGGTGACTCTCATGGGCAAGGCCAGTCCGCTCTATAACCGGCAGGGCGGGATTGTCGGCGCGATTGAATCCATTCGCGATGTTACAGGATTAAAGAAGGCAGAAGAGGGGATGTTCCGTGCACAGAAAGACTGGGAGAGTATATTCAGGGCGATAGGCCATCCTACGATTGTCCTTGATGCCAATAACCACATTATCGATGCCAATGATGCTGCGCTCACGGCAACAGGAAAATCCCTTGACGATCTTAAAGGGAAGCGGTGTTTTGAAATTTTCCACGGACCGGATGCGATCAGGCCAGCTGATGGCTGCCCCTTTGAACAACTCAAAAGAACCGGAATCATTGAAACTGCCGATATGGAAATGGAAGCGCTCAATGGCTACTACCATGTCAGCTGTACACCGGTCTTTGACGCTGCCGGCAGGCTTGAGAAAGTGATCCATATTGCGATGGATGTGACGGATCGACGGCGGACCCAGGACGAGCTCAGGGCTGCATACGAACAGTTGATTGCATCACAGGAGGAACTGAAAGGGCAGTTTGATGAACTTGAGCTGAATGCACTCCGGATCCGGGAGAGCGAATCACGACTTAAGTACATGCTGGGTTTCTACGAGAAGGCTCAACAACCGGAACATAAACTCCTCTCTTATGCTGTCGAGGGTGCATGTTCGGTGACAGGAAGCCCGCTGGCATATCTTGCATTTCTGAATGATGATGAAAGCGAGCTTGCGATGTATGCATGGTCGCAGACTGCCATGAAGGAGTGCTCCATGCGGGAGAAACCGGTCGTCTACCCTGTAGAGAAAACCGGCCTCTGGGGGGAGGCAGTCCGGCAGCGCCGTCCTGTCATCACCAACGATTACCAGGCCCCCAATCCCAAAAAAAAGGGTTACCCTGACGGGCACCCGCAAATCATACGGCATATGAATATCCCGGTTATGGAGGCGGACCATATTGTGATCATTGCCGGGGTCGCGAACAAATCGTCCAATTATACAGATAGCGATATCAGAGACCTTACACTCCTGATGCAGAGTCTCTGGCAGGTCCTGAAGAGGCGGCGGACAGAAGAAGAACTCCACACAGCCCATGAGCGGATTACCGCTGCGGAAGAAGAACTCCGCGGGCAGTATGATGAACTTTTAGAGAGAAAGCAGCAGATTCGTGAGAGCGATGCCACTCTCTCCAGTATATTCCGGGCGGCCCCGGTCGGGATCGGATTAGTTAATAACCGGATTATAATAAGGGTAAATGACCGTATCTGTGAGATAACCGGCTATTCTGCAGAAGAACTGGATGGTAAGAGTGCAAGGATCCTGTACCCTACCGATGAGGAGTTCGATTCGGTAGGCAGGGAAAAATATCAGCAGATCAGCAAATTAGGTACAGGTAGTGTTGAGACCCGGTGGAAGAAGAAAGATGGATCGATCAGAGATATTCTGCTGAGTTCCACACCGCTGGATCCTGCCGATCATTCAAAGGGCCTGACATTTACCGCGCTGGATATCACCGAGCGCAAGCAGTCGGTCGAGGCTCTTTACGAGCGGGAACAACTCCTGGATAATACCTTCTCCAGCATCAGGGATGGTATCTCAATTCTCGATATGAACATGACGGTTGTCCGGGTCAACACGACCATGGAGAAATGGTATTCGCAGGAACTCCCGCTGGTCGGAAGGAAGTGCTGGGAAGTGTATCATGGACGCACCGAGCGATGTGAAGTCTGTCCATCATATAATACCCTCCAAACAGGAAAACCGGCTCATGAAATTGTTCCATTGATTGAAGGGGGGAAGTCTGTTGGATGGGTCGATTTGTACAGCTATCCACTCATCGATTCAGCATCCGGGAAAATGACGGGTGTGATCGAGCACGTCAGGAATATTACTGACCAGAAACGGGCACAGGACGAATTGAAAGATGCTTATGAACATCTCTCTGCAACCGATGAAGAACTCATGACGAAGTACAGGGAACTGGCTTCAACAAAGGAAGAACTGGAGAAACGCAAGCAGCAGCTGGAAGAGATTGCAGGTACCGTTCCGGGCGTTGTATACCAATTCTTTGCACGGTCTGACGGGACAAGGGGGATGTATTTTGTCAGCAGACGTTCAGAGGAAGTTCTGGGTATCGGTAGCAATTCCGGCGATTTCTTTGAGCGGTTCACCAATAGGATTGATTCCCGCGACCGCGAAGCATTCCTCAACTCGGTAAACGAAGCTATAAGGCTGCAGTCCCAGTGGGATTTTGAGGGTAGATTTGTCAAACCCTCCGGTGATATCATCTGGTTCCATGGAATATCCAGACCGTCTGTACGAGGTAATGAAACCATTTTCAGTGGGGTATTGCAGGATATCACCGGAAGAAAGATTGCAGACGAGGCACTGCGCGAGAGCGAGACTGAGTACCGCACGGTTATTGAACAGAGCCAGGATGGAATTTTCATTGCCAAGGGGGGACTGCTTGTCTTCCACAACGCTGCGTTTGCCACCATGACCGGCTACAGCGGTGCCGAGCTCACCGGGAAACCAATCGCTGAACTGATAGCTCCTGAAGACCGGGAAATGGTCATGAACCGTCACCATGACCGGCTCAAGGGAAAAAACCCGCCGGATGTCTACGAATTCTCCGTGCTCTATCATGACGGGATGACCCGGATCCGGGTTAAAATGCATATCTCTTCGGCAACAATCGGAGGAAATCCGGCAACCATCGGGACACTCCACAACATGATGGAGGAACGGAAACGCGAAGAGGCACTCCGGGAAAGCGAGGAGCGGTACCGGAACCTGTTCGAAAACAATCATGCGGTCATGCTGCTGATCGATCCGGATAATGGTGATATCACTGATGCCAATCCCGCAGCATGCACATATTACCATTGGAGTCATGACGAGCTGACAAAAAAGAAAATTTTCGAGATCAACACGCTGCCAATTGCAGAAATTCAGGCAGAGATTCAGGCAGCCTGCACGCAGAAGCGCAATTTATTCATCTTCAAACATCAGCTTGCGAATGGCAAAATCCGGGATGTTGAAGTATACAGTGCGCCAATACGGCTGGGAGGCAGACTCCTCCTCTACTCCATTATCTTTGATATTACTGAGCGCAACCAGGCGGAAAAAGCCCTGCTGGAGAGCAAGGAGCAATATAAACAGATCTTCGAATCGTTCGTTGATTTATACACCCAGACCGACAAAAATGGTATTATCAGGGTGCTTTCACCGTCGGTCTCTATGACAGGCTGGAAGCCAGAAGAACTTATTGGCAGGCATATTAATGTCCTCTACGCCAACCCATCTGAACGACAGACATTCCTTGAGAAGCTGAAAAGTGAACAGGCAGTTTACGGGTTCGAGGTGAAGTTTAAGAGAAAAGACGGAACCCCATTCCCGGTCTCAATTAACGCCCGGATGCGGTTCACTGCATCGGGAGAACCGGATGGAATCGTGGGCTCGATCCGGGATATCACAGAGAGTATCAGGGCGCGAAAAGCCCTCGCGGAAAGTGAGATGAAATACCGCCATATCCTGGAGAACATGCAGGATGCCTATTTCCGGGCGGATAAAAACGGGAACCTGATCATGGTGAGCCCTTCTGCGGCCCGTATTTATAGGTACGGGTCTCCCGATGAGATGATCGGGATCCCTGCCGCATCCCTTTACAAACATCCAGACCAGCGGCAAAAAGTAATTCAGCAACTACATGAGAACGGAAAAATTACCGATTTTACCGGAGAAGGCTTGCGGAAAGACGGAACAACCTTCTGGGTATCATTAAATATCCAGTATATTATTGATAGTGAAGGCCACATCGATGGTACCGAGGGAATTATTCGGGATATTACCGAGAGAGTAAACCTGGAGCAGGCTATGCATGAAATTAACCGAAAACTTAGCCTCCTGTCCAGCATCACCCGACACGATGTGGCAAACCAGGTCTCTGTCCTTCGCGGATTAGCAAAGATCGCAATGATGAAGAAACCCGATCCCGTTGTTGTTGATCTCCTCGAAAAGATCGATTCAACGGGATCCGTGATCGCCCACCAGATCGCATTTACCAGGATGTACCAGGAACTCGGCATGCACGCTCCTGGATGGCATAGGATCCATGAGATCGTCGCACGACAGAATGCGGGGGGTATATCCCTGTCGTGCACCTGTGAAGCCGAAGTCTTTTCCGATCCCATGCTTGAGAAGGTCTTTTTTAACCTGGTCGATAACGCCATCAGGCATGGAGAGCGGGTAACCACGATCACATGCAGCTGCAAAACCGATCCGGACGGCCTTGTCATAACGGTTGAAGATAACGGGGTTGGAGTACCATTGGATAAAAAAGAGAAGATATTTGACCAGGGCTACGGGAAGCACACCGGCTTTGGTCTCTTTTTAGCCCGTGAAATCCTTGCAATTACTGGTATCACGATTTGCGAGACCGGGGTGCACGGAAAAGGGGCACGGTTCGAGATAACTGTTCCGGAAGGAAAGTACCGGTTCGCAAAACCTGACACCTGATAATGCAGGTCATGGGTTCAAATCCCTTCAGGCCGGTTTTTGGTTTTTGAATTCTGGATATTATCACCACTTTCTCTTTCCCGAGATAAAACCGTCGATACCCTTCATACTAATCGTGTGGATGTTCCGGAGATGTGCATCTCCATGGACGGGTTTGAGGAACTGCAGCTTTTCACATGTTTCCGGTTCACTGCATTCCCAGCATCCGGTAATCTTTTTTTCCTGGCAGCACTTCCTGATTTTGCAGAACGGCGGACCTCCGCCATCCCTGCATCCCTTTTTGCACCGGAACTTCACCATGGCACCGAGCAGATCGTAACACTGCCGGTAATGCTCAAAGGGTTTACCCATGGGGATTTTTGCAATGGCATCTGCAAATTTTTCGTATTTTTCCTGCCTCAGTTCCTTGCGAAGATCCCTGGCAAGGCCAGCGATTTTTCCCGTGTGCCCGTGGCAGTCAAGGCAGCAGAGACCACAGTATGCAACGACATCGAGATTTTTTTCTTCCATATACGTGGGATTATTCTGATGCTTCTTTAAGATGATCCGCGGGGGAAGAAAATGATAAAGGAGATTTTCCAGGTACTCTTCGCGTATCCCCGCACTTCATTCTATCCTTGTATAGGAAAATCCGTATATGAGCAACTGTGCCTTTTTCCGGTGTGCGGATCACCAGGTCCTCACTCTATCCATCCCATCCGTACCCAGCGGTTGTATTCTTCAGTCCGGAAATCGCGGTTCTCTTCTACGACCGTGCGGAAATATGCCCGGTTGTCCGCAAGGATCGCTTCCTGCGCCGGATCAGAGTACCCTTCTGAGATCGCACCCGCGAGTTTCCGGCCGAGAGCTCGTGCGGCCTCCTCCTGTGCATCAACAGTTTCCGCTCTCCCGCCCGTGGCAACACTGATTCCCCCGAGCGATAGTACGCCAAGGTAATTGAGTACATGGTTCAGGTACGCCACAACATCATCCCCTCCGGATTCATATGTGGTCGCAACGGAGCACCCGTACTTTCCTGCAAGTAACTGGTAATGAATTGCATCAGCAAGCCTGTCGAAGAATACCTTCATCTGGCCGGAAATGTTATCGATATAAACCGGTGAGCCGAAAATTATGCCGTCTGCTTCCTGCATCCGGATCAGGAGGGAGGGGAGATCGTCGTCATGAATGCAGATGCCGTTCAGCGAGCACGCATCACAGGCAGTACAGGGGATGACATGGTAATCCGCCAGGTCAATTATCTCTGTTTCTGCCCCGGTTTCTGCTGCGCCTTTTAGCACAAAATCCGCAAGCTTTCGTGTGGTGCTTTGAATCGTCCGTGGACTTCCGTGGATTCCCAGTATCTTCATAGAATGGTCTGCTCCTGCTCAGGGAATTTGGTGGCAGGGATTATTATGGATAGAGGGTTCCAGGCACTGTATAAAAAAGATTTTCAGGGGGCCTGCGATACAACCACAATTACAGGTTATTTTTTCAGGATATTTTCAAGCCAGTCACCGATAAAGGCGCCCACGATAAAGATGATAACGAAGATCATAATCTCGATAAAAATACCGAACACTCCCAGGAAACCGACATCTATACTTAGGACTCCGGGAACAAGGAAGATCGAAACGAGCACGAAAATAATACCCAGAACGATACCGATAATCGCGCCATTTTTGAGGAGCCCCATGAAGTCTTCCTTTCCATGGTGAAAAAAGCCAAATGCTATACCAATAATAAAATTCAGCAGTTCAAGCCACATGTAAATACACCGGATTCAGAGCAAAAGTATCATACTGCCACTACTAAATAGGTTCCGGATCACGACGGGAATCTCGGATGCCCTTACATGGATAAAAAGCTGTCAGGAAGCAGGCCCGGGAACTCCACGAGGGCTTTGTCATTCAGGGAAGGGTGATGAAAGCCTGTCGCCAGGGTTTTGTACCGGTCACACGGGTTTGATGACCCTGGCCGGAGACATCCTCGGCGAGCAGGACATCCCCCTTACCAAACCGCCGCTTCTCGCCGCTGCTCACTTCAATTTCTGCCCTCCCTTCAAGAGTGATGACATACTCCCGGCAGACAACATTGTGCCATGGAGAGTGATAGTCTGCAGGGACCTCTCTGAAGAAGAAGGCCTTTACTCCCATCGGCTCGGTAAAAAAACCCAACGGTCCCCGGGATTCCAGCTGGACCACTATATCATCAAAATGAGACCGGTTATCCGACCCGGTATACAGGTGCGTGATTCTCATAATATCCTCCAGTTCCTTATCGCGGTTTTTAGTAATTCCAAAAACCTGGAAACTGTAAATACTACCAATCGGTGCAAAGCTATAATGTTTTTTTTATTTTTTCTCAGTTCATGCTCCACACCAATGCTGATGAGTTTCTTCCATACGTGGGGATTGGAGTCCATATCCTGATGTTTTTAAAATCAGGAATTGGCAATAGTCCTGGATTCGTTTTAAAATCGTTTTGCCGGCTGGCTGAAGAGAAAAAAAGATTTTATTTCTTTTTGGAAGATTTGTCGTCGTGATGGATTAACCTGCACTTATTAACGCACTCCCAGTTCTCTGGCAGGAACTCCCCGTCAGACCCGGGTTTTAAGACCGCGGTATGCTTAGCGCCGCACACAAGACATTCCATGAGTCCCGTCGATTCGTCAACCACTTTCATTACTTTTTCTTTCCTGATCATGCTATCAATGTCAATCTTCATGGGTGATAAAATCATGGAACAGGGAACCGGATTGGATACCCCGGCTTCTCAAGTCATAGCTGAAAAAGGCTTGCCGTCATCCGGAACGTAATGGTATAAAGGGCGGATAAACTGTTCGCTTTCTCAAACACAGCACATAAATCCTTACAGGTGAACAACAAGAATACCGCTTATCAGACAGGTGTAAAACAGATGGAATTCAAAGGAAGCAAAACAGAAAAAAATCTCCTTGCTGCATTTGCCGGCGAGTCACAGGCCCGCATGCGATATAGTTTCTTTGCAAGCACTGCACGAAAGGAAGGCTACGAGCAGATTGGATCCCTCTTCCAGCAGACGTCCGATGAGGAAAAAGAGCATGCCAAGCTGTTTTTCAAACAGCTGAAAGGCGGAGATGCGGAGATCACCGCAGCATATCCCGCCGGTGTAATCGGCGCCACCAAAGATAATCTCAGGGCGGCTGCCATGGGAGAGAAAATGGAATGGGGCACGCTGTATCCTGCCTTTGCAAAGGCGGCAGAGGAAGAGGGATTTCAAGACATTGCTCATCTCTTTAAACAGGTTGCCAGGGTGGAAGCGTATCACGAGAGGCGATATGCAAAACTGCTCTCAAATCTGGAAAAGGACGAGATCTTCAGAAAGGATGTTCCGGTAAAATGGTACTGCCGGAATTGCGGTTACATCCAGGACGGGAAAGCCGCCCCCATGAAATGCCCGGTATGCGATCACCCGCAGAGTTACTATGAGGTGTGGGTAGAGAATTACTAAACACCGGATTATTTTTTTTAGATAATGAATGCCATTATCGAGCAGTCATGGTCCCTGTCCGTTATCATATGCGTGCTTTTATAATCGTGAAAACGATATCATCAGACCGGTTTTCCAATGTCGCGACTGCAGACTACCCGATCCTTTATTTCTGATACCGGTAATCAACCAGTTGTTTCCACAACCAGTCCCGACCGCCTCCTGTTTATTATTTTTCTTATTTTCATAACCATCGCAGTCGCCATTGTCCTGAACGCAAATCCTGGAGTCCCGGTTCCTGATGACGGGACGGGCACGCTTGTTGGCAATGTTTCCATCGGACCCTTGTGCCCGGTTGAACCCTGCACGCTTGATCCGGACCGTCTTGCTTCTGTATATGCTGCACGCACCATTGTCGTGTCAGCTCAGGGGGGTGAAATTATCGCAAATATCGTGCCGGATCCGGACACCGGTTATTCAGTTCTGTTGAAACCCGGAACATATAGTGTCGATATAAGGAGCCAGGGAATTGACCGCAGCCCGGATCTTCCTGAAACCATCACCATCCGGGCAGGGGAAACGGTCCGGCTGGATATATCGATTGACACGGGTATTCGCTGATTAAAACATTTCAGCAGAAATTCTCGGTGATATACACCTTGTTGTCAGATGCAATCACAATACCGATTCCTTCACGGTCAAAGGTCGGGGTCAGGATATTTTTCCGGTGCCCGGAGCTGTTCATCCAGCCGCCAACCGTGGTCTGCGCTATTGCTTCGGGCGGGTTCCAGTTGTATACTGTCTCGCGGTTGCTAAAGTATGTGGCAGACGAATAGAGGTTATTCTGGAACAGGTTTTCCGCAATGCCAAAGTAATAATATGAGCCGTAGTCTTTCCTGCAGGTGTAACCGGCCGCAATTCCCCGGGCCGTGGGATCCTGTCCTGCCGGATTCATATGGGCAAAATAGTCCTGTACTGCCATATCCTCGCTGTGATGCCGTGCAATGTCAGCGAGCGCACTATCAAAGCGTAATACTGCAAGACCATTGGCGGTTCGCTGCTGGTTGATTAGATCATGCACCCGTTGTTCGAGTGCAGTTGTGGAGATTGTATAGGGATTGTCAGCAGCAGATACGGTATCAGCAGCAAGCAGAAGAGTTACAGGAGTTCGTGAGGGCGTAGCGGAAAGAGACGGAGCCGTTGTACCATAAGGTGGCAACAGGGAGGTGCTGCTGCCGGTTGGAGAGGTGGCAAAGACAGGAGTTTTTGATGGTGTGGATTCCGATATGCTGGATGACACAGGGGAACCCGCCCAAGGGAGCATTCCTGAAGCCAGGAAGTTCAGGACAAGGGCCACAACGGCAACCATCACGAAGACAATAATAAAAAGGCAAAGCTGACGCATGGATATGATTCCTATCGCAGCACGTACCCGCTCAACACCAGCAGGAACATTGCGATAATGACGAGGATGATAATTACCACCATGACTATCAGCCAGGGAATTCCCTTACTGCGTTTCCCTTCGGGGGCATGCCGGGATTCAGCATACCCCCCGAAAGTTGCGGTTACACCACTGCCCTTGTCATATCGCATGCCCACGCCGGGCACTGGTTTTTTCTGCCATGAGATGATGCCGGTACACTGATGATTGGGGGGCAACCGGCACTCCGGGCAGAATTTTCCGCCGCAGTGCTGGCAGGTGAAGGGGAGCACCACTTCGTTTCCGCAATAGTCGCACCGGGTCATTACTGTTCAGTTGGATGCTCCAATATTAAGAATTCTGCTTCGGATGGACCGGGCAAGTGCCCGGCCACCGTAATCCTGATCCCGGAGAGAGATTGGCAGTGTTAAAGTTGTATAAACGGCACCACACCCGCCCGGGCAAAGGCAATGAACGCAAACCCGGCCAGGACGAAAACAAAGAGCCCGGTCGAGACCACACTCTGAATCGCCCGCGAGCGGTGTGCCGGGATGTGAAGATCCTCCCATGAATGCGCTTCAATGAGGTGGAGAAGGAAAGTACAGAAGAGGTAAGTCGCATATATGGCCAGCACCACCCCGCAGGCAAGCCCCCAGTTGAAGACGGCTGCAACCAGCGCCCAGATGCCAATCGCAAGGTTGGCATATCCCACTTCAAGCTGGAACTCCTTATGCTCCTGACGCCACCCCATCCGGATCTGGTCGGACTCGTAATAAACAGAGTGCCGGACAAAACTGATGATCCCCACAACGCCGACAAGAATTGCTGCTGCTATCCTGACCGCGATCTCAATATTGATAAAAAGAAAGAAAATGCCGGTGAAAATCCCGATCGTGGATACGGCCATGGTCGCTCCCATCAGAAGCGAGGCCTCGTGCGCAGTTGGCGGTGTTACTCCCATCATATCCCCTCAAAAGTCATTCTTTTAGTGAGTGAACCATGGGAGGAGAAAAATCCTTTCGTTTTTGCAGAATCAAACGGCTTATACTCTTTTAAAACGGAATTCTATGCATGGGGCATTATTGCCGGGGCGACGTCGTGATAGCCCCGGTCGCTTTTGAAGAACGGGGAGGGGTCAAGACGCGCCCTGCCATAGTAATCGGGACCGGAGTTTGTGGTGAGATACATCTCTGCCCGGTCAGCAGCAAGCCGTCATCAGATGCACCCTGTATCCCGATTTCCCTGGACGATTTTTCAGAGGGAGGCCTCGATCTTTTTGGCGAAAGCTATGTCATGATATCCCGGGTTTGTGTGATCCGTAGTGGTGAAGTCATAGGAAAACGGGGACGGCTCACCAAAGAGTCAATCTCATCAATTTTAAACGGGATACCGCAATCGCTGATACCCGGACATGAAACGGTAAAAAGAACAAAAGGTTCTCGATCCCTTCGATAATTGTATCAACACAGAACAGTATCCTTAATATCGTGAACAGTGAGGTTGTCGTGATGGATATTGCACAGGTCTTACACGAGATCGAAACACAGGTCGGAAGACTATCCCCCATGCAGAAATTCCTTCTTGGTACGGATGGATCGGTCACCCAGATCCTGGAGGCAATTACGGGGTGCCCGGTAGTTATCGAAACCCGGGTGCAAAAAATTATTGCCGCTGATCCCACAATTGCGGAACGTCTCGGGATACTCCATGGTGACCCGGTCAATTACCGGGTTGTCGAGATCAAGACATCCGCAAGCGGTGACGTGTTGATGTATGCGATATCATATACACCGATTGCCCGACTGTCCCCGGAATTCAAAGATGACCTGATGAAAGCAGATATACCCATCGGCAGGATCATCCAGAACCACCGGATTGAGGCGCGGCGGGAGATCCTGAATGCATGGGTCTCTCCCGCATCAGAAGACACGGGCAGGATATTTTCCATCTGCAACCAGGAACCGCTGCTCAGCAGGCAGTACCGGATTATCCATAACGGTGAACCCCTGATCTTTATCGAAGAACAGTTCCCGTACAACAGGTTTCTTGAGGAGCGACGGGTGATCGTCCAGACACCTTCACGGCTCCACCTCACGCTCATCGATATGCACGGGGGTTCCGGGAGGGTCGACGGGGGTGTCGGAATTGCCCTGAACGAACCGGGAATTCTTATTGAGCTGCGCCAGAGCCCGCAACTCGAAGTGCAGGGAGGGGACAGCGTGATCAGGGAAATTATCATGGATACCGCACATCAGGTCCTGAAAGGTTTGCATACCGGTGGAAACGTATCCATAACCGTGCGAAATTACTATTCCTCTCATATCGGTCTTGGCAGTGGATCCCAGCTGAAGCTTGCAATTGCCCGGGGGATTGCCGAGATTTATGGCAGATTCCGCACGGTTCAGGAACTCGCCCTGCTCGTTGGCAGGGGGGGTACATCCGGTATTGGTACTGCGGCATTCGAACAGGGAGGATTTATTGTTGACGGAGGACACGCGTTCGGGCAGAACAGTGAAAAGTCCGAATTCCGACCGTCTGCAGCTTCACGGGGTGTAATGCCCCCACCGGTCATTGTACGCTATGATTTTCCCAAAGACTGGAAAATCCTTCTTGCAATTCCAAATCTCCCTTCCGGTGCAAGCGGTATAAAAGAAACAGATATTTTCAGGAGTTACTGCCCTGTCCCGGTTGAAGAGGTCCGTTTGCTCTCGTTCGAGATTCTCATGCGGATGCTTCCCGGTATTGTCCAGAAGGACCTCGACCTGTTCGGATCATCGGTCAATGCCATCCAGGGACTGGGGTTCAAGAAGATCGAACTCAGCCTGCAGCCAAAACAGGTCCCCGAACTTATTGAAAGGCTGCGTTCAGCAGGTGCAGCATGTGCGGGCATGAGCTCATTTGGACCTGCGGTCTATGCCATCAGCGATACAGACATGCTGGAAATTGAGCAGGAAGCCCGGTCATGTATGGACGAACATGCAGGAGGGACAACCCTTATCACTTCTGCCAGGAACAGGGGAGCATCTGTCAGGGTTGCCTGATACTATTATACCATTTTCTGCATCCAGAGGACATCGAACGGTTCGCCGAATTTGAAACCGGCATTCTGCAGCCTGCCGACTTCGCAAAACCTGTTCTTCAGGTGAAACCGGATACTCGGAATATTTTTTGAAGCCATATTTGCGACAAGCGAAGTCATCCCCATCTTCATTGCTTCCGCTGTGAGCTGTTCGAGAAGTAATGTGCCGAAACCCTGACCGGTGAATTCCGGCAGGAGGAAGTAGGTGAGCATCCCTGTTTTCATAAAGGCAGGAAACGGAAGGACCGGCTTGATTAAACCAAATCCAATGACCCTTTGGGTATTTTCAAGAACATAGAACGCAAGCGTTCCGTCGCGTAAAAATTCAAAAAACCTTTCATTCACCGGCATTTCAGGATAGGCAGCATCAGCTGGTTGCCGCATAGTGATTGAAAATTGGAATGATCGCGTCACGGTCGCTCTCACGAACTTCTCTGACGACAATTTCTCCATCCGGAGGATACTTCTCGTTTTTCATAGATTCATCCGGTATAGGTTGATATGTGTATTTTCACTGACGACGTTTCATGGTTCTGATACGCGTCAGATTGACCTCCAGGCAATAACCAGGAAATTATTTCCCGATCTTTACGAGCATCTCTTCAAGCGACGGGTACCGTGACTCGATTTTCTCCACCTTTCCGCCGGATTCTGTGATTATGCCGGTGCACTCGTTGAGTTCCGGTATATCCTCTGCTTCGCAGATGTAGAACCCTTCCTCCTTCCGGTAAGTTTTTGAATGCCCGATCAGTTTGCCAGGGTCTTCGATGGAGAAAAAGATCGTATACGTAAGGGACCCGAACTGGTCGCGGAGCTGGTGCATATTCCCAAAGGCAACCATTTTTCCGCGTTTCAGGATCATTACCTTATCGCAGATTGCCTCGACCTGGTAGAGGTTATGTGCCGAGAGCACGATCGTCTTACCCTCTTTTTTTAATGTGCGAAGGTAATCGGCGATGAACCGGGAGGTCATGGGGTCAAGTCCGCTGGTCGCCTCGTCATATACCAGAAAATTCGGATCGTGGATGAGCGAACGGGCGATAGCTGCTTTCCGTTTCATCCCCTTGCTGAACTCCCCGATCTTTTTCCCGTCAGTTTCAAGCGACAGTGCAGCGAACAGCTGGTTCGACCGGACCCGGATTTCCTGTGCTGACAACCCGTATATCTCTCCAAAAAAAGCGAGGTAGTTTTCCGCTGTCATGGTCTCGTACAGCCTCGATTCTTCGGGAAGGTATCCAAGATTTTCCTTAAGGGCAACCGGGTTTTTCACAACATCAATGTCATTGATAAACAGCTCGCCGGATGAGGGTATGATCAGGCCCGATATGATCTTGAGGAGCGTGGTCTTACCCGCCCCGTTATGCCCGATAATTCCAAAGATCTCGCCATCTTCGAACTCAAAACTCACATCATCCAGTGCAGGAAAGTTGTCAAATTTTTTGGTCAGGTGGCGGGCAGTTATCATACTTGATTACCTTGTTCAATCAGACTTATCCGGAGCGTAACATATACCTTGGTATGATGGCACTCTGTTTTTCTATTAAAAAAATCTTCACATTTTCAGTCCTGATATATTCAGGAAGGCACTATCAGGGATCGGAGAACAGGGAATACCGGTCAGATCGGACCCACGGATTTTTGGACATATCCAATTATCACCAGTTGGACAGAGCACTGTAAGCACCGATGATTATTTGACTGATACCCGGTACAACTTTGTATTCAAATATCATGCTCCAGGGTTCAGTGGAAAATGAACCCGGGTAACGGCAAATAAGAAAAAGGACCGCTCATGAGTGCACTCACTGACATTTTTACTATTGCGCGATGGGAAGTGAAAAAATCCTTCTCCATGATGAGCCGGGATACCCTGCCACTTGCCATTATCCTCTTTATCCTGCTCGTGCTTGTCACCGGTTTCACGGCCCAGAGCGGTCTGCACCTTCAGGACGGGATGTATGAAATCGGTGTTGATAATGCCGACATTGCCCAGCTCCTTGCCAGTGACCCCCGGTTTTCTGTCTATGAGATGGATTCAACCGTTCTCATGAAAAACCGGAATTCGTTTGACCTGATTGTTATCGGGGGACAGGTATCAGGAAGTTCTTCTGAGAAAGCAAAAGCAGCTCAAAAGACACTTGAACGCGACTACGCGAAATATGTTAACAGTGTCTACAACAGGGAGGATGACCTCTTTGCAGCATACCCGCTCTGGATTGATGTCCAGACCGTAAAAAGTGAGCTCAGCTTCCTCGCCACCCAGAGCGGCCAATACATCAGTGCAACACCGGGAAGGACGACGCCTCTTCCTGAAGGGGAGGTAATCGATATACCGCTGCCATCTCCCACGCTGGAGTTCACAAAAGAGCAACTTCGTGAAGAACTGGTAAAGACCAATGCAAAAAATACCCAGATATCGCGCTACACAGAGGTCCTCTCATCCGATAACACTATGGGCAGTTTCAAGACCCCATCCCAGCTCTCGCCCCCGCTCCCGTTTGACTCTATCGTCCTCATATTCGTCTTTATTTTCCCGCTCTACTTCACTTCGCAGTTTTTCATGATGAGCATCATGAATGAGCGGATCGAACGCAAGGGTGAAGTACTCCTTTCAACTCCGGTAAAAACGTCATCCCTCATCATCGGTAAGGCTCTCCCGTATTTCATCGGTATGGTCGCCATATGCACCGGACTTACACTCTTCATCAACGCCCCCCCACTGATCCTTCTCCCGCTGATTCCCATCATCTTCTTCTTCCTTGCCAATGCGCTGCTCATCGGCATGCTCTCGCGGAGCTTCAAGGAACTCTCATTTATTTCGATCTTCTTTTCGACCGTGGCAACATCATATATCTTTTTCCCGAGTATCTTTGCCAATGTTCACGTCATAAGCCTGGTCTCCCCGCTTACGCTTATTGTACTCACCCTGCAGGGGACTCCATGGACGCTGACCGACTACCTTTATTCTACATCGCTGTTCTGGCTGACGGGTGCTGTTCTTTTTGCCATCGCAGTAAAGAATTTCAAGGAGGAGAGGCTCTTCTCGGAAAAAAACCTGGTGACCAGGATACGGGAATTTTTGTCTGAGATCCTCTCGGAGAAACGCCCGTTCCTTTCCCTCTTCCTTGTTGCCGGCTTTTCCATTCCGTTCGTCTTCATGGTGCAGCTGATGAGCCTCGTGCTCTTCTTCAACCTGCCCATGCCGTACTCGCTGGTGTTCCTGCTTCTGGTTGCTGCCCTGATCGAAGAGATTGCCAAAGCGGTGGGGATCTATACGATGTATGTACGTAACCCGGCATTTTTTACCGGGAAAAACCTGCTGATTGCCTGTGCGGCGATCGCAACCGGGTTTTTAGTCGGGGAAAAACTCCTCCTTTTTGTTACGCTCTCCCAGATCACCGAATCGGTTTTCGGAAGCATCCTTTTCCTCTCGCTCGGTGTACTCTGGATGCCACTCCTCCTGCACTTTGCCGGGTACTTATCGTCGCCTCCTGCCTGAAATGGGGGGGCAGGCGCTGGTTTATCCCAGGGCTTGGCATCGCTACGCTCGTTCACTGCCTGTATAACCTCTACTTTATTCTGGGGTGGATAGGATGAAACCGAAAAATCTGTCCATAATCGCCAGGAAGGAGTTCCGGGGGCTTTTCAACGAACGGACAATCCTGCTTGCAGTCCTGCTCCAGCTCTTTATCGCATTATTTTCATCATTCCTAATGGTCGGTCTTACCTCGATGTACGACCCCTCTTCACTCTCGAAGTATTCGCGGTACAGGTACAACATTGCGTATACCGGGAATGATTCGGCTGTTATGGATTATCTCCAGACCAGTCCCGACTTCCGGGTCTACCGCATGGAACTCTCTTCGGCCGTAGCTTCACTCAAAGAGCGCAAACTTGCAGCAGTGGTCTATGTCCCCGACACACCTCCTGATGCCCAGGATCCTGTGAAGATTACACTCTATTCCCTGCAAAACGATCTCCAGAGCGCAATCGTGGATGTCAAACTCAAAGACATATTCCTCAGATATGAAAAAGATCTCAGGGTGATCCGGGCAGACCGGTTACTGGATCAACCCCTGCCGCTCCAGACACAAAAAACAACCGGGGGTGGGGATTTCTATGAGTTTGTGTATGGTCTTTTAATCCCACTGCTGGTATTCATGCCAGCGATTATCGCTTCAGCGCTGGTAATCGATCTTATCACCGAGGAGTACCAGCACGGGACGCTCGAGACCCTCATTTCGACACCCGTTACCTTTACAGAGATGGTCTGGGGCAAAGTGCTTGCGTGCGAGCTGCTTGTGCCTGTACAGGCAGGTGTATGGCTGCTGCTGCTTATGTTCAACGGTATCGCGATTGAAAACGCAGGGATGATCCTGCTCCTGGTTGCAATCACCTCGTTCATCCTGATACTGCTGGGTACACTCACTGCCCTGCACTACCGCGAACGGACAGCGGCCCAGTTCATCTTCTCTACAGCACTCGTAGTTGTAATCATGTTCTCCCTGACACTGGCCCATAATCCACTCAACCTCATTACAAGACTTGCTGTGGACACTGCAGGTGCAGAGCAGTGGCTCGTCCTTGGTGCAACAATTCTTGTCATTATTGCTCTTGGCTACGTAACACAATGGTATGCAGAAAGGATAGCAAAAGAACACCAGACGGGTTGAAATTTTTTTTTTAAAAACACGGTCCACTGTGAAAAATCGCAAAAATGATAGGAGTGACGCTTCGCTACAAGTGGATCACCTGGGCGATGTTCATGGGCCCCGCTCTGGAGCCCGTCCTCCCATAAGGGAGGCTATCTTAAAAAAATGTATACATATCACCTGGATCGAGCTCTCTGGTTGCTGGCAAAAACACACAGTCCGTTGTGTATCATTAAAAAAAAGATATTAGTAAGTTGGTGACACAAGCGGTTTATCAAATATTTTATAGGTTGTACCTGCGCTGGTAAGGAAAACCGCAACCTGGTCAACGCCCCTGGTACCGCCAATAACCAGTTCATCACCCCTTCGAGGTTTTCTGGTGTCGTCATTTAAGAACTTTTCTTCGACTGTTCCATCAGAACGGGTAACCCGCATCATGACGCTCTGGACAAAAATCTCCCCCTTACCACCATTGTAGAGCAGGTGAATTGTGGCATCAGGGCGCTGTTTTTCGACATGGATATCAACATATTGTTCCACAGGAAGGGTTCCTATTGCAGCAGGTATCGATGGAACCATAATGGGCGGCGTTGTCGGGAGAGGCGTCGGGACGGTTGTTTCTACAGGTTTAATCTCTGCCTGTGTCGGACTGGTACAGCCGACAGAGAGCGCACAGAAAATAAGCCCAAGCGAAGCCCACAGAATTATGATGCTTTTCATGCTGAGTGCTTTATTTTTTATATATTTCTGATTTGCGCTCTCCAATCGTGCTGAAAGTTATTTGTCCAGATTTTCATGATTTTTCCAGCAGTACGCGGTTTTATACAGCTCAAATTCATAAAATAGCAGAAAAGAACAGTTAAATTAAAAAGGACACCCGGATTAACTTTACATATCAGGAGTAAAAGGGAATGTTCTGTCCAAAATGTGGAAAAGAGACTGATGCTTTGGGAAAATTCTGCCAGTGGTGTGGGGCGGATGTTATATCTACTCCTTCAACACCAATCGACACTCCTGAAGAGCAGGAAGTAGAGGGGTGTGATGTCGGGATATATGCTGGTCTTGGCAGGCGGATAGTCGCTTTTATTGTAGACATCATTCTTATTCTGCTATTGGATGTAGTTGCAGTTGCAGTCCTCGGTCTGTTCCGGGGATTACAGAACCTCTATTTCTTTGCAGTCCAGCACGCATCTGTTGAATCCCTTACAACGGAGGGGACATCTGCGGCACTATTCGGGTCTATCGTTGCGGCTTACGGGGTAGTTGTCATCATCATCCCATGGTTATACTATGCCGGGTTCGAGTCTTCACGCAGCCAGGCAACCCCCGGCAAATTGTTGATGCATATCGTTGTGACCGACCTTGAAGCGAACAAACCCTCGTTTGCACGCGTTACGCTTCGGCACTTTGCGAAATTCATCTCCACGCTGATCATCTTTCTCGGATTCCTTATGATAGGGCTCACCAAGAATCGCCAGGGTCTTCACGACAGGATTGCCGGTTGTCTCGTGCTCCTCCAGGATTAAGAATACTTTTTTTTTGTTTTTAGGGTATTCGCAACCCACCGTGGACACCGGCAAAAATAGTATTACTGGTACTTGATCTTCATCCAGAGTAAGAACAGGACAAGACCAAACGTAACGGTATTCGCAGCGATAATGGGAAAAGAGTTGATCCAGATCCCATAGGCAGTCCAGAGCAGCATCCCTGCTGCAAAGAGCAGGAGCATCGCAAGCGAGAAATCCTTGGTCTCTTTCAGCTTCCACGTTCGGATTACCTGAGGGACAAACGAGACCGTAGTGAGGGTCCCTGCTATATAACCGACTATGATGATTGTATCCATGAGATATCTCCTCTAATGTTTTTCATATGACCATTTATACCGGTCGTGTTTTTGTTCTGCCAGGTGATACCGGATTCATCAGGACCGGATCGGCTCAGGAGAGAACTGGTCGGCAACGACCTGCCACTTCCGCCCCTCTTTTATAAGGAGGGACATATCCCTGCCCTGCATGGTCTGCTTCTGTGAACCGGTCACAAACGTGATAGTGAACAGATACGTGACCACCGCACTTTTCCCGCCGGTATAGAGTTGCACCTTATGATCAGTCTCTCTCCATTCGTGTATGACTGCCGCTTCACAAAATGCCCGCCATCCGGCTATATACGCATCCTGCCCTTCGAGCCTTCCGGAAGTTGCCGGGACGATAGCGACAGCATCGGGATGGATGTACTCCCTGAATTTTTCCTCATTCCACCCTTCGGTCCAGCACCGGTTCATTGCCCGTATGGTCGCGAGCACTTCCTCACTACTTTTTTTAAGGTCCATGATTATGCTCCACCACGGGTGGAAGATAGGCAGGCAAAAGGGTAACGAATGCACAGTGTGAAAGTGCTACCGAAAAAGAGGGGTATCAGAATTTCACGCGGGGCACATCGTATTCCCGTATGTTATTCTCCACAGTCCGGAAGCATCCCCATGAACTGCCCGAAACATTGCGGGCAGTCCATCCTGGAGGCTGAGTTCATGAGATCTTTTACCTCATGGCCGTTCTGAGGGGGAGTATTGGTGACCGTTTCTACAATCACCTGGCTAAAACTGCCCGGGTGCGGGTGGACGAGCATAACAGAGACCTTCATTTTGTTTTTTCCAAGCTTATTTTCTGGCAGTAGCCTTGAAAAACGTATAACAGAAAACGCCGTCAGGCTCAGCGGTACGATAGAGTCCCGCAATTCCTCTGTCCCATGCATCAGCAGTCATCAGCCCCTGTTTTGCCACTTCCGGGCCTACTCCTTCGACCATCGCTGTGAAGGTCAGCTTCGTAAATCCTTCAACAAGAGAAATGCGGGAAGCGTCTACGTATACCATCCGGGGTGAGACATGGATATCCCGATATCCGGCACTGCTGAGAAGCGGGAAAAGTTCCCTCCCGATTAAGGCATTGCCGCCCACCTGCTTCTGGAGTCGGACAAGACACTGCACCGCCATGCGTGCGTCCTCATTCTCCGGGTGAAAGAAGGTGGAACCGTGATCCCCTTCGATAACCGTGATGGTCCCGCCTTCTCTAAGGAGGGGACGGAGCTGTTCGAGTGCACGGCTGGGTTCTGCAAGGTGCTCCAGCACGAAACAGACAAAGATATGGTCAAAACTTCCTCTTTCGAACGGCAGTTGGAAAATGTCCCCCTGCCGGAATGCCACGTTGGTGATCCCTTCCTGACGGATCATTTCCCCTGCACGTTTCAGGGAATCCTCTGATATATCCACTGAAGTAATCAGCGCACCCGGGCTGTTTTTTGCGAGGATAACCGTCTGGGCCCCGGTACCGCATCCGGCTTCCAGTACCCGTGAACCGGCCGGGTACCGGGTGTCATCATGCAAAAGAGCGGTCAGGGTCTGTGCCTGGTCAGAAAGCCGTTCTGATTCGCGTTCCGAATACCCGTGGACATAGGTTTTTTCAGTCATTATTTCACGCGCACCGTTCAAGCGGAATCTCATATCCTTTGAGATACATTTTTGATGAGGCCTATATAAAGCCGCACCGGTTTTAAAAAATGTGATCCCGGTTTATTGCATGCAGCCTGCTGTATTATCACCCGGACAATGAGACCGGCAGTCACCGTAAAAAAATCCCCGGATTATCAGGGATTGTGTAAAAAGGTTGATAAATTTTTAAAAGTAAGCAGAAGGTTAGAAGAATATGATCTCTTTCTACAGGCTCCTAATAATTTCAGTCGTTCTTACCTTGCTGGTTACCGTACTGCCGGTTTGTGCTGAACCTACCGTTACTATAGACAGTTACCAGGTAACACCAACGGTTCTCATGCCCGGGGACCTTGGCACAATAAAAATCACTATAAAAAACACCGCAACCATGGCAACAGTGCAGGAATCAAGCGGGATCATATTAGAGGGGAAATTTACCACAACGACCAGTACGGATGTCAACGTTTTCATTGAAAAGGCAGGCCTGGAAGGAAACGGAATTGTGGTGATCGGGAGCAATTTCCAGCGGATAGGGGATATCGGGCCTGGCCAGACAATTCCTATAACATTCCTGATCAAGGCCCCGGCAAATTCCGGTGTTTATTTCCCTGAAGTGTGGATTGATACGGCAGGAGGGAGGAGCACACGCTACCCGATCCCGGTCAATGTAAATACCCAGATATCCGTCCCGAGACTGGCTGTCGTGGGTACGGCAATCACAACACCCCACGCCACACGGCCCGGTGATGAAGCGCTGGTCGGCCTGCAGCTTATGAACACAGGGCAGAGCGTTGCGGATCGCGTCATTGTCAGGATAGGGAATGCGAGCACATCGGTAATACCCAAGAATGTCCAGCTCTACCATATTCCCAGTATTGCTCCAGGGAAAACAGAGTCAATTGATATCGTGCTTGTCACCGATCGCAAAACTGCAACCGGAATCGCAAACCTTCCTGTTTCTGTCCAGTATTATACGGTTGACGGGGCACAGCATACGGAGAACGCTGCCATCAGCCTGATGATAAAGGGACAGGCTGAGATAAGCATTGCATCCATTGAGACCAGCCCGGAGCGGCTGACGGCGGGAGTCCCATTCAACCTGATCATCCGGGTTGAGAATGCAGGTACGGGAGATGCCAAATCAGTGAGTGCGAAAGTCGACCTTCCGATTTCGGGTACACGGGAAGCGTTCCTTGGAACAATCAAGCCGGGCAATGATGCTCCCGCACTCTTCAGGCTTGGCAGTGCACCTTCCGGCGAACACATGTATAATGTGACAATCGCCTTTTCCGATGACTGGGGGAACCATACCGTTACACGCCCACTGGCGATATCAGTCACTCCGGCAGATTACATCGGCCTTGTTATCGGCATCACCATCATTGCCGTACTGGCCATTGGTGCCTGGTATCTGTTCTTTAAGAAAAAACCGGGCAGGAACGATGGCTGAGAATCTGGTCAAGCTTCGCCTCTCATTTTTCCTGGGCCTGCGCTCGCTCCAGAGAGGGAACATTGGAAGCCTGGTGATGACGGTTGTCATCATCGGCATGGTGTTCACTAACATGATCTTTTTACCCTCGGTCATCACTGGTGCGATTAAGAACTATGAACAGCAGACCATCGAATACCAATCCGGCAACATCATCATCGAGCCCAAGAAGGATGCAGAGTATATCGATGACCTTGAGAACCTCCTTGCACGGGTGAACCGTGTTCCGGGTGTCATGCGGGCAGCACCCCATTACGATATCGGGGGAGTCATGAAGTTCAAGGGGAACCGTCTGCCCTCCAGTGTCATTGCTATCCGCCCCCGGGATGAAACGATGGTGACCGGCGTTTCCGAAAAAATGACAGAGGGGCAGTACCTGGGTGAAGGTGACACCGGTGTTATCATAATCGGTAAGCTGGCTGCAGGGCACGAAGATGAGTCAGAGGATCTTCTGCCCTCACTTGGGGGGGTCACCACGGGGGATTCAATCGATGTGGAATATACCAACGGGGTGACTCGCACGTACCGGGTAAAAGGAGTCTTTGAGACCAAGTCATACACGGTCGATCCTAACGTATATATCACCTGGGATGAACTGGAGAGCATCCGGGGGCAGTCTGTTGACCAGGCAACTGCGGTCCTGATCCGGACTATCCCGGGAGAGGACGAGCGCGAGGTCAAATTCTCCTTAATCGGCATGGGCATCCAGGAGAAGGTCAAGACATGGCAGGACCTGCTGGGCAAGGCGTTTGCGCAGGTTATCGACAGTTATGCAGTCATCAACAACATCTCAACGATCGTCAGCCTTGTCATAGCCATCGTGGTCATCTTCATTGTCATCATGATCAAGACCCTGAATAACCGGCGCCAGATCGGGATCCTGAAAGCGCTTGGAATTCACAGAACCACGATAACGTTCAGCTATGTCTTCCAGGTGACCATCCTTGCCATCATGGGAATCCTTTTCGGCCTTGGCGTCCTGTTCGCCCTTGACCAGTACTTTGCCGTCTATCCCATAGTATTTCCTGAAGGGGACATCCGCCCCGCGTTCACTCTTGTGGATATCGCATCCAATGCGGTGCTCCTGTTTGTCGCATCCGCAATCGCCGGCTTCATCCCGGCATGGCAGATAGCCCGCGAGGACATCATGACTGCAATGAAGGGATAATATGATTCGGGTTGAGAATCTGAAAAAGACCTACTATCTCGGCGTTGTCGAAGTACCGGCTTTGCGAGGTGTAACCTTTGAGGTGAAACGGGGCGATTTTTTAGGGCTCATGGGTCCGAGCGGGAGCGGAAAGTCCACGTTGCTCCATCTCCTTGGGCTCATCGACTATCAAACATCAGGGACTATCCACATCAACGACGTTGATGTATCAATCCTTGACGATGATGAACTCACTGACTACAGGCTCAATAAAATGGGCTACATTTTCCAGGAATATGCGCTTGTCCCCGAACTGACGGTTCTGGAAAATGTGGCACTGACCGCCATGGCTCGGGGGATAACCGATGAGGAAAGCCGCCGGGCGAGCAGGGCGATTCTCGCTACCATCGGTCTTTCAGAAAGGCTCAACCATCTCCCAAAAGAACTATCCGGTGGTGAACAGCAGCGGGTGGCGATTGCGCGGAGCATGGTGAACCGGCCACTGATTCTTTTTGCTGATGAACCCTGCGCAAATCTCGACACCGACAACTCAAAGATTGTTCTGGATCTTTTCCACACCATCAACGAGGAGTTTGGCCAGACCATCGTCATGGTATCCCACGAGGAATGGCACAAAGAGTATTTCCACAGGATCGTTTACTTAAAAGACGGGCGGATTGACCGGGAGGAACGGCATTCATGACTGTTGCGGCAAACCGGATCAATTACCTGGTGTCCGGCTCCATATGGATTAAAGGTCAAATGAAAAGAAAAGGCCAGGGCCGAGATTCGAACCCGGGTCGGAGGATCCACAGTCCTCTAGGATAACCAACTACCCCACCCTGGCAGATGTCCCTTTTACATTTGCACCGGACTCTGATTAATGTATCCTTACGAGTCCATCGCCTGTCAGAGTATTCCGGACGGAAGGAAAGCTGCGGATCTGGAACAGGGATCATATAGTGATTATTAATAGGGTCGGGTGTCCATTACATATCAGGTGGCTCTGAACACAATTCCTTAACCGTGCGGAATGGCACTTCAGGCGACGGTGCCAAAATGAGGGATTGGTTATTTATTCAGTACCAGAGCAGGAACAAAGGGATAGGGATATGGCGGAAAATCCGAAGATCAGGACGCCGATTGTCTGCGTTATGGGGCACGTTGATCACGGAAAGACCTCTCTATTGGACCGTATACGCGGGTCGTCAGTGGTCAGCTCGGAAGTGGGAGCAATCACCCAGCATATCGGTGCGACAATTGTCCCTATAGATGCAATCCGATCCATGAGCGGGACAATGGGGAAATCCCTCAATATTCCTGGCCTTTTATTCATAGACACACCGGGACATCACGCATTCACCACACTTCGGGCACGCGGTGGGGCGCTCGCGGATATGGCTATCCTTGTTGTCGACATCAACCAGGGATTCCAGCCTCAGACAATCGAGGCATTACAGATCCTGCGGAACTGCCGGACACCTTTTGTCATTGCCGCAACCAAAATTGACCGGATCCATGGCTGGCGGGCGTTCGAGAACGAATCGTTCCTCACATCATTTGCCAAGCAGAACGAACGGGTTAAAGGGGATATTGAAAACAAGACCTATGAAATTGTGGGTAAACTTGCAGAACTGGAATTCTCGGCAGACCGCTTTGACAGGGTGTCTGATTTCAAGCGCAACCTTGCAATAGTACCGGTCAGTGCCCACACCGGAGAAGGCCTTGCAGATCTCCTCCTCGTGATGATCGGGCTTGCCCAAAGATATATGGGGGACGAACTTGTACTCGAAGTCGAAGGTCCTGGAGCAGGTACGGTTCTTGAAGTGAAAGAAGAACGGGGGCTCGGGACAACGCTGGATGTGATCCTGTATGACGGGACACTGGCGATTGGTGATGAGATAGCAGTCGCAACGCAGGATGATGTGATAGTGACAAAAGTGCGGTCTCTTTTAAAACCCCGCCCCATGAAAGAGATCCTCATTGAGGACAGGTTTGAGCGGGTAAAGTCGCTGGTCGCAGCAGCGGGGATCAAGGTCACTGCTCCGAATCTCGAGAACGTAATAGCAGGGTCGCCATTTTTTGTAATCCGCGGTAACCGGGAAGAAGTCGAAGCAAAGATAAAAAGAGAGATGACCGAGATCCATGTAAACCTTGCCGACGAAGGAATCGTGATCAAGGCGGATACTATCGGGGCTCTGGAAGCACTCTGTAAGGAACTTGAAGGAAAAGAGATCGGTGTGATGCGGGCAGAAGTCGGGCCGGTAAGCCGTCATGACCTGATTGACACCGAAACCATCAAAAACCCGGTATATCGTGTACTTCTCTCTTTTAATACCCAGATCCTCCCTGATGCTGCTGACATGATTAAAAACCCACTCTACACGCAGGTAAAAGTGTTTGAAGGCAGAGTCATTTATCAGCTGATCGACCAGTATCTCGCGTGGCGGGATGAGCAAAAGCGGCTCATGGAAAAGCAGCGTTTTGAGCATATCGTGATGCCGGCAAAGATCCGGCTTCTTCCCGATTGTGTATTCCGGCAAAGCAACCCGGCGGTTGTGGGAGTCCGGGTGCTCGGCGGGAAATTACGTAGTGATGTAAATCTTATAAAAACTGACGGAAAGAAAGTGGGACATCTTAAAAGCATGCAGCTCCGTCAGGAATCTATTCGCGAAGCGGATGCCGGGCTCGAAGTTGCAATTTCAATTGAGGGTGTTACTGTAGGGCGGCAGCTGAATGTGGGAGACGATCTGTTTGTGGACATTCCGGAGCGGCACGTGAAAGTTCTTGAACGTGAAATGCTTAAAACGCTGAACATAAGCACGCAGGAAATTCTTGAAGAATTTACGACGATGAAACGGAAAGGGGATCCCTTCTGGGGGAAATAACCATTGAAGTGCTTACAATAGACACGAGGGTTTAATAGCGTACCAGTATAATAAAATGGGTACTTCTCATGTGTAGGCATAATTGCCGGCAGCCAGAGACGTGAAAAAATCCAATACAGGGATTTTTTAATGAAAATCAATACGGAGTTATAAAAATGGTGGAGTTAAAAATCGTCGTATCAGACCCAAAAACCGGTCGCGCCTATAATGTGGATGCAAGTGGCAGCGCAGCAGGTGCAATCGTGGGCAAACGTATCGGAGAGGAAATCGATGCAGGTGCAATGGGACTTGCAGGATACAAAATCCTTATTACCGGTGCATCCGATCGGACCGGAATACCTGCAAAAAAGAGCCTGCCGGGTGCAGGTCGTAAAAAACTGCTCATGACCGCCGGTGTCGGGTTCCATCCGACTATGGATGGAGAGCGAAGGAGAAAGACAATCCGATCAAACGAGATTACAGCCGACTTCGTACAGATAAATGCCCGTGTCACAACCTATGGAGAAAAGACCTTAGACGAACTCTTCCCCAAGGTTGAGGGTGAGAAGGCAGAGAAAAAGGTAAAAGCCGGCAGAAGATAATATATCAGATTTTTTAGTTTTTTTTGGTTGTTTTTGGTTGTATTCAACCGTTTTTAGTAAAATAAAAATAGAGAAGGGAATCGTCAGAGTGTATAGTTGATATTGACTGTGCCGAACGGCGTTGAGTTCTTCGCAGACGTTAATGATTTCCCGTTTTTCCAGAGTTCAACAGTGATATCATGCTTCGTTGACCCGTCTTCCTTGCTGAAGGTTGCTGAAAAACTTCCCGTTACATTGGTGAGTTCATATACCTTGTCCCCGGAATTTCTCACTTTTTGCATCGCACCATCCACGCCATACGTACCCGAAAAACCGCCAATATAACTGATTTTGACAAATGCACCTTCGACCGGAATAGTGACCTGCGTCGTTGGCTTCACCGTCAGAGTACCTGGATACCTGGGAGTTCGGAGTACCGGTACCCGATGGTACTACCGTAGCCTGACCTGAAGGTCCCGTTGAGTCCCCGCTTCCCATAAAAAATAAAGCAGCAATAACCACAACTGCAATTACACCAATGACCGCGGCAATGGTCACCCAGGACTTACCGCAAAAATCGTTTTTCCTTCTTGTCATGAATAAACCTCACGTAACTTGTCTGATGATATGTAAGCGTTAAATTAGCGAAATACTTTGTTGTTAAAAGAACTGGTTCGACCATATCTGGTCGCGGGCCTGAACACAGTGAACGACGGCAGCAGATGATTAACTTTTTTTCACACATCCTATGAGCGCTTCTCTTAAATCTTTGAAGGGGACATGGTATTTTTTTGCAAGAAGGACCAGTGCTGCGGAAGGGAGGAGATTGCCATCGAACCCCTCCTTAATGATCCGGTTCATTTCAGAAACTACTTCAGTTTCCTGTATCCCTTTTGCCTGTGCAATCCTGCCAATCAGTTCCTGGGATGGATCGTTGCGTTCAAAGATTGAAGAAGTGGGTTTGAATCCAACAGGGATGGTAATCTCCGTGATATCAAAACGGGGTGTAAAAATCCCATTCTCCAGACCAAGAAGGCCCGCATCCTCTGCCCGCTGGAGAAGCATATTTGCCTGTTCAGTACTCATCCATTTCCGGTCGAGCGCATAATAATAGACCAGTTCGTTCTTTCGCATCCCAGGTTTCCGGGTGTGCTTGAACGGAGCCGCGAGCGTGATTCTGATTGTCACTTCGGAGCACCCAGAAGTATCCTTTTTAAGTCCAGAGCATCAAGTCCCTCACCACGCCCTTCCTTTGCGATATCTATGTCAGTCCGTGATACCTGATCGGTCAGTCTCAAAAAGAAGGCATCATTTGCAATCGGAACTTTTCCACCCCCACGAAGTGCAAGTGCAAGCAGGGAAATATGCATATCAACGGCTTCCGTGATCACTCCCGGACGCCTTATATCCGGTGTTATATCCCCAAATGTCGCTCTGTCTATAGCAATCTTCACCCTGATCTTTACCTTCACCAGTTCCTTTCCGGTGGTCTTGGTTGACTCCGTGTTATCAAGGTCTGCAATATAGTTCAGTGTCTCATTAAACGACATTCCCATAGCAAACGACAGATCCACCCGCTGCGGGAAACGATAATAGATCCTTCGCATACCTAAACTATGGGCGTGTCTTAAAGAAAAATGATTGCTGAAATAAAAAGATTAAATGCACATTTCCTGATCAGGAACTGCTGGTACCGATGCTGAACACTCAATAAGAGAGATACACAGAATCGCTAAAAACAATAATTACGAAAAAAACAATAAAAAAGTCCGGGTTTGATATATTCAGGTTATCCGAGTAACACCGCGTTGATTACGCCATCCTGACCCGGGCGGCTCATGATACGGGCATTTCCAATATCAGTCTTGATGATTGCGCCTTTGGTCAGAAGATTTCGCCTCACGTAGTTCGGATTCGCCCCATTTTCAACAACACTTGCAATTTTAACCTTTTTGCATTCACCGTTTGTGAGATTGGTCACATTTGCAAAACTCGCTCGAAGCGCACGGACTTTCTGGTTCGCACCGGTGGTCCGGATATTCTTTCTCCGGTCTTCCCCGATATGGGTATCTGCTGGTGCGAGCCCGATCTCAGTTCTCCGCTTCATCTGTGACGGGCGGCGCCTGCCCCCGGTCACCTTTCTTACTGATTCTCCTTGCCACTGCATGGTGTCACTCTCAATAATAGTTCTGCAGGAACGTATCCCGAAGATGGTGCTCTATATATTCCCTTCAGAATTATTTATAGTATTTCCCGATTGTTTCCATTTTTTCATGTGCAACAACCGCTGAAGGTGCAGAGTGCCCACGTGCGAGGCTCCCCAAAAATCATCAGAGAAAAGAAGAGACCTTTTCTTTTAAGATCAATGCATTTTTAGTTACGCAAGGATGTTTTCAAGAAGTGCCGCGACACCGTCACCAGTTTTCAGATTAGTCCTGAATACCGGCATCTGAGGATTATACCGGTGGATATCTGATTCCATCCGGGCAATATTTGCACCCACAAGAGGAGCCAGGTCAACCTTGTTGATTACCCCGATAGTGCAGTCACGGAACATCATTGGATGTTTGTTTACCACATCATCGCCTTCCGTTGAGTCTACAACAACGATTCTCTTTTCCGCACCTAAACGGAAATCCGTCGGACAGACCATATTGCCCACATTTTCGATAAAAAGTATATCTATATCATTGAGCGGCAGGTGTTCAATCGCGTGTTCTACGAGGTGGGCATCCAGGTGACATTCCTTGCCGGTGTTTGCATTGAATGCCGGGATACCGAGGGCCACAATCCGCTTGAAATCATCGTCACCATACACATCGCCGGCAATAGCACCCGCACGTAAACCCTTTTTATTAAGCAGGGGAACAAGGCGCTCGATAAGTGCAGTTTTTCCTGATCCGATGGCTCCCAGCAGGTCGAATGCCCGGACACCATGATCTTTTAAATATTTTGCATTATTGTCAGCAAGGGTGTTGTTGACGTCGTAAATATCCTTCTCGATCCTGACGTCGATATGATGCATATTACATGGTACGAGCGTACACTGTTTATACCTTGACCTACAAACTCTCCTGTAATGGTAGAAGGCGAGTGCATATTGTATCCCTGCTACTTCAATGCTTCTTATACACGGCGACAGGGACGACGAGTGCCACTGAGCCGCGGTGCAAAAGCACCGGTGATCAACGATCTTGAACGCGCATTGAAACGTGCCGGGGTTACGTTCAGGATTGAGGATCACCACCACCCGGCCCACTGGATACGGCGCGAGGGACGTATAGTAGCAGAGTGGAAGGAGAAAAAAGAGGCACTCATCAAAAAAGTTGCCCAGAGGCTTGAGGTGAAGTGATGGCTGGTTTATATGACCTGCATACACATTCCATCCTTTCTGATGGGGAGATGCTCCCCACCGAATTGATCCGCAGGATGGCTGTGCTGGGGTATACCACAGTTGCAATTGCTGATCACGTTGATTCATCGAATGTCACATCGGTCATAGAATCACTCGACCGGGTACGGGAATCTGCTCAGATCTTTGGAGTTACCCTGCTCTGCGGAGTAGAGATAACGCATGTCCCCCCATCGCAAATCCCGGACCTCGCAAAAAAGGCAAAGTCTGTCGGAGCAGACATCGTGGTTGTCCATGGGGAGACAACCGTTGAGCCCGTAGCAGGCGGAACAAACCATGCAGCGTGCGGATGTAAATACGTAAACGTCCTTGCACACCCGGGGCTCATCACCATTGAGGATGCACTCCTTGCTGCACGAAATGGTGTCGCCCTCGAGATTACATCGCGTGGCGGGCATAACCGGACTAACGGTCATGTCGTTCAGGTCGGGCGGGAAGCCGCATGTCAGCTCGTAGTGGATTCAGACGCGCACGCTCCACATGACCTTTTGGATGAGCGCGCGAAATTTGCGGTTGCCAAAGGAGCCGGACTCACTGATGCTGAGTGTAAAGAGGTTATATCTTTAAATATCGACCAGTTCCTTGTTTCCTGAAATTTGTATTTAAACTTTCACGCAATATTTAAATACTTATTTGTCTTATATATATAGATTACTAAATTAAATTTGGTTCCATTGTATCCATGAGGGTGTTGTGTGAAAGTTGTTGGTCGAGCGATGAGCACCATTGGCAGTCGGATGCTCATTATCCAGTGTGATGCTGCCCAGCTTCCACCACTATACAGCGAAGTGACTGACCGCAGGATGAAACCGGTAGGAAAAATCCTGGACCTCTTTGGCAATGTCAAAGCACCGTACGCGGCCGTCCTCTGCCGGGAAAAATGCACAGTCCAGCCGAATGAAAAGCTCTTCGCACGATGATTGCACAATACCAGGGATACCCCGGTTATCAAGTGAGAAAATAGTACATTGGTGATTATGAATGCAGGAAATTGAAAAATTAAAAGTCCTTCAGAGTGAACGGGAAGCACTCAAATTGCGCACGAAGGGAAAAGAGATCGAGAAGAAGGCAGAGAATCATACCGAAACGGTCTGCCCGGAGTGCGGGGGCAGACAGCTTGTTCATGACTATGAACGGGCAGAACTGGTCTGCCAGGGATGCGGGCTGGTAATTGACGGGGATTTCATTGACCGTGGTCCTGAGTGGCGGGCATTCGATCACGACCAGCGTATGAAGCGCTCTCGTGTTGGGGCCCCGATGACATTTACGATCCACGACAAAGGTCTTTCGACCATGATTGACTGGCGCAACCGTGACTCGTACGGCAGGGCTATATCCTCCAAGAACCGTGCACAGCTCTATCGGCTCCGCAAATGGCAGCGCCGGATCCGTGTCAGTAATGCTACTGAGCGCAACCTTGCATTCGCCCTGTCAGAACTTGATCGTATGGCGTCTGCACTCGGTCTCCCGAGAAATGTCCGTGAGACTGCAGCGGTTGTCTACCGTGATGCGGTAGACAAGAACCTGATCCGTGGGCGGAGCATTGAAGGTGTTGCTGCAGCAGCACTCTATGCAGCATGCCGCCAGTGCAATGTACCCAGGACACTTGATGAGATTGCAGAAGTATCACGGGTATCCAGAAAAGAGATCGGCAGAACATACCGTTTCATTTCCCGGGAACTCGGACTCAAACTTCTCCCCACTTCCCCCATTGATTACGTACCGCGCTTCTGCTCCGGACTGACACTCAAAGGTGAAGTACAGAGCCGTGCAGTTGAGATCCTGCGTCAGGCAGGAGAGCGGGAATTAACGAGCGGCAGGGGCCCAACCGGCGTTGCCGCAGCGGCAATTTACATATCATCGATTCTTGGTGGCGAGAGGCGCACCCAGCGGGAAGTGGCTGAAGTGGCAGGTGTCACTGAAGTCACTATCCGGAACAGATATAAGGAACTGGCAGAAAAGTTAGATATCGAGATTATTCTCTGATATTATTCATTTTTGGGCTCGTAGATCAGGGGTAGATCGTTACGTTCGCAACGTAAAGGCCGCGGGTTCAATTCCCGCCGGGTCCATTCGATTTTTTTGGTTGTTAAAGATTTTCTTCAGCCAGATCCGGAAAATAACTGATCACGTTAGTTCAGTTGCGAAAGCGTGTACTAAAAAAAACAAGGCATTGCAAGGGTTTTTGTTGCCAGTCCGGGTGTTTTTTCCACAACCGATATAAGATCCTGTCAGATACCTATATAGTTACAGTAAATTTCCATTCAACAGAGAATGGGGAGTTCAGATGATACATCCAACCGGATACAATAATTATATTTTCACCATACTTTTTGCAGCCCTTTTCATTGTCCTGCCAGCCAGCGCCTTCACGGTGGCTATGTATGGTACTAACCCGGGTTTTAATCCTGACCTTCATAAGGATTCTGTCGTAGTGGTACGTTCAATTCCCGGGTCATCCGGATCCGATCTTGACAACAACGTGGCTCAGTTTACTGATCCATCCGTCGATGTGATCGTTCTCGGGGGAGATGATTCGTTCAGCATTTCAACAGCTGCCAAAATCGAAACCGCAGTAGCGGCAGGTAAGATCCTGGTCATCGCTTATCCCTGTAATCATAAATTCATTTCGAGTCTTCCGGCAACCAATGGCGGAACTACCCAGGGAGGACAATTCCTTGAGCAAACGGACCCTACAAAGGTCGTGTCAAAGGAAATCTTCGCCGGACTCCCCTCAAAATATACCCTGAAAGGTGTTCCGCAGGACAGGGAACAGGCAGTTGCCAAAAGAGGATCGATCACCCTCCTGAATTACGATACCGGTACACCAGCTCTTCTGTATGGAAAGTACGGGAAGGGTACTGTCATTGAATGGACAACAGCTCCCGTGTCAGCCTATATGACGGCAGAAGAGGCTGACACGATAAATTATCGTCTGATTACCACGCTGCTTCCGGCAGCGTCTCTTACCCCGGTAACAACGGTCTTGGAGACTACTACCACTGAGAGTTTACCGGTAAACGGTACTCTTACGATAAGCCCCACAGAATCCGTACCATCCCAACAACCATCAGGGAATATCACAGTCCACTCATCTCCCATTGGAGCAAGCATCCTGATAGACGGAGTCTATAAGGGCACTACTCCCGACACTATCACCAATATCGCCCCGGGAAATCATATCATCAGGATGGCATTGAGCGGTTACTATGATTATGAGGGAACCATCTACGTTCTTCCCGGGCAGACAACGAATGCATTCGGGACACTTCCGCCATTAAATCAGATTGGCTCGCAAAATCCTGTTACTCCTGTGGCAACACCGATTGTGATTGCGGTTCCGGTGACTGCAGAGCCCACCGAAAAACAGGGGGGAATGGATAACTCAATCTTAGTGGCAATAATCGGCGTTGTTACCGCAGTTATCGGGGCAGTAGCAACACTTTTTACCCACAAAGCGAAAAAAGAGTAGAGATTTGGGACTCAAGGATTACTCCTTTTTTAATCAGCACTTCACTACTTTCCGGAAATTGGAAGCAGTCTGGTTACCGCAATTGAACAGTAACAACTATATGGAATCCGCGGAAAAATAGTATGCCGCAACTTACTTGTAAAGGGCTCGTAGATCAGGGGTAGATCGTCACGTTTGCAACGTGAAGGCCACGGGTTCAAATCCCGTCGAGTCCACTCGTTTTTCCTTCACTTTTCACCGGTGAAAAAGGTATTTTCCGGAAAATTGTCTTTCCGTCGTGCCCAAAACACACTTAAATCGCGGTTTTTTCACGAAAATGCCCCAGAATATTTGCCTGTTTTCGATCCCTGTTTAACAGGTCGCCAATGGTCGTCCGGCAGCCGATCCTGATCATAACAGGATAAAGCAGGCTCATGATCAAAACTCACGCAGCTTTGGGGGTTAGAATCCGGGTGCCATATGAAGTTATTTTATAAAATAAACCTCAAATATGCGATTTCCTGAGATATGCCAAATCGGGGCGTTTTGCAGGGTTTTCCGGAGGGGAAAATTGACAATCGGAGCCCGATAGAGGGTTATTTTACCTTGGAGAGAGCTGGGTTTTGCAGGGATCCGGGTTTATTTCCAGATATATTGTTGAGAGGAGATGACGCAGGAATTCTGCCTAATCCCTAATTCTCAAAAAGAGACGAGAACCGATGTCTCCCTTCTGGATGCCTGTGATTGTATAAACCAATGCACCTGATAGAATCCTTGAGATAAATTAAGGATGTTTATCGCAGCGGATAATCTGAATGGCCGTGATAAATAAATGACAATCTACACAACGTTTCATCTTGATAGGAAAATATTCAGTACGATAATTCCCGGCAACAAACAGCAGTTTGAATTTTCTTGCCTGAATGTTTTCAAAAATTTTGGGAATGTTAATACCCGGCTCCGTATTACACTTATCCTAATGGGAGATGTTTATCGACAATGAATGCTTTTCGAATCAGATTTGAGATGTTTCTCGTAGTGATTGTTTTAGTGATCGGGTGTGTGCCTACCGTAAATGCTGAAACGATATCCAGCGGGATTAATCTCACAAGCCTGACTCCCAACTCCTCGGTATCTCCCACAGAACCGTTTTTCATGGTCGATCCCATCGGGAATCATGCGATAGGGGATATTTTCTTTATTAACGGCACCACGAACCTGCCTGTTTCTCAAAATCTGACGATGGGTATCGTCTCTTATAAGTATATTATGCGACCCCATATGAAAAACGAGTTAGGCCCTGGTCCCCATTCGTCTGCATATATGAAAGGTATTCCAATATCCTCAGCTTTTCCCGGAACGAACCGATGGGCTGCTAATGTTACGGACGCTGTCAAAGAACTGGAGAGTGGAGACTATTTAGTTCAAGTTGATTCACAAATAAATGAATCCTGTAATATCACAGGATGTCGTATACCTGACGTTTCAACAACTGCTGTTTTTACACATCTTACAGCAAATAAAAGTATAAAATCTGACGTTCTTCAAACGACCGTCCAGAATTCTTCCACTGTTCAGCCCCCAATCAGTGCAACAACCGTACCTCATACGACGCAATCTGCTTCTCTGCCATTGGCTCTGCCGATCGTAGTATTTGTAGCGATTGTGATCTTGAAATCCATCCAAAAAAAGAAAAATGACGATTAAATGTACGAGAAATAAAAAATCATTCAAT
>CAWBOH010000003.1:0-5010 GCA_963790395.1 uncultured Methanoregulaceae archaeon
ACAAAAGGGCTCTGTAGAATTCATTTTATTGGAGTATGAAATTAAATGCCCGGAATACGAAGGAGAGGACAGTGCTGTCCCCCCTGGCCGCCCCTGCGCTGCGCGATAGTGTTGTATAACCTTCTTCAGGTTATCGCATTTGGGGGAGCCAGGCGGCGGGGGTGAAATCCCCGTGAGCGTTTTAATTTTTATGAGCATGTCTACAGAGCCCCGGAAACATTCTTTCTAATACTGTGAAAAAAAGGTGGTCGGAAAAGAGGGGCATGAACCCCCATTGAGCGTTTGTGTTGTTTAAAACATATCTACAGGGCCAATAATCCATTTTAATCAGGAAAAAACCTGCCACAAGCGCTGTGCTTATCTCCTGAAACCTCAAAGTTATACAGGAGAGGGAGAGCGCCGCCAAAGCAGGTGACCATTCAGGTTCCTGAGGAAAGTCCCCCACCCCACCGGGCACGCAGCCGTACACAGAGACCCCGGGTGGCGAGAGTCACGGCAATGGCACAGAAACGACACCGCCTGTTTTCAGTAATGAAGCGATTGAGACGGATATTTCCGTCAAGTGCACACGGCATGTGTGATAACTCATGAGCGTCAACAAACAGGAATCGGTGAAACGGCGAACCCCTGCGGGTGCAAGTCAGAACAGGACACATGGATCGCTCGGTATCCGTACGGGTATGACACATCACTGAATGCCGCTAAAACAGAAGGAGGCTTACTCCTCCCCACTCACTTCTTCTTACCTTTGACCTGGTTTTTCACATTATTATTTAATCCTCTCCCGTGGCAGTGTTGCATCGAATGTTGGCAGATATTGATCGATGGAACAACCAGTCACCTTCATCAGCGTTCAGAAACAATATCAGCTGATTCGTATGACCAAACCCTCCGTCCGCACGTTGGTTTTCCTTCTGATTAAAGATACATTCTCATTATTCCACCGGTATCATCTGTCACATTATCTCCCGGTACTGAGTTTGCAGGGGCACCGACAATCGCGAACGGGGATCCGGTATTTATTCATGGCATTGCAACAGGCACCCGGGCAATGGTCTGCAGGTCTGGCTGCTCAGGTACAGTTCTGGAAAGATTTCCACCGTTTACACCAATGACGATAACACGTACCCGTATGAACTAAAATCCGCTGACACCCAGAACCTTGCACCCGGCAGGTCATTACGTCCTGGTCCAGCACCCGATGATGAATGGAGAGTTCGATATTTACTATGACAGCCCGACAGGCAGTATGATCAACGGCGAGTCCAAAACAGCCCCTCCATCTTCCCGCAATTCACCGGAACAGGCAGCCTCCGGACCCGGATGGCGCCAATGCACTGATGCGGGCGATCAACAGCCAGAACCTCGACGATACATTTGCCACCACCTCATTTATCATCGGGAACCCCACTGCGTTTATCAATCCGATGGGGATCATGTTGTTGGTGACAGGTTTGCGATCACCGGCTCGACCAACCTTGCCGTTGGAAATAAACTTCTCGTTGAAATCACTTCCTCATCGTTCAAACCATCACAGAAATCGCAGAGTGGTGAATTTTCAGGTTCATCCGGAACGGTCACTATAGAACCGGGCAGCGGAGGAATGAACCAGTGGTCATTTGACGTTGATGCATCAACATTCAGACCGGATGAATATATTGTCAGGGTATCAGGGACCGTAATTGAGGTTACAGGATCCACGACATTCAATATAATTGAGAAAATGCCTTCTACCACCACAACACCGGCACCGATAACAACACCCCAGACAGCATCTCCAGTCACCACAACTCCATCCCTGCCTCCCACAACTACGCAGAAATCTCCACTATCGTCTGTTACAATTCTCATTGCATTCGCACTTGTCGGATGCGCATTCATACCCGAAAGAAAATAATTTTTTACCAGCCGAGAAACAGGGTTTTTGTCTGCGTGTCACTGTCAAGTGCATGCTGGCCGTTCTCCCGTCCAATGCCACTTTCGTTTATTCCCCCGAAGGGTATCTCAGGGGGTACGGTAAGATGACGGTTCACCCAGATGATACCGGCTTTCACTTCATCGAATACTCGTTTTGTTGTGGCGAGATCTTTTGTCCAGACGGAAGCTCCCAGCCCGTACCGGGTATTATTTGCCTCACGGATGGCAGTATCAAGATCCGGCACGGGCATTACCGGTAATACCGGACCAAAAATTTCACTGCTTACCGACTGTGCATCAGGGACGACATCACTGACCAGTGTCGGACGATAGAAATATCCCTTTTCATATGCAGTCCCTTTCAGAGCATATCCCCCGGTAAGGATAGTCCCCTCCCTGTTGCTTCGGGTTTCTTCAACCACGTGCGAGATTTTCTCCCTTTGTTCCGCACTATTCATCGGGCCGATATCGATCTTCGATCCCAGCCCGTTTCCAACGGTCAGGGAATCAACACGTTCTTTTAGTTTCCGGATAAACTCCGGTGAAATTTTTTCATGGACATAGAGCCGCTTTACCGCAGTGCATGTCTGCCCTGCATTGTAAAATCTGCCCCGGAGTGCTCCCTCAACTGCCTTGTCGATTGCGGCATCCGGCATAACTATCATCGGATCGGAGCCGCCAAGTTCAAGAGTAATGTCTTTGAGATGCGTCCCGGCCATCTCCCGTATTTTATTCCCGGTTGCGCAGTCACCGGTAAATGACAGTTTCCGGATTGCAGGGTGCTTAACAGAGACTTCACCTGCTGATTCGCCGCTCCCGGTTACTACATTCAGCACACCGGGAGGGAGCCCTGAATCTTCAAGGATCTGTGCAAGACGCAGGTTTGTCAGGGGGGTTGATGATGCCGGTTTCAGCACCATCGTGTTTCCTGCAAGCAGGGCCGGACCGGTTTTCCAGCCCATGATCAATACCGGCATGTTCCAGGGAATGATTGCCCCGCAGACACCGATCGGCTGGCGCAGAACGATGCAATCGCCCTGGTTTGCAAGCCTTACTGCTTCGCCGTTCTGCCGTGCGGAAATACCGGCATAGAATTCAAGGATATTTGCATATCCCCGCACTTCGTCAACCGATTCCCTGATCGGCTTGCCCTGTTCCAGCGTAAGAAGACGGGCAAGATCCTTATGCTGATCCCTTACATTCCGGGCAGCGTGATACAGGATCATCCCACGGTCACGCATTGTCTTTTTCGCCCAGGCATCAGATGCCGCTACCGCAGCATCAACTGCACAAGAGATATCCTCTTTTGTCCCGGACGGCACCCTGTCGATCAACTCACCGGTTCCGGGTTCTTCACTTCAATCCAGCGTGCATCGACCCCTTCTGTGTCCTTACCGCCAATCCGCATCAGCATTCCTGTTTCACACCCTCAATTATCGATCCTGATTGCTTTCCCTGTGCAATAAATTGACAGGATGGTTCGATAAAATATTCATGAGCGTTGCTATACATTTAACGATAATTTCCGGGCTCCGCAAAAAATACGAAACCAGAAACCTGAATCAGGACAAACTATATGAGCAGCATTCTCTAATGTCTGGCTGAGAGGGAACCTGATGGCAGACGAGCCGGTGATTGAAGCGGATGACCGCAACTGGGAAAAAACCGTAGAGCAAGGATCCAAACCAGTTGCAGTGATGTTCTATAGTCCTACCTGTGCTTTCTGTCACCAGATGGAACCCTATTTCAGGAATTATGCAGGCGAGTACAAGGATTCCGTGGTCTTTGTGCGGATGAATATCATGGCAAACCAATGGACGGCAGAACGTTACGGTATCCGGAGTACCCAACCTTAAGTTTTTCTGTGATGGAAAGCCCGTGCAGGAAATGGTAGGGGCAATCTACCCGGCACTGCTCAAAAAGACCATCGATGAAGTACTTGTCCACGGTAAAGAGTGTGCAAAAAATTCTACCACCATAAATTATGACATCACCGGATACGGGTGAAAGGATTGCAGAAGGTGAGGGATCTGTATGGATGCATTTGAACAATGGCTGAACATGTCATGGGAGAGAAATGCGAAAGAACGTAAACAAATTACTCATGAAAAGCGGCAGTCCTGTATCTGCCCGGCATGCTCTTCCTACAACCGCTGCGCCCGGGAAAATAATGAGTTGCTGTACTGTCTCGCCGGAAAAAGTATGCTCTGCATTTCAGAAGATATAGGGTGCTCCTGCAGGACATGTCCGGTTACAGGGGAACTCGGGCTCACCTATCAGAATTTCTGTATAAACGGAGGGGAAGCCGCACAACGCTATGAGCACGAAGTCCATTAAAAAAATGGATTTTTTCGGCTCTGGAGAAACGGCATAAACAGAAATGTTCGCACCCAAACTATGAAAATCGTACAATCTACGAAGAGCCCCGCCTCAGGGCCTCTCTTTAAGCACGGTGGGACAAAAAGGTTAATGGTATTTTTTTCGTTACTGATCCGCCGCGGGGGCGTCCCTCCGGGGGCGGCGGCGTTCATCGTCCCGGAAGAATAGAGATGAAAATCCCCTCATCATTCGTGAATTTTTTTAATTTTCATGGGAATTCCTTTTATCAGGATACGTTGAAGGAGGGAATAGTATCTGTCCCTCCTGACCGCCCCTGCGCTTTTTTTAATGGTGCAGTATTACCTTTTGAGGAACCAACACTTCGGGTCGAGCCCTGGTGACAGTCGGAGCTAAAATCTGTCGTTAACGTTGACTTTTTGAGATTTTCGACAGAGCCATTTTTTCATGCTCCTGCTGCAGCCACACTGCTCTGCAGCCATTGCCACGACTTTTGCTATTCCCCGGGTCACGTCCTTATCGAGGATATTTGGCAGGATACGCTCTTGTGGGGTTTTTTTATGTAATCTGCAATCGCATGCGCTGCTGCAATCTTCCCATTTCATCAGTTATCCGTGTCGCACGCGCATCGAGCGCACCCCTGAATATACCCGGAAATGCAAGCACGTTATTGATCTGGTTAGGAAAATCACTTCTCCCGGTCCCAACAACAGCAGCACCACGGCATTTTTCGCTACATCAGGCCATATTTCCGGC
>CAWBOH010000004.1:0-1045114 GCA_963790395.1 uncultured Methanoregulaceae archaeon
GTGACGCTCCAGGGGGCTTTGGCAAAGCCTCCGCCCCCGCCGCTGTGGCAACCCCCACAATGCGATAGATCTGAATGCAGGAATCATCAACATGTAAAAGGAGGGTTGAAAATTATGATCACTTTTTTCATTTTTAGTTTTAATTACAAAATTTTTTCGAAAATATCATCGTAAGAATAAAAAAATTCAGGAGCGGGATTTGTGTACATTACCCTATTTTTTTATACAAAGACTCTGCAGAAATATTTGAAAAAGACTTAAACACCCGCGGGTCTTCCATCAATGCGTCAGAACGAGAACACGACGTGTAAGGCTTTTATGTACACGCTGTTCATGTCGTTGCAGAATTGTCATATGTTGTTCAACAATATCTGAAATATCTTTATGCGTAACAATTACGGCCCTGTGACCTGTTTTTAAGACACGACGTATTTCATCCAGAGCATCAGCATACAGATTGGCCATAGTATCGGTTTTTTTAATGCAGACTGATTGGCCATAGGGAAAATCCGTTACCACGGCATCCATTGAAAGATTTCCCAACGGCAGATGCGTTGCATCAGCAAGCATAAGGTCCGCTCCTGTAACATTCTGAAGGCTGCCATGAACCATCATCGGATCAAAATCACTTCCCAGTGCCTGTATACCGAGCATTTCCGCTTCGATGAGAATTTCTCCGGTTCCGCAGAACGGATCAAGCATCCGGTCTCCTGCATGAGAACAGGTTAAATTAATGAGCGTCCGTGCCATCCTTGGCATCATCACTCCGGGATGGAAAAAGTCCCGTTTTCCGGGATTGCGGACATCATAGGCTCCGCGATGTATACTGAAGAGTACTTTTCCAAAATAACACCTGTCCTCAGGAAGAATGGCACGGTATTCTTTGTCCGGCGTTATCCAGTGAAACAGGAACCGGAAATCATGGTCCCGATCAGGTTCTCAAATTCCCGTTGTGAACAGGGATTTCTTTCAAGAGACCCCCCATGAACTTTTTTGGCACGCCCGGAAAATGACTGACGCGTTTCAATGGCAAGTTCTTTGAGAAGTTTCCGGAAATGCAGGAACAGTTGGCTCGCATTCGCCAAGATACTCTGACACGACGTGTGTCATGGCAAGCCGGTGTGCCACTTCCGGATCAGGTGCATCAACAACCGCTACCTGAAGACGTTGATCGATAACGTTCCCAATGCAGTCAAGTTCGGCAAAGGGGAGTGTCGGGTTCTCACCGGACAACTCAACGAGCAGTTTCATCCTGATCTCATTGATCACGTGCACTCAAATATGTGTGTGAAAAAAGGAAATTTATGGTAAAATTAATTCTCAAACAGGATTCTTTTGAGTTACTTTTTACCTTTCTTTTTTCCCATGAGGCCGGGAAAAACCCTCCGCCACCACTGCTTTTTCCTTCAAGTTCAGCAAGTTTCTGGTAAAGTTCTCTCTGCTCACTGTTGATGGACTTAGGTGTGACAATTTTCACCCTGACAAGGAGGTCTCCGGGCTTTCCACGGCGCTTCATACCTTCACCGGCTATTTTCAGGGCTGTATTATACTGTATGCCGGGAAGTACCTCAGGTCAATATGCCGCTTGTCTATTGTTTCAATCTCGATCGATGTCCCCAGCACAGCCTGGACCGGGCTGATCTCGATAGTAATCTCAAGGTTGTCACCGTTCCGGAACAAAACGGTCATGAGGCTGGACATACACCTCAATAAACAAATCGCCATTTGGTGCACCATAATCGCCTGCTTCACCATACCCTTCCATGCGAAGTCGCATACCATTGTCAATACCTGCGGGTATATGGACAGATACTTTCCGCTTCACTCGTGAATGCCCTGACCCGCGGCACTCTTTACAGACTTTTTCGGGAATTTTTCCTTTTCCACCGCACTGGCTGCAGGTCATCATCCGGATGAACTGGCCAAAGGATGAATGAGCAGCCTGACGCATCTGCCCGCTGCCACCACAGCGGGGACAGGTATTCAGTCGTTTTGTCTCACTGCCCGATCCATTACATGCGGGACAGGGTTCTGTATGCATTACCTCGATGTCCCGGTCGGATGCCGGATACCGCATCCTCAAGACTGATCTGGATGCGCATGAGCAGATCGGCACCCGGTCGGGGGCCCGATCGTCTCTGACCCCCGCCAAAGAAATCAAAGATATCCCCGAAACCCGAGAAATCGGAGGAGAAACCTCCACCCCCGAATCCACCCGCGCCCGTATATGAGCCTTTGGAAGCGTTGGTAAACGTTTCATGGCCCATATTATCGTATTGAGCTCTCTTCTGTTCATCTGAGAGAACGCTGTACGCCTCGTTGATTCCCTTAAACTTCTCTTCTGCACCTTTTTCCTTGCAGACATCGGGATGATATTTTCTGGCGAGGTTACGGTATGCCTTCTTGATCTCCTTTTCATCAGCATTACGAGGTATGCCAAGGATCTCGTAGTAGTCTCCCTCACCCATTCCTGCTCACTCTTCTTTTACGTTATAATCTGCATTGACAACATTATCATCTGCATTTTTTTCCGGTTGTGGTGCGGCACCCGCTTCTCCCTGCTGCTGGGACGCCTGATCTGCCTGCATCTTCTGGTAAATTTTAGTTGTGGCTGTATAAACTGATTCGGTGAGAGTTTCCATCGCCTTCTTTATCTCTTCCAGATTGTCGTCTGAAAGCGCTTTCTTGAGCGCAGCAATGCCCTCCTCGACTTTTTGTTTGTCGGCAGATTCAAGTTTGTCCCCGCTTTCCTTGAGCATTTTTTCAGCAGTGAAAACAGCAGTATCCGCCTGATTATGCAGTTCAATTTCCTCTCGCTTTGTTTTATCGTCAGCTTCGAACTGTTTGGCTGCATCCATCATCTTCTTGATATCTTCATCAGAGAGGCTTCTTGTCTCCCTTGATCGAGATCGCCTGCTGGTTTCCGGAACCCAGATCTTTTGCTGATACATGGATAATGCCGTTTGAATCAATATCGAAGGTTACATCAATCTGGGGTATGCCGCGGGGTGCAGGTGGAATACCGGTTAACTGGAACCTGCCCAGGGTAAAGTTGTCTTTTGCAAGCGCCCTTTCACCCTGTACAACATGGATCTCGACACTGGTCTGGCCATCGGCTGCTGTCGAAAAAATCTGGCTCTTGCGTGTCGGAATTGTGGTGTTGCGTTCAATGAGTTTGGTTGCAATTCCACCCAGCGTCTCGATACCCAGTGTCAGCGGGGTAACGTCCAGAAGGACAATATCTTTTGTTTCTCCGGTTAGTACCGCTCCCTGGATACCGGCACCGAGGGCAACACACTCATCCGGGTTGATACCCTTGTCAGGTTCCTTACCCAATATCTTTTTCACGGTTTCCTGTACCAGCGGTACCCGGATGGACCCTCCAACGAGGAGGACATGATCGATGTCTTTTGGCTCGAGCTTGGCATCACTTAGTGCCTGTTTAACGGGCCCTACGGTGGATTCAACAAGATCTCCGATGAGTTGTTCGAGCTTTGAACGGGTAAGATCTATGTTTAAGAATTTTGGGCCGCTCGCATCGGTCGTTATATACGGCAGGTTAATGTTGGTAGACTGGCGTTGCGAGAGCTCGATTTTTGCATTCTCTGAAGCATCGCGAAGTCTCTGCATAGCATAGGGATCATTTTTGAGATCGACACCTTCCTTTTTCCGGAATTCCTCAACAAGGTAGTCTGTAACACGTTTATCGAAGTCATCCCCGCCAAGATGGTTATTGCCGGGAGTTGATTTCACCTCAAATACGCCGTCCCCTAACGTCAGAATTGAGACATCAAACGTTCCCCCGCCAAGGTCATACACAAGAACAGTCGCATCCTGTTCTTTGTCAATGCCATATGCCAGCGCACTGGCGGTTGGTTCATTGATGATTCGTAAAACATCGAGACCGGCAATTTTGCCGGCGTCCTTTGTGGCCTGCCGTTGTGCGTCGTTGAAATATGCCGGTACGGTAATTACCGCTTTTGAAATCTTCTCACCAAGATATGCCTCGGCATCGATCTTGAGTTTCTGCAGGATCATTGCCGAGATTTCCTGGGGCGAATAATTTTTATCATCGATTTTTATTTTTTCCGCAGATCCCATCTTGCGTTTGATGGATTGTATCGTTCGCTGAGGGTTGGTAACTGCCTGACGTTTGGCAAGACTACCGACAAGCCGTTCTCCCTCTTTTGTAAATGCAACAATCGATGCTGTCGTCCTCCCGCCCTCCGCGTTAGGAATCACAATAGGCTTTCCTGCCTCCATGATCGACATACAGGAAAAGGTTGTTCCCAGATCGATACCCAGAACCTTCTCTTTTGCCATTTTTTATACCACCTGATTTTTCTGATTTCCCTTTGAAACTGCTACTTTAGCATATCTGATTACTTTGTCATGCATACGATACCCGCGGGCAACCACATCTATGACAGTCCCTGCTGTTTCATCAGATGCGACATGAGCAATTGCCTCATGCTCTGCCGGGTTAAATTGTTTTTTAAGTGCATCAATAGGATGAACGTCATTGCGTAACAACTGGGCCTTAAGAAGTCTGCTGGATCTGATGAATCCCTTCACGCAGATGAGCGTCGTCAGCCTTTAATGCCCGTTCAAGGTTATCCATTACTTCCAGAATGTCAATCGCGAATCGCTCATTGGCCAGGGAAATTGAGACCTCCCTGTCACGAGCTGTTCGTTTTTTGTAATTTTCAAAGTCTGCAGCAAGGCGCAGGAACTGATCGTTTAATTCAGCATACGCTTTCTTCTGTTCGTCCAGTTCAGCTACAAGCAGTGGACCTTCCGGCTGGGGATTTTTCCCGGTACCGGAATCCTGTATCCCATTTTGTTCTGTACTGCGTTCTGCGTCGTCCATAGTACATCCCATTCGATGTTCCATTATCTATTGTATTGTAGTTCTATATAAATTTTTATATCATTCCCCATCTGACAATCGCTGGATATCACGTATTTTACGGAATTGGGCAAAAATATCCGTATGATTCAATTTTCAAGGATTATTTATGAGATTTTTTTTAATAATACACAACGGACTGTGTGTTTTTGCCAGCGACCAGGGAGCCCGATCCAGGTGATATGTATACATTTATTGTGATAGCCTCCCTTATGGGAGGACGAGCTCCAGACCAAGGACCCATGAACATCGCCCAGGGGATCCAATTGTAGCGAAGCGTCACTCCTGTCATTTTTGTGATTTTTCAAAAGTGGACTGTGTGTTATTTTTTCAAAATTTGTCTTTACCATGGTCCTGGACAGAAATCATCAGGCTATTTTAAAAAAAAATTACCCTGCTATTCATGCAGGAAATTACCTGCATACATTTTTCTTTCCTATCTTGCATACACTAGACCATGAAGTGGGCACTGCTCTCGGTCTGGGACAAAACGGGAATCATTGAGCTCGCACATGAGCTTCTGCAACAAAAATACAGCATCATGAGTTCGGGAGGAACCGGCGAAGCGCTTGCCAAATCCGGAATCAAGTTTACCGAGGTATCCAGTTATACTGGTTTTCCCGAGATGATGGATGGACGGGTAAAGACCCTGCACCCGAAAGTCCACGGAGGTCTGCTGGGAAGACGCCAGATTGATGATGTTGTTATGGCAAAGCACGGGATCAACCGTATTGATCTGCTCGTTGTAAACCTGTACCCGTTCGAGCAGATGTCCAGACAACCAATGAGTCTTGAGGCATTAATAGAATTCATCGATATCGGTGGACCTGCGATGATTCGGGCGGCAGCAAAAAATTACAAAAATGTCACTGTCATTGTCGATCCTGCCGATTACCCGACATTGATACAGGCAATTCAGAGCGGTGAAATTTCTCCGGATCATCGTTTCGTTTTTGCAAAAAAGGCATTTGCCCGGACTGCAGCCTATGATGCAGCGATCAGCAATTATCTGTACCGTATTAACACACCATTTCCCGAAACGTTTACCGTTCAGTACAATCATGGCCGGACACTGAGGTATGGCGAAAATCCGCACCAGGAAGCCGCAGTATATGGTAATACCGGTATCGCCGGTGTGGAACCTGTTCAGGGAAAGCAGATGTCGTATAATAATTACCTTGATGTGAATGCAGGTGTTGCACTGCTCCGTGAGTTTGATGAGCCTGCAGCCGTGATTATCAAGCATAATAATCCCTGCGGTGTTGCCCTTGGCAGCGATATACTTGATGCCTATGTCAAGGCGCGGGAGGTTGACCCTGTGTCTGCATATGGATCCGTAGTGTGCTCCAACCGGGAAATTGATGCACCTTTTGCAGAAGAAATTGCCCGTACTTTTGTTGAAGTGCTTGTCGCTCCATCATTTTCAAAAGAAGCGCTCACAATCATGACAAAAAAGGAGAATATGCGTGTAATTACCATCCCACAAAAATCCGAAGGGGATGAGATCCGATCCATCAATGGCGGTGTACTTGTTCAGAGAACACCCCCATATCAGGAACACTGGGAAGTGATAACAGACCGGGACCCAACACCTGACGAAATGAGTGCAATCAATCTTGCATGGAAGGTTTGTAAACATACCAAGAGCAATACGATCATATTTGCTGACAAGCAACGCACCCTTGGAATCGGTGCCGGTCAGATGAGCAGGGTTGATTCGGCAAAGATAGCAATCGATAAAGCATGTGCCCCACTCAAAGGTTCTGCAGTCGCTTCAGATGCATTCCTGCCGTTTCCCGACACGCTCGAAATTGCAGCACAGGCAGGAGCTACTGCACTTATACAACCAGGTGGATCAATCCGGGACAAGGAAGTGATCGATGCTGCAAACCGCCTTCATATGGCGATGATATTTACGGGAGTGCGGTACTTCAGGCACTAAACAGGCGCTTTTTTTTTAATTTCGGGTTAATTTCTGCGATAAATTTATAATCTGCGAAATAGCCATAGCTTATTTAAATCGTTTATGGCCGAACAGGTCATGGATGATTCGGCAGAAGTTGCCTTTCATGAGGTTTACAAGTATGGATTACGGTAGTATGGTTGGTGAATCCTTTGAATATGCAAAGGAAGTCTGTCGTTGGCAAGTGGAACAAGTGGCTGATGCTGATCATCGCAACGCTCCTTCTCGGGCTCCCCCTGATGGGGTACATGATGAAAGTCCTGCGGGGTGAAAAACCCGCACCGGAAGTTGAAGACTGGGGAACACTCTTCATTGACGGCATTAAATACCTTATCGTTGCCCTTATCTATGCAATTCCGTTGATTATTGTCTGGGTCATTGTCATCGGCGCATCAGCGGTTTCGATTATGTCAGGTGATGCTACAGCAATGATGGCAGCATTTGGTGCGATTGCTCTTGGCCTTGTGATCATGGTCATCCTCGGGGTCATCATTGCGGTCTTTGAAGTAATCGGTATCGTCCGGTTTGCCCGCACGGGAAGCATCGGTGAGGCATTTAATTTTAATGCGATCCTTGCAACTATCGGAAAGCTCGGCTGGGTTCCCTATATCATTTCACTGGTTGTTCTTATCGTCGTCGGGATAGTTTTTGGGATCATCGTGGCCATCATCCAGATTATTCCAATCCTTGGCATGATTATCTATCTCTGTCTTATCGCTCCATGGACTTTGTTTGTCGCCCGCTACGTCTGTCAGATATACGATTCTGCAGGTGCTGCATAATCCAATCTTTTTTTTATTATTCCAACAGATTTAACAAAATCATTTCTCTGATGCAGTTTTTCCTGCCAGAACATAATCCGTAAAATCTGAACTGATAATAACGGTTCTGTAGAAAATGTCAAAAAACTTAAACGCTCACCGGGAGTTTTCCCGCCGTTCCGGCTCCTTTGGATACAATAATTCCTGACCAGGTAAAACCGCATCATCGCGCCCGGCACAGGTGTCAGTCATGAGAGAAAGGGGCACGGTCACTACCATTAAAATATTTTTTATCGGCTCTGTAGAATTCATTTTTATCAGAGTATAAAATTAAAAGCACAGAATATGATGGAGGGGACAGTACCTGTCCCTCCTGACTGCCCCTGAGCTGCGCGATAGTGTTGTTTAACCTTCTTTAAGAGTTATCGCATTTTGGGTCGAGCCAGGCTGCGGGGGTGACACTCCTGTTGAGCGTTAGAGTTTTTCAAACATTTCTACAAAGCCTTTTTATCGTTATTTATTAAACAAGCACGGTTTTATACGGAGCAATAATAACGGATTTTCAATTGCCTGAAGGTGTGGCAGGGTATACAAAAAAAGATATAGCGTTGAAAAAATTTAAAGATCAAATCTCCCGGCATTGTGTGGAGGAAGAGATCCCGTTAATCACCGCACGGTGACCTTATCCAGGCGTACCGATCGATACCGGTTTTTGATCTTGTCGGTGAAAAAAGTCCCGGTTGACTGGGCACTTAACAGGTTTGCATAGATATGCGAAGGAACATTCTGGTATTGATAGACCATCCCGGAATGGAACTCAATCTCTAAATTCTTTAAATTATTATCATAACCTACTGTTTTCAGGTTACAGGATTCAACGGGTTGTCTTTCCATCAGATATCACCTATACTGATAGGTGCTGTAGACAGATAATGCTTGGTAATAATAAAAATGTCCAGATATGCAGGATAAATAATCGGAGATTTATATTTTTTATATCGTTTCACGTGAGAAGTGGATCTGCTTCTTTTTTACTCTGCTCACCGGATATTTTGATCTGGCAGGTTATGGTTTGTATGCTGATGTTTTCCTTTGTAAGGTATCCAGAATACACCATTCAGCTCTAATAGAATTCATTTTTATCAGAGTATAAATTAACGGCACAGAATATGAAGGAGGGGACAAGAGCCTGTCCCCCCAGACCGCCCCTGCGCTCGCGCGATAGTGCTGTAAACCATTCTCAGGAGATATCGCATTTGGGGGGAGCCAGGCGGCGGGGGAAAAACTCCTATTGAGCGTTTTTAGTTTTTTCAAACATTTCTACAAAGCCCGCCTGTCATGAAAATATGTGGTCGACGACAGGAAATTCTCATGGAATGCACCACATCCGGTCCTTTTTACCATGATATAAATAAATATTTACAATACTAACATTACGTAAAGATGTACGATGCTGTTGAGGTTGCCCGCCTGCTCGACATCCTCGGGAACCGGAATCGAAGGCGGATCATTGAATTGTTGCGGCAAAAACCCTGTTTTGTGACCGAAATATCAGAAACGCTGATGCTCTCGCCAAAAGCGGTTATCGATCATCTCCAGATGATGGAGCGCGAGGCAATTCTTTCATGCCAGATAGATGACAGACGCCGGAAATATTATTATCTCGAGAATGACATTCTCATCGATATTAATCTCAAACAGATCCGAAAGCTCACAGATGTAGTTGAAAAGGATGGTGAGGGGGAGCAGCTCAACACCTCGGTCACTATGCTGGGAAGGATGATTAAATCTCATGATATGATTCTCTCAAATCTCGAACAGGTAAATCATGATATCGAAACAAAAATTAATGATATTGCCCGAAACCATAAGGATTTATTCAGGAGCGATCGAGAGATTAATGTAATCATTGCACTCTCACATAACTCACTTACCTTCCAGGAACTGCAACAGGTCACTGATGTGCCACAAAAAGAACTCGGTGAACTTCTGAAGCGGTTCGAGCGTAAGGGAATCATCGGGAGGATAAAAGACCGGTTTACACTCCGAGGTGTACATGAAGAATAATCCAAACAGTCCTTATGACGATGTTTTCAATAACCTTGCAAAAATCGTTGAAGACATTGTGAGAAACATGCCGGACAGCCAGCACGCACGCATAGTAGGCTACACCATAATTACCCGTCACCCTTCAGACGGAGACCCCGAGGTCTTCAGAGCGGGAGAGCCGGACGATGACGAAGAAATCCCCTATGAAGTTGTGGAATCTGATGACATGATCTATATCACCGCAAGGATGCCAGCCTGTCAGAAAAATGCTCCCTGTGTTGACATCCAGCAAGAAAGCGTCCATATACATATTGATGACCGTGATGTTTCTATCATACTCAGTCACCCCGTTGACAGAATCCACAGCTGATTACCGGATACACCACGGCGTGATGGATTTAACGCTCAAAAAGATAATGCACAACTAAGATTCTATTCCTTTTTTCTCCAAAAAAGTGATTTATTTCAGGCAACCTGCCTAAACGAGTTTCCATACTCCTACAGTATTTCCGTTGAATACAATTTCAACGTATGTTTTTTCCGGAGTAAGCGATGCTGGTACCTCGTACACCAGATAGCCATCTATGGCATTGCTCCTGCCAGGATAAAGATAGGCAAGCTGCGTGCCATGCGAATACCCAAAATCCTCGACGTATTCAGTCCCAAAAAGTTTCGGGAAATACTGGACTTCCCTGACTTCAATCGCTGTTGCTTTGCGGTCTGATGATTTATCCGGAAGATAATGTGTCGGATCCGGAGAATATTTTATTCCATTATAATAGACCTGGACATTACCAGAAGTGGGTGGCCAGACCCGGGTATCGCCTTTATTGAAAATATTGATAAAGACAATAAGGTATTTGTTTCCCGGCTTAGGTTTCTGGACATAGTATTTGTTGTCCATATCGTTATGCCAATGGTAAGTTTCGTTCATCCAGATTCGGTATACCGTTCCTTCACTTGCAATGCTTCCCTCCCCGAACACAAAACTTTCTTTCAGATGAAGAGCATTGGGGAAAGGATCCGGTGCAGAGGTTGGAGCAGTGGTTACGGGCATCGATGTTGCCGGGATAGTAATGGCAGACGATACGGTTCCTGTCGATGAGACCATTCCACTGGAAGTCTTGTCAGACCCGTAGGATATTCCGGGAAATAGTGCGAAAAGTAACACTCCTGCGAGGACCAGCAGGATAATAATAATTCCAATGATTTTTAGCGGGACCTTTCCTGCACTCCCCTGGGGTGGAGGTGCATCCGCAGGGGAAATTGCATCGGGATATTGTCGTGTGGATACCGAAATCTGAGAAGGATGTGGGGGGGTTTTTTGATCAATCAGTGCCCCGCAGCTCTCACAGAATTTTATCCCTTCACCTAATTCAGCTCCACAAACCGTACAGAATCTTTGTCCCATACACTATTCTCTTCTCAAAAGCTGATAAAAAAGAGTGTTTCAACCAGTACCACTTTCATTTTATCACCGGCTTATGAAAAAAGGTGTTCCTCTGTTTGTGCTTCCCTGCCGATGACTCTTTTTTTTAAAAAAAAAAGAGATAAAAAGGCAACTTTTAGCATAAAGTTATCAGAACCTGATTAATATTTTTCCACCAGGGGAATGCTAAAACTGACGTGCAAAAATGGTGGACTGACTATTTATCCCGGAGATAAAAGGTTTTTTTTTAGAAAATATGGCACCCTGAATAAAAAATCAAATGGTATTATTGTGCTCTTACAGGAAGATCAGATTGTGCCCATGAGGAGATTGTATTCTTTTCCGGGCGCATTTCATGGAACTGTCGCAGAGAGACGGTGATATCCCGGGTGAAAGCAAAATATCCAATCTGGGTATTCCTGCAGAGTTTCATTGCCATATCCATGAGTCCACGGGGATCAGGACGTGCTTCACCCAGCCAGATATGGAATATGTTCCCACCGTCTACAATCGGGAAGAATACATGCTCAATCTCCATCCGCTTGGCGAGCGGGACATTCGCACCTGGTGCAACATGGGTACCGTTCGTGTAGTACACGGGGAGATCACGACTCTTCCCCAGCATCAGAAGACCTTCTTTGATGTCCCCCTTGATTACCTTTACCGCAAAATTGTGGTAGCGGCGATCAAGCAGATCGGCGACTGCGAACCTTTGCCCGGTCGTTTCTGCAGGGGTCCGGGCGAGCGCTATGGTCATGTTATTCTTCTTTGATAATTCATGACAATAGAGTTCCATCTCGGTCATTGCCCGTATTGCGAGTTTGAACGCCTCTTTTGATTCGTGGAGCTGTTTTCCCGTGTGATGCTGTACCATTTCGTTGACCCCGACTATGCCAATAGTATACACGAGACCTTCAAGATCGACAGCGAGAGCACCACGTTCACTTGTATTCGGATCTTTGGGGCGCTGCATCGCAAAAGGCATCCGGCTGTTTGCCCGGATCAGATCCATCCAGCGACGCTTTATTTTGAAAATTTCAACAGCGACATCCATGAGTGCCCTGAGTTCGGCAAAAAGCCTTGCATCATCTCCCTCTGCTTTATAGGCTGCACGAGGGCAATTCACCGATACAACCTGCCATGAACCCATCGAGAAGTGCCGGCCATCCTCAAAGACAAGTTTCTTGTCGAAATCCGAATCCTCATCTGCCACTGCAGAAAACTGGTAGGCACAGCACTGGTAGCAGGAAATCCCCTTTCCTGCACCACGGTAATCTGGCAGCTGGTTATCATAATACGGTGTACCGTACTTCGAGGCAAGCTCGAATGTCATGAGATATAATTCCTGAAAGGTAGGCAGATCAGGATTTTTCCGGTTGAACTCTTCTCGTTCATTCATGAAGTCCGGCTCGATAGAAATCTCCGGCTTTGGGAAATTGAAGGGTTTTCCCCAGTAGTCTCCCTCAAGCATTACTTCCATAAGCGCCTTGAAAAGCAACCGCACTTCGCGTTCAAATTCACCGTATGTCCGGAGAGGTGCAGAATTGCCATCCCAGACTTTTCCCTTGTAAATACAAGGTTTGTCCTGCCAGAGAGCCGGGACACCCGGCGAGAGCTGAATTGACGAGAAGACCAGCTGGCCACCCCGGGCAACCATCATCTGCGTCATTTCATACACGAACATCTGCATGTTCTGCTTGATTTCGTTATACACCATTCCTTCCATGTAGGGAGCCAGGAATGTGAGAAAGTTGTAGTACCCCTGCCCACCGGCAAAATTTGTCTGCGCAGAACCGAGTGCTTTCACGGCATGAAGGATTGCAACTTCAGCACGTTTTGCAGGACCTGCAACGGAAGCCTTTGTACCATTGCCATCAGGCATCAATCCATAATATAAGAAATAACGAAGGTCCCAGTCCTGGCAGAACGGGCGTGTGCCGAAATACTCAAGATCATGAATGTGCATCTCGCCCGAAAGGTGGTGATCTGCAAGGTCTGGGGGGAGCTGAAGCAGGTACTGTTCTTTTGAGATCTTATCTGCCTTTTTCTTGTGCGAGGTCTCGGCATTTTCCTGGAGATTTGCGTTATCGTGCGCCTCAAATCCCCTGCCAACATCGATCTGGTGTGCGTCAAAAACCGGAGTTCCGACACGGGTCGAGACATTGCGGTACTGTATCATGCCCTTTTCAAGGAGGGTAATATTCACGATTTCACGGATAAGCGGTCCGGAGAGGGACTTTAATGCCATATTTTTGATGCGGTTTTCCACATCATGCGCGATTTCCTGTGCTGTCGCTTCGTCAGCACCTTTATACCCATAGAATGTCTCGACCAGTTTTGTCTCTTCAACAATCTGTCGGACGATCCGATTGCGATCCCATTCTATGATGTGCCCATCAGATGTACGGACAAAGGGGAGTGCGGGAAGAGTGATTCCCTCAAAAGTAAGTTGCTTGGTCTCCCGATGTGCCATTATTCACCTGATATCAGCGCTGATAGGTGCTCCCCATCCAGTTTACCTGCGGGAAAAAGATCCGCAGATGTGTAGAAATCAGAATCTTTCTGTAAAACGGGGGCTTCCTTCACAAAAACCCCGTTCATCCGCAGCTCGGTGAGTGATTCCGCAGTCGAAAGATCACGTTCGATATAAGTATAACCGCCCGTTGTCAGAAATCCCTTCAGACTATCACAATTCGGGCAATATTCAAGCGTATAAACAATCAATTGCGATTTTTTCGACATATAAACACCCTCACTCAGTCAATTATGCAATTGGCTTTTTGGAGATAAAAAAATCATTGTTTTGACACTTCATATGATGCCTCACGAAAGCGATTATCATTAGTAGTGGTATGAAATAATAGTACCGTAATGGTAAGGACGTTTATAGCACTCGAACTATCACAGGAAATACGAGACCAGCTCTCAGGAGCGCAGGAAACGATCCGCGGCTGCAAAGCTCATCTTACTTTTGTGGATCCAAAAAATATCCATATCACCATAAAATTTCTTGGTGAAGTGCAACAGGAAAAATTAAAAAACGTTATGGATGCCATCAGGTCAGTTACATTTACCCCATTTCCCATAAAAGCAGGAACAGTGACGGTGAACAATCCAAAACGCCCGCATACAGTCTGGTGTGCAATCGATGATGCGGGAGAGGGAGAACGGTTATTTCATTCTATAGAAGATGCGCTTGCACCTCTCGGGTTTGAGCGGGAGGCCCGCCGCTTCACTCCCCATGCAACGATAGCGCGGGTGAAATCACCGGATCCCTCACTTTTTACCGTTTTGAATCGTCTGAAAGATAAGACATTTGGCAACTGCCAGATTCATGGTATAAAACTAAAAAGGAGCACACTCCTGCCCCAGGGCCCGGTCTACGAAGATCTGCTGGAGGTGAAATGGTGAACCGGTTACCGATCGAAGAAAGAGTATTATTGAATATTCGCCCGACGGTTCAGGAAAAGGAGCAGGTTTGTGATCTGGCAAAGCGTCTGCTGGATGCAATTGCCCAAAGCGGGAAAGCAGAGGGTATGGTCGTGGGCTCCATTGCACGGCATACATGGATTCGTGGAGACCGGGATCTCGATGTATTCATGCTCTTCGATCCTGACTTGTCCCGTGATGCACTCGAAACACAAGGACTTGCCCTCGCCCGTAGCATTGCCGCTGTTTTCACCGATAAATTCCACGAGAAATACGCCGAACATCCCTATATCAACGCAAATATTGACGGTGTTGATGTGGATCTTGTCCCCTGCTATAACGTTGAAAGTGCAACCAACATCCAGAGTGCGGTCGACCGTACACCCTTTCACACACGGTATATCACTGACAGGATTAACGGCTTGATCGATGATGTGCTCCTGCTGAAGCAATTCGCAAAAGCGGGCGGTATTTATGGTTCAGACCAGATGACCGAAGGATTTTCAGGGTACCTTTGCGAGCTCCTCGTACTTCATTATGGGGGATTTACTCCCCTCATCCAGGCAGCAGCATCATGGCGGCCCGGGATTATTATTGATCTTGAGAACCATGCAAAAAAAAATTTCGGGGAGCCATTGATTGTGATCGATCCGGTCGATCCAAAACGCAATGTGGCAGCAGCAGTATCCCTGGATCGCATGGCGGGATTTGTGGAGCTGGCGAGGGGGTATAGTGAAAAACCCGTTACCGAATTCTTCCTGCATCCGATGGAACGCTGCATTCTCAAAAAAGAACTGGCTGCACGTATCGCTCAACGGAAGACATTTGTTTTTACTGTCACCTTTACGACACCCCAGTACATTCCGGAGATTGTAGTGCCACAGCTCAAGCGTAGTGTTTCTGCAATCAGGGAACTGCTGGAACGTAACGGGTTTCCGGTCAACCACGCATCCTATGATATGCAGTCAGAAGAATGTATGATACTCCTCGAGCTGCTTGCCGGGGAACTTCCGGCAATACGCCGGCATCTGGGGCCGCCACTCTGGAACCGCTCAAATGCAGATAAATTCCGGGAAAAACACCTTGTGGAACTTCAGTCCGGGCCATTCATTGAAGACGGGCGGTATGTAATGGAAGTACCCCGGGAATATCAGACTGCAAAAAGCCTGCTGTCTTCAGATGCTATCCTGAACGTGAGTCTCGGAAAACACGTGCGGCAGTCGCTGGAACTTGGATGGACACTTCGTGAGGGACCGGATTGCTGGAAAGAAGAGTTTGCTCCGTTCATCGCGGAATTTTTTGACCAGTGCTCACCACTGACCAAGATACGACGGGAAAAATAAAAAAAATATTCGGGAGATTGTGGTGCATTGGTGATAAGACTCCCCACCTTACTTCCGGGAGCGATTATAAAATTATTTTTTTGAATTTTTCCGGATTTTTGCCAAACCCAGTTTTTCAATGGCTGCACTATCAACACCGGTGCCGATCTCCAGTTTCTTGTTCTGTACAGCACTGGATACGAATCCTTTACCTGTCGGTGTCCGGACAATAAGAGTTGTTGATCCTTGCAGGCTCCCTATCGCACCTGCAGAGATATCAGAAAATACAGCCGTGAGATCCGTGCAGATATGACAGCCTTTACGAATGCAGCTTTCCAGGTCCAAGAGGGGTACGATTGTTGTGCTGCCGTCCTGCTTCAGGACCTCCAGTTTTCCTTTCACATTAAGTTTTTTAATGTCGTGGGGTTCGAGATTATAGTGGGTTTTAAGTTTTCCCAAAATGAGCGCATTATAGTCAAATGTCTCTGTGCAGAAAAGGCCGATCACGAGACGGATGGCTTTCCCATACGGCTGCAGGAGATCATTATCACTGTCACGCATCCGTGCTAATGCCTGAACGGCACAGGGAACACCAACAACTGCGATCCGTTGGTACTTCCGTTCAACCACTGCACACTTGAGGGCAGCAAGGAGCGGTACCCACCAGCTGTACCGGCTGCCAGCCTGCTGAATGAGCACATCGGTTTTTGTAATGATTACTGAAGAGGGTTTGAGCGTCCATCGATCTTCAGTAACGGTAACAATTGCATCAATGAGACCTTCGTCGAGCGCGTTTGCAAGAATCGCGGTTACTGCTCCACCGCTCTGTTTGCGCGGTACATTAAAGGAAGCTTTGGCAGTGACCAGATCGAGATAGTTGCCGAGCGTCTCTGAGGGCTGATCGCCAATCCGGGGGCATACCGCATAACATGCCCCGCAACTGACATTGTCGCTCGCCTGTTTGCAGTAGCCGGTAGTCACCGGTGAGGTTACCATTTCACCTTCTTTAAAAAACAGGGAATCCGCCGGGCAGACTGCAACACATGCACCACATCCCGAGCATCTGCCCGTATCCCAGACCTCCTTTTTCAGATCAAGATAACTTTTTGCAGCCATCACTCTTCACTCCCAGGTATACTTGTTGGCAAATGGTCGGGCACTCGCCGGGGAAATCCGGGTAAATTCCGAACATATCAGCTCTTTTGCATCAATACCAAACACCCGAGCGAAATCCTCGATGATCGGTTTGATCATCATCTTCTGGTCTTCAGTGGCCGGTGTCTGCTTTGCGCCAACGCCAAGATTTCTTGAGTCCACCGGGCCACGGATGTAAATCTCACCACCGTGAATACCACTTCCGACACCCCGCTCTTCAATTGGAGGTATCCCGGTTAAACCAAGCACGATCAGAAGACCCCCTGCCATATATTCTCCCAGGAATGCCCGTGCCGCTCCGCCGACGACAAGTATCGGACGTTTATCCATGTACTGCTTCATGTGGATTCCCCCGCGGTAACCAATGTTATCCCGCACGTATACCCTGCCACCCCGCATGCTGTGAGCGACCGCATCGCCGGCACTGCCATGAATAATGATCTTTCCCTTGTCCATGGTATTTCCTGGTGCATGGTCAGCATTCCCATGAACAATGATGGTCGGTCCGCTCATGAACATGGCGAGGTCCCCGCCAGGAACTCCGTTTACGGTGAGGGTAACTCCTTCACCTCTGATACCATCACCGATGAACCGCTGCCCAAGAACGTTGTCAATCACAATCTCCTTTGCCCCGGCCGCAATCGCTGCCCGGATTTGCTGGTTGAGGGGAGTGTAATGAAGCGTTTTTGCATCAATAGTCACTGAAGTCGTCATTATGCCCCCACCGTTTTCACATCGAGGACATTTAAGAGTCCTTCATCCAGCATGTAACCCCGGAGACGGTCGCGGTTACCACGCAGGCTTTCGATACTATTGATGCCCGCAGCCCCCATCAGTTCGGCTATCTCGAGAGTCCAGCCTTGAATCAGGTTCTCTACATGCACGGATTCAATTTCAGGGTCCAATCTCTTTGTAAGTTCGGGTTTCTGGGTTGCAATACCCCATGCGCACTGTCCCCGGTAACAGGTACCGCAGACACGGCATCCCATGGCTACCAGTGCAGAAGTACCGATATATACCGCATCAGCACCGAGACAGATGACCTTTGCCACATCCGCACTTTCGCGGATCCCGCCACTTGCAATAATCGATACCTTGTTTCTTATTCCCTGCTGGCGAAGTTTGGCATCCACACTAGCAACTGCTGCTTCAATGGGAATTCCGACATGGTCCCGGAACACCCGGGGGGCTGCACCGGTACCACCACGGAATCCATCGATTACAACCGCGTCAGCAGAAGAACGTGCGATACCCGCTGCTATGGCCGCAGAGTTGTGGACTGCCGCGATTTTCACAAAAACGGGTTTCTTCCACTCGGTCGCTTCCTTTAAACTTCGCACAAGCTGCTTGAGATCTTCGATACTGTATATGTCGTGATGGGGAGCTGGACTGATTGCATCACTTCCTTCGGGTATCATACGTGTACACGATACATCAGCGCACACTTTCTCACCGGGCAGGTGCCCGCCGATCCCCGGTTTTGCACCCTGTCCGATCTTGATCTCAATGGCAGCGCCGCGTTCGAGATAATTGATATCCACACCAAACCGCCCGCTCGCTACCTGAACGATCATATTTTTCTGGTACGGGTAGAGCGATTCATGGAGTCCCCCCTCACCGGTCCCCATGAAGGTACCAATCCGGCTTACTGCTTTTGCGAGCGCGGTCTGAGCGTTCAGACTGATTGCTCCATAGCTCATGTGCCCAATCATGATCGGTGTTTCAATCTGGAGGTTGGGAGAGAGTTTTGTCAGGAGCTCGACATCACCATCAGGTGTTTCTCTCAGGGATAAGGATGCGGGTTTTTTACCAATATATGTCCGCAGCTCCATGGGTTCGCGAAGCGGGTCGATACTTGGATTTGTCACCTGGCAGGCGTCAAGCACGAGCCGGTCGAAAATCATCGGATAGGGAAGTGCGTTACCCATACCGGCAAGAACGATCTTTCCGGTCTTTGCCTGGTTAAAGATGTTCTCCCGTACCTCACGAGTCCAGACCGGGTGACTGCGGTAATCCGTGGGTTTCTCATAAATACTTATAGCATCACGCGGGCAGAATGCCGAACACCGGTGACAGGCAACGCAGTTACGGGAATTGACCCGTATTGCATCCCCGTCTTTTCGGAACACACCATATGAGCAGTTTTCAACACAGCGTCCGCAGAGCATGCACTGGTCAGGGTCGATCTCGACTTTATAACGAAGAGGGATACTGCCTATTGTCATGCAATAACTCTCCCAATGACAGGTTCACCGGCTTTTGGCATCGTAATATTATCGACATCCGGCTCCATCCGCCGGATTGCTGCTTCCTCGCTTGAAATATAAAGGCGATCCCCAAGTTCACCGGTCACAAGCGGGCGCAGCTTGATTCTGTCAGTAAAGCCCATCAACGTATTTTCGTTGGCAACACAGATGGCAAAAGGACCATTCATGAGTGCGGAGCCATACGCAAGACGAATTGCCCTGTTGAGTTCCTGCGCTTTTACCGGCATCCGGTCAATTTCTTCCCAGAAAGGCGGTGCAAGAGCCCGCACCGCCATCTTTTCCGGAAGCCCGTGTTTTCGGATTAACAAGTCTACAAGATAGGCTACCACTTCAGTATCAGTATACATGGTACATTTGTATCCATAGCTTTCGATGTAGCGGCGGTTGGTCCCATAGGATGTTATCTCGCCGTTATGGACAACACTCCAGTTCAGGAGGTTGAAAGGATGTGCTCCACCCCACCAGCCGGGTGTATTGGTCGGGTAGCGGTTATGCGCAAGCCAGAGATATCCCTTATAATCCTGAATGCGGTAGAAATCCGCGACATCCTCAGGCCAGCCTGCGGCTTTGAAAACGCCCAGGTTTTTCCCGGAAGAGAAGATGAGAGCACCATTCTTTTCCGCGTTGACTTTCATGACCAGGTGTGTAACTATATCTTCATCGGGTGTGGTACTTTTCGGCATCAGGCTCCTGTCAGGACGAAAAAAATAACGCCAGGGTGTATGAACTTTACGGATATTGGGCTGCTCATATGTTTTGATCTGTTCATCATGGACGATAGTCCCCCATTTCTCCAGAAGGATATCAAGTGCACCCTTGTTTTCCCGGATATTGTCAAAAAAAACATGCAGTGCGAAATAATCTTTATATTCAGGATAGATTCCGTACGCTACGTACCCGGCTCCTTCACCACTTCCCCGCTCATTCATCATGGAGAGTGCTTCTTTTATTTTTGCACCATCTACACTCTGGCGGCCCTTATCCAACACACCTATAATACCACACATATTATCACAATACAGAATGATGTTGTACTGATGAACATATGTTCATTGCTTATGAACATTCGTTCAATCAGATTGGTTGAATAAGTATAAATACAAATGGGTGGAACATGTCTTCCAATATGTCAGCAGATGTAACCAAACTCTTAAAAAAAATCGACGCGGATAAAGTTAAATTCATCCGCTTGCAGTTTACTGACATCCAGGGTCAGCCAAAAAATGTCTCGATCCCGGTTATTCAGGCAGAGAAAGCACTGACTGAGGGCATCTGGTTCGATGGATCCTCCATCGAAGGATTTGCCCGGATTGAAGAATCCGACATGATGCTAACGCCGGACCCGACAACATATGCGGTTCTTCCCTGGAGACCCCAGGAAGGAAAGGTTGCCCGGTTTATCTGTGATGTCCAGACGTATGGCAACAAACCGTTTGATGGTGATCCACGCTTTATTCTGCGAAAAATGATTGCCGAAGCGGCAAAGTCGGGTTTTTCATTTAATACCGGTCCCGAACTCGAATTTTTCCTGTTCAAAATGTATGATGGCAGACCGACTACGGAATTTGAAGACCATGGGGGGTATTTCGATCTCGCTCCTACCGACTCTGCAGAGGATGTCAGGAGAGATGTTGACATAGCATTGAGTGATATGGGATTTGAGATTGAAGCATCTCACCACGAAGTTGCGGAAAGTCAGCATGAAATAGATTTCAAATATGGTGATGCACTCACCACTGCGGATCGTGTAATTACTTTCAAGTTTGCAACCAAGTCGATTGCTCTCCAGTACGGCCTGCACGCCAGCTTTATGGCAAAACCTCTTGCAGGTATCAATGGCAGCGGTATGCACACGCATGGGTCACTGGCAAAGAATGGTAAGAATGCTTTCTTTGATCCCAATGGTGAAAATCAGCTCTCCGACACCGCAATGTATTACATCGGGGGTATCCTGAAACACGCAAAAGCTATCACGCGTGTTGCAAATCCGACGATCAACTCTTATAAGCGGCTTGTCCCCGGTTACGAAGCTCCCTGCTATATTTCCTGGAGTGCTGCCAATCGTTCCGCACTGGTTCGCGTTCCGGCAGCCCGCGGTAACAGCACCCGTGCCGAGTTCCGCAGCCCGGACCCGATGTGTAATCCATATCTCTTATTTGCCTGCATGCTCGCTTCAGGTCTTGATGGCATTAAAAACAAGATAATGCCCCCTGATTGCACGAATACAAACATCTATCATCTCGATGAGAAAGCCCGCAAGAGACTCCATATCGAAATGTTGCCTGGCACCCTGATGGAATCCAACGCAGCACTCCTGAAAGATGATGTACTCTGCAAAACTCTCGGTGACCATGTTGTCTCGAACCTTTCCAGCATTGCACAGATGGAAACCGATTCCTTCCGGCTTGCGGTCCATCCATGGGAGCTGGACAGGTACCTGGCAACATACTGATTTAACAAATTTTTTAAAATTTTATCGGCAAGGTTCGGACTTGTAATCCGGTAACTGACTGTCGATCGTACTCTTGAAGGACGAGAACGTGTTCTGGTTGGGTTCTCCATTGTCTGGACTCAAAATAAAGTAAAACAATAGAATGGCATGCCCAAAAAAACAGATCATCACTCCAAAAAATAACGGATAGTTCCAGTACGCAAGAGAGCGGTCGCCAGTTTACTAAAAAAAACCCGTAAGGTGATAGACATGGTTTTGGATACCGGTGTTACAACCTGGCTTATGGTATCGGCAGCGCTCGTGATGCTGATGGTACCTGGAGTCGGTCTTTTCTATGCAGGACTTGTTCGCAGAAAGAATATTATCTCGATGATCGCGCTCTCTTTTGTTGCACTCGCGGTTGTCAGTATTTACTGGATGGTGATTGGGTACTCACTCGCTTTTGGCCCGGATATTGGCGGAGTTATTGGAAACCTCGATTATGCCTTTCTGAATGGTGTATCAATGGATGCAGGTGAGAAAGGGTATGCCCCGCTGGCATTCATGGTCTTCCAGCTGTTCTTTGCAGCAGTAACCTTAACCATTATAACATCCGGTGTCGCAGAACGCGTCAGGATCTCCTCATTTATTGTGTTCATGCTGCTCTGGATGACGTTTGTGTACTGCCCGCTTGCCCACTGGGCATGGGGAGGGGGCTGGGCGCAGTCAATGGGCCTCCTGGACTTTGCCGGGGGTACCGTTGTTGAGATCTGCTCAGGGTTTTCCGCACTTGCTATTGCCCTTGTAATAAAAAGCCGGGCCGGCTTTGGAAAATATTCGATGGAGCCACATAATATTCCCCTCGCCCTGATTGGGGCTGCTCTGCTCTGGTTCGGCTGGTTCGGATTCAATGCGGGCAGTGCGCTTGCAGTAAACGGATTGATGGTGAATGCATTTGTGACCACAAATGCCGCTGCAGCAGCAGGAACGCTCGCGTGGATGGGAGCCAGCTGGTATCATGGAAAACCAAGCTCGCTGGGCATGGTGAGCGGGGCCATCGCCGGTATGGTAGCGATTACTCCTGCCGCAGGATTTGTGACACCGATGATTTCGATACTGATCGGCGCTATTGCCGGCTTGATCTGCTATGGCGCGATGTTATTCCGGATCAGGAAAGGGCTCGACGAAAGCCTTGATGCATGGGCTATCCATGGCATGGGTGGACTCTGGGGGACGATCGCAACCGGCGCATTCGCAACGGTGGCAGTTTGTGGTATATCCGGCCTGTTTGAAGGCAACCTGCAGCAGTTTATTAATAATGGTATAGCTGCACTGGCAGCACTGGTATTTTCTTTTGTCGTTACCTATTGTATTGCAAGAATCGTTGACCGTACCATAGGACTCAGAGTAACTGCAAATGAAGAGTACGTAGGCATGGACATCTCTCAACACGGCGAACGCGTCTGAAGTGATCATCATGAAAATGGTAAAAGCTATCATCAAACCGGAGCAATTCGATATCGTAAAAAAAGCACTTGAAGACTATGGTGTGACTGGCATGACGGTCACAGAAGTCCAGGGACGGGGTGAACAAAAAGGTATTACCCTGGAGTACAGGGGAAAACCGGTGATCGTCGACATGCTTCCTAAGATCCAGATCGAGATTGTCATTCGGGACCAGGAGGTGGACAAACTGATCACCACAATCATAAGTGCTGCCAGGACCGGTACAATTGGTGATGGAAAGATTTTTATCCTGCCGGTCGAAACTGCCATCAGGGTCCGTACTGGTGAGATGGAACACTAAAAACCGGCTCATGGGGAAGGCCAATTATTAATGCGCGCCGGCCTTTTTAATCTATCTTTTTTCCGGTAATGATTTTTTATCAGACGGCAGATTAATTTCTATAGTAAAAACATTTATAAATATAGGAAAACAACTTCCTTCCAACAATATTGTAACCGAAAAAATATTGTCTGAAAATTATGCAGATATGTATCGCCAAACAGGGAAAACGCCAGTTTCCCGGACTTTCCATCCGGCATTGGTGTCCCGTGCGATCTCTGATACATTCTGAAACACATTGTTTGCACTATGATCCGAATTCATATTCAATGGGTTCCCAATGCAAATCTGATTACATAAGGTGAAAAAAATGGCAATTGATACTGGAGCAACAGCATGGATCCTCGCTTCAACGGCGCTTGTTATGATAATGACGCCGGGAGTCGGATTCTTTTACGGTGGACTGGTACGCAGGAAAAATTTCATATCAATGATTACCCTGTCGTTCGTCGCCTTCGCACTGGTAAGTATCCAATGGGTATTATTTGGGTACTCTCTCGCATTCGGTTCCGATGTCGGCGGGTTTATTGGCAACCTGGAGTATCTGGGACTGAACAACGTTGGTATGGATCCCGGCTCCTATAGCCCTGCAATACCCGGGCTGCTCTACATGGTATTCCAGCTCGTTTTCGCTACGGTAACGATGGCGATTGTGACGTCGGGGTTCGCAGAACGCATAAAATTCAGTGCATATCTCGTGTTTGCACTCCTCTGGACCACAATCGTTTACGATCCACTTGCCCACTGGGTATGGGGTGGCGGCTGGGCAGCCCAGTTCGGTGCACTTGACTTTGCCGGAGGAACCGTTGTACACATAAGTTCCGGTTTCGCCGCCCTCGCACTTGCGCTTGTCATCGGAAAACGTGTCGGATTTGGGAAGTATGCGATGGAACCAAACAACATCCCGCTGACAATTCTCGGTGCTGCACTTCTCTGGTTTGGCTGGTTCGGTTTTAACGCCGGAAGTGCGCTCGGAGCTAACGGTCTTGCAGCCCAGGCATTCGTAACAACAAACACCGCAGCAGCAGCAGGTGCAATGGCCTGGCTTTTAGTCAGTTGGTTACACGGAAAGCCGAGTTCGCTCGGATTTGTCAGCGGAGCAGTTGCAGGACTTGTTGCAATTACACCGGGAGCAGGGTTTGTGACACCTATGGCAGCCTTGCTGATAGGAGCCATTGGTGGAGCGCTCTGCTATGGTATGTTGCTCTTCCGTATCCGGAAAGGTCTGGATGAGAGTCTGGATGCATGGGCAATCCATGGGATGGGAGGACTCTGGGGAGCGCTGGCAACGGGTATCTTTGCTGTAGCGGCGGTAAATGGCGCATCAGGGTTGCTTGAGGGAAATGTTCACCAGTTCATTGCAAATGCAGTTGGTGCATTCGCTGCGGTAATCTACGCATTTGTTGTAACCTACGTCCTCGCAGTGATCATTGACAAAACTATTGGTCTGCGGGTCTCTGAGGAAGAAGAGTATGTCGGCCTTGACATCTCCCAGCACGGGGAGCGGTGTTAATCCGGGGGGATTATCATGAAAATGGTAAAAGCTATTATCAAACCTGAACGATTCGAGTTTGTAAAAAAAGCGCTTGAAGACAAAGGTTTCATTGGTATGACGATCTCTGAAGTCAAAGGGAGAGGTGAACAGAAAGGGATTACCCTTCAGTATCGCGGTGGCCTGATGACCGTTGACCTCCTGCCCAAGATCCAGCTTGAAATTGTTGTCAAGGATAAGGACCTCGACAGCCTCCTGGCCCTGATTATGGAATCAGCTCGTACCGGAAAAATTGGTGATGGCAAGATCTTTGTCATCCCAATAGAGAGATCCATACGGATACGAACCGGTGAAATGGAGGGGTAAAAACCACAAAAATTAAAAATCGAAAAATTTTTTATTAATTGACAGGTATCTGTCCCGTTCGTTTGCATTTTTTATCAGCTGGACCAGATCGGAATAAAAATCCGGTTACCATTAATCCTGATTCAATAGGAAAAATATTTTTTTTATTAAAAATTATTGCACAGAAGAAATGAGAATTTAATGAAGCAGGGTTAAAATGAGTCTGAATATTCAAAAAATTTATTTATAGTCAATCAATGTATGAAGTTTCATCTCAATATGCGGCGATATGAAGTAATGATCAGGTAATGTGGTCAGAGCGGTACCATGCATTACTGCCTGATCGATGTCAGCTTCAGATATCCCGTGCTTATTATGATCAAACACTTCGTGAAAGAATACTTTTCCTCCGCCATACATAATTCTGCATAAGGAGCACCAGTCATCGCTTTTTTTTATATAAAAATATGACGATCCAATCTGCGATTTTCCGTGATTGTGGAGCTCCTCGAGAATGAGTTCATAGTTTGGTGTGGACTTATCTGACATTATATATCGCGGCACTGGTTCCACACCATAGACCTGTTTTGCTTTCGGCATTTTTTCCACCCCAATTCCCTTGCTCAATACTCAATCAGCATTGTGCCAAGGGTACGAAAGCAATATCTTTCCTAGCTATTTATATTTTTCTATAAAAACGAAAATTCAATACCAAAACAGATTGTTATTTACGATGGTGGCTGAAAATCTATACAGCTGTTATGATCCCGTGGCTCTCAGAAAATTTTAAAAATTTTAAACCCAACGCAGCCATAGCCCTCAATGCCACGCGTCATATGAACAAGATTGAGCGAAAAAAACTTTTTTCTCCGGATATTGAACCTATGCGAACAGCGGAAGGCAGGTGGTTCGAAGCAATTGTCTATGAGATGTTCCTGGATATCTCAAAGAAATCAAACCGGATAAAATATCTTGCACGTAAAGGTGCGGATGCCCCGAGGAAAAGGGAAGAGGTCAAACTCGGACAAAACGGTCTTTATTATTCGAAATATGGCGACATCACAATCCGGGGAAATGGGCAGGACCTTGCGGAATTTGATATGCTGCTTCTCGACTCAGATAACCATGTTGCATTTGCCGAAGTTGTGACATCGCCTTCAGATCTGAAGGAATTCGAACATGAAATCGCGTTCAAGAAACGACTCCTCGGTTACCTTTACGACCAGAAAATCACACCTTTTCTTCTTGTTTCATCCTTTGACCTTTCCAACTATTCTGTTGTCAAGAGGCTTGCAAAGGATCAGACCAATGCAATTATCCATACCACTTCATGCGAGGAAATAAAGTCAATCCTCAAGCATTACCGTCCCCGGATCCTGTACAACAACCCGGAAAATCACCCCAACCTGATCCCGGCAACAGATTTCCCGATGAAAAACCCGTTTGACTACAAACGATACCATGACGAAGTGCGCACCCAGATCTTCAGTGAGATTGCAAAAGGGTGTGAACGAAAACTTCCAAAGATCACCAGTGAGACCGGACAACTCGTAAAGAAAGTTCTCTATGGCGGATTGTTCCCTCAGTCTGTCAAATTGCTGTGTGATACCTACGGTTTGACCGTAAAAAGCAGGCAGATCGAGTTTGAGGATTTTTCAAAGTATTATTCAAAGGCAATCGTTGCAACCGATCTTCCGAATTTCGAACTGATTATCTACCTCCGGTCACGACAGAAAAAGGAGTACCATAAAATGATCCAGGCAAAGGATGGGCACTTCAAATTTGAACGGCCAACTCCTCCGAAAGTAGGTTTTTTCCTCTGGCTTGAAGCCATCCAGCCGACTCTCGGTACGCGGATTACTCACCAGCTGCTGGAATCCTTTACCATTACCAGTCAGCCAAAAAAATAAACTCGTTTTTTTAAATAATAATACACAACGGACTGTGTGTTTTTGCCAGCGACCCGGGAGCCCGACCCAGGTGATATGTATACATTTTTTTTACGATAGCCTCCCCGATGGGAGGACGGGCTCCAGACCAAGGACCCATGAACATCGCCCAGGTGATCCACGTGTAGCGAAGCGTCACTCCTGTCAGTTTTCGTGATTTTTCAAAAGTGGACTGTGTGTTTTTAAATAAAAAAATTTCGGGAATGGTTCCCCGCAACAACAGGTTCAATCGAGCAGTGCACCCATTGCCTCATCGTACCGTGCACCCATGACATAGTCAATGCCGGATACTTCTGCTGCTTCCGGAGTGAGTGCCATCAGATCGTCACGGCTCATTGTTGAGAGCCGGAAGTTTCTGCTGCCCGCCATAATCTGCTGGAGACCGGTCCGGAACTTCTGGGAGTAGGTATAGATACCCACTGCACCCATCGGTATATCCTTGATGCGTGCACCGTACTTCTCCTTGAGCTCTTCGTAGCAGACGAAAATTTCCTCGATATTATTTCCATACTTCGAAACGGTCTTGGGAAGATCGCCTTCTTTAATCCACTTCTCAATATTCTTGCCCACCATACCGGGTATCATGAGGCCTCTTCCCATACAGACCGCCTTGAAATACGGACTGCCCATGGCAAGTGCCTTGAATGCGCCAGGTTCATCGGAGAAACCGCCTGCCATTGCAAGATCAGGAACACGGTAACCTTTCTTGTCCAGCTTGCAGGCAAATTCATATGCAAGTGACTGCAGGTAGAACGAGGGAATACCCCATTCGTTCATCATAGGCCACGGACTCATACCGGTTCCACCGGGTGCACCATCAATAGTGAGCAGGTCAATCTTTGCCTCGGAGCTGTATCTGAGGGCCATTGCCAGCTCGACCATGGAGTACGCTCCGGTCTTTAAGGTGACACGCTTGAACCCGATGTCGCGGAGACGGTCAACCTCTTCCAGGAACCCTTCTTTGGTAACAAAACCAAGCCGGGAGTGGCGCTCGAATTCCTTGATCGCCCCTGCCTTGAACGCTGCCTGGTTCTCATGAAGTGTCGGGTCGGGCAGAACGATATAGCCCCGCCTTTTAAGCTCTATCGCGCGCTCAAGCGACTTGACCTTGATCTCGCCACCGATACACTTGGCACCCTGCCCCCACTTCAGCTCGATCGTATCCAGGTTGTGTTTACTTGCGACATACTCCGCGGTTCCAAGCCGGGTGTCTTCGACATTCATCTGGACGAGCATTTCTCCATAGCCATCATGAAATTTCTTATAGATGTTGATGCGGCGATCCATCTCGGGAGATTCGATAACTTTACCCTTGTTATCGCGTTTTAAGCCCGGATCGATACCGCAGACGTTTTCACCGCAGACGAGCGTGATACCTGAGATTGCTGCACCGATCGCGAAGTGTTCCCAGTTTACCCGTGCTATTTCAGTGGAGCCAAGGGCGCCGGTGAAAATTGGCAGGCGCATCTTTACTTTTTTGTCCCACCCATACTCGGTCTCGGTATCCACGGTTGAGAAGACCGCTGTATCCGGACCGGCTTCGACTCCTTCAGGGAGTCCCCTTGCACCGACTGCATATCCCTGGATATTGAGATGGGAATAATCAATCGGGTAATTCTTGTCAGCACCTGCAGTGATCTCACCAAACGGGCCGGGATAGAGTACCTCCCTGCCCCGGAACGATGATAACCAGATCTCACAGCTGCCTTTGCATCCATCAATACAACGGGTACAGATACCTGAACACGGGGCTACATCCCGTGATCGGTTCACCGTGCCGGTTGCTTCGTTTGCATTTGGCTGTCTAAGATTCATGAATACACTCCATTTGATTAACAGAATCTCCCTTGTGAAAACACAAATAGGGACTGTTTGAGCGAATACCGATCCCAAACTACTTTGTTTAAAATCTGTTCGCTAATAAGCGGTTGCTTTCCACCCCTTAATAACCGTTACGGTTTTGAATGGTGATTGGAATACATTTTAACCCATGTTTTGTATAAAATGCCCTCAAAAAATACAAAAATTTAAAAAAATCAAAAAAAAACATCAGATTCTAATCAGATCATAGGTACGATTGCCAAGCCCGATCTCTTCTGCATACTTGATCTGATGATACCCGTCAGTCTGCGCATGGACTCCTTTGAACTTGTCCCCGCCTTTGTGATGATGAGCGGTAAGAAGTGAATCGGTAAACCCGGTCTGCTGGTTCACGAGATCATAACTTGCTGCATCGATTGCCACAGGATCCTTGGATGCGAGAATCCCGATATCCGCAACAATTGGCGTATCGCTGAATGGGAAACAGTCACAATCCGGGGTGATCCTGATGAGGAAATTCATATACCCCACTTTTCCTTTCTTTGCCTTTACAGCGCCATAGGCATACTCAACCATTCGTTCCATAAAGACCGGGATCTCGGTTTCCCAGTCAATATCTATCGCATGTTCCGGGCAGACATGCATGCATTCAAAACACCCCACGCAGAGATCCCGGTTAATAACAGATTTCTCTTTTTCAATCGTAATCGCCGTTTTCGGACAGATTTCAACACACGTACCGCATCCTGAGCAACGATCGGGTAGAGTGAACGGGCGGGCATTGTGCTGGGCTCGTTTGCCTTCAGGTGGAGCACACCCCATTGCAAGGTTTTTGATCGCACCACCGAATCCTGATACGATGTGGCCCTTGAAATGACTCATCACAATCATGCTGTCTGATCGGGCGATATCCCCGGCTATAGTAACGGTGTTGAAATGTTTTTTCTCTATTGTTACCTGTGCTACATTCTTTCCAGAGAGCCCGTCTGCAATAATTATCGGGGCACCGGTTACAGCAAAGTCAAACCCGTGAAGAATTGCCGTGGTAATATGATCCACGGCATTCGACCGGCTGCCAGGATAGAGCGTGCTCGTATCTGTCAGGAACGGGAGCGCTCCGCAGGTTTTTATCTTATCAACAACCTGCCTTACGTACACCGGGCTGATATACCCGTCATTTCCCAGTTCACCAAAATGGAGTTTAACAGCAGTTTTGTCATGGGGTGCAACAATACCCGAAAAACCGGCACGATCAAAGAGCCGCTGCACCTTCCTGGTTGTACTCTCCTGATCCGAATACGCCCTCAGACTTGCAAAATAGACCTGACCTGGCATACGATTTCCTCTGATAAAAGAGCGTATTTACCGGGAAAGATGTAAAATATATCGATATTTAAAATTCAGGTAAGCAAATCAAGATTACGGGTTTTTTTCCTGTTCTTACCCTGCTTGATCAATTCACGCGACTTTTCATAGTACTGGCGTGAAAGTGCATCTTTTCCCAGTTCCTTGGAGCAAACACCAAGACAATTCCATGCCTCTGCCTGGTTCGGGTTCTTCTCGACCAGACGATTCAGATCCTGAATGGCCAATTCAATAAGATCCTTCCGGTGCCGTAGTATTCCGAGCGTTTTAAGCATTTCAGCACGGGAAAATAAAAACTCTTCATCATCTGGCGCGAGTTCAACCGCCCTGGTAAAATTACGGAGCGCTTCAGTGTCCTTTCCAGTCTCCCTGAAACACACACCCCGGTCATGCCAGACATAGGGAAGCGAAGGGTCGATCCCCAACGCCTGGTCAAAATAAGGAATCGCTTCAATATACTTCCCTTCGCGGAATGACAGCCTCATACCCTCCCGGTGATTTGACTTTGCTTTTCCCAGTATTTTATCAAACATTCCTGCCTTACTATATCGCGGAGTATCTGAAGACTCATCATCATGGAGCCCTTCTGTAGGCTTGATTAAAAGTTCTGAGCCCATCTCTTCAGTGATATCTTTTACTTTTCCCATTACGCCGATGAATACTCCCTTGCTGTCATAGAGGGCAGTGGATTTCATCCATAAAACCGTCTGACGTCCTTCTTCGGGTGTCGCTTTCGTCCATGCTGTGACCGTCCCCTTCTCTTTCTCAATTATACAATAGTTATTTTCAAGGATAGCAGCATCATCCTGAAAGATAAGATCGCTCAGCATAGGAGACTTATGCCCAAAAAAAGGAATGGAATATTCCCAATCTCCCTTACCAATTACGTCTCCGGGTTTTTTCCCGGTTAAATCTACCATTCCTTCGTTCCATACGATCACATTACCTTCACGATCAATGACGTATGCAGCCTGGTCAAAAAAGTTGAATGCATCTGAAAGAATCTTCTGGGTTGTACCCGGGCCTCTTCCCATATTTCGCTGGTCAACAGAATGACGGATCATTTGCACAATCTCGAGAAGCTGGGCCTGGACATCATCGCCTTTTTTTAAGAAAAAATCTGCTCCATAATTAAGCGCCTCGATTGCGGCGTATTCCCGACCAACACCGGTAAATATTACGACCGGTGTCGTATCTCCCTTTGCCCGGATTATCTTTAACAATTCGATACCGTTGATCTCCGGAAGATCGTAATCCACAATCATCGCATCGAATGTAGTACTCGCCAGGAGATCCAGGGCCTCTTTTGCACTAAGTGCGGTTTTTACCTTCATCTGACCAATGCGTTCGAGTAATGGATGCATTACTTCAAGTAAAGGGTTCTGGTCATCGATAAGAAGGACTGAAAGCATAAAATATCCATACGTTGTTAACGCTGCAAAAAATAAAAAGATTGGGATCTATTCCCTTTTGCCCAACTCGTGGTCAAGACAGAAAAGATGCCCGGGTACATCTCCAACACAGTTTACCTGTGCAAGAATCGCACCTGAATGCTCCTCTTCTTCAACTTGTTCTTTCACAAACCACTGGAGCATCTCAAAGCTTGCATGGTCTTTTTCCTTGATTGCAAGGTCAACAAGTCCGTGGATCATGGCAGTAACTTTCTGCTCATGGGCATATACTTCCTCGAACACTTTACCAGCAGATGACCACTTTGCTTTTGGTGATTCGATTTCGATGAGATTCGGCTTACCGCCACGGGCGATGATGAAATCATAAATCTTTAGTGCATGACTCTGCTCTTCTTTGGCCTGGATCCGCATCCATTTGGCAAACCCTTTCATGTTGGTTGTTTCGAAATATGCAGACATGGCAAGGTACAGGTATGCCGAGTAAAACTCCCGGTTGACCTGTTTGTTTAAGGCTTGTTCCATAGTCTTTGAAATCATGTAAAAACCTCTTTTTAATCGATGATTGGTTTTTGGTTTTTATTAATGCTTTCGGAAACGGCATACTAATGCATAAACCACCAGGTTACTTTTTCTTCCGTGGACGAATCAATGCATGGAACAATCCGGTGATCATGTTGGGTTTTTTCGGGCGGAAAACTCCCTCATTCACATACCGCACGTCCTCAATTGAAAAGAATGCGTGCGGGTTTGTTGACCTGATACGCTCCGTTATCCGGGCAACATCGGTACGGTTGACAAGGGAGAGGATAATCCTGACGTTGCCCCGAGAACCCTTGGCATCCAGCATGGTGATGCCATAATTTTCTGACTGCATAAAAGAAACAATTTCATCATTGGATTCCTCAGTAGTAACAATTCGCATAATTACCATCCCAATTGACAGTTTCTCTTCAATCACAAGACCAATGTACGTTCCCATGGCAAACCCGAAGGCAAATGCCAGGAAGTTTGCAATATTTGTGAGGTCCCGCATCACGACTTCCATGGCGAGAAGCCAGATGACAATTTCAAAAAAAGCGATGATGGGTGCGAGGTACTTGATACCTTTTGATATATAGATAACACGGATTGTCTCCATGCTCACATCGCAGATACGGGCTAAGAATATGAGAAGAGGAAGTATCACCCATGCATAGAGTTCAGGAGTAATGATGAAAAACGACAATTTTTCGTCTCTTTTACTGTTGAAGCATTGATGTATATCGGCTGATCAAGGTGATCCTTGTTTCTATATCAAGATTATCTAAAAAAACCATAAAATAAGAGAGATTTGAATTTAAATCCGGGATCACGCGGATTATGATGCCCGGTTTATCTAAGCGTACTTTTGTGGTTCGGTATCAAATTTCTTTTTGCAGCCGGGTGCACAAAAGTAATATTTCTTGCCTTTATACTCGCTGGTGAACTTCGCTGTTTTTTCATCAACGGTCATTTTACAGATAGGGTCGATCGCCATGTTCCACCTCATTTATTCCCTTTCTTTGCGTCGGGTATATACTTTTTGAGCAGTAATGAGAGCGTGACCACGGTAACCGAACTCAGTGCCATTGCGAGGGCAGCGAGTTCCGGTTTGAACGTGAAGCCCAAGAACGGGTAAAGCACCCCGGCCCCGACGGGAATGAGTGCGGTGTTGTAGGCAAAAGCCCAGAAGATATTCCCCTTGATCCGGCCCATCACTTTTTTTGATAGCTGGATCGCTGCTACCGCATCAAGCAGGTCATCCTTGATCAGGACCACGTCCCCGCTTTCAATAGCCACATCGGTTCCGCTGCCTATTGCGATCCCAACATCTGCCTGAGCGAGTGCGGGTGCATCATTGATCCCGTCCCCCGCAAATGCCACAATTTCGCCTTTTTCCTGGAGAACTTTTACTTCTGCAGCCTTGTCCTGCGGGAGCACTTCTGCAACAACCCGGTCGATACCAATCTGGCGGGCGATCGCATGTGCGGTACGTTTGTTGTCACCGGTGATCATGACGACCTGAATTCCCATTAATTTGAGCTGCCGGACAGCTTCTTTGCTTGTTTCCTTGAGGGTGTCTGCAATTGCGATCACCCCGGACATCCGGGTGCCGGCAGCGATAAGAATCGCAGTTTTGCCATCCTGTTCAAACAATGTAAGCTGCCTTTCGATTTCGTCGCTGATTATTACGCCTTTCTCCTGCATGAGGAGACGATTGCCGGCAAGGATCGTTTCTCCTAGAACCGTTGCAACAACACCTTTACCGCTATAGGTGTCAAAATGGTCAGCCGGTGAGATAGTAACTCCGGTGCTTTTTGCTTTACGCACAACAGCCTGGGCAAGAGGGTGCTGGGAATTCATTTCAACACCTGCAGCAAAACCAAGGAGAGTCTGTTCGGATATCCCAACTGGAATAATATCAGTCACTTCCGGTTTTCCTTTTGTCAGCGTGCCGGTTTTATCAAAAACGACCGTAGTGACTTTCTCTGCGATCTCGAGAGCTTCCCCATTTTTTATCAGGATTCCAAGCTCCGCACCCCGGCCAACCCCGACTGTCACGGCAGTAGGTGTCGCCAGTCCAAGAGCGCAGGGACAGGCAACCACGAGAACTGAAATCAGTGCAGTAAGTGCAAACAGAAGAGAGGAATGCAGGACGAAGAACCAGACAATAAACGCTGTTGCCGCAATTATAAGGACCGCCGGTATAAAGTACGTCACGGCAATATCTGCAATCCTCTGCACTGGTGGCTTGGAACCCTGTGCATCCTCCACCAGCTGGATGATCTGCGCCAGAACCGTTTCCCGACCGACTTTTGTGGCTTTCACCGACAGTACGCTGTTGGTATTTATAGTCCCTCCAACTACGCGGCTTCCTTTGGCTTTAAGCGGTGGAACAGGTTCTCCGGTGATCATTGATTCATCGACATAACTCTCACCAGCAACAACCTCCCCGTCAACAGGAACCTTGCTGCCTGGTTTTACAATTACAATGTCCCCGATGACTACATCATCAACAGGAATTTCCTGTTCATTACCATCACGGATGATCGTTGCGGTCTTTGCCCGGAGGCCGGCGAGTTTCCGGATAGCATCTGAGGTTTTTCCCTTTGCCCGTGCTTCAAGGTAACGCCCGAGCATGAGGAATGCAGCGAGCATGATTGCGGTATCATAGAACATAAACTCATGAGTGAGAACAATACCGAATGTTCCCATTACACTGGCAACGAAAGCGACACCGGTCCCCATCGCGTACATCACATCCATATTGAGAGAACGGTTGCGCAGCGCCATGAATGCAGCACGGAAAATTGGATATGCGACAAAATAGAAAACCGGTGTCGAGATGACCAGCATCACATATGCAAGGGTCTGCATGGGCAGTGGGAGGGGGACCCACATACCGAGCATAAGCGGGATGCTTACCGCAAACCCTACAGAGAACCGGAGAAATTTATCATGAAGATCTTTTTCCCGTGCAATTTTTTCAGCTTCTTCGCTCACCTCTCCGGCAATACCGAGATACTGGTAACCCGCATCCTCGATGACTTTTTTCATATCAGGAATTGTTGATACCGAGGGGTTGAAGGTGACATATGCCTTTTCGGTACCGAGATTTACATTTGCAGTTATGTACACCAGGAAGAGCCCGAAGCGCAGCCTCAATTGTCTGGACACAGGTAGCACAGACCATACCTCCCACTTTGAGGGTGACTTCACGGTTCACCACATCATATCCTACGGTCTTCACTGCTTTTTCCAGTTCAGTAAGCGAGACTTTTGTGGGATCAAACTCAACGTGCGCTGTGTCGGTGCCAAAATTCACCTGAACCCTGGAGACGTCCTTGATCTGTCCCAGTGATTCTTCGATATTGATCGCACATGTTGCACAGTGCATTCCAGAAATTTTTAATTCTGCTTTCTTTTTTTCTGGTTCTGACATACCTCACTCCCGATGTTGTACCGGCTCGATAAGAGCAGAATCATGGTATCTCTTCAGCCGGGTGGATCGCCTCCATAAACAGTATGCAGAAATACTGGTGTACCTGCATCTTTCATGGATCTGCCACGATTCATTCTATGATATAATCAGATGATGTGAGCAGGAGGGATAAAAGGGTATCAATGATGATATAAAAGCAGCGTGAACACCAAATTTTTCATGTGATTTTTGATAAAAATTCCGGTGTCAGGAAATAAAAAATGGCTGAATAATTTTTTTGCTGCTCCCCGTTTTTTAAAAAAACACACAGTCCGCTGTGAAAAATCAAGAAAAATGATAGGAGTGACGCTTCGCTACACGTGGATCACCGGGGCAATGATCCTGGGTCCTTGGTCTGGAGCCCGTCCTCCCATCGGGGAGGCTGTCACAAAAAATGTATACATATCACCTGGATCGGGCTCCCTGGTCGCTGGCAAAAACACACAGTCCGTTGTGCATTATTAAAAAAAAAGAATGCACGATTACGGAAGATCCGGACAGATCCGTTTTTTAGGATGATTCCTCATTCTTTGGTTACTTTGGAAGGTCCGATATACTGTTCACGATCGCTGTTTTTTATATTCCGTGAACAACGCCGCTGCGTACACATCAGTCTTTTTCGTGGGCACATAATTGAACTCTTTGACCCTTTTAACAAGCTCATCAGTAATAGCGGTATCGTCGCCCAGATTGAGTTTTTTTACTTCGTCAAAGATCCAGTCCAGGTGGTCGATACCCGTTTCCTTCCCATCGATAAGCACCCGTTTTGTAGTGATCCTGTCCGGAGGAATTCCCCCGCAGATCGAGCAGTAATACCCGTCTTTATCGTCTCCACCCATTTTCTTACTCCTTAATCATGGTAAGTGACATCTTGAACTTCGTGATAGCGGAAAGGGCGTGCGGGACTTTGGCCGGGAAGATGATCGAATCTCCGGTCTTCATCGTGAAGGTCTGTCCAGCAACCCAGACCTCGCATTCCCCGTCCAGGATCGTAACCACCGCATCGAACGGTGCCGTATGCTCAGAGAGACCTTCGTTCTCGTCAAAGGAGAAGAGGGTTATATTGCCCGCTTTACGCGAGATAATCATCCGGCTTGCAACTGTGCCCTCAGTATAGTTCACGAGATCCGTTAACTGCAGGACTTTTCCCTTCAGCTCATCTCGTTTTTTGTCGGGTTTATCCGGGCTATCAGGTTTGTATTCTGTCATGACAATACCACTTCGCTGACAAATGTTGGGATAGAACTGAATATTAATTTGTACTATAAAGAACCGCTCTGTATCCGGAATACTTAAATTCCCGGAATTTTTTTTAAAATGGCAGGAGCGTCAGCCAAATCCAGTACACTGCAACCTGCAGGACTGTCATTGGAACACCCACCCGGGCAAACTCAAGAAAAGTGAGGGTCACCCCCTGCTTTTCTGCATTCTGGATTATAATCACGGTACTTGCGGCACCGAGGATTGTGAGGTTTCCGGCAATCGTGCTGCCCGCGGCAAGTGCCATCATCTGGGATGTTGTACCACCAGCCTGCAGGATCATCGGCTGGAACAGGGCAACAAAGGGAACATTGGAGATGAACTGGCTGATAATCACGCTCGTCCCGAGGATAGCGGGAACAGATGTGAGATGAGGGGCAGAGACAAATGACTGGAAGAATCCTGTCTGCCACACGCTTTCCATCAGCACGAACATCGCGGCGAAGAATACGAGAGTGTACCAATCAATATTCCGTACCAGTTCAATCCTTCGTGAAGAGAACAACAGGACGGGCGCTCCGGCGCACAGAGCAATAAGAGGGAGCGGGACGAGGAGTGTCCCCCCTGACAGGGATGCAATAAGGTTTATCGCCGCAAGGAAAAGGATTATTGCGAGTGAACATTTGACCGGAAGACTTTTTGCCGGGTCGCATACCGGTGGAGCTTCATGTACAAGTACCCTTGTTGAAAAATCCCGGTGGAAGAAAAACCGCAGGACAAAAAAAGCTGCTCCAAGACTGATAAGCGTTGGCAGGAGAAGGTAAAGTCCGAATGTTACAAACGGAGTCTTCAACCCGCTGTTTATCGCAACCAGCAGGTTCTGCGGGTTGCCAATAGGGCTCATGACACTTCCCGTTGTAACCGCAATCGCAAGCGAGATGAGTACAAGTTTCGGGGAAATGCGGAACTTTGCAGCAAGTCCCAGGACCAGGGGGGTCCCGATAATCGCAAGGGTATCATTCATCAGGAGAGCGGAGAGGAAACCCATTCCGAAGAGTATAAAAAAAATCACCTGGTCCGGAGTCCGGGCCATGGAGAAAAAGCGGCAGGAAATTGTGGAAAGGTACCCGCTGTCCACGAGTGCTTCGCCAACGATAAACATCCCAAACAAAAAGAGCATTACTTCTGTATTGATCGCACCCAGTGCATCGGGAAGGGATATCTGCCCGGTCAGGATGACCGCAGAGGCTCCGCCGAGCATGATCTGCCAGATTTTGAGATTATACGCTCCCACCTGTCGGATAGCAATGAGCAGGAATACGGCGGCAAGAACAATGACAGCTATATACGTACGTCAATGTTTTTTGCAGGGTAATGATGAGTTTTCGCATTTGAACATCCACATCAAACACATCGGCGATCTCGCATACCAAGGGTAGATAATTCCGGTTAATCGATCCAGAAGCAGGGTACTTAAAAAAATCCTGGATACGTGACGGACAAGTAATCCCGGCGATTTTTATTTTCCGGACCTGGAAAATTTTTTAATCATGGGCTTTATGCTCATGACTCCGAAACAATCCAGTGCAGGAGAATGCCGTTTTCAATTCTGCGTGCTTCCTGAAGGGTAAGACGGGCAAAAGCGGATTCCTGAATAAATCCTTCACCATCGGCGAATGTTGGAGCATCCTTTCCTCCGATGATGATGTTTCCAATAAACGAATAAATCTCATTCACCAGACCTGCTCTGATCAGTCCTGCAATCAGCGTTCCTCCTCCCTCTACCATGATACGATAAATCCCCAATGCCCCAAGGTTCTCCATTAAAACAGAGAGATCCACTTCATCCTTACCTGCTACAATCACCGTCGCCTTTTGATTCAGAACTGATAGTACCTTTGGATCAGCTTTTCCGGATACTGCAATCACTCGTTTTCCGCTCCCCTTATTCAGGACCGAAGAGTCATGAGGTGTACGACCTGAACTATCTATCACAATGCGAACGGGATTTTCATCCCAGCCATGTTTTCTGCGATATTCGCGGCACTCTTCCGATTTTACCGTGAGGGAAGGATCATCGGCAAGAACAGTTCCAATACCGACCATGATTGCATCACAGCCGGCTTTGAGCCGATCAACACGGGTAAAGTCCTCTGACCCCGATATCCGGACCTGTCTGCGCTCTCGAGTGGAAATCTTGCCATCAGCGCTCATTGCGACATTGACTATGACATACGGGCGCATATCATACCGGTTTTACCCTGCCTGTTATTTCAACCCACTGATTTCTATTTAAAAAAATCTCAAAACTGTCTGTGAAGATAAGAAAAATCCAAAGGTATCAACACAGTTTAAACTACCCTTCATTTGATGTTTTTTTATCTGAAATTTTTTTTATCAGGAAGTTCATAATTTCATGGTCCGTTCTGGTTCGTATGAGGTTTTTCGAGAGATATATATCTTAAATAACAAGAGGTTCAAATGGCGTAGATAATATGAATGTGAAGACCATTCAGATATTTCAGAACACTTTGCAACACAAGGGGTGGACTGTTGCTGAGTTGACCTGTCCTGGAGCGCAGTGCTGATGGAATACAGTCACCTCATTGAAAACTCACCAACCAGCATCCTGGTTGTCAGGAACAATAAAATCCTGTATGCAAATCCTGCGTTTTTTGTTTTTACCGGATACGATGATAGGGAAATTATGAGAGAAAACATCCTTCTCTTTATCGATAGCTCAGATCATGAAGATTTCACAAAATTCATGGAACGCCCGGCATATGAAATGCCGGTAGCCGATCAGGGAGATTTCCGTTTTGTTACAAAATCCGGAGAGATACGGGTGGCTATTGTCCTGAAAAACCCGATACTCCACAATAGTGAACCGGCAACACTGGTTAATCTGATAGATATATCTGAAAAACAGCGGTTCGAAGATAAGATCCAGCTTGATAACGAGCGTCGGAGGGGAATAATCATCACGATTGCCCATGAACTGCGCACACCACTCCAGCCGATCCTCGGTTACCTCAACTTACTCATCGATGAACCTGAAGGTTTTGGTATAACTGATGATACAAAGAAAATACTTGAACGATGCCTTCTGAGTGTTGACCGGGAGCGCCAGATTATCAACCAGATGCTCGAGCTCTCAATACTTGAAAGTGGAAAACTCCGTTTAAGCTATTCGAAATTCCCGCTCTCCGCACTTCTGAAAAGTGTGCTGGACACAAGCGGGTATTATTCAAAAGCTGAAATAACCACAGATATTCCTGATAATCTGATTATTACTGCTGACATGGATAGGCTCTTTGGAGTGTTAGACTCCATTCTCTCAAATGCAATCAATTTCTCCAACCCGCCACGGAAAGTTGCCATTATTTACCATTCCGGTGTTGAGGACAGTTGTCATCATATTTCTGTCAGAGACAATGGGACCGGGATTTGCCAGAGTTCATTTTCATCAATTTTTGAGCCATTCCAACTCGCAGATGCAGCAAAACTGTCCCGCAGGTATGATCGTATCGGGCTCTCACTCTCCATCGCAAAAAAGATTATGGTGATGCATGGCGGAGATATTTCAGTAGAAAGTGTCCTGAATGCCGGAAGCACGTTTACCCTTCACCTTCCAAAAGCAGGACAGGATCTTCCCTGAAATAATGCACGGAAGGGATCCGTATTTTTCCTTTTTTTATCGATTTTCATAAACTTCTGGTGAGATGCGAACCTTCCCTCTTCGTATACCGTTCGCTTCACCTGATCATAAACGAGCTGATAACCGTCAATACTGATTTCCTGAATTGTTTGAGGTTACCCATCAGAGTCTGAGAATTTCTCATAATTCTCCGCAACAAAATTTTTTTTTTGAAACAAAAAATGCACATGTTTTTAAAATATGAAAGCTCCTGTTGATGAAAAAACACAGTATGGACAGGATTCAGGTGCGGATTTCTCATCACGGGGGAGAGATCTCATGTAATCACCGAATGTCCGGCAGTATCTTTAATATCGCACCATGCTAATCTTTAGCATGATTATTGTCAGCCGGTATCCTCATGCTCACACTCAGCGGTTTAACAAAACAAATCGGCGGCCTGCAGGCAGTAAAGAGTGTAGATCTCTCACTGGGAGAGAACGAGATCATCGGTCTTGTAGGTCCGAATGGTGCTGGAAAGACCACGCTCCTCAATATGATCTCCGGCATCATTACCCCAACTGCAGGAACAATCACCTTCCTTAAGGAAGATATTACCGGGCTTAAAGCGGACCGGATATGTAAAAAAGGGATTGCTAAAACATTCCAGATTGCTGAGTCCTTTCCCGGACTTACTGCACGCGAATGCACAATGATTGGAGCATTGTTTGGCAACCACCGGAAGATCAGCATGGCAGATGCAGCAAAAGAAGCGATACAGATCCTCGATTTTGTTGGTTTCCCGGAAGAAAAACAGGAAACCACCATCAAAAATTTAAATGTGGTTGAGCTGAAAAGTGTGCAGCTTGCTCGGGCTCTTGCTTCAAAACCACGGCTCCTCCTCCTCGATGAACTTACTACCGGGCTGAACCCGAAAGAGAGCAACGAAGCTGTGGAGCTGATCAAAAAGATCCGGGACACAGGTGTTTCCATCCTGATCATCGAGCATGTGATGAGTGTCATTATGGGTGTCTCCGACAGGATTGTTGTACTCGACCGTGGTGAAAAGATTGCAGACGGCAGACCGTACGAGGTTGTGAACGACCAGCGGGTCATCGACACATACCTCGGTGATATCGATGCATTCTAAGGGGAGGAATACCGTTCATGCTTACCGTTTCAGGGCTCAATGTCTTTCACGGCAACCTGCAGGTCGTCTGGGATCTCTCGTTCCGTGTCAATAAAGGCGAGCTCGTCACCATGATAGGCCCAAACGGCGCCGGCAAGACTACGACAGTCGAGACTATCGTGGGGATCAACCGGAAAGCGACCGGCTCGATTATTTTTGACGGTGAAAATATTCTCGGCAGCCATCCGTACGATCTCTTCCGGAAAGGACTCGCTCTGGTTCCAGAGAAACGTGAGATCTTCCCGACTATGCCCGTAATCGAGAACCTCCTCCTTGGCGGGACTGTCAGCACAGACCCGGAAAAAACCCTCGCCCATATCTACCGTCTCTTCCCAATCCTGCAGGAAAGGCAACGGCAGATGGCCGGAACACTTTCCGGTGGCGAACAGCAGATGCTTGCCATTGGCCGTGCGCTCATGTCGGAACCACGGCTTCTTATTCTTGATGAGCCGTCAACAGGCCTCTCCCCTCTGCTCACCGGCCAGGTCTTCCGGTCGCTCGAACAACTTGGGAGGGAGGGGATGACGATACTTCTTCTCGAGCAGAATGTCCGGAATGCACTTGCCATGTGCAACCGGGGGTACGTGCTGGAAAACGGCAGGATAGTGCAGGAGGGCCGTTCAAAAGAACTCCTGCACGACCCGCGCATCCAGAAGTCGTACCTCGGGTTCTGAAACGTCATGCATGGAACGAATATATTCTGATTATTCATTCCTGAAAAAATGAAAATGGGTGCGAGTTCAAATATTACCAATAAAAATTAAAAAAAAATGGCTTTTTAGAATTCATTTTATCAGACTTAAAATTAAAAGCACAGAATATGAAGGAGGGAACCGTGCCAGTCCCTCCCGACCGCCCCTGCGCTGCGCGATAGTGCTGTATAATTCCTTAAGAATTATTGCATTTGGGAGAGCCAGGCGGCGGGGGTGAAACCCCTGTTGAGCGTTTTAGTTTTTTGAAACATTTCCAGCGAGCCAAAAAAATATTCTGATTTTTGAAAGTCGCCTGCCTCAGGGACTCTCCAAAGCCCTGCGGGGAAGAGGGTTTTTAAAAATTTTTTTTATCACTCATCCAGCAATGGGGGAGGCGACGTCGTGACTCATAATAAAAGTTAAGGTATCCACTCACGATCAAATCTGAAAAACCGGAAGTAATTTGACAATTTACTCGAAAGAGCTAGAAATTCTTTCACCAAAAAAAAAGTATTACTGTAAATCAGGTTGCGGTTCCGGCAGGGGCTCTTTTCTCCGCCGTTTCTTCAGCCACTCCTTTATCTGTTCCGGCAGGCTTACGAGCCCCCGGGGCAGGAATATGATAGTGAGGATGAGCAGGGTTCCGACGATGACATACCTTCCAAAGGTGAGCCCGGTGCTTTTGAGCCCCTCCCAGATGATGGTGAGCACAACCGTCCCGATAACCGGGCCGGCGAGCGTGCCAAGACCGCCGAGGATAACGTAAGTAACCGGCCAGAACGAGTTGTCGACCCCGTAGAGCTCCGGTGTAATGTAACCTATGTGGTGGATTTGGAGTGCCCCTGCAACACCCGCAAGGTAGGCGCTGAGGGCAAACGCGAGGAGCCGGTAACGGACCGGATCGATACCGGCAGCCCGGGCCTCCAGTTCGTTTTCCCGGATTGCGAGAAAGGCGAGACCTATCCGTGACTTCATGATATACCAGATAGCGGCGATGGAAGCGATAGCGATGGCAAGGACAGCATAATATTCAATCAGCTGATAGCCCGGGATGGACGGGCTCAGGAGACGACTCGATGCGATACCGTCCCAGCCTCCGGTGACTGGTGCAAGCACGCTGACGGTCAGAGTCTGGACAATGATTGCAAAACCAAAAGTAACCATCGCAAGGAACCATTCCTTGAGCCTGACACAGGTGAGACCTATAAGGATCCCGATGAATGCCGCAACGGCCGCACCGAGGAAGATGGTGAAAAAAGGGGTTATACCGCTCTTTGCCGCTATGAGCGTTGATGCATACGCCCCGATACCGAAGAATGCGGCGTGGCCGAGTGACCCCTGCCCGGAGTAAGCGAGGAGGTTCCATGCCGAAGCAAAGATGATGAAGATCAGCATCAGGACGAGGAGGTTGAGGATGAACATGCTGTCGGTGAGGAACGGGATAACCAGGGCAAGGACGATGGTAACGACAGACCCGTATTTTTTCATCGTATCCTGATTGAAATGCATGACTCCTTATTCCCCCTTCTCCCCAAACAACCCGGTTGGCCTTACAACAAGTACGATGATAAGGATGACAAACGAGACCGCGTCCTTCCATATACCGCCAAGGAGAAACGCAGCGCCGTTCTCGGCAAGGCCCATTAACAACCCGCCTATGATTGCACCAGGGATGCTGCCAAGACCGCCAAGGATGATGATCGCAAAGGCCTTGATTGCGGGAATCGAGCCCATGTATGGGTTGAAAACCTGCCCGCTCACTATCCAGAGTGTGCCTGCAGCAGCTGCAAGTGCACACCCCAGGCCGAAACTGATGACATCAATCCGTTCGACATCAATCCCTACGAGCATCGCTCCTTTCCGGTTCTGGCTTGTTGCCCTCATCTGCATACCAATCGTCGTCTTTTTTAAGAACACGTACAACCCGCAGAGGATTCCGGCGGTGAAAACCATGATGAGGATATAATCGAGCGGGACGGAAAGCGACCCTATCGGTACTGCAATACCGTCATAGGGGCTTTTAACGCTCTGCCAGCTGTCACCCCATATCATGGCAGCCCCGTTCTGGAAGATGTAGATGAGACCAATCGAGAGGAAGATCTCATTGAGTCTGCCAGTACCGAGGATCGGGCGGAAACAGATCCGTTCGACAACTGCGCCTATACCGATCAGTGCGAGCATGGACAACAGGATGATGAGATAAGGATTGATACCGGTGAGGAAAAATATGGTTGCAGTGATATAAGCGCCGATCATCAGGAATTCACCATGCGCGAAGTTCACGATTTTCATGACTCCGAAGATCAGGTTCAGCCCGGTAGCGAGCAGGATGTAGATGCAACCGGCATACAGTCCCCAGAAAACGATCTGCAGGAATACACCAAGATTGTCCATGATCTGATCCGCACCTGTCTGTAGATATGAAGTATATCGGTCTGCCTGAAATAAAAAAGGAAGGTACCAGGTTATGAACCGCTTCCTGCCTTATACCACGATGGCAGTACAAATTCTGTAGTCTTCAGGTTGTCTGGCCAGACGATTGCGGGCCGGGACTCGCCGAGGGTGGCATTGTACGACAACTGTTCCATCCAGAGATCGAATTTCGATTCCCGGAAGTCCGGTGAGAACGAGATCGTCTGGTCCTTCATCGCTTCGATAACCTGGGGCATCTTCAGGTCAACGAGCGCCTGTCGCACCGCTGCTTTGTCCGTTGTCCCTGCATTCCCGATTGCTTTTGCCGCTATGAAGATACCGTCGTACGTAGAGGCACCCATCATGTCCGGATAGGTCCCGAACCTTGAAAAGTAACTCTGTTTGAATACACTCTGGGCATCAGCGACTGCACCTGCGGGAGCAATGTAGGGAGAAAACCGGCTCTCGATGATTGATCCGTCGCTATATTGCCCGGCATCCTTGTAGAACTGGGCGTTATCATTATTTTCAGCAGACAGGAAGATAGTGTCCAGGCCGATGTCCCTGCGTGCCTGGGTGATGAGCGGAGCTCCTTCATTCGGGAATGCCCCAAGGTATACCGCGTCAGGACCTGCCGCCTTGATCGCGGTCAGCGGAGTCCTGAAATCGCTCTCGCCCATCCTGAAGCTCTGCTGGGATACAAGGACTATATTGAGCTTATTCTTCGTGATCGTGTCGTTCACTGCGGTCTGAATTCCCTTGCCGAATGCTGTGTCCTGGTAGAGCAGGGCAAGCCGGAACGGACGGTCTGCAGATGCGCCGAGTTTTTTATTAACAGCAGGGCGAACTACCTGGTCGATGAATGTCGTGGTATACTGCCCGTATGCGTCGGTTGTCGGGCAATGGTGGAAAATATAGCTGGTGTCAATGTCCGTGCGGTGAGTAATGATCGGGCTCGATGCACCTGTCACGATATAGGGGACCTTGTACTCCGCGATAGTCTGCTCGTACGCGGAAGTGACCGCGCTTGAGTACCCGCCAACAAGGATGTCTACCTTGTCATCTGTGATCAGCTTGGTCGCGGCCTTCTGACCTCCCTGCTGGGTTGACTCATCGTCACCAACAAGGAGATTGATCTGGACTTTCGATCCGTCCTTGAGGGCTATACCGCCATCGGCGTTTATCTTGTCGGCGGCGACCTGAGCGGACTGCCACATATTGGTACCGACATTGCTCGCAGGGCCGGTCAATGATGCGATGACCCCGACCTTAATCACTCCGGGAGCAGCCGTTGCCTGTTGTTGCGTACATCCGGCAAAGAATGCAGCAATGAGAAGGATTATGATGAAAATGACTGGATACTTCATGATATTTCCCACTATGCTATGTTATAGCATATCAATTAAAATACAGTTGTTACCATTATAAAAAAATATTGGTTTGTGTGATTATTACCAAGAATATACCAGGATTCTAATCGAAACTGTTACGAACCTCGCGTAACCCGCATTCCCACTAATTATTGCAAAAAAAAGAATATTGGCTGAAGTGTCCGAATCACTCACGTTCGCCGGACAGGATCCTGCCAATATTTTTCTGGATGTAGCCGGTAACATAGGGAGCAGCCACAGGGATTAACATGGACAGGATTTCATGCACCAGGTCCGGCCGGTTCCCATTCCTTTTTTGTTCAGCAACAGAAACGTGTGATGTTATCCGTGAAATAATTATATACGCAGCTATTCCCCCCGCAATTGCTGTCGCAGCTGCTGCAAAAGGGTGCCTGCTGATTGTTCCACTGACAGACCCCAAAGCCTGGGAAGGTGCCCTGAAAACAGACTTTTTCATCCGGCCATAGGATTCGGCAATGAATGCTTCTGTTACAAGAACATCTTCCTGTGTAATTCGCCTACGGTTTTTCATTTTTTATCATCTCCGTGGCAACAGGGGTATTCAGAACGATTTTGTCCGAAAACATGATATACGCAATTATCCCACCGGTTATAAATATTGCAGCTCCTGCAATCAGCAGGGCAGCCCAAAGGGGTACCAAAGTTGCAATAAAGAGAATCACTCCTGTCAAAAGAATAAGAGTACCGGCTGCAAGTAAGGTAACAATAACAGAAAGGTACATCATCCGTTTGATGAGAAAGTCAACCGGTTCGAATACATAGTTCTGCAGAAACAAATCCGTCTTCTGCTGTATATAAAGATCGATGTATTTGAAAGTCCTGGCAAACTCCGATTCCACAGAAGGTTCTTTGGTACCGGCAGATTCTTCCATTTAAACCCCCGTTAATCGCGGCCTCTGCTGATCAAGGCACCAATAAGGATACCGATACCTGCTGCAATGAGCACCGAGGGGATCGGATGAGTGATTATGATGTTCTCAACAGGCTCTACCTTTTTGTGGTATTCAGCTTCTATTTTTTCAAACTCAACACCGGCTTCGTCCCTGAACCGGTTCATCCGTGACTCTATATCCTGTACGATCTTCCTGACGTCATCAGCTTTTTCAGATATGTCAACGTTCCGCAGCTTGCGGGCAGCCTCCTCAAGCGCGTCAGCTGTCTGAACTTTCAGATGATCTGTCTTTACACCTGCTAAATCTTCCATTTTTTCCGACATAATCATGCAACTCCTTTTCCTGATATGATATTTTTAATGCAATTATCAGGTTATTTCAGGATTTTTATTGCTCATATCAGAGCAAACCGGTATATAGCGGGAATGTATAAAAAATTTTACCTGCATTTGTAGGTCTAATCCGAACCCATTTCCTGAAATTTTATAAAAAACACACAGTTCATCAATAAAAAAAAAAATTTTATATATTTTAAGATGAATCCACCTTACACAGAAAAATTTACCGTCAGGAATACAAAAATTAACTATCTGACGGAATTCTATTTCGAGAAAATCTGGTGATTTACATGGATGACATTTCTACACGGGAAGAAAAAGCAAGGGAACTGGCCCTTGAGAAGGCAGAGAAGAAGAAACAACCCGGGAACTGGAAAGGGAAAAAGATGATGCCGGAACGAGTCGCAGGAAAGGCACGGCAAAAAGAGAAGGATGGTTGATCAGGTATACTCTACCTCATTGTTCTTGCTGTTATATTGGCCGTTGCATGGTTATCACTGAATATAACCGTAAAGGATGGATTCCGGGGGCTTCAGCCTTTTACCACCAACTATGGGGTTTCGTTTCCCGAAGGCCAGACAATCACCATCGGAAACACGCACATCAACGTGCTCTACCAAAATTAGCAATATCCGATATAAAATGGTGTTAAATATCCTGGCAGTTGGATATTGAACATCGAGGAAATGAGGTCATGCATACTTTTTATCCCGTTCTTTGAAAGAGGAGTATTCGACCGGAGAGAGAGATTCAATTTCGGTGCATCTACCGATCCTTCTGAAAAAAGTTCCACAAGAACCGTGTTACCTCCAATATCCAGTGCCTGCCGGAAGATGGCATGATCATAAATCCTGATCTGTGGATCTCCCCCGGTAAAGATTGCGGCACTGAGGGAAAAGTCGTAGGGGGGTCTGGGATACAGGTAAGCACCATGCATGATATCAGAGAGAGGGAAGTATTTTTCCGGTACCTGTTCTTTTTGGTTTGTAATACCGGATTTCCGGACGCGGTTACCGGACTTCAATCATGTGATTCTTCAGGTTTTAGGATATCCCATTGCTTTCAGGGTCCTGGTGATTTCATCAAGGATGACGGGGTCATCAATTGTCGCTGGAACCGTATAAGGAACACCATCCGCTATTTTTTTGATAGTGCCCCGCAGAATCTTCCCCGATCGCGTTTTGGGTAATCGTTTTACCACTGCAGCAGCCTTGAAAGATGCAATCGGACCGATTTTATGCCGGACCAGGGTAATAAGTTCGGGTGCGATTATATCCTGTGTTTTGTTAATCCCGGCTTTCAGGACTACAAAACCCAGGGGGACTTCACCCTTTACCGGATCGTGGACTCCCGCAACAGCACATTCCGCGACATCCGGGTGCGATGCAAGCACCTCTTCCATTGCACCGGTAGAGAGCCGGTGTCCTGCAACATTAATGATGTCATCGGTTCTGCCCATAATCCAGAGATATCCTTCAGTATCAATATACCCGGCATCAGAGGTCAGGTAGTAGCCCGGATATGCGGAAAAATACGTTTTAATAAAATCTTTATCATTACGCCAGAGGGTTGTGAAACATCCCGGGGGAAGGGGCTGGCGAACCACAATATTTCCGGTTTCTCCCGCTGGCAACTCTTTTCCCTGTGCATCAAGTACAACAATATCAAATCCCGGCACCGGTCGGGTACATGAACCGGGTTTGACCGGAAGGAGTTCAAGACCCACACAATTTGCACCAATTGCCCAGCCGGTTTCCGTCTGCCACCAGTGATCGATGACCGGGACATTGAGTTGTTCCTGTGCCCAGAGAAGGGTATCCGGATCGCATCGTTCACCTGCCAGAAACAGCATCCGGAACCGTGAGAGATCATAGGCGCGGATCAGCCGGCCTTCCGGATCTTCCTTCCGGATTGCACGAAATGCCGTAGGGGCACAAAAAAGAACCGAAACACCATGATCTTCGGATGACACGCCAGAATGCACCGGCATCCGGTGTGCCAACGGATTTTCCTTCATAGAGAATGGTAGTACAACCATAGAACAAAGGCCCGTACACAATATACGAATGTCCGACAACCCAGCCGATATCTGAAGCTGCCCAGTAGACTTCACCCGGACTCATTCCGTAGATATTTTTCATGCTCCATGTCAGCGCTACAAGATGTCCCCCGTTATCTCTCATTACCCCTTTGGGTTTTCCGGTAGTACCGGAAGTGTACAGGAGATAGAGGGGATCCGTCGCCATGAACAGGAACACATTCCACAGGATCAGAATTCATGAGCTCATCCCAGGAAATATCCCTGCCTTTTTTGAGATTTGCCGGTGCTTCCGGTCGTTGTACGATAACACAGGCTGAGGGTTTGAAACTGCACAGGTCAATCGCAGATTCAAGGAGAGGCTGGTAGGGTATGATACGATTGACTTCAATCCCGCATGATGCAGAAAGTACCACATGAGGTTGCGCATCATCTATACGGGCGGCAAGTTCACGGGCAGCAAAACCTCCAAAGACTACGGAGTGAATTGCACCGATCCGTGCGCATGCCAGCATCGCAATTACTGCTTCAGGGATCATCGGCATATAGATGACAATACGGTCACCTTTTACAACCCCCAGTTGTCGCAGCCCTCCGGCGCACCGTGCCACGAGATCCCGAAGCTCCCCATACGTGTAGCGTTTTACGGTTTTTGTAACCGGGCTGTCATAAATCAATGCAACAGTGTCCTTTAATCCATTCTCGATATGATAATCCAGGGCATTGTAACATGAATTAACAATACCTCCTTCAAACCAGCGGTAAAACGGCGGGTTTTCACTATTGAGCACCCGGTTATATGTCTGGTACCATTGGACATTTTCCGCAGCCGCCCCCCAGAAGAGTTCCGGTTGTGATATAGATTCCCGAAACGCCCGATCATACTCCCCGGTCATGCACCACTTCTCCCTGACGTGTATACTAGAGATTGGGACAGGAGATATTATTCTTTTCCAAAAAAATGCACCAAATCTTATGATAATGTGGTGCTAAAAATCAGATATATTATGCGGAAATGGTGCAGATTCGATAAATATGATATCCAGGAGTGAGCAAATCCAGATAAAAAATTCAAATGGAACGGACCGATATGCACCGAAAAGTCGCCAGAGAATTCTCTAATGAAGAGAATTTCCATTGATGTGAAATCTCTGAAAAATTTCACGAGAAGTTGGTTGAGTGACGCCGGGACAGATCAGGAATTTCATCGGATAAAAAACATCCACCCGAAGATGATGCAAAAAGAAGTGCCCCAGGCCTGATTTGAACAGGCGACAACTAGATCTTCAGTCTAGCGCTCTCCCAAGCTGAGCTACTCAGGGCAGGAGTACAATTGTTGTCGCTGGTGACTAATAAATGATATGCTCTGATCCTCGTACGGTGTCCATGACCGTTCATTTTTATACGCTGCGGTGACAGTATTAACTGAATGCCGCCCACGGATAAAGACGCCAATGGTGAAGATTCAGGGCTTGCAAACGCAGTTAAAAGCCGTTCGGCGCATGTCGTTCACCTCACGCACAATGATCTTGATGCAGTCGGAGCGGACGCGATCCACCGGATGAAATACGGAAATGATGGAGTGTTCACGATCTGGAGTTCGGTAGGAAAATTTGCTGCACTGTTTTCTTTAGTTGCATCTACTGAAGGTAAAGGAGATCTGCTTTCCATATCTGATCTCGGTTACCAGAAAAACTCTGAAGTTATTGCTCATAAGGCGCGGGTGAATGGATGGAATGTCGAGTGGCGGGACCATCACCGCTGGCGTGATGATGAGATCAGAGATGTAGAAAAAGAGGTATCTGTGCTCCGCGTTGACACCTCGGTCTGTGCCTGTGGAATCGTTGCCAGCGATCTTGCACCGGAGAACCCTGTTGCCGCTGAGGTTGCACGGGTTGTCTGCGATTATGATCTCTGGAGGCATGCTGATCCCCGTTCCGCAGTGCTCGGTCAGGTACTCCAGCGCAAAAAGAACCGGGAGCATGTCCGGGACTGCCTTGTGAAGGGGATTTTTAATGATGCACTCATCGGGCAGGAATATGCCGATATAAAAGCTGAGATGGACGCAATGATGCAGCGGAGCCTTAAAAACGCAACAATTCTTGGCACCAGGTACAGGGTTGCATTCGCCCCTCTTTATGGGTATCCGAGCGAGACAGCACATTTTATCCGAAACGAGAGAAAGACCGATATTGAGGTGATTATCGGAAAAGACGGTAAATTCTCTCTTCGGTCAGTTCCCCCGATAAGTCACCTGGTTGCACGGGAATTTGGTGGCGGGGGACACCCGAATGCTGCGGGAGGTTCGTTCAATTTTACCGTACTGGAACGCTTTACCTGGTGGCTCTTTAAGAAAAGCCGGCACTTCCATGAGTTCGTGACAATTGCAGATTCATATTGATCTGCTACAGAATTCACCTTTTTTATTTCTCATTTACATAATCTGATTATTGTCCCGGACGAATTGTGAAAGAATGAGGATGCTGACAATTTTTTTTTCAGTATATTGTCTTGTACCATGCATTATGCCAGTATCTGCAGCTATACCGCCCGGGGGGTTGACGTGTAATGAAACTGGAACTACGGCATACGCGAGCGTGGGATATAAGGGGACGACAGATTCAATCAGCGAATTGATATACACGTTGAAATCTCATTCACCAGCAAAACCATAAAAAATCCGGTTTTTATGTTGCGGGGCGACTATCGATTTTTTTTAATGCAGGTTTACTTTGTATAGACCGCAGTTTCCACCAGATTTTTCCAGTAATTTTCGCACCTCTCCGTGCAATATCCCCCGGCACTGACTCGATCCGGATCAAGGCAGGAGAGTGCCTGCGAAATTGATTCCTGGTCGGGATCAATAATAATGATCTTACGGATATCATACTCATTGGTAAGATCGAGCACTGTACTGAGCATGCTCCTGTCAACGGCTAACTGAGACTGGTGCTCCAACAGGTGTGCAAGGCCTGCCCTGTCCGGCTTTGGCTGGAAAAAGAACACTTTCTGCTGGGAAAGAGAGATAATCTCAGGCTCTAAAAGAGAGTCGCAGATCAGCACATGTCCGCTGATACCAACATCCCTCATTGAGCGCATCAGGGTCCGGTATGTACCGGTGATTGCATCATTCCACTCAGATTCATCATAATAGTACGTATCAGTGATCCCGAGAAGATGGGGAGCGGGCACACAACACCAGGCACCTTTTTTCTGAACTACGATTTTCGCAGCATCTTCAAGTATCGCCTGAGAATTAAGATAAATTTCATCTGTTGCCTTTCCACCTTCAACTCCGAGCAGGCACTCCATAACCCGGTTTTTGTAAAATCTGCCACCTGCGCAGGGTGCTAAAATTCCCGCCGCTACCTGTGGTGCCAGAGACTGGTCAAGCAGGTACGTGATGATATCTGCAGCGGTGCCGCGATTCTCCTCAATCCATGCTGCAAGTGCGGCAATATCCGGCATGGCGGGTTCTGCCCCAAACGCCCGTGTTGCCAGTTTCAGCCGTTTTTTCATATACAGATCTTATTACTCATAAGCATCTAAAAAGTACTGATGAACCCACCACCGCTGCTGGTCACCTGCGGGTTGCCGTACACAAACGGCCCCTGCCATCTCGGACATTTGCGAACGTACGTGCCTGCTGACACCTACGTCCGCTATATGCGGCGGGTGGGTGAAGAGGTCGTCTTTGTCTGCGGTTCGGACAATCATGGGACACCCATTGTCGTCTCGGCTGAGGAAGCAGGCACCACTCCCCGCGAACTCTCCGAACGTTACCATAAGCATTTTGAAGAGACCTTCAAACGAATGGATGTGCTGTTCGACCGGTTCGGAATGACCGATGATCCTGCAACCCATAACCGCACAAAAAAAATTGTTATCCGAACTTATCAGGAATGGCTATGTCTATAAGCAGATAGTTCACCAGGCATACTGCACAAAGTGCAGGAGGTTTCTCCCGGACAGGTACGTGGAGGGGGTCTGCCCGCACTGCGGTACACCCGCTCGGGGTGATGAGTGCGACCAGGGATGTGGCAGGCACCTGGAACCCGGTGAAATCAGGGATCCGGTCTGCAAGGTATGCCAGACAAAAGCTGAGTTCCGGGACCAGGAACATTATTTCTTCAGACTTTCTGATTTCAAGGAATTCCTCCTCCCATATCTCGAAAAACTACGGGGGACGAGCAATGCCAGGAATTACGCAATCGGGTGGATCAATGATGAACTCCACGACTGGTGCATCACCCGCACACTCGAATGGGGTGTGAAGTTCCCCGATCGCGATGACCTTGTAGTATATGTATGGGTTGATGCACCGATCGGCTACATCGCATTTACCGAAGAATGGGCAAAAAAGAGCGGTAAAGACTGGACGCGATACTGGTGCGGAGAAAACCGGATCACCCATTTCATTGGTGGTGATATCATCTACCATCACAGCATTTTCTGGCCTGCAATGCTTAAGGGAGCAGGTTACGGTGTTCCTTATGCGATAGTCGCAAGCGGAATGGTCAAGGTCGACGATCATAAGTTCTCAAAATCCCGGGGTTACGTTGTCTGGACCAATGACGATTACCTCGATAAAGGATTACCTCCGGACTACCTCCGCTACTATCTGCTTGCATACACCAGCCATACTAAAGAACTGAACTTTTCATGGAAGGTCTTTTCTGAGCGGATCAATAACGAAGTCGTCAACATTTTCGGTAATTTTATGTACCGCACTCTTTTCTTTGCACATAAAGAATGGGGGGGATCCCGGGAGGTGCTGTGGATCCCGTGATTACCGCAGAAATTGAGAAGTGCCTTGCTACTGTGGATGGCTACATGCGGGAATATGAATTCAAGGGAGCTGTAGATGGGATTATGACTCTCGCAGCATTCGGGAACACGTATATCCAGACAAATGCCCCCTGGAAACTGATCAAGACCGACCGTGCTGCTGCTGCACAGGTTATTAAAAACTGTGTCCAGATAACAAAAGCCCTCACGCTGCTTTTCGAGCCGGTAATGCCAGCTAAAGCACAGGAATGCTGGAATCAGCTGGGCTATGGCGACAGGGTAGCAGATCATCCGATCAGCGAAGCTACGTACCCGGTACCGGAAGCCCCCATCAAAGCACCGTCTCCGCTCTTTTCCAAGATGGAAGAGGATAAGGTCAAAGAACTCGATGCCCTGCTCCAGAAGAGGGTCGCAGAGGCCAATAAAAAGATGGAGAAGAAAACCGTGGTTACTTTTGAGGAATTCCAGAAACTGGATATCAGGACCGGAAAAGTACTATCAGCAGAACCCGTACCAAAATCCAGCAAACTCCTGAAACTGCAAGTAGATATCGGCAGTGAAACCCGCCAGATCGTGGCCGGCATACAGCAGTTCTACAAACCTGAGGAACTGGAGGGCAGAGAGGTTGTCGTTGTTACCAACCTTGCTCCGGCAAAGATATTCGGGGTAGAGAGCAATGGGATGATTCTTGCGGCAGGGGATTTGGCATCGCTGCTCGTGCCTCTGCGATCTGTAGAACCTGGTTCGAAGATACGATAACTCCCCGTTTCAATGGCCTTTTCACTCTTACACACGTTTTTTTCGGATAATAAAACGAGAGACAAAGGAACGGGGCGTTCCCATGCCTCTTGATCGCACCGGCAACAATCACGATGAGGAGGGTTACAGTTTTTTTGGCTCTGGGGAAACGGGCATGAACCCATATGTTCTCACCCTGTCCATGAAAATCGTATACTATACGAAGGCCCCCGCCTCAGGGCCTCTCTTCAGGCACGGCGGGACAGGAAGGTTAATTGATTTTTAGTTACTGATCCGCCGCGGGGACATCCCTCCGGGACCGGCGGCGTTCATCGTAACTGAAGAATAGCGAAGATAATCCCCTCATCATACCTGAATTTTTTGATTTTCATGGGAAATGTTTCATAAAATTAAAACGCTCACAGGGGTTTCACTCCCGCCGCCTGGCTCCCCCAAAATGCGATAACTCTTAAAGAAGGTTAAACAACACTATCGCGCAGCGCAGGGGCGGACCAGGGGGGACAGGCACTGGTCCCCTCCTTCGTACTTCCGGGCATTTAATTTTCATACTCCACTAAAATGAATTCTACAGAGCAGTTTTTTTTAGAACTGCTTGGAATCAAAAAAGCCTCAGGCAGGCAAATACAATATCGCGTTCCTGTGGGGAAACTGGTCCTTTGAGAATTACTGCAGGACAAAATAATTATTTTTTCATATGCGTGATAAATCGTGTATTCACTTCATCCCAGTTCACGATGTTCCAGAATGATTCAATAAACTTTGCCCGGTCATTTTTATAATCGAGATAATAGGCATGTTCCCAGACATCGAGAGCCATAAGGATCCGGAATCCCGGTATCATATTGACATTGTGCTTCTCGAGCTGCAGGATTATGAGGCGCCCGGTATTCCTGCAATAGGTCAGCACCGCCCATCCGGAGCCTTCGACACCCGATGCCGCCTGCGTAAACTCCTTTTTGAACCGGTCGAATGTGCCAAACTCACTATCAATTGCTAATGAGAGTTCACCTTTTGGCATACCTCCACCACCACTTTTGGCAGGTGCCAGGTTCTCCCAGAACAATTTGTGGAGCCGGTAACCGCCGATATGGAAGGACAACTCCTTTAAAATTGCTTTCATGTCCGGATCTACGTTGTCCCTGCGGGCTTTATCGAGTTTTTCTAAAAGTGTATTTGCTCCGGTAACGTATGCCTGGTGATGTTTCTGGTGGTGCAACATGAGTTGTTCTTCAGAAATATACGGTACCAGAGCCTTATACCCATAGGGCAGTTTTGGCAATGTGTATAATCTGCCTGCGTCCATGTTTCCGATCCCCATTTGTTATCAATGGTGTATTAGTCTGTTTCCGGTATTTCTTTTATTGCGTGATTTAAAAAGCCATATAGTTAATGTTTTTAAAAACACACAGTCCACTTTTGAAAAATCACGAAAAATGATAAGAGTGACGCTTCGCTACACGTGGATCACCTGGGCGATGTTCATTGGGTCCTTGGTCTGGAGCCCGTCCTCCCATCAGGGAGGCTGTCGTAAAAAAATGTATACATATCACCTGGATCGGACTCCCTGGTCGCTGGCAAAAACGCACAGTCCGTTGTGTATTCTTTTAAAAAAAATCGGAAAAATAACCGGTATATCCTTAAAAAAACAAAGGATACATTAAAACACACGATAAATAGTGTGTAACAGATAACCAAGGTTTCCCGCATGAAATTCTTATTTCTTGGCCAGATATACAAAAACCCTCACACGATTAAAAGCCTGATCATCGTCAGTACTGTGGGAGCACTGTTTCTGAACTGGTACGGGCTTACCCTGGGTATTACCAATGTACTGCCCCATATCCTGTATATACCAATCATCCTGACTGCATATTTTTATCCTCGCAGGGGGGTTGTTTTTGCCGCCGCCCTCTCCGCATTCTATTATGTTCTTGTCTGGGGAATCTCCTCACCGGATCCGGAAATCCTTCTCTCTGCCCTCGCACGGATAATCGTGTTTATCATAATCGCTGCTGTGGTATCGTCCCTGAGTGGAAGGATGCAACAAGATGCCAGTCTGTGCCAGCGACTCGTATCCATAGTAGCGTCCTCAAATGATGCGGTCATCGGTCAAACCCTTGATGGGATTATAACCGAATGGAATGCCGGTGCCCGCCAACTCTATGGATATACAGCAGAAGAGGCAATAGGCAAACCAGTCAGCATTCTTTTTCCCGGGGGTGTTCCTGATAAACTTCCAACGCTCATCGATAAAATTAATCTCGGTGAACGCATTGAGCGCTTTGAAACTGACCGTATAACCAAAGACGGGACCCGCATCCATGTTTCCCTTTCCCTGTCGCCGATTAAAAACATTCAGGGAAATATCATCGGTATTTCAACCATTACCAATGATATCACGGAAAATAAACGGATGCAGGACGAGATCCTGCGGGCGAAGGTCGAATGGGAACGCACGTTCAACGCAGTTCCAGACCTGATCGCGATTATTGACCGGAACTATCATTTCGTGCAGGTTAACAAGGCGATGACCGAACGGCTCGGAGTTCAACGCGAAGATATTCTGGGACGTGCATGCTTTGAAGTCCTCCATCACACCACGCTGCCACCAGAGTTCTGCCCACATCAGTTGCTTCTTGCTGATGGAAAAGAACACACCTATGAGATCCGTGAGGAGACCCTGAATGGAGACTTTCTTGTTTCGGCATCTCCACTCCACGATGCGCTGGGAACAGTAATCGGCAGTGTTCATATCATGCATGATATTACCGAACGTAAACGAGCTGAAAATGCATTACAACTGGCGCTGAAAAAACTTAACATGTTATCCTCCATAACCAGGCATGATATCCAGAACCAGCTTATGGGAATGCGTGCATATTTACATTTTTTAAAGGAGAAAATTACCGATCCCGGACTTCTCGGATTCATTGCAAAAGAAGAAAATGCTATCGGAGCAATCAGCAGGCAGATAGAATTTACCCGGTATTATGATAATATCGGGGTAAATGCACCGCAATGGCAGGATATTCCGGCAATAATCCGTTCATCTGCATCACAACTGCCTGTTGACACCATTGATCTTCAGATTACGTTTTCCGGTGTAGAAGTTTTTGCTGATCCGCTCATCAATAAGGTATTTTATAACCTTATCGAAAACTCCTTCCGTCATGGAGGAACCATCACACAAATCACCTTCGAATTTGGCAGAACCAATGGTGACGCGGTAATAACCTACCGGGATAATGGTACTGGGATTCAAAAGGAAGATAAGGAATCCATTTTCAGGAAGGGATTTGGCAAACATACCGGTCTTGGCCTGTTCTTAACCCGTGAAATCCTCTCGATTACCGGCATTACCATACGCGAGAACGGTGAACCGGGCAAAGGCGTGCGGTTCGAAATCCTGGTACCGCATGGCATGTACAGGATTTTAGCGGAATCAGAAGTGTCTCCATGACGGATGCACCACCCGATCAAAAAATTACTGCAACGCTCCTGCGCCTGCAGCAGGGAGAAATTACCGAATACCATATCTATAAAAAAATTGCTGCTATCCAGAAAGTAACCCATAACCGGGATGTGCTCGACAGGATTGCGCAGCAGGAAATCGGGCATTATGAGATATGGAAACGGTATACGCACCGGGATATAGCCCCGAATATCCTCCGGATCTGGTTTTATTACCTTGCCGCACGGGTTTTTGGCATGACCTTTGCCATCAAACTCATGGAAGGTGTAGAAAAACGTGCCCAGGGATATGATCAGGCACTTATCTCCCATATTCCCGAAACCCGGGAGATGTTGATAAACGAAGAAAATCACGAGAGAGAACTTATTGCACTCATCGATGAAGAGCGATTAAAATACGTAGGATCAGTTGTACTTGGACTCAATGATGCTCTCGTCGAATTTTGCGGCACGCTTGCCGGGCTTACATTTGCAATCCAGAACACACAGATAATCGCAATTGCAGGATTGATTATGGGTGTTGCAGCCTCACTTTCAATGGGCGCATCCGAGTATCTTTCGCAGCGTTCTGACGGAGGAACAACAGACCCGGTCAAGGCATCAGTCTACACCGGAATCGCCTATATCGCAACGGTCGCCCTGCTCATCCTGCCTTTTCTGGTGCTTGCCAGCCCGTATATAGCTCTCGTGTTTACCCTGCTCGGAGCAGTGGTTGTGATATTCCTGTTCACGTTCTACATATCCGTGGCCAGAGATCTTCCTTTCTGGAAACGTTTCGGGGAGATGCTCCTCATCAGCCTGGGGATCGCAGCGATATCCTTTGTCATAGGCGTACTCATCCGGACTGTGCTGAATATCAATGTGTAAGGATGAAACTGCAGATTCCGGAATTTTTTATTATTCCATTTCCCGTGCAGGATCCTCATTTCGATAGACTATGACCTGTTTAGTGACGGGGACATGGGCAGGGACTTTCTGAACAGGGAGCGGGTAGTTGTTTCTGGAAGGGACTAAAATAGTGCTGTATAACATTCTCACGAGTTATCACATTTGGGGGGGCAAGGCGGCGGGGGTGAAACCCCTATTGAGCGTTTTTAGTTTTTTCAAACATTTCTACAAAGCCAAAAATTGTCTTTTTTATATCATGCAGAAACCGTTTTTAATCCAAAAAGAAATTCTTCCCCAAATCCCCGGTATTGGAATATCCCCGCTGCTCCCAGAAGCCACGGTACTTCGGGTCATCCGTCAATTCGATTTTCTCAATCCACTTAATCCACTTATATCCCCACTTATCTTCAGCAACCAGCTGAAACGGATATCCCCGCTCTGCCGGAAGGGTGACATTGTTCATTTTGTAGGCCATGAGGATGTCATGCTCCATCAGGTAATCCAGCGGGAATGATGTGGTATATCCATCATGTGCCGTAAAAATAACGGTATTTGCACGGGGATCGATACCGGCATCCCGTATCAGGTCGCGGACCAGCACACCCTCCCAGAGTAACGTTACATCCCAGCCTTCCACGCAGTGGAGCGTGATTACCTTGGTATAATTGGGGTATTTGTCCAGAACGTCATTATAGGTATACACAGATGTTTTATTGGTCAATCCGGTGAGAGTGAGCCGGTAATCGGTGATGTTGACATACTGGGGACCCTTAATTGAGTTTTCACGAAAATCACCTATTGAGGAAAGATCTTTTCCCTCATATGATCGCACTTCAACCCCGGCAAGCGCATTCGGACCAGCTGGCGGGATAATAGATCTGCTGCCTTGTCCGGCAAGAAGGAAAAACGCGCCGGCTGCCACGATAACAGCTACGATTATAAGGATAGCAAGAGTCCTCGAATTCATCAGAAGATAACTATTCCCGGGATCTTATTAATAATCGTATAGGGACACAAAAAGAAGATAATCGATGATGAAAATTTTTTATCTAGCACCTGTCCAAAAAAGGGTTGTTATTATTGTCTGATCCTTCAGCTGCACGGAAATTCTGGTGAACGTTTCTAATCGACTACCCTTCTGTATATTGCACACGTATCTCTGAAGAGTTCCGGCGCATCTGGTATATGACAGGTGAATACAGAGTATCCCGGCGAATTGGAGTGAAATGGGATTATGCAGGAGGCATATAACTTTTTTTTCATGGAACGTTTTTGAATTCACACGGGTAGATCATTAAATCAAATGCTTATAATAGTCTTTCACAGCAGGGAGCTGAATACTCATATCCGGGTTTTTTTCATTAACGGTACAGCTTCTTTACCTGGGATATTGTTACCTAAAATCCGGTCGCGTAGTAGTACCCGCCTTCCGTCTTTATAGTAACCGTAGTATCGAACAACCCACCGATATTTTTTTCCGATAATACTTTGCCTTTTTGCCCGTCAAGACAGAACTTTCCGTCTTTCATCAGGATAACCCGCGATATTTCCGGGATAATATCGTGGAGGTTATGCGTCACAAGGATAATACCTGTACCGGACCGGGCAATCTTCCGGAGGGTTTGCCGGAATGTACTGAGAGCTTGCAGGTCAAGGCTGTTGGTTGGCTCATCAAGAATGAGGGTCTTTGGTGAATGGACCAGTGCCCTCCCGATAAGAAATCTCCGGGCTTCACCGGAAGACATATCGATCATATACCTGTCCTGGATATGATCGATGCCAAGGAAGGTTAAAATCTCATCTGTTTTTTGTTGCATTTCCGGGGTAATGACGTGATGAAAGAGTCCCACGCTGGAAAAAAATCCTGACAGGATTACTTCTCTGCCGGGGATTTCCCGCATGAACGTATAGTGCAGATCGTTGGAAACGATACCAAGGAGAGATCGCAGATCAAATACATCCCATGTTTCCCTGCCGTTCATCCTGAAAATGATATTATCATCCTGATAAACCGGATAATATTCACGGGTTATGGTTTTTATAAACGAAGATTTCCCGGCCCCGTTGGGTCCTAAAATAGCGATATTCTCACCTTCACGGATTACAACAGAGAGTGAATCCAATACTATTTTGTCACCTCTGAATACCGTGATATTTTCAAATTCCAGCAATGGGGGTGTCGAAGGAGGATTATCCGGGAATATTTTTTTCATGGTCAGGTCTTCCGCGATGAGGGGGCCCCGGTGACACGGGCTGGTTCAACTATATGAACTACGATATATGCCTTTAACCTTGTGATTTCCGCTAAAAAACCTTATCCCAAATCAAAAATACTCCCTGGACAAACGACACGCAACATCTGCGGGGAGAAATGTTTTTATTCCCGTTTCATCCGGTACGGTCCCGGCGAACTCCGGCCCATATATTCCTCGTAGACAACGTACAGATTGATATCATCCGGAGGATGGTACGGTTTTGGTACATATCCCAGTACCCTCCGCAAATCCCGTCGGATAAAAAATAAACGTCTCTTCACTATCGCCCGTTGTCTTCCGATCGTTACCGGGAGCATGTGGAGGTGGGTGTGGCAGGGTTGGCAGACAACCAGTACGCGGGCCGAGGGATCATTTCTCATCTCCTTGTAATTGCGGCGGGAGATGAGATGTATTTCAAGAAATGCTGACGGGTAGTACTCGTGGCAGAGCTCGCAGGTATTCTCAACAGCTAATTTTAATTTCTGTTCCTGCACGGAATTTATCCCAATGTACCAGGCTTCCGGCATAATCTTTCTCCTTTGGATCATCCGACCATTGTCCCGAGAGGAGAAAAGATTTTCTCCGTTTTATTTTGTGCCGTCCAGAGAAACGTCAGCGTACGATTTAGCCTTAAATTATGCCAGGAGATCTAAAACCCCTCCGTTACTTAAATTTCATAATCCGTTTGCAGGGTCAGGAAAATACCATTTATTGTCAGATCCATAATGAAGAGCGTGCTTTCTCGGCAGTATTTCACAGGTTATTTTAGAGTTTTGGTAAACGTAATCACTTCTCCAATGTCCGGGACAGTATGAACCGGATAGACTTTGACAAACACCACATTCTGCTTTTCGTCAATGAGAACGTTTGCTCTCTCCGAAAAACCATTCGCCTCCCGGAAGAGCCCATAGTGCTGAGCCACCACACCATGGGGCCAGAAATCACACAACAGAGGGGTATGGATAATTCCAAGCGTCTCCGCCCATGCTTTTTTACAGGGTACGGAATCGACACTAATACCAACCGCGAGGGTATTGAGTGTTGAAAAAACATCGCGGTTATCTTCAAGCGATTTCATCTGGGCGGCACAAAAAGTCTGTCCAGGCAAGAGGGTGAAACGACAGGAGTATTCGTTTTCCCATATTTTCATACAGATCGAATGTCGTGTCATTCTGGTCTTTTAATGAAAAATTTTTTGCCGGATCTCCAGGTTTGACAATCCGTGGCTGTTTCATGCATTCACCGTGAGTAATTTTCCTGTCCTTAATGAGATATCAGGCTTTGTATCGGCACCTGACAGGAATGCAGACACGTGGCAGTCATACCGCTTAAACCCGTGGCTGCTGCTGTGTTGCACAATGAAACGTGCCGAATCCTTCCACCATCGCACGGGCATCAATACCGATTACCTTACGTCCCGGGAAAAGGTCCTGTAAAATGCGTATGGCTTCAGCATCATTCGGGTCATTGAAAACCGGAACGATGACGACAGTATTTCCGATATAGAAATTAGTATAACTCGCCGGGTATCGTTCATCACCTGTAGCGACTTTCGCCGGCATCGGGAGTTTCACAACAGTGAGAGGCAGCCCGTCCTGGTTGCCTGAATGTTTCAGGATTTCGTAATTTTCCTGCAGGGCCCGATAATTCGCATCGGTGGTATCAGTTTCATACGCACACACGACCGTTGATGGTGAGACAAAACGGGCGATATCATCGATATGGCCATCCGTATCATCACCAACGATACCATCATTCAGCCAGATAATCTTCGTTACCCCAAGATACTCTTTCAGGAACGTTTCGATCTGATCTTGAGTGAGTGAAGGATTCCGGTTGGGATTTAAAAGACATGAGCGGGTGGTCAGCACCGTACCCCGTCCATTCACATCAATGGATCCACCTTCAAGGATAATTCCGGGAATAAACTGGGGCAACTCCAGCCGGCGGTTCATGATGGCAGGGATCCTGCTATCATTTAACTGGTCTTCATATTTCCCGCCCCATGCATTAAAATTCCAACGTACCATCGCAGCCCGGTTCATTGCACGGTTTATGACAAATGTGGGACCATAATCGCGGATCCAGACATCCGAGAACTCTGTAGTATGGAGGGTCACTCGTGAAAGATCAACATTGGCTTCACGGAGTCCGGTACGGACTTTCCGGTGAAGGGCAGCGGTGGGAATGAACAGTTCAACACGTTCTGATGTGTGAATTGCACTGATAAACCTGTAATATGCCATTTCAACCGCCGGGAGTGCTGGGAAGGTATTCCTGTTGTGCGGCCACGATAGCCAGACCGCTTCATGGGGTTCCCACTCTGCCGGCATATGAAACCCGCGGTTTTGCGGGGTGTCCCCTTCACGGATTTGCGGGAATGCGCCGTCATTACCCGGAAACAGTGTACAGGTAGTCCCATAGGTATCCGGACGACGGTTCCGGAAAAATCCCCACGATTCCTGAACAGTCTGGTTCATGGATAAGTCAAGCGTGGCAATCAGTGTCTCTTCAGTATCGCCAGCCTGCCTGATTATCTTACCAAACGCGTCACATATAAACGATCCCCCAAAAAATTTTATACCCGCTTCACTGCCGACCCGGTTTGTCGCCGCAACATGGACACTGTTTGCGACAGCGTGACTTCGCTGGATGAGTACCCAGGCTTCTTTCCAGTTTCCCTCGGCAGGTTCTTCACTCGTGGGATGCCCGATTGCCGTAGGATAAAAAATAATCTGGGCACCATCAAGTGCAACACACCTCGCCGCTTCAGGAAACCACTGGTCATAACAGATGAGTACTGCTATTCGCCCGTAACGGGTTGTATGAACCTGAAACCCGGCACCGGGATAAAAGTATCCTTTCTCAAAGAAACCAGGATCCTGAGGTATATGGACTTTATGATAGGGAGTATGAAGTGTCCCATCTGCATCAATGATAACTGCAGTATTATAGAACCTGCCTTCGGATGATTTTTCAAAAAGCGGGACGATAATGACAACCTTGTTCCTGACGGGCAATCTCAGAAAACACCCGGGTGGAATCTCCCGGAATCGTCTCTGCAAGGGATGATACATTTACGCCAATTCCCTGAGGGAAATAACGGGTCCGGTACAGTTCCGGGAGACAGATGATCTGTGATCCGTCTTTTGCCGCCTGCTCGACCTTCAGGTATGCTTTTTTGACATTCTCGTTAGGATCCGGGCCTACTGCCATCTGGATGAGACCAATAGTTACGCTCGTGTGCTCCATACGCCTCTTTTGTATACGAGTTTTTTTTACTGGGATATCATGCTATCCAAATATGTCGAGGGGAGTGAAAAACCCGTATCCGTATATTATCCTAAATGGTGATATTTTTTAGCATTACCATTTCTTTTAGGAAAATAGGTTTAACAATAAGTAAACTATATATTCTAAAATGTTAATTTTAATTTACATAAAGTTATGGAAGTTGGACATATATGAATCGAATTGAATATGGAAAACTCAGCGCCTCCAAACCAGGTACTGCATGGAGGGATGCCCATACCCTGATCATTCTCACCGCTGGCGCATGTATCATCGCCCTCGTCATCGCTCTGAAAAATATTCTCGATGTTTCCATGGAGCTGCTCACTATCGAGCTGGTCCTTTGCACCTGTATATTGGGGGGTCTGGTTACCTCCTATCCTCTGGTAACAAGAAGGCGATCAGATTTGGCGATAAGCCATCCGGGCCTCTGGATTTCGTTTTTTGTGATCATAACCATGGCTGTCATCGTTATGAATGCCATCTGAATGCCAGGTGTTCAGGGTAACCCGCCAGACTTCAGACCTCATCAGCGTTTCATCGAAGAAATCCGGATATCAATACCATGAAAAACAGGATTAAAGTCTACCGGGCGTTGCGCAACCTTACCCAGGAAGCGCTCGCTGAACAACTGGGGGTCACTCGGCAGACGATTCTGGCTATTGAAAAAGGTAAGTATGATCCCTCACTTGAACTCGCGTTCCGGATCTCCCTGCTTTTCAGGGTCCCGATAGATAAAATGTTTTTTTACGAATCCAATAGTGAAGATCAGCCAATCTTTGAGGATTAAAACACCACCTGCATCTCCTTCATGCGGTTTTCACGGTCCGGAAATTACGAGGAAACCGGTGTTTTATAAAACAAGCACCACACCTGTGCCTGCCCTCAATCCAGGTCCATTCCTTAACACGGTACAGGGAAATTTCCACCAACGATTCATCGGCTTTTTGGTGCGTTAGAACAGTATCGTCATATAAATGTGGTGCAATATTTTTATTCTATTCGAATGTGTGATGCTAATTGTTTAATATTCTGCACCACAACATTAGAGGGATGGTGCATTGAACAAAACACCCGGCAACCGGGCGTTCTTGTGTACCAGTTCACCGATCATTTGAGGATACCATGGAACACCAAGAAGAAATGAACAGGAATGACCTGTTCCTCAGAGACAGTACTGCAAACCCGGCACCCCTGGGCCTGTGCGCTTTTGGCATGACAACACTATTACTGAGCCTCCACAACGCTGGACTCACAGCCCTTGGAAGCCCAATCCTTGCAATGGCAATCTTTTATGGAGGAATAGCCCAGGTTATCGCCGGCATTATGGAGTGGAAAAAGAACAATATGTTCGGCATGGTCACGTTCGGAAGTTTTGGATTTTTCTGGATCTCCTTTGCTACCTTACTGCTGCTCCCGGCTCTTGGCCTGGCAAAAACGCCCCAGCCGGTCGAACTTGCAGCTTTTTTGAGTGTCTGGGGATTTTTTGCAGTGGGGCTTTTTATCTGTACATTAAAAATGCACCGGATTCTGCAGGTTACATTACTCGCGGTTGTTGTCCTGATCGTTCTTCTTGTAACCGCACAACTCACGGGTAGTTCCCTCATCCTGAATATGGGCGGTATTATCGGGCTCGTGGCAGGGGGGCTTGCGCTCTACATCGGTTTGGGACAACTTATCAATGAAGTCTATGGCAGCCGGGTTGTACCGGTATAAACCAGTTTTTTTGTGTTTAAAAAATTTTTTTTAATTTTTTTATTTTGATGCTGTGGAAAATTGAGGAATATTTGCATCAATCACCAAAACCAAAGATCGTGCAGTGCAGGATTTGTCAGGTTATTCATGTTGAACTGATCCTTCTTAATCGCGAAATGGACGCAAATGCTGATATTTTAGCTCTGTAGAATTCATTTTTATCAGAGTATAAAATTAAAGCACAGGATAGAAGGAGGGGACAGTGCCTGTCCCCCCTGACCGCCCCTGCGCTGCGCGATAGTGCAGTATACCATTCTCAGGAGTTATCGCAGTTGGGGGGAGCCAAGCGGCGGGGGTGAAACCCCCATGAGCGTTTAAGTTTTTTAAAAACATTTCTAAAAAGCCGATATTTTCCTTCAATCCTGACTCTTTCACGCTTTTAGGATTCACAGGCCGACTGGATTCCTATCAGGTCCAAATGAACCTGCACCAGGTGTGTCACGCTGATCGATAATTACGGGTGGAGATACCATACTATCTCATCGCCGCCATAGAGGGTTCCTTCCCAGTAATTGTCAGTTACAAACATATTGCCGAAGGTGACTGCCCGTTGCCAGACCGGAACACCATTTTGAGTATCAGTGGAATCACCCATGAAGATGTTGTTATAGATATGAGCTCCTGTGACCGGGCGAGAACGGATACCGATCGGTGCCTGGGGACCAGGCTCAAACGTATTATGGTGAATCTTATACAAATCCCCTGCAATAAATAAAGAGCTGGTCTCGCTGTCATCGGAATAATCATACGGGTTACAGGCATGCACATCGAAATGGTGGCTTCCGATAGGGTGACCATCCCCCCGGACAAGGTTATACCGTGCTTCATACATTTCACCGGGATACCCGCCTGCGGCTATGTCATGCCGGTTATAATTGAAGATATTCGCTTCGACCAGCATGTCTCCCCCGTAAATATCAGCACCGTAACCTTCACCGCGGGCCTGGTTATGGTGCATGTAATTATGGTGGATATACGTGCCGGTGCTGTCCATGGTCGTTACGCAGGACCAGGCCCAGCCACGTATCTCACAGTTATCGACTTCAAGGCCGGCTTTGTTTCGCACCGTGATTGCTACCAAATAACTGGCCTCGCCATTCCCTGTCCCGTCCCGGGGAAGCATCTCACCTTCAAGTCTTAAGCCGGTTACCCGGACATTGTTCCCCGCCACCTTAAACAGAGAGGTTCCGTACCTGCCGTTATTATTGAAGGTGTAGAGTATGAGGGCCCCCGGGGAACCGTCAATCCCGCGGTCACTGGCAAGAGTTACGCCATCGGGTATAACAGTATCCGGTGTCCCGGTCATGTCAATGACTGCAGATCCTTTAACGAACACGACCTCCCCGGGTTGCGCACGTTTCAATGCAGAGAGCAGTTGATCCCTGGTTGATACGCTATACGTAACGTCAGGATCTTTTTCTGATAGTATCCTGTTGTATCCTGCTCCTCCGCCGATGGGATTACCGGTCGGGTTGCAGGCTTCTGCACCATAGCAATCTCCGGATTGTGAAGAGGAAATGGTAATATAATCTGATTTTGTTACACTGTTACTCCCACTGATATTTGTCACGGTAAGTTTCACCGTATAACTTCCTGCCGCCGGATAGGTATGCAATGGATTTTTTATGGTATAATCCACAATCCCGTCATTGTTAATATCCCAGGCATAGGTGGTCGTACCTGTTGAAAGTGATTTATCGGTAAACCGGACCGTCAGCGGGGGCTTCCCAAAAGTAGTGCTGGCAGTGAACTGTGCTACTGGCAATGGTAGCAAAACCGCTGATGTAACGTGGATATAATTTGTTTTAATTTCACTAAAACTCCCGCTGGTATTGGTCACGATCTGACGTACTGTGTAGTTTCCTGGTACCAGAAACGTGTGTTGGGGATTTCGTGAAGTATATTCTGTTATGCCATCGTTGTTGATATCCCAGGCATAGGAGTACTCCCCCGCTGAACCACACAGGGCGGTAAACTGAACCATCAGCGGGGCCTGACCCTGCAGGGGGCTGGCGGTGAATTGTGCGTCCGTACCTATTGTTCTTAATGACTGCGCAGATTGTGTACCCGGTGTTGACGGAATATTTTTTACCTGATTATCTGGAGAAACTGATTCGCACGCTTCAACAGGCACCAGTGATAATGAACTGACATGACCTGCAGTTACCGTGTAAATCTTTTCTGTCAGGACACGATCAACGAATTCCGACTTTTCATTGTACCGGTACCAGTGACCATCGGATTTTTTTTGCACATAGGCACGCTCATATTTTTCTGTCAGGGGGTCATATTTCAGAATCAGCCAGCACGGGTCAGGTGATGATACCGTCTTTGAAATGATATCTCCAATACCGAATTTTGCCTGGAAGGGTGGAATCGTGGATGTGGGTGTCATAGTGCCGGTGTCAGACAGTTCAGAACACCCGGCAGACCATGCAAGAAGAAAAAGCATGCACACAAAAAGCCCCAGATACATCCCGCCCGTATTAAAAAATTTTACCATGTGTCACCTCCTCCATTTCCATGCATCCCGGACTTTCAGAGTATAATGAGAGCACCCGGGTATTTTTTTTAGAGGAGTAACACAAAAATTCCACAGGAAATCCTGATGATATACTATTCTTTGGTATACAAAATAGGTTTGCAAAAGAAACCGGCTACAATCTCCCCGGGAAATACCCGGAGATTTTTCAGCTGACTGTGCTCTGGAAATGAGGGAAGAAATGGGAGGAAAAGTACAACTCTATGGAGTTCCCTTTATCCGGGGATAAAAAATAAAAAAGAAACGGAAGCTGAAGGAGGGGACCCAGAGCCTGTCCCTCATTACCACCTCTGCGCTCAGGAGAGATGATGGCGTATTGCGTGTTCGGGAATTATCGCATCGGGGGGGCCAGAAGGCGGGGATGGAACCCCCATGAACGTTCAGGTTTTTTAAAACAGTTCTGCAGAGCCGGATTATTTTATATTTCATCAAAATCGATACACTCCTTGGTTTTCCGGAGGATTTTTTAACTTCTGTGTCAACCGTTTACGATTTTTGTGATCGGGTATTCTTAAAAATTCCCGTTTTAAAACGTGCTTTCCTGAATTCAACAGCAGGTTATGTAATTTAATAGTGCGTTATACGGTCAAATGAGTGTGATCCTTTTCCCGGAAGGTAAAACGTGCAATACGTAATAGATTTCACAATCCTCCCGAGATAATTTGCCAAACGTTATAAACCTGCACAATACACCGTAATTTTACGGGTTCTGCTGTCATTTCAGAATAATTTTTTTTAAAATTATCCTGATTGAATCCTGCATCACCCCGGCTGGCGTTAAAAGGGTGATGGCGTGATATGTAGTCCAGGAAATATAATTTTTTGTTGCTGCTGCAGGAAACGGGTTTTTGATCAAACGATATCTCCAGATCGTACCTTACATAGAGTTTTGAGACGAGCCTCGATTATCATTCAAGGTATGGCAAAAGTTATTATTTTTCTCTCCCTCCTATCCCCGGTAACTGCCATGGACTGGACAACTGAAACTGTTGACAGTACGGGTGACACCGGGTGGTATACATCGCTTATCCTTGATACTTCAGGAAGCCCCCGGATCAGCTATCTGGACTGGACAAACCGTCATCTGAAATATGCAAAAAAATCGGACGGGGTATGGACCAATGAAACAGTCGATGCCACAAATAACGTGGGGGAGTTTTCCTGCCTGAAACTGGATGCATCTTCACAGCCCCTGATCAGTTACTATGACTCGAACCAGGGAAACCTGACCTTTGCAATGAAAAACGGGGATGTCTGGAGCACGGTCATTATAGACACCGTGGGCGTCGGGAGATATACTTCCCTTGCACTTGACAATTCCGGTCAACCGCGGATTAGTTACCAGGACCTGTATTCCCTGAAACTGAAATATGCGGCAAAAACAAATGATAGCTGGGTTAATGAGACCGTCGAAAATTCGGGGAATGTTGGTGCATACACGTCTCTGGCTCTGGATATGTATGATAACCCACACATAAGTTATTATGACGGAGGGAATGGGGATCTGAAGTATGCAGTAAAGAGTGATGGGCACTGGACCATCCAGACCGTTGACAGTACTGGAAATGTCGGGTATTATACATCGATCGCGCTTGATAGTGCGGGAAATCCACACATCAGCTATTACGATTTCACCAACAAGGATCTGAAGTATGCCAGAAAAACAGGAAGCTCCTGGACCAGAGAGTGCGTGGACTCTGCCGGAAGTGTAGGAAAATACACATCTCTTGCGATCGATGGTTCAGGGAATCCCTGCCTCAGTTATTATGATGAGACCAATGGTCACCTCAAATATGCAACAAAAACAGCAATTGCCTGGACTAATGAGACGGTGGATAATGCAGTGAATGTCGGGGGGTATACATCACTCGCCCTTGACAATTCAGGATATCCGCGGATAAGTTACCGGGATTTTGGGAATAATGACCTCAAATATGCTGTCGGAATTTCTTCGTTGTTTCTGGACTTTAACGCGTCATTACGGAATGGTACCGCTCCGCTTACCGTTCAGTTTTCAGATACTTCAACCGGAGGATTGCCATCCTTGTGGAACTGGTCATTTGGGGATGGAATATGGTATAATACCAGCCTGACTGCTTTGCGAAATCCCGAACATGTGTATGAAGCCCCGGGTACATACACGGTGAACCTGACAATCCGGAACAGTTCGGTTACCAGTACCCTGAGCCGTCCGGATTTTATCATTGTTGTCGCACCTGAGGTCACCACTATTCCAACCACGTTGCCTTCCCCAACACTTACTCCCTCACCTTCCCCTACCTCTTCACCGTCTCCAACACCTACACTGACATATTCTCCTTCTCCTACACTTACTCCCTCACCATCTCCTACCTCCACACCATCTCCCACAACTTCACCATCTCCTACACCTACACGGACATACTCTCCTTCTCCTACACTTTCTCCCTCACATTCTCCCACACCTGCGCCAACATATTCTCCTCCTCCCACAACCTCACCCGCTCCGGCTGATCTATCAGGGAGTGACTCTGACCCATTACCCTCGCCATCATCACTCCCTCCGGTACCGGGACCTTTGGGTTGCCAGACCGTTAATGCAGGGGGGGATTCAGCGGTCAGTCGTGTCACCGTAACCGGTCGGGATATTTCAGATATTATTGTCACTGCCCGAAAGACTGCGTCTCCGCCAACACGTAGTGCCCCCTTTGATGGACAGGTATACCAGTATATTGAGATCATGCCAGTACACTATGGGGCAATTTCTTCGGCACGGATCGAATTTGATGTACCCCTTCTCACGATCGCTGATTACAACACATCCGTGGATGCCGTTGGATTATGTCTGCTCAGAAACACATCCTGGGTCTGCCTGCCCACCGGAATTCTGGGAAATAAAAACGGCAGGGCGCTCTATTCTGCAGACACCCCGGAATTCTCATTTTTTGCCATAACAATCCAGAACGGGACCTGCATCGCACCACAGGAGAGTTTATTCATACCTGTACCCTCAGCGAATAATGATCCTGTAGATAGTACGGGAAAATCTCTTATTCCGGCCATCACCGGTACACCATTACCAGGCACTTCTTTCAGATCTGATACCGGATGGTCATTTGTGACGTCTGTCATCAGTATGGCCGGCATACTGGGAATTATAACTGGTGCTGTCCTCTTACGATCCCGGTGGAACCGTTGAATGAATCAGCCAGGTTTGGCAATAGACGGCCATAAAAAACCGGACTTTTCCTATTCTCCCTAAAAAAACTCATTTTTATGGTATCTTATCGTGATCGCGCAGGTCAAATCCCTCATAAAGGCCCCATGGCATCCCGGTACTATTACCGAAGTACCACAGGATTTGTGAAAAATCACCTGAACAATTTTCTGCCAGGTATTTTGTTAAAACTTAAAAGCACTTGGTCACATCAAATACCCAGCGGCTCACACCCGGGGCAACATTCCCACACCGTCGTAAAACTGCCACCTCGTACCCTTTGCACTCGAATTCCTCTGCAAGAGCGGAGGCCTGGTCATGGTTTTTAAAGGTATAGAAATGAAGCATTCCCCCTGGTTTTACTCCTGCTGCAATGTGATCGAAGATCGTGTCCATCCCATAGGGTGTCGGTATGATCGCGCGGTCGTATGGGATTCCCGAAAGAACAGATACATCAAACGCGTCACCGTGTATCATCGTCACCCGATCCCTGACACCGTTCAGCGTAACATTCTCAGAAAGCCAGTGGCAGGCTTCCCGGCTCTGCTCCACTGCGGTGATCTCGGCACCATGAGCCGCAGCCGGAATTACAAACGGGCCCACACCACAAAAAGGTACAAGAACATGTTCCCCGGTACAGACCTGGTCAGTGACGCGTTTGCGTTCGCTTGCTAGCCGGGGATTGAAGAAAACAGTTCCTACATCAAGCCTGTACGCAAACCCGTACTCATGATGGGTAGTAACCGTTTCTGTGCCGGTAATAACCTCCAGGTGAGCCGTGCGGTTGCAGCCGTTGATCCGGGAAGTTTTATTCAGAACCGTCCTGATATTGTGACGCCGTGAAATAACTGCACGGGCAATGAGCCGGGCATAACCAGACATTTCCGGGGGGAGCGAGAGGATCGCAACGTCCCCGATTACATTGAAATGGTCAGAAAAGCAGCGAAGTGTATGATCAGGAATAGTATCCCTTACCTGATCCTTCAGACTCATGGTTTCATGGTATATATTCGAACGATGTCTGCATAAACATAATCGATTTCTTTTGATCCATATCTTAATGACCAATTACTTCTTTGTTCTGTTTGTTATGACACAAGTCCGTCCGGTCGAACGCGTCCTCAGGGCATACCCAACGGTTGAAGGTGCCGGTGTCCGTCTGCACCGGGCATTCGGCAGTTACGAGGTCCCGCAATTCGACCCGTTTTTGATGCTGGATGATTTCCGGGCGCCGAAACCGGAAGATTATAGTGCAGGATTTCCCACGCACCCGCACCGGGGCATTGAGACTGTAACGTATATGCTCAGGGGACGTGTGGAGCATAAAGACAGTATGGGAAATTCCGGGTCGGTGAATGCCGGTGATGTGCAATGGATGACAGCAGGGTCCGGCATTGTTCATTCAGAGATGCCAGAACCGGTGGACGGGCAGATGGGGGGATTTCAGCTCTGGGTTAACCTGCCCAGGTCACACAAGATGATGGACCCGCGATACCAGGAGATCACCCGGGATCAGATTCCAACCGTTTCTTTGAGAAAAGGAGTCGCCATTCGTCTGATCTGCGGTTCACTACAGGGGGTAAATGGCCCGGTTAAGGATATTGTTGCCGATCCTGAATTTTTTGATGTTTCGCTCGATCCGGATGTCATTTTTTCTCATAAAGTGAAGGACGGGTATACTGCATTTGCCTATGTTATTGGGGGAGAAGGGACCTTTGATCCTAATGACGGATACCAGATGAATAACCGGGACCTGGTACTGTTTGGCAATGGTTCGCTGGCGTTCGCCCGTTCATCCGGGAAGGGGATTCAGGTTTCTCTTTTTTTCCGGAAAACCGATCCATGAACCGGTTGCATGGCGTGGACCTGTTGTCATGAACACCAACGATGAGCTCCGTCTGGCTTTCTCGGAATATGAAAACGGTACATTTATCAAAAAGAGAGCATAAAGATTCAGGTTTGTCAGGTAGTGATGCAACGAAAGATACCTCGTTTTACATCTCTTCAGATCAGGTGACTTTTTCTGGCAGGGAAACATCGTTCAGGCAGATTTTTGAGGTGACGGAATACTGGTTCAATGACATTCGCCCGGACGATCGGGTAATCGACATCGGGGCAAACGTGGGGGCATTCTGCATCCGTGCATCCCGGTTTTCCCGGCACATCGTTGCAGTTGAACCGGTGACTGCATCCATTCTCCGTGAAAATATCCGTCTGAACGGGGTTCCTGTCGAAGTTATTGAAGGGGCACTTGGTGACGGAATACCAGAAAAAGTCAGGTGGGACGATCTTGAGGTCGTTTCACCCACATACCCACTCCACACTATCATTACTATGGCGGGAGGATGTGACTTCCTGAAATGTGATTGCGAAGGTGCAGAATGGCATATAACACCGGAAGATCTCACCGGTATCCGTCGTATTGAGATGGAACTGCATATTCCCCCGATCAGCGGGCCACCCAACCCGGCACTCCTCGATTATATCGGGAGACAATATTGGTTTGAAATCGAACGGAAACCCGTTCATGCTGCGCTTGGTGTGATGGGCGTGCTTCATGCTGAGCGAAAAGCATGAGATGACCTGATTTTTTATTTAAATGCCCTGTTCCGGTCCTATGGACTCCGTCAGAAGGTTGCATAGGGTTTTTTAGTTTGCGCTCCTTTTTATTGGTCGTAAAAAAAACCGTGTTTATCGGGCTGATTTATCTGATTTTATTCTACAGATTTACTCCGGGCGGTGCATTTAATATTCTCATAACACTTTGTTTTTATATCACGTGATAAAAATATCTGAACCACACACTATCAAAGACCTGATTTTTCATGGTAACCAGGATCCTGACCATCCTGCATTGGAATCCCCCGGCCAACTACCACTCACCTACCGGGATCTCCGGAACCAGGTTCTTCTCGTTATCAAAACATTGAACTCACAGGGTTTTGGCCGGAATGACAGAATTTCGGTAATTATGCCCGGAGGCCCTGAAACAGCCGTGCTGGGAATCGGGATTATGGCAGGATTTACCCATGCGCCGCTGAACCCCCAGTATAAAGACCTGGAATTCCGGGAGATGTTTTCCCGGCTGAATATAAAGGCAGTTATTCTGCAAAAAAACCACGAGACCGCGGCACGAGCGGTGGCTCTGTCACAAAACATTCCGGTAATTGAAATAACACCTTCACCGGATAAGGCCGGTATTTTTACCATAGGCGATGGTGTTTTTGGCGGTAAAGAGGAAGCCGTGTTTGCGCAGCCTGACGATACCGTAATCGTTATGCAGACCTCGGGGACAACATCGGTTCCCAAGATCGTGCCCCTTTCCCAGAAACAGTTCTGTAAATCTGCATATCATTATTTTTCGCGGTTAAACCTCTCTGATAAGGATATCAGCCTGCACATTGTTGCCCATTTTCATATTCTCGGGATAACCCATACATTACTTGCCCCTCTGCTTGGCGGGGGAACGGTCGTTTGTACCAGGGATTATATCTCACCCGATTTCCTTCCTCTCTTAAAAAACTTCAGGCCGACTTTTTATTGTGCCGCACCTGCACATCACAAGGGCATCTTGCATGAACTCAAAAAAGTCCCGGCGGATGAACTCAGGCATCATTCACTCCGGTATATCAGATCAACCTCCTCACCCCTTCCTGCACTTACCAGAAAGGAACTCGAAACACTGCTCGGTATCCCGGTAATTGAGAGTTATGCCATGACAGAATCCCCGGTCATCTCTATCAATATGCCCCATAAAGAGGGGTCTGCCGGAATTCCCATGGTCGGGTCCCTTGTCATAATGGATGAAGAGGGTACCATACTCAAAACTTTTGAAAACGGCGAAGTTGCCATAAGGGGCGATGTTGTTTTCAGCGGATATGAGAATGCTCATGAAAATGCATACGCTTTTACCGGGGGTTATTTCAGGACCGGGGATATCGGTTATCTCGATAATGAAGGGTATCTTTTCCTCACCGGACGTAAAAAGGAACTGATCAATAAGGGCGGGGAAAAATTCTCCCCCCAGGAAATTGATGCGGCTCTTGTATCGTATCCCGGGATCCGTGATGCCATGGCTTTCCGGATTGACGATCCCGTTCTCGGGGAGGATGTTGCTGTTATGGTCGTACGATCAGACGAAATGGTATCAGAACATGATCTCCGACGGTATCTTCTTGACCGCTTTATCCAGTTCAAAGTCCCCCGCAGGATCTTTTTTGTGGATGAAATCCCCAAAGGGCCTACCGGTAAACTCCTGCGGTATGCAGGCACTGAACGTTACAAGGCCGGTAAATTCGAAGAGAAACAGATTCCTGAAGTGACCATTGACAGTATATCTCCGCAAGTATCCAGACTCGAGGAAAAAATCAGGGAGATCTGGACTGGTATACTGGACGGTCAGTCCCTGTCGCCCGATGATGATTTTTTCAATTGCGGGGGAAATTCTCTGACAGCGATTGAACTTCTCATCAAGATCCAGAGGGCGTTTGAGGTAACTTTTTCACCGGATATGATTTACCTGTATCCGACAATCCGACAACAGGCGACGTTGATTGCCCAAAAAGACAATAATTTTTCGCGGTATCACCCACTCATAGTTCCTATCCATGAAAAAGGCACGCTGACACCGCTGTTTTGTTTCAATCCGCTTGGGGGATGGATTAAGGAATACCAGTACATTTCCCGATTTTTAGATAAGGAGCGCCCTGTTTTCGGGATCCGGGCACGAGGGCTGGAACCTTCAGAAGAACCGGTCGCGACCGTTGAAGAAGCAGCCCGGGAATACATTGATGCAATAAAAACCGTGCAGAACGAGGGGCCCTATCATCTCCTGGGATTTTCCGGCGGTGCACTCTATGCTTTTGAACTGGCCTGCCAGCTCCAGAACCGTGGGGAGACCGTGACATTTCTGGGAATTATTGACATGTCTTTACCGGCACCATTGAAAAGACTTTTCGACCTTTCGAGAGGACAGGGGCCCAATATATTTATCACAGCAGGTTTCCCGGTATACGCATTTCTGAACGGCCTTTTGAAAAAAAATCCTGACAGTGTGCTCTATTCAATCTTTGTAAAAAGTGTAAGGGTTTTTTCTCAGGGTTTATTATGGTTAAAAAGTTCGTCTTCCATTCCTGATTCCCTTTCAGATATGGACTCTGTTACTGATGCCCAAAGGAGTTGGATTTTAACCCTGCCTGAAAAACAACAAATGCTGGTAAGAACGCAGATCAGGGCAATCAGTATATACAAGCCGCCGGTATTTTCCGGGGACGTCATTCTTTTTTCTACCGGACCGGATTCTGAATTCTATCCTGGTGATCCGGCCAGAGGCTGGAATTCGTGCATAACAGGAAAAACCATCCTCATTGATATTCCTGGCGATCACTGGACGCTTTACCGGGACCCATTGGGTCAGATGACTGCAAAAAAAATTGAAGAGTCACTTATGCGGGCTGATCCCCATGGATAGACTTTTGCGTGATTCCATGCAATGTATCGTTGTTGGCGAGGGTAAGGAAAATATCCCTCCGGCAGCCGGATTTCCATCCATCATACAAAAAAACCGGATCCACCACTGGTTATTATCGTATGAAGGTCTTGACCGCCACTACAAGGTCCTGTCAGACCTGATCAGCGCGGAGGAATGGCATGCAGCTTCCTTATTCAGGAACGAGGCTGATTCCAGGAAGTATATTCTCAGACACGGGGTTTTGCGCATTATTCTGAGTAATTATACCTGTCAGGGTCCAGAGAGGATATCTTTTTTTTACGGGAAGAATGGCAAACCGGAACTGGATTGTCGGGAGGGTTATAATGATGTGTCTTTTAACCTGTCCCATACCAGTGAAATGGTCTTCATAGGAATTACCCGAAAGCAGCGGATTGGTATTGATATCGTTAAAATGGATCCCTGGTACCACTACCAGGATATTGCGGAATATATATTGACGCCTGCCGAAAAAACATGTATGCAGAAAATCGAACCTGTCATGAAATATCAGGTCTTTTTCAGGATATGGGCGTTAAAAGAGGCAATTCTTAAAGCAACCGGAGATTCGCTTTCTGCTATGAAGGATACGGATACATCCGAGATTATTCTGAAGGGATGTGTTGTCCCGTGTGGTTCAGTGAAATTCCGGAATTCATTATCACCATTTTTCATCTGGCAGTTCACCAGCGGGGACGGATATTGTGGTGCAATTGCAGCTGAAACAGGGCTCCCTGCCAGAATTCAGGTATAAAAGATATCGATTTTAAAGCTCTGTAGAAATGTTTTTAAAAACTCTCAACGTTCATGGGGGTTTCACCCCCGCCACTTGGCTCCCCCCAATGCGATTACCCCCGGGAAGGTAATAACAGCACTATCACATTGCGCAGGGGAGGTCCGGGGGGACAGGCACTGTCCCCTCCTTTTAAAGCATGTGTCCTTTTTATTTTGTGCTGGAATAAAAGGAATTCTACAGAGCCGATTTTAACATTCTGGCATTCGCAGATACGGTTTTTTTTAAAAAGGGGTCTGGTTCATTTCATATATGTCAACGCGGGTATCAGGGTTGCCTGCGTGCCAAGCTTCAAGAACCTGTTGTTGTAATAACATTCCCGGGAATATTCATGTGCACCGATAGTACTGATCAAAAAAATATGTTTCTCGACCAGATTCTTGCCAAACGCCGCTCATACCGGATGTTTAAACCGGAATCCCCTCCTGAAGATGCGATCCGCCGGATAATTCATGCCGGGCTTCTTGCTCCCTTTGCAGCAGCCGCGGTGGGAAATACTTCTGATTATTTCCGCCGTTTTTTTGTCATGAAGAATGGATCAAAGAGCATGAACGCTTCCGGGGTATTCATTATGAATACTGTTCACCGGCTTGCAGAACACCTTCATGAAGATATGAAAGAAAATATGGACCTGCGGAAAAAGGGGATTGGTTTTGCCCAGCGACTTGACATGATAAAAAAACGCGGGATGGTGCCTGGTATTGGCACAGCGCCGTACTATATCGTGGTTGCGGAACGTAAAGGGTATCCTCCTGTTGAGCTGCAGTCACTGGCACACTGTATGGAAAATATGTGGCTGAAGGCAACTGCACTCGGGCTCGGGTTCCAGTTGGTTTCGGTAACATCGCAAATGTCATCGGATCTGGGGTTCTGCCAGCTCCTCGGCATTTCCACGGGCGAATGGGAACTGATGGGCTGCGCAATCGGCTATCCGTCAGAAGAACTCCCGCCTTCAATCCGCCCTCCCGTCGATGATGTCACACGGTGGCTGGAATAATATTTTTTACCGGCATATACCTGCGGGCTTTTTTTTAAAAAAATTCCTTTTTACGGTTCGGGGAAGATTCATTAAAAACGAATATGACATCCGTTGGATATTATCCAGGGTGAGCATTGAAAAACGGTTAATACAGCAGCCTGTATGCCCGGGCAATTTCTGCCACACTCCATGCCTGCGCGATGCACCCTCGTGAAAAGTACGGGTCGTTGCCGTCAAAGATTTCGGATATGTATCCCACACCCGCTTCGCGTATATGATCGAGAATCGGGACAAGGATCGGAGTAATTCTTTCCCGCTGAATCCCATTTCGCAGGAGTGCTTCTATGTAATAACCGGTGAGCCAGGGCCAGACACACCCGTTATGATAACTGCTGTCGCCAGTGTAGTGTCCCTGGTAGTTCTGATCTGATGGCGACAGCGACCGAAGTCCATAGGGTGTCAGGAGCGATTTATTGATAGTTTTCAGCGCTGATGTTTCCTGGAGGGGATTTACAAGGCCAAAAGAGAGTGCTATTACCTGGTTCGGGCGGACGGAGTAGTCAACCGGATCGATACAGTCATAGAGGCACTGTCCTTCCTGGTTCCAGAACCGCTGAAATGCCTCACGTGCTGCTTCATGGGGGACTGGTGTCGGGATGTGCATTTCCTCTGCTTCCTTTAAGGCGTTTACCCAGAGAGCATTGATTTCTACAGGTTTTCCTTCCCGGGGTGTGAATTCAGTATCCATCCATGTACTCTTTGGGGACGACCGAAATCAGGTTATGATCCAGGGAGGCGACGTTCGAGAAGGGATAGTTCTCAAGAATGTTGCTGATTACGGGTTTCATTTTTTCCATAAAGGAATCGTCCCCCCATCGGTGCCTGTACGTAAAGAGTGCATGGAGAAACCACAATGACGCATCACTGGTGTGATAATTATCCGGAAATCTGTTCGGAACGACTCCATTTTTACTCATATCAGAAAGCCGTCTGAGAACTGCACGGGCTTGATCTTTAAGGTCCCGTTCAATTAACAAACCTGTAACACTGATGGCAGAATCCCGCCCCCATGATTCACAGAACCAATGATAACCGGCAAATATCTCGTCTCCATGGCAGAATGCATCTGATGCCCATTCCAGCCATTCAGAGGAGGATTGAGGTGACCAGGATTGAGAAGTCTGCTGAATATATGGTGTTGTTCCGGTACACCGTAATGTAACCGTGGAATCCTCTACCCGGCCCTGGAAAATGCCCGGCGAATGAAGATCTTCGACTGCCTCGTAGCCCCGTTCATATTCCCGCTGGTACCAGACATTCCAGTAGGTATCTGGATGGTCTTTGTAGGAAAGATCCCCTTCAAAAAGAAGGTTGCCCCACCGGAATCCATTCCGGGCAGGTAAACAGTTCAGATTCGGAACCCTCAGCACTTCATGTACTGACCGCTCGGTAATGAGAGGGCGAATCCACAGGACTGCGTCACCGGTCACTTCGTACACAACCTGGAAGGTACCGTCAAACGTAATGGTCTTTTTAATGAGGATGTCGTCGATTCTATAGGTCCACGTGGGGGGGTAGAGAGAAAAATCCTGAAGGTAGTGGAGTCCGTTATCATTGGATGCCCCTTCATAGTGCTGGGAGGAAAACCGGATCCCGTTTACCATTTCATCGAGTCCGGCAAGAAGGAGACGTCCGTTATGGACAAAAAGCCCATGGTATTTCCGGGTGTTGCCACTGACTGTAGAAGAGGAGTATGAACGGCCCGAGGTCATTAAAAATTCGAGGCTCCGGGCTATACCGGGTTTCTGGACTTCTCTCCCATACCGGAGTGCCATCAGTGACCTCTTTTCATTTTTGGCTGTCCATGAGCTCCTGGTAAACCTTTAAGGTCTTTTCTGATGCAATGTCCCATGTAAAGAACTCTTTTACGCGATTCCTGCCATTCATTCCCATCGTTGCAGCAAGGTCAGGATGTTGCAGGATATCAACGACATAGCGGGCAATATCGGCAGGATCATACGGATTGATATGATACCCACAGATTCCGTCACCAACCGGGATTACCTGCTCGCGAAAACCGGATGTACCGCTGGCACCGACAACAACAGGTTTTCCCATCGACATTGCTTCAGTACAGACAATGCCAAACGGTTCATACTTTGACGGGAAGACAGCAACATCTGACGCAGCATAATAAAGCAGGCGTTCCTCTTCCGGTACTATCCGGAAGTGCAGTATCACGTTTTCTTCCAGGTGCAGGTCAAACACCATCCGGCTCAGCATAGTCTGCATCTCCCCCATGCCGACGATAACAAGCTTTGCATCCGGGATCTCCCGTATGATGCTGGTCATCGCACGGACAAGCATATCAACCCCTTTTACCGAGGTGAGCCGGCCGATGAAGAAGATCAGGGGAGATGACCCGACCCCGATCTTTTCACGGAATGCTTCTACCTGCCGTGATGAAAAACGTGTGGCATCATATTTTTCCTCGTCGACACCGTTGTGGATCACCCGTATCTTCTTTTCGGGATACCCATCAGCTCACCAGTTCGTCCCGCATGGCATAACTGACCGTAACGATGCGGTCTGAAATTGTGGCAGCCAGGTGTTCGATATCTTTGATGGTTGGAGACCCGGCCGGGTTTCTTCCCTGTTCCGTTGAATGGAAGTGAAAGACAAGGGGCACGCTGAGGTTTCTTTTGGCAATTATGCCCGCAAGTGCTGCGAGCCAGTCGTGAGAAACGAGCAGGTCGAAGTGCCGGCCATCCTTTAAGACCAGTTTGTTCACTAATTTTGATGCTGACAGCATATTGTAAAGAATAGTATCAGAAAAAAATTCCTGCCCGTTATTATCCCATGTCCGGACTTCGTCCGGGTTAATGATGGAAAATATATCGGAAAATTTCATGAGCCGCGGGCGGTGAACATCAACACCCGACCATGTATCTGAAGTGGGGTCATTGCCCATATTTCGTGAAAAAACGGTCAGGGAATGGCCTTTACGGATAAACTGAGGGGCAATCCCGGTTGCATATGTCCCCAGCCCCCCCCGGAAAAAAGGAGGGAATTCATCAACAAAACTGGCGATTTTCATGCAACCACACGGGCATATGTTTCAATAATTTTTTTGCCAATCGGGCCCCACAGGAATATACGTTCGACTTTTTTCCTGCCCTGTTTTCCCATCGTGATCGCCCGGAGAGGATCGTCGATTGCCATGTTAATCCCCCATGCCAGTGCATCCGGTTCGGGTTCCACCTTCACCCCGTCAACGAATGCGTCAATATTTTCAGAAAGCCCTCCGACATTGGAGGCAACAACCGCTTTTTCAGCACTCCATGCTTCCAGTAGTACAAGGCCGAACGGCTCGTTCCTGCTTGGGATGACCACGAGATCGCAGGCGTTCAGGAGACGGATGTACTCCGAATCGGGAATGTAACCGATAAAATTTGCCGGGAGGTCTTTTGCGCGATCGGTTAAAAACTGACGCATGTCACCATCTCCTGCAACGATTAACTTGGCATCCCAGTGGTTCTCGCACACCTTTTTCATTGCCTCGATAAGCAGGTCAGGACCTTTCTGGTAGACAAGCCTTCCGATGAAGAGAATAAGCGGGGCGAACGGGTGGATCCCGTATGCCTGCTTCACTGCACCGGCATCGATATCTGCACGGAACTGGCGCGGCACTACTCCGTTCGGTACTACATCACATTTCCAGTCGGGAATATTATAGAGGCGCATGACCTCGTTTTTGAGCGTTGCCGAAACAGCCGTTACCCGCTTTGCAATGAGTCCTCCGTACCATTCCTTTCCGGAGATCTCCTTAAATTCCCACCAGTCGCCAAACTGGTTGCCATTCCTCCCGTATTCTGTTGAATGATAGGTAAGAATGGTGTTCCGGTCCTGCAGCATATGGAGCGCCTGCACTGCATGCCAGTCATTAAAATGGAGGTAATCGAATTTCCGGGGTTTATCATACGTGAAGAAATTTTCTACCATCCCCATGCTCATGGAATCGCAATACTCCACAATGTTATTGCCATGAGGCTGGCAGTAATGATAGTGAACGCCCCTGATCGTCTGGTCCGGTATCCACCCGCGGGTGAAGTAGTGAACTTCGTGGTGCTGTGCCAGGGTCTCGGCTAGATGGGTCGCAGCACTGGCAAGCCCTCCCACGCGCTCGGCATAGAGCGATTCCCAGCAGAAAATGGCTATTTTAAGTGATTCCACAGTTGATCTCTCCTTTCACAGACAAGGTTCATAAGCTCCTGTCGTTCTGTACAGTTCCTGATACTATCAGCCAGTACGGTATCTCCAAGGGTCTCCCTGGTCCAGCAGGCAAAGTCCCCCTGCTCCAGATGGTTTCGGACAGAGTCGTTGGGCACTACGGGCAAAAGTTCACAGAACTGGTCGAGGCTGTATGCCGTATAGCCAATAAAACCGGAAGGACAATTGAAATGAAATGCGGTCTCGGGAGATAGGGAGCGCAGTGCCTTTGCAGCTTTACGGTTTTTCGTGAACCGGATTGAGCGTTCTTCATAATCTGCAAGAATCCTCATGTATGTCCTGAATGCTTCGTCGCCTTCAAGATAACAGAAATACGAATGCACTTCACCACAGGAACCGTATTTTGATGCCATATAGTAGAAATGATCGCTGGTCTGGAGATATCGCCAGATCTGTTTGTCCCTGGAAAAGGCGTGTGCAGCCTCAAGGGCATGGAATGCTGTCCGCTGCCGGTCGTTTCCCATCCAGGCGGAGGTGTCCTTTTCGATATCCGCCCATGAAATTGTCTCGGGAACGTTGATCGTTCCGACCGGTGAATATTCCGCAAGAACCTTTGATGGCAGTACCGTAGAAACACCCTGTGCAGAAAGTTCGCCGGGAAGATGGCGCAGGAATTCGAAGATACCGGTTTCGGGCCACAGGTGCTCCCCGAATGTTTCGTAATCCAGAAAAACATTCACGACATCGCCGGGAGACTGTGCCACCCATCGTGCCCAGGTATCTGCTGTCAGGGGATACATATCCCATGAACGGTTGGCGAACCGGAATGCAATGTCATCAGATAACCGGGTGTTCCGGAGAAGCACGGGAAAGTCCCTGCAGGTATAGAGGTAATTCGGGCTCCGCCAGTCCAGGATGCGATCCACACCTTCGGTAAAAATCCCGGCAAATCCCATATCCCTGATATGGGCTGCAACATCGTTATTGAAGGTAAATTCCGTATTTTCAAATACGCACGGGTCTGTATGGAACAGTTCGTTCATCAGGGCGGTATGCATCCGGACCTGCTCGGTGAATTCTGTTTTGTCACAAAAACAGCTGGCAATACTATGGTAATAGGTCTGGGCGATAATTTCCGCATTCCTGTGCCTTGCAACCTGCCCGAACAGGTCAAGGGCATCCATGCTCCATTTTTCAAGCTGTTCGATAAGGGTACCGGATAATGAGAAGGAACAGGAGAATCCTTCGTCCAGCAGGTCCAGTATCATCGTTGTTGCCGGTATGTAGCATTTTTCCGCGATACGGTGCAGGAGCTCCCGGTTAACCTCATCAAAATACAGATTTGCCAAATCCTTTCTCTTTACCTTTGGATCCGTCGCGAAGTGCCTGTTCAGCCGGTACGGCTGGTGCACCTCAAATCCTATTGACAATGCTGGCATACGTTCATTCAGCTCCTTTTCAAGGCAAACGTAAAGGAGCACCTGCCGGACCTGAACCGTCTGATGCCTTCTGCTCCTGTATAAACCTGGAATCAGGAAAAATCCAAGAGAGGAGCCGCCCAGAGTTCTTCGGGGTGCGGATGCGTTCCCTTAGTCACAGTGAACATACCACAGACAGGATATATATTTTTGCCTCGTGACATTTCGTGATATTTATTTAAAAGAGAGAATTTTTGGCTCTGTTTTTTTGATTCTGTTGAATTCATTTTTTATCAGAGTATAAAATTAACAGTACAGAATATGAAGGAGGGGACAGTGCCAGTCTTCCCTGACCGCCCCTGCGCTTGCGCGATAGTGCAGCATAACATTCTCAGGAGTTATCGCATTTGGCGGGAGCCAGGCAGCGGGGGGGAAACCCCTGTTGAGCGGTTTTTTGTTTTTTCAAACATTTCTCCAGAGCCGAATTTTTTTTAAAATAATACACAACGGACTGTGTGTTTTTACCAGCGACCAGGGAGCCCGATCCAGGTGATATGTATACATTTTTTTAAGATAGCCTCCCTGATGGGAGGACGGGCTCCAGACCAAGGACCCATGAACATCGCCCGGGTGATCCACGTGGAGCGAAGCGTCACTCCTATCATTTTTCGTGATTTTTCAAAAGTGGACGGTGTGTTTTATAATAAAAAAACCGGAGACAGTTCCGATCAGAACCGGTCTGCGACGAACGCGGTGGATGAGAGAATATCGCCAAGCCCGGTGGTCTTTTGAATATTTTGTGAAATGCAGGTTGGGACGAACACAACCAGATGATTATCATACCTGAAAATCCCCGGAGGCTCATCCGGACCAAGCATTTCCCGGACAGCAGCGTACGCCAGGAGACCTTCCCCTGACAGTTCCTGGTCTCCCCGTCCCGCTGTATCGGCAGTCACCTGTGCGGCAAGAAGAAGGGCGTTCCGCGATACTTCCGGATCCGGGTTCCGGATTTCACGATGAGAACGTAATAACCGAAGGTATGAAGATGAACGCGGCTCACACCGGTGGCTTTTGCAAGTGCAATAGCATCACGAACGCACATAACAGGAGATGACGGCAGTATGGCCGAGAACGTTGGTTCAGGTGCGCGCAATACCTGCATGAATAACCCCAGTTCCCGCTCATTGAGCCCGATGCTGTCGGTATTGGGAAAAATATGACGAAGCATCATCAGCATCACCCTCGGGTCTGGACCGGAAACGCATTCGACATGGGTTCGCATAAGGGGATGGACATCACGGATCATTCGGATCTGCCGTGCTGCGGCCATAAATTGCTGTTCCGTCCGCAGGTACTGGTAGCCTGAAAGAAATGCACTCCTGCAGGCAACAATCTGTTCCCGGAATGACCTTTCTGATGCCTCAGGAATCATAACCGTGGATGAATCATGTTCAGGTGACGCAATGAACCGGTTGCTCCGCGGGACAACCCGGTCAGCCAGCGGAACCAGGCCCGGGGGGTATTCGAAAATCAGGTGGATTATATCAGAACGATTTCCCGCACCTGGTTCAAATGTCAGGGGAACGACACCGGCCTCCTGAAGCAGAGCACACGTTCCGGGGCCGGCACCAGGTACCACACAGGTAACTGACGGGACTCCCCATCTGCGCAGGTGAACTGCGGCATTTCCTGCCTGGCCTCCCACAGAGAGCGTACCGGAAAGGGAAAAAAATTCAGAAAGTTGGCGGTATGCTGAGGGGTCGCTGACAAATACCTCTTCGGCAGAACAGTACCTCATCGCCTGCTTAAGCCGGGGAAGTATCACATCGAATCCCGGAACGCTGTGCTGTTCAAAGGATCTCAGCAGATCGGGAGTCATAGAAATAACCCGATCGATATTGGCATTGAACCCGGTTATTGCCGGATCCAGCTGAGGTTTTTCCAGGGATTGATACAGGTCCTCCCAGATACCGGTTTTCATGATAATGTCACCTTCCGCACGCCAGATGGGACGTGGGAAGACTATAATGTTATTCAATAAATCCTCGCGTTTTCCGGTTTTTTTCCATCCCAATAGTATTAATCATGATATTACCCACATTAAAATCAGGAAGGTATCTGCATATGGCCGAACATTATGACCGACTGGCGGATAAGTTTCCCCATGTTCCGGAACGGCTATCCGGTCTTATCGACCTGGCATACAATCTCTGGTGGAGCTGGCACCCTGAGGCGAGAGTACTGTTTAAGCAAATCAACCGGCAGGCATGGAAAAAAAGTGTCCATAATCCCGTTAAAATGCTCCAGGACATTCCCGCTGAATTTTTAGACGCCCTGCTTTCAAATCCGGAATATCTCCTCCGTTATGATATCATAATGAACCGTTTTTTACGATACACGACCAACCGGAATGGCTGGTTTTCGGAGCATTTCCCGAAACGCAGGTCCCTTACGATCGCATATTTTTCTGCGGAGTACGGCCTCCACCACTCACTTCCCTTTTATGCAGGTGGCCTCGGGTTCCTGGCCGGTGACCACTTAAAGGAATGCAGCGATCTGGGTATTCCGCTGGTAGCCGTGGGGTTCATGTACTCTGAAGGATACCTCCACCAGCATATTCGTCCCGATGGCTGGCAGGATAATATCACTGAAGTGCTGCACCGCGATGCGGCCCCGATTTTAAGGGTTCTGAACGATTCCGGAAACCAGATGGTCGTACGGGTGCCGTTCATTGAACCCCCGATTTATGTCACCGTCTGGCGGGTAAATGTGGGCAAAATCCCTCTCTATCTGCTTGATACCGATATTGTTGAAAATATGCCTGAAAACAGGTCTATCTCCCATCGCCTTTACACAGAGAAGACTGAACAGCGTCTGCAACAGGAAATCATACTGGGGATCGGGGGACGCAAGGTGCTCAGTGAACTGGGAATAGAGTTTTCAGCCATTCACCTCAATGAAGGGCACCCGGCGTTTGCGCAGCTGGAACGGATCAGAGAACGCGTTGAAAAAGGGATGGCATTCAACGACGCCCTTGTTCAGGTGAAAGGGACATCGGTCTTCACAACCCATACGCCCGTCCCTGCGGGGAATGATATTTTCCCTCTGGATCTTATGGAAAAATATTTTTCCGGATATTATCCTCAGCTTGGCATCGACAGGGAAACCTTTTTCCAGCTCGGGCACCACCCCTGTGACTCGAGAACCGGGTTCAATATGACCGCATTTGCACTCCGGGTAACTGAATACCATAACGGGGTGTCAAAAAAACATGGTACGATTGCCCGCGGGATATGGCGCTGTATGTGGCCGGACCTGCCCGAAGAGAAGATTCCCATAGACCATATTACCAACGGTGTACACGTTCCGACATGGCTGAATCCCCGTATGGAAATGCTTTATTCAAAATATTTTGACTTCACTGATCCCCACTGGCAGATGAACCATGACAATCCTGAAATCTGGCAGATGATTGATGAGGTACCGGATAAGGAGATCTGGGACGGACACATCTGGCTGAAGCAAAAACTCCTCAACAGGATCCGGGAAAAAAAGCGGATCAACTGGGAGACTCATTTAAAAGAACCCAGTAACCTCATCGCAGACGGACTGATGCTCAACCCCTCTGTACTCACCATCGGGTTTGCCCGCCGTTTTTCTACCTACAAACGGGCTGATCTTATTTTTCATGATCCGGCCCGTCTCCGGGCGATCCTGAACAATCCATGGCGTCCTGTTCAGATAATCTTTGCCGGAAAAGCCCATCCTGCCGATTATGAAGGAAAATTAATTCTTCAGCGGATTTATGAATTTGCCCAGCAACCGGATTTCGGTGGCAGGATCGGGTTTGTCGAAGATTATGGGGAACAGATGGCCCAGTACCTGGTCCATGGCGTGGACGTATGGATGAACAATCCCATACCTCCCATGGAGGCCTGCGGGACGAGTGGCATGAAGGCGTCGTTAAACGGTGTGCTCAACCTGAGCATTCTTGACGGGTGGTGGATTGAAGGATATAATGGCAGGAACGGGTGGGCGTTTGGCGGGGACACTTCCCCCGGATCGCGGGACGCAGCCGATGCTGATGCTCTCTACACGCTTCTTGAAAAGGAAGTGGTGCCGCTGTACTATTCCGCGTCGATTGACGGTATCCCTCACGGCTGGGTAAAAAAGATGAAAGAAACCATAAAAAGTACCAGCGCAGAATTTTCAGCCCGTCGCATGGTCAAAGAGTATGTCAATAAATATTACCCGTCTCTTCTAACCTGTGCGGAAAACGAGTGCCGCTATTGTTCTCTCGAATAAATTTTCAAAGATTTGGGAGATACAGGATTATTGAGGTGAAAAGACTGACTTTATTTCTCCGAACAAAGCGATTGGCGATCCCCAATAAACGGTCATTTTTCTGGTCTTTTCCCATGAGCCACTGGACCCAGGACAAACATTTATCATGGATGCTCCTGATTCCTGTGGTATAGGAGGATGCACCAGTGATTGAAAAACTGCCGGAGAGCGCAGGGAATATCCTTGGGTTCCGGATCTGGGGGAAGCTGACCGAAGCAGATTACCGCGACTTTCTTGATCCGGAAATGGAGAACGCCATGAAGGAATACCCGAAGATCCGGGTCGTATGGGTCATGGAGGGCTTTGAAGGCTGGACAGTCGGGGGAGCATGGGAAGATTTCCTCCTTGGGATGAAGTTCTCGGCAGTCGAGAAGATGGCAACGGTCATCGATGAAAGCTGGGATGAATGGATGACCCCATTATTCAGGGCATTCACCACACTGACCCGGACAGAACTCCGCTTTTTCAAAAAGGAGCGGCTGGCCGAAGCCTGGGAATGGATACGGGCTTAACCATACGGCCCGGTGGCTCTGTAGAAAACCTGATTTTGTTTATTTTTTGTTGTACTCAAAAAAATTTCGAAGGTGCCCCCTCTCTCCCCCAGAGGGGGAGGCAGCCCGAGGGGTATATCCCCTTGACCCCCTTTTTGCAATCCCGTTAATCATATGGGGGTAATCGCAATACAAGGACACACGGCGGAGATGTGAAACCAAAAGCCCCCTGGAACGTTATAATTTAATTTTTTTTCTGATCATTTCTACAAAGCCGGCCCGGTCTTTTTTTAAGTACCCTTTTGATCCCGGCAAATGGTTTTTGTTGCCGGAGCTGGATTTAAAAAAATCAGCTCTGGAGAAATGTTTTAAAAATTAAAGCGCTCACGGGTGTTTCACCCCCGCAGTCTGGCTCCCGCCAAATGCGATAACTCCTGAGAATGTTATACTGCACTATCGCGCAAGCGCAGGGGTGGTCAGGGAGGACTGGCACTGTCCCCTCCTTTATTTTCTGTGCTTTTAATTTCATACGCTGATTCAATGAATTCTACAATAAAATCAGAAAATATCCAAAAAAAACAGTTCCCGAACGAAAGGCTTCCAGAGACCATCGTAGCATGAACCTGTATGCAACCGCTGCATCCTCACGAGCAGGGTGTTTTTTATGGGGATGCCTCAGGATCCTGCTGTAAAAAAATGTACTCTTCGTCTTTTATAGCCTGCATATCTCCGGGAACGGGTTTTTTGGATAATTATCAGAAGACGCCAAACCACCATACATACGAGATTACAACAAAGACACAAACCAGGAGTATCAGGATCTTGTACCCGCACCTCTCGCAGATACCCCACAGGGAAGGGTGGCAGTCGTGACAATAAGAAGATCTACATACCCGGCAGGTTTTTGGTGATCCGGTATGATTGTGCTGTTCGATGTTCTCATGGGAAGTCATTTGAGTATATATTGATCCCTGAAAGGTAAATGTATACATCCTTTGGGGATCGAGGAAAAGACTATGAAGTGTCTTTGAACAACTATTTTTTGTTTTTTAATCTTTCAATACGATCTGCAACACATTTTTTTTCAGATTCCGTTGCCAGAGGATCCCGTTCAATTTCCAGTGTCAGGATATCCCCCTCCCTGCACCCGGGCGGAAGAAGCAAAACCGGAATATTTACCCGCAGCGGGTCATCTCCATGAACGATCAGCACCGCAAGGCTTCCCTCAATCCGGTCAATGGTAGCTTTCATTCTGATTCCCTTTTCATGATTTCCGGTCAATGATATTCCCGCCACCGTCTTTTAAGGTTGCCACATCCCCGTCATTGCCCCATAATGGCTCGTTCCTGCCCATGAAGAGTGCGGTGTCATTCATCATCCCGCTCCCGGTACAGACCGTTACAGAAGATTCCGGCATAAGAACGAATGCAGGAAAAATATACGGGTGTATCCCGGAGGTATCTGACAGTGTCCAGCCGGCAAGCAGTACCGGGCCGTCACCACGGTTCGTCAGTCTGCACCCATTCGCCGTTCAGGTTCTGCCGGTCATCTCCCGGGGCATTGAAATGTACTGCACTGATATATACCGATGTTGAGTTGCCAAAAGAGGGAATAGTAAGCTCCGGGACAGGTATGGTGACATCTGGCCAGGGTACCGCAAGGGAACCATTGGGGAGCGAGACAGGTTCAGGTATCGAGAAGGGGGGAATGGTAAAAACCGGAAGGGGTCTGCCCGTTCCATTGGCCACCGGAATAGTCCAGATGGTACGGTCATTCGTTTCGGTTTTTACCGAATATGACATCCCGTCAGTCCTGACCACTATCGTCCCGTCCCGGTCGGTGCGGTATATGCTCACACCACGGTTTTTCAGCAGATTCATGGTCTCTCCATGCGGGTGACCGTAGGGATTGTCCTCCCCTGCGGAAATGACCGCCATCTCCGGGCGGACCCTTGCGAGGAAGGCGGGCGATGTTGAAGAAGAACTCCCGTGGTGGGCAACTTTCAGCACCTCCGCATCGAGAGGGTCCCCGCTCCTGACCAGTGCATCTTCGCCCTCACCACCCAGATCCCCGGTCATCAAAAAGTCTACCATTCCATAGGAGATACGGAGTACCACCGAATTGGTATTCAGGTCGTCACCAAACCGCTGTGCAGGTGGCGAGAGCACCGAGATCCGGAGTGCGGGGTCAATTTCAAGTGTCTGACCCTGCTCTGCTACCCTGTACGGTATATTCTTCCGGTCAATCGTTTCAAGGAACTGCTCATAGAGCGGTGACGGGTGGGGCAGGCCGGCATCGAGCACCTGTCCAACCGGAAATGCCGCGAGTACCTTCTGCATCCCGCCGATATGATCGGAATGAGGGTGCGTGGCAACCAGAAGGTCTATCCTGGTGACACCCAGTCTTTTTAAGTCACTGACGGTCCTGTCACCCATTTCCATCTCCCCGGCATCGATCAGGATCGTTTTTTGGTCCGCGACAAAGAGCGTGGCGTCTCCCTGCCCGACATCGAGGAAATATACAGACAGGTTTCCCTCATTTTCCGCACGATGTATCTGGTTATTGGTAAAAACAGGAACAAGGACCGTGTTAAGGCAACCTGCACTCAGGATACAGGATACCAGAACAATAAAAATGGCAGCTGATGCCGGTGCCCGGCGTCGTCCTGCCGCCTTTTTTCGTACAGTGGACATTTCAGCTGTTCCGGGCACGGTTGACAAGCTCGTATGCTGCCCGGGCGGCATTCTCACGGATGGCTGCTTCCCCGGGGATTTCGTGTTCGAGCATCAGCACCTTTCCGTCGCAGATCGTTGTCTCGACAGCCCCGCCATTACAGGAATACACAAGGTTGGAGGAAAAATTATGGAGCGGCGTGTTACAAGCCGTGTGTGTACTCACCAGTATGATATCTGCCGGTGCGCCAACCGAGAGTTTTCCGGTACCAAAGCCCAGCGCCTTTCCCCCGTTTTCTGTTGCCAGCAAAAGTGCATCGTGTGCAGGCAGTATCGTCGGGTTGTTCCAGTAAAATTTCTGCAGGAGTGCAGCAGTCTTCATCTCCTCAAACAGGTCAAGATTGTTATTCGAAGCACTGCCGTCAGTCCCGAGGCAGACATTCACGCCGGCACCTGAAAGATCCGGGTAGGGCATAGCACGGTTTGTGGCAAGTTTCATATTGCTCGCGGGGTTGTGCGAGACGCTGACCCCGCGTTTTTTGAGCAGGGTGCACTCCTGTTCATCAAGCCAGCAGCAGTGGGCAGCGATTGTACGGGGTGTCAGGACAGCGCATTCATCAAGGAGACCGGAAGGACGCTTTCCGTAACGGGAGACGCAATCGTTTACTTCCCCTTCGGTTTCCGAGAGATGGATGTGAATCCCAATCTTTTGGGCCTCTGCAAACTCGGCACACCATTTCAGCCCTTCCGGTGATACCGTGTAAACAGCATGCGGGCCGACAGCCGCTTTGATCCGGGGATTGTTCAGGGACCTGATATGTGCGGCAAGGTTCTCGGTTGCTTTACACTCGTTCTCGCGTTTCTCTGCATTGAAGAGATCGATGAACCCGTACGACAGCATTGCACGAATACCGGATTTGTCCACGGCCCGGGCTGCATCGGCCATAGAGAAGTACATATCATTGAATGCGGTTGTGCCGCTCCGGATCATCTCAAGGCAGGCAAGATGAGTCCCCAGGTATACGTCGTCTTCGGTGAGATGCGCTTCGAGAGGCCAGATCTTCTGCGAAAGCCAGTCCTGCAGGACCATGTCATCGGCATATCCCCTCAGCAATGTCATTGCCGCATGGGTATGGGTATTTACAAGACCAGGGAGTGCGATCGCTCTATCGCCATCGATGATGAATTCTGCCTCACCTTTGTATTTCCTGCGTTCGTTTTCACCAATTCCGGCAATAGTCCCCGTCTCATCGATGAAAATGTCGACGGATTTTCCCTCAGCCATGACGTTGGTGATCAGAAGCGGATGTTTCTTTTCAAAAATATCTGTCATTGTCGTATCCTTTACCGGGTTTTCAGCTCATGTGCCTGATGATATTCATTACAACTTCTTCTGTGCGGACACGGTGCTCCCGTGACGTGGAAAGAATATGCTCGTAGGTGAGTACCGCACCGCCCAGCCCGTTGGCGTAGTTGTCAACAGTACACAGTGCTGCAAATTCCATGCCCAGTTCACACGCAAGGGTGGCTTCGGATGCAACGGTCATCCCCACAACATCGGCTATCTGTGAGAGTGCCTGGACTTCGGCAATAGTTTCAATGCGGGGACCCCGGGTCTGTACATACACTCCGCCAAACTGTGCCGAGGGTACGATTTCTGAAATCTGTTCTGTAAGACCCTTTGAAAGTTCAGGGCGGACGTGATCAATAGCGTGATCATGGATGGAGGGGATATCGGTCAGGCTGATATAGTCCGTGGGGATCAGCAGGGAACCGGGTAAAATCTTTTGCTTCAGTGACCCGGAGGATCCAAACGCTACGATCCTGTCTACACCTGCAATCGCAAGCGCCGCCAGATTCGCCCGGAAATTGATACGATGAGGCGGGAGCCCATGCTGGTGCCGCATCAGCATTACGGTATCACCGCTGAGGATCTCTGCACTACCAAAAGGCGTGCTCACCGTCCGTTTCTCTAATGAGGGGAGCGTTGAGAACAGAAGGCTTGTCCCACCTATTATTCCAAGTGTCACTCCAGAGCACCTTTGTGTTTACTATGCACATAAACGGGTTTAAAAGTGGCAGTCATATATTCTCCACGTATGCAGTACTTTGGTAATATTCCTTAAAAGGAGTTTTGGGCAGTCTGGCCCGATATATACAGACGATTTTAAAAAAGGGGGAATTAAAAAAATTCATGCAAGGGCTCTGTAGAAATGTTTTTAAAAAACTCTCAACGTTCATGGGGGTTTCACCCCCGCCACCTGGCTCCCCCCAATGCGATGACCCCCGACAACGTAATAACAGCACTATCACATTGCGCAGGGGCGGTCCCGAGGTGACAGGCACTGTCCCATCCTTCAAAGCATGTGTCCTTTTTATTTTGTGCCAGAATAAAAGAAATTCTACAGAGCCCATAAATGTATTTTAAAAAAAATTCTCTCTTATCTGCGTTGAACCACGACCAGTATGAATAGCCCGAAAATTCCGAGGGAGGAAATTAACACGATGGGAAACTCACCATGAATGAGCCCGGGGTCAATACCTGCTGCAGCTGCAAACCCGAAGAATATAACAATACCCAGGGTAATAACGCTGGTTTTTCCCCATTTTATGGTTCTTTCCATCGTTCCACATGGTACAGATAAGGTTTTCACGTCTTTTCCCATGCCATCTGATCAGTATGACACGATAATGCGATGCCATGCACGAGTGCCATGCCAAAAAAAATCATCAGCGGCGAATGCAATAGTTGTAAAAACTTCCACAGCCCACAATCTCGTGTATGGCCAGATTCGAGACCGTGAGCGATGAAACCATCAAACGGGGCGAATGTACGGATATCTATTTTGTGCGTACAGAAGAGACACTGAACGCTGATTCGATCAACCCGGTGGTCTCTATGGAAGTAACCGCATCGGCACTTCCGGATACCTGGGCAGTCTTCTGCGGACTTTCTGATGTTATAACCCTTCTTGAGGGTCTTCCGGTAACCGTAGATGCAATGCCGGAAGGTACTATTTTTTTTAAAGATGAACCGGTTATCAGGATTTATGGAAAGTACCGGGATTTTTGCCGGTACGAGACCGCAATACTCGGGTTCCTCTGCCATGCCTCGGGAATTGCATCTGCTGCCGCTCATATCATGCTTGCGGCAAAGGGGCGTCCGGTGTATTCGTTTGGTTCGCGCCGTCAGCACCCGGCGATTGCCGGGATGATCGAGCGTGCTGCATGGATTGGCGGTGTGGACGGCGTGTCGAATACCTGTGCTCCGGAGGGGATGCCGGTTGTCGGGACGATGCCCCATGCATTTGTGATGTGCTATGATAAGCCCGAAGATGCCTGGAGGGCATTTGATAAACATGCTCCCCTTGATATTCCAAGGATCATGCTCTGTGACACCTGGTGCGATGAAAAGTCCGAGTCGCTGCGGGCAGCTGAATGCGGGGCAACTGCAGTCCGGCTCGATACTCCCCGCTCCAGGCGCGGTAACATGCTGGCAATTATTGAGGAGGTGCGCTGGGAGCTGGATGCGCACGGGCATGCCGGTGTAAAAATATTTTTATCCGGCGGTGTGACACGGGAAGACGTGCTCCTGTACCGGCATAGTGTTGATGCGTTCGGTGTGGGAGGTGCAATAGCAAATGCACCGGTGGTCGACTTTGGTATGGATATCGTCGAGATGGAGGGGAAGCCTCAGGCCAAGCGGGGCAAGCGGAGCGGGGTGAAACAGGTCTACAGGATGCCGGATGGGAGACACCGGATGCTGCCTGTTTCACATCAGGTTCCCACCGCAGGAGCTCCGCTCATAGAGCGGGTTATCGATAACGGGAGGATCGTGCAGCATGTCGATATGCAGGGGGCACGGAAGCGGGTGCTGGAACAACTGTCCGGCATTATAGCTGAAGAATAATTCCTGTTTTTTAAATTTTTGAGGATACCACGGCCGGATCGCTGCCAGTGAATACCCCGGCGGGTCAGACGGTTTTCCCCGAATGGTGATTAAAGTTCCTTTCCGTATTTTTATTATTGTTTTTACGGCCCTGTAGAGATGCTTCATAAAACTTAAACGCTCAATAGGGGTTTCACCCCCGCCGCTGGGCTCCCCCCAAATGCGATACCTCCTGAGAATGTTATACAGCACTATCGCGCAGCGCAGGGGCGGTCAGGGAAGACAGGCACTGTGTCCCCTCCTTCGTATTCTGTTCTGTTAATTTCATACTCTGATCAAATGGATTTTTTACACTATCCGGGTCCGGTTTCGTGCAATGGTATCACAGGGACAGCCCAATTCTTTTAACCAATGCCGTTCAACATTGGTAGAGCGGGCTGGTAGATCAGTGGTAGATCGCTTCCTTGGCATGGAAGAGGCCGCGGGTTCAATTCCCGCCCAGTCCATATTTTTGTTATTTTTCAACCGCATGTTTTTATACTAGCGCAAAGAGGTTCTGTTCAGAGCATCTATGCGTGTCCGTGACCTGATCCTTCCTGAAAACAAGGTGTTCTTTTCGCTGTTTGCTGAAATGTCAGAAACAATCGGGGAGGCGGCGACTACACTCAACGAGATCACCCACGAACTCCCCATGGGAACCGAAAAAGCCCAGAAAGTTCACCAGCTCGAGCATAGAGGTGACGAGATCACCCGTACAATTTACGAGAAACTCAATGAATCACTGATCACCCCGCTGGAGCCGGAGGAGATCTCGCGGCTTGCACCGGTCATGGATGATGTGCTGGATCGCATTGACCGGGTCACCCAGCAGATCTGCACGTATGGACTGACGGAGCAGAATGACAAACTCCGGGAATTTTCCTATATGATCCTTCTTGCGTCAGAAGAGATCAAAAAAGCGTATGAAAAACTGCCGGACATGGATAATATCCAGGAAATCAAGCATAATGCAAACGAGATTAACCGCCTGTATAACCGGGCAATCGAATTCCAGTCCCAGGCTGTGCTCGAACTCTTTAAAACAAAGGACCTCCTCCTGATTATCAAGCTGAAGGATATCTACGAGAGTCTTGGTCTGGTGATGGAGAAATGCAATGATGTCGGTCACGCATTCAACGATATTATCCTGAACCACAGCTGATGTCCATGGAGCCCCTCATCGTATTTGGTGTCATCCTTGCACTGGCCCTGAATTTTGTAAACGGGCTCAACGATGCCGCACATTCAATAGCAACGGTTGTTGCAACAAAATCCCTGTCACCATGGCACGCGGTACTCCTGACCTCAATCTGCAACATGGCGGGCCCGTTTATCTTCACGACCGCTGTTGCGACAACGATCGGGACTTCCATCGTTCACCCGGATTCCTTAAACCCGGTATCTATTGTCATTGCCATGGGAGCCGCTATCTCGCTGGTATTTGTCGCCACCCGCTCCGGCATCCCTATCTCGAGCAGTCATGCCATGGTGGGCGGGTTGCTGGGAGCAGGTATAGGCGCCTTAGGTCCTGCCGCGGTCATTCTTCCCGGTACGGCCACATTTGTTGATCTTGGTATCGCAGTAATCGGTGGTGCCATTGCCGGTGCTGCCATTCTTGGCATACTGGTCGCACTCCTCAGAGGGGATATACGTCCCGGGCTCCTCATCGGTGCGGCCTGTGGCGGGACACTGGTTATTCCGGTCCTGATGCTTGCCGGTGTCCTGAAGATTACCGGCCTGCTTGCCATTGTCCTGTTCATCTTTATTTCCCCGGTTATGGGCACGAGCTCAGCTTTTTTATTCAACATAATTATTTCGCATGTATTCCAGAACCGGAACCAGAACCGTGTCCGCCGTATTTTTAAGCCGCTTCACGTCATTGCGAGCCTTTTCCAGGCCGCGGGACACGGGGCAAATGACGGTCAGCACGCAGTGGGGGTGATTGCTGCACTCCTTGTTTCAGCCGGGGTCCTTTCGACATTTTCGATACCTGCGTGGGTACTGCTGAGTTCTGCAGTTGCGATTGGACTTGGCACCGTTTTCGGGGGCTGGGATGTTGTTGACAAGATGGCAAAAAAGATAACAAAAATCAGGCCTTACCAGGGATTTTCCGCGGCAACTGCGGGCAGCGTTACCCTGGCGATGGTTACATCGTATGGAGTCCCGGTCTCATCAACCCATGTCATCAGCGGGGCAATTGTCGGGGTTGGTGCAACACGGGGGAAAAATGCGGTCCAGTGGGAAGTAGTCCGGGAGATGATGATGGCATGGGTGATCACTATCCCGCTTGCAATGGCAGTATCATGGACCGGTTACCTGGTTATCAGTTTCGTACTGGGACTCCTTTAGACCCTGACATTATTTCGCTATATTTTTTAAGATCATTCACTGATTACCAGATGATTTGTTATGGGTCTTCGCGAGTTACTGATACCGCATGATAAGGTTTTTTTCGATATGTTTGAAAAACAGGCAGCAGTTGTCAAGGAGGCGGCGTGGCAGCTTGTTGCCCTGACCGAGGATTTTACCAATGTGAAGGAGAAACGCCATGCCATTGAGAAACTCGAGCACAAGGGGGACATGATCACCCATGATATCTATGAACAGCTGAACCGCACGTTTATCACCCCGCTCGATCCTGAAGAAATCTCCCGCCTTGCCTCCGCCCTTGATGAAGTGCTGGACTATATCGATGGATCCGCGGAAAAGATGTTTTATTATAATATTGCCAATACCGACTCGCACATGATCGAACTCGCAAAACTGATCCACCTGTCTGCCGCCGAAATTGAAAGTGCGGTAAAGGGGATCCGTTCCATCAAGGACCCACGGTATGTTGAGGAGCGTTGTATCGAGGTAAACCGTCTGGAAAATCTTGCAGATGATGTGCTTGCCCATGCGGTAACAGACCTCTTCAAAACAAATGATGCGATAACGATCATCAAACTCAAGGACATCTACGAGCATCTCGAAACGGCGACTGATCACTGCGAGGACGTTGCAAATGTGCTGTCCGACATCGCAATCCGGCACTCATGAGTAACATAAAAATTACCGGTATGTGGATTACATGATCGAGGCAACGCTGGAACTCATCGTCATCATCATCGGCATCGCGCTAATCTTTGATTTTACCAACGGGTTTCATGATTCGGCAAATTCGATCTCAACGGTGGTTTCGACCAAGGTCCTGTCACCACGGAGGGCAGTGGCATTCGCTGCTTTTTTCAATTTTATTGCAGCCTTCGGGTTCGGGGTCGCTGTGGCAAGCACCATCAGCAAAATCATCCAGCTGGATTATGTCGAGACCGGCCTTATTCCCTATATTATCCTGAGTGCCCTGATCGGGGCAATTGTATGGAATCTCATTACCTGGCTGTACGGCCTGCCCACTTCCTCTTCTCACGCCCTTATCGGAGGACTCGCAGGTGCAGGGATCTCCGCGGCCGGGATTGCCGCCATCAAGTGGTCAACGGTCGAACTGGTAGCGACATTTATGGTGGTATCCCCGATAATCGGGCTTGCCTGCGGGTTTTTGTTCATGGCAGTTGTCCTGAATCTTACAAAAAAAGCAAACAAACAGACCGCTGAAAATTATTTCAAACGGCTCCAGCTCTTCTCAGCAGCTGCCTACAGTTTCAGTCATGGTACAAATGACGCGCAAAAAACCATGGGAATTATCATCCCGCTCCTGTTCTCCATCGGTTACTTCGGGGCAGGAGTCGATCCGAATCACCTTCCCGTTCCCCTGTGGGTGATCCTTATTGCCCATGCAGCTATCGCCCTCGGCACGCTTTCAGGGGGGTGGCGTATCGTCAAAACCATGGGGTACAAAATCACAAAGTTACGGCCGGTACACGGATTTGCTGCAGAAACCGCAGGAGCGGCAACGATTATCGGGGCATCCGTAGTCGGAATCCCGGTTAGTACAACCCACATCATCTGTTCATCCATTATGGGGGTGGGAACGACCATGGGGACCAGTACGGTGAAATGGGGCGTTGCAAGGAGCATCGTCACGGCATGGGTCCTCACCATCCCCATCAGTGCGCTGATCGGGTTTGTTACATTTGCCATTATCCGGGTGTTTATCGGGTACTGAACCGTGGTATCCTGATTATTATTTAGGGTAATGTATCAATCCAGCCCCTGAATTTTTTATTCTTATGACGATATTTTTTTTTTAAAAACACATAGTCCATTGTTGAAAATTAAAAAAATGATAGGGGTGACGCTTCGCTACACGTGGATCACAGGGCGATGATTACGGTCCCGGTTCGTCTCACCGTCACTCCATAGTGTGATAACAACCAAAAATAAGACATTTTCCTCCTGAAATTACGTTATCCTGCACACAAGAATGAATGAAAAAATGGCTCTGGAGAAACGAGCATGAACCTATATGTTCTCACCCGAACCATGAAAATTGTATAATATACGAAAGGCCCCGTCTCAGGGCCTCTCTTTAGGCACGGCGGGACAGGGAGGTTAATTGTATTTTTTTAGTTACTGATCCGCCGCGGGGGCGGCGTCCCTCCGGGGGCGGCGGCGTTCATCGTAACTGTAAGAATAGAGATGATAATCCACTCATCATGCCTGAATTTTTCAATTTTCATGGGAAATGTTTGAAAAACAAAAAAACGCTCATTAGGGGTTTCATCCCCGCCGCTAGGCTCCCCCCAAATGCGATAATTCCTGAGGAAGTTATACAGCACTATCGCGCAGCTCATAGGCGGTCATGGGGGACAGGCACGGTCCCCACCTTCATATTCTGTGCTTTAATTTTATACTCTGATAAAAATGAAGGGTATAGTGTCATTTTAATCACCAACTTTTTCAAAATATTCCAAGGGAATAAAGAATAATTCGATAACCAGACAAATTTTTTAAAAAAGTGAAACGCTGGTTTTGATAAAATAAATTCGGAGTATGTTTACCGAACTCGTTATATCGCATCTTGGGGACGCCATAGCGGCGGGGACGAGCTAAAAGCGAGTCCCCAGGAGCGTCTGAGTGAGCCTTTTTAATCAACAAATCCGGGATTTTTAGTCGCGAGGATGTGACTATTCACAAGATGAATTCTCCAGAGCCAATTTTCAATCTTCCTTTTACGTATTGATAATTCCTGCAGATCTATCGCATTTCGGGGGTCACCATAGCGGCGGGCGCGGAGGCTTTGCCAAAGCTCCCAGGAGCATTATAATTTTTGATTTGAGTATAATTTACAAAAAAATTACAGAAAATTTTTGAAAAGATTTGGGGATAAGATAACACTTTACCCTTCTTTGTTCATGGAAATCTGACCCTGAACATACGATAAGGGAACGTTTTTATTTTTTTGACCGGGTTACCTGCCATCACCGCATTGTCACGTCGAAATGGAGTTATATGCGTGCTGAGGGGAACCCGGTAAGGGCTGTATATTTCTTTGGAGTCCCGATTATTCTTTTTTTAACGTGCGAAAAAACCGGCAATACCCGCTGATCGGGCACACTTCACATTTCGGTTTTTTTGCATCGCAGCATTCCCTTCCGTGCGCGATGAGGACATCGGTCAGGTCCCCCCACTGCTCCTGCGGGAATGCAGCCATCAGGTCCTGCTCGATCACCGTGACATTGTCGGTATCGGAAAATCCGATCCGCTGCGCAAGTCTCCTCACATGAGTGTCCACTGCAATCCCCTCGTTCCTGCCGAGCGCGTGATAGAGCACGATGTTCGCGGTTTTCCTGCCCACACCTGGGATCTTTAAGAGTTCCTCCATGGTTTCCGGCACATTGCCGTGAAATTCCGACAACAATGCCCGGGAAGCAGAGATGATGTGCTTTGCCTTGGCATGGAAATAGCCGAGACTGTGGATGATTTTTTCTACCTCTTCAATGTCTGCTGCCGCAAGTGCCGGTGGATCCGGGTATTTTGAAAAGAGAGGTTCTATAATTTTAATTACCGCGCGATCGGTGGTCTGGGCGGAAAGGATGGTGAGGATGAGAATTTCAAAGGCAGAGCCCTTCGAGAGCATAGCAGGAGAATTGCGGGTATCAGGATACCGTTGCACCAGAAGGGAATAGATCTTTGCAGCATCCTGTTTTTTCATAAAAATATCCATTCAGGAAATAATGCACCCGTCATCTGAAGGACACTCAGCCGAAGGGATTTTATTGCCACAATGGGGTAGGGCGGATTCGAACCGCCGTCAAAGCGTCCCAAACGCTCTAGGATGGACCAGGCTACCCTACTACCCCGTGCCATCATACCTGTGCCGGCAACATAAAAATACGTAGTGGTTCACGGTGCTAAAAATATCAACCCTTCAGGGGGAGGATTTTTTTCTTCTTCTCACTCACCACCGTGCCGGTGAATTCTCCCGTACGGATCGCGCGGGAAAGGTTTTCCGGGTCACGCCCGTCAAGTACGACAAGCGGGATGTGGCTGCGTTCGACCACCCGGGCGGCAACGATATCGAGCACCGTGTTGGAACCTGCAGTGAGCGATGTTCCCCCTACGATCGCCAGTAATTGTTCCGGAGTCATTGTCCTGAAACGCTGTGCTTTTTTGTCCTTTTTCGGATCGGAAGAGTAAATACCATCTACCGAGGTCACGTTGATGAACACCGATGCGCCCACGCGTTCCGCAAGTACTGCTGCTACCGCATCGGTAGTCTGGCCCGGCGTAATTCCCCCCATGACTACAATCTTTCCGGCTTCGGCAAACTTTTTAGCATCCCCATGACTCTCAGCCACTTTCGGGTATGCCCGGTCACCCAGCGCGGAAATAAGCAGCATTGCATTCAGTCGGGTGATCAGGATACCTATCTCATCTGATGTCCCTTCGTCAATGCCGAGATCGCGGGCAACGGTTATATAGCGACGGGCCTCCCCACCGCCCCCCACAACAACAAACAGGCGGTGGTGCGCTGCAATCTCTTCAAGCACCGGAACATATTCCCTGATTTTGTTCTTCTCGAGCTCCGGGATCAGGATTGAACCGCCCAGAGAGATAACAACCGTCTTCATTGCACTAGTTTTTGTGCCGGTTGCTCATATAGAGTTGTTGAATATGCTGTACTGTCCTGTATGTAAAAGCCACGATATCTTCCCTGTTGCCGGAGGGTATATCGGTCAGGTCTATGTCTGCAAGAGCTGTAAATACCGTGGGTCCTTTGTTCTTGAAGCCGACGATACGGACCCGGGTCAGGCAGGAGAGAAAGAACAATAACCATAACCTGCAATACTTCGAATGAAAGCAATTATGCACGAAGCCCGCCGGTACGAGAAAACTGAAAATAACGGAGTGAAATGTTCGCTCTGCAATCACCGTTGCGCTATCAGTGAAGGTAACCACGGGATCTGTGGTGTGAGGCTGAACGAGCACGGCACCCTGTATGCTGCAACCTATGGAAAGATCAGTGCTGAAGCAGTGGATCCAATCGAGAAAAAACCACTCTTCCACTACCTGCCAGGCACGCTCTCGTACTCGCTGGGCAGTATAGGCTGTAATTTCCATTGCCAGCACTGCCAGAACTGGCACATCTCGCGTGCCGCACTGGAGGGGGCACGGTTGCAGACACTCTCACCGGAGGAAGGTGTTGAACGGGCAATCGCCAGCGGGAGTGCAAGTATTTCATGGACGTATAATGAACCGACCATCTGGCATGAGTATACGCTTGATATGGGAACGATCGCCCGCTTAAAAGGACTCGGGACGATCTATGTCACGAACGGGTATATCACCGAGGAGGCTTTGCGTGAACTTTCCCCCATGCTCGGGGCATTCCGGGTGGACATTAAGGCATTTACGGATAATTTTTACAAAAAAGTATGCGGGGCCCGCCTTCAGCCGGTCCTCGATTCTGCAGTCCTTGCACAGGAACTCGGCATGCATGTCGAGACAGTAACCCTTGTCATCCCAGGGCTCAATGACAGCAAAGAAGAGATGGAGTCCCTGATCCGGTGGGTAATTGACCATCTCGGCCCGGCAACCCCGATGCATTTCTCCGCGTTCCATCCGGATTACAAGATGACGGACCGTGGGGCAACACCTCCTCAAACACTCGAAAAGATCTACACCCTGGCAAAAGAACTCGGGCTCCGATTCCCGTATCTTGGCAACGTGTACAACCACCCGTATGAAAACACCATCTGCCCTGCCTGCGGTACAACGCTCATCGAACGCCAGGGATTTTCGAGCATAATCAGGGCACTCGAGGGGCAGCAATGCGGAAAATGCGGTGAGAAGATAGAGATCGTGCGTCATGTCAGCTGAATCGGGAAAGGAAAAACAATTCATTACCGACCGGATGCTGGGTACACTCAGCCGGTATCTCCGGTTCATGGGATACAATACCGTCAGCGCCAATGAGTTTGCAGAAGGGAATGCAAAAGAAGATACCCTGCTCCTTAATCTTGCCATCCAGGAGAACCGCATCCTGCTTACCCGGGATGCGGAGCTTGCAAAGCGTGGAAAGGAACGGGCGGTGCTGATAAAATCCGAAGAGGTGATGGAACAGGTCCGGCAGCTTATCGATTCCGGATTGATTGTCCGCCGGTTGATGATGAGCCGCTGCTCATTGTGCAACACCGTATTGAGGGAGGCTACGGAACTGGAGATAAACGCTGCAGATTATGCCCCGAGGGATAAGAAGGGATTTATCTTCTGCTGGTGTGAACAGTGCACAAAACTCTACTGGAATGGTTCTCACGGGAAAAGCATTTCAGAAAGGATAGGAGTTGAGCTGAAGGAAAATTGAATAGTAAAACACGGTTGTGGAGTATTTTTTGGGTAAACTATCAGTTTAGCACCAGCTTATTTCTTATAATACACTCAGGATACGTCCTTCATAACACTCCCGGGGGCTTTTGGCAATACCTCACCCCCGCCGTTGCGGCGACCCCATAATGCGATAGAACTGTGTATTCTTTTCTATAGCACCGGGTATGTCGGAAAAAATGAGATACTTTTTTTCCATTCATGTTAGTTCAGTTGTAATACCTGATTTTTACGTCTCAATGTGATAGTTATTTCTGGTTTTTTATAAGCGGTTTACCCTTTATTTTTTGATTCGTTCCTTTCCATCCCTCAATAACAGGAAGGGACAGGACCTGTCCATCACATATACCGCCCCAGCGCTCTGCGACACTAGAAAGGATTAGCTGTCAGAACAGGTATCTGAGTAAGAGTATCCCCATCAATCAGCGTCAGACCCGGGCGTAAGGTTTCCCGCTGCCGATCATGAAATACTATATCCATAAACAACAGATCTGTTCTCATGGCTGTCCACCCGATCGAGGAGCGATATGGTACGCCGGCAATGCGTGCCGTATGGAGCGAGAAGACCCGGTTTACCTGCGTTGTTGCCGTGGAAGTGGCACTTGCAAAGGCCGAAGCAGCTCATGGCATGATCCCGGCAGAAGCAGCAACTGAAATCAGCCGGCATGCACTGAAGGCCTCGCTGGAGCGGGCAAAGGAGATCGAAGGCGAAATCAGTCACGATATGATGGCGATAGTGAAAGCGATTACAGAAGTCTGCGGGGAATCCGGGCGATGGGTGCATTACGGTGCGACAAGCAATGATATCCTCGATACCGCAACCGGCCTGCAGCTCTCCCAGGCACTGGATCTGATCGAGGAGAAACTGCGTCTCCTGCTGGGAGTGATCCTGAAACGATCAGCTGAAACAAAATCCTTAATCTGCATCGGGCGGACCCACGGACAGCACGGGGTGCCGACCACGTACGGTCTGCGCTTTGCCATCTGGGCCAGTGAAGTCGGCCGTCATATCGAACGCCTCGAACAGCTCCGTCCCCGGGTTGTTGTCGGACAGATGACCGGAGCGGTAGGCACCCAGGCGGCACTCGGGCCAAAAGCAATGGAAGTGCAGGCTATGATGATGGAAGTGCTGGGCATTGGTTCGGTGGATGTTTCCAACCAGGTGATCTCCCGTGACCGGTATGCGGAATACTTTATGTTCTGTGCAAATGTCGCCACTACGCTTGACAAGATCGGGATCGAGATCCGCTCGCTCCAGCGGACCGAGATTGGCGAAGTTGAAGAAGCATTCGGTGCACACCAGGTGGGTTCTTCCACCATGCCGCATAAACGCAACCCGATCAAATCCGAACAGGTGTGCGGGCTTGCCCGTATTATCCGGTCAAGCGTCGAACCGGCACTCCAGAACAATACCCTCTGGGATGAACGGGACCTGACAAACTCATCCTGCGAACGTGTGTTGTTCCCTGAAGCATCAATTCTTACGGATCACTGCATCCGGCTCATGACCACCGTGCTTGAAGGGCTCGTGATCAAGCCGGAAGCAATCCGCCGGAACCTTGCCTTCCTCCACGGGATTAATATGGCCGAGTCAGTCATGATTGAACTCACACGACGGGGTATGAACCGCCAGGATGCTCACGAGAGGATCCGTTCAGCAAGTATGCAGGCACTGGCAGAAGGGCAGGCACTTGCTGATGTGCTGGGGATGGATACTGAAGTGCTGAATTATTGCACGAAAGCCGATATTGCTGCACTCCTCAACCCGGATTCCTATATCGGGACGGCAGAACGCCAGGTTGAACGGGTCATTGACAAACTCTCACCGCTGCGGATCTGATAGCACACTTCCTTTGACCGGCCCTTTTCCCGGTGAGAAATACTTTTTTTTTGCTCTATAGAAATTCTTAACTCTCAACGTTCATGGGGGTTTCACCCCCGCCACTCCGGCTCCCCCCAATGCGATGACCCCCGACAGGGTAATAACAGCACTATCACATTTACGCAGGGGCGGTCCCGGGGTGACAGGCACTGGGTCCCCTCCTTTAAAAGCATGTGTCCTTTTTTTTGTGCTGGAATAAAAGGAATTCTACAGAGCCTTTTTTCATCAATTCTTCGGGTGCATATTGATGTTTTCCGGGAAGTGTACCCTCTTATTTTTATCACGTAATGCATTTTTTATAGAAACGACCTGATGTAAAAAATCCCCTCATGACGGCTGAATCATTTTTTTTTGTTTTCTTCCGGACCATAGGAAAAAAACGGATGGTGGTCCCCAACGATCCCATATACTGCAAACGAGAGTCAACATGCCCGGGGAAGAACGGTATTTTTTACAGGAAACGCCGTGCATCGAAATACGGGGTAAAGCACCTGCACTTTCGGGCAACCCTGCGCTATTCGATAGGGAATGTAGACCTTCCCACGATGTATCGCTCCCAATAAGATGTCATTATCGCGGCGGTGGAAGCAGATCTCATGGCGCAGATCCATGGAACATGGAGGGTATTCATGAGGGTGTTACCGAGCCAGAAAATAACATATTTATAAACTCTGAAAATGAACACAGAGAGTAGACATGGAACCGCATGTAAAGATCTCGGGATATTCGCTGTCTCACACGGATCTTACCCGGGCAATTATCATTGCGGCTCTTACTCTCGTATGCATCGTAATCACCACGTTTTCGATCTCCAGGGCCCTGGATACCATATATGCCCAGTTGTTCTATTTTCCCATTGTTTATGCCACCTATTTTTATCCAAAGCGGGGACTGTATCTGGCCGGTGGCTGTGCGGTTTTATACGAAATCTTCGCGTATTTCTACATATTTCCCAATACCAGCGGCCTGATCCTGGTGAGCGGACAGGCACTCCTCTTTATCTGTGTCGCTGCCCTGGTGGCCTTTGTCAGTGAAAAGGTAAACGCCAGTGAGGCTCGCAGCCGCAGCATTGTTGAGAAATCGCAGTCAGGTATCATTCTTGTGGATAAAAACACCAACGCAATCCACCTCACCAATACCCACCTCGAGCGAATGCTGGGGTATTCCGGTGAAGAACTTGCGGAAATGAAATTCCCCCAGCTCTTCTCCGATCAGGCAGACCCGGCAACGTTTTTTTCAGCACTTGATTCCGGCGAGGACTCAAAAACTCTCGAGACCTCTTTTGTGACCCGGGAAAAAGGGCCCATCTGGGTTAACCTTTCCATGAGCAGGATCACGGATAACCTGGTAAGTTTCACGGTCATTGATATCAATAAATTCAAACTCGCCCAGAAGGCGCTTGAGGAAATTGATGTCCAGTACAAACAGGTGGCTGAAAATTTCCCGACCTGTATCATCATTATCCGGAACCAGATGATTGTGTATACGAACCCGGCCTTTGAGTTATTCTCCGGGTACAAACCCGGGGAACTGATGGGAAAAGATCCAATCTCGCTCATCAATCCATCAGACCAGGAGGATTTTAAGAAATCCTGTAGTCTTGCAGAGACCCGATCAACCCCCCCTGGCCGGTCGGAGGTCAGTATTCTGGTAAAAACCGGAAAGATACGACCAGCTACCCTGTTTTTTACCCGGATCCTCCAGAACGGCACCCCGGCCGTGCTCATCAATCTCATGGACATCCCCGGTCAGGAAAGTTTGAAACAACAGATCCAACTGGATACCAAACGACAAAGGGGCATTATCAGTACCTTTGCCTACGAGCTGCGCACTCCTCTTCAGCCTATCATGGGGTATATCAACATGCTTACGCAGGATCCGGAGTCATTCGGCGTGACTGACGAGACAAAGGTCATTCTTGACCGGTGTGCAAAGAGTGTGGACCGGGAACGCCAGATCATCAACCAGATGCTCGAACTTTCGGTAATCGAATCAGGAAATATCTCTTTAGAGTATTCAGTATTCAATGTCCAGGATCTACTCAAGACTCTCATCGATGCCGGGGGATACCGGAAAAAGGCAGATATTACCATGGACGTACCGGAGGATCTTACGTTTGATGCCGATAAAGACAAAATTTCCACGGTGCTGGACACCATGCTCTCGAATGCAGTGAATTACTCGACCCATCCGCGAAAAATCAGGGTTATGTACACCTCTTCTTCCGCAGATATCATGCACCGCCTGTGCATTAAAGACAATGGTGTCGGTATCACTGATGCGAGGCTTGATGAGATCTTTAATCCATTTCCCATTTCTGATTCCGGGGGGAAAGTCCAGAAATTCGAACGAATCGGGCTTTCCCTTGCGGTAGCAAAAAAATATATCAAAATGCATGAGGGATATATCAGCGTGGACAGCATCGTAAACCTTGAGACCACATTCTGTATTCATATCCCGAAAAACAAACCTGCGGAGACTGAGAACAATGCAACGTAAAATCCTTATCCTGGAGGATGACCAGCCCATCCTCGAGCTCATGGAAATGATGATCCACAGACTCGGATTCGAACCTGTCCTGATCACGAACGGACTTGAAGCCCTCGACATTATCAGGGAGGAGACTCCTGCCCTTATCCTGCTTGATATCATGATGGTGCCCATTAACGGCTGGGAATTTTTAGAAAAACTCCGCGGGGAATATGGAAAGCGGGAGATACCCGTTATTCTTTTTACTGCTGCTCCCATGATTGATGAGAGAATGGCTGAATTAAAAGATCCGTTCTTGAGTGTGCTCACAAAGCCGGTTTCGTTTACCGAGCTGAAAGCCGGGATTGCACAGTTTCTGGGGTAGCAGATTTCAGTTTATAAAAGATCTCCAAAGGATATTTTTTCATAGCAAAAATATTACCGGTGTTTTACTGTCATTATTTTGGCCATTTTTCCTTCAGTTATCCCTGAACAGAGCCATACGATCCCTTAAAAAACTAAAAAACGCTCAACAGGGGTTTCACTCCTGCCGCTGCGGCTCCCCCAAATGCGATATTACCTTAAACAGGTTATATGGTATCACTGGCTCTTCAAGGTCATGGATGAAAAAGCCAGAAAAAACGGCTCTGTAGAATTCCTTTTATTCTGGCACACAATAAAAAAGACACCTGCATTGAAGGAGGGGACACAGTGCCTGTCCCCCCGGACCGCCCCTGCGAAATGTGATAGTGCTGTTATTACCTTGTCGGGGGTTATCGCATTGGGGGGAGCCCAGCGGCGGGGGTGAAACCCCCATGAACGTTCGATTTTTTTAAACATTTCCCATGAAAATCGAAAAATTCAGGTATGATGAGGGGATTATCATCTCTATTCTTCAGTTACGATGAACGCCGCCGCCCCCGGAGGGACGCCCCCGCGGCGGATTAGCAACCAAAAAATACAATTAACCTCCCGGTCCCGCCGTGACTCGGAGAGGCCCTGAGGCGGGGCCCTTCGTATATTGTACGATTTTCATGGTTTGGGTGCGAACATTCTGTTCATGACCGTTTCTACAGTGCCGAAAAAACCCCATCACGAATTACTTCTCTCAAGGTTAACTGAAATGCAAAAAGGGGTCAAGGGAATACACCTCCCTGATATGCTTCCTCCTTCGGGGGAGAGGGGGGGTCACTTTCATATTTTTTATTCAATGAAACGATGAATGAAATCAGCCTTTTTTCAGGCAAAAAATGGTAAAAAAATCAGATATACCGGGCCTTTTTCGAAAGCTTCTTTGGGGTATACAGGGGCCTGAAAGGTTTTTGTGCAGTATCCTTCCGGACCATTTCAATCAGCTCATCTGCTGTGAGCTGCTCCTTGAACGGTTTATTGGGCTGTGACTTCCTGCGGATCGTGACGGTTAATTTCCTGCTTGCTGCTTCTTCATCGCCGACAACAATTACGAAGGGTACCCAGTCCATGCCGGCTTCCCGGACTTTCTTGCCCACGCTCTCTTCCCGGTCATCAACATCACAGCGGATCTGTGCAGCATTGATGACGGTGCAGACCTCATCTGCAAAGGAGCCGTGGCGCTCTGCAACCGGTACGACCCGCACCTGCACCGGTGAAAGCCAGGTGGGGAGTGCGGGAACTGCCTGTGTTGAGATGTTTTCCAGGATGGCGCAGATCACGCGTTCGATGCTGCCGGTGGGAGAGCAGTGGAGGATAGGAGGATGCACAACAGTTCCGTCCTCGCTGATGTATTTGATATTGAACCGCGTTGAGCTCTCAACATCGATCTGTACCGTGGGGTTCTCGATAGGGCGCATCTGGCCGTCAATGGCGGCAAGGTCAATCTTGGCTACCCAGTAGTGGACGCGGTCGGACAGGATCTCGATGAGCATCGGGCAATCTGATTCCTTCACGATCTTCTGTACCCAGGCCTCGTTCTGGGCATAAAAGTCCTTTGTGCAGCGGAATGCAGCGACAAGCTTTGTTTCAAAGTCTTTGCCGGTCTGCCAGCCCATGGCAAGCTGCTCTTCAAAGCACTTCAGCGCTTCGGGCATATCCGTGCAGAGCGAGTGCATATCGGGCATGGTGAACGCCCTGAGGCGCTTGAGCCCGATTACTTCCCCTTTCTGCTCGTGGCGGAACGAATAGGTGGAGAGTTCGTACATCTTCATCGGGAGGTTGTGGGGCGAAATGTGCATGTCCCGCATGATGGAAAACATCCCGAAGCATGCAGCAAACCGCAGCATCATGTTCCGGTTGTTCGACTTGAAGCGGTACTGCCGCTCACCGAACTTCTCTGCATGTTCATAGATTGCCCGGTCACCGAGATCGTACATGACCGGGGTCTCAACGGGTGTTCCACCGTAATCCAGTACCATGCGCAATACGTAATCAGCAAGGAGGTCACGAATGATCTTGCCTTTCGGCATCCAGCGCAGGCAGCCGACATCACTCGCCGGCTCGTAGTCAACCAGCTCCTTTGAGCGCATCAGGCCGACATGAGCGGGTTCCCCACCGGTTGGGACCGCGACGCCCAGTTCCTTTTTGACAAGGCAGCCGAATGGTGAATCGTCCAGGAACTCTTTATAGTCGTGGGATTTTCCGTCCGGGGTCATGACGAACCAGTCGTGGGTGACCACGGATTTTTCTGGTTTTACCGCCCCTTCTTCATTGGGCACAATCGTCTTTGAGAGCTCTGAAAGGGGGTGGCCTTTGCAGGAGATCTTAAAAGATTTGTACCAGCCGAAGGGCGCCCGCTTGACCATGAAACCTTCCTGCTCAAGACCCGTTTTCAGGGCCCTGAGCGTGGCAACAGCAGTTTCGGGGGAGGCGAGATCGCTGGAGAGGTGAGCATACGGGTAGACAACGATCTTGTCGACATGCACCTGCCCGGCAGTCTTTTTAATTTCTTCGATAGCCTGGAGGACTACTCCTTCAAGATCTTCCTCGTCAATCGATTCCACGGCACAGAAAACCGTGAGTGCCTCTGACTCCTTGTCAGAGAGGACGGTACACTCCTCTGCCATCTTTGTCTTCTTTTTTGCTTCGTATTCGATATAATCTGAATGAATGAGCAGAAGTCGCATAATTCATCTCCGATCCGGTGTGATCATCCGTATAAAATGCGCATTGATTGTATATAGGGTTAATAGTATTTTTTTTAAATGTGATATAAATTACAACCACATCATCCGTGTAATCGAAAAATGTCTGACCACGAATTGCACTAATCCACGCTATGGTACCGGTGAAGCCGGTTTGCCGGTGCATCAGGAATTCCTCTGCACGGGGCCATACCCGGAACAAAACGGTGGTTCAAAGGGAGGAAAAACAGGATTGGCGGGTTTGTGACCATGGTAAAAATTTTTTTTAGGTAAATCCTGTCAGAATCGGGTATTTTTTCCGTTAATCCGATGGGAGAAACTTTATTGAAGATTACCGTTATGGGGGTGAGCTGTAGCCGGCTTTTAGTTCTGCTCTCTGCCGTTTGTCCGTGTCCGGAAAGGATGACTGTGCTGATGAAAATGATGATTAAAGACAAAAAAAACTGGGCCTGGAGAAATGGTTACGAAAATTAAAACGCTCAACAGGGGTTTCACCCCCGCCGCCGGGCTCCCCCCAAATACGATACCTCTCAAAGAAGGTTATACAAGCATTATCGGACAGCGCAGGTGCGGCCAGGGGGGACGGGTAATGTCCCCTCCTTCGTTTTTTTTGTGCTTTTAATTTTATGCTCTGATAAAATGAATTTTACCGGCAAGAAAAATTATTGTTCCCGGCTTCTGTGGACATAGAGTGCAGAACCGATTATTCCGCAGATGAATCCTGCCGGGAGGGCTATATAGGGGAAATCCTGGGGGGGGTCACGCTCTACTGGCGGGGCAGCGTAGCGCACACAGGCAACGTTCAGGACCACGTCATCGTAATCCCCGTCACCGGGAACGGCCGGGTTTTCCCGGGCACCAAAGACATCTTCAAATCCTACGGTATACGATCCATCCTCCCGGTGAGTTACCTTTGCATGGTCAAACCCGTCACCGCTGGTCTGGTTGGAATAATAGGTAACAGAGCCACCCTCCGGGGGGCTTTTGCAGTACAGGACCACCGGTTCGTCTGCTGAACAATGGGGGAGCGTTTTGTAGGAGGTTTTCGGAACAGCGGGGAAATCACCTTTGATAAACCCAAGGCTGATATGTTCCGGTGTTTCAATGCCGAATTCATTGTTGTACCCGGCAGTTTCAGAAACATAGGTCACGACAAGATCTCCGGAATAAGAGAACCGGATAGGTCCGGACGCTGATACTGCACTGACAAGCGAGAATGCACAAAGAATTATCAGAATAATCCAGGTTTTTCTCATACCCTCATCACCCTATGGATAATATTAAATGAATGTGTCAATACTTAATAATATTGTAAAAGGTTTGTGTAATGCATTAGTCCATCTTCGCGCGCGGGAATCGGGAAGATACCATCCAGACTCCGGAACACTGGTGCAAACTCCAGAATTACCAGGTACCCTTTTATTTAAGAAAGAGAGGATATTTGATTTGATATTCCAATTAATTGTATTGAAACAAAATATTTTGAATCAGTAAATTATTAATACTAATTATAACACATAAAAATTAAGATGTTAGAACAGCAGTATCATACCTGCAGGCAATGCAACGGGACTGGAAAAACCCTGGTCAGGAAAAAAATTGACACCAACCAGCCAGGTGTCGTGTATTACGCATCGACTACGATAGAAAAGTTTTATTTTGAGACCTGCGACGATTGTGCGGGTAGTGGTAAAATCCAGTATTGACCTTAAAAAAAAGTTGCGCGGTAAAAAAGTACCGGGCACGGTTAACCCGGGTTTTTAAAAAACAATACTATTCTGGCTTTGTTAAAACGCACATCTGCCCCGGACTCACGCAAAAATTATTGAATAAACGGAATTATTTCACGGTAAATTCCTTTTTTATAAAAAAACACACAGTCCACTGTGAAAAATCACGAAAAATGATAAGAGTGACGCTTCGCTACACGTGGATCGCCTGGGCGATGTTCATGGGTCCTTGGTCTGGAGCCCGTCCTCCCATCAGGGAGGCTATCGTAAAAAAATGTATACATATAACTTTGATCAGGCTCCCTGGTCGCTGGCAAAAACACACAGTCCGTTGTGTATTATTATAAAAAATTAAAAACACAGCGAAGATGAAGGAGGGGACAGTTCCAGTCCCCCCTTACCTCCCCAGCGCTGAGCGCGATGGTGGCTTATTACCAGTTCCGGTGTTATCGCATCTGAAGGTGATATAAGCGGCGGGTGTGAAACCCCGGGTTCATGTAAGTTTTTTTTAAACATTTCAACAGAGCCCTGTATTGGACCTTACCCTGTTCAGGACGCCCCCTTAGCCCCTGGAATCAACAAATGAAAACCAGAAACCAAAAAATTAAAAAAAAAAATTATTTCTTTTTATTTGCATGGTACCGCGACAGCGTTGCCTGCCGCTGGTCCAGGTACTTGGCATCTCCTTTTTTATTATACGGGTTTTCTGCCCGTTCTGTGGTGTAAAAGACCAGCTGACCGATCGGCATGCCGGCATAGACTTTTACCGGTCGGGAGTTGACGTTTGCCATCTCAAGCGTAATCGTTCCCCGGAAGCCGGCATCGATCCAGCCCCCGGTCTGGTGCAGGGTGATACCGAGGCGGGCGATACTCGATTTGCCTTCAATGGTGGCTACAATATTATCCGGAAGTTCAATACATTCCAGGGTCTCGGCAAGCACAAACTGCCCGGGGTTGAGGGTAAAGGTATCTGCGTGCACTTCACCCACATGGGAAGAAACGCTGTCCGGGTCGTACGGGTCGATAACCTCGCTGCTCTGTTCGTACCAGACAAAATGGTTGCCCAGCCGGATGTCAAGAGAATTGGGTTGAACCAGCTTTTTGTCGTAGGGATCGATTTTGATATAGCCCCGTTCAATGCGGTCCAGGAGCTGCCAGTCCACGAGAATCATGCAGCAGACATATGCGTGCTGATGGTTCTTTAGGACTTCGACACCGGGTATAAACTTTTTCTCCATGTCCGCGGAAAGTTATATTTCACCATCAGCTCAGGCATTTCCCGGGAAAAACTCTTTTCAAAGGTTCACAACGGACGTAGTGAATATAACACATACGACAGGACTCAAATCAGGCCACTTCAGTCCGGATCCTGCAGATTTTCGAAAATCCAGAGGCAGATGAAAAATATAGTTATCCGGATATTTTTATTCAAAGAATTTGTTGAAATTTAAAAGCCGGGACGCTGCTGAAGAAAAAGTTCATTTCCCCCGGTTCTCCCGTATAATTTTTTAATCCGGCCACGGAAAGATCATTTTCCGGTACAGGACCCATAGGTTATTAATAATAAGAATACATCCAAACTACTATAACAGTCCGCAATTTATAAAAAGGTCCCAGTATGCCCTGCAATAGATTTTTTCTTATTGTGTCCATGTTCGGGATGGAGGAGATGTTATCTTGATTCAGGCAAAAATTACCAGTACACATTTTTTTAATGGCAATCAGGATCTTCTTTCATTGAAATCGGGCACTGACAGAAACTGTGTCTGGTTTTCTCCATAGCGGTGGTTCATTTGTCTGACAAAAAATCTGAAAAAAAGATCTTTTCAGCCTTTTTTGTCCATAAATTTTCTGCAGACCTCCTATTCTCGATACTATGGCTGGCAGCGAGTGTCACGGCGATATACATTCCAGTCCTGAATGAATCCCCGTTAAGGATTATACTTGCCATTCCTGCTGTTCTTTTCATCCCTGGATACTGTTTTATTGCTGCTCTTTTCCCAAAAGAGGGTGAAATCAGCCTCCAGGAGCGAATCATGCTCTCCATCGGACTTTCAATTGCTATTGTCTCCCTGATTGGCCTTGGGTTGAATTTCACTCCCTTTGGTATCCGGCTTGAGCCGATTGTGATTTCGCTGGCACTGTTCTGCTGGGTGATGATCATTATAGGACACTACCAAAGGTCAATCCTGCCGCAGAAAGACCAGTTCAGGATATCATTGAATACCGTAGCAGGAAGAACCTGGAAGCGGTTTTTACCTCCAGGTGAAAGCAGGATCGACCGGTTCATGAGTGTTATTCTCCTGGTTTTATTCCTCATTGCCCTGATTTCAACAGTTTATGTGATTTTGATCCCAAAAGTGGGCGAGCATTTCACTGAATTTTATATTCTTGGTGAAAACCGGACGGCTGCTGATTTCCCCGGCCTGGTGACTGCCGGGCAGAATTATCCGATGTACATCGGGGTAGGGAATCATGAGCACCGGGACATGACATATACTATCGAGACCTGGCTGGTGCACACAGAACCTGATACCGTGACAAATACCCCTCGGATTATAGCGATGGACCCGGCAGACTACCTCTCATTTACCCTCGCTGATAATACATCCACGATAATCCCCTATAATCTGTCTGTCAGGAAAAAAGAGTACAATATGGTGGCGTTCCTCTTATTCAACGAGATGATTCCGGGACTTGAGATAAACGGCAGTGAACGTTTCAATGTAAGTTACCGGAATGTTTATCTCTGGATTTCTGTCGAATAAAAGAGATGTGAAGGTTCATCCGGTCAGGGTAATATCGAGAAGAGCGCGGTAACATCATGGGATGAAGAGGTAATTGAGCATTGTTTAAGGATGACTACCTTGTCCAACCCTTCGGCAATCAGTGTCCCGCAGAGGCTGCACATCGGGCATGGGTTCATAGGACAACAATTCGGGGAACACTGTGCGATGACCTTACACCCATTGGAGGATGGATAATTATGAAACGTTATAGTGACTGAGCTGCCATTCCACTGGACAGAAACCAGAGGAGTGAACATAAAGACATCTTCGATTGTTTCACGGATCAGCCGGGTCAGATTTTCCTGCTTGTCCGGAACCACCAGGGTATTACTCTTCCTGAGATCCTGGATCAGCGGGTCACACAACGGGGTAGTCACCAGCCCCGGAGGCCCTCGTTCCCGAAATGATCCTTTGGTAAATCCATCTTCGATTCCCTGATAGGGGCTGGTGGGGTTGAACTGCATGACCCGGGTTTCTCCGGTAACGCGTGGGGGGATGAAATACGCATTTCCGGATATGCCGAGAAGATGCATTGTACAGCAGAGGTTAATACACCCCTGAACCGGAAGGATCCCGATAAGCCGCGGATCAACAGGTTCATTCCATGAAAATGTCAACGTAAAAATCCCCGTGACGGCGCAGACCATGCCCGGCGATCAGAAATTCAGATGACAGAAAATCTGCACGGCTCGTTAACAGGGCGAGGTCAATGAAGAAGGCTGCTGCCCCAAAAAGCAGGATCGCTGCGGTAGAGTACTTATTCAGGTGCAGCAAATTCATTTTTTCGCCAAGGCTCTTTTTATGGTCTTGTATATTCTTTGGCATTTTCATCGCCATACAATCCTACAGATGCATCCGGCACCATTACAGGTCATATCTTTATTTCATGTGAGAATACCAATTCTTTTTTATAAAAACTATGTGCGCTGCATGTATCATATTTTGCATCGGTGGGAACAATATCTGGTGTACGTTCAATAAAAAAATCCCCGTATGGGACAATAAATAATTTTTTTAAGGATAAACTCATCCCGTTTGATATAAAAGACCGAATCAGGAAAGCGGTAACCGAATCGACCTGTCTTTGTTCTTATAAACGGAAAAAAACCATAAATGGCAGGATTTCATCGGATTGTTATTTCCCATCCCAGAATATCCAGTACTTTCAACCCGACAATCACGCAGAGAATTACTATTCCCGCTGCAATGATATACCGGATATGCCGCATATAACCGGGCTGGACAAAATTTGACTGTATGAACTGCATGATCACCAGCAACCCAACGACAGAAAGAACCAAAAAAAAATGAAGGTTTACCTGCCGTACCTGAAACATAATGGTAGTAACTAATGTAAGCCATAATGCAAGGGCAATGATGGCAATCTGCTGTTTTCTCATCAGTATTCCTGCTGAATAAACCCTATTCCCGTTCCTGAATTTATAGTGTCCCGTCCGGAATCCGAACCACAATGCGCGAAGACGTGTATTTTTATCGTGACCTTTTCGAAAAGACTGCCGGAAGGGGATGGTCTTTTGGATGCGGCTGAAGCAACGGGGTCATTTTCCAGATTTGAACTTCCTGGGGCAGATGTGAGAACAGCAGATGCTACTACAGGAATGGGTCCGGACAGGGGGAGTGGAGAAAAATGGTATCGTACGTGCATTCATAGGGAATTATCTCGATTAAATATTCTTTGCTGAATAATTATCAATCTGCCAGAATAATGAATCAACAAGGTTAAATTATTTTGTTTTTACCTGTCTGTCTCATAAATAATCCGGATGAAATGCTATGCACCGGTGCCTTGCCAGAGTTTATCAATTTACAATCTCATAATAACACCCGATTATTGGGTGATAAAGGTTCTATAAAAAAAAAAGTCTGTATCGACCGTACAAAACAAATACCAGAATTCGCAATTATATTGAGGAAAATTATCCGGATCACCATGACCACGACAGCATCATCAACCCGTCTGAAAGACCAACCCTTTACGGTATCCAAGACGTCTCCAACATGTAAACTGCACCTGATCCAGGTTGAAGACGCTGAACCTTTCCAGAAGGGTGTATTTGCTGTCCTTCCTGCATATAATGAAGAATTAGTCATCGGGTCTGTCGTTCTTCGCACACGACAATTTGTCGATCGTGTCATTGTCGTTGATGACGGATCCACTGATCGCACTGCTGAAGTAGCAAAATTAGCTGGTGCTGAGGTAATCCGGCTCGATTATAATACCGGAAAAGCATATGCACTCCTTTTAGGTCTCCGTCATGCACGTGAAACAGGGTGCACCGTGGCGGTAATGCTCGATGCCGACGGCCAGCATGACCCAAGCGAAATCCCGAGAGTTGCCGGACTGGTCAGTATAGGTAAGGCGGATCTCGTTATCGGATCCCGTTTTCTCTATAAAAACAGAATACCACCTTACCGGGAGTTTGGTCAGAAAACACTTGACCTCTTCACGAATATGGGCTCCAAAGCCAGTGTTTCGGACTCACAGTCGGGATTCCGTGCACTTTCCTGCCAGGCACTTGATAACCTGGACTTCAGGTCAGATGGATACAATGTGGAATCGGATATGATTGCTCATTTCTCAGAGTTGGGGCTTCCGATAACGGAAGTTCCCATCACGGTCAACTATGACGTGCCCAATAAACACAAAAAACACCCGCTCACTCATGGACTTGGAGTACTCAGCCGATTGATTGATCTGATCACCCGGAAGAGACCCCTGCTTATGTTCGGGTTGCCAGGAATATGTTTTGTAGTTATTGGTCTCCTGTTTGCATCACAGGCTTTCAATGAGTACTATCTTACATCAAAATTTTCTTTTTCCACGTCAATGATTAGCATGCTGTTACTGGTGATCGGGATGTTTATGGGAATCGCAGGACTCCTGCTGAATACACTGGTGAGCATAATTAATGAACAAAAGGAAAAGAAAACTAGCCCGGTACAGACTAAAATCGGATAAAAAGAAATTTATGATGATTTTTTGTTCTCCCGAATAAATATATCTGGTAAAAATGATAAAATCAAAAAATATATCTATACTGGGGATTTCGGTGAAATCAGATGCAATTCTGGTAAATGGATCTGCAAAATTTTCCGGGACATTTCTTTTTCAAAGGTTACATCCCTGTGGAATGAAGGCTCCGGCTATCGGTGGTTCAGACAAGGACCCATGCAGATATGTCAGGGCAGTCCGCAGAAATTGCCAGCAGATCAAAGAATTTTTTACCAGGAACTTTTCTGGAGACATGCACCATTTCGCGGTGACCAGACAGTTACCCGCGGTATTTCCCGTTCATAGTATAAAAAATTCCCGTGGGGACACTCAATGATTCACCAGAATATTGACAAAATCCTTGTTTTGGGAGCAACCGGTATGCTCGGCCATAAACTCTTGCAGGTGCTTTCAAAAAAATTTTCTGTTACCGGAACAGTTCGGGCAGGTACATCTCCATTTTCACACCATCCCGAATTTTCCCGTATAAAGATTCTAAGAAATATCCGTGCGGATGACGTAAAAAGCGTTCATCAGGCAATCGAACAATCTGATCCTGATGTTGTTATCAATTGTATCGGTATTGTAAAACAATTGCCTGCTGCCAGCGATCCACTGCCCAGTATCGGCATAAATGCACTCTTCCCTCACCAGCTGGCAGATATATGCAGAAAAAAGAAGATACGGCTCATCCATATGAGTTCAGACTGCGTGTTTTCTGGAAATAAAGGCAATTATACTGAAACAGATCAATCAGATGCTGAAGATCTCTATGGGAAAACAAAATTTTTAGGGGAAGTTGATTATCCTGGATGCCTTACAATCCGCACATCGATCATAGGTCGTGAACTGGAAACAAAGCATGGTCTCATTGAATGGTTCATGAGCCAGGAAGGAAAAATGGTGAACGGGTATAAAAACGTGATTTTTTCGGGACTGACAACACTGGCTCTGTCGGAAATTATCTCAAAAATCATTTCTGACTATCCTGCCCTCCAGGGTGTTTATCAGGTTGCTTCTGAGCCGATAAGCAAGTATGATCTCCTGAACCTGGTTAAAAAAACCTATGGTATGACCATTACAATAAAACAGGATGTCACCATTATGAATAACCGCAGCCTGAATGCAGACAAATTCAGAAAAGAAACAAACATTGAGATTCCATCATGGGAGAATATGATAGATCAAATGTATAGGGATACAACACCCTATACAACAACCGGAGCGAAAAATGTTTGGCAATAAAACAATTCTTGTCACCGGGGGGACAGGATCACTTGGAAAAGTATTGATACGACGCCTGCTATCCGGAGAACTCGGAACACCGAAAAAAATAATTGTCTTATCCCGCGATGAAGCAAAACAAAATGATATGCGAATTTCCTACCTCAAGAGCAGTGCGCCGACAGATGAGGTGATCTATAATAACTTCCGGCGGCTCCTGGAATTTCGTATAGGCGACGTGAGAGACTTTCACAGTGTATGTTCGGCCCTCCAGAACGTCGATATTGTTTTTAATGCAGCAGCATTAAAACAGGTCCCTTCCTGTGAATATTTCCCCTATGAAGCGGTCCAGACAAATATTACCGGTCCTGAAAATATTGTGAGAGCGATCCGGGAATTAAACCTTCCTGTTGACACGGTCGTGGGAATTTCCACGGATAAAGCCTGCAAGCCGGTCAATGTCATGGGAATGACAAAAGCGATCCAGGAACGAATCTTTATCAATGCAAACCTGAATTGCCCGCAGACACGGTTTATTTGTGTACGGTATGGCAATGTCCTGGCATCACGTGGTTCGGTTATTCCATTATTCCATGAACAGATTATTGCCGGAGGTCCTGTTACCATCACAACTCCGGAGATGACCAGATTTTTGCTCAGCCTTGATCAGGCAGTGGATACAATTTTTGCAGCAGTTAAGAATGCCCGTCGTGGAGAAACGTATATTCCAAGAGTTCCTTCCGCCAGAGTCACCGATATTGCACAATCTCTTATTGGAAAATTGCCGGTTAAAACCATCATTACCGGGATTCGGCCAGGAGAAAAGATTCATGAGATTCTTGTATCTGAAGAAGAAGCCAACCGCACTATCGGGCGAGGCGATTACTATGTCATATTACCAATCCTTCCGGAGTCTGTACTCCTTCCGGGGATATTGACATTCTGGGCCATGAATATTCCTCAAACGATAACGTAATGACACTAAAAATACTTACAGAAACACTTGAAAAATTTGATTTGATGGTCAAAGAGGGAACTGCAGGTAATGGAGAACTCCTGAGATGAAAGTGATGACGATTCTGGGTACGCGCCCGGAAATTATTCGTCTCAGCCGGATAATTGAAAAACTGGATTCGCATTGTACCCATATCCTTGTGCATACCGGTCAGAATTTTGATAAACGATTAAGTGATGTTTTTTTTGAGGATCTCACTATCCGAAAACCGGATTATTTCCTGGGAATAAGAAGTACAACATTCGGAGACCAGATCGCCAGAATCCTCATTGAAACCGAAAAAGTCATGCAGCAGGAACGACCGGATAAACTGCTGCTCCTGGGAGACACGAACAGCAGTCTTTCGGCGATTGTTGCCAAACGCATGGGAATTCCGGTAATCCACATGGAAGCAGGAAACCGCTGTTATGATGACAGGGTTCCAGAGGAAGTGAACCGGAGAATTATTGATCACACCAGTGATATCCTCCTGCCTTATACCGAGCGGAGCCGGGCAAACCTGATACGGGAAGGAATCCCCAGTGATCGCATCTATGTAACGGGTAATCCAATCCTTGAAGTGATTAATTATTATCAGGACCGGATAAACCAGTCAGCAATTCTCAGTCAGCTCAACATCATGAAAGGAAAATATTTCCTTGTAACACTCCACAGATCTGAAAATGTAGATATCAGGAAACGTCTTTTGGAGTTTATGAGTGCATTTTCCGCTCTGAGCAAACAATATAATATACCGGTAATCTGTAGTCTTCACCCTCGTACACGGGATAAAATACGCGATTTCACTATTGATGTTGACGAAACGGCAGTTCATTTCCATGAGCCTTTTGGATTTTTTGATTTCGTCCGGCTTGAACAGGATGCGTTGTGTGTTCTGAGTGACAGCGGGACAGTCCAGGAAGAATGCTGTATTTTTCATGTACCCAATGTCACCCTCAGGGATGTAACCGAGCGGCCCGAAACCGTCGAATGCGGGAGCAATATACTATCCGGTGCTGATCACGATATGATACTCGGGTGCGTGCGGGTTGCACTGTCGCAGCCGCAAACATGGGACGTTCCACCGGAATATCTCAAAGAGCAGGTAAGCACTACGATACTTAAACAAATATGTGGTTATTATTGGGAACCATGGTCACTTGAAAGGTCATAAAAAATGAAAATTCTGGTTGTCCAGGAAACCGACTGGATCACACGATTTCCTCATACGCAGCACCACCTATTCGAAAGGCTTACGCTGAGGGGTCATACCATAAAAGTGATTGATTATGGTTTTGACTGGAAAAAAGATCCCAACAGGAAATTCTATCAGAAAAGAGAGGTGTTTCCTCGTGTTTCAAAAATCTGTGAAGGAGCGGGTATTGAGGTAATCCGGCCTGCATCCCTTCATATTCCTGTCCTGGTATACCTGTTTCTGATAATTTCACATTATAAGGAAATTTCTGAACAGATCCAGAAATTCGAACCTGATATAATTATTGGGTTCGGGATTCTCAATGCATATATTGCATCAAAATTAGCAAAGCAGCATACCATTCCTTTTATTTATTACTGGATTGATGCCCTGGATACCCTGATTCCGGAACAGTATTTCCAGAAGATTGGACGTTTTTTTGAACGAAAAACCATAAAAAACAGCCGGATCTTATGTGTGACCACCGAAAAACTCAAAGACCATCTTATGGGGCTTGGTGCCGAACTAAAGCGGATCGATATTGTCAGCAACGGTATTGATTTCACCCAATTTAATGAAAACATTCACGGAGAGGAGATACGAAAGAAGTATGGTATCAAAGAGGATCAGATCGTCATTTTTTTTATGGGATGGATCTACCATTTCTCCGGATTAAAAGAACTTGCAATTGCGCTGGCTGACGAGAAAGCAAGGTATGAAAAGTGTGTTCTTTTTATTGTAGGTGAAGGTGATGCCTACGAAGATTTGATTGAAATTAAAAAGATGCATCAGTTAGGCACCCGGCTGGTACCTACAGGAAAACAACCGTATTCTCTGATTCCCCGGTTTATCGCAGCTGCCGATATCTGTATTCTCCCTGCGTATCCCGAAGAAAAGATCATGCAGGATATTGTGCCTATTAAAATTTTTGAATATATGGCTGTTGGAAAACCGGTGATTGTAACCAGGCTTTCCCGGAGTTATCAGGGAGTTTGGTTTTAACAATGGGGTTATATATGTCGATACACCGGAGGAGACCCTGCAGGCTGCCGATGAACTTGTGAAGGCTGACAAGGTTCATGAAACGGGTATGAAAGCGCGTGTTTTTGTAAAAACCAAGGATTGGACTACTATTACTGATCAGTTTGAAAAGTCCCTTGAGCAGACTATCCATGCCCCGTGAATAAAAGGCAGGTATCTTAATAAATTTGCACACATAAAAAAACCCGGCTGATATCAAAACAACCCCGGCTTAAATCCCAAAATGCATCCCGGTACAATGTGCCGGAATCCGGAATAACCGGTTCAATCCTTAAATTTTTTTAACACACGATAAAAGAAGTAAATTAAAATGACAGGTTATCAAATATACTAACATAAGTATTCTATAAAGATTATCAGATTTGAAGTAAGGTGAGTAAAAAAGTGATTGACCGGCACTGGATTAACCGTGAGTGCGTTACGACAGGCTATCATTTCTCCCATGTACCCGATAATCTGTCGCATTGCAATTGAATGAAAAATTCAAATGAACACATATCCACAAGGTAAAAATGTACCGTGAAGAGAGATGAAAATTTTACAGGTTGTCCCCTTTTTTTCTCCAAAATTCGGAGGATCGGTAACCGTTCTTTATGAGTTGTCAAGGAAGCTGGCGAAGCGGAACCATGAAGTTACCATAATATCTACTGATTTTAATTTTGATGACCAGTATGCCGACCAGATCCGGGCTGAGGGAGTAACCGTGATTTCGTTCCCCTGTATTGTAAGATTTGGACTCTTCCTCTATTCCCCATCCATAAAAGAATGGGCTGAGAACAACCTGAAGGAATTTGATATCATTCATCTCCACAATTACCGGGCATACCAGAATGCCGTTATTCATATTTTTGCGAAAAAATACGGGATTCCCTATATTATGCAGGCGCATGGATCAGTTCTTCCCTTTTTTAATAAAGAATTCTTAAAAAAATGTTTTGATAAGGCGTATGGGAATAAAATATTACAGGATGCGACAGCCTGTATAGCCTCAACGGCAATAGAATCAGATCAATATGAAAAAATGGGGGTATCAAAAAACAGGATCATTATAGTTCCCAATGGCATTGATCTTTCTCATTTCGGAGATTTGCCAGAAAGGGGTCAATTCCGATCGAAATACAATATTCCCGAACATGTGAAATTAATTTTAACGCTTGGAAGAATTCATAAAATAAAAGGTATCGATTTATTAGTCACCTCGTTTTCCCAGATTTGCAGAAAAACGGGAAACGTCAAACTGGTAATAGCAGGGCCGGATGGGGGATCTTTATCGCAAATCCGAGAACAGGTACGTGAGTTGCAGATCGAAGACCGTGTACTATTTACCGGGCCATTGTATGACAAAGAAAAGCTCGAAGCGTATATTGATTCGGACATATTCGTATTTCCATCGAGATATGACTCTTTCGGTAATACGCTCCTTGAAGCATGGATGTGTGGACTTCCCGTAATAGTATCAACAAACTGCTGTGTTTCTTCTGTCATAAAAAATTCGCATACGGGTATTGTTGTGGAGCTGGATCCTTCTCAGATAACCGAACAAATCATCGATCTTCTGAATGATGAAGAAAACAGAAGAAAACTGGGTATATCCGGCAAACTGTTTGTCGAGAATAATTATGATATAGACAAAATTGTTCAAAGGATTGAGGAAATTTATGGACCAGTCTGAATTTTTAATAGTGACTACCAGCTGGGATGATGGTCATGAAAATGATTTCAGACTGGCCAGCTTATTAAACAAATATAATTTAAAAGGAACTTTTTATATAACAAAAGATTATCTGAAACCATTATTACCGGAAAAAATTATTGAAATAAGTCGTAATCATGAAATCGGGGCTCATACATTAACTCATCCAGCACTTACAACTCTTACTCTGAAAGAGGCCGAGAATGAAATTACGGGATCAAAAATATATCTTGAAAATCTGTTACATAAGCCTGTCAATATGTTTTGTTATCCCTGTGGAATGTATAATGAAGGGATCAAGCAGCTGGTAAGAAAAAGCGGTTTTATCGCTGCAAGAACGTGCAAAACAGGAAATTCTGAATTTCCTGCTGATATGTTTGAATGGCAGATTACCCTGCATGTATCCAACGGGTCCCCCCTGGTGACGGCAAAATTGATGGTAAAAAACAAACTGCCGTTAAAATCATTTTTTGACTGGGAACTTCGTGCGAAATATCTCTTTGACAGAGCATTGAAAACAGGAGGTATTTTTCATATCTGGGGACATTCCTGGGAATTTGAAGAGAAAAACGAGTGGGAGAAATTAGAAAGGGTAATCGACTACATCGCCAATCGCAGCAATGTTCTTTATAGAACGAACAGCCAGATTTTTATGAAAGATAACGATAATTGTATCATCAACAGAAGGTGACCGGATCTGAAAATATTACAGGTTATCCCTTTTTTTTCTCCTAAATTCGGTGGTTCGGTAACGGTCGCTTTTGAGTTGTCAAAGGAACTTGCCAGAGGGAACCATGAGGTAACCATAATCACCACTGATATTGATTTCGATCAGCAGTATGCTGATACTATTCGGGCAGAAGGTGTTACCGTCATTGTATTCCCCTGTATCATAAATATCGAGGTCTTTCTCTATTCCCCCTCCATGAAAATCTGGTCTGAAAAGCACCTGAAGGAATTTGATATCATTCATCTCCACAATTACCGATCATACCAGAATATCATAATTCGTTCCTTTGCGAAGAGGTACGGGATTCCCTATGTCCTGCAGGCACATGGATCAGTTCTTCTCTTATTCGAGAAAAAAACCTTAAAGAAACTCTATGATTTTTTTTGGGGAAATAAAATCCTGAATGATGCGGCAAAACTGATTGCAGTATCAACTATTGAAAAAGAGCAATACCTGAAAATGGGGATTCCTGAAAATAAAATTGTGACCATTGAAAATGGAATTGACATATCAAAATATACAACACTCCCACAACAGGGAAAATTCCGGGAAAGATACGGCATTGAACCCGAAAAAAAGATCATTTTGTATCTGGGCCGGTTGCATAAAAGGAAGGGTATTGATTTTCTTGTTGATGGTTTTTCAAAAATAACCGATCAAAATGTTTTGCTGGTTATTGTCGGTCCTGATGACGGATATCGCGAGGGTTTAATTCAACGGATACAATCATCAGGTCTTGTCGAAAAGGTCCTTATGGTCGGGCAGGTGTCTGAACAGGAAAAAATCGAAGCATATGTTGATGCAGACGTGCTGGTATATCCGGGAAGACTGGAGATATTCGGGTTGGTACCGTTCGAAGCCATAATGTGCGGGACGCCGGTTATTGTGGCAGATGATTGCGGATGTGGGGAAATTATGAATAGGGAGAGGTGTGGCTTGTTTGTAAAATTTGGAAATGCTGATGATTTAAAAGACAGGATTAAAAGAATATTAGATAACCCGGATGAGTCCCGGGCACTTCTGGCAAATGGGCAGGCGTTTATACAAAAAAATTTAATTTGGGCTGATTTAATTAAAAAATTCGAAACGGTATATAACCAATAGATCCGGTTTCTGGCATTTTTTATAAAAACGAAGACACCGGGTTGTCACGTATATAATCGAAATACTTCTCACGGGCGGCTTATAACAGCAAAAAATGAAAATCCCCGCTCATTCTATTAAAAAAATCGCTTATTCGAATACCACATTCAGGTGGATTTTTTTGACAATCCGGTACACAAATACGGAAATATAGATAGTAATTATGGAAATTACCAACGGCATGAAGATGTAATCAATTTTGAGAATATCGATCAATAATCTGGTCACTATCGGTAAAATCAGCGGCCACTGAAAGAGATATATGGGAAATGCAAAAGTCCCGCAAAAGATGAAAAATGAATATAAGAACGTGATTTTTTTCATTGTGCCAAAGAGTGATGACAGGACAAACGGAAAGAGAAAACAACAAAAACCAAAAAAAACTGCCTGGGAAAAAGAGTTTTGTACAATAGAAAGGGGAATGAGACACATGAAGAAAAAAACCGGTGCATACGACAGAAAAAACAGGAACCATTTCGCCTTTTGGTTTTGCTGGTTATACGCCCAGTAGGCACCGAAAATAAAAAATGGCAGATACCTGAAGACCGCCAGAACAGGAACATCCTGGATAATTCCCAGTTGAATCAGCATAGAAATTAAAAAGAAGGGACTAAAAGAGAAAAATAACCATTTCATATTCAGGAAATATAAAATGGTAAAACAGATGCTCGTTATCCCGATGAGGGTAATTAAATAATACAGTTGGGGCGCAATCGGGTTGTTCCCTGCAAAAAAACTCAGGAAACTAAAAATATTCATGGTATCTATCAGGGTAAAGAAATTTGAAAGTCCCGGGAAATTCAGATGAAGAACGTGGATTGCCAAATAGACCACCATCACGAGCGGGAATACCGAAAGCAGGGTATATCCCATATACGGTTTATAGAGCCTGATGAACCGTTTATTATAATATTCGCCTAAAAATGCTCTCTGATCAAGGTCATTTACGTGGTTAATCATCAGTTTATATCCGGAGGAAAACGTAAAAAGGGATAATCCCAGAATCCCCAGTTTGTCCCATAAAAAAAACAGGGGGTTATTTGAATGACCACCCAGTATATGAGCGGTAACAATAAAAAAAATCGCAATTCCATCAAAAAGTAAGAGGGTATCTAATTTAGTACGAGGAGATTTCACAATTCACCGTCTATGATCAATCAGATTATGATTGTACAGTACCATTATTACGTATTATGTTTTATCTCTTGCAGCGTACGAGTGGCGGTAATCAGTCCCGATACAGCAAAAAACAGTGAGGCATTCCGGTATTCACCGGAATTTCAAAAGAGAGGCGGTGCTGTAACAGTATCAGGCAGAAAAGCAGGGGATTTCATGAATACCGGGTACTCCGGAATTTTAAAAAAAGTCGTGAAATGCGAATCAATGTTAATAATGTATGAAATAGATAAATCAATTGCGCACCGGAATCAGGAAATTTGTGGAAAAAATAAAAAAAAGATATTTGGGCTCTGTAGAAATGTTCAAAAAACTCGAACGTTCATGGGGGTTTCACCCCTGCCACCTGGCTCCCCCCAATGCGATAACTCCCGGGAAGGTAATAACAGCACTACCACATTGCGCAGGGGCGGTCCGGGGGACAGGCTCTGTGTCCCCTCCTTCAAAGCATGTGTCCTTTTTATTTTGTACTGGAATAAAATGAATTCTACAGAGCCGACATTTGATGATTGAGTAAAAACCTTAAAAAAATTCTGACAAGGGTGTAACCATACGGGCAACAGGATTCATGAAAGGAGTAAACTAAAATGCCAGATTACCGGATTGGGGTAATCACCATGCCGGTCTTTAAGGCCGGGGTAACCCCGTTATCCAATCTGATAAATATCCTGTGTTCAGTATCAAAAAACCTTCTTCTGATCACCGGGGGAGAGAATTTTGATCTGTTCGAGAAAGATACGAGGTTAAAAACTTTCAGGATTTCACATAATTCAAGTAAAAATCTTATTAAAAGGATGGTTAATTTCATATCTCCCCAATTAAAAATTTCATCTTATATCTTCAAAACAAGAAAAGATGTCGATATTTTTATTTTTTTCCTGGGGGGGGATATCCTTCTCCTGCCGATGATAACTGCACATATTTTTGGAAAAAAAGTAATTGTGATGTTTGCATCCTCCACAATCAAGATACATACTTCCCAGCATGATCCTCTCATCTTTGTCTTAAAATTTCTGCAATTTATGACCTGTTCATCTGCAGATAAAATAATTGTATATGCAGAATCTCTTATCGGGGATTATTCCCTCGAAAGATGGTCCGGTAAAACAATCATTGCCCGCGAACATTATATCGATACTGATACGTTCAGCATCAGAAAAGAGTATCCGTTACGGGAGTGCTGTGTCGGATTTGTCGGGCGGTTCAGTGAAGAAAAAGGAATTATTCAACTTTTACATGCGGTCTCAGGTATTATCGATAAAAAACCAGATGTAAAATTTTTATTCATAGGCGATGGGGAACTTCAGAATTCCATAGAACACTATATCCGGAAAAATAATCTTACCGATTCGGTCATTCTTCCCGGCTGGGTACTTCACGAGCGGCTGGGAGATTATTTAAACCGGATGAAATTATTGGTAATTCCCTCAGATACCGAAGGATTGCCCAATGTTATGCTTGAAGCTATGGCTTGCGGAACTCCTGTTCTTGCGACACCTGTCGGCGGGATACCAGGCATCATAATTGACAGAGAAACCGGATTCCTCCTAAAAAACAATTCTTCCCCGTGCATCACCTCAGCTGTTGTGGAAACGCTCCAGTATGACCAGTCGCCACACGTTATCAGAAATGCATACCTCCTGATCAGGAAAGATTTCCAGTTTGATAACCGGGTTCAGGAATTTAAAATCCTCCTCGATACAGCACTATAACCGGAAAAGAAATCAAAGTATTCCGCGGGGCTTATCATGGTTAATTGATTCAGGTTTCCAATTTTTTTATCCCGGTCATCGTTTCGTACTTTTAATGACAGGGTACTGATGAAGGAGGATAAAACCAGGATAAAAACCGGAGATCAATTATTTTTAAAAAAATGGATGCTTTTTTAAAATGATTCAAAAATTACTTCGTTGTGCCAGAACATCATTTACATTATCGTGTGTTTCCGATAATTAACTCGTAATGGGGCATCTTTTTTATAAGGTATACAAAAACCAGACTCAGGCCCAGTACAACACAAAAGACCACCGGATAAAACAACCAGTTATTGATATCAAACCCGATTTCAGGTAATAATATTAATGCAAGTGCATATACGATAAAGCCATGAACCAGATATATACCAAATGAATAATTACCAATTATTTGTAACCATTTTGTGATAGTATTTGGTTTTTTTTCGGAGATTTTCAGTGCAATGAAAAAACACAATGCAGAAATCAGGATATAATATATCGGTAGAACTATCGCAAAGATCCAATTGTAAACAGGAATTAACTGGGGAAACAGATTATAACCAAAAAACTCTTTACAACAGACTTGCTATCCCCAAAATTGTTGCGAATAACAGGGGTAAAAATAAAAAATAATAATGCGTTTGATTTGTTACTTTATTTTTAATATCCGTATATTGGGATCTGACATACATTCCAAGAACAAATAAAAGCAGATACCCTAAAAAAAGAGGAGGCGGTTTCAGAAAAAGAAAATTTTCGGGAACGGGTAAGATCTGATAGAATATTGGAAAAATATACAAAAAAATCAATAATTCAACTGTTTTATTATATTCAATAGATTTGGTAAAAATTTTTTCAATAGCAGGATAAAGGATATACAATTGGATGATCAACAAAAAAAACCAGAGATGACCAAGATCGGTTCCGGTTAAATACCTGTATATAATATCCATTACACCAAAATTCCCTGTTTTCCCGGAGGATTCATGAAATATGTAGAGAGACAGCAGAGCAACTATTGAAAATATCGTATATTGTGGAACTACGGATTTAAACCGTTTTTTATAAAACAGAGTCAGCGAGAATGGCTCTTTGTATTTATTATATAATACAAAACCAGATATACACACAAAAAGCGATACTGCAAAAAAAGAAAAAGAATCTATGGACATATAGAGTAAAGTCAAAAAACTGATGCTACCCATCTGATAAAAAAATGCAGAAACGTGAATACTGATTACCGATAAAATTGCTATTGCCCGAAGATATACAATTTCAGAAAAGTATTCTGAACTGTTTTCCATACTGAATTAGTAGTGTTTTTTTCAATAAATAATGTTTTAAAAACTTCCAGAGATTATCACGAGACCATGCGAAAATTCTCAAAGCAAATCTGTCTCTCACTTCAGACACGTACCGGGAGAAAACGCAGTATATCTGAAATTCGGGTCTGTAGAAACGGACATGAACCTATATGTTCTCACCCGAACCATGAAAATTGTATACTATACGAAGGGCCCCGCCTCAGGGCCTCTCTTCAGGCACGGCGTGACAGGGAGGTTAATGGTATTTTTAGGTACTGATCCGCCGCGGGGGCGTCCCTCCGGGGGCGGCGGCGTTCATCGTACCTGAAGAATAGAGCATGATAATCCACTCATCATACCTGAATTTTTCAATGTTCACGGGAGATGCTGCAGAGAGAATAAATCATACCATTCCCGGGGGCTTGGGGGATGCCCCCGCATTTCGATTATCTCACATAAGGTTGACCGGATTGCCAAAAGGGGATCAGGGGGATGCACCCCTGGGCTGCCTCCCCCACCGGGGGAAAGTGGGGGTCACCTACGTATTTTTTTATAAGTCAGCAAAACAATAAACAAGTTTTCTCCAGAGCCCTGAAATTCCGGATTTTTTAAAACTGTGAGGTTCTTTAAAAATATCGTTCCCGTTGCAGATGATTCTGATATAGTTACCGTTACAGTTGCCTGCGGGAATCTGTTCTTTTTAAGTCTTTCCGCTGCACTTCGCTATGCGCTGTTTTTTTGATATCGGTTTTGTCCCTCCGGTCAGGACAAACAGGATTTTTTATGAAGGGGACAAGAGAAAAATCATTAAACGAAACATTACGGAATAATTCATGGCAAAACAGGACAAAAAACCAAATAAAAACAATCCCATAACCGTTTAAAATAAACTCTATATAGGGTAGAAAGATATAAGGATTAAGTCAAACCAGGATGCCATCCGGATGTCTTCAATACTCAATCGGACTGAAAAAATTTTTAAAATTATTGCGATTTTGGGTTTTGTGTTGCTCCTTTTTACCATTACAATTCTTCTGAATGCCGGACCGGCGTCATCGTACGAATATTCAATCTATGACGCATATCCATGGTATTTCTGGATCTTCCTTCTATCTGCCATAACATGCGGACAGGTAGTTATTATCGGATCGGCAATTACCGGTTCCAGAAAGGATCACTGGATTTTTGGCCTCGGGATAATCCTGCTTGCAGTGATCCTGTTGCTTTTTCTCCCAGTGATCCGGGGATATTTTATTTTTGGTGACGGGGATGTCCTTACTCACATAGGGTATATGAAAGATATCCTTCAGACATCAGTGATCGGGGAGAATCATTATCCGATCGATCATATTCTTGGAGTTATTGTCAATCTATGGTCAGGCCTCACGCTGGAGGATATTACATTTTTTATTCCTCCGGTTTTTTCTTTGTTTTTCATTTTTTCCATGTATTGCGTGGGAAAAATAATTTCTGAAAATACGTTCGAACGTCTGATCATCCTTGTATTATCCTCAATACTGATGCTGGGGGAATTTCACCTGGCGTTCACACCCAATTCACAGGCGCTTTTATTTATTCCTCTGGTACTGTTTCTGGCGTTCAGGATTTATGAGGGTGTAAACAATTCAAAATACCAGTTTTTACTGTTACTGACCGGTTTCCTGATCGTTTTCTATCACCCACTCGTGACGATGATGATTGTGTTGATATTGTGCATTATGCAGATTATGCAGTATATCCAGGAGATCTATGAACACAGGACACTGAAAAAAATAAATTATACCTATATGATTGTTTTCATTCTGACCGTATTTGCATTCTGGTCATCCTACATCATCATGGCAATTGATGTGGCAAAGCCGCTTATCAGCCGAATATTCGGTGACCCGAGGGTCGAATCCGAACTGCAGAAAAATGTGAACCTCTTTTCCCAGGTCAACTCAGATCCATTATACGTTTTACACCTGATTTTTAATATCTATGGCCATTGGATACTATTGGCGACAGTATCGCTTTTTTCCATCGGGCTGATGCTGAAATACTTAAAAGATCTTGACACAGAATCGAGATATTACAAAGGAGTACTGGCTTTAGGATTTTTCATGTGTCTGATTCTGTCGGTTGCCATGTTTTTGACCATTGACCGTTTTGGTTTTGCAAGAGTTTTTGCTATTGCCGCGATATTCTCTGTACTGTTGATCCCGTCCGGTGTATATCTTTTATTCGGAAATCTGCATGAAACATCACGTTCCGGCAGAAAAAATATGATTCTGCTCGGGATGATTCTGGTAATTTTTTGCATAACGTATTTTTCTGTATTCAATCTTTATTATTCACCGACGATTAAACTGCCCAATGTCCAGGTCCCCGGAACTGATTATGAAGGGATGCGTACGTTTCTTCTCGTACCGCGATGAATCGATTCCAGTAATGGAAATTGGACTTTTTTCTTTCCGTTACAATCATGTATTATATGGTGCTTCTTCCCAGAGACTGAAGATTCCTTATAATAATTATAATTTTTTTATTCCACCGGATCATTTTGGATTTCAGAATGAGACGGAATCAAAAATTTTTCTTGGCAGCCCGAAATATTTATTATTGAACGATCGCGGAAGGGAATTCTATCCCGAAATATATCCGGAATTCCCCGATAAATGGCGTTATCTCCCAAACGATTTCCAACAACTGAAATCAGTAAATACGATACAGAAGGTATATTCAAACACCAATCTCGAGATATTCATGGTCTCATAGAATATAAAAATTAAAAAAAATTCAGGCTGTCAGTTGACAGGATAGTTTTTTCGTCTGGTTTATATAAACGAAATCACAATACTAAAAAAATAAGAAGGAGCGAGAAGTGCCCAAATATTCTTCCCAGAATAATTTTAAAAATCAATTCCCCAAAAATCTTTTTGCAAATATCGCAAATTTTATTGTCGGCATTCTTACCGGTATTTTTCTTGTACCATACTTTATCGGAACGCTGGGAGTTGCAGCATACGGCCTGATCCCTCTTGCGACATCTCTTACCAGTTATGTAACAATACTGACCGATGCACTTAACGTAGCGGTATCCCGGTTCCTTACGGTGGATCTCCACCGGCAGGACTATAAAAAGGCAAATCAGACGTTCAATACGGCATTATTCGGTCTGTCCGCCATCATTCTGCTCGTCATCCCGCTCATGGTTGTTGTTTCCTGGTACGCCCCCCAGTTCTTCAAGGTCCCGTCCGGGCAGGAATCCGAGGTGACATTGCTCTTTTTGGGAGTTTTTACCGCATTCCTTGTCAGGTCCTGGAGCAGTAATTTTACGGTATCACTTTTTGCCAATAACCGGCTTGACCTGCTGAACATGCTGAATATCCTGAGTGTAATCCTGCAGGTGACTCTCATCGTTGTATTTTTTACGGTATTTTCTCCACAATTATGGTATATTGGCTGTGCGTATCTTATCAGCAGCGTGCTTTTTTTATTCCTTGCATTTGTCCTTTCCAGACGGATAAGCCCGTTCCTCCACATAAATGCCAGGGAGTTTAACAAAAAGAGACTGCATGAACTGACCAGCATGGGGTGGTGGGCGGTTGTCGACATGTTTGGATCGCTGCTCCTTCTCCAGATAGAACTGATTGTGGTAAATCTCCTGTTCGGTGCAACGGCAGCCGGAGAATACGCAGTAGTGTTTCTCTGGGTCATCCTCCTCCGCGGGGTTGCCGGAACTCTTACCGGGGTACTTACGCCGATGATACTGACATACTATGCAAAAGAAAAAGTAGATCAGATCATCCAGATTTCAAAAAGTGCAGTCAAGCTGGTAGGTCTGTTCATTGCACTTCCTGTTGGCCTTATCTGTGGATTTGCACCGTTTATTCTCACCCTTTGGGTGGGTCCCCAGTTCGCCCGTCTCGCACCACTTGTATGGGTGTTTACCCTGCCTCTGGTAGTCAGCCTGTGCATCCTGCCGCTCTTTGCAATCAATGTTGCTTTCAACAAGGTCAGGATCCCGGGGATCATCACCCTTATATTCGGGCTGGTGAACGTGGTTCTGGCATATTATATCCCGCCGCTGCTGGGATGGGGCTATTATGGCGTGGCAATTGTGTGTGCGGTTGTGCTGACATTGAGGAGCGGATTCTTTGTTCCCTGGTATGCCACAAAAATTCTGGGAATCCCCCCGGGTACCTTTACGCGTTCCATTATTACGGGAGTGATTATTGTACTGGTTGTTACAGGATTTTCGACAATTATCGGAAAAATTTTTATCATTTCATCATTGATCGACCTGGCAGTTATCTGTGGGATCATCTCCACGCTCTATCTGATCGGAATCTGGTATATCGGCTTTAACCAGTCAGAGCGGGATCTATTAATTAATTATATTCCAAAAACTGTGTAGGTGATTGCCAAAACCTTCCTCATGGACGGGTAACCGGCCTGCCGGATCCTCCTGACCGTGCTTATCCCGGGTCATGCCGCATTCCGGGCAGCCGGCCGGGGTGCGGGGAACATAAAAAAAATCTTTGGTGCAGAATATGGCTCCGGAAATCTCAGTGATTATACCGCTCTATAACAAGGGTTCTCATGTAGCAAGGGCAATTGACTCTGTCCTGTCACAGACCGTCCAGGACTTTGAGATCATAATAATGGATGGAAATTCAACCGATGAGGGGCCAGAAATTGTAAAAAACTACAGGGATCCACGGATTTATTTCCATGTCCAGGAAGGATCTGGCGTTTCTGCAGCGCGGAACCAGGGGGTTAAACGATCGCACACCGGTTTTATTGCTTTTCTGGATGCGGATGATGAATGGATGCCGGATCACCTTGAGGTTCTGTCCAGACTGAAAGATAAATTTCCTGGTGCGGGCATCTATTCAACAGCATATCAGATGCATACATTATCCGAAAATCCTGTTCGTTCGCATTCCACGAAAATTCCGCCATCATGTTTTGAAGGGATACTGCCGGATTATTTTGAATCCGCGGCTTTGGGAGAAAATCCTGTATGGACATCGGCTGCCGGTATGCAAAAGAACCTTTTTTTTGAAAGTGGTGGATTTCAGGAGGATGTGTCTCTTGGGGAAGATATCGATCTCTGGGCTAAAATTGCATTGAAGTATCCTGTTGCCTTTCACTCAGTTATCACTGCTGTGTATCATATTGAGGCATCGAACAGGGCTTGTCTATCATTTCGGTCATTGGAAGAACTTGCATTTGTAAAAAATGCAAAAAAAGCACTTGCTGACAAAAGAGTCCCCCGGAACATGATATCCCCCTTAAAAAAGTATATTGAACGAAAAGAGATCGATACAGCCAAAATCAATATTTTTGCCGGAGATTACCGGTCTGCAGGAAACGTACTGGCACGAATAGATACCCGCTTTTTCCTGGCGGAAAAATTATTATGGGGTGTTATTCTGAGAATACCCGGCCGGTTTTTGATTTTATCAGACGCACAAGAAAATTCTTCTCGTAGGTGGTTTTATGGATTTTTTAAGGTGCAGACCAGTTGTGGGTAAATTTTTTTATGTTATGAAAAACAGCAATGGTCCCCATGCCTGATCCTGACGACCCGTAGATTTTTTTATTTCCCCTGGTACCGTGATAATAACCTTTTAAACCACATCATCAGGGAAAAATAACAGGGTTATTTTTTTCTTTTCTAAAAAACGGTGCCCAGGACATTACCGGAAGACTGCCGTCCTGTCCATATCTTACCGCTCTTGCAACAGCTCAGCTCAGTATGATTTTTCCGTACCGGGGAATTTTAAAGTGGTTCATTATTGCTATCCTCTGGTTCAATGTCCGAACCTGAACGGGTATGCCAATTTAAGACAGGTTAAGTTAATCAAGTTGTGGAGCGGATTGCAATGTGAAGCATTAATATAAATCATTATTACTTTGATTTTTTGTATTGTATGAATGATTAGTGTTTATAATCATCATTAGTAGTAAGTTTTAAGTATTTTTATATTTCAAATGAGTACTATCACAATATACATCCCGGCAATTTGGGGTAATGTCAGCCCGGGAAAATACACGCGGAAGTGAAAGGTGTGAATAATAAAACAATGACAACAAGGAATGCGGGAAGGAGAACTTCCCAAAACGTCAGGTCTTTGAAAAGACTGGCGATGACACTGGTTATTCTCGGGATGTTACTGTCCCTTGTACCGGTCGTTCAGGCAACTGCTTCGCTAAACGGTTATCAGATTTATCCAAAGGACCATATCTGGAACGTCCCGGTGGATACTTTACCAATACATCCGATGTCGGACACCTACATACGCTCATCCATTCCCTCCTCGGTTATGTATGTCGGCCATGTATTCCCGATTAATATTGTTCCCGGTACGCAGCCAAAACAAAAGCTGACCAGCATCGAGCTCCTTCCAATGTGTGATAATATACCGTATCCCATTCCTGATAATCCGGAAATCGAGGATGCCGGGGGCGACCATCACCTGTTGATCTTTGATAAGGATGCGAATATGCTCTACGAATTATATCAGCCGGTCAAGGCTGCTGACAGAACATGGTCGGCGTTTGGAGCTATGCGTTTCAACCTGTCAGATTATTCACTCAGAAAGGATGGATATCCGTCCACTGACGCAGCAGGACTTGCAGTGCTTCCCGGCATCATCAGGTACGAAGAGGTTGAAGCTGGTGAGATTAACCACGCGATGCGGGTTGCCATGTATACTTCCGGGAACAAACATGTCTGGCAGGCCCGTGCTGATGGCACCATGAACGATCCTTCCTATCCTCCGTTAGGACAGAGGTTCAGGCTGAAGGCATCATTCGATACTTCAGGATTTTCTCCCCATGCAAAAACAATCCTTGAAGCCTGGAAAAAATATGGTTTCATGCTTGCCGATAACAGCCTGGATTCCAAGGCCTGGATCATTGCTGCAGACAGAGATCCGAGATGGGAAGACGGGTATTCCCTGTACAGCGAAATGCTCAAGGTACATGCATCAGATTTTGAAGCAGTCGATGTCAGCTCATTAATGATCAATAAGGATTCCGGGCAGGCACGGGTAACACTTTCGCCGACTCCCACCCCTACGCCAACCCCAACTAAGACACCTGCACCGACTCCAACTCCTACACCAACTCCAACTAAGACACCTGCACCGACTCCAACTCCTACACCAACTCCAACTAAGACACCTGCACCGACTCCAACTCCTACACCAACTCCAACCAAGACACCTGTACCGACTCCCACTCCTACACCAACTCCAACCAAAACACCTGTACCGACACAACCCGTCATGCCTGCACCGCCGGTTGACGGACTTTCAAAACCAGGAATATTTTACAAGGGGAACTGGAATATCGATAATAACGGGGACGGGGTCTTATCCGGAGATGATACGACATTCCGCTTCGGGACAACAGGAGACGTCCCGGTAGTTGGCAACTGGGAGGGGACAGGAACCGATGGAATCGCGATCTTCCGGCCCTGGACCGGGTACTGGTATTTCGACTACAACCTCGACGGAGTCATCGATAATTCCTTCAGGTTCGGGAAGTATGGTGACCAGATTATCACGGGAGACTGGAACGGGAACGGGAAAGAGAGTATCGCGATCTTCCGGCCCTGGACCGGGTACTGGTATTTCGACTACAACCTCGATGGAGCCATCGATAATTCCTTCAGGTTCGGGAAGTATGGTGACCAGATTATCACGGGAGACTGGAACGGGAACGGGAAAGAGAGTATCGCGATCTTCCGGCCAGCCAGCGGGTATTGGTACTTTGATTACAACCTCGATGGAGTTGTCGATAATTCCTACAGGTTCGGGAAGTATGGTGACCAGATTGTCACGGGAGACTGGAACGGGAACGGGAAAGAGAGTATCGCGATCTTCCGGCCTTCAAACGGTTACTGGTACTTTGATTACGACCTCGATGGAAATGTTGACACGTCATTCTACTTTGGAAAAGCGGGAGATATTCCGGTGACCGGCAACTGGAACAATGACAGCACCACAGATGCAGGTATTTTCCGGCCTTCTGACGGGAACTGGTACCTGGACACGACCCAGAAAGGAGTTATTGATACACAATTCCAGTTCGGCGGACAAGGATGCACCCCGGTAACTGGTAAATGGACCTGACAACCGGTCCATGCTCCTTTTTCCCGGCAGTCTCTTAAACGGTGATCCAGACTTATCTGACTGGCACAGTGAAAAAATCACTTTTTTAGGGTTCACTCCAAGAACCGTGTTATCTTTCTCTCCCTGGCGTCTCATCAGGAAGCAGACATAAAATCATTGAATACCCGTGATGCCGGAATATGCACGATCATTCAGTAATAATTGGGGATTACCAACGGTCAAAAGTAATTGTTTTCAATTGTTAATGAAAAACATTTTATATTTTTTTTTCATAATATCTTTTTATAAAATTACCAATAATCCAGGTACCCTGCAGGTTGTATGCTCTAACTTTAAGGGATCTGTGTTTTTAATAGGTATGCAGAGAAAGTATGAACGTAATGAGAAGAGTGCATTTTTAATCGTGGTTTTCGTAATTTTACTATTTTCCATAACACCTGCAGGAGCCACTGCTTCATTAACAGGTATCCAAATCTATCCAAAGGACCACATCTGGAATGTCCCCGTGGATACCTTACCGGTACATCCAATGTCGGATACATACATCCGCTCATCCATTCCCTCATCGTATATGTATATCGGCAATGTATTCCCGATCAATGTTGTCCGGGTACTCAAGCAAAACAAATGCTGACCAGCATCACGTTACTTGCCGTGAGCGATAATATCCCGTATCCCATTCCTGATAATCCGGAAATCGAAGACGCGGGAGGAGATCATCATTTACTGATCTATGACCGGGATAACACTATCGAATATGAACTTTACCAGCCGGTCCGGGCATGGGACGGAACCTGGTCAGCATACGGGGCAATGAGTTTTGATCTGTCAGGGTATTCATTGAGGCGGGAGGGATATCCGTCAACCGATGCTGCCGGTCTCGCAGTCCTTCCCGGTATCATCAGGTACGAAGAAGTTGCAGCTGGACAGATCAACCACGCGATGCGCGTTGCCATGTATACTTCCGGGGACAAACATGTCTGGCCGGCCCGCGCCGATGGCACCATGAACGATCCTTCCTATCCTCCGTTAGGACAGAGGTTCAGGCTGAAAGCATCGTTCGATACTTCCCATTATTCTCCAAAGGCAAAAACAATCCTTGAAGCCTGGAAAAAATATGGTTTTATGCTTGCCGATAACAGCCGGGATTCCAGGGCATGGATCATCGCTGCTGATACCGATCCCCGATGGGAAGACGGGTATTCCCTGTACAGCGAAATGCTGACCGTTCATGCATCGGATTTTGAAGCAGTGGATGTCAGCTCATTAATGATCAATAGGGATTCCGGGCAGGCCCGGGTAACACTTACACCTACTCCCACTCCTACACCAACCAAAACACCTGCACCGACTCCCACTCCCTCACCAACTCCATTACCCATAACTCCGAACAATACCTTGAAAATCGGCATTTATGCCGGGGGTATCTGGAACCTGGATTATAACGGGGATTGGATCTTTTCCTATGAGGATACCACCTTCCACTTTGGTAAAACCGGGGATATTCCGATTGCCGGGGACTGGAACGGAAACGGAAAAGACGGGATCGCAATCTTCCGACCATCGAGCGGGTACCGGTACTTTGATTATAACCTCGACGGGATCGTCAATCAATCTTTCAGGTTCGGGAAAAGTGGCGACCTGATTATTGCCGGGGATTGGAGCGGAAACGGCAGAGACAGGATCGCCATCTTCAGGCCTTCAACCGGGTACTGGTACTTTGATTATAACCTCGACGGGATCGTCGATCAATCTTTCAGGTACGGGAAAAGTGACGACCTGATCATTGCCGGTGACTGGAACGGAAACGGCAGAGACGGCATCGCTATCTTCAGGCCTTCAACAGGGTACTGGTACTTTGATTATAACCTCGACGGATTTGTCGATCAATCTTTCAGGTTCGGGAAAAGTGGCGACCTGATCATTGCCGGTGACTGGAACGGAAACGGCAGAGACGGCATCGCTATCTTCAGGCCTTCAACAGGGTACTGGTACTTTGATTATAACCTCGACGGGATCGTCGATCAATCATTCAGGTTCGGGAAAAGTGACGACCTGATCATTGCCGGTGACTGGAACGGTAATGGCAGAGACGGGATCGCTATCTTCAGGCCTTCAACAGGGTACTGGTACTTTGATTATAACCTCGACGGGATCGTCGATGATTCCTTCAGGTATTGGGGTAGTACTGAAAAGATAGTTATCGGAAACTGGGCTTAATATTAAAAAAATTATCGGCTCTGTAGAAACGGGCATGAACTGAGTGTTCGCATCCAAACCATGAAAATTGTATAACAAACGAAGGGGCCAGCATCATAGCCTCTCTTTGGACACGGCGGGACAGGGAGGTTAATGGTATTTTTTTAAGTTACTGATCCGCCGCGGGGGCGTCCCTCCGGGGGCGGCGGCGTTCATCGTACCTGAAGAATAAAGATGATAATCTACTCATCATACCGGAATCTTTCAATTTTCATGGGAAATCTTCTATCAGAGTATACAATGAAAAGTACAGAATATGAAGGAGCAGAAACAGTGCCTGTCCCCCCTGTCCTCCCTGCGCTGCGTGATAGTGCTGTATAACATCCTCAGGGGTTATCGCATTTGGGGGGCTTGGGTGAAACCCCTATGAGCGTTTAAGTTTTTTCAAACATTTCTGCAGAGCCAAATTATCTTTTTTACCCCCGGATCATGGTATAACCGGGAAGTATAATATGGCGAACAGAATTTTTTTTAACGAGGCTCTTACGAGAGATTCCTGCCCTTTCTCCCTCCCTGTAAAAATACTCTCCACCAGCCAGTCCCCTCAATATACGTCCGTACAAGCACTGATACAACCAGGAGAATGAACCCGGTGAGCAGCACAGTGCTGCTGGCAATGCCGAAAATGTCGCGGGTTTCTTCCATAATCCCAATCCCCAGTATTTTCGGTGAATACGGCCATAAAAACGCATACGCGTATTTATAGACAAGTGCATCTTCAAAAATATGTGCCGCAATGCCTGCAGCAGTGCAGACAAACGCGTCAGGAAACCGTATGCCAGTAAAGTACAGTACTGCGGCAACAACAAAGGAAAAGTCTATCAGAAACAGGATGTTGTGGAAATTTCCATGGTTTATAACAACCGGCAGGGAAATTCCCAAAAATCCCCGGGTCCATTCAAGCACAAAATCCAGATCCGGCACAAATGCAACGGCAATAATAATCCATGAAGGATCCCGCCCGGTATACCGGGAAAAGATCATACCGGCAATTACGGCAATGGCGCCGGAATAGAGGAGATGTTCAATCAACACGTTGAGAAAAGAAAAGAGAGCCAGACAATTAAATGATGCTATCCGGTTATCGGATATACCGTTAAAAGACCGTGATATTTTCCTTATAACTTCCCGTCTTATCCACGATGATCGTACACTATTGTCGTTTCTGGACAGTTCCGGCAAAGAACTGCAAGACCAAAGTCATGTCAATAAAGATAGGGCAGAATTCACAGCAACGATACGGCAGTTCCACCATCCGGCATCGAATATTCCGATCCGTGAAAAACCCCGCATCCTGGTGAATTCCGGCAACCGCAGGCTGTTCTGATATGAAGAATGAACCGGTAATCACCATTCATTAAAGCGATACCCTGCTCGTTTCTCTGGTCCATATTTTTATCAGGCCCGCCCCGGAATACGGTAAAAAAAGCACGCTGTCCCGGACTCATCTTTTTTTCAGAACGAATACCGCACCCAGAATTCCCAGCAGGGGAAGGAGTGCAGGAACCGGGCTCTGCGTCGCGGTCCCGGAGTAGGTCGTGGGAACCCAAGTGACTGCCTGCGTGGCGGACCGGGTCGTTTCTGCTGTGTTTTGCGGTGCCGTTGTTTCCGGTACAATCGTTGCAGGTAAGGGGGTGTTCCGGGCAGTTTGCAGTGTCACCGGAGGGGACGGGGTGGCCGGATGGTACTGCGCAGACGAGGAGAACGCGTACACATTCTCCTCCCCGGCTGCAATGACCAGCGATCCGTTGCCGCTCATGGCAATATGGTTTATATGATCCTGTGTCGCATTGGACCAGATCTCCTTACCGGCTGCATCCAGTGCCACGGTCACCCCCTCATAGGTCCCTGCAGCGGCAATCATCCCGTCATCGGACAGGGCAACCTCCCTGACCCCGACAGCCGTGGTACCTGCCGGGTTTGTCGTGTACGTCCACAAAAGGTTGCCCTTATCGTCAAAGAGGTCGATATTCCCGTTCCGGGTCCCGACCAGTATTTTTGTTCCGGAGGATATCATGGCAAGTGCGGTGATATCCGAGGTTGCCCGGGTCTTCCACCGTTCTGCTCCATTATAGGTATTGACCGAAACGAGCCGCTGGTCATCGTTGAAGATTACCGTACTACCGGATCCGGTCATTTCCATCACGTCCGGCTGGGAGACCATGGAGACATTGTCGTAACAGAAACCGTCCCCGGTACTGCTATACCGGCAGAGACTCAACGCAGAAGCGCCCAGGATTCTCTGGCCATTGTGAGAGAGCCTGAGGACAGCAGAATAGTTTGTATTGCCCCCGGTCATTTTTCCGGCGCCGGAAAAGACATACGTACCCCCGGACTCACCAGCGGCAATGATAATTTTGCCATCATCGGAAATATCTGTCGACCGTACCTTGCCGGGCAACTCATAGTCCCATTTCTTTTTAAAAGACGATTGCGTGGCATTTCTCTGGAAAAAATACAGCGATGACCCAAACGAGGAGAGGAGGTATGCGCCATCCGGGGTAAAGAGCACCTGGTCTCCATACGCTTCCTTTGCGAGGAGTTCCCCGTTTTTTGATAACAGCAGGACCTTTTCAGCCCCGACCGCGATGCCCGAACCATCGGAAGAGACCGAGACACTCCCGATTTTCGCACCCTGTGTGGAATACATCCAGAGCGGGTCTATGGCACTGGCTATCGGGAACATTGTGAGTACGAATAGGATAATCACCACTGATGGGACGGGCGAGGTCCTTGCAGTCACCTGTGTATCGCACCTTGTTTTTTGTAGGGGTATTTTTTCCCTCTGGAGAAGAACTTGTTTCCGGCCGCTATTAAAATCACCGGAAATGTTGCAGGTGAAAAAAACCAGAGCGTTTTTTATATAAAATACACAACCGACTGTGTGTTTTTGCCTGAGATCATGGAGCCCGATCCAGGTGATATGTATACATTTTTTTAAGATAGCCTCCCTTATGGGGGGATAGGCTCCAGACCAGGGACCCATGAACATCGCCCAGGTGATCCACGTGGAGCGAAGCGTCACTCCTGTCATTTTTCGTGATTTTTTAAAAGTGGACTGTGTGTTTTTATAAAAAAGAGCGGGTATGATGGATAAGGGGGCGGGGAGTGTCGCACGGTGTTTGTCCGGTTCAAGGAAGAATTCCCCGGAGACAGTGTCCGCAGGGCATGATCACCTCCGGCTCCTTTTGTGTTCAATCACTGATCGTACTATGCCGGGAATATCACACACTCCCGCAGCATGGAGAAAATATCCTGACCAGATGAAATTATCCCGTTCGCAGAATTCAATCGCTTTTGTTGATACCAGAGATACAGAGAATCACGGTAAAATGAAAGTAAATCCGGTTTAAAAAAATGGCGACGGGACAGTTGAGGTGGCCAACCCCTGGTATGCTCAAAAGGTGTCCTTCGTATTATTTCACGATGCGTGAACAAAAACGCTGCATATGCGATTTTTAGGGGAACTGCGGTATTTTTGTGCGATTGGGTTTTATATGCCAAAAAGAGATACTAGAAAACATACACAGGAATTATTAAAACCAGTGATACGCTGATGGATGCCGTAACTGTATTTTCTGAGGGACTACCGGCAATTTTTTATTTTTTGCTGTTCGTATTTGTTCCCGGCTTTTTCTTCTCGCTGGTCATATTTCCCCGCAAAAACTCCTTAAGTGCCCTCGACCGGCTGGTCTATTCCACGGTGCTGGGCGCCAGTTCCGGTATCGCACTCGTGATGATCATGTACAGCGTGCTCGGGTTCGACATAACGCCGGGCAACTTTATCCTCGCTACCGTGGTTTTTTCAGCGGTTTTACTCATGGTCTGGGTATGCGAGAGGTGGTACCTGAACACCCAGGTCCGGAAAGCGCCGGAAGCCGGGTATTCCGGTGAACCGCCAGCCCCCCCGCCCATATTATTCCCCGGATTCAACCACCCCACAGGAACAGGACACCTGGACCGTGGTACCCCGCAATACACCGGCACGGCCCGAAAAGAGCACCCTGCCTCCGGTTATATTGCCCGGGTGGAGGGGAAAGGACCAGGAAGCGGAGGCACGTGATATCCGAGGAATAAACCTGGATCAGCCGGAAGACCGGAATAGCGGTAAGCCTGCGGCAATCACCCGTGAGACGGAAGAGGCAGGGCGTGTTGAACCGGAAAAGGTCCCGCGGAGCCCGGCAATTCAGCACACGGGTCTGCCCAGGTATTTACGTAAACACCTGGCAAAACAGACCGCTGGCGGACCAAAAGAGACACGCCAGAAAGTTCAAACCCGCGTCCTGGTAAAAGAGAGCCATAAACAAGAGGAAAACAGGATTGTCGTTGCATCGATCAGGAAGATGCAAAAGGATATCCAGCGGGATTTGGACAAGATCATCCTTTCACAAGACTCGTTGACGGGGACAGAAAAGAACATTGAAAATATCCGGATTCCCAAAATGTCTGATGTCAACAAAAAACTCGCCGAAGTGAAAGATGAATTAAAAGACCTGGACTGGCTCTATGAATAGGTATAGTTCCCTGAACGGGTATGATGGTTTAACACTAGGTTGCAGCGAGTCCATCATCCACCAGGGGCAAAAATTCTCACAACCCCGGACACGTTTTTTTAATTTCTGAACCAGCGTCATCCTGCCATAAATCCAGCATTTGTCGCCGGTCTTATAATTACAGTTTTTACATGAGGTCAATAAAAACATAAACCATCACCAGGAAATAAAAGTTCAGGTATTATAAATGTATAAACCGCTGCGGGTTCGATACAGGAACCTGTTGATTATTCGGTTACTCCCCGAAAAAGCGTGAAGATAAAAACCGGAATAACCAGGCAGATCACCTGAGGTTTCCACAGGAAATAAGTCGGCTCCTGCGCCGCTATAAGTCTGACATGCAAAGAGGAAAATCTCCCGGAATAACCAGAATACGAAGGCTTGAAATAGGCTGGTAGTCTCTGGAGAAGCTGTAATGTTGTCCGTGTATAAAAAAAATTATTCACATCTCCCGGTAATGGGTATATCGTTGCTCAACACGCTGGTGATCCGGGCAATGGGCGAAGCAGTCCTATGAACTGCCGGGCAGATGAGCGGATTGATCCAATATCCATTTTTCCCTCTTCATTCAGGTCATTGATCCTTTGTACATAATACTGGTCAGGAATGGCCTCTACCCCTTCATCCATTCCGTTTCACATGCAGATTATAGTTTTTTTATTGTTTAACCAGTTTTAATCAAAAAAGTTTTAGTAAAAATATTTATATATTAAAAGTGACAAATGTCGATATTCATGTCAGAATGGTCAAAGTCTACGTATCATTTACGGACAGAACTTATGCGTTCGCAGAAATGTACCTGTGCCCAGTGCCACCGGACGTTTCGTCTTTCCGTTATGTCCTTCAATCTGGTGAATGATCGGTTAATCTGCTGCGAATGTTCGATGGCGAAAGAATCCGAATCCAGGGCATTGAAACACCAAATATGAATTGAATGCAAAAATTGCTTTCACTTCAGACCGTGATGACTCCTGAAGACTCCCCCTCCAAAATAAGCCCGAATCTGGTTCACCATCAGGAGCGTGATACGCCTCCGCTACGCTTCGGACGGGCTCGTGGATCAGCTGAAATAACCTGGCATCTGCCTGTCCCTTCCCCCTCAAGGGGGCTATCCAGCCTTCGTTTTGATGCGATATGACCAGCGACGCGATATTTCCGGCCATGTATATAATCCACAGGTTCTATCATCGTACTCACAGCGGTTGGTGAATTTAAATGCGTGTTCACCGTTATTTTTCAGGTTTTCATGGGGTCACTCCACTGCAAAGATCTTGGAATGAATTGTTCTTTTTTTCGCAACAGGAACAACTGAACAGGATATGATGAGACAATTTATTGAGCGTGCAGAATCTGCGCATAAGATATCGGTATTTTCAGCTGATTTTCTGTATCGGGTGCAGAGAGCGATGAAAAAATAGGTCTTTTCCTGCACCCTGAATATTCACGTTCTTTTACCTGATCCGGATACTAAGGGAACATGAGATAATCTAAAAAACGGGGATCACTGACTTTTTTTATCCGTGACACCGCAGGATATCATCCCGGACACTTACCTTTAAGCACAATTCCAGCGAATGCATTAAACTTAAAAGAAAAGATCGTTTGCTAAAAAACCCACATCCATCATGCTCGCTGAACACATCATATTCTCCGCCGCCATTGCAATCCTCGCCGGCATGGTTTTTTACCGGTTTACCGGAAGGGACTGTTCATGGATTATCATTCTGTGTGCCTGGGCTCCGGATATTGATTTTCTGGTGAACCGTATCCTTTCCAGGTTCGGGTTCACCCTTTTGTTCGAGGGGCACAGGATTTCTCACGGGGATTTTCATAATATTGCGGTCATGATTATTTTTGGCATAGCGGTAGCGTTCCTGCTGCACCCGTTCGGGATCAGATTTTTTGATGCATTCCTGTTTTCCACCATCGGGTTTTTATCTCACCTGTTCGAAGACGCACTGGTGTATGACCCGGGATACAGGTTCCTCTGGCCGCTTTCACAAAAAGTGCTGGGCCTTGGTTTACTGCCCGGTATAATCTCTGAGGAATACTATATCAGCGATTTTTTCGGGATTGCAAATACTGTTGTGCTGGGGGTCGGCCTGGTATTCCTGCTGTCCGCGATCCTTATCCGGACCAGGTATGAAGGGCCGGCATGGATCCGCTGGTATATGCCCAAGGTCATGTATGAAAAATTATTCGGGAAAAAAACGGGGAGTCCCTGAACCGTGCATCGTTTGTGTGGTGCGTTTTAACATCCTCCCCATGATACCAGTATACCTTTTGAATCGATCCAGGGCTGCACCGGTGCAGGGATAGTATATCAGAATACATCGGATCTCTTCAATTTTTGGCTTTTTTACGCACTTTATATAAAGTCAGACGCAGATTCCGGGTAATTTTTATATAATATGACCACACAGTGGTTATAGGATATTGAGGACGATGGATACCTGCACTGAGTATGAACCGGCAGTAGTTGAACAGACGGGAAAGAAGAATGTACCTGAACCGTTCTGCATATGTAAAGATCTCGGGCTGGATTGTTCATTCGAAGTGACCGGAAGAACACGTAATGAAATTATGAGAAATTTTATCGATCATGCAGGATCCGCACACGATATGAATGTCCTCACCGCTGATATCATTTACCGGGTACGGAAAGTGCTGGTAAAATAATTCCCTTTTTTGATAGTCCGGGTACGGTGTGACCAGCACTGGGACATAAAAAACCAAAAAAATCAGGTACCCGTGCATGGATCAGGGATTTTTGGGTTTCTGTCGGGTACATAAGGCCGGTATCACGGTACCTGGCTTTTTTTATAGACGTTGTTATTGACTGCCGGTTTGGCGGACTGGTTCTTTAAAAAATGTGCATACAGGCGGCATGCCATCCCCAGCAGATGAAAAACCCGGAATCTGGTTATACCCCTTTTCAAGGTCAGACCGGATCGATCGTTTTTATAAAAATACCTCACACAAGAGACCTGATCACCATGAGCGGGGCAGGACCACATTTCATGCAAAAACGTGCGCGAGTCGTAACCAGTGAGCTGCAGGATTGATGGTTCCGGATACATGATGGAACCAGAGAAAACATATCCGTAATCAGTGTACGGCTTCTCACCGGCACTGCTTTTTTTTGTTAAAATCTTTCCGGGATTTTTTCCGCTTATTTTCTGGTTACAAAATGCAACCTACGGGGTAAATTTTCGAGCCTTGGGGTTCAACCCATCCACCCGCAGTGGTTTGCCATTTTATAAAGAGTGCCTGATAACCCATGGACTCATGAAAATATTTGCCAAGTCAAAAACCATCAGTCTGATCGTCGGACTTATCCTCATGATACTGATACTGCCCGGGGCAGTATCGGCAGCGGCGGGCTCACCCCCGGTCGCACAGTTCACCGCCAGCACCACCTCGGGAAATGCTCCCATGACCGTACAGTTTACCGACATGACCGGTTCACAAGGTACGACCGTTTATAAATGGGACATGAACAATGACGGGGTTACCGATTACTCCACAAAAGACCCGGCCCATACTTTTACCGTTGCGGGAACGTATACCATAAAACTCACGGTGATAAATGCCTATGGAGTTGACACTGAAACCAAAACAAATTTTATAACCATTTCACCTCCCGGCACGAAATCCACACCCGTTCCGACACCGGTCCTGACACCGGAACCCACTCCCACCCCCCAACGCATGCCTGAACCCACACCCCCTCAGGTCGTGCCCCCGGCAGGGGCACCTAAGGCACAGTTCACGTCCAGCACTACCCAGGGAAAATCCCCGCTGTCCGTGACATTTACGGACCAGTCCACCGGGACAGCACCCATGACCTATCGCTGGGACTTTTCCGATGGAGCAGGGAACCTTCCGGAAAACTCACAGCAGAACCCCACATGGAGGTTCTGGGAAAATGTTGCTACCTCGTATACGGTAAGACTGACCGTGACGAATGCCTATGGTTCCGATACCATCGTGAAACAAAATTATATCACGCTTGGAACGAGCGGGCAACCGGCAGCCACACCGGCCCCGACTCCCCGGCCAACTGCACCACCTGCACCGATACCGACTGCAACTCCAACACCTGCTCCAACTCCAATTGTTGTATCGGGAGGAGAGATCAATGCACAGTTCACTGCCAGCACAACCTCGGGAAATGCTCCCCTGACAGTCCAGTTCACTGACCTGACCGGGTCAACAGGTACGACCGTTTATAAATGGGACGTAAACAATGACGGCAGGACAGATTACACAACGAAAGACCCGGCCCATACTTTTACGGCAGCGGGAACGTATACCATAAAACTCACGGTGATAAATTCCCAGTGGAACTGACACCGAAGTCAAAACAAAATATATAACCGTATCAGAACCCGGCACGAAACCCACCCTGACTCCAACCCCGGCTCAGACCCCGGTTCCAACACCCGTTCCAACCACAAATCCGACACCAAATCCCACGACAGGAGCACCCGCAGCTCAATTCACAGCCGCTACCACATCGGGACAGGTGCCCCTGACCGTCCAGTTCGCCGATCAGTCGGTCTCAACAGGAACTACCGTTTATAAATGGGACGTGAACAATGACGGGGTTACCGATTATACAACAAAAAGTCCGTCACATACCTACACAACCGCCGGGACATACACGGTAAAACTTACCGTGACCAATACCGTAGGAAGCGATAGTGAGATTAAAACGGGCTATATTACCGCAACTTCGACACCGGTTATTGTAACCGGAGAATGCTTTGGTGCGGAATCCTGCAACCCGACCGGCAACCCCATTGGAGGAGGAGCCGGGTATACCAGGATAATCTCAGAGACAGATTCCCGCGTGAAGTATGTCGTATCCACCGCGTCGCAGTTGATCACAGCGCTCAGGAGTGCGAAATCCGGTGAAGTCGTATTTATCAAAGGAAATGCGGTCATTGACATGACTGCAAACCCGAAAATTACCATCCCTGCCGGGGTAACCGTTGCCAGTGACCGGGGTCTGAACGGTTCGAACGGTGCCCTCCTCAAGCGTACCAGGAACGTCAACGGCGGGTGGGGCGAGGAGGTATTTATCGCCGGCGGTAACAATGTCCGCGTAACCGGGTTACGGCTTGAGGGTGAAATGTACCCCCAGGACTATGGCAATAAAGCCGGTGAGACCTACGAGAACCAGTACCTGGTTGGTATCTACGCTAAAGAGCGGACCGGGTTCGAAGTCGATAACTGTGAACTCCGGGGATTTGCATGGGCAGCGGTTGCCTCCGATAACTGCGTCCAGTCCTATGTCCACCACAGTTATATCCACCACAACCAGGCCCGTGGAGAAGGCTACGGTGTTGCCCTCTATGGTGGCACGTCACTCATTGAGGCCAACACCTTTGACTATAACCGGCACTCCATCACCAGCACCGGATATGCCGGGGAGAGTTATGAGGCACGGTATAACGTCGTTTTAGGGAACGGTAATCCGATCGGCGGTCACCACTTCGATGTCCACCAGGACGAACGCGGCGGAAGTTTCGCCGGTGACCTGTACAAGATCCACCACAACACCTTCAAGGACGGTAACGGTAAAATGGCCAGCATTGCTATCCGGCAGAGACCAACAACCGGGATGTACATCGACCACAACCTGTTCGAAACCATCAGCAATGCAACCAACGGCGGAGTCCCAATCTGGGAACGCGACAGTACCCAGAACATGTTTGCCACCAACAACAAATGGATGGGTAAACTCTATACCTCCAACAGCGGGATCGTCTGGTTTGTGTAAACAGATGAGAGAAAGGGCAAGGTACTTTCCGGGGTAACCACGAGTACCTTCTCACATTTTAATTTTGATACTGATTGTTATGATGATTAGGTTCTTAAACAATCATTGTAAAGTATTGTAGTGAAGTATTTCTAATCAGTACTTATAATCACCAATAAGAGTAAATATTAAATAATTTCAAAAAAAAGGAACTACACATACCCAATTGGATTGGTCAATACAGGGGGCAATGTGGTTCCGGGGTTTCGAATAAGGAAGTGAAAAGGAGTGAATGAAAACCATGAAAACAGGAATTACAGGAACGATGTTATCGCGGGGCAATCCCGCGAAAGATAATATGAGGGATTATTTCTCTCTACTGAATGAACTCTCTGCCAGAAGTGAGGATTATTACACGATTTTACACCATCCTCTGGCGATTCGTATACTCTACGGAGATGATAGCTGGAAACGCGGGAATGCTGGTTTTTGGATAGCTGAAGCAGGAAATATGCAAAAACCAGGAATCACGTGTGCAGCGGAGATGACCGTATGGCTATAACCGGTATCAGCAGGAAGGATAAAAAGGATAGCACGAGATGAATGGGACCGGTCAAAGACCACCCTATGTAAGAGTGCCACTCTTCCTTTTTATTCTTTCAATTATTTTCCTGACAATCCCCGCTGTCCAGGCAGCAACACCGGATTATACTGCATTAAAAAATGACTATATCAAAAACCACCCCGGCCAGTCAATAATACCCTATCCCTGGGAGCCAAGGACGTCGACAAAGGTGTTACCGGTTAATTACCTTGTTCCCGCAGCGCCAGCCAATAATTTTTCCATTACTGCATGCCGGGGTGAATATGAGGCTGGATCATTTGTCATTACTTCTCAAAAGGACCATATCAGGAATCGGAATCAATGTCCCCGATCTGTATAATTCTCAAGGAAACCGGATTCCGGCAGATGCAATAGATGTGCAGCCTGGTGAAGGTGTGGTACCAAGCCGCTGAAGGAACCGTATGGATGGATTCACCCGGGAAATATCTGACTCCTGAACTCCTTCTCAAGGATGACAGTCTGGTAAAAGTGGACTATACAAACAAGGTCAACTATCTTAAAGTTACGATAAATGGTGTCCAGCAATATATTGATATCAGTAATCCAACCGGCACATTTCCCTCAAATGCACAGTTCCAGGATGCCCAGACGCTCCAGCCGTTTTCCCTTGCAGCAAACGAGAACAAACAGGTCTGGCTGACCGTCCATGTTCCGGCTAACACGCCCTCCGGTGATTATTACGGTGACATCGCCATAATAACTCCATCGGAAAGCCCTGTGCTGATGAATTTTAAGGTTACGGTTCCTTCCTTTGATCTTGAACCTTCACCTCTTGAATATGCTATTTATTATACTGGTAAAATTCCGTATGAACCAAGAGAGGGAATAAATAACGAGTGGAAGACCCCCCAACAGTATGCCCTGGAACTCCAGGATATGAAAGTTCACGGGATTGCATACCCGACAATGTTCCAGTATGAATGGCTCAATTATAAATGGAATCTGACAACTGCCCTATCGTTAAGAAGTCAAAGTGGTCTTCCCATTGACCATATCTATCTCCACGACGGTATTGAAACGGGAAATCCAACAAGCCAGACTGATCTGACCAATCTCAAAAATAACGTGATACGATGGAAAAACACCTGTGCGCAGTATGGATTCGGGGAAGTCTATATTTACGGCATCGATGAAGGCAGTGATGATATTTTGCAATCGGAAAGACCAGCATGGCAGGCAGTCCATTCTACGGGAGCCAAGGTCTACGCAGCGGTCTCAAATAATAACAATGCCGTTAATATTGTCGGGGATATTCTGGATGTTGCAATTTTTGCCGATAGACTCGATACGACACAAGCTGCAGCATGGCATAATTACGGTCATAAAATCTTTTCCTACGCAAACCCGGAGGCGGGAGTAGAGAATGCGGAAACTAATCGCAAAAATTATGGATTTGCCTTGTGGAATGCCGGGTATGATGGTGAAATGATCTACGCGTACCAAGCCGGGTACGGTCATATCTGGAATGATTTTGATAATTCCCACATCCGGGATCATGTATTTGCCTATCCTACGAGTAATGGCGTGATTGATACTATCCAATGGGAAGGGTTCCGGGAAGGCGTTGACGATACCCGTTATCTGGCATCCTTAAAGAATTATGGAGTGAGTGATGCATCAATCCGGGCGATTATTGCCGCTTCTTTATCCAAGGGTGAAAATATGGCAACCCTGAGAAAAAAGGTGATGCACCAGATCCCCGTCTCACACCATCACCTGCACCCACACCTACCCCCACCAAAACACCAACTCCAACTCCTACACCCACACCTACTCCCACCAAAACACCAACCCCAACCCCAACCCCTACACCCACACCTACTCCCACCAAAACACCAACCCCAACCCCTACACCAACTCTAACACCTACACTCGTAATCCCTGCCCCCCCTTCCCCTGACCAACTGAGACTGGGTATTTTTTCCAAGGGTACCTGGTATTTCGATGATAACGGCGACATGGTTTTGTCAGGAAGCGACAAGTCATTCTATTTCGGTAAAAACGGGGATAATCCGGTTGGTGGCAACTGGCAGGGGTCGGAAACTGACGGTATCGCAATCTTCAGGCCTTCTACCGGCTACTGGTATTTTGATTACAACCTTGAGGGTACTGTCGATCAATCCTTCAGGTTCGGGAAGAGTGGCGACCAGATCGTGAAAGGGGACTGGGACGGGTCCGGAAAAGACGGGATTGCCATCTTCAGGCCTTCTACCGGCTATTGGTACTTTGATAATAACCTCGATGGCAGTGTCGACAAGTCCTTCAGGTTCGGGAAATATGGCGACCAGATCATCGCCGGAGACTGGGACGGGTACGGAAAAGACGGGATTGCTATCTTCCGGCCATCAAACGGATACTGGTTACTTCGATTACAACCTCGATGGAGTGGTTGACAAATTATTCAGGTACGGGAAGAGCGGTGACCAGATTATCAAAGGCGATTGGACAGGAAATGGAAGAGACGGGATAGCAATATTCCGACCGTCAACCGGATACTGTTACTTCGACAATAACCTCGATGGAAAGATCGATACATCCTTCAGGTTCGGGAAGAGTGGAGACCAGATACTTGCCGGAGACTGGGACGGCGACGGAGTTGACGGAATCACTGATATTCCGACCGTCAACCGGATACTGGTACCTGAATTACAGTTCAACCAGCACCGTGGATCAGACATTCCGGTTCGGAACAACAGGGGATATCCCCGTTGTCGGGACCTGGAATTGATGAATTCACTCATTGTCTTTTTTTTGATATCTCAATTTTCCATTTCCTGAGTGCTCATTGAATTTTTATTCAGCCAGATTTTCTGCTTTTTCATCAAACAAAAAGCGAAAAATAAAAACCCGAATCCTGAACTTTTTTGATCTCAAATCATGAAAACAGAATTACCTGGACCAACTCAATTATCAGGTGAATTAATTGCAGTTACAGTACCTGATTAGCAGAGCGACTCACATCACTAAACAGCAGGAGCATTTCATGGTGCAGTGCACCATTATAAAGCCGTGGTCGTTTCACGTTAAATCCCGGTTATCGCCATAGCAGGGGGGGGACATTTGCACATGCCTCATGAAACATCATCCGCCGGTATCGTTCTATAACGCCCCGAAAGATCTGTGGGCATACGGGGACAATTCATCATCGGGAATCATATTTTCCTCGATACAGTATGACCATACCGATAAGCAGGAGAAGCCCTGCCACACCATTGGTCACCTGATTATAGAGCGGGGTGATGAACGTGCCCGCCGGACTTACAAGTCCTGCAACAACCAGGTACAACCCGATAATCCCGAATACAATGATAACGAACATGCAGGCACCGGTTTTTGTGCGAAAGCATTGCGAAGAGATGGAGATTTGCTTCATATCCGGTTTGACTTCATCAGGATCATCACCGACCCGATCATAAAAAACCATTCACTGGGGTTGGTAATTTCAAACCAGAAATAGGTGCCGAGATAATCAGGGATCATCCTGCCCTGGAACGGACCAAAAAGAGGATAAAACCAGTTCGCCGGGCAGTGTCCACATCTCATCAAAAACCTGGTGCAGGAGGACTGCACCGGCCACTCCGATACCCGGCAACCTGTTGTTGGATTGGAAAAACAAAAGCGTAACGATGAGGATGATAAAGACGACACCGAGTGAGTGGAAAACAGTCCTGCCACCACCAAGGACTGCAGGGAATAGAAAACCGAGGGGCTTGTCGACCAGGTCAGGGAGGATGGAACCGGCAATACAGATAATGGATTGCCCGGCGGTCATTCGGCAGGTGCCAGAGGATAAGACCGAGAAGGGCACCGGCGAAGACATGGGCAAAGATATACATGTGATTACGCGTTGATGGTTGATTTTTATTAATCCTGCGGCAGTAACGTGGTTTCTCGGGATCTTGTTCTGTTCTGCACAATGGAAAAAATTTTGCGGGATTCCCCTATCCTTCCTGCCAGCGGTTGTACGCAAGGTTGAGGAGCGGGACGAACTCTGCTGTTGCCTTCTGGTTGCCTGCCCGGCTGGGATGGTCGTCGCCAAACGCCGTTGCATAGGCGGTTGTATCATGGGGCAGCCACCCGCCTGTTTCCACCTGGTGCTGGACAGCATTATTCCACCAGCGGTGATGGTTGCCCGTTTCCTTGCCAAGATCGCTGGTATCCGTATTCCCCCCATTGGTGGTCAGGACGTTATAGAAATCAAAAACTGCAACATTGGCATACGGATAATCCTTGAGCCAGTCATTGACCAGCCACTGGTTGAAGGCCCTCGCATTGCCTGCATATGTCCCGCTGCTCACGGGAGGTGCGGTAACCACGATGAACAGGGTATCCTGGTGCTTCCGGAAAATATGGCAACAGGTCGAAATAGATTCCCTTGGCATTGGCACCTGTATGATATAAAAAAAAGAGGCCGGAATTACTCTTCGAACTATAAATAGGGAATTATCCTACGATATACAAAAGATTGCGTTGGCATATGATTCCATAATTTCCTATTAGGACGCAAGCGCTTCGATTGGGTTTGTTCCCCTATTAAGGACAGTTCCTGATTTGAGAATGGGTCATTTGTAATTATTAAACGCATATATCTGACAATCCAGGCAAACAATACCTTATTAAATAATAATCTGTCCATAGTATTTCTGATAGTATACGATTTTCTTCAGGGAATAAACCAGATCATCTTTGGGAACTCTGTGCAAGTAAGGTAATTTGTTCAGGAATAGTATCATGAAGTATGTTGTAACCGGCGGAGCCGGCTTTATCGGCTCGCATATTGTCGAAGAACTCGCACAACAGAAGCACGAGGTTGTGATTCTTGATAATTTATTTTCCGGAAAGATGGAGAACATCCAGCCGTTCCTGGAAAACAAGAATGTCACCTTTGTGCAGGGCAGTATCACCGATCTCCCGCTGCTGAAAAAACTCTTTGAAGGTGCTGACGGGATCTTCCACGAGGGGGCAATTGCATCGGTACCCCGTTCAATTGCAAATCCGCTTGCCACCAATGAAGCAAATGTTACCGGTACGCTGAATGTTCTTATTGCAGCGAGAGACTGTGGCGTGCGAAAAGTCCTGTTTGCATCTTCGTCTTCAGTGTACGGAAATACCCCCACACTTCCCAAGAGCGAGGATATGACTCCCAATCCCCTCTCTCCCTATGCGGTGTCCAAACTCACCGGGGAACAGTACCTGAAAGTGTTTTCTGAAGTATACGGGATCAAGACCCTCTCGCTGCGGTATTTCAATGTCTTCGGGCCCCGGCAGGACCCCAAATCCGAGTATGCTGCCGTGATCCCGAAGATTCATCACAAAAATCCTCCGGTCATGAGTCTCCCACGATCTACGGAGATGGCGGACAGACCCGGGATTTCTCGTATGTGAAAGATGTGGTGCAGGCAAATATCCGGGCAATGGAGAGTGATGCACAGGGTGTGTTCAATGTGGCGTACTGCAAACGGATTGACCTCAACGAGCTTGCATCCCTGATCATGGAAATCACCGGCATTACCGTACCTCTCGTCTATGAACCTCCGCGGACCGGCGATGTCCGGGATTCGCTTGCCGATATCAGACGGGCACAGGAAGCATTCGGGTATGCACCGGAATATACCGTTAAATCCGGGCTGGAAGAGACTATCGCGTGGTACCGCAGCAAGGAAACAGTGACAGAGGGTCTTTCCTGAAACCAGGTAACCCGCCGGTATTCTCAAATTTTGTATATCACCGATCCAAAAACAGGGCCATAGCAGTGTCCGGTGACAGGATCGTTTCCCTTTCAATGGATACTATGGTCAAAAAACGTGCCTTCCGGAGCACCATTAAACGTGAACAACTCTCCTGCTGTAATGTGCGTATTTTGCCAATCCTGGCAATAATCCGGGTTTTTTTACCGGATGTGAACACAAAGACCTGGAGATTTTGTTCACCAGAACACCTTAAGAAAAAATGGAGCCCGTTTCGGGCTTATTTTACCCTGGGGAGATGATGTCACTCAAAATGAACATCCTGAATATCCGGGTATCCCCGCTTATCAGGTATTCACCAAAATTCAATCTGTCGTTCAAACGGAAAATAAAAGGGATTTCGCAGGGATTTCATTCACTTTTAGATAAATTTTTACCCTCCTCACGTGAATAATAAACTTAAAACTATAAAAGCGGTTATTTTCAGGAGCGATTTCTCAGTGGTACAAAAAACTTTTAGAGAAAACCGTGTGTATTGTCGGTCTTGGCTATGTCGGACTTCCCCTTGCAGAAGATTTTTCCCGTCATATCCGGACAATCGGTTACCGTCGGGACCAGAAGAAAGTTGATGAACTGAATGACATCCCCGGAAACAGAATCGATGCAACCACAAATCCCAGACGGATACGAGAGGCAGATTTTGTAATCATCGCAGTTCCGACTCCCGTCACCAAAGCAAAAGACCCGGACCTGGAACCGGTTATCTCGGCAGCAGAAATTGTCGGAAAAAACCTAAAGAAAGGCGCGATTGTTGTCCTGGAATCTACAGTCTATCCCGGCGTAACCGAAGATATCATGGCCCCGATCCTCGAACGCGAATCGGGCATGAAGTGCGGGAAAGATTTCTTCATCGGCTACTCACCCGAGCGGATCAACCCCGGTGATGAGGAACATATCCTGAAGAATATCACCAAGATCGTTTCCGGCATGGACAAAAAATCAACCGATGCCCTTTGCGAACTCTACGGCCTTGTCACAACCGTGTACCGAGCTCCCGACATCAAAACTGCTGAAGCCGCAAAAGTCATCGAAAATATCCAGCGGGACCTCAACATCGCACTCATGAACGAGCTCTCCATGATCTTTGCCCGGCTCGGGCTCGACACGGACGAGGTACTCAAAGCAGCAGGGACCAAATGGAACTTCCACAAATACAAACCTGGCATGGTAGGAGGCCATTGCATCCCGGTAGATCCCTATTACCTTGTCCAGAAAGCAAAAGAAGTCGGCTATCACTCACAGGTCATTCTTGCCGGACGCTCCATCAATGACGGGATGCCAAAGTATGTGGCGGAGATGACCGTCAAGGGACTTATCAAGGTCGGTAAAACGATCAAGGGGTCCAATGTCCTTATCATGGGCCTGACATACAAGGAGGATGTCGCTGATATCCGGGAATCCCCTGTTGAGAATATGGTACATGAGCTGAAGGAATATGATGTTAATGTCTACGGGTACGATCCATTGCTTCCTGAATCGGTCATCACCCATTTTGGGGCAAAGCCATTACCGAAACTCGATAAGAAGATGGATGCGGTTATTATTTCAGTGGCTCATTCACAGTTCAGGAAGATGGGGGTTGAGGAGATTATCCGGTTTATGAATTCCAATCCTGTCCTTATTGATGTGAGGGGGATGATTGACCAAGAGAAGGCGGAAGAGAAGGGGATGTATTACCGAAAGTTGTGAGATTCCATACTCCAGAGGGGAGGGATATATCGAGTGTGAACCTGCCCGATACATTCGTATAACCTGATTTATACCGGTATACCGCTAATATTTTTTCAAAGATTTTTTTTTAAAAAGTATTCAGTACCTGTACAATTCATCACCATTTTCCCTTCAAACCTCCCATTATATCTGAATTTTAATCCACTCATACTATTTCTGGAGGTTCGACACGCTCCCGGAGTGCTGCCATGCACTCACGCCTTGCATCTTTTAATAATATTCCATGAATTAATCACCATGATCCACGGAGGTGAGGTCCATAGGAAGGTCACGATATGAAAAACTCATGGGACATTGGGACAGGTTGCACAAGCGCCTCTCCCGATTCAGGTTACTGCTGCATCGAAACGCATCCGGGCGCGGCAAAGTTATCTGAGTCAGCAATTTAACATCCTGGGGAATATCTACCGCTATACAATGTGCAAAGAATGGTGTCGGGTCTGGACAAGGCAGGTGTGCCCGGGGGTCAAACGCAGGTTGTGTTCCTTTATTGCCTTGTTCACCGTCATTGTTTTCCGGGAGACTATCATCGGCAAGATGATAAAAAGAGCTTTTTTATTCGGATTTTTTCGTACCGGCAGTATCGGGGTTATCCCCGTCACCCTGGTATATCCCGGTCCAGCAGCGACGGGTCGATATGCCACTCGCTCCGCCGTAACAGCCCGTGCAGGGTGCTTGCCTCGCGGACCGTGAGATTTGCCCGCCCGAGCACCCTGCGGATGAGGATCATGGTATTCTCGCGTTTGAACGCCGGGTGGTGAATGGCATCCAGGTAGCGGTCTATGTGGCGGTACAGGTACCCCATGTCGTTTGGGGAGGCAAGGGCATAGCGGGGAAGGGGGAGGTTTGAGAGTTCATAGCAGACAACCCCGACCGCATGCGAGAGGTTGAGGATCGGGTACTCGTCTGCAGTCGGGATCGTGCAGATCATATCGCTGCGTTTGACCTCTTCGTTATTGAGCCCCCAGTTCTCGCGCCCGAACAAAATCGAGATGCGCCCGTCCACATCCTGTATCCGCTCCCGGAGCTCTTTGGGAGAATAAAACGGCATCCGCATCGAGTGGCAGACGGACTTGCTTACCGTGCCGGTCGTGGCAATCACGATATTGCTCCGCGCAAAAACATCTTCGATGGTGCACACTTCAGCATGGTGGAGCACGTCATACGCATGGGATGCCCGACCATCCGCTTCATTCCCGAGGGGGCACGGGTCGATCAGGACAAGACGGGAAAAGCCAAAGTTCTTCATAACCCGGGCAGCAAATCCCACGTTGCCTTCGTAGAGGGGGGCAACGAGCACGATATCAATTTCGGGCATAAAAAAATTACTGGATTGCGTCAACCGTCGCTTTCAGGACCGCGGCACCCTGGTCGTATACCGCGTTGCCTACGACGATGGTATCAGCATACTTCGACATCCGGGCAGCCTTTTCTGCAGAATTGATCCCGCCACCGTAATAGAGGATAGACTTTGTCCAGTGCATTCGAAGCAGCTTTCACCACTTCAGGATCGCCAAAGGTCCCGCTGTATTCGATATACACGATCGGGAAGTGGAAGTAATGATCGGCAACAGCCGTATACGCCGCCACTTCTTCGGGTTTTAAGGTGCAGATGGCTTTTGTCAGTTTCCCCACCGATGAGTCCGGGTTCAGAACGATATAGGCTTCCGGTACAATACAGTCCCACGGTATTTTTCCCGTCTGGTGCTGGACCCAGGCACGGTGCTTGCCCACGATCCACTGCACGTCCTGCGAATTCAGCACGCTGGGCACAAAAACATAGTCAATCCCCTGTGTCAGTACCGCTTCGGGTCCCGCCGGTTCCATGACAAGAGGAAGGTCATATGCTTTCACCTGTTTTAACAGTTCAGCAAGGTTCTCCTTTGTCACGTTGAGCGTACCGGAAAGCATCAGGGCATCGGTACCGCTTGCTGCAATCGCATCGATATCACCGGGTTTCAACTGTTTGTCCGGATCGAGTTTGGTCACATGCACCCAGTCTTTCCACTTCATCATTATCACCAGTATATGTGTTGCGAACTCCTTTAAACCGTTAGGATCTATCAGCACTTTTTCTCATGCCGCCGCCCTGATAAGGTTCCGGGTCTTCGTACACTGAAAGACTGGTATTCGTTCCTCTTATTTTGTGCTGCCGGATTTGGAAAAACCGTGTGAGTGTTCAATAGAACATCGGGTCATTGAAATCAGGATTCACTACAAAAGATATATTAATAATTATAAGAAACGGGCTATAATGGCAAATAAAAAGGTCCTGATCGTAGATGATGATGAAATAATTATTTATGTTGAAAAATGGCGCCTGTCAAAACTCGGTTATGATGTCTGTGGCACAGCAGGGACCGGGGCAGAAGCCTTACGATGTGTTGCAGACACACAGCCTGACATCGTTCTCATGGATATCAACCTCAAGGAGGGTGGTGACGGCATAGAAACGGCACGGAAGATAAAGGAGGATTTTAATATTCCGGTTATTTTTGTTTCAGCATATATTGATAAGGAAACCATCTCTCGTGCAAAGGCAATCGGCCCTGATGGATTTCTCAGAAAGCCGTTTGATGATGATGACATGAGAATCGTCCTTGAAATGGGATTAAAAAAATAGATTTTTTAACTCTGTAGAATTCATTTTTATCAGAATATATAATTAAAAGCACAGAATATGAAGGAGGGGACAGTGCCTGTCCCCCCTGACCGCCCCTGCGCTGCACGATAGTGCTCTATAATATTCTCAGGAGTTATCGCATGTGCGGGGGAGCCAGGCGGCGGGGGTGAAACCCCTATTGAGCGTTTAAGTTTTTTCAAACATTTCCCATGAAAATCAAAAAATTCAGGTATGATGAGGGGATTATCATCTCTGTTCTTCAGCTACGATGAACGCCGCCGCCCCCGGAGGGACGCCCCCGCGGCGGAATCAGTAACTAAAAAATATCATCAACCTCCCGTCCCGCCGTGCCTCGGAGAGGCCCTGAGGCGGGGCTCTTCGTATAGTATATAATTTTCATGGTTCGGGGGAGAACACATAGGTTCATGCCCGTTTCTGAAAAAGCCGATATTTTATATCTCTATTATTGCAGTATCCCGCTTTTTCCGGATTGCTTTTTTGATGTCCTCGATGACATGTGCCATAATCCCGGTCTCTGCGGCAACCTTCGATGCCTCCGCTTCAAGGAGTAAGGTGCTGTTGATGAAGCCGGCACGGGACAGTTTTTCAACCATCGCCTTATCGATGCCCTTAATGCCGAGAAGTTCTTTTTTCCCCCGTTCCAGCTGGGATTTTGTGAATTTTTTCGGCACGGGTTTTTTCAGGTACGTGCAGACCAGTCCGACATGCCGCTGGACAGTTGCCGGGGACATGCCGGTGAGCTGACTCAGAGATTCCGGTGGCTGGGAACAGAACGCTTCCGGGCTGGTAATGCCGGCAGACACGTATTTTTTCAGGCTGACTGCAGGAATGCCGATCTCTTTGAGCACCTGCCCGTAATAGACATTTTTTGCCTCAGTGAGGACCCGGGCTGCTTCCTCCTCTCCGATGCCGGCCGATTTCAGCATCGCGATATCAGCATGGGCAAGGCCGGAAAGTTCCGTGATCCCGCCTGATTTGAGCGCAGTCAGGATCTTTGAATAACTGCGCCCTTTGCGGGGGATCAGGTGGTCACGCATGAATTTCCGGCATTCGGAGCGGCGGCGGAGTTTTTCCAGTACCGACCCGGCATCGCTGATGAGTTTTTGTGCAGCATCCGAGGACAGGTCAAGGCGCCGGGCGAGAGATTCGGGGTACTGCGTGCGAGTTCTGCCACGGTGTAGATGTGCTGCGAGAGGATCTTTTTGGCCAGCGCCTCGTTCATGGACGGGATCTCGGATAAGGATTCTGCGTTCGAGTTGATGTGGTGGCAGAGCGGGCAGCCGATATCCCAGGGCCGGGCTCCTTTCCTGACGAGACGGACAAAGTTCAGGTGATGCTTGTCGCACACCTCGTCCGTGCGCACCGCAAAACCCCATTGTGCCATCGGAAGACCGATATTGAACGTGCATTCCGGATACCGGGAGCACCCGATGAACTGCGTGTTGCCCCGCAGGTGTTTTATCGCGAGCGTGCCTTTGCAGACCGGGCAGACACCCAGGTTCATCTCCTCTGCCGTCCTGTTCCGGATATCATCGCCGATCACGGCCTCATTTGCCTCCAGCTGGTCAAAAGCCTGGTGCAGCATCTGGCGGGATTCCCTGATCACGTCCTCCCGTGTCCGTTTACTCTCCTTGATCTGCTGCATATGGGATTCGATCGTCTGGGTCATGTCAGGCCGGGTGATCATATCGGCATGCTGCTCTAAGGATTCAGTCACCACCCTTCCCACGAGCGTGGGGCGGAGCGGGGAACCTTCGACATATTTTCGGGAAACGAGTTTTGCGATCACTTCATGGCGGGTGCTCTTGGTGCCAAGGCCCAGCTCCTCCATCCGCTGGATCAGCTTGCTCTGGGTATACCGTGCAGGGGGCTGTGTCTCCTTCTCCTCAAGGGTGACCTTCTTTACCGGGAGGTGTTCACCCACGGCAAACGGGGGCAGGAACGTCTCCTGCGCCTCGCTGAACGGGTAGACGGTATGCCAGCCTGCTTCCATCAGCTGCCCGCCCGTAGCAGTATATTCCTCGCCACCGGCATCGAAGAGAATTTTTAAGGTCTTCCAGCGTGCATCCGGTGCAAGGGTGGCAAGGAAACGGCGCAGCACGAGCTCGTAAATCCTGAATATGTCATCGCCCAGCAGCTCGCGGGTTGCAGCGCCGGTCGGGTGGATGGGCGGGTGATCGGTAGAGGATTTTTTACCCCGTGTCGGGACAGCCCGGCGGTTTGCCATCACCCACTCCACGTCTTTTTTGAACGGGGAGGCGCGGATAGTCTTTAAGATGTCCTCAATATCCAGCGAAGGCGGGTAGACCGTATTGTCCGTTCTCGGGTACGAGATAAACCCGTTCATGTACAGGTCTTCTGCAATCCGCATCGCATTGGCAGCCGAGAAACCCAGCCGGGCTGCTGCCACGATATAGGTGGTGGTATCAAAGGGAGAGGGCGCCCGGTCCTGTTTTTCTCCGGTCCGGACTTCCGTAACCACCAGAGGGGCCTTTGTTCGGTCGCGGGCGAGTTCTGCGGCGGGTTTTTCATGGAACCGCCCGTGCGTGTGCCGGGCTTCGACCTGTTCTGTGGCCTTTTCGGTATCCAGGAAAAGCTGCCAGTATTTTTCCGGGACAAACGCCTCGATCTCTTTTTCCCGGTCAACAATCATGCCCAGCGTCGGGGACTGCACCCTGCCGACAGAAAGGATGTTTGAGCCTCCCCGCCGGGCTGCAAGCGAGATGAAGCGGGTGAGCGAGGCACCCCACATCAGGTCGATGGACTGGCGGGCCTCCCCGGCTGCTGCCAGCGCAAAATCGAGTTCTGTGGTATGGGAGAACGCGTGGTGTAACTCGTGCGGGGTGATTGCGGAGAACCGTGCACGGTCTATCGGCAACTTTGGGGTTCACTGCCCGGATCAGACTCGTATGCTTCTTTGCCGATGAGTTCTCCTTCGGTATCAAAATCCGTTGCTATCGTGACCAGGTCAGCACGCTTCGAGAGTTTCTGGAGGAGCGAGACGATCTTTTTTTCCGTGGGGATCTTGATGGTCTTTGCATCAACCAGGCTTCGCGGCGTTGACGCTTCACTGCGCCAGTTCTTGTACCGGGCTCAAAGTCTATCTCGACTACATGGCCCCGCAGCCCGACCGTGGTGGTATCGCCAAAACTATAGGTGGAAACTCCCGCGTCTTTGTGCTCGGTCAGCTTCTTTCCTTCGCCCAGGATCTCTGCAATACGGCGTGCCGATATGTTCTTTTCTGCCACAATCAGGTGCACGGCTCTCAAACCTCCTTTTTGTTCAGTTCTTCGGTCAGCAGCCGGTTCAGTTCACCGGGATCGGCACATCCCCTCGTCTTCTTCATGAGCTGTCCGATGAGGAAGTTAAATGCTCCTTTCTTGCCCTTCCTGAAATCTTCCACTGCTGCGGGGTTTTCGGCAAGCACTTCTGAAATTGTTGCCTGGATCGGGTTGAGATCCGGGATGCACCGGATACCCGGTTCTGCACCGGCGGTAAAAGTGACTTTTCTCAGGTCCAGCCGGTCAACAATCGCGGCGGGTGTTTCGCAGGACTGGTTCTTGAGGCGCTGGTCAAGCATGACCCGCAGCACTTCGGTCCCGCTTTTATCAGTAATCACGCCCTGGCAGAGCAGGTTTAACAGATCCGCAAAACCGGCAGCATCCACTGCATCGATACTCATGTTCCGGTAATTCAGTTCACCGATGAGTGTATCGGCAATCCACGTGGCAGCCGGTGTTGAGAGTCCTGTGGGATCTGCTGCAACAACCTTTTCGTAAAAGTTTGCCAGTCTGAGTTCACCGGTGAGGGTCCGGGCATGGTTCAGGGAGCACCCGTACTGGGTGATGAACCGTTCCCGGCGGGCATCGGGAAGTTCGGGGAGCACGATCCCTTCCAGCCACGAATGCACGTGGAGCGGGCGCAGGTCGGGTTCCGGGAAATACCGGTAATCGTGCTCCTGCTCCTTGGAACGGGAGGACTGGGTGACCCCCCGTGCCTCGAGATAGTGCCGGGTCTCCCGGTCGACCTTCTGCCCGCGGCGGAGCAGGTTTTTCTGGCGGGTGACTTCAAACAGGAGGGCTTTTTCCACCCCTTTGTACGAAGAGATGTTCTTGACTTCCACGCGTTCGCTGCCTTTGATGGAGATATTGGCATCCACCCGCAGGGATCCTTCCTTCTCGGAATCAAAGACGCTGAGATATTCCAGCGTGGCCCGGAGCTTGTTTAAGAATTTCCGGGCCTCTTTGGGAGAACGCATATCCGGTTCGCTGACGATCTCGATCAGCGGGATACCGGAACGGTTGTAATCGACCAGCGAGTACTTCCCCCGTTCGGCATTGCCCATATGCACGAGCCTGCCGGGGTCCTCCTCGACATGGACACGGGTGATCCGGACCCGTTTCTCTCCTCCCTCGTCAGATTCAATCTCAAGATAGCCTCCCTCAGCGAGCGGTTTGTCGTACTGGGTGATCTGGTAGGCCTTGTCAAGGTCGGGATAGAAATAGTTCTTCCGGGAGAACTCCGATTCGTGGAGCACGGAACAGTTCAGGGCCTTTGCCACCCGCATGGCATATTCAATCGACCGTTTGTTGAGCACCGGCATGGCACCGGGCAGGCCGAGACAGACCGGGCAGACATGGGTGTTGGGGCCATCGCTGCGGTAATCGGTGGAACAGCCGCAGAACAGTTTGCTCTTCGTATCGAGCTGGCAGTGCACTTCGAGCCCGACAATGACCTGATCTTCAGCCATTTCAGGTCACCGCCTGTTCGTAGGCATACGCAACATCGATCACGCGCTCGTCTTCCCATGGCCTGCCCATGATCTGGAGCCCCACCGGCATGCCCCCGGCCTTCCCGCAGGGGACGGATATGGCAGGGATACCGGCAAGGTTCACCGGGACCGTGAGAATATCTGACAGGTACATGGAGAGCGGGTCGCTCTTTTCTCCCAGTCTGAAGGCAACCGTGGGCATGGTGGGCCCGGCAATTACATCGACTTCGGTAAATATGCGGGCAAAGTCCCGTTTCACGTTCTCGCGGGCGATCTGTGCCTTGGCATAGTACTTCCCGTAATACCCCGAGGAGAGGGCATAGGTCCCCAGCATGATGCGGCGGCGCACTTCCGTGCCAAAGCCGGCCCGCCGTACTTCCTGGTACGCGTCATGCCAGGACTTCTTTGTGTCAGCCGCAGGCCCGTACCGCACACCATCGAACCGGGCAAGGTTCGAGCTCGCCTCGCACGTGCAGATGACATAGTAGGCGGCAAGGGCGTACTCCATGGACGGGATACTGCACGGGACGGTCGTCGCCCCGAGTTCTTCGAGCAGCCCGAGTGCGTTGTGTACGGTGGCAGAAACATCCGGGTCAACACCGGCACCGAAATATTCCCGGGGGATGCCGATCTTCAGCCCTTTGATATCAGCGGCGGGAGTGTGGGTGTAGGGTTTGTTCCACGAAGTCGAGTCGCGGCGGTCATGGCCGGCGATGACTTCCATGAGGGTCGAGACATCGGTGACGGTCTTTCCCATGGGCCCGATCTGTTCGAGCGAGTTTGCATACGCGATCAGCCCGTAGCGCGAGACCCTGCCGTACGTGGGCTTTAATCCCACGATCCCGCAGAATGCGGCAGGACAGCGGATTGACCCGCCCGTATCCGTGCCGAGCGCCATCTTCACCATGCCGCCTGCTATCGCCGCAGCGCTTCCCCCGGACGAACCGCCCGGTACACGGCCGGTGTCATGAGGGTTCAGCGTTGGTCCGAATGCGGAGTTCTCGGTGGTGGTCCCCATCCCGAACTCGTCCATGTTCGTCTTTCCCACAATTGCTGCTCCCGATTTCCTGAGGAGTTCGACGACATGCGCATCGTAGGGGGGGATATAGCCTTTGAGGATTTTTGAGGCACAGGTGGTCTCTATGCCCCGGGTGGAGATATTGTCTTTTACCGCTACGGCAATGCCGCCGAGTTTTCCTTTTCCGTGCGGTGCTTTTGTGCAGGTCGTAAGAAAGGCATTATACCGGTCAGTCGGTTCAAAGGTGAGTTCATGCCCTGCCACTACATCACCCGCGGCGCTTTGATGAATCCGTCTTCCTGTGCCGCAGCGTTCCGCAGCACCTCTTCTTGCGGGAGAGAGGGTTCAACCACGTCATCCCGCATCACGTTGCAGAGGTCGCGGGTGACTGCAGTATCTCCCGAGACACGGTCCAGCACGTCAAAATATTCAAGAATTGCATTGAACTGGTGAGTAAAGGTACCCAGTTCTTCTGAATTGATGCCGACGTCGGCAAGTTCTGCGATATGGTGTACTTCGAGTTCAGTGGCCATGTTCCACCCTTCTGATGTGGTCTATGTAATCTTGTATGGACACTTTATAACCATTTTTTCGGGCAAGCTTCTGCAGCTCCTTCCAGACCCCGCTCCCGTACTGCATCGCCTTCTTCTCGTACCAGGCCAGTTCTGCAGGGATATGGCGTTCTGCGACCTCCCGGAGCGGTATTTTCCGGCGTCCCCCGTGCACCTTTTCATGGGCCGGGATCGCGCGTGCAGCGCGCACCACCCGCACGTCCAGGTAGGGCATGGAAAAGTACGCCCCATGGAGTGCTGCCACGGACTGGTCCCGGTCGGCCTGCTGTTCGAGCCCGAGAAAATCCCGTTCGAGGTCCTCTTCGAGCGTGGGGGTCTCCAGGTACCGGGAGTACCCGCCAAAGAGTTCGTCTGCACCCTGGCCGGTGATGATGCGCTTATACCCCTGCTCCCCGGCATAGCGGGCAACAAAATACTGGGTCAGGGCGATGCTTGTATTGACCGGATCTTTGAGGGGGATGGCGCCGATGACCACGGGAAGTGCAGCTTCGACCTCCTTTGGGGTAATCGTAACGTAGAAGCAGGAAAGGCCGAGGGTATCTGCTGCATGTCGTGCCTGGTGAAGGTCATGGGAATCTGAAAGCCCCACCGCCACGCACTCACGGCCGGCCAGGTGTGCGACAAGCGTCGAGTCCACGCCTCCTGACAGTGCGCACACGCCCTCGTCGCTGCGCAGGTTCACGGCAGTGATAATCGCTTCTTCAAGCGGCAGTTCCGGAACATGAGGGTCTATGCTGCCTCTGGCCACGTCATCGCAGATGAGCGTGCCTTTCGGGCAGTTGCCCGGCATGATCCCGAAATGGTCCCGGGCCCGGCACCCGCTCCCGGCAAGGAAGAATTCTCCGCCAAACGAGAGGATCTCTTCCGGGCGGTCTTTTACTATTGTCTCGATCTCCTGCGGTGAAAGCCGTTGCCCATCGACTTCCACCCATCCGGTAAGTTTTAACATACTGATCAGCAACTCATTATTCTCTGCTTGTCCACATTCAAAACTACGTTTTTCGTTTTTTATATGCAGTGTCTCTTGTTTTATACGAATCTTCATAATACCATGCATCCGATCAGCAGCGAAAGGAAGCCTGATCCCGGTAGTACCCGCCATTCTTCCCTGGATTGATCCGGATACCCGGGAAGATTTGCGGAATACCTCGTACCATATTCCCGTCCGGAGATAGCAGACGGGACGGTACTTTGTCCTCCGGTAATGCCGTTTCGCTGAGCGCACCAGACCTGTATTGCCGGATTCGGGGCCTTCATCGGGTTCTGGGATGCCAGAGGTTTAAGAGCGAAACCTGACCGAAGTGAAAAACGAAGCAATCGTTATTTTTAGTTGTACGGTTAATAATTCAGAGCATCAGGATAGTTGTGCCCGGTCGATCCCGCCGGGCTTAAGAGATCAGGATGCAATTTCAGTATGTACTTTCGTGTGCGAGGGTAGGAAAGCCCGGCCAACTCCGATGGACTTAAGATCCATTCCTGTAGAGGTTCATGCGTTCGAATCGCATCCCTCGCATTATTTTTTTTAAACAACACACAATTGACGGGTAAAAAAATTAAAAATATCCAGTGCCCCTTATCTCTCTTCACCGGTGACATGATACGCCTCCGCTACGCTTCGGACGGGCACGTGGATCAGCTGAATACCCTGACACCTGCCCGTCCCTATCTCAGGGAGCATGATGGCACGGCTCACGTCCCACGGGGGGATGATGAGCAAAGGGGGTATCACGGCAATTCTGATTTTATAATAGTGATGGTAATATAAAATTCGTTAAGCCACTTGATCAATCGTGGTTTACACATGGAGGAAAATGATGAAAAAGTATATACTTATTGGAGTTATCACCCTTGTAATGCTGCTTGCTATTCCGGGGGCAATGGCAGCAAATCCCCCATTGGTTGCATCAGGTTCAATCACACAAACGTTGACACTTGATAATTCTGCATCGACCTATTCTTTTGGAGAATTTACCGTAGGGGACAACCAACATAATGATGTAGGTACCCTTACTGTTACCGCGCAATGGACTGCATGGAAAGTAACAGCCTCAACTGGACCTTTTGCCAATGACGGATGGATGTACAATAATAATGGTGGTGGTCCCGGTTACCTGCAAAACCCTCTTTCACAATGGAATTACAACACGGCTACATGGAGTAATGTCAAAGACTTTACATTTTCCGGGCCAAAAACATCTGCATCGAGTGTTACTACAATGTCTGAATCTTTCAAGCAACCGGTGGTTGATGCTGATGTTCCAGGTACCTACGCTGTCACCATAACATATACTGTCGCGGCAGTGTAATTATCTCATAAAAAATTATCTGGCCGGACATCCCGGCCACTACTTTTATTGTATTCGGGCTCACACGACTCAAACGAAGGTATTATACATGATATCACGGTTATCTCATCTGGTAAACCAGTTGCTTCTTGTGGCACTGCTTGTCTCACTCATTGCGATTGCACCGGCAATGGCCGCTTTGACACTATCAGGAGTAAAATATATGGCAGACGTCACCCGGGTACGACTGTAACATTCCCGATGACACTCTCTCTGCAGCTGCAGACCCTGCTACAGATTACGAGATCGCAGTTCTTGGCTTCGGAAATAGTGTTGATGGGGGTTATCTGGGTACGGACCCTGTACCAGACACCGGTACGTATACCGCCCGTCCCTTCATCACGTTGGACAAAACTGCAGTCCATATCGCGGCCGGTGGAAAAGAGGTCATTACTGCGACCATTAGGGTTCCGGCTTCCGGCACGGGAGGACGATACGCGTTGATCAACATCCATCCAAAACAGGCAGCATCAACCAGTGCGGGTGCAAGCTTCACGACTGCCATAAACGTCCCGGTGATGATAACCCTCAAAGGCACCCAGCTGACGGAAACGGGCACTATAGATAGTGTCAGTGCCGATAATGCGGTTACGGGAAAACCTGTCGTGGTCACCACAGATTTTACCAGCACCGGAAACCACCACTTCTACGATGCAAAGAACGAGATTGTGGTCACGGACGGTACAGGAAAGGAAGTTGCCCGGGCTGCTACCGCTCCCTCGGTCACCGCGATTGTGCCGGGCGGTAAAGTTAATTTTACCCAGCAGATTACAACGGGCCTGAGTCTCGGCACCTACACAGTGGCTTCCACGATGTTCGATAGCAAAGGTGGGGTGCATGCAACGAAGACTTCTTCATTCACCGTGACAACGCCATCGGCATCCCAGACACCAGCCGCATCGAATACGAAAGCACCCGGGAACATAGCGCCTTCTGGCGGGACGGTAACTCCCGACACTGAAACAACAACCTACACGCCATTGAGTATCCCGATCATCATCCTTGCACTGACCGTGATAGTCTGCATTTCCGGGATGCGACGTAGAGTCTGAATCTCTTTCATATTTTTGTCCTTTTTTACGGCAAACATTAACGTTGAAAAAGGAATTACAACACTAGTATTAATTAGATGTAAAAAAAGTGCGTAAATATTGGATGCCTTATATTCCAGATATGCGGTATTTTACAATTCATTAACTGCACGATCATCACCATTTTAATTCCCGACTCATGAATGTACTGGTACATGCTCTTCCTGGGCCACCTTGTCATCGGCCTGATTATCGGCTTCCTTCTCTACGAGATTTTTCATTCCAGGACAATGATAGTCTTCTCGGCAATCGGAAGCATCCTCCCGGATATCGTGGATAAAGTGCTCGGGCGGATCATTCTCAGTTCAAGCCTCGACAACGGGAGGATTTTCTTTCATTCCCTCGGCATTGTGCTGCTGTTTGTACTCTCGGGGCTGATTGTCTGGCACTATTACCGCTCATCTTCTTTTCTCGTGGTGGGTTTTGGTGTGTTCGTGCACCAGCTCGTGGATATGATGTGGAAGAGCCCGGTTTCCTGGTATTACCCGTTGCTGGGGCCCTTCCCGGTAAGTACTGCTCCCGATTATTTCCTGCGGGCAATCATTGCCGAACTTACATCTGTCACCGAATGGATTTTTTTTGCTGCCATAGCAGTTGTTTCCCTTGCGCTGTACCGCAACCAGACCATTAAAAATACGTTCCTGCATCCCGATCCCCTGATACAGCAAAAGACAAAAAATTTCTACATAGGTCTTGTCGGGGTGGCACTGTTCGTGCTGGCACTTTCGGTCATAATCATTGCACTCTGGGATCCCGTGTTCAATTTTTAGCGCCGCTTACTGAGATCCGACGCATTACCTGCGCTGCTCAAAAAGGGAAAATACATCCGTGATTTAAAAAAATGGTACCACTTCTGCACTTTTCCCGACCACGATCGCACGGTAAAAACCGGGCAGAACCGGTATCCCGGCAGGGATACGAGGATTGCCGGTAATCCGAACATGGGGTGAGGCGCGATTTTTAATTCCCCGGAACCGGCCCCAAAATAGTACTTTCCGGATTCGTTACCCCGTGCATCCGGATAATTATGATAATGGTAATATATGTATTCTGATGTGTTCCCTGACCAAATCAGGATAAGAAGAGAAAACTCTGCGGAAAAATAGTCATATTTGTAAAAAGACCTTTTTCCCATTTTTTGTACAAAAATCGTGAAATAATCTTTAAAAATCAAAAATCTATTAAAAAAGGTATATGCCTTGCAGCACTACTAATATTTATATAGGTTCGTGTAAATATTAACTTGATCGCGTTTGGGGGCAGCATGAATACCGAGGATCAGGAGCTTACGCAAATAAAGACTCACCCCTATGACCGGGAACTCGCCCGGATTAAATCTTTTCTCAAGGGCAGCTCAAAGGGGTATACCGTTACGGAGATATCCCGGAGCATCGATATCAACCGCAATTCTGTTGCAAAATATCTCGATGTCCTCTGTATTTCAGGAGCAGTGGAGCTCAAAGTTATCGGATCTGCCAAAATATACACCCTCACCAAAAGGATCCCTATCTCATCGATTCTTTCCCTCTCATCGGATTATCTCATCGTGCTCGATGATGAGTTTGTTGTCACATACGTCAATGAAAAAGTCCTGAATTTTGAAAATAAGACATCCGAAGATATTGTGGGAAGATCTGTTGATACTGCGGGTTTCAGTCTCCTGTCAATTCCCGACATTGACACTATACTGAAGGAATGCACGCAGGGCAAGGACATTTTTAAGGAAATCGAAGTCGAAAACAATGGCAAGACCTGGTATTTCCGGGCAAAGTTTGTTCCCAGCATCCTTGAAAACGGAAAACGGGGAATTCTGGTTATTCTCGATGACATTTCCGAGCTCAGGCAATACCAGCGGGACCTGGAAAAGACGGTCATCGATCGCACCAAAGAACTGTCCCACACATCCTCAAGTCTGAAAAAGGAGATAAAAAGCCACCAGGAAGTCAGGAATGCATTTGAAGACAGTGAACGCAAATACCAGACCCTGATTGAACTTGCACAGGAAGGTGTCTGGACATTTGACGCTGACGGCAATACTACCTTTGTAAACCAGAAGATGTCTGAAATTCTTGGCTATTCTGCCGACGAGATGCTGGGGATGTCCGTACTCACCTTCAGTGGTGAACATGACCGTTCATATCTTGAAGAGAGACTTCAGGAGATAAAAGCCGGAAATACCGCGCACTTCGAACTGACGTTTCTTAAAAAAGACAATACGCCTGCCTATACCCGTCTTTCGGCATCCCCCAATATCGATGAAAAAGGAAAATTCATCTACGGGCTGTTTCTTGTTTCAGATATTTCCGCACTGAAAAAAGCCGATAATGCACTCGTGGAGAGCGAACTGCACTACCGCACCATTATCGAGACCTCCCCGAACGGGATACTGGTGCTGGACCTTGAAGGGATTATTCAACTGGGAAATATCCAGGGAGCAACGATGCTGGGGTATTCTATCCGCCGGAGAACTGGCAGGGAAGAATTTTTTTGACTATGTTACTCCCGGTGACCTGCAGAACAGCAGGGAATATTTAAAAAAGACCCTGGAGAAAGGGTTTTCAAAATACCTGGAATGCAGGCTGATTTCAAAAGACAGCACGGCATTCTGCGCAGAAGTGAGTATTTCAACAATTCCTGGCCATACCGGCAGGCCGAGCGGGTTTGTCTGTGTCCTTTCGGATGTTACCGAACGGCGCAAAGCAGAATTCCTGGTACGAAAGTCCGAGGAAAAACACCGTGCTCTTGTCGAAGGCATCAGTCACATCATATTTACCACGGATACCAGGGGGCGTTTTACCTATGTCAGCCCGGTGGTCCAGCAGGTCCTGGGATACAGCTCCGCGGAACTGATTGGCAAATATGTCTATACCCTGGTGCCTTCTGAGGAACGACATATCCTTGGAGAGAGACTAAAAGAAGCCCAGGACGGAAAGACATCCCCGAACGATTTCAAAATGGTGGATAAAGCCGGCACGATTCGCTGGGGCCGCTTTATTGCCCAGCCACTCATCGAGGGAGAGAAAATAACCGGCATTACCGGGCTTATCGGAGACATCACCGATCTCAAGCACGGTGAACAGGCGTTGCGGGAGAGCGAGGAGAAACTCAAACTGGCAATCGAGGGCTCGGGAGTTGGCCTCTGGGACTGGAGAGTGCAGACCGGAGAGACCGTAATAAACGATCGCTGGGCCGAGATCATCGGGTACACCGTGCAGGAACTCTCCCCGGTGACCATTGATACCTGGAGGTCCCTGACCAATCCCGAGGACCTGCTGAAATCCGATGAAATTCTCCAGAAGCACTTTGCCGGGGAATCTGCGCATTTCGAATGCGAATCACAGAATGATGCACAAAGACGGTCACTGGGTCTGGGTGCTTGACCGGGGCATGGTAACGGAATGGGATAAAAACGGCAAACCCGTCCGCATGACCGGCACTCACCTCAACATCTCCGAGCGCAAATCCGCAGAAGAAGCCCTCCGGCAGGCAAACAAAAAATTAAACCTCTTATCAAGCCTGACCCGGCATGATATCCTCAATAAGGTCTCCATTCTTCTCGGGTATATCGACCGGGCAAAATCCATTTCACAGGAACCCGTGCTCCTTGACTATCTCAACCGCCTGGAAACGTCAACCAAGGCAATCGGGAAATTAGTCAAGTTCACCCGGGATTATAAGGACCTTGGCATGAAGCCCCCCCAGTGGTTTGCCATCAGGGACTGTCTGAACTCAGTCACGGAATGGATCGATCCGAATTCTGTCAGGCTCACCATCGATGTTGATGAATGGGAGATCTTTGCAGATTCACAGGTCACAAGAGTCTTCCGGAACATTTTTGAGAATGCCGGGATCCATGGAAAAGGCGTAACAGAAATTTTTGTTACAATGTGAAAAAGATGACCGCGGACTTACCCTGGTTATCGGCGATAATGGTGTTGGGATTCCCGAAGAACTCAAAAAAGAAATTTTTGAACCGGGCATGATGAGGAACCGGGGACTGAGCCTGTTTCTGGCAAAAGAAATCCTGTCCATCACCGGCCTGACCATTGAAGAGACCGGTGTGCCCGGCAAAGGTGCCCGGTTTGAGATCCATGTCCCGTTAGGATGTTTCAGGATGCCACAGGATGATCACGGCGAAAAGAAGAAACATACCCCGGTCCTGGAGACTGGTTCATGATCCCGATTCTCCTTGTGGATGATGATGCAGATATGCTCGACCTGATGAACCTCGCGTTTCAGGAAAACGGGAGTTTTGAAGTGACCGCATGCCTGGACGCACGGGAAGCAGTTGAGATACTGAAGCAACGGCCTATTGAAGTGGTAATTTCCGATTACCGGATGCCGGTCATGAATGGCGGGGTATTTGTCAGGGCCGCCCGGGAAACCGGTTATAAGGGATTGTTCATCATCTATTCCGGGAGAGGTAAAGATCCCTTAATCGATCAGGCCCGCCGCGACGGTGCGGATGTATACATACCGAGATCCGGGGATTTCAAAAAAGAGTTTACGTCTATAAAAACGTTCATCCGCGATCACGAGCCGGATGCGGTTACCCAATAAATAAAGTCCTGGTAAAACGGTACCGGTGTGAACCTGTTTTAAAGCATAATTACTGTTGGTCCGGGAGAGAGAAGTCTCTGGCGGGTTTCCTGAAATCTCCTTTTTGGGGATAGTATATCAGATACCGGTGACCGAAAAAAGGAGCACAGGATATTTTTTTTTCAAAAATAATACACAGTCACCTGGTAAAAAAACAAAACTATCACGTATTATCTCCCCCTGCACATGTGGGCATGATACGCCTCCGCTTCGCTTCGGACGGGCACCTGGATCAGCTGAGATGCCCTGATACCTGCCCGTCCCCCACTAAAAGGGAGTTATCCTGCCACGCTCCCTCCCCCTTGGGGGATGGTGAGCGTAAAGGGGGAGCGGGCGTTATGAGTTTTCTGGGATCCTTCCTGGAAGGCTCATAGATTCATTCTGATGGTGCCGATGAATCAATCAGGGAAAAAGAGCCGATCCTGTCGGGTGCGAATCGCCCGCCTTTAAACCTGACATCTCCTGTACCTGACAGAATCTCTGATATCGAAGAAATGGGGGAATTTTCAGGAATCGGATTAAAAAATTTTACCATTAATCACAGGTGATCACAGTGTGACAGTGTAGTATTAAAAAAAATTACTGGTAGGATACGTCTGTGATGGTGGGTTCATCAAAAGTATAGGCGCTGCCATAGGTGAAATAGAGGTTTACCGTCTGGGTTACACGACGACCAGCTTCTACCCATGCCGTTGTCTTGGACCGCACGGAATCTCCCATCCGGAGACTGGTCCTGCCGTCAATATAGGTGTACCCGCAACCAACCTCTGCGACCATGGCAAGATCTTTTTGCGTGGGGTTGATAAACTCAACATTTACACCAACGCCATTCCCGTTCTTGAAATAATCGAGCAACCTTACGGTAGGTGTGGCGTAACTCAGCTTCCTGTCGTAACCGGTCCCCAAAATCAAGATATGACCGTTTTGCAAACTGAATGTTCACCATCTCTGACGGACATATGACACCCACACAGACCTGGATAAGATGGTCCCCTTCCGGTATTATCAGGTCCAGGGGTTTTTCACGGGTCACATTTCCCACGGTCTTATTATCAACGACGACCTGGAGGGGTATTCCGGCATTATAACCGCTGATGGACACACGCAGGGGGCCGGTCAATCCCGAGGTTATGTTTCCGCTGGTAGCATTCGTAGTATTGGTCAGGTTGGTAGCTGGAACCGTGGTAGTATTCACAAACGGGGTAAATGTATTTGTGGGAGAAACGGTAGTATTTCCCGGATCCTTCTTTGGCTGGGCAACACATCCTGTCGCAAGGATGCAACCGAAAGCCATGAGCAGGGCAAAAAGCATTATAGGTTTCATGGAAGGTTCACCATTTTACTGTAGAAAGTATCGATTTTTTACTCTAACAGTACTTTTTTCTATGTTCATATAAATGTATTAGTGCCATACACCGATGCATTGCACGGCACAGCCAGCACATTCCACGAGCATCCCGTTTCCGATGATAAGAATAACCGGGAACCTGGGCATTACAAAAATAAGATAATAAGTAATTATTCTCCTGATAGAAGCAAATCGGCGCCAATAATCCAAAATTTATAGTATGATTTTTAGAACACACCCGCACCTTGCATTTATTTATACCCCAATCTATGAGATATATTCACTATTTATTAAGAAAATGATATCCGGGATAATGTATTATGCCAATTAATTTGTTTCTCAACCATGAGTGATTCAATAACAATACGGGAAAAACCTCGTTCAGAGGGATCAAATTGCAATGCAAGTATCCATCAGATCTCAATAAATATCCAGGAAAAACAACAACAGCCCCAATCCCGAATTGCCGTAGTAATCCCGACCCGTAATAACGAACTTACTATTGGCAGCATAGTCCTTCTGGCCCGGCAGCACGCAGGTCACGTCATTGTGGTGGATGACTCATCGCATGACCGAACAGTCGATATTGCGCAACAGGCAGGGGCTGTTGTTATTCCCGCCGGGTATTACCGGAGGTCGGGTGAATGCCATCCTGACCGGCTGCAAGCACGCACTCGGCTTCTCCTGTACAACTGTTGTGTTCCTCGATGTCACCGGAAGCCACCTTATACGCGATATACCACGGCTTACTGCACCTGTACTTCCCGGTGAAGCAGATCTTGTTATCGGATCCAGGAATCTCATGGGGAGAAAAGGGATTCCCCCACACCTGTTTGATGAAGCAGCCAATAATCACTCGCCACCCGACACCTGCCCGGTGTTTTACAATTCCGATCCCGGCTCCCCGTTCCGGGCTTTGAGTGTCCGGGCTGTATGTCTGCTCGACCTTCTGCCCGACTCGGATCAGTTCGAACCAGCGATGGTGACACTGTTTTTAAGAAAAGGGCTCACGCTACAGGAAATTCCGGTCAAACCGCGGTTTGCGTTGTCATCAGCTGATCGGCGATAACACCCCGCGTTATCGGGACAAGCTCATTGGCGTAGTCGTACCGGCATACAACGAGGAACTGTTGATTGGTGATACCATTTCAGGTATACCGGAATTTATCGCCCGGATCTATGTGGTGAATGACCATTCGACTGACCGGACTCAAGCGGTTATTGATTACTATGCAAAGCATGACACTTCAGTTGTATCTATCCAGCACGAGGTGAACCGGGGGGTTGGTGCCGCAATTGTCACCGGGTATAAAAAAGCACTTGAAGAGGGCATGGATATTGTTGCCGTCATGGCCGGTGACTTCCAGATGGACCCGGCATTTCTTCCCGACTCCTCGACCCCATCATTGACCGGAAATGCGATTATACAATGGGAAACCGGATCGCCAATCCCCGGTATCGTGCAGGAATGAGTACCTGGCGCTTTATTGGCAACAGCATCCTTACCATGCTCACCAAAATTGCCTCGGGATACTGGCAGATGATGGACCCGCAGAACGGGTACACGGCGATTTCCAGCCGGGCGCTCAACCAGATCAACTTAGAGAAGGTATACCCGAGATATGGCTACTGTAACGATATCCTGGTAAAGCTTAATGTCGAAAGCTTCAGGATCATGAATGTTCCCCACCCGTCCCGGTACGGGCTGGAGAAGTCCGGTATAAAATACAGCACCTATATCGTACACGTATCCTTCCTCCTGCTGCGGGACTTCCTCTGGCGCCTCAAGAAAAAATACATCGTCCTCAGCTTCCACCCGCTCGTCTTTTTCTATGTTGGCGGCAGCCTGCTCACGCTCATGGGACTCCTCGGGGGGCTGTATGCCCTGCATTACAAGTTCGTCCAGCACCAGCCTGTTTTTATTCCCGGTATTGCCTCCCTGATTGCACTTTCCATCGGCCTCCAGACGGTATTTTTTGCCATGTTCTTTGACATGCAGCAGGAGAAGACTTCGAACGGGTGGTACTGAGTTTGCGCGTGGTGTGAGTGTGCGAACTGCCATTAAAGATATTTTTTAGTCGTATATTTTGAATAAAAACAAGGCGTGAAATTATCTTCATACTAAAAAGGAGATGATCGAGGACCCTTATTTTCTGCACCACAAACGATTCGTGCACAAGCGTTCTCACCAGCACCGCACCTGCAGGCAGAACCACATCAATAATCAGCACAGTGCTGTTGGCGATCACGACAAGATTGCGTGTATTCTTCTGAATCACGGGGTTGAGTATTTTCGTTGAATAATATAATTTCTAAAAAATAGATAGAATTTTGTAGTGGTTTTTCTGCACAAAGCCACCGTCATAGAGTATGGTCATCCAAGAGAAAAACCACGAACAAAGGGGAGGCATTACCATTCTCTAACCGGATCATCTGCCCGGGCAGTCCATTTTCTTCCCCATTCCCGTCTCGCCAGCGGTTGACGGCCTGGTGTTCGGGATATCCGGTATTACTTCAACCGTTTCCGGTAATACCCGGTACCGGTGCCAGGCCCGTTCCGGCCCTCTCACCCAGAGTTCCTTTGCGACCCCTCCCGGAAGGGGCAGTTCCCGCAATTCTCTGATCTGGTCTGCACAGGACTTCCCGATAAGCTCTACCCGGTAGCCATGATTCTTCAGTCTCCTGACCCGCACGAGACTGGCGCTCCCGTTGTAATGAATTCCGAAATCGAACGGCACCTGCGCCTCCATGCCAATTTCGATCAGGGTAAATCCCCACGCAGTCGCCCTGCGCTTTGCTTCGGCAATCCCGGCGACCGGTCGTATCCCACGGGTCATCAGGTATCCCCCTTCGGAACAATTCCTTTCGGGGTACCAGACCGGATATTCTGTAGAACATGGGGGATGATCTCCTTTCAGTACACCGGCTATACGGGACAGGTATACCTGCTGTGTCCTGTAGCCGTTCCCTGAACCGGTCCGACAACGGTCGGGCAGGGTTGGATCCCTGCACCTGCTCCCGTTCGTCGTCCGGTTCTTTTCGTTGTCTGCGTTGAATCTCATCGTCTTTTTCCTGCCCGCGTATCTGACAGCTCACACTGCCGGGATCCGGAGCGTCCGCTATCCGCTGATACGATCCAAGGACAGGTTTCGCCGGTTGCCGTCTGTGCCCGGTGACAGAGCCGTGTGGCAATAGTACTTCTGTACTGCCGGGTTGATATGCTTTGATTATGACACACGATTTTTTGTAAAAAACGGCCGTATTCCGCGTTCCTGACGAAACAGAACGATAATTGGTTTTTATTTAAAGGTACATATGATGTACCTTATCCCGTGAAAGCGGGAGGGTCCATCCTTTGGTCGGGTAACCCACCGCTATTCTGCAATTTTTCATGTTCCCGGTCAAAAAAAAGGGTCGCATACCAGCATCCGGTGACAGGATAATTTCCCTTTCAAGGGATACTATGGTCGAAAAAACATGCCTTCCGGAACACCGCTAAAGAGGAAATTATTTCCCGCTGAAAAGAGCGTATTTTGCCAATTCTGAGGATAATCTGAGATCTTTTTTTAGCGGCGGACATACTTCCCCAAATGCCCTGTTCACCGATACACCTGTTCGGAAAACGGAGCCTGTTTCGGGCTTATTTTACCTGCTTGAGTGATGATGTCCCCAAAAAGGAGGAGTTGAAGGATACTGTATCCCGCACACCGTGAAAGGTTTTGCAGCAGTGAGTACCTCTGCGGGCAATCCGTTATCTGGTGAGGTTACCGGGCACAGAAAAGAGAATACCGCTTCACCGGATACAATAAGCAACAGGTCCGGAAATGTTCTGGTCACGGTCACATTTTTTTAGGGCAGTTTACCATTTTTAGGGCAGTTTACCACCAATGACGGGTAATAACAAAAGAGAATTTAAAAAGTAACTTCGTCAAATAGGTACAGATAAAGATGTAAAGGAGACCCAGATTGGAACTGCGGTGCACTGCCATGACTGCGAACTTTCCTGCCCTCAGGGCATGGTCGAAAAATTCAGAAAACCTGTGTGCACCGGACCAGATCCCGCAGTACTGGAAAACGCACGATGTCATCACGTTCCTTGCAGATACCGGGATGTATGATGCATCCCTGTACGATACCCTCGACCGTGCGGAAAAAGAACGTGTCCTGCAGTTCAAATCAGACTATTTCAAACAGAGGTTCATTGTTTCCCGGAGTCTTGCAAAGTGCATCCTCCACCGGCTTCTCGGAACCGGAAAAACGGAGAAGGTTGTCCTTTCCCGGGGAAAAAAAGGGATGCTGGTGCATGGCAGGAACGACTGCTTTCTTTCCCTGTCCTACTCGGGCAGCTGTATTGCGCTCTCCATAGGAAAACAAAAGATCGGCAGTGATATTGAAATGGTGAACAGCAGTGAGATCAAAAAGGTCCTTTCCTCTCCGCTCTATAACGCCGTTACCGTGCGGGAACAGAAAAAAAGAACCCGTCAGGGCCCTTCACCTGTGGACGCTGGTGGAAGCCTATGCAAAATTCAAGGATAAAAACCCGTTTCCTCTCCTTGCTGCAGACACCTTTTTTCCTGATGCCGGCTTTGTGTCGTACTGGTGTGACCGGCACGCGATTCTGTCCCTTGCGTACGATTCCGGCACCATCGACCACGCGGTGTTCTGGATTGATCCTGCAGCATTTGCTTCAATTATGGAAACGAAACCTGCACACCTTCCCTGCACGGCGGTGACCTGAAATGCTTGTTCAGGAATTTTTGGAAAACACGGTAAAAAAACACCCGGAAAAAACTGCACTTATCATGGGCGACCAGCGGCTGAGCTATCAGGAACTCGATGAAATGGCAGCCCGGTGTGCCTCTGCACTCAGGGAACACGGCGTACAGAAAGGTGACCGGGTTGTCATCGTCGCCCCGAATTCAGTTGAAACAATCGCTGCCATCTTCGGTATCCTGAAAGCCGGTGGAGTCTTCCTGGTTGTCCACCATTCCATAAAAGAAAAAAAACTCTCCTATATCCTGAATGACTGCGGTGCATCGGCAGTTGTCCTGTTCAAAAACCAGGTGCCTGCCTTCAGTCCCGTACTGGATGCCTGTAATTCGTTGCGCTGCATGATTGTCTGTGGCGATGAAGACACAGGACAACCGGCAGGAAACATCCCGGCGGTATCCTGGTCAGATGTACAGAAAAATTATTCCCCGTCCACAAAATCCCCCGAAGTGTCAGGACATGACCTCGCCTGCCTCGTGTATACCTCGGGGAGCACCGGGGAGCCCAAAGGGGTCATGGAACCCCACACCTGCGTGGACTTTGCCACCAGCTCGATTATCACGTATCTTGAGAACACCGAAAATGATATTGTCCTCAACTGTCTTCCCCTGTCATTTGATTACGGGCTGTTCCAGCCGCTCATGGTCTTTAAGTTCGGGGGCACGCTGGTACTCGAACGGTCGTTCATGTTCCCCACATCAGTTTTTAAGAAGATGGAAAAGGAGCGGGTGACCGGGTTTCCTGCCGTTCCGACAATCTTTTCCGTCCTGCTCCAGATGGACCTGAGTGCGTATGACCTCTCGTCCCTGCGGTACATAACAAACACCGCAGCGGCCCTGCCGGTTTCCCACATCGAGCGGGTGTGTGCAAAGTTTCCCCAGGCGAGCCTGTATTCAATGTACGGCCAGACGGAATGCAAACGGATATTGTATCTCCCGCCGGCTGAACTCAAAAACCGTCCCGGTTCTGTCGGGATCGCCATTCCCGGGACCGAGGTATGGATCCAGGGTCCGGACGGAGAGCGTCTCCCGCCGGGCAGTACCGGCCAGCTGGTCGTGCGGGGAAGGCACGTCATGAAGGGTTACTTAAACAAGCCCAAAGAGACTGCCTGCACATTTGGGCCGGGGAGATTTCCTGATGAAGGGCTGTTATATACCGGTGACCTCTTCCGGCAGGACCAGGAAGGCTTTCTCTATTTCATCTCCCGGGCCGATGATATCATCAAGACCCGGGGAGAGAAGGTGGCTCCCAAGGAGGTAGAAGATGCCCTCTACCTTCTCCCGAGTGTGCTTGAAGCAGCAGTCGTCGGCGTGCCCGATGAACTCGAAGGAGAGGCAATCAAGGCATATATTGTCTCCAGTGACCCGTCGTTATCTGCACGGGATGTCATCAGTCATTGTAAACAACACCTGGAAAGTTTCATGGTCCCGAAATATGTCGAGTTCCGGGACTCGTTACCCAAAGGCTCCACCGGGAAAATTGCCAAACGGGATATTGTGTGAGCAGATAGGAATCATGAACGTGTCAGGCACAAATTTTTATAAAAAATATACGTTCCAATGCAGGCAAACTGCCGAAATTCTATAAAATACCCTTACAACCAAAGCAATCCTCCGTTATATATCTCACCACATTCCTCAAAAACCCGGGATAATACCACAGGTGGTTCACCGGAGCAGCAGAAAATGCCTGATATGAACAAGCTTGCTGGCCCTGCCTTGCATCAGTGCATCGCCACACTTTAATAGGGTAGAAAGAACAGGGAATGATTGGGGAAAACACCACCGGCACCAGAGATAGTATTCAATGCATGACCCCCCGGCTCTCCTTAAGAGAGGTAGGCCTCGATTTATACGCCACCCTTTCAGGAATAATCCTGTTCGGGAGGGAAGTTATGCCATTGGAGGGTCGGCATTTTCAAAACCACCTGAGCTCTTGGATCAGGACACAAAGTTCACCGGTATCGTCCTGAACGGAGAATCGGAGGAGGAAGATCCAACATCGTGATAACAGCAGGAAACAGGAAGGAAATACAGCATTCTCTGGTTATGGTGTGTCTTGTGCTGCTTATCATCCCCCAGGTAGCAGCCGGAGCAGTACCTTCAGTGACCGGTATTCTGCCGGTTTCCGGTTTCAATACATCAACTCCTGTGATCATGTCCCTTTCCGGGGCCAATTTTACCCCAGGTGCGACCGTGATGATGACACCCGTCACGGTCAACCCGGTCCATAAAGGCAGTATATTAAACGGCGCCGGTGGGGCTCTGTTATCTTGCCCGCAAAGCGTCTTCGTTTCCGGTAATTATGCGTACGTGGCAAGTTCCGGAAGCAATGCGCTTGAGATCGTGGATATCACGAACCCGGCGGCTCCGGTACATAAGGGCAGTATATCAGATGGTACCGGCGGGGCTCTGCTATTGAGCCCGCAAAGCGTTTACGTTTCCGGTAATTACGCCTACGTAGCAAGTTACATAAGCAGTGCACTTGAGATCGTGGATGTCACGAACCCGGCGGCCCCGGTCCATACGGGCAGTATATCGAACGAATACCTGTCGAACCCCCAAAGTGTATTCGTTTCCGGTAATTATGCGTACGTGGCAAGTTCCGGAAGCAGTAATGCACTTGAGATTGCGGATGTCACGAACCCTGCAGCCCCGATCCATAAGGGTAGGATAGCAAACCCGGACGCATACTTGTTAAACCCAAAAAGTGTCTTCGTAGTTGCTAATTACGCCTACGTGGCAAGTTCCGGAAGCAATGTATTAGAGATTGTTGATGTAACGGATCCGGCACACCCGGTGCGTAAGAGCAGCAGTACAACCATATATTCGCCATCGGGCGTTTATGTTTCCGGAAACTATGCTTATGTGACAAGTTATGGAAGCAATGCGCTTGTGATCGTGGATGTCTCAAACCCCGCAGTCCCACAAAATATAGGCAGCATATCGAATGCATACCTGAATAACCCCCAAAGTGTCTTCGTTTCCGGCAATTATGCCTATGTGGGCAGTGCCGGAACCAGCAATGCACTGGAGATCGTGGATGTCTCAAACCCTGCAGTCCCGGTACATAAGGGCAGCATATCGAACGAATTCCTGGTGAACCCCAAAAGTGTCTTTTTAGCGGGTAATCATGCTTATGTGGCAGGTTCCGGAAGCAATGCGCTCGGGATAATAGATATTGGAACGGTTACCGCTGCCGATGTGAATGTAGTTTCATCAGACAAAATTACCGGTTCTGTCAACCTCAGCAACAAAGTAACCGGAGCTTATAATGTGGTAGTCATCAACCCGGACGGTAAGTTCGGTACGCTTCCCGGTGGATTTACGATTAATAATGCCCCATCAGCCAGCTTTTATGGCACTCCACTCTCCGGGGCTGCTCCGTTAACGGTTACATTCACGGACACCTCCGCAAACAATCCAACTTCCTGGAACTGGTCGTTCGGAGACGGGACCTTCAGCACAACGCAGAACCCGGCACATACCTACCGTCAGGGTGGGGTATACACGGTTTCATTGAGTGCTACAAGCGATAAAGGGACCAATACTCTGGCACGACCGGATTATGTTGCTGTAGCCTCAACAGAAAATGATGGAATTGCGATCTTCCGTCCACCAACCGGGTACTGGTATTACGATTATAATCTCGATCAAATTCCCAACAGTTCCTTCCGTTATGGGAAGCTTGGCGATCAGCCCATCAGGGGCGACTGGCAGGGCACGGGAAGGGACGGCATTGCGATCTTCCGTCCATCCAGCGGATACTGGTATTTTGACTATAACCTCTCCGGAGTAGTCGATACGTCATTCAGGTTCGGGCAGCCCGGGGATCAGCCAATCGTCGGACACTGGACAGGTACGGGAAGGGATGGCATTGCGATCTTCCGTCCATCCAGCGGATACTGGTATTTTGACTATAATCTCGATGGAGTAGTCGATCAATCATTCAGGTTCGGGAAGTCTGGCGACATGATCATCAAAGGTGACTGGCAGGGTACGGGAAGGGACGGTATAGCGGTATTCCGGCCTTCAGGCGGTTCCTGGTACTTTGACTACAACCTCGATGGAGTAGTCGATCAATCATTCAGGTTCGGGAAGATTGATGATGTGCCTGTTGTCGGCGACTGGCAGGGTACGGGAAGAGACAGCATAGCGGTATTCCGGTCTTCAGGCGGATACTGGTATTTTGACTACAACCTCGATGGAGTGGTCGATAAATCATTCAGGTTCGGGAAGATTGATGATGTGCCTGTTGTCGGCGACTGGCAGGGTACGGGAAGGGACGGTATAGCGGTATTCCGGCCTTCAGGCGGGTATTGGTATTTCGATACCTTCCTTGATGGAGTGGTCGATAAATCCTTCCGGTACGGGAAGCTTGGCGACCAGATCATAGCTGCAAAATGGATTTCGGTTGCTCCCACTGCAGCATTCACCTCAGACGTCCTGAGCGGGACGGCTCCACTGACTGTCCGATTCACCAGCCAGTCAACCGGGACGGCACCATTGACGTATGCGTGGGACTTCGGTGATGGAACAACATCGGCTATCCGGAACCCGGTGCACACCTACACGAGCACAAAAAAGACCCAGACATATACGGTTATCCTGACAATAACCAATACTCTGGGGAGCACGACCGTAAAGAAAAACGCGTATATCACGGTGAGAAAATAATAAAAAAATCCTACTGGGGAGGATAAATCAGCGAGGGGCAGACATACCCGTAATTATCGCTGACCGGACGCATTTCAGCAGTATCTGAGAATTTGAGATAGCGGAAATGGCGGGCTGCCCTTCTCAAAAGAAACGTGCTTTTGAAATACCGGTCTGTTTGCGTGGTGTTTGCAAAGACCACCAGCAATGCGGCATTATTCTTTTTTCCGGTTTCAATGGCACACGTGGTCAGTGACGCCAGCACCCCGGGATTGTCATCCGCTATAAACATCTCCATGAGCCGCATATTTCCCGGTTCTGAGGTGTTATTCCGTTCGATATCGAACACCATGTAGCCTGCCAGGCTGTTATCCCGCGACCGCCGGCACTGGACCACCACCCGTTTAAACCATCTCGCCGTGGGAAAATACAGCCAGTTTAAGGTCCTGGTATCATGGGACAGGACAACATTACAGGATTTCAGGAAGTGCCCGCAGAGCGGTAAAAACGCATCGTCACAGGAAGTACAGACAGAAGAGGTATATGCTTCACCGGTGGAAGCGTCCGGTCGTGCAACAGGTCCCTGGAACATATACCCGAGGAGTAAAAACCAGAAACGTCTATACAATTCCGGTAAATCCGCTATTTTGGGGATATTTTTGCTGAAGATGAATTTTGAAAAATTGAAAAACACATGGTTCTTATTCAGGATATACACGTATTCTTTCCGTGATTTCGGGAGGATATATTCTTCAAAATGATACCGGGATAAAAACTGCATAAGCTGTTCATCCTCGGCTTTGAAGAGGAACAGCGAGGCACTTTTTTGTTTTAAGAATTCATTGAAAAGCCTGAGGCTGGCCATACCACGGATCGAAGGGTCCACAAACCAGCTTGAAGAAGCAGCAGCAATCCTCTCCTGGCCAAAAATGATGAATTTTACCGGGATATTCCCGATAAAGCCAACAAGAGCACCATCATTTTCCAGCACCCAGCCCCTCGGGAATTGCGGGGTGTAGGCCGGGTTGGCTGCCCACCACATCTCAAACCGGGCTGTCCAGAATTCTTTGGTCGTGTAGGCGAATCCCCGGGGTAAGAATTCAGCTAAGGGGAGAAGGTCTTTGTCTTCAACTTCTCTGAGTTTTATCATTGATATCAGATACCATTACGCTATTTTTCCCTACAGGAAACTGCAGGAAAGAAAACCTGCACCATCCCGTCGGCTGCTGATACACCGGGGGTAACAACCGGAACATATCCGGAAATCATTTTTTATACGGTGAATATATATTTTGCCGGCTCAAATTCCGGCGGAAGCAGGGGGTTTGGTTTTTCTCACATGAAATCCCCGAAGAGACCCTGTTCTTTTGCATACAGGATCAGGTCAGGAATATCCGAGGGCATTTTCGGATACGAGATCTTCACCGGAGGCATAATAACCACCAAGAACCACGCCATTTCTGTTGTATTTCAAACCTGTTTCCGGAGGTCTGGTTATCCATATGACACCATTATTTTAGTCTGATCTCTTACTAGAAATACTATATCAAACAATTTATATCAGACAATTTGCAAAATTGTACAACTGTTTTAAAAAAAACGATGTGAACCCCCATGAACGAGATAAGCAAAGATATTCTGCAATTTTTGAAATCGCGTGGATTTCTCGATGGCAGAAGTTCATTGAAGGACCATGAATCATTGACAGAATCCGGTGTTATCGATTCAATCGGGTTACTCCAGCTCGTGGATTATCTTGAGAGCACCTATAAAATCGAAATACCCATGGAAATCATCACCCCGGACAATTTCGATACCCTGTCCGGGATCAGCCAGTCGGTAATAAAACTCAAAAAAATGACAGAAAGTTCGTGATACCAATGGATACGGTTATTTGCAAAAATTGCGCCCTGGATTCCGGAACACCCGGGATTACCATAAATCCTGATACGGGACTATGCCAGTTCTGTGAACACTATACCCCGGTTTCCAAAGAAAAGCAGGAGGAATTCCGGATCCAGATGGACACCCTGTTCAATTCCATAAAAAAAGAGGGGAAGTACGATGTGATCTTTGCCCTTTCAGGGGGGGTTGATTCCTCGTATGCACTGTACCGGTTAAAGAAAGAATACCCGCACTTAAGGGTGCTGGCAGTTCAGTTTGACAATGGGTTTATTTCCGATACCGCTTTTAAAAATGCCAAAAAATTCTGCGAGCTGACGAACAGCACCTATTTCTGCCTCTCGCTGGATGAAACGAAAATGCGGGATATATTTTGTAAAGCAGCCGTGTCAAAGGATGCCTATCCGGGTTTTGCAAAATACCGGGCAAGCGATATGTGCAATACCTGCATGAGCATCATCAAGCAGAAACTTGTTGAAATGGCCATACATGCAAAAATACCCTATATTGTTTTTGCATTCTCCCCTGGCCAGACCGAAGTTCCCTTTGTTACCCTTACAAAACCCTTCATGAACTGGATACGAAAGCTTTTCGATGCGCAGCTGAAGACCATGGGGGTTGAGGAAAGGGACCTGTACCTGATGGACAAGGACACTATCACCGCAAGTCCTCCGGACACCGAGGTGATGATCGTCCACCCGTTCCTTGTCTGGGAATACAATAAGCACCAGTTCAAAAAAGAGATCATCAGGCTGGGCTGGACAGAACCGGATTTAAAAGATCCCAATTCATCCAACTGCCTGCTGAATGCCTATGCAATAAAAAACCACTTCGACAAATACCATATCCATTCATACGCCTATGACCAGTCAGCCCTTGTCCGCCAGGGGAACATAAAAAGAGAAGAGGCATTAAAAACCCTGCATACGAAATTTTCCACAGCCGCCATGAAAGAAGTGGACCGCCGGCTGCACCTGCCGGAAAAATGACATGGGTTCACTTCCGGAATACCAGCCTGAAATTCACCGTCCGGTGCACAAATCCCCATCCCATAATCAGGAGCTGCCAGGTTTGAGACGATCAACACTATCCACAAAAAAAACAGTTCTTCTCCCTGCCTGCTTTGCCTCCGCAGGCTATAGTGGTGTCAGTGAAATGAGCTTCTTTGGGAGTGAGTGAGTCCATTGTATGAAGAAACGTTTATACGGAAACTCCATTCAGCCTTTGTCAGGCAGGCGTTTCCAAACGACCTGAAACTGGTGATAGTATGGCTTGCAGCAGCGATCAGTGCGATCTATCTCCCGGTCATCAGCGAGACACCCGTGAGGGTTGTGCTGGCCCTTCCGGTTATACTCTTCATCCCGGGGTATTGTATTATTCTGGCACTCTTCCCCAGGGAAGGTGATATCGATCTCACCGAGCGGATAGTGCTCTCCGTCTGCGTATCCATTGCCGTTGTCCCCATTATCGGTCTTGGATTAAATTTTACCCCGTGGGGGATCCGTCTTGATCCTATTGTGACAGCACTTACGGCATTCACGCTTCTGATTACCTGTGTGGCACACTACCAGAGAGCCATGCTTCCGCTGGAAGAACAGTTCAGAATGCCATTTTTAATGCTTGCAGAAGCGGTCAGAGAAGAAATTCTTCCTGCAGGACCGCACAGGCTTGACCGGATCCTCGGTGTTGTCCTTGCTGCCGGCATCATTATTGCCCTCCTGACAACTATCTATATCATCACCGTTCCCCGGGGTGATGAACAGTTCACGGATTTCTTCGTTCTTGGGGAAAACCATACAGCCGCACAATACCCGCGCAATATTTTTACCAACCATTCATATCCTTTGTACGTTGGTGTTGAAAACCACGAGAACCGGAGGATCACCTATACCATCGAGACATGGATGATGGTCACGCATTTCGATAATGCCACCAGTACCTACCGTATTGATACTATGGATCCCCAGGACCGTCTGTCGCTTTCCCTTGTGCCGAACCAGACCGTAATAATTCCCTATAACCTGTCGGTGAACAAAACCGGGTATAACCGCGTGGAATTCCTGTTATTTAATGAAAATATCCCGGGTTTTGACGTTGTCGCCATGAACCGTATCAACGCGAGCTACCGGAACCTCCATATCCTGCTGGACGTCTGGGAGGGGCAGGATCCGGAAGACCAGGTTAACGTCGCGGGATGAAGTGCCGATTGAACATTGTTCAAGAGCAACCACCTTGTCGGTTCCCGCCGCTAACAGCACCCCGCAGAGACTGCATGCCGGGCAGGGATTCCGGGAACAGCAGCCGGGGGATTCCAGAAAAATATGCTGGCACCCTGCAATGAAGCGGTACCGCTGGAACGTTATGGTGACCGTATTACCATGCCAGCGGGTAAAGACCCGGGGAGAAAACTCAAAGATCTCCCCGGTTGCTTCACGGATGAGCTGGCATAAATTTTCATTATTATCAGGAATTTTCAGATCGTTTCTCTTCATGAGCTGCTGGATGAGCGGATCGCATGAAGGAATGGTCACAAGGCCTTTGGGGCCTGTTTCGGGAAATGATGTTTTTGCATAAATCATTTTTCCATCGTAGGAAAGGGTCGGGTTAAACTGCATGACCCGCGTTTCTCCCGAAATCCTCGGAGGAAGGAAATGTGCATTCCCCTGGATACCGAGGTCCGATGCGATACGGCAGATATTCATACAGCCCTGTGCAGGAAGGAGCCCGACCAGTTTTGGGTCTACCGGTTCGCCGCCCGAAAAGGTCACCATGAAAATCCCTGTCATAACGCAGACCATGCCGGAAATCACAAACGAAGCAGTTATAAATTCCCCAAGACTGGTAATCAGGGCCATCGCAACGAAAACTGCACCTGCAACCAGGAAGAGAATTGCTGCCGTCAAAAACTTGTTCAGGTGAAATGCCTTCATTTTTTATCCCCGGCGTACGCCTTTATTCTGGCCCCGCATGTATTGCACTATCATCATATCTCACTGGTATTTTAAAAGGTATTTCATATCCTTTATAAAAGGGGATGACAGGGAAGAGCGATGTTCAGTTTGTCATGCCAGGACAATTTCCAGCCCAAGTATATCCAGTACCTTTTGTGCAACAATTGCACCGAATACTACAATCCCCACGAGTATCAGAAACCGGATATACCACAGGTAACCGGGCTTGACATAGTGCGGCTCCATGAGCTCCACGATCACCAGAAAACCGATGAACCCCAGTACAAAGAAGAGGGCAAGGTCAAATCGTTCCGTCACGAGCATAGAGACTGCCAGGATGGAGAGCCAGAGCCCGAGGAAAATTGTACCGATTTGTTTCTTTTTCATCAGGATTCCGTACCAATAGACAATATCCCTGTTCCTACAAAAAGGTCACCGATCCAACAAAAATGGTAAAAAATGGTAAACAATCAGGGATAGGGGGTCATGTTAACCCCCGGCATTTTTTAAAAAAATACGATGAGAAAAAAGAATAATTACATGACCGGAATAAATCTTTTAAAAAAAATGGCTCTGTAGAAATGTTTGAAAAAACTCTCAACGTTCATGGGGGTTTCACCCCCGCCACTTGGCTCCCCCCCAATGCGATAACCCCCGACAAGGTAATAACAGCACTATCATATTGCGCAGGGGCGGTCCCGAGGTGACAGGCACTGTCCCCTCCTTCAAAGCATGTGTCCTTTTTATTTTGTGCCAGAATAAAAGGAATTCTACAGAGCCAAAAAAATAACACACCGTCGATTGGTAAAAAATAAAAAATAACTATCACCCATTATCTCCATCTCCATATGAGGGCATGATATTCCTCCGCTTCGCTTCGGACGGGCACTTGAATCAGTTGAGATGCTCTGATACCTGCCCGTCCCCCTCTCAAGGGGGTAAATAGCTGGCGCTCCTGTCCCCAGCTCTCTAATGGGGGGCATGACGGGGGGGTCAGGAATCCCCCAAGATGGCTTATAGATTCGTTCTGATGGCAAAAGATGAAGATATCAAGTTTATTATGCGAAGTGGGGGTGCGAACCGCCCCCTTTCAGACTTGACATCTATGGGTGTAAATGGAACCATTTTCTCCTATCAGAATTTACCAGGTTTTTTTTAATGAATCACAGTTGACAGTGTATTATTAAAAAAGTGAATTATTGCTGTAAGGCAACGTGAATTCAGGGATGGTGTAATGTATCCGTCCTGTCGCAATCCGGGGATGCCACAGCGGCTGGGGTAAGCCAAAAGCGAAGTCCCCGGAAGCGTCTGAGGGAATACGATCAGTTAAAAACACGGGATTTTTTATCGCCGGAATGGGACTATACCAAAAAATCAAAAACCGTTCACCCCGATGGGAATTTTTTTATTTTTATACCTGATATCATTCCTGTGCTGCCGGGACAGGACGGTTCGATGTTTTTTAATATACAGCAGAAGAAGTGTACGAATGGGTGGTACAAGGCAGCATGGCTTCTGAATCCCTTGATTTTACTCTCGATAAATATCAGGAACTCTGCAGGGTTGTGAGAGAGCACTATTCAGTGTATACGGTTTCAGATTACCTGTCAGAGAAACCATCAGGAAATGTCGTGATAATACGCCATGATGTTGACCGGATGATAAAAAACTCCCTCAATATGGCAAAACGGGAACATGAAATGGGCATCCGTTCTTCGTACTATTTCCGGTACCCTTCCACATTCAGACCTGATATCATACGAAAAATACGGGATCTTGGCCATGAAATCGGGTATCACTATGAAGTCCTGAGTAAAACAAACGGGGATTATCCAAAAGCGATCGCCCTTTTTTCAAAAGAACTCGAAGAGTTCAGAAAAACAGGTCCTGTCGATACCATCTGCATGCATGGCAGTCCGCTCTCAAAATATAATAATCGCGATTTGTGGAAACACTATGATTTTCATGCGTATGGAATCCGCGGAGAGGCATTTTTATCATTTGAACAGGACGACATAACCTACCTCACCGATACCGGAAGGACGTGGAGCAATAAGCATTCACTCCGGGACGTGATGAATACAACACGGGGAAAAGATACTCCGGTCTCTCTTGACACGACCGATGATCTTATTGCATGGCTTCCGGCAGGACCCAAAAACACCATCTACATAACGGTGCATCCGGAACGGTGGTCTTCAAATCCCGTTGAATGGCTCGTATGGTCATTTCTGGATTATGGAATGAATACCGGGAAAAAAATCCTGCGATTTTTGCACCATACTTAAAAAAAAATAGCCTGGGTTATGGGGCACGTATTTTTTTATGGAGTATTTTGCTCTTTTTACCACAGGTCCGCAAACCGAATTCGTAGACCAGCCTGCCCCCCACCAGCAGCGCAAGTATCCCGATAAAAAACAGGAAGGCTATCAATAACGGTATCAACATGATCTCGGCATTCATCGTGCTGGCACCATCCATTCACGCCGAAATTTAGTCAGTCCTGCCGCATCGTCGTATTCCATCACTTCCCGCAGGAGAAAATACCGTTGGGGGAATGCTTCAAAGCCTGGTGCATGCATGGGTCGTAATCTCCAGTATACTCTAATTAAAATTTATTATATATATACTTTTTTATTTCTGAATTTGAGAAATTTGAGGTTATAATAAAAAAATAAACAAAAATTTTACGATTATCTCATCGTTTCGTGGAGTTCAACAAAAAAAAGATGGAGAAACCGTTTCATCTGCTGCAATCCCCGTGCCCTGCTTTTTAGCCGGAGCACTTAAAAAAAGAAACCATGATCGCGAAAAAACAGGCTAAACTCACCAGATCCATCAGAATCAGAAGCCCCCGTGGGATAAGAACACTTCAGCTGCAGGATCATTTTTTTATGGTTAACCGGCGAAAAAGAGCTGATGCTGAGTACGGATCCGTTTCCGGGTTCACCCGAAGCGGTCTTTTTTTTAAGAGGTGCAGCCCGCACCATGAGAATTGTCGTTGATATCAATCACCCGGCAGATGTCCATTTTTTTAAAAACTTCATCCGGGAGATGGAGAAGCGGGGGCATACCATCCTCATTACGGCAAGCAGAAAAGAGGTATCGTACCATTTACTGGACAGGTATGGATTTCAGTATGAAAAACTGGGGAGTTACGGGAAATCCCTGGCAGAAAAAATGATAAACATTCCCCTCCTCGACCTGAAAATGTTCCAGGCAGTAAAAAAGTTCAATCCTGATATTTTTGTCGGATTTGGCTCCATTCGCGCAGCACATGTATCGAAAGTATTGAAAAAACCCTGCATCAACTTTGAAGACACCGACCATGCAAAATGGGAACACCGCCTCTATGTCCCGTTTGCAGACGTAGTCCTTACCCCCCGGTGTTTTACCAAAGACTTTGGGAAAAAACAGGTAAAAATTGATACCTATAAGGAGTTATTTTATCTTCATCCCGATTATTTCCACCCGGATATCTCAGTCCTTGCTGATGCGGGCCTCAGGCCCGGGGAGCGGTTTATTGTCCTGCGGTTCGTTGCTTTTGATGCCCAGCACGATCTGGGACAGACCGGTTTACAAAACCGCGGGGAAATTGTGGAGCAGCTGGAGAAATTCGGGAAAGTATTCATTACATCTGAGCAGGCATTACCCGATACCCTGAAAAAATACCAGCTCACCATACCCGTGGAAAAATTGCATGACCTGCTGTATTTTGCGACCCTGTACTTCGGGGAAGGATCGACGACAGCTGCCGAGGCGGCGATGATGGGGACACCTGCAATTTATGTCTCCTCCTTATCAGGAGGGCTGGGATATGTCAGTGACCTGGAACAGGTCTATGGACTGCTGTATAATTTCAGGGAACAGCAACCGGCATTAAAAAAGGCTGTCGAGTTGCTGGAAAACCCGCAGGTAAAAGAAGAATGGATCCGGAAAAGGGATGCTTTTCTGAAAGATAAACTCAATGCAACCCAGTTCCTGATCTGGTTTGTGGAGACGTATCCTCAAAGTTATCTTTCCATGAAAAAAGAATCAGCCGTGCCATGATGTGTCTGATAAGGGACGATACGATGATGGAAAAACCCAGCCTGTTGATTATATCCCACACCTATGCAACCTTTGTCAAGGACCAGGTCAACCAGATGGCCCATAATTTCAGGGATATTTACGTGCTGGTCCGGACCAACCCCCTTGCAGAGATATCCCGCATTATCCCGGTCAGTTACCTGGTACCGTTTTCCGCAGCCCAGAAAATTGATCTCAGTAACAAACCGGAAAATGTCCACGTTTTTTCAACCCCGGTCCTGTATCTCCCGACAGAATCAGGGTATGAAAATCTCGGCAGGAGTCATTTGAAATCAGTTGAAAAAGTCATTTCAAAACATTCCCTGAAGTTTGATATAATCCATGCGCATTTCACCTGGTCTGCAGGCTACGTTGGTTCAGAATTAAAGGAAAAATACCATGTCCCGTTTATTATTACTGCGCACGGCATGGATATTTACGATTTGCCGTTTAAAAACGCTTTTTACAAAGAACAGGTATCCCGCATCCTGAATTCCGCGGATCATATCATTACCGTCAGCCGGAATAATCTTGTCTCCATTGAGAAGTTAGCCATAAAAAAACCGGTATCAGTAATTCTCAACGGGTTTGATGATCAGCGGTTCTTCCCCATGGACATGAATGAATGCAGGCACACGCTCCGCTTACCCCGGGATAAAAAAATCCTGGTAAATGTTGCAAAACTGTATGATGCAGTCAAAGGCCATGAAATTTTAATCCGGGCAATGCATGAAGTGAAAAAAAAGAGGGATGATGTTGTCTGTTATATCGTGGGAGACGGGGAACTGAGAACATCCATGGAGAGATTGATCGCAGAACTGCAGCTGGAAGACCAGGTAAAAATTGTCGGGGCAAAACCCCATAATGAAATACCCGTATGGATAAATGCCGGTGACCTGTTTGTCCTCCCCAGCCTGAATGAAGGAAACCCGACCGTCATGTTTGAATGCCTTGGGTGCGGGAAACCCTTTATCGGGACCCGGGTCGGGGGAATTCCCGACACCATCTCTTCTGACACCTATGGAATACTGAGTGAACCGGGCAATGTACAGGAACTGGGCAATAACATCCTCGAATCATTGGACCGGCAATGGGACAGGGATGCAATCATTGCGTATGGCCGGCAGTTCACGTGGAAAGAAATTTCAAAAGAGATAGTTTCGATTTATCATTCGTTCGTGTGACCAAAAAAACCCGGGTGGCAGAAGACACAAAAAATTTAATCCGGCGGCATCACTTAATTCCATGGACATCACGTTAATTCTCGATTATTCTGATAAAAGAGAGACAGGGGGTCCGCAAGGGGTCGCATACGATACCGTTGAGGGATTGAAAAAGAACCACAGGAGGCTGGTAAATGAGGACATTTTTTTTCACATACTCTCAACTGCCGAACCTGCCCCGCACCCGGTTTCCGGAAAAGACGATACATACAGCAATATAACGGTTGAATATTTCAGGAGGCTGGTCCCCACAGCATTACTGAGTGATGTGAATTATTATCTCCGGATTAAAAAAAGGAAAGAGAAGATCGACCTGATCCATTCCCATACTGTTTCCGGTGCATTCGTGGGAACCCTCATGAAAATCCCGACAATGTTCACCCTCCATGGGATGATGTGGAGAGAGAAAAACTATATTCAGGGTTTGTATCCGAGATTTGCGTATGAAGTCAATATAAAGAGGTTTAACTATTTTTCACGCCGGTTAAAAAAATTAATCGCAATTTCCCCGTACGTGGTCAGTGAAGTCAATCAGTATATGAAAACAGGAATCCCGGACACGGAAGTGATTGAAAACCCCGTATCCGGTGCATTTTTTGAACAGGAAAAAAACGAACATGAGGGTCTGATCCTCTATCCTGCGTATTTCAGCCCCTTAAAAAATCAAAAAAACCTCATTGAAGCGCTGTACCGCTTAAAAAAAGACAAGGTCGGGTTTCATTGTATTTTACCCGGATTAATTATGGATAATGAATATTATGATACCATAAAAAAATTAATCCGGAACTATGGCCTGAACGATGATATTACCATCCCGGGTACCGTACCTTTCGATCAGATGCTCAGGTTATATGCTGAGGCCAGCGTTATGGTAATTACCTCGTTTCAGGAAACTGCCCCGCTGGTAATATCCGAAGCGATGGCGACCGGGACTCCGGTGATTGCATCACGTATTTCTGGTATTCCGTATATGGTTTCAGAAGGTAAATCGGGATTCCTGATTGATCCCCACAATCCGGAAGAAATCGCTGATAAAATACAAAAAGTCCTCGATGACAGTTCGTTGAGGAAAAAATTCAGCGGGGAATCACGGCAGATAGCAGCATCCCGGTGGAAAAGTGAAGTAATCTCGAACAGACTTCTCGATGTCTATATGCCCCAGGACCTTCAGAGGACGCCGTAATAACAAAAAAATGTATATTTCCTTATAAAATCCTGGTTTTTTTTTAAAAAACAGGTTCTGTAGAATTCCTTTTATTCTGGCACAAAATAAAAAGGACACTTTGAAGGAGGTGACAGCCTGTCACCTCGGGACCGCCCCTGCGCAATGTGATAGTGCTGTTATTACCTTCCCGGGAGTTATCGCATTGGGGGGAGCCAGGTGGCGGGAGTGAAACCCCATGAACGTTTTAGTTTTTTAAAAACATTTCTACAGAGCCAAAAAATACGCAGTCCATGTGAAAAATCACGGAAAATGATAAGAGTGACGCTTCGCTCCATGTGGATCACCTTCTCGATGTTCATGGGTCCCTGGTCCGGGGCCCGTCCTCCCGTCAGGGAGGCTATCTTAAAAAAATGTATACATATCACCTGGATCGGGCTCTCTGGTCGCTGGCAGAAATACACAGTCCATTGTGTATCAGGTAAAAAGAAAGCATTTCCGAAAGCCGGCTCATCATCCTGCCCGACAGAGCCCGTGGGATCGGTTATTGCAGGCAAAATAAGAGGTTAAAACCTGAATAACAAAAGATAGTAAACGATTTAATCCTGCCGGTATCACTTAAATTCAATGGATATCACATTAATTCTTCATTATTCAGAAAAAAGAAAGTCCGGGGGGCCGCAGGTCGTTGCATATGACACCGTAGAAGGTTTGAAAAAAAACCACAGGAGGCTTGTAAAAGAGGATATATTTTTTCATATACTTTCAACAACCGGAACTTCCCTGCGTTCGGTTTTGGCAAAAGATGATACATACAGCAATATATCGGTTGAATATTTCAGGGAATTTGTCCCCACAGCATTATTAAGCGATGTAAATTATCTGCTCCGGATTAAAAACAGGAATAAAAAAACCGACCTGGTCCACTCCCACTCAATTTCCGGTGCTTTCGTCGGGACACTGTTGAAGATTCCAACGATATTTACCCTTCATGGAATGATGTGGAAAGAGAAACACTATTTTCAGGGCTATCCGAGATTTGCGTACGAAGTCAATATCAGGAGATTTAACTATTTTTCACGCCGGTTAAAAAAATTGATCGCAATTTCACCGTACGTGATCAGCGAAGTCGATCACTATCTGAAAACGGGGATCCCGGACACAGAAGTGATTGAAAATCCCATATCCGATATATTTTTTGAACAGGAAAAACGGGAAAACGAACGATTAATTGTCTACCCGGGAAGCATCAATTGCCGTAAAAACCAGATTGGCCTGATAAAAGCACTGAGTCTTTTGAAAAAAGATAACGTTAAATTCCGGTGCGTGTTGCCAGGCCCGGTTTTGGAGAGGGAATATTTCAGCGAATTACAAAAAACAATAAAAAAATATGATCTTGAACAGGACGTCACCGTGCCCGGACCAGTCCCCTTTGAGGACCTTCTCAGGTTGTATTCTGAAGCAGGCATCATGGTCATGACCACCCTCCAGGAAACGGCCCCGATGGTGATTTCCGAGGCAATGGCTATGGGGGTCCCGGTAATTGCACCGCCTGTTTCAGGTATTCCGTACATGGTTTCGCATGGAAAAACAGGATTTTTAATAAACCCGCAGTCACCTGAGGAACTCGCCAGCCACATGGCAATGCTGCTCGATGACGCTGTATTAAGGAAAAAATTTTCTGATGAATCCCGAAAAATTGCAGCATCCCGGTGGAGGAGCGATGTGATCACAAACAAACTCCTCGATCTCTATGCAAAAGAGAGGTCAATGTGATACAACGTCATGGAGTAAAAACACGCCGATATGGAGTATTAAAAATTTGAGACCGTATCGTATGCAATCAGGAAATTTTCGCCCTGATTTCCGCATGAGGTAAATAAACGAAATGCATTTCAATCCAGACCGGAAATATGAATAATAAATCCGGGTTTTTAAAAAAACCATAGTGTGTCACATCGTACCAGGTAATTGTCCCGCTGAATCAAATGAAATACATGGCGTGAACTAATGAAACTGATATACAGTGTTCTGTTTTTTGAAAAAGAAGTATCCGGTGTACAAAAAAAAATACTGTCTCAGGTAAAGCAATTAAATGACCTTGGATTATCGTCAGAAATTTACTCATTGACCGGAACCGATGATAATTCCCCGCCTGTACCATTTGTACATAAAATTATCGTGCCTGGTCTGGAATTTCATTCCCCAAAAAATTTTTTCGCAAAAATAAGACGTAAAAAAATTCGTGATAATTCCATTAAAAAAATTATTGATGCATTGCATTCAGATGAAATTCTCTATACAAGAATTCTTTCACCTTCAAAAACAACCTCTGAAATAATTAAAAGTCCGAGAAAATGCAAAATTGTTATTGAATACCAGTCCATAGAATCAAACGAGCGTCGCCTGGTGGGGGATTATATCTCTGTACTGTATGATTTTTTTTACGGAGGCGATATTCGTAAATACAGTGACGGGATCGTCGGTGTCACCGACCAGATCACACGCTACCAGCTATCCCGTTCGGGTGATCCCGATAAGCCCCACATCACTATCGGAAACGGGTTCAACGTCGATTCAGTCAGCGTCAGGAAACCGGTTGCCTGTCAGGTACAGGACCTTAACCTCCTGTGCGTAGCCAATGTCAACCGCTGGCACGGGCTTGACCGGCTCATACGGGGTCTTGGGGCCTACAGGGGCCCTGTCAGGGTCATGCTCCATATCGCGGGGGACGGGCCCGAATTATCCGGTCTGAAGAAATTAATGAACGAGTCCGATGCAGGAGATAAGGTTATATTTCATGGTTTTTCCACAGGCAAAGACCTGGATGACCTCTTCAACACGTGCGATATCGCCATAGGCAGTCTCGCCCTTCACCGGATAGGATTGACCGAGGCATCAGTCCTGAAAGCCCGGGAATATTGTGCCCGGGGCATACCTTACATCATTGCCAGCGCTGATCCGGACTTTTCGGATGATTTTCCCTTCATTTTCAGGATCCCCGCAGACGAAACTCCGGTTGACCTGCAAAAAGTCATTGAATTTGCCCACAGGGTATGCACCGATCCAGCCCACCCCCGGAAGATGAGGTCCTATGCAGCAGAAAATCTGGACTGGTCCGTAAAGATGAAACGGCTCAAGGCATTTCTTGAGACCCTGGTTGACAAATCGCCATAAAAGTATATCGCCAGGCTGGCAGTTCAGGTCGGGGGAAGAGTAATCACGGGACTATGACATTTTTTTAATACTACACGGTTCATGGGGATTATTGGTACGTGTTCCCTATTCACAAATTATCGGCTCTGTAGAATTCATTTTTTTGCAGTATGAGATTAAATGCCCGAAGTGCAAAGGAGGGGTCACAGAGCCTGTCCCCCCGGACCGCCCCTGCGCCGCGCGATAGCTAATGCATTACCTTCCCGGAAGTTATCGCATTTGGGGGGAGCAAAGCGGCGGGGATGAAATCCCCATGAGCATTTTAATTTTATAAGCATCTCTACAGAGCCAAATTATCACCCATTTAAAAAATTATAGGAAAATGTCAGAAAATCAGTCAAAAACATTTTTATCCCCATTTACGCTCACCATCCACCGATTGGAGGGAGCATGGCAGGATAAAACCATTGAGAGGGGGACGGGCATGTGCCAGGGCATGTCAGCTGATCCAGGTGCCCGTCCAAAGCGCGGCGGAGGCGTATCAGGCCCACCGGTGTAAAGCGAGATAACGGGTGACGGAAATTTTTTTTTCCAGCTGGCTGTGGGTGTGTCTGAACAGATCCCTGTTTTCCGGAAATACCCTTGAATTCTGCCGTGTTTTTAAAATAAAGTCTATATATTTTTCAATGAAACGTTAGTATGTGAAAGTACCAGATCAAAATATTGCGTCAATAATTAAAATACTCCTGACATTAACATCTGCAATAATTCTTGCCGGTGTCTGCTATCTGGTATTTATCAGCGTATTCGTTAACCCATGGCTGGAGAACAACCAGAGAGAACTCTGTGTCCTGAACTTTTATTCGCAAAAAAACACTTCACCGGTACCTGATGTGTATTTTATCGGGACCAGCCAGATGAAAGAAGGGCTCGATTGTTATGCCGTCGAAGATGATTTGAAAAAGTCAGACATTTCCTTCAATTGTTACAACCTGGCAGTCAATGCGGATTCACCTTTGCGACGGCTGATCGAGTTACATGCGATTATTTCATCAAAACCGGAAATAGTCGTTATCGGTACCGATATCAGAAATATGTACAGCGATGGAGAAATTGATAATTCACGGCTGATGCTATTAGCCGGCAGAGTAGTTTTCGATAATACCACCACGCATCTGTTTGATGCAAAACAACGTGAATTATTGAATTCAGACCCGTTTACGCGAGATATAGCAGACAGGGTCTATATTGTTTCATATTTGAATTATATGACATTGAACAAATTAACACCAAATTCATTTGCTGATTATGCATACCGGAACAATTTTAAAAATCCTTTCCAGAATGTGAAAAATTATTCCATAGAGGAGAAAACAGAGAAAATCAACCAGTATGATCCCGTCAATGATACACTTTTTTCCCGGTACTACGAAGATTCCATAAATAAACGTGCTTTGCAGTATATGGTTCAGGAACTGCATAAAAACAATATTACCGTGGTAATCGTCAACATGCCCACGGATCCGATATCAACAAAAAGGATCTCGAATACCACAAAAGAAAATTTCCGGTCCTATGTAACTTCCCTTGGAGTGCCCTATTATGATTTCCTGGACCAGTACCCGAGTGACTATTTCTCTGACACATCGCACATGAATGCCCAGGGAAGAATTTCATTTTCTCAGGACATGGCAGAGCTCATTGTGCGGGAGGCTGGGAAATAATGCAGTTTTATTCAGTGGAATTTGCGGTTTTTTTCATCGTAGCAATGGTGGCGCTGATTGCCCTTAAAAAACTGAAGTTCCAGCATATTTTTCTGCTCGCAGCAAGCTATGTGTTTTACTGGACTACCAGTGACATTTTCCTGTTAATCCTGATTCTTATAACCCTGATCACATTCTATGCCGGTGAAGCGATATACAAAACTGAAAACGCCGGGCGGAAAAAGACCATTTTTATTATTGCACTCGTTACAACACTGAGTTTTCTGGGCTTTTTCAAATATTATAATTTCGGGATTGAAAATTTCAACAGCCTCTTAAGTTTTCTGAATATCGATTCAGGATTTTCGTCCCTGTCCATTTTTTTACCCATCGGGTTGTCCTTCTATACATTCTCCGGTATCAGTTATATTTTTGATATTTACCTGGGAAAACTAAAGCCGGAAGAGCATTTCTATAAATATGCGTTATTCATTTCTTACTTCCCGCACCTGCTCTCAGGGCCGATAGTCCGGGCAGGACAATTTCTCCCCCAGTTAAAAAACAAGTTCGAATTTACTGCCGAAGGGTTGAAACTGGGGATAACCTTAATCGCCTGGGGATTTTTTAAGAAAATCCTGATTGCCGATAATATTGCGCCCTTTGTCAATGCTACCTATGCAAACCCGCAGGGATTGCCATCTGTTACGATTATTATCGCTGCTGTGCTCTTTGTTGTCCAGGTCTATTGTGATTTCTCCGGGTATATCGACATTGCACTGGGGTGTGCACACATCATCGGCCTCCATCTCCCCCAGAACTTTAACCGGCCCTACCTGGCAAAAAGCACCACGGAACTCTGGAGACGATGGAACATCACTCTTTCGAGTTTCATCAGGGATTATGTCTATATCCCTCTCGGGGGCAACAGAAAGGGAAGAATAAGGACATATATCAATCTCATCATATCCATGTCCCTTTGCGGACTGTGGCACGGGGCAGCATGGAGATTTGTTTTATGGGGAGCGTATAATGGTATATTATTATCTCTTGAAAAGATGACCAAAAACAGGATCAGCCTGGGAACAACGCTCGACCAGTTTTCAGAAACACCCCGGGGACATTTCTTAAAAATTCTCGCCACACAAATTTTGTTCGTCCTTGGCCTGGTGATATTCAGGGCCCAGACCCTCGAAGATACAGTGTATTGTCTGCAAAAAATTATTTTTGTGGATTTTATTTTAACACGGATTGAACTTCTGGCAGGTATCATCCTCATCATTTCAGCACTTTCATTTTTCCTGTTATTGCACAATAAAAAATTTTCTGATTTTATTGTCAGGATTTACCATATAGACTGGATTCCTGCCGTTTCCGGACTTAGGTTATCCTGCTGGTTTATCTATCTGTGCAGTATCATAATTTTATTATTTATGTTTTCGCCCAGTTCAAGCCCGGAATTCATCTATTTCCAGTTTTAACCAGAGAAACACACATTTTTCCTTTCCGGAGCACCCCGGTGAAATATGTAATAAAAATCCGGACCCTCACCAGAGGGTGGTTCTGCCGCGTTCATCCTCACAATAGAATCTGACTCTTACCAATCATCATCGCTCCCTGATACCGTACCAGGAAAGAGGAGTTCAGGAATGAACACCACTATCGCTATAAAGTGTCCTATCCCAAAATCATTTCACAAAAATATTTGAAAATATGAGCAAGCCCCCCCCTTCGGGGGTCGCTCGGCCGCCTCGTCGGGGCCTTGCTGGGCAAGAATGTTGTTTGAAAGCTTTGATTTACGTGGGGGTCAAGGGGGCACACCCCTTGGGCTGCCTCCCCCTCTGGGGGAGAGAGGGGGTCACCTTCATAAATTGGAAAAATTTGTAGCGTCGGATAGAGTTTTCCCAGTAGCAACTGAGTGAAATGAAATCGGGATATCACCACTATCACTAAAAAGACGTATTATTTTGGCTTTGCAGAAATGGTTGAAAAAATCGAACGTTCATGGGGGTTTCACCCCCGCCACTGGGCTCCCCCCAATGCGATAACCCCCGACAAGGTAATAACAGCACTATCACGCAACGCGAGGGGCGGTCAGGGATGACAGGCTCTGTGACCCCTCCATCAATCCTGTGCTTTTAATGTATACTCTGATAAAAATGAAGGGTATAGTCACATTCCAGCAACTAAAAGTCTCGGATTTGTTGAATAAAAAGGCTCACTCAGACGCTCCTGAAGACTCGCTTCCAGCTCGTCCCCGCCGCTGTTTTTGCGTCCCCGGGATGCGATATAACGAGTTTCGGTAAACATACTCCGAATTTATTGTATCAAAATCAGCGTTTCACTTTTTAAAAAAAATTATTCCGGTTATCGAATTATTCTTTATTCCCGTCGAATATTTTGAAAAAGGTGGTGGTTAAAATGACACTATACCTAAAAATGAATTCTCCAGAGCCATTATTTTACCACAAAAATCGGATTACCCCGTACAAAACATCGCTGCACCCCATACCAGAAACAGAGGGGATTCTACCGTAAAAATGGTGGATTTGTGGAATAATTTTTTAAATAAGATTAATAACCGGTGGTATTCCAGTGGTGAACAGAGTTCTTCCCTTCAGCTCGCTAAAATGGTAACCTTCCGGTTATCGAAAATTTTTTGCGACCTGAACGTCAGGTTTGAAAATTTTTCCACGATTTCGGGGGTTGGCAGGAGCGTCTCACCATATTCGGCATCCCTTGAAAAAAATCCCAGGCCACTTTGTTCAAATTCCTCGTTCCGGAGAACAAAATAGCCGGTTTCAAAGGTCAGGGGATCCGAGGTATAAAATCCACTCGTGGTGTAATATGATGGCAGGTTCAGGGCCCTGGTTTCACTGAAATACATTCTCTCAAACATCCGGCTTGCATATTTGTCGGATGAAACGGTTGAGTTATATTCGACAAATTGCGGAACAAAATTAAATGCGGTAAGTTCTGATTCGATGAAATAAACTCTTCCCGAGGATAAAGGCAGATCTATGGAATCCGATGCATTGTCAATGGTCAACGCAGAGAAACACAGGTAGGAGAATATCACTAAACTAAAAAAAAACGCAATATTCCTGGTATATTTATTGTCATAAAAGATATAGAGCAGGACCAGAAATCCTATTGCTGTTGCACATGCAAAAAATGGCGCAACAAGTAAGGTGAACCGATCGGTCCTGAGCGTTATCATTGCCATCCGTGATGCTGTTATGGGACTGGGGAAAAACAGGGGAAAGGTGGACAGAACGAAAAGTGCTATAACGGACGGATATTTTGATCTGTACGCCCAGCAAAGGTAGCCAATACCTAAAATCGTGAAAAAAATAACAATTGCAATATGGATATTATTCTGCAGAAAAATATACTCGCTTCCCACCTGGATCTGAGACCTCATCTGGGATAACTCCGGAATAGTGGCAGAATCAGCTGTCTGAATAATTACGCTGGTAAAGAAAAATGAGGTGAACATCCAGTAGGTAATAAAAGTAACACTGATAAAAGCAATAATTTTGGTCTTGATCGCAAAAAAATCATTGATCAGTACTTCCAGCAGGACAAAAATCACCAGCAGGAAGATTATCTGGATGATCGATACCTGGTGCACGAGGATCAGGTATATGGAAAACAGCATGGTTAATACCGAAAAAGATCGCCATTTGGACGTCTTGATTTGTTTATGCGCAAGGAATAAAAAAATCATGAACCCGATAAACGCCATAGTCCGGGTTACCACGTAGGTGGAATAAGTGATTATAATCGGTGTTGTCGAAAAGACCAGACAAATCAGCAATGAGGTCTGCCTGTTATTGAGCAGGTGATTGAAGAGCAGATATATAACCCATACGAGAAGGATGAACGATAAGGAAGTAAGAATAATAAATGTCGTTTTTTCGTCAATCCCAAAAAGATCCGTACCCGTTGCGATGAAAATGTGGTACAGGGGAAACCATGCGTAACTGTAATCAAGATCTGTGGGTATGATGTGCCCTGACAGCAGGGTAATTTTTGCCAGATACAGGTGGGGTATAATATCGGTAAGCCCAAAAAAGAAGGGATATTTCAATTGCAACCCGAATATGATGTTTCCCAGTACACAGCTGATTTCAAACAGGATACCTGATGGTTTCAGGTTATCACTGAAGATCTGTAAAAAAATCACGCAGAAAAGTGCCGTGATCAAAATAAAATAATACCACGGACGGTAGGATGAAAAATACAGGGCAAGAAGGGAGAATATAAACAGCAGGACAAAGAGTATCTGGAAAAATTTCCCGTTTGCCCTGAAAAAAATGAGCGACTCGGGATACTTCCTGCCTTTCCTGTAGAGGATGAACAAAAGGATCGCGACAAGGAATCCCGGAATAAAATAAATCAGACCCCTGACAGTAAAATCCGGTCGGTCTATCAGGAGAGTTATTGCAATCCCGCACAGTATTCCAAAAATAATCAGGTAATGAAATTTTGTTGCAAGTATACCTGTCAGGAACGAGCGGAGTTCCGATAACTTCTTGTTTACATCCATAATGTATTCCATCACGAGAATCTGGCGAAAAAATGGGGTTTTTTAAAGAAAAGACCTGCCCGTACTGCACCCGTTGGATTATTCCTGGAATATGCAATCATGAGAATTGGTCCCCTCCGGCAGGCTTTTATCAATATATAATTTAAACTGGCATATCGTATAAATTAGTGAGTTATCAATGGACAGGGAAACCAGTCAGCCCAAAAATTTCATCGCCGGGCTTAAAGCATATGGGAATTTACTCCGTGAAAAAATCCTCGCCAAGTTCCTGTCAGATCCTCTCCTGAAAGGCATTGTAATAATTGGCAGTGGCACAGCAGCTGCACAGGTACTCGGGATAATTTTCATCCCGATAATAACCAGGATTTATCCTCCGGAAATTTATGGAACCCTGGCAGTTTTTTCTTCATTATTATCCATATTGATCGTCGGAGGCTCGTTCAGGTATGAACTTACCCTCCCGTTACCTGAAAAAGACGATGATGCCGAATATCTGCTCATCCTGTCTTTTTTTATTGTATTTACCTTAACCATTCTCCTCTTTATTGTCCTGGCAGTATCGGGGGATTTTCTTGCCGGGATCCTTCATTTTGAATTTTTACGACCGTATTACTGGTTATTCTGCCTTGGCTTTCTGGGCATCTCCATATACCAGATATTAACCTACTGGACACTCCGTTCGAAAAATTACGTGACTATTACTCAGACCAGAATCGCCCAGAGTTTCAGCAGTTCGGTCAGTAAGATCGTACTCGGGATTCTTGCTTTTGGGTCATTTGGCCTTATCAGTGGCGATATTATCGGGCGGATGGTGGGCATTGGTACGCTGGGCAGAACAATTTTACCCAAGATATGGCGGACAATCCATGATTTTGATGGTAAGAAACTGAAAACGCTTGCGTACCAGGTACAGAAAATTCCCGGCATATTCAATGCCATCCGGTTTCATTAATGAAATATCATTACAGGTGCCGGTTCTTTTTTTATCGGATTATTTTGGTTTCCATGTTGTCGGGCTGTATGCACTGACCTATTCGATGCTGGTATTGCCGGTTTCATTCGTTGCATCTTCAATGTCACAGGTTTATGTAGGAGAGAGTTCTGAATTATTCCGTCACAAATCAGCTGAAATACTCACTCTCTATAAGAAAACAACAAAAAAATTATTCCTGTTTGGTGCACCGTTGATTTTTACCGGCGCGATTATCTCTCCTGTGGTATTTCCCCTCATTTTTGGAAGTGACTGGAAGGATGCAGGAATGTTCAGTCTCCCGTTGAGCTTCATGGTTATCGGTCAGTTCGTCATCTCCACCACAGATCGTCTTGAGTTGTATGGGTTCAATCACTGGGAACTGGCGTGGAATATCAGCCGGACCGTATTTGTGCTGGCAGGGTTTTATCTCTCGTATGTGTTCTCGTTACCTCCGGTGACAACAGTACTGGTTTTTTCACTGATACTGACCGTCATGTATGCAATTAATTATATGCTCAATATAAAAGCCATCAGGCATGTATTAAAAAAATGAGGGTGTACTATTCCTTTCCCAGGGGGGTTACAACGAATCATCTTTGTGTTAATAACGACCGGATCATTCCGGGTATCCGGTAAATACCCCATATTTTCTGGACAGAATAATACGGCAAAAGTTCAGGGTTAAAACCCGAAATGAATTTTGCAAGATGCGGTGTGTTTGCCGCCATTAAATTGAATTTTTTACAGCCTTTTTCCTGCAGATGCTTCATGACCTCGAAGAGAAGCAGGCTGGGTGCCTCAGTATCCCGGTAAACGGAATTCGAAGCGGCCAGCCAGCGATATGCCATGCGGGAATCCCAGATGCAGATTTCTGCTGCTGCCGCGTCACCTGATGCTGTTTCTGCAATCCACATTTCACCGCACCGGGTATTTTCGATATACTCAAGCAAAGAAAAGAGTAATTCGCGGGGATATGGGGGTTGTTTCCCCTGCTTGCGGTAGGTATTGAGCGTAAGATTCCAGTACAAATCCTTATCCCATTTTTGCCTTACTACGATTCCTGCCTTTTTCGCTTTGTTTATTGACCACCGGGTTTTTTTGGAGACATGGTTTTCAACAGGGCAGGAGAGAGGAAAAATATAGCAATATCGTACCGTTTCTTTCCACCCTTTCATGGTAAAAGGACGCATATCAGCCAGGCCAGGACCGTTGGTCAGTGTCACGTTACCAAGATTCAGGGTCTGGATTTTTTCAAGAATTACCTGGATAATTTCACGTTCTCCTGATTCACGCTCCCGGACTGAAGCGCTCTTCTGGGGGGCAAGAACAAATCCCCCATAGGGAATGAAGGTTTCTTCGGTTGTTCCTTTATGGTAAAAACGTGACACGCATTCCCGGAAAAACGAACACCCCCCGGTTAATTGCGTGGTATTGAAAACACCAATGATAACCGGATCAAGCCTGAGTATTTTTGCGATGGTTGTAATCCAGCCGGAGGTATGAAATATCGTGCCCTGAACAGATTGTTCAACTAATTCATCCCAGAGTTTGTATTCAGATTCCGTAAGTATTCTGACTTCAGAGTTTGAGGTTATGCTTCCACCAGCTTGATATGTTCTCCGCGCTCGTCATCCATGCATCCTTCTCCGCACAATACTGCAGAATTTTCTCATAAAATTTACCATGTTCCGTGATGAAAGAATAGTTATGCCAGAGCAGGGTAATCACGCCGTGGTATCTGGCAACCGTGTCAATTAACTGTCGTGTTAACTCCCATGCCTGGTCAGGGTTCAGTCTCATATAATTATCGAATAACGAATCATCCATGATAACCAGCGGTATCTCGACGATATCAACAGGTTTACCCGTCTGAAGGTTGTAAGGTCTGAACGGATGACACATCCCGTTTCTGAAGCCTGCACAGTCAGCATACCCAAATGAACAGTCATACTGAAATCCGGCGTTGCTCAACAATTCCCAGGTATCAGGAACAATAAATTTCAGGTAATGATTCCGGCATCCGTAAATCGTTGTATTGGTTGCCTTTTCAAGCATTCTTTTTTCCTCAAGAAGTCTATGGAGATCATAGGAGCCACGGCGACTCACATGATGTCCGACTTCCCAGCCCCTGTCCAGAATTGTGCCCATCTCCTGTTCGAAGTCTTGGATACGATAGGAAAAGTCCCGGTCTCCGGGATCCAGGGCAAGAAAATAAAATGAAGACCGGGCATTATACCGATCCTCCATGTTCATGATATCTTCAAAGTTTGACAGGAGGCTTTTTTTTGAGCGGATCTGCTTGAGCGACTCATATGATTCAGAAAATCTTTCACGGGCAGCATGTTTCAGGGTCCGGATGCCCTTCTTCGTGATCGATTCATACACTTCATCGATGTCATGCGTCAGACAGACAGCAAAGGGTTTGGCATCCGGGTATTCGACCTGATACCCGTGATGCATCAGGTATTCTGACGCTTTCGGTTCGAGGATATGCCGGTCACTGCTTGCATAAAAGGGAAACCGGTTATGCTTGTCTCGTAACGGGGAGTGGTATTCTTCCTTTCTGCAAAAAAGATCCCACAGTTCCGGATCTTTTTTTAAGATGGTATGCATCCCCATATCCATGACCTGTTTCATTGTAATGTAGGAATATATCAATATACTTTGGTAAATATCATCTTGTTTTTTTATCCGGCAATTCTTCAGATATTCCGGTAAATTTTTATTCCCATCCTTTGTTTTTTATGGGTCCCTTTTTTTTAGATATCAATGGAAATTATTGTTCTCCTTGTCCGGTGGATCGGATACCAGATTTTTATCTGATTATTCATTCGGGTTTCTTATAATGTAACTGAACAGCTGCTAATTCGGATCCTTTGGTCAGGAGACCTTCCGATCCTTTATCGCTGATTTTTTTTGCAGGTATCCCGCCAATAGAAATCCCGGGTTCCAGGAACGATTTATTCACTACGGCATTTGCGCCGATTGCGATATTATCTGCAATGGTAATATCACCGAATATTTTTACACCCGGGCCGATGTACACATTGTCGCCGATTTTCGGGACCGCACTCGATTCACCCGCTTTTGTTCCGATATTTACTCCGGATTGCATCAGGCAGTTCGCACCGATTTTTGCAGCCCCGTGAATACCGACCAGATGCCAGTGGAGTGCTAAGCCGGGACCGAATACATTTGGTTCAATGTGGTATGCTAATTTCATCGAAAGGTTATGAAATTTCCATTTTAAAAAAAGCAGGTACATTTTTGAAAAAAAATCCGTCCGGCAGTTTTTATAATATTCGACCTTTCGTAACAGGCGTTCAAATTTCCAGACTTCGTCTCCAAAAAACGAAGGCTTTTTCTTCGTTTGATCCAGTGAGAGCCTGTCCGCCTCAAGGTAATAGATATAATCCTCTTCTGATTGTATCACATCAACAAGGTATACCTGTTATTGAATATATCATTTTTTAAAATTATAAGTATCAGGGGATTTTATTATATGTATCCTTCACTGCCTGCACAATCTTTTCGGCTGAATCCCCGTTCCCAAAAACAGTATTATCAGCACTCGTCTGCACATCCGCCATGATTGCTTCAAGAATCCTGTGCTTGTCTGCACCGGCGAGCACGTTCCATCCCCCGGCAAGAGTCTCGAGCCACTCGGTATTTTCCCGCAGGGTGATGCACGGAACCCCCATAACATACGCTTCTTTCTGAATTCCGCCGGAATCGGTAAGAATTTTTTTTGCATGTTTCATGAGATGAAGCATGTCGATATAACCCAGAGGGTCAATATACCTGATATTTTCAGAGGGGGAATCCCACAACCCGTACGAGTGAAGATATTTTTTCGTGCGGGGATGGACCGGGAAAACCACCGTTTTTCCTGATTCTTTTAATGCTTCAACAATGGCAGTAAGGTTCTTTTGTTCATCGGTATTACCCGGGCGGTGGACCGTTGCCACATAATAATCTCCATCCTTAAGTCCGAGATTTTCAATAATCCGTGATTTTTTCTCGGCGATACCGGTGTTGTGCCTGAGAGCATCCACCATGACATCCCCGACCATATACCTTCCGTTTATTATTCCCTCTTTTACCAGGTTATCCATGGCCGTCCGGGTCGGGCAGAGAAGAAGGTCCGATATATGATCGGTTACGACCCGGTTGATCTCTTCTGGCATGGTGCGATCGAAGCTCCGGAGTCCCGCTTCAACATGGGCAACCGGTATATGAAGTTTAGCGGCGGCGAGTGCGCCGGCAATCGTGGAATTGGTGTCGCCATACACGATAACGAAATCCGGCCCTTCCTGAATCAGCACATCCTCTACGCGTTCAAGAATCGCACCTGTTTGTTTTCCATGCGATCCTGAACCGACATCGAGGTGATAATCCGGTTTTGGTATCTGGAGTTCTTCAAAAAAAACCTCTGACATCTCCGGGTCATAATGCTGTCCGGTATGTACCAGGATCTCTTCATGTTCTTTTCGCAGTTCATGCGAAACCGGAGCACATTTGATAAATTGCGGCCTGGCGCCGACTACAGATACGACCTTCATGATGCCGCCGGATTTTCTTTGGTCCTGTTCATTCTGACAAATCCCCGAATCTTAACGTTATTGAAAAAAACCATTGTTTTTCATGGTATTTATAGTGTTGAACTTATACGTTTCCCTGTCAGGTAGTGTACCAGAAACTAAAATACTATGGATTTCCAATGAAATATTAAAAAGGCCAGAAACACCCTTCTGTGGATGTAATGCCCGGATTTATAATGTTCTCACCCGAACCAAAAAAATTGTATACCATACAAAGGGCCTTGCCTCAGGGCCTCTCTTTAGGCACGGCGGGACAGGGTGGTTAATGGTATTTTTTTAGTTACTGATCCGCCGCGGGAGCGTCCCTCCGTGGGCGGCGGCGTTCATCGTACCAGAAGGATAGAGATGATAATCCCCTCATCATACCTGAATTTTTTATATTTTCATGGGAAATGTTTATTAAAACGCTCACCAGGAGTTTCACCCCGCTACCTGGCTCCCCCAAAATGCGATAACTACAAGGTTATACACCACTATCGCGCACCGCAGGGGCGGCAGGGAAGGACAGGCTCTGTGTCCCCTCCTTCATATCCCGGGCATTTAATTTCATACTTCGATAAATGAATTCTGCAGAGCACAATTCTGTAAAGCCTGATAATTCCGACGACCCTGAAACGTTTCCTATTGATTCATTTCCGCCCTGCGCTGGCGGAACCACGTGACGGTCTCTGCAAGTCCCGTATCGAGTGAATAGCTTGTCCGGTATCCCAGGATTTTTTTTGCACGCGAAACATCTGATACAGAATCGCGAATGTCACCGGATCGTGGTTTTTCATAGACCGGGGGGATATTCACTTCCATAACCTCTGCGAGAGTGCGTGCCAGCGTATTGAGGTCCAGGCTCTCCCCGCTCCCGATATTAAAGATGCCGGTTCTGGTGCTCTGCATTGCCAGAAGGTTTGCCTGCACAACATCCCTGACATACACAAAGTCACGGGTCTGTTTCCCATCTCCAAAAATCAACGGGGCCTGGTGATTGAGAAGCCTGGTGATAAATTTTGGGATCACGGCTGCATATTCTGACAGGGGATCCTGTCGTGGACCAAAAATATTAAAGTACCGTAACGATACGGTCTCCAGACCGTACAATTCAGAAAAAACCTTGCAATAATATTCACCGGCCAGCTTGGAGACGGCATAGGGGGAGAGCGGGACAGGAAGCATGTCCTCGCGTTTCGGGAGTGTTGGTTCATCACCATAGACTGCGGAGGATGATGAAAAAACAACTTTTTTTACCCCGCAGTCACGTGCGGCGAGCAGTACATTTAACGTGCCGGTAAGATTAGTCGCATGTGTGGCAGCAGGATCATCAACGGATTTTGCAACAGACGCGATCGCACCGAGGTGGAAAATGCCATCCGCACCGGAGAATGCCTCCCTGAGCACAGGAAGATCGGTGATACTGCCCGGGATATGGTGAACGTTTGTGGAAAAAGCACTCAGGTTCTCCAGCTTCCCGCTTGAAAGGTTGTCAATGACAACAACTTCGTGAGACCCTGCAATCGCTTCTACTATATGGGACCCGATGAACCCCGCTCCTCCGGTTACGATATACTTCATGATACTACCTTAAATCACCGTATATGATCTAAAAAATTTATCATCAACGTTGATAGATACTATATGAAGACATAAATCTTAATATATCGGTAGATGGGAAACGGTTGTTTTTGAACTGCGTGTAATACATACAGAGCGGGGAACGGCTGTTGTATCCCGGATACACCCGATTTCTTCATTTTTTTCGCATTTTTTGCGTATTTGGATCAATACCCGGATAAACCAGGGATTGCAGGCCTGATTTCCGGATCCGGAGAATTGCCAGTATTCTGCAATTTTTTTGATCAGCTAATCTGTTGGTTAAATCAACGAACCTTTTTATTATATGATTGTAGTTGCAGGGATAGCACAATTTATAATACTGTGATGATGACTATTATTGTAATCCATTAATGTATAGTATTGCATTGATAGAATATAAATTTGCAAAGCATAAGGTCGTGAAGGTCATGGATTACATAATTAAATCCCCCCCGCAAAGGTCAAAATTACACTCAGCGAATGTCAGGAATCCTGAATCTGCCCATTCGAGTGTTATGGGAGTGCTCCTGCTCATAACAATCGTAATGGTAATGGGAGGTATTGTTACTCTTGTTTTTACCTCCCAGCCTATACCGGAAAAAGTACCGATGGCATATCTGGGAATTGCCAAATCCGCTGATGGAGTGGAGCTGGTCAATAAGGCCGGGGATACACTCGACCGCTCAACAGTTACCATATTAGTTGACGGTGTAGACAGGACTGCCGAGTTCCAGGCAAAGGCAAATACGCCGGGTTGGGGGACATTGAAACCCGGTGAACGTATTTCCTATAAGAGCCCGGTACAACCCGAATCTGTTCAGATCGTTTATGCAAGCAACTCAGGGCAATACCTTCTCGCTTCATCCGGATCACCGGTCAATACCCCGACATCAATACTCCCCTCCCCCACAATACAATCCCAACCCGTTCAGATCATGAGCCAGGAAGGTTTACCCCATGCACAGTTCACTTCCAATATCACGAACGGGAAATCCCCCTTGATCGTACAGTTCACCGACCAGTCCACCGGAGCCGCCCCGTTGACCTATCACTGGGACTTTTCTGATGGAAAAGGGGACCTTCCGGAGAACTCGCAACAGAACCCCACATGGAGGTTCTGGGAAAATGTAGCCACGTCCTATACGGTAACCCTGACGGTGACAAACGCCTATGGTTCTGATACCATTGTGAAACAAAATTATATCCTCCTTGGCGATACTCCGGTAAAGACGCCTGTTGCTGCGTTCACATCAAATGTCACGAATGGTGCAGCCCCCCTGACCGTCAAGTTCACCGACCAGTCAGTCTCAGCAGGCACAACCACCTATGCCTGGGACATCAATAATGACAGTAAACCAGATTACTCAACAAAGAACACGTCCCACACCTATACCGCTGCCGGGAACTACACGGTAAAACTTGCCGTGACCAATGCCAGTGGAAATAATACCCTGGTCAAGACAAATTATATCAGGGTCACACCGCCGGTCACCAGGGGATCGCCAACAGCACAGTTCACCGCAAGCACCACTTCAGGAAATGCTCCCCTGGCCGTCCAGTTCACCGACCAGTCAGTCTCAGCAGGTACAACCACCTATGCCTGGGACATCAACAATGACGGGAAAACAGATTATACCTCCAAAAACCCTTCGTATACCTATACCGCCGCCGGGAACTACACGGTAAAACTTGCCGTGACCAATGCCAGTGGAAATAACACCCTGGTCAAGACCAATTATATCAGAGTCATACCAGCAGCCACCACCGGGAATGCACCCAAAGCACAGTTCACTGCCAGCGCCACTTCGGGAAATGCTCCGCTGGCCATACAGTTCACCGACATGTCAGTCTCAACAGGAACGACCGTATACAAATGGGACATGAACAATGACGGAATTACCGACTACTCAACCAAAAACCCGGCCCATACGTTTTCATCAGTGGGAAGTTATACAATAAAACTCACGGTGATAAATGCCTCTGGTTCTGATACCATAGTCAAACAAAATTATATCACACTCGGAGAGGTTCTTTCAAAGTCACCAGCCGCTGCGTTCACGTCCAGTGTCACGAGCGGTAAGGCACCCCTGACAGTCCAGTTCACCGACCAGTCAGCCTCAACGGGTACAACGAGCTATGCCTGGGACATCAACAATGACGGGGTTACCGATTATACAACAAAAAGTCCGTCCCATACCTACACAGCAGCCGGGACATACACGGTAAAACTTACCGTGACCAATGCCAGTGGCAGAAACAGCGTGGTCAAATCAAATTATATACAGGTCACGTCAACGACTACCACGGCATTACCGACAGCACAGTTCACCGCCAGCACCACCTCGGGAAATGCTCCCCTGACAGTCCAGTTCACCGACCAGTCAGTTTCAACCGGAACAACAGAGCTATGCCTGGGATATCAACAATGACGGAAAAACCGATTTTACAACAAAAAATCCGTCGTATACTTATACCGCAGCAGGAACCTACACGGTAAAACTTGCCGTGACAAACGCCAGCGGCAGTAACAGCCTGGTCAAATCAAATTATATCTCCGTAGTTGGCCTGCAGACCGGAGAATGCTTTGGTGCGGAATCCTGCAACCCGACCGGCAATCCCATTGGAGGAGGAGCCGGATATTCCAGGATAATCTCCGAAACAGATTCCCGCGTGAAGTATGTCGTATCCACCGCGTCGCAGTTGATCACAGCGCTCAAGAGTGCGAAATCCGGTGAAGTCGTATTTATCAAAGGAAATGCGGTCATTGACATGACCTCAAACCCGAAAATTACCATCCCCGCCGGAGTAACACTCGCCAGTGACCGGGGACTGAACGGTTCTAACGGTGCCCTCCTCAAGCGTACCAGGAACGTCAACGGCGGGTGGGGCGAGGAGATATTTATCGCCGGCGGTAACAATGTCCGCGTAACCGGGTTACGGCTTGAGGGTGAAATGTACCCCCAGGACTATGGCAATAAAGCCGGTGAGACCTACGAGAACCAGTACCTGGTTGGTATCTACGCAAAAGAGCGGACCGGATACGAAGTCGATAACTGCGAGCTCCGTGGATTTGCCTGGTCGGCGGTCGTCTCAGACAACTGCGTCCAGTCCTATGTCCACCACAATTATATCCACCACAACCAGGCCCGCGGTGAAGGCTATGGTGTTGCCCTCTATGGAGGCACATCGATTGTTGAAGCCAATATCTTTGATTATAACCGCCACGCTATCACCGGTACCGGATATTCCGGGGAAGGGTACGAGGCACGGTACAACATCATCCTTGGAAACGGTAATCCGATCGGCGGTCACCACTTCGATGTCCACCAGGACGAACGCGGCGGGAGTTTCGCCGGTGACCTGTACAAGATCCACCACAACACCTTCAAAGACGGGAATGGGAAACTGGCCAGCATTGCAATCCGGCAGAGACCAACAACCGGGATGTACATTGACCACAACCTGTTCGAGACCATCAGCAATGCAACCAATGGCGGAGTCCCGATCTGGGAACGCGACAGTACCCAGAACATGTTTGCCACCAACAACAAATGGATGGGTAAACTCTATACCTCCAACAGCGGGATCGTCTGGTTCTTATAATACGAAACATGCAGTACTCTGAAAGGAGTGCTGAACAACCTTTTTTTCCCTGAACAAACCATTCGTGTACCGCCCGGGAAAGGCCGGAGTTTTCTCAACACCGCAGCGTTCTGATGTTCGATCCTTCCTGCTGCAAAAACGTCGTGGTCGGGGTCTGGTGACAGATATTCAGATACATCTGGCACTGCCGGTAATGAGGAAAAATCACCCGGGGATTTGGAAACAGAAGTCAAATCCCCGCAAATGTCATTAAAAAAGGCTGTAATAGGTACATTTTTCATAAAAAAACATACAGTCCACCGCGAAAAATCACGAAAAAGGATAGGAGTGACGCTTCGCTACACATGGATCACCCGGGCGATGTTCATGGGTCCTTGGTCTGGAGCCCACCCTCCCATCAGGGAGGCTATCTTAAAAAAAATGAGTACATATCACCTGGATTGGGCTCCCTGGTCGCTTTTGCAAAAACACACAGTCTGTTGTGTATTATTATTTAAAAAAATGTCAAAATGGTACCGATTTAAAAAAATCAAATTATATGATTATAATAATGTTGAAATCAATTGATATTCATGCATATAACTAACAGGTTCAATCATCGAACCTGAAGCGGTTGGTGAATTTATAATAGTTCTGCACAATTTATTAACAATGAAGTCATCGGGCCTTTTTACCAATTCTCGAACCATCAGCCTACTCATCGGGTTCGCTCTGTTAATGATATTTTTACCCGGAGTAGTGTCGGCAGATTCCTCTCCTCCGAATGCACAATTCACCGCCAGTGCTACTGAGGGAAATGCTCCACTGACCATACAGTTCACCGACCTGACTGGTTCAACCGGTACGACTGTCTATAAATGGGACATGAATAATGACGGAATCACCGACTCCACAACAAAAGACCCGGCCCATACTTTTACCGTTCCGGGAACGTATACCATAAAACTCACGGTAATAAATACCCTTGGAACTGATTCCGAAATCAAAACAAATTATATAACCATATCAGAACCCGGCACACGATTCATTCCCACTCCAACACCACAGCCAACTGCAACTCCCGCACCGGTTATACCTTCGACAGGAGCGCCCAAAGCGCAGTTTACTGCCAGCACCACACAAGGACAATCCCCTCTGACCGTGACGTTTGCGGACCAGTCCACCGGGTCAAAACCCATGACCTATCACTGGGACTTTTCCGATGGAACAGGAAACCTTCCGGAGAACTCGCTACAGAACCCCACATGGAGGTTCTGGGATACTGTAGCCACCTCTTACACGGTAAGACTGACCGTAACGAATGCCTATGGTTCTGATACCATCGTGAAACAAAATTATATCAGGCTTGGAACGAGCGGGCAACCGGCAGCCACACCTGTTCCGACTCCCCAGCCAGATGCACCACCGGCACCCAAAGCGACTGCAACTCCGACACCGGCACCTACACCTAAACCAACCGCAACTCCTGCACCAGCTGTTGTATCGGCAGGCATCGTTGCAGATTTCACCGCCAGTGCCACCCGTGGCAATGCTCCCATGACCGTACAGTTCACTGACCTGACCGGTTCAACAGGTACGACCGTCTATAAATGGGACATGAACAATGACGGCCGGACAGATTATACTACAAAAGACCCGGTCCATACTTTTATGGTACCGGGAAGTTATACGATAAAACTCACCGTGGTAAATACCCGTGGAACTGACACCGAAATCAAAACAAATTATATTACCATAGACGATCCCAGCGCGAAATCTGCCCCAACACCCACACCAACTCCGGCACCCGCAGCAGGATCGCCCACCGCACAGTTCACGGCCAGTACAACCTATGGGCAGGCACCCCTGACTGTGCAGTTCACCGATCTGTCGGTTTCAACCGGTACAACGAGCTACGCATGGGACATCAACAATGACGGCAGGACAGATTATACCTCCAAAAACCCGTCATATACCTATACATCAGCAGGAACCTACACGGTAAAACTTACCGTGTCCAATGCCAAAGGAAGCAACAGCCTGGTAAAGACTAATTATATCACTGCAACCTCATCAGCAGTCGTTGGGAGTGGAGACTTCGGTGCAGAAGCAAACCCGACCGGCAACCCCATTGGAGGAGGATCCGGGTATACCAGGATAATCTCAGAGACAGACTCCCGCGTGAAGTATGTCGTATCCACCGCATCGCAGTTGATCACAGCGCTCAAAAGTGCGAAATCCGGTGAAGTCGTATTTATCAAAGGAAATGCGGTCATTGACATGACCTCAAACCCGAAAATTACCATCCCTGCCGGAGTAACCGTTGCAAGTGACCGGGGACTGAATGGTTCAAACGGTGCCCTCCTCAAGCGTTCCAGGAACGTCAACGGCGGGTGGGGCGAGGAGATATTTATCGCCGGCGGTAACAACGTCCGGTTAACCGGTGTCCGGCTCGAGGGGGAAATGTATCCCCAGGACTACGGGAATGCACCCGGTCAGACTTACGAGCAGCAGTACCTGGTTGGTATCTATGCAAAAGAGCGGACCGGATTTGAAGTCGATAACTGTGAACTGCGGGGATTTGCCTGGGCAGCCGTCGCCTCCGATAACTGCGTCCAGTCCTATGTCCACCACAATTACATCCACCACAACCAGGCCCGCGGTGAAGGCTATGGTGTTGCCCTCTATGGAGGCACGTCACTCATAGAAGCCAACACCTTTGATTATAACCGGCACGCCATCACCGGCACCGGATATGCCGGGGAGAGTTATGAAGCCCGGTACAATATCGTTCTTGGGAACGGTAACCCAATCGGCGGTCATCACTTCGATATCCACCAGGATGAAAACGGCGGGAATTTCGCCGGAAACCTGTACAGGATCCACCACAACACCTTCAAGGATGGCAATGGTAAAATGGCCAGTATAGCAATCCGGCAGAGACCAACAACCGGGATATATATCTACAATAACGTGTTCGAGACCATCAGTAATGCAACAAACGGCGGAGTCCCGATCTGGGAACGCGACAGTACCCAGAACATGTTTGCCACCAATAACAGATGGATGGGTAAACTCTATACCTCCAACAGCGGTATCGTCTGGTTCACATAACCCGGCCATAGGAAGAGACCAGTACCTCTCCCACTTTTTTTATAATTCCTTGTCCGGGATACTTTCCCGGCCATTGATCGATATGTTGTAGCAGGATACCCTGATACCTGGACGACACACATCGGGCAATAACAGGAATTTTCTCATCACTGCGCCAGAAGGGTGTTCCATCATCCCTGCCAAAAAAAAACTTTTTGTCCAGGGGACCCGGGATAAGGTACCTCATGCCATGAGGGGAAAAGGCAAAAAACCTTCTGTCCCCTTAATTATTATCCGTGGCATGATCTTTGATCTCAGAATGACCAGAGATTTCTCCCGGGACCAAAAAAGCTAATGTAAAATATGAAACATACCTTACTATGCATTCAATGAATCGAACTGTAAAATGCCTGGTTCTTGGGGTTGGCATTTGTATAATACTACTCATACTTTTTTTAGTATTTACCGAAACCTTCGGGGCAGAGCCAAATCCTACGGGCAATCCCATTGGCGGCGGAACAGGATATACCAGGATAATCTCAGAAACAGATGCTGACGTTACCTATAGCGTATCAACCAGGGATCAACTGCTCTCTGCATTGAAAAGTGCACAACCAGGAGATGTCGTGTTCGTAAAAGGATCTTCAGTTATTGACATGACCGGAACACCGGATACCGTCATACCTGACGCCGTAACCCTTGCCAGTGATCGCGGGATCAACGGTTCACCGGGAGCCCTTATACAATACACCTACAATAATAACGAGAGGTTTGGAACCTCCCTGTTTGACGTGGGGGGAGACGCTGTGCGGGTAACCGGCTTAAGGCTTGAAGGTGAGATGCTTCCCCAGGATGGAACAGGCAATGGCGAAGCCAGTTATATGAGAGCCATCAAGGAACAAAACAAGGCCGGGCTTGAGGTGGATAACTGTGAGATCCGGGGATGGGCGTGGTCTTGTATAACAACTGCGAACAGTACCGGGACATATATCCACCATAATTACCTGCACCACAACCAGGCCCGTGGAGAAGGCTATGGTGCTGATATTTACGGGGGTGACATGCTGGTTGAGGCCAATATCTTCAACTACAACCGTCATGACATAGCTGCAGGAGGATATCCCGGTGAAAGCTACGAAGCACGCTATAATCTTGTTCTTGAGGGCGGTAATGCAATTGGCGGGCACCATTTCGATGTACACGCATATCCCGTTCCGGAAATCAATGAGTCAATCGCAGGGTATGAATATAAAATTCACCACAATACGTTCAGGTTAACGTCAATCCCCGCAATCGGTATTCGTGCAGTTCCACAAAAGGGGGTATGGATAGACCATAACAGAATCCAGGTCTCCAGTGGTGTTTTTCCGGTGTTCCAGAGAGGTAATTACCCTGATGGTGTGTTTTGCGGATATGGGGGGATATACATGACTCATAACCTTATCGGCACAGACTATTCTCTTCCGGTATTCTATCCCGAAGGCCCAATTGTACAATTATAAAATACAGCCCTGCAATGGCACATATTCCTGGAGGGGCGCTATAGTGAAAAATATTTTTTTTAAAATCTTAAACTCATGATCATATACCTTAATTAAATCTAAAACGAACCTCAGAGCAAAAGACATAAAAATTCTTTTTAAGGATCTGGTAGTGTAATATATACCCGGAAAGGGAGAAAAGCGATTGAAATGACAATATATATTCTCTATTCTGCCGACTATGAAGTGTTTTTGGGGGGCAATTATTGTGATGAAAATGAGGTATTGATTAGCCCGACCAACGATTTATTGAATTTATTCGACAATTTACACATTCCACTCACCTTATTTGCAGATGTTTTTTCATTCCTGCGCTATAAGGAGCACAATATATCCGGGTTTCCTGAAGATGCTGAAAATCAGTTGATAGATGCAATCCGGCGCGGCCATGATGTACAGGCACATGTTCACCCCCACTGGAATTTTACCCAAATCGAGGGAAGGGACTACACAGTTACTGAAGGGTACTTTTTATTAGGAAAATTAGATGCTGATCCAGAGAGATTATATTCAAAAATCCGGGATTTGTTAATGACTTCCAGGAATTACCTGAATAATCTACTGGGTCAGGTCAATGAAAACTATACGTGTATTGCCTTTAGATCCGGTGGATATGGATTACAACCAAATTCTGCTATTGTACTTAAGGCATTAGCGGATTCGGGATTTATTATCGATTCGAGTATTGTCCCGGGTTTTGTTTTAAAGAGCAGCGTTAACGAAATTGACTTTTCAATCGTACCCAAAATGGCTAATTACTATCTGGACTCCGGTTTAAGTACTCCTTCAAAGAATAATCAGGGGATTTATGAAATACCGATAGCCTCCTGTACATTTGGTCTTTGGGAAAATTTCCGGTCTCAGTTCCATTATCTGGTAAAATTTTTACGCACAAAAATCGTACCCGGGCCATCGATGACACCCCGTATAAAAGAGAAGGGGTATCCAATCCAGCAGAATCCAGCCGGGAATACTGCCAAAAAAATAAAACATTCAAAATATTATAATTTTATTGTGGAAACCGTTCACAATCGTTTTTATTATCTTGATTGTTCAACAGACGATGAAAGGATGTTTCAGTGTACGAAAAAATATCTGAAGCAGTTTGATGTGGTTCATAAAAATGTATTCTTTAGTTGTAACATGCACCCAAAAGGGATGAGCAAAGAACATTTAGCCGCCCTGGAAAAATATCACAATAAATTAAAAATGTATTACCGGGACAATATACAGGCCATAAGTTATCAGCAGGCCGCTGAAATGGTGTTAAAAAAAGCTTAAAAAACGATCATAATCCGGCCCTGCAGAATTCCTTTGTCAGAATATAAACTACAAAACACAGATTATATGAAGGAGGTGACAGTGGCTGTCACCCCTGGCCGACCCTCGCTGCGCGATAGTGTTGGATACCCTTCTTTTAGAGGTATCGTAGTTGGGGAGGCAAAGGGGCGGGGTTAAAACCCCCTGGTGAGTGTTCTGGTTTTATGAAACAGTTCCCATGAAAATTGAAAAATTCTGGTATGATGAGTGGATTATCCTCTCTACCCTTCTGGTACGATGAACGCCGCCGCCCCCGTGGGGACGCCCCCGCGGCGGATCAGTAACTAAAAAAAATACAATTAATCTCCCTGTCCCGCCGTGCCTGAAGAGAGGCCCTGAGGCGGGGTCCTTCGTATAGTATACAATTTTCATGGTTCGGGTGAGACCTTAGGTTCATGCCTGTTTCTCCAGAGCCAAAAAAACGCTATTTAGATCAACGTGATAGTGTCTCTGTCTTTCGGTACCCTTCTTTGTAAAAAAATATCAGAAATAATTGATGGTGATTGTTTTAGGCATAGCTGATATCAGGAACTCAAAAAATGAACCGAACTGGTCCATCAATGAGCATACCGCTGTTTCGCAAAAGACCGCCTCAAAAATAAGGAGCGTCCATGGAATCACGAGTAAAAAACGGCTGTTTTTCATGGCACGGACACTATCGACTACCCTGCGCCGGATTTCATAGCTTGGGACAAGTACCGGGTTGAAATATGATGCGAAACTCGACAACTGAGGGATATTTGCCATCATAATGTTTATCTTTGGAATACCCCGGTCCTTTAGTCTTTTCAGGTAGTCGTTCATGATAAGAGACGAAGCTCCTGAATTCAGGAACCTTGAATCAGAAACCCCGGTCCAGCTGAACGCCTGGTGGTTATCCCATACAACAATCTCTGCAACGGCAACATCACCATCCGGCGTTTTGGCAGCAATCATTTCTCCGCATTCGTTATCCCGGATAAACGAATATAGTCCGGTAAAAAGGCTTTTGGGAGCCGGGGGTTTGAGGTTCTTACGGGTGTACGTCTCGCAATAAAGATCATAATACCCGGATATATCAGAATAGGGTTCGATGCTAATCCCGTTCTTTTCTGCTTTCCGGATATATCTCTTCACCGAAGAATCGAGATTTGCTTCGTGATAATTTTTGAGATCTATATAATAGGCATAGGACACGCGGGAATCCCATCCATTCCATGTAAATGGCCGTATATCGCTGAATTCCGGGGAATTCTGGATACTTACATAGAAGTAATGCTCTCTTTCAATGGCCTGCAGAAGAGATCCGACAATATCACGGGAAAACGATTCCTTTTTATGAACGCTTGCACTTGGGGAAGGCGAAATGATAAAACCGCCGTAGGGAGCTGTCTCGCACCAGGAAAAGGCCCGGGTAAACAGACCCCACGTATTCTCAAGGAACAGGGAAACCCCGCCAACCAGCTGTCCATCATGGAAACACCCGAAAATTTTTACCTTTTTTCCAAGGGACAATGCACAGGTATTTAACCAGCCACTCTTATGAAAAATAGTTCCATACGGGGAATTATCAACAAGGGCATCCCATTGTGCAAGTTCCCCGGGGGCGAGTTCTGTCACTTCATACTTTTTCATAACTCCTCAATTCAGCTTCAATGTATTCATTTTAATAATAAGATATTCAGGTGATAAATATCTATATGAACCATGGACAGCTAGGTAAACCGGTAAAACCGCTTCGGAACATGGATCTCATACCGGCCTTCTTTTCCCGGTTCACCGGTTTCATGGATGCTGAGTTCTGTAATGGCAAGAATCTCCCGTGCCATATACAAACCATACCCGATATTTTTACCGTAACCCCGTTCAAATATCTTCTCTTTCTCTTCCAGAGGTATGCCAGTACCATTGTCTTTAAAGATTAGATCCAATCCATCTTTTGATTCACGACAGGATACCGTGATATTGGTAACATTTTCTCCATACTTCAGCGTATTATCCAACAGGATAAAAAAGACTTTTTTCAGCCATGGATCGGCAAAAATCTCCAGGCCTTTGGAAAAAATTTCCAGGTTCACCCCTTTGAGATCTACATTTTCCCGGGATTTTCTGAGTGATTCATTCACATTCTGCCAGTCGGCCTTCTCCAGGCCCATATTCTTGTAATCACCGGTAAATTCAATCTCCCGTTTGATTGCAATGGCCGATTCTTCCGCTTTTTTCAGGTATTCACTATAGACAGGGTCTGATATTCTTTCCTGTAAAAGAGATATAATACCATAGATGACCTGCAGCCTGTTGAGGATGTCATGTCGTGCAATACTGCTCACCAGGTTCAGTTTGGCATTCACCTGGCGGAGAGCATTTTCTACCTGACGTCGTTGGGTAATATCCATTCCGACAACAAGAAATTCAATGAGATTTCCTTTCGCGTCAAAAATTGCCTTATTGGTCCATGCGATCCAGGCTTTCTCCTTGTTCTTCCGGATACATTCAATCTCGTGAAATGCCATGGAACCTGCAGGCCTTAAAAATGTCTGAACCTCGTCAGCGGCGATTGTCTCTGATGTTTCCGGAGATGGAATTATGGAACCGATAATATTTTTCCCCACTATCTCCTGTTCTGAGAATCCGAAAAAGTTCACGGCGAATTCATTGAAAAACGTAATAATTCCGGAATCGTTAATCCGGAGAATAATGCTGTTGGCATTTTCAACAAGCTCGCGGTACTTCTTTTCACTCTCTTCGAGCGCGATACTGGATTTCTGGCGTTCTTTTATTTCTTTTACCAGTTGTTCATTGGTAATTTTTAATTCGAAGGTTCGCTGATCGACAAGCTGCTCAAGGTGCAGCTGGTATTTTTTGAGTTCGGTGATGTCTTCAAAAATCACAGCCAGTCCCTGATTGCCCTGATCAAAAACAAGGGGTATCATTTTTATCTTGAAAAAGTATTCCTGGCCATTGATTTCAATCCGGTCACTCCGGATATGTTCAGTCCCCCGTCCTGCTTCCACAATCAGTGACATATTATTTTCAGATATAAAAGGTGCTACAGGTGAACGGTTAAGGGGTAACCCGACAAGTGTCTCCCGCGACAGACCAAAGATCTTAATAAATGGTTCGTTTACCTGATGAATAACGAGATTCTGGTCCAGTACAAGAAGAAGATCTGATGAAAGGTTAAGCATTTGTGAAAAAGGGATTCTCTGGGAGAGCGTGAAGACCTTGGCACGACCGAATGTCCGCATTTCGGCCTGGCCGGATATCAGAAGCGTATTGAGATATTTTGCTGTTGAGGTACGGTTCAAAGGCAGTTTTTTTGCAATTTCCTCAATAGTTGATCCTTTTGGATTATTCAATAATATCGTCCGAATCCGGTTTATTTCATCTCCCTGATCTTCCATGGATGCTCCCCCTTACCCGTTACACCGCGGTTGTTTATTGCTATATTGTAGTGCATGTTATTATACATTATTTTTCATGTATTGTATTATTGCATAACATTGAAGCGTGTGCATGCCCTGACCGTGGGAAAACGTTCGGATTTTATGGGCTCTGGAGAAAACCTGATTTTATTCCCCTTTTCCTTGATTTTTAAAAAGATACACAGTCCACTTTTGAAAAATCACGAAAAATGACAGGAGTGACGCTTCGCTCCACGTGGATCACCTGGGCGATGTTCATGAGTCCTTTGTCTGGAGCCCGTCCTCCCATCAGGGAGGCGATCATAAAAAAATGTACACATATCACCTGGATCGGGCTCCCGGGTCGCTGGCAAAAACACACAGTTCTGTTGTGTATTATATAAAAAAAATATGATGATGACCCTCTCTCCCTGTCCTATCCCCCAATCATTTCACAAAAATATTTGAAAATATGAGCAAGCCCCCCCTTCGAGGCTCGCTCGGCCGCCTCGTCGGGGCCTCGCTAGGCAGGAATGTTGTTTGAAAGCTTTGATTTATGTGGGGGTCAAGGGGGCGCACCCTTTGGGCTGCCTTCCCCTCTTGGGGAGAGAGGGGGTCACCTTTACAAATCGGAAAAATTTGTAGCGTCGGATAGATTTTTTCCCGTAGCAACTGAGTGAAATGAATTCGGGATATCACAGTGACCCTCTCTCCCCCGGCAAGGGAGGCAGCCCAGTGGGAGTATCCCCGCGATCCCCTTTTTGCAATCCGGATACCCATAGGGTAGTAATCGCACTACAGGGACACAATGCGGGGGGTGAAAACCTGTGAGTGTTTTAATTTTATAGCTCTGTAGAAATGTTCAAAAAACTCGAACGTTCACGGGGGTTTCACCCCCGCCACTTGGCTCCCCCCAATGCGATAACCCCCGGGAAGGTAATAACAGCACTATCACATTGCGCAGGGGCGGTACGGGGGGACAGGCTCTGTCCCCTCCTTCAAAGCATGTGTCCTTTTTATTTTGTGCTAGAAAAAAAGGAATTCTACAGAGCCAATTTTCTGAGCAGTTCTCCAGAGCCGGTTTTTAGCGATTAAAAAAAATGTACAGTGATACTTTTTACCGGGGAGATTTATGTCCACCCCATATTCCGTTCCTGCTCCATATCAAAGAGCATGGCAAAGAGCAGAAACATCGAGCCCATGAAGAACAGGAGGATCGAAAGGGTAGCCCGGATAAATAATGCCTCATCCCAGATTATTTTAATGTAGAGAGAATAAGTGCCAAGGATAACACTTGTCAGGATGCAGATTATACCGAAGAAGTAGAAAAACACGAGGGGATGAAAATTAAGGATAACATACTTTTCCTTCAGTCTCCAGAGAAAATCCTTTAAAAGGAGCCGCGAGAGCCGGAAGATATAGGTCCGGTATTTGATCCCCGATACTTCGCCAATGTTATACCGGGCTTTATGATTGACATTTACCGCCTTGAAACCGTACGCATTTAATTTTACCAGGAGGTCATTACAGTACCCGTACCGGGGATAGAGTGTCCCGAGATCAAGTCGTTCCAGCGCTCTCCGTGAAATCGCAGTGTAACCATTCTGCGGATCCATCAGCTGCCAGTATCCGGAAGCGATCTTGGTGAGCAGGGTAAGGAGTGCATTGCCAAATAATCTCAACCCGGGCATGCCTTTCCTGAATTCAGTGCCCTGGAGGCGGTTTCCAACCGCATAATCAGCTTGCCGGTTAATGATTGGATCGAGGAACTGCGGGAGATATGCAGGATCCATCTGGTTATCACCTGCCATCACAACGGTGATATCCATACCCTCTTTTAAGGATTCGCGGTACCCTGTTGCAATAGACATCCCCACCCCTCCATTGACTTCATGACGGATGTGGGTGACCCTGATATCTTTTTCTGCATATTCCCGGATGATTTCCGGTGTACGGTCAGTGGATGCATCGTCCACAACATAAATCCGGAAGATATAATCAGGAACTGATGCGATAGTTTGTCCGATAAGCAGTTCTTCGTTATACGCAGGAATAACTACGCAGATATTTTGTTCACGATAGGTTTCCTCGGTCTTCTGTTTGAGGGCAGCCTCGTGAATCATCTTGCGTAATTTTGCAAACTGGAACCGGGGATTTTCGCTTTTCTGGAGATAAAAAGTTGCACCGGAATTCAGGGCCTCTATTGCAATATCTTCTCCACCCTGGCCCGTAAAAACGATAAACGGAGTTTCTATCCCCTGGAATTTCAGTGTTTTTAATAACTGGATCCCGTTGATTTCCGGCATGAGATAGTCGGACACAATCACGTTATAGATCTTGTTATTTAATTTCCGAAGTGCTTCTTTGACCGAAGAACAAACATCAATATTGAGTTCCAGGTCCCTCTCGAGAAAAAGTCTGGTAAGCTCAAGCACATCAGGATCGTCTTCAACAAGTAATACAGATATCATAATTATTCCCTGCTAAATATATAATCTACCAGAATTTTAGGCGATTATTAAATTATATACTTTCTAAATTGTTAATATGGTACCAAGAAGAAGTTTTGCATTCTTCCTTTAAACAATTATTCACGCTGACAATAACGAAAATCCCCATAAAATAATAATCTTCCCGATGCTGTCAAAAAAAGAGGAGACTCATTACAATAACCGCCTCAGTTCTTCCGGTCTGTGAACCGGATCGAGCTTATTGGGTCATATGCCATGGCGCCGGTTTACTTTTTTAGAAGCAGCCCTGAAAAATGAATTTTTTTACGCAGATAAACTTACCTCATTTTCTAAAATATAAATAATCAAAAAAAAAGCATTCTGAGGCTGTCGTCATACCCCTATTCCACATCTTCTGAAGCGGTGGGCAAAAAAATCCCGGCTACTCTTCCCACATGACCTCCCTTCAGCCGGACTTTTATCCCGTGCGGATGGGAAGGCGAGTTTGTCAGGATATCCTGTACTATCCCGCGGGTCTTTTTACCGCTGCGCTGGTCTTCCTTGCGGATAATATCTACAACAAGGCCAACCCGAACCGAGTCCCTGAGCTTTCCATTCATATGCATTTCCATGGTTCTGACTTTCCCGGTACTGAAGATTGGATTATGAAATTCCGGCTATTTATGAAAGGAATGCAGTTGTATAAAAATATCACGGGGATATATCCGGAGCATCATATGCACCCGTATTGTTCCGGAGAAATCCATTGACCTTCTCCCATCCCCGCTTCTCGCCTGTCATCAGTGCGCTCATAGAGGAGGTATACTCATTTGACTTCGGTTCAAATATTTTCCAGCTGTTTTTCCCGGTAACGGACGAGGTGATCCTCACCGATGCATCGGGAGATGCCTGGTAATCTGCATAGAGGGAAGTCAGGTAATTATAGCAGAGGGGCGTTCCGTTTATCCCGGCACTATCAGACGGGCAGGTTACCTGCCGTACATCCCCGGTCGGGCGGAACAGGGCACTGTTTTTTATCGGATCTCGCGTATCAATCACGGTACCTGATTTCACCTCTGATGACAGCGTGAAAGTGAAGGGGTTTTCAAAGCTCGTTTCTTTGGGAGGCGTGATTGCCGGTGTACTAATCCTGACCATCGTTGCCTTACCGGTGTCGTACAGTGTTATGGTCCAGTCGTCGGGAAGTCCTGCAATATCATGGGCACTGTACCGTTCTACAATGGGAGAATTGCCGGAAGGATCTGCCGGTACCGGGATAAAAAGCGTCACATTGGAGAGCGGTGAATCCGTAGTAATTGTGCAGGTATAGGAATAGGTGCTGGACAATGAGGTAAGGTACGTTTTTTCCAGAAATACCTGGTACGAAACCAGTGATGAGAAAACAATGAATATAATCATAAACAGGCCGATTGCGTTTCTGATAACTCTGTCCAAGGATAAAACCCTCCTGCTTTTTGTAATGTCTTTTTTTTAAAAAAACCTCGTTTGAGCTCTCCACATTGCCAGACAAGGTTTCGTTCAGACATGTATTAACCGGGCGTGATTGAATAACTGTCGATAAAACAAGTGCTCTGGAGAAATGCTCAGAAAATTGGCTCTGTAGAATTCATTTTATTCTAGCATAAAAATAAAAAGGACACATGCTTTGAAGGAGGGGACACAGAGCCTGTCCCCCCGTACCGCCCCTGCACAATGTGATAGTGCTGTTATTACCTTCCCGGGGGTTATCGCATTGGGGGGAGCCAGGTGGCGGGGGTGAAACCCCCATGAACATTTCGAGTTTTTTAAAACATTTCTGCAGAGCTATAAAATTAAAACACTCACAGGTTTTCACCCCCCGCCTTGTGTCCCTGTAGTGCGATTACCACCGTATGGTTAACCTGACTGTAAAACGGGGGTCACCATCGAATTTTTTGAATCAATAAAACGATAACAAAATCAGTTTCCTCCAGAGAAAAAAAAAGGTAAACTTTTTACAACAGGATAGTCCCTCCCGGATAGATCACCATGCCTTTAAGGTTGTGAGAAAAAGCACATAGTATGGATTCCCGCCCCTCCCTCGTGCTCGGCAACGTGAACCTTCCTTCAGGGCGCGTTGCGGATATCACGTGTGCAAAAGGCAGGGTTATTCACGCAGGTGCAGGCACGGTTTCGCCGGATTACCTGGATTGTACCGGCCTTTTAGTTCTTCCGGGAGCAGTCGATATGCATGTGCATATGCGGGGGGGGAGCCAGTCGGCAAAAGAGGACTGGAAGAGCGGCAGCATGAGCGCACTTGCCGGCGGAGTAACGCTCGTCGTAGACCAGCCCAATACCCTGCCTCCCATCGATACTCCCGGGAACCTGAATGATCGTGTCTGCGATGCACGCAAACATTCATTCTGCAATTTTGCCATCAACAGCAGTGTCACCCACACAACACCTCTGGAGAAGATGTGGGAAGCAGGTGCACTGGCATTTGGTGAGACATTTTTTGCCCCGTCCAGTTATGGAGACGGGATCAGTGATGCAGTATTACAAAAGGCACTCCGGCAGATTCATTCTCTGGGGGGACTTGCTACTATTCATGCCGAAAGGATTTCTGATACCCCGGACACCGGCCTTGTCTCGCATAATCTGGCCCGGTCTCCTGAAAGTGAGATGCTGGCAGTAAAAGCGGTTGAAAAACTCAACACGGCCGGATGCCGCCTTCACTTCTGTCATCTCAGCACGAAGAGTTCAATAGATGCTGCATCCGCCACCGTTGAGGTAACCCCCCATCACCTGTTCCTGTCTTTTGAAGATTTTGAGAATTCCGATCCGTTCGGGAAAGTTAACCCACCGCTCCGGACAGAAAAGGAGCGAAAGCACCTCTGGGCACGATGGGGCAGGATAAATGTTATTGCATCCGATCATGCACCGCATACCCGGGCAGAAAAAGCCAGGGATTTTCCTGTTGCCCCCAGCGGTATTCCCGGTGTTGAAACCCTCATGCCGCTTCTTCTGGTACGGGTAATGGATGGAAAAATCACCCTGAAATCAGTTATAGAGAAAACCTCACATAATCCGGCAGATCTGCTGGGAATCCCCCGCGCAGGTTTCAATGTGGGGGACCGTGCGGATTTCGCCCTCTATGAAAAAATTCCCCGGCCAATCACTGCTGAAATGCTTCACAGCAAATGCAAATGGACACCTTTTGAGGGGCATACGGGCCTATTTCCCAAAACAGTGATTATGGGGGGCAGGGTTGTTTATCAGGACGGGGATTTTTTGAGGCAGGAACCTCTCTGGTTTTCGGGGAGGGGATTTAAAAATACTCCTGATTTGTAAACGAATTTTATCCAATCCGTGCTTTTTATCCCTGTACTGACCGCTTTCCCAAGTGCTAAATAGCAAAAAACAAAATATACATACTGCCGATAAAGCGCATCCATAGGTCCCCGGGGGATTTATTGACAAGCGTCTGGATGTGATCCATGGGACAACCCGGATGCGCGACAGGCAGCGCCCGGCAAGGGTTAAAACACAGGTGAAGAACGGCAGCACGCCACTGGTGATCCATGTGCGTTATTGCCGGGCAACATTCCTTTACGAGGGTACACCTATGCCGGATATTGCTGATGCTCTTTTGGAAGACCGGCATGGCACGATAATCGCACTCGAGGTTTCTCCCAACTCAAAGACCAATTCATTCCCTGCGGGCTACAACGAATGGAGAAAGACAATCGGTTGTCGTGTAACTGCCCCGGCGGTTGAGGGAAAGGCAAACCGTGCAATAATTACCCTTGTGTCAGAAAAGCTTGCCGTACCTTCTTTTCGGGTAAGCATCCAGACTGGTGCAACATCTTCGCAAAAGCGGGTGCTGGTCGAGGGAATGAATAAAAAAGAACTTCTTGTACGAATACAGGATATCCCGACTCACTGAGGGTTACCGGCAAAAATACGCCGGCTGATCCTTATAGAAATGTTCCCATCCGACGTAAAAAGGGGGATAATTTCCTGAATTATTACCGTCAGCAGACACTTTAAGTAATTCTACATAATATATATAATTTATACCTATGATCAGGCATTTTACCAGTTGTATGATTCATGGGGGTGCGTTTACATGTATTCACCGGATACTACCAAGTACCTTATTCACATCAGCCTCACTGCAGAGGGGGTGGTCGAGAAACCTGACGTAGTCGGTGCCATTTTCGGGCAGACTGAAGGGTTACTCGGCGAAGACTTAGACCTGCGGGATCTCCAGAGGACCGGAAGAGTCGGGCGTATCGACGTCCAGATCACGAGTAAAAAAGGCGAGACAAAAGGGGAAATCCTGATTTCCACGTCACTGGACCGCGCTGAAACAGCCATTCTTGCCGCTTCTCTCGAGACAATCGACCGGGTCGGGCCATGCATCGCGCATGTTATTGTGGAATCCATTGAGGATATCCGCGTCGTCAAGCGGAAAAAGATAGTAGAGCGTGCAAAGGAGATACTGCTCGACCGTTTTGAAGACGGTACCATTGACAGTGACGAACTTCTGGATGATGTCCGGCAGAGCATCCGGATCCAGAAGATTGGATCTGTCGGGGATGAAAAGGTCCCGGCAGGCCCGAATGTTCAGGAATCAGACGCCATTATTGTCGTTGAAGGCAGGGCTGATGTACTGAACCTTCTCAGGTACGGCATAAAAAATGCCGTTGCAGTTGAAGGAACACATATCCCCAGGATTGTTGAGGAGTTATGTGAGAAGAAGACTGCAACAGCATTCCTGGATGGTGACCGGGGGGGAGAACTGATCCTTCGCGAGCTCCTGCAGGTTGCCGATATTGATTTCGTCGCATTTTCTCCGAAAGGAAAAAGCGTTGAAGACATGGCCCGAAAGGAGGTCATCAAAACCCTGCGCAATAAAGTGCCGGTTGAGTATATCCGCGACCAGTATTTTGAAGGTTCAGCTGAATTTCCCGCAGAGTTACGGATACCGCCCGGGTCAGAGGATTCTCATGGAATAACGGGAAAAAAGGCAAAACAATCTGCAGGTGTGAAAAAAACTGGGGGGGGAAGTACAGGCCCTCTCACCCTCAGTGACCATATTCATGAGGTTAAGGGGCACAACCTTGCCCGCTTTCTGAGCGATGACTTTACCTTGGTAAAAGAACTGAAGTCGGATGAGGTGGAAAAGGCAGTTGAGACCGTTGATAAAACAGTTACAGGACTTGTGGTCGACCGGGCTGTTGATCAGAAACTCCTGGACCAGCTGGTTGTAAAGGGGATCGCGTACGTTGCTGCGAAAGATTTCAAGGGAATAATTAAGCGCCCGGTATCAATCCGGCTGATGAAAATAGGGTCATAATATTTAAGTGGGCATATGTATTTATGCTGAGTACAACTACGTTATTGTCCGGAGTCATAGTATGCACAAAGAGGAACTGATCAACCTTCACCAGATGCTCTATGACGTGAAGGTATATTTTGAAGGATTAAATCCTGAACTCAAATTTTCCCAGTATAATGCGTTAAAGATCACTCCCTCCCAACAACATAAGAGTAAAATGGAGCACAAACACGCGATTTTTGTACTGGGAACCGAAATTGCCAATGCAATGAAAGAAGTGGATTATTCATCCTCAAGCAGGATATCGGCACGGATGAAGGAACTTGCCGAAAAAACACTCAAAGAAATGGAATGTCCATAATTATCCAAATTAAAAAACATATTCCATACCCCCCCTCTTCCCAGGAGATTCCATTGCTTTTTTTATAACGGCCTCTGTCCAATTCCGGTTTTTTTAACGATTATTAAAAAACCGATCCGGAATACTTCTTTTGGCACTCCGGTAAAATAAAAAACACAGACAGGATTAAAGAGGGAGAGTGGCTGTCCCCTCTCACCGCCCCTGCACGAATGCGATAGTGACGGTTTACCTGGTGTATACGGTAATTGTTGCAAAGTCCGGAAGATACGTTAAAATCCGATCGAGATCGATAATCGCTCATGCAGTATTTTACTGACACTGATATGGGACTTGATATCAGGCAGGTCAATATGGCTGTGGAATCGGCATTCGCTGACCATGGCAGGGGGCTTGTTCAGATGCCCCCAAAAAGTTACATTACCCTGCCGGAGGGAGACTTCCGCACCATGCCGGCCTACCTCCCGTCACTTTCGATTGCAGGAGTCAAAATTGTGAACGTTCATCCGGGTAATCCTGCAAAAGGTCTTATCACCGTAATGGCACTTACGGTAATCCTTGACATCGATACAGGTCAGCCCGTTGCAATACTTAATGCGACCCGTCTCACGGATATGCGGACCGGTGCAGCAGGTGCCGTTGCAGCAAAATATCTGTCCGCCAAAAAAGAAATTGTACTTGGGGTCATTGGAACAGGTAAGCAGGCACAGGCCCAGGTCACCGCCATTTCACGTGAACTGAAAATCAAACAGATAAAAATCTGGGGTCGTAATCCTGAACATATCAGGAAATTTGCAGACAGGTTTATGGAATTTCCCTGTCTTGAATCTTCACTGGAAAATGCCTGTGACTGTGATGTGCTGACTACTACAACACCCTCGAGGAGCCCTATTATCAGAAGTGAGTGGATCCATGAAGGGACGCATATAAATGCAATCGGGGCAGATGCACCGGGAAAAGAAGAACTCGATCCAGCCCTGCTCAAACGTGCACAGGTCTTTGTTGATGATCCCACCCAGGCAATTCATTCAGGCGAGATTAACGTACCGATAAGCCACGGCATCTACCGTGCAGATGATATCGCCGGAACTCTTGGTGAAGTAGTGATTGGAAAGAAAAAAAGGACAGGTCCGGACACCATTACCATCTTTGACTCAACAGGACTTGCCATTCAGGACCTTGCGATTGCAAAAATCGCAATGCAGCATGGAAAAAAAATAGATCTTCCGTTTCCGTAATTAAAATGCATCTCAGGCAAAAAGGAATTCCACAAAGCCAAAAAAAAGCAAAAAATATTATTCTTTTTGTTGTTGTGCGTATTTTCTCCAGACCTGTTCGCGGTAAACCGGGCCGCTGTTGTAGGTACAGAACGGAATGAGTTTTCCGTCAGGTGTCGCGTAGTGGATGCAGCACCGCTGGACACGTGCCAGATCGTAATTATACCGGTCCATGAAATGCATGGTGCCGATAAATAATGCATTCCAGTGAAACTCCCTGAGTGCATCAAAGTTCTGCCCGATGAGCGTCTTTCCGATTATCTTCCAGAACTCGGTGGTATTTCCCTGTTCACCTTTCTTTACGGATTCATGTAAATTTTTCACTCCTTCCAGCAGCGCCGTGTATTTATTGATGGTACCACCTTTTTTGAGTTTTTCTGCCATATGTTCAATCGATTCAAAAAAATTATCAACATCGATCATACGGTTAACCGGAACGACCGAGCCATCTTTCTGGACAAAGACGTAGGTCGCGGCACCACAGTGCTGGTGAGCCGTGAACCTGACCTGTGGCCGCCCGGTGTAGGCTTCAACAAGATCGGAGAATGGCAGTACGCAGGGAACGGGGTAAAAATCATTCTTCTTAAGGATTCCGTTCATCTGTTGTTCAATACCTTTCAGAAGGTCAGGTATTGTTACACGCAAATTTCTGACATCATCATCATTCGCCGCACCGGTAAATGCAATAGGCTGGAAATTGACACCCCTGATTACAGAGATGTTTTTTATTGCAAACCTGATAATGTCACCAAGCTCATTATCATTTTTTCCATGTATTACCGTCGGTACAAGCACGATCCCGAGACGCACGGACTTGAGATTCTCGATCGCTTTCATGTGGATTTTTAAATGGGGATTGGTTTCAGGCGTCACGCCATCAAAATGAAGATATACCGTATTAAGTCCTGAATCTTTGAGTTTTTTGGCAAAACCGGGTTCTTGTGCGATCCGGATACCGTTGGTTGCAATCTGCACCTGGGGAAATCCCATTTCTTTTGCTTTTATTATGATCTCCACCAGGTCTTCACGCATCGTGGGTTCGCCACCAGAGAACTGAACAGCGGGAGCTGGCACCGGTTTTTCGTCCCGGAGGACTTTCATCATCCTGACAATATCATCAAATTCCGGTTCATATACAAAACCGCATGCACGGGCATTCGCAAAACAAAACTCGCAGTTAAGATTACAGCGGTTCGTGAGATCGATATTTGCCAGCAGCGTCTGGGAATGGTGGTTGTCACACAATCCACAGGAAGAGGGGCACGTTTCCGGCGGGGCAATATTCTGGGGATTTGAAACACCGCTCCCGACTGCATCATACTGTTCAAACCGGCGGTATAACGCAGCATCCGACCAATAAAGATTATGGAAAAATCCGTGCTCATGGCACGTACTGTTCAGCCATATCTTTCCGTCTTCTTCCACGATTTCGGCATCAATGGCCAAATGACATACAGGGCAAAGACTCCGGGTCTTTTTTATCAGCATTCCAGTTCACCCCCTCATAATTGTTGTGGATTTATCTCGTTCTTTGAGTAAACTTAATGTTTGTATCTGCTGTTTATTACAGGTATTGGAGTGCTACATTATTAGTATTGAGTTGTTCATAATACCGTTGCTTTCCGCGGTCTGGATAATGCTCCCGGCATATCTCCCGAATCCGGTCGCAGCGCTCTGTGGGGGAGGTACTCCTGTCGACCTGGGAAGGAATTTTTCGGATGGAAGACGGATATTTGGCAATGGTAAAACATTCCGGGGACTCATTATCGGGATTTCAGCGGGGATCGGTATCGGACTCCTCCAGATCTGGATTTCCGGAATATATGGCTGGGAGAGTCTTCCTGAGCACACCTTCAGTTCAATTACGTTATTGTCCACAGGAGCTCTCCTCGGCGATTTGTGCAAGAGCTTCTTCAAGAGGAGATTTGGCATGGAACGGGGAGCGAAATGGCCAGTCGCTGACCAGTATGACCTGGTGGCAGGTGCGTTCCTGCTCGTTCTGCTCGTTGATCCCGCATGGCTTTTTGCATCCATGACACTCCCTGTTTTCATTCTCATCCTGATCCTCACTCCTGTCCTTCATAGGGCAGTAAATATCATTGGTTATCATATCAGGGTCAAGGAGGTCCCATGGTGAATACTATCGCAGACCTGCTCATACGGTATAAGGCAATTGAGTTTGGCGAATTCTCACTTGCCTCCGGCAAAAAGAGTTCGTATTACATTGATGTAAAAACCGCCGGGACCAACCCGGATCTCCTGTTTGCCATTGCATCGATAATAGCACAAACACACACGTTCGATGTGGTGGCAGGAGTTGCAGTAGGGGGGATTCCTCTCGCAGTTGCAACTTCAATGGTTACAAAAAAGCCCTACGCGATCATCCGGGCTGCGGAAAAGAGCCATGGTAAAAAAGAAGTCATTATCGGCAATGTCAGGGATGCAAATGTCTTACTTGTTGAAGATGTGACAACTTCAGGTGGGTCAGCACTCTACGGGATTAATGCCCTGCGTAGTGCGGGCGCACAGGCCAACCGGGTTGTAACCGTCGTGGACCGCGAACAGGGTGCAGAAGAGATGCTCAGATTGCAGGGCGTGCATCTCCTCCCGCTGGTAAAAGTCAGCGAGATCTTACAATCGTAAACCATTTTTATTGCCAGCGCAAGAGTACATTGATATGAAAATACTCGTTGTAGGCGGGGGAGGAAGGGAACATGCCATAGCCTGTGCTCTTGCCCGTAACAGCGAAACTGAAATTTTTTCTGTAATGGGAAAGCGGAATTACGGGATTGCACGCATTGCCAAAGGGGTCAGGATCTGCAGCGAGACCGACGTACCGCGGATCGAATCCTATGCCCGGGAAACAGGAATTGATTACGCGTTTATTGGTCCTGAAGCTCCGCTTGAAGCCGGGATTGTAGACCAGCTGGAATCAATGGATATAGGGTGTGTGGGACCCACGCAGGCAGCCGCCAGGATCGAGACCGATAAAGCGTTCTGCCGTGACCTGATGGAGCTGCATACTATCGACGGCTGCCCGAAATACCGTGTCTTTCATGATCCTGCAGAAGCGGTTTCATTTATCAATGACCGTGAGGAAGATCTCGTCATAAAACCGATCGGGCTTACCGGAGGCAAAGGCGTACGGATTATGGGTGAACAGGTTGACCAGTCAGGGGCGGTCGCATATGTAAAATCTTTAAGCGGGGGTGTTGTGCTTGAAGAGCGCCTTATCGGGGAGGAGTTCACCCTTCAGGCTTTCGTTGACGGCAATCATATGGTCCCCATGCCCCTTGTGCAGGACCATAAACGTGCGTTTGAAGGTGATCTCGGGCCAAACACCGGTGGAATGGGATCCTATTCGATGCCGGATCATATGCTTCCTTTTGTTTCAGAAAGGGATTATAAAAAAGCTCTCGCAATTATGAGAGCCACTATTATGACTCTGGAGAGAACCGGGCACCCCTACAAAGGCATCCTGTACGGCCAGTTCATGAATACTGCAAAAGGTCCTAAGGTTATCGAATTCAATGCACGGTTTGGCGATCCGGAGGCAATGAATGTGCTTTCCCTGCTCTGTTCAGATCTTTCTGATATTGTGGAGAGAATCACGAACGGGTCACTTTCAGCAGCAAATGTCGCCTTTGAACAGAAAGCAACCGTATGTAAATATATTGTGCCGGAAGGATATCCGGATTCCCCCGTTTCCGGGGACCCGATAACAATTGTCCCCCGAAAAGATGTCCTCCTGTATTATGCAAATGTTGAAGAACAGGGCGGTAAACTCTCCACCCTGAGCTCCCGGACTCTTGCTTTTGTCGGTACTGGCCCTACACTTGAGGAGGCAGAACAGATCGCGGAACAATCTGCATCCTCAGTCAGGGGCCGGGTGCGGTACCGGCGCGACATCGGAACAAGGGCACTGCTTGAACGGCGTATCGCTCACATGAAGGAGTTACAATGAAGAAAGATTTCCTGTCGATTCTCGATATCAGCAAAGGTGAACTCGAGGAGATCCTTTGCGAAGCAGGACACTTAAAAACCTTAAAAAAACAGGGAAAAGTGCACGATGTCCTGCGTGGTAAAAACCTCGCCATGATTTTTGAGAAGTCATCCACAAGGACGCACATCTCGTTTGAAGTCGGTATGAACGAACTTGGCGGGCACGCCCTTTTTTTAAATGCCCGCGATATGCAGATCTGGCGGGGCGAGGAGATCCGGGATACTGCACGGGCCGCTTCGCGGTATGTTTCCGGCCTGATGATCCGTGCCTATAAACACAGTACCATTGAAGAGTTTGCTCTCCATGCAACAATTCCGGTAATCAACGGTCTTTCCGATCTTGAACACCCGTGCCAGCTGCTTGCTGATATCATGACAATTCAGGAGCATTTTGGTACGACCCGCGACCTGAACGTAGCATGGGTCGGGGACGGGAACAATGTGTGCAATTCCCTGATTTTATCAACGGTCCTCACGGGCATGAACGTTACCGTGGCAACACCCAAAGGATATGAGCCGGCAGAAAACATCGTAAAGAAGGCCCACTCCCTGGGTGGAAAAGTGACGCTTGTCAGAAAACCGGATCAGGCGGTCAGGGATGCAGATGTCATTGTCACTGATACATGGATCTCCATGGGTGACGATAAGGAACGCGAAGAGCGGATGAAAGTCTTTCGTAAATATACGGTCAATGCGGCGCTCATGCGGCACGCCTCCCCGGATGCACGGGTGCTCCACTGTCTTCCGGCACATCGCGGACAGGAGATAGCCGATGAGGTGATGGAAGGAGGTCAGAGCCTCGTCTGGGACGAAGCAGAAAACCGGCTCCATGCACAAAAGGCACTGCTGGTGCGGCTGCTGGGAAACCAATAAAAAAGAATCATCGTTTTCTCATGTGGGGGAGACGAATTACGAAATTTCAGGTCCGTAAAATTCCTTTTTATTATACTATGAAATAAAAAACACCGGCAGGATTATGGAGGGGATAGTTCCTTTCTCCCCATACCACTCCTGTATTGAGTGCGATGCTGATGAATTACCTGTTATGGAGTGATCACATGTGGAGAAGCGAAAAAAGCGATGGGGAGTGAAACCCCAAGAAGCGTTCAGGTTTTTTTAAATTTCTCCAGAGCCGGGATTCTGATCATGATACGTCCCAACCCGGACAGGGTTGCCCGCCGTCTCATCAGGGCTCTGCCGGCAAAATCGGTTTTTAAGAATCACACCCATGGTAGCTACGCTCAAATCGCCCCGGGGGCATCCCTTTGAGGGGAGGCGACGATTATCGTATTCATGTTCACAGGGGTATCAGGCCCTGCATATGAAACCCTCAACCGCATGAGGGCATGATATGCCTCCGCTTCGCTTCGGACGGGCACTTGGATCAGCTGATATGCTCTGATACCTGCCCGTCCCCCTCTCGAAGGGGGTTATCGCTGGCGCTCCCGTCCCCCGCTCTCGGGGGCATGGTGAGCGTGACGGGGGTGTCAAGAATCCCCTTCGATGGCTTATAGATTCGTTCTGATGGCAAAAGATGAAGATATCAAGTTATTATGTGAAGTGGGGGCGCGAATTGCCCCTTTTAGACTTGACATCTATCGTGTAAATGGATCCATTTTTACCTATCAGAATTTACCAGATTTTTTTAATTAATCACAGTTGACAGTGTATTATTAAAAAAAGAAAGACCTGTCACTTTTCAGCAACAAATGCCATTAACTGCTCACGCATATACTTTTCAACTTTTTGCATCTCCTCAAGTTTACCGCGGAAAGCAAGAAGTTCCCTCTCATCGCCCTCCATGTTGGCAAACTTGATTTTTTCCTTTCTGTCGACAACGGTCACATCAAATTTTTTTGAGATGTCCACAATAAGCTTCTGCGGTACGCCAGGAGGAATAAGGATGTCAAATAATGCTTCTTCATCTGCCATGTTTGGTATCACCACTCTCATTTACCTATCTTAATCCGCCTGCTCATAATACATGGGCCCCCGCGGACACCGCCAATCGGGTTTTTCGGCTTGCCCAGAGAGTTCATGCAGCGTCCCATCAGTGCCGCGCCCCTGCCAAGCCCGTCATCGACAAAAACAAGATGGTCAACAGGGTCATCAAAGAGGTTGCGCTCGATAATTCCCTCAAGGATATATTCGGGTTTTCGCCCCGAGATTGCCGCCCGGCCGGTAAACCCGATCGAGGAATTCCTCGGGACAAGGTTCTCTTCGACAGCAACATCGATAAGGCGGAGTGCCATCTTTACGCAGACACGATCGACAACTTCATTGAGCGTGGCAATAGTGTATTTTTTATGGATCTCGGATCCAACTGCAACCAGTTCATGCAGATCACTGCTGTTCACTCCGCAGTCACACCCGATCATAGCGATGCCGGATTCTTTGGCGAGCCGTGCATTGACCGGCACACGCCCGAACCGGTCACGATCAGGAGGTACAATGCGGATATCGATATGCCTGTGGCATTGCTCAACGTAATCATCTACAACCTTACGATTCCCTCCGCTGAATAATCCCCCGGTCACGCTGTGTTCACCGAAGATATCCAGTGCAGTTCCTGTCCGCTCATTCACAAGGCCGGTTCCCCTCACAAGTGCATCGGGAATCGCACCGGCAAGCCCGCAGAAATTCCCCACGGTTTTTGCAAACGGGTTTGGGTTGTCAGGTTGTACATCACTGGTAATCCTCCCGTCAAGTGTGGTTCCGAAATCAATAGAGACGCACGGGTTGCGGAAATCCACCGGTGTCCATTTTGCCCCTTCCTTGATTCCCGCCATTGCGAGCTCTCCTTCCATTTCATTGGCAACCATTTCAACACCGGTTGAACCAACGGGGGGAATTACACCGGCAACCGCACCGACAAACACCACTTTGTCGGCAAAGCTGAACGGCTGGAGTTTTTGCGACTGGTTTTCCTTTGACATCGGGGGAGTCATCTTACGGGGAGGTACTCCTGCAACCAGACATCCGTTTGCAAGCGCAATGACAAAATCCCCGATCTGGTCCGGTGACTCCATCTCAGCAACTACACCCGTACTGCGGACAACAAAATCCAGATCTTTTATCACATCCAGACGAGCATCCTCATGACACTTGAGCAGGGTATCCCTGACAAGCTCGGTAACTGATTCCCGGGTAAGTTCTGTCCCGTCAAGTGTTGCACCAAATATAGTCTCCCCGGGTTTTGGAGGGCGGATATCGCGACTCATACTTACTGTTTTATGTATCACATAGGACATCCCGGTTTCAAGATTCACACCCGTCAGGATACATTTGGTGGTTGTATTCCCCATTTCAACCGACGCAACGATAAAATACGGTTTATTCTTATATTCCGGGATTTGCATTCCCGGACCATGGGCAATCTGCGGGGGGGGAGGACTTTCAACAATATGGGGTTTTTGTTTAATGAAACGGGAAAAAAAACTGGCGCACATCAGTAGTTTGTTTCTTTATTGCCAATCCATATAAGTTTCTATTTTCCTCTCAATCCATGACGAGGATAATTTTCCGGCATCACAAACCATAATCACCTGAAGGATCTATGAATGGCTAAGGCATACTCTGCCGATATGACAAAAATGAGGTGACACATGGTTACGCTTACTTTGGAGATGAAAGAAGTATTTGCCGGCCAAAAAATTTTTGCTGCTGCAACTGCCTCAAAGAATGGCATCCCGAACGTCGCACCGGTTGCAACGGTCCAGCTTATTGCTGATGATACAATCTGGATTGGCGACAACTATATGGTAAAGACGCTTGCCAATGTCAGGGAAAATCCCCATCTTGCACTCTATATCTGGGATCCTGAAAAGAGGCGCTGTTTCCAGATTAAAGGAACCGTCACGGTAAAGACCAGTGGTCCGGATTATGAAAAGATCAAAATGCAGATCAAGGAAAAAGGACCGCATTACCCGGCAAAAGGACTTCTCATCGTTACAATTACTGAAGTCTATGAATGCACGCCGGGATCACTGGCAGGGAAAAAAATATTGTAATGGAATGAATTCGAATCTCAAAAGATGCACTAAAAAATCAATTCAGGAGGGATTTAACTCCTTAATGCTTGTATCACGGACATTCATCCAGGTCAGGCGAGGTGCCAGAAAGATCCTGGTATATACTATTTTTCCTGTCAAATACCTGTCATTTTAAAAAAATTCTGTCGCATTGCGTGGTTTCACACCCTGGAGAACCCCACCAGGAAATCCTGGATCGTAAACGGCTCATGTCGATTGAATTTTTAATGGGAGGACAGCCGGGTTCTGGCGGGAGGATAATGAACACTCCAAGAGGTGAGACATCATATCACGTTATGAAAATATTAGCTCTGTAGAAATGTTTTTAAAAACTCTCAACGTTCATGGGGGTTTCACCCCCGCCACTTGGCTCCCCCCAATGCGATAACCCTTGGGAAGGTAATAACAGCACTATCACTTTGCGCAAGGGCGGGCCGGGGGGACCAGGCACTGTCCCCTCCTTCAAAGCATATGTCCTTTTTATTTTGTGCTGGAATAAAAGGAATTCTACAGAGCCAAAATATTCAAAAAAAAGATGGTGAAGAAAATAAGGATTCGTAGAGTTTTTTCAGGAGATGAAAATAAAAAAGTGCAGGTATGCTGAAGTATGGGACCGTCCCTGTTCCTGCCTCCCTGCACACCGGGCGATGATAATGTATTACCGGTTCAGGAATTATCGCATTGGAAAAGCCAGGCGACGGGGGTGAAACCCTGGTGAGCTGAGCTGAAAAATACGTTAATTTATCGTATATTATCATTTGATCAAAAAAATTTACCAGTGACTATTTCCTCTTTTTTTGCTGTTGTCTGACCATTCGTGCCTGTATCCCGAAATATTGGGAGACACCAATCGCGTGACACTGGTCGATGGACATACTGTCAAATGAAACAAGATCACTGGAATACAATGCATTGGGCGAGCTCCTGCCGAGTATCCTGACATTACCCTTGTAAAGCTCAAGGTCGACACTGCCATTTACCCGCTCCTGGGTTGTATTGATGAACGCATTCAACGCGGCATAGAGAGGTTCATAGATGAGGCCCTCATAGGCAAGTTCAGACCATTTATCATCCACCATCCGTTTAAAGGAGATTTCCTCCCTGGTGAGAACCAGCATTTCGAGATCCTTGTGTGCCATGAGAATGACTGTTGCCGCAGGGTGCTCGTAATTCTCCCGGGCCTTGAGCCCGAGAATCCGGTCTTCAACCATATCATTGCGGCCAATCCCGTGTTTCCCGGCACGTTTGTTAAGGTCCTGGATTAGTTCGTAACCAGAGAGTTTCCTGCCGTTCAGTGCAACAGGGATTCCGGATTTAAATTCAATCCTGAGGTTTTCTGGTTTGTCGGGAGCTTTTTGGGCTGGTACCGTCCATGAATAAATCTCTTCAGGAGGGTGATACGCGGGATCTTCAAGCATCCCTCCTTCAATACTCCGGCTCCAGCAGTTTTCATCCATGCTCCAGGGTTTGTCTTTTTTAACCGGCACGGGAATTTTATGGTGCCGGGCATACTCTATCTCCCAGTCCCGGGTCAGGTTGAGTTCCCGGATGGGGGCAATAACTTCCAGGCCGGCACTGCGGATAATCACATCAAACCTGAGCTGGTCGTTTCCTTTACCGGTACATCCATGCCCTATCGCTGTTGCACCTTCCTTATGTGCGATCTTCACGACTTCCTCTGCAATAAGGGGGCGGGCAAGGGAAGTGCCCATCGGGTAGCCTTCATAGGAACCATTTGCCCTGATTGCCGGGAAAATATGCTCTTTTACAAATTTTTCCCGGGCATCGATCGTATAATGACGGTCAGCAAGTTTTTTTCCTTTTTTTGTTGCGATATCGATCTCTTCATCCCTCTGGCCCACGTGCACAGCAACGGTAACAACACGATCGTAATCATATCGTTCCTTTAACAGCGGGATGCAGATAGAGGTATCAAGCCCTCCGGAATATGCAAGAACAATAGTACCTTTTCCCATAATGGATGCTCCTTTCGGATAGTAACGGTATAAGGATAGGCTGTGCGAACATATATTTTAAAGTGCTGAATACCGGCATTTTGGTTGTTTTGAAAAACAACACACAGTCGACGGGTAAACAAAATAAAAACGATAACTAAGGTGGCAATAACGATGACACCTGCCTCATTACCCCGCTTCGGAGGTGTTTGGACGGGGTAACCGTGATCACCCGGAACCCGTCTGCGTGGTATCTGTCCTCTGCCAAGGTACCAGTCCCCATCTCAGGAGGGCTATTGCTGGTGTTTCCCGTCCCCTGCTCTCACGTGGGGGCATGGTGAGTGCAACAGGGGCATTCTAAAATCCCCTGAATGGTTCATAGGTTCGTTCTGATGGCAAAAGGTGGAATTGTCAAGATATAGCGGGGGCGATGGGCACAAAACCTCCTTTAGGCTTGACACCTATGTTTTTAAAATAGAAACACTGTCATCGGAAAATTGGGATAAAATCGGGTATTCGATTGGATGAATTTTACAAATAATCACAGTTAACAGTGTATTTTTAGAGAAAAGAACAGCCATTGAATTACAAATACAACAAGAAAAAAGGATGTTCAGGTTGAATTATCCTGAACGTTATTGTTTTACTTGGTTACGACTACTGTTCCAGTGGTTTCGGGCTGGAAAGTTGTCTTGTAGGTGAAATAACCGACTGTATCAAAGGTAACCTCGAAGGTCTTATTATAGGGTATCTGAACACCGGTCAGACCACCGAAGTATTTTGCTCCCTGTGCATCAATGGCTGCGACACCGTGGGGCTTTAAGGGATCCGTGTTCTTCCAGATAACTTTGCTGCCGACGGTAATATAGACACTTGGGCTGGGAGTAATGGTCAGATCACGGGTAAACGTGATTGTTTTTGATGGCTGCATTGTCGGGGTCGGTGTGGGGGTTGCTGGTTTCGGTATGGGTGCCGTTAGGACCGTATCGATGACATGGATGATACCGTTACTGCACATGATGTCCGGTTGGGTGACCTTTGCATCATTCACCAGGAGAGTGCTGCCGATTGATGTGAAGGTGACGTTATCTCCCTGAACGGTCTTGGCAAAGGCGAGGGTCGTTGCATCGGTTGACGTGATATTACGACCAATGACATGGTAGAGCAGCACCTGTTTAAGGCTGCCTTCAGGGTCTTTCAGCAGTATGTCAACAGTACCGTTGGGCAATTTCTTGAAGGCATCATCGGTAGGAGCGAATACCGTGAACGGACCTGCGCCATTCAGTGTATCAGTAAGATTTGCGGCTTTGATTGCGGTTACCAGGGTGGTAAACCTGCCGTCAGATACCAGGGTATCGAAAACTGTTTTCTCAACAGGAGCCATGGTCGGAACGGCTGTTGGAACCGGGGTTGGTGTTGGAGTAACTACCGGTGCCGGGGGCTGGGATGTGCAGCCCGCGATGAGAATCCCGATAAACAGGATCGCAAGAACAACAAATAATTTCTTCATGCATCTTTTTTTGTTATTTCGGTATATAAGCATATTCAATTAATTTGTACTATACTCAGTATTCTCATGGATAGTGGTATTCGATTCATGATTCAAAAAATATATAAAAAATGAAGAAACTGTGGATTTTACCACGTTCACTTCAGATAGTGACTCAGGGGTTCCAGCGTGACCTTCTCATGCTTGATCGCATCAATAGCATGTGCTGCCGCACGCGCTGCCTGAAGGGTCGTGATATACGGGATACTCAAATCCACTGCCGCACGCATGATCTGGTAGTGGTCCTGCAGGGACTGCTTATCCTGGGGTGTGTTAATGATAAGGCGGATCTCACCGTGCCGCATCATATCGAGCACATTGGGTGAGCCTTCCTGCACCTTTCTTACCAGGTGTGCTTCAATACCTGACTCGTACAGGTAATCAACCGTCCCCTCAGTACCATACAGGATAAGCCCAAGATCACGCAACTGGCGTGCGATTGGAATAACCTCTTCTTTCTGCTCGATATTTACCGAAATAAAGATGTTACCCGTAAGCGGGAGTTCATTATCTGCAGAAATGCAGGCTTTGTAAAACGCCAGCCCGAAATCATAATCTATTCCCATGACTTCTCCGGTGCTTTTCATCTCGGGACCGAGCATAGTATCGACGCCGGCGAGCTTGTTGAAAGGAAGCAGTACCTCTTTGACTGCAACGTGGTCTATCACGCGTTCCTGATACCCAAGATCACGCAGTTTCCTTCCAATCATAACCTTCGCTGCGATTTTTGCAACAGGAATGCCGGTGGCTTTTGAAACAAACGGAACGGTACGGCTTGCACGCGGATTTGCTTCAAGGATGTAGACCACATTATCCTTGACCGCGAGCTGGAGGTTCACCAGCCCTACCACACCGAGGCCGAGAGCGATTTTTCTGGAATAATCCCGTATGGTATCCAGAAGCTCATAAGACAGCGACTGTGTCGGTATAACGCAGGCAGAATCTCCTGAATGAATACCTGCCTGTTCAATGTGCTCCATAATACCCCCGATAAGGACCTCCTCACCATCGCAAACAGCATCGATATCGAGTTCAATGGCATTCTGGAGATAGGAATCGATCAGCACCGGATGGTTTTTGCTGACCCGGACAGCCTCTTTCATATAGGTATCAAGTTCTACTTCATCGTGAACGATTTCCATCGCCCTGCCCCCAAGAACATACGATGGCCTGACCAGCACCGGATACCCGATCTTCGCTGCCATGGCACGGGCATCCCCTTCAGAATAAGCCGAGCTGTTCGCAGGGCTGGGGATATTGAGTTTATGCAGGAGCCTGCTGAACCGGTCCCGGTCCTCTGCAATATCCATGGCATCCGGACTCGTCCCGAGAATTCTGGTCTTAAGACCCAGCCGTTTTATCTCCTCCTCTATGGGAACGGCAAGATTTACGGCATTCTGCCCCCCAAACTGCACCATCACGCCATAATAATAATCTGTTTTGAGGATGTTTACGATATCCTCGAGCTGCATCGGCTCAAAAAAGAGGCGGTCCGAAGTGTCAAAATCCGTGGATACCGTTTCGGGATTGTTGTTGACGATATGGACTTCCACACCTTCATCCCGCAGGGCCTGCACCGCATGTACCGTGCAGTAATCAAATTCGATTCCCTGACCGATACGGATCGGGCCCGACCCGAGAATCAGGACTTTCTGCCGGTCGCTGGGAATAATCTCGCATACGGGCTCTCTGGTTGAATAAAAATACGGGGTACTGGCAGGGAACTCCGCTGCACAGGTATCCACCATTTTGTATGAGGGGAGACCGGCAATTTTTTCAATCTCTTCATAGTGTTTTCCGGTGATCCTTGCAATCTCGGTATCAGAGAATCCGTATTTTTTTGCTTTCAGGATATCCTCAGTTTCACAGCCTACTTCAAGGCGTTTTTCCATGTCAACAATATTCCTGAACTTTTCTAAAAAGAAGGGAGTGATAGAAGTGAGCTGGTTAACCTCTTCTAACGAGAAATTCTGACGGAAGGCATCAAAGAGGCAGTGGAACCGCTCATCGGTCGGCCGCGAGAGGATCATGCGGATCTCGCTTGGGCTTGTATGGGGGATGACATCGGTATCAATCGAGCGTTTTGCCTTCATGAGGGCTTCTTCCAGCGTCCTGCCGATTGCCATGACTTCGCCAGTGCTCTTCATAGACGTTGAAAGCGTCCTGTCCGCTCCCTTGAACTTATCAAAAGGCCAGCGGGGGACTTTGACAACAATATAATCAATGGCTGGTTCAAACGATGCAGGAGTACACCCGGTAACCGTATTTGTGATCTCATCAAGCCGAAGCCCGATGGCTATCTTTGCTGCAACCCGGGCAATAGGATAACCTGTTGCTTTTGATGCAAGTGCTGAAGAACGCGAAACACGGGGATTTACCTCAATGACCCGATAATCCCCGTCAAGGAAGGCAAACTGAACATTGCAGCCACCCTGCACATCAAGTGCCCGGATAATATGAATGGCAGCGCTCCGCATCATCTGGAACTCATCGTCACGGAGAGTCAGGATCGGAGCAACAACAACACTTTCTCCGGTATGGATACCCATGGGATCCACATTCTCCATCCCGCAGACGATGATGCAGGTATCTGCGGCATCTCGCATCACCTCGAATTCGATCTCCTTCCAGCCCAGAACACTCTCTTCGATGAGTACCTGGTGGATCCGTGAGCGGGAAAGTCCGAGTTCGATGATCCGTGTCAGCTCCTCTTTTGTCTTACCGATTCCTCCCCCGGCTCCTCCAAGGGTGTATGCCGGGCGGACTACCGCCGGTAACCCGATGGTATTTATTGCCTCATCGATCTGGCTGAGCGAGTTGATGACCATGCTTCTGGGGACAGGTTCACCGATCTCTGTCATGAGGTCCCGGAATTTCTCCCGGTCTTCTCCTTTATAAATCGCTTCAAGGGGTGTACCCAGGATCTCCACACCCTCAAGGGCTCCCATTTCGGCAAGTTCAACGGTAAGGTTAAGACCGGTCTGCCCGCCCATACCCGAAAGGATACCATCCGGCTTTTCCTTCTCGATTATCCGGGCGATTACATCTGCTTTGAGAGGCTCGATATAAATTTCATCCGCCATCTCCGGGTCTGTCATGATTGTTGCAGGATTTGAGTTGACTAAAACTACGCTTATGCCCTCCTCGCGCAGTGCCCTGCACGCCTGGGATCCGGAAAAGTCGAACTCTGCAGCCTGCCCGATCTGTATCGGACCGGAACCTATCATAAGGACCTTTTTAATATCTGCCCTTTTTGGCATCAGGAGAGCCTCCTGAACATTGCATCAAAAAAGTGCGCTTCCGTATCGCGCGGTCCGCCATAGGCTTCAGGATGGAACTGGACGGTCGTAAGGTCGAGATCCTTGTTTTCAAATCCTTCCAGGGTACCGTCATTCACATTTGTGTAAGAAACCCTGCAACCCTCCGGCAGTGTATCTGAATCCACGGCGAACCCGTGGTTCTGGGTAGTGATGAAGATTCTCCCGTCTTTATACCGGACCGGCTGGTTGGCGCCGCGGTGCCCGAACTTCAGCTTGTAGGTGTCGCCTCCGATTGCCAGTGCACAGACCTGGTTGCCCATACAAATCCCGAAGATGGGTAACTTGCCAAGAAGATCTTTTATACATCGTATCGCATCAGGTGCCTGTTTGGGATCCCCCGGCCCGTTGCTTATAAAGAGTGCATCGGGTTTGCAGGCAAGAACCTGATCGGATTTGACATTATAGGGGAAGACATAGAGATCCCCCTGCCTGTTTGCGAGGCTGGTAATCTGATTCCTTTTAATACCCAGGTCGATCACCGCGATGCGTTTTCCCCTGCCGGGTATATGATATGGCTCTTTGCAGGAAACTTCCGGGATGGGGACAATATCTGAAATCGAGAGAGTTCTGCGGGCGAGCTGTATCGCATATTCCCCGTCATCGCTTCCTACAACAAGAGCAGCCCGCATCGTCCCGTGAACACGGAGCTTGATCGTCAGGGCACGGGTGTCAACACCACTCATGCCAAGGAGACGGTTCTCTTCAAAAAAGGACCTGATTGAAGGCTGGGTCGAGGGTTTCTCGCAGATCTCTTTGGTTATACAACCGAGAGCGCATACATTCGGGTTCTGGAAATTCTGCCGGTCAACACCATAATTTCCGATGAGGGGAAAGGTGAACATCAGGATCTGTCCGAAATAGCTCGGATCAGTAAGGGATTCCATATACCCGGTCATCTGCGTATTGAACACCAGTTCACCGGAACACTCCCCTTCAACACCAAACCCTTCACCTACAACGAATTGCCCATCTTCAAGACCCAGAACCGCCTTCATGATTTCCATATCTAATGTGCCTGAATAGTTATTAACGATAGTGCAGTTACAAAGAATTCATCAATACCAAAAAATCCATCTCCGTCCTTAAACCAGCCTTCTGGTTTTTTTCTGTGTTCCAGTGTGAGAGAGTCTTAAAAAACATCATGTCACCACGGATACGCATAAAAAGGATAACTGTCGATATTCAAATGTTTCAAAGACTAAAATGACGGTGAAACCATGGGAACGTTTGGAAGAAAGATTGTTGATACCGATGTTGAGGACCTGGTAAAGCTCCTGAACAAAGCATTTTCTGATGAATGGCTCGCCTATTACCAGTACTGGATTGGCTCAAAAATTGTCCGGGGGCCCAATAAAGAAGCAGTTATTGCCGAGCTCACGCTTCATGCAACTGAGGAACTCGGGCATGCAGTCCTGCTCACCACCAGAATTATCCAGCTGGGAGGGACACCGGTTACAAAGCCACAGGACTGGTACAAACTCACGAACTGCGGGTACGAAGCACCGGACGATCCCTATGTGATCAAGGTACTCGAGCAGAATATCAAAGGCGAGCAGTGCGCTATAAAGACATACAACAACCTGTTGAAAAAGACAAAAGACAAAGACCCGGTTACGTATAATATCCTTCTTGGCATCCTCCAGATGGAAGTCGAGCATGAGGAGGACCTGCAGGCACTCCTTGAAGATATCTCGATCATGATGAAGAATCGTTGATATTCTTCCCCATCTTTTTTTTCGTCCTGCAAGCAGGAACAGCTTTTTTCCGGTGACGGAAAAATTTCTCTGCAGAATTGCTTATTTTCTCTATGTAGTAAAAACCGGTTTCGGGGAGAATTGCCGGGGAGAGATTAATTTACCACGCGCCCGGAGGCACCTGGTTTCATCACCACCCGTCACGGGTCCGGATCATTATTACACTATTTTTGGCTTTGTAGAAACGGGCACCAACCTGTATGTTCCCACCCGAACCAAGAAAATTGAATACTATACGAAAGCCCCCGGTCAGGGCTTCTCTTTAGGCACAGCGGGACAGAAAGGTTAATTGTATTTTTTAGAGTCCTGATCCGCCGCGGGGGCGTCCCTACGGGGGCTGCGCCGTTCATCGTACCAGAAGAATAGAGATGATAATCCACTCATCATACCTGAATTTTTCAATTTTCATGGGAAATGTTTGAAAAAACTTAAAACGCTTATGGGGGTTTCACCCCCGCCGCTGTGGCCCCCCAAACGCGATAACTCCTGAGAATGTAATACAGCACTATCGCGCAGCGCAGGGGCAGTCAGGGGGGACAGGCACTGTCCCCTCCTTGATATTCTGTGCTTTAATTTTATACTCTGATAAAAATGAATTCTCAGAGCTCTATTTTTTACGCCTCTGATCCCGTCCCTATTTATATATAGTATTTGCAGCAATCTCCATGCACGGCATGAATTGAGGTTTTTTAATGGTTGTCGAGCATGTAAAGGGCAGGAAAATGGGAAAAGTTATGCTGTATGCCCTGAGCACCTGCGGCTGGTGTGCCAGGACAAAAGAGTTATTACGGACACTCGGGGTTGACTTTGACTACACCTATGTTGATCTCCTCGAGGGCAAAGAACAGGATGACGCCATGAATGAGGTCGAGAAATGGAACCCGAAAGGTTCATTCCCGACCCTTGTCATCAGAGATACGATTAGTATCATAGGATTCCGCGAAGAGGAAATCCGGGAGGCGTTAAAGGAATGAACGCAACAGGTGCGGATGAAAAAGACATTGACCGGGTATACGTAATTATTAAAAAAGAAGCAGAGAGTGGAGGTTACTTCCTGAACCCTGACGTGGATTTCACGAAAAATCTGGTACGGGGGCTCCTGAAAAATGAGCAGCGCTATGGGTATCGCGCATGCCCCTGCCGTCTTGCCACGGGAAAAAAAGAAGAAGACCTTGATATTATCTGCCCGTGTGATTACCGGGACCCTGATCTCAATGATTTTGGCGCATGTTACTGTGCGCTCTATGTCAATGAAGCGATCGCCGGGGGAAAAATGAAACCGTCCACAATTCCCGAACGAAGACCCCCGCGATCCGAGAGAGGGAAAAAGAAGGCAATGCCTGCTCTTTCAACGCACCCGATGCCTTCCCTGTCACTGCCGGTCTGGCGTTGCACGGTCTGCGGATATCTCTGTGCCCGCGAGCAACCACCGGAAATCTGCCCGATCTGTAAAGTCAAAAAAGAGCGGTTCGAACGCTTTATCTGACCCGTGATTTTCTTATTTTTTTCCAGATATGAGTGTTCAATGAAGAATCCTCAAATAGCGTCCAAACCAACAGTAATGGCATGAAAGGAACCGTCCTTGTCGAAATTGTCGGCCTGAAAAATTCCGAATGCTGTCCATTTCCCTGCGATGAGAACCGCACCTGCGGGCTCTCGGGATGCTTTCCTACAGGTAACCTCCTGCCGGCATTCGAAGAACTCAAAAAAGTACTGGATCAGGAGTATGGTAACCGGGTCGATTCAAAACTCACGCTCATAGACGACGGCGCACCGGAGTACATCCGAACAATAATCGAAACCGAATATCCCCCGCTCCCCATGATCCTGGTCAATGGGCGGATCACCCGTATCGGCCGTATATCACTCGACCGGATAAAAAAAGAAATTGAAAAAGAATTGTAATCATACAATTTTTGTCAGGGCACCGGTCTCCAGATCGTAATACAGACCATGAACTTCAATTGATTTTTCTTTGAGTGCGGTTTTTACCAGCGGATAGGTCTTCAGATGTTCGATCTGGAGCCGCACATTTTCCTGTTCGATCATCCTGGAACGGTTCTTCGTCTCTTCTGGTGTGGAGGGTTTCTTAATTTTGCTGTCCACCCTGTTTTTTGCCTCAATCGCATTATTAAGCCAGAGGGGGATATAGACATCGTCCAGTTCCTTATCAAGTGCCTTTATTGCTCCGCAATCGGAGTGGCCGCAGATAACGATATCTTTGACCTTGAGATGCTTGATAGCATATTCCAGCACCGTGGCAAAATTCCAGTCATGCACCGGGGCGACATTTCCGATATTCCGCTGAATGAACAGATGTCCGGGCTTCATCTGGGTGATATGCCCGGTCTGGAGACGCGAATCCGAACACCCGATCCAGAGGACGGGGGGGCTCTGTCCTTTCGTGAGTTCCTGGTAATGATCAATGTTCTGTTTAAATACCGTTTCACGGAATTTCTTATTTCCTTCAAGCAACTGGTCAATCATAAACTTTTTCTCCTGTAGATCAAGACATTTTAGTCCATCAGTGATGTGTATGCCTTAATTCTTGCAGGGATTGCAGATTCTATTAAACTTTCGAAATTAACCGGGATATTTCCGGATGTAACTTTTTAGTCGGAAAAAACCGTTACTGCTGTTCCTGCAGATGACACGATCATTCTTCCGACGCCCATAAAACCCTTCAGCGCCAATTATATTCCAATGGACACCTTCGACTCCTATTTCCCGTATGCTGAATACCGCCCGGGCCAGCGCCACATGCTTGAAGTCGCGGCACAGTGTGCACGGGAAGGCGGGATCACCATGATCGATGCCCCGACCGGCAGCGGAAAGTCGAGTGTTGTCGCATCCCTTCTTGCAGAACGGAAAGGCAGGAAAGTAGTAATCGCGGTACGCACCGTGAGCCAGCTCACCACATTCATCCGCGAGCTGGAACTGGTCCGCACAAAAAAACCCCAGCTCAAAGCAGTTTACCTTGTCGGCAAAAAGAGCATGTGCCCGCTCGGGGGTGAAGGAGATGTGTACCGCAGGTGCGAGGGAGTGAAGGCATTCTCAAACTCGCTCATGCGTGACCGTGCAGAAAAAGGGGCACTCATTCCCGCAAAAGACCCGTTTATCATCCAGCAGATCCGGCGCATGGACAGGGAGCACCCCCTCATCTGCCCGTATTATGTCAACAGCAAAATGTTCGTGCAGGCTGATACAGTCGGGGTTAAGATGGTCCCTTCTGCCGTGCTCCGTACCAAAGCAGACCGGGTAATCGCAAACCCCGTACCACCGCGGGAACTGGGCGAATTCTGCGGGGATATCTGCCCCTACGAGCTGATGATGCATGCCGCCCGGAACACCGATGTCATTATCCTGAACTATCATCATCTCTTTAACCGGGACATACGGGAACAGCTCTATGCAAACCTCGGTGTCGAACCGCATGATGTGTTTCTCCTCATTGATGAGGCACATAACTGCGGTGATGTGATCACCGGCATCGAAAGTGTATCGCTGGAAGAACGCGACCTCGATCAGGCATCCCGGGAGCTCTCCGGCATGCGCAAACGCCATAAAGGCGCAGATGCTGTCCAGCACGTCCTGCCCCGGCTCACTGAGTTTATCCGCGGTCTTGCCATCTCCGGGGAGGTGGAAGACTGGTTCGATCCTTCGATATTTGACCGGATGATCGTGCGCGAATCCCTCTATAAAAATATGGATGAGATCGTCGACGACCTGATCGGGCTTTCCGAGAATATACGGGAAAAAAATCTGAAAGCAGGGGAGTATCGCGAAACGGCGATTGAACGGCTGACAGAATTCCTGTTCCGGCTCTCCCAGTCAGCAACCGATCCGGCGTACCTCACGATATACCGGAAAAATCCCGATGGGATCACCCTGGAAGTACGCAATATCGATCCGGCAGTGCCGCTGCAGGAGATCTGCACTGAACATGCCTGCTGCATCCTGATCTCGGGTACTCTTTCACCGGTTGACAGCTTCGCCCGTTTTTACTTTGGCGATACCCCGGTAAAGACGCTTGCCATACCAAATGCATTCCCCAAAGAAAATCGCCTTGTATGTTGTGCTAAAGACATTACGACAGCATTCTCGATGCGACAGAACAAGGAAAATAATGCACGGATCGGGGACTATATCACAACATTCTGTTCACTCAAAGGCAACCGTGCCATCTATTTCCCCAGTTACCAGATTCTCGAAACATATGCCAGCCTCACCGTCCCGCATCTTCGGGGAAGGAGGGTCTTTATCGAACCACGCGATGCAGCCGATGCCGGTACAGCGCTCTCAACATTCCTGTCACTCCCTGCACAGGGTGAGTCGGGAGTCTTGTTTGCGGTCTGTGGCGGAAAGTGGAGTGAAGGACTTGATTACCGCGGTGAGATGCTGAACGGGGCTATGGTAATCGGGCTGCCTCTTGCACCGTTCAACCGGGTGCGAAAAATGATGATAGAGTATTTCCGGCACAAGTTCGGCCCCGAGGGTGAATTTCTTTGCTACACCCTGCCGGCCATAAATCGCTCCCTCCAGGCATTGGGAAGAGTACTACGGACACCTGAAGACCGGGGTGTACTGGTAATGGGGGAGAAGAGATTTCTGGAAAAAAGGGTCCACAACTCACTCCCCGCCTGGATACAGGAAGAAATGATTGCATGCGATACGGCAAAATTCCGGGAGCTGGTTTCACGGTGGAAATCGTAGGGGGCGCCTGCCGGTTCGGGCTCTGGTTTGTCCACGTATGGTGGAGCAAAACGACCGTTCACCGTATCAGGTTTGCAAAAACAGGTATCCCGGGAGAAGTTCCCGGCCTGATACGGCAATACTGTTCGGGGCAGGTAGTCAGTCTTTTACCACTTGACAGCATAGCCACGCATGACGATACAGTATACAGCAGTATATACCGGGCGGTTCAACAGGTACCGTATGGGTCCACGTCAACATACGGGACTATTGCAGAAAAGGTCGAGACATCCCCACGCGTCGTCGGCCAGGCAATGGCACGTAATCCCACACCTCTTGTCATCCCCTGTCACCGTATCACTGCAGCGCATGGAATCGGGGGGTTCTCTCCATCCGTTGAAATCAAGGAGGCACTGCTTGCTATGGAAAAGAAAGAATTACGCAGGGTGGAGAAGTGAGTCTGCACCGATCAGACAGGGTATATTCATGAAGTATTCCTGCCCTGAATATATCTGCAGAGGTAAAAATGGTATGAACGGAGTAGCACATTGAGATCTGCAGTTGTACTGGTTGGTGGTGAAGCCCGTCGTGCAAACGGGCAGGAGAAGTATTTTTTTACGTACCGTGGCAGGACATTCATTGAACGCCTGGTTGATTCACTCCAGGAAGTGGTCGATGAGATTATCCTTGTTGCCAGAAATCCTGAACAATGCAAACGGTTCCGGAAGATCGAGGGAATCCGGTGCATCACCGACATCCGTGAGGGGATAGGGCCGATCGGAGGTCTTCATGCCGGATCAGTTGCGGCACGGGGAGAACTGATTTTTGTCACGGCATGCGATATGCCCTGTATCAATCCGAAGGTTATCTCATACCTTTTTGACAGCATTGACAACTACGATGCGGCGATACCTGCCTGGAATCCCGATATGCTTGAACCCCTTCATGCCGTTTACCGGAGGCAAGCTCTCATTTCTTATCTGGAAAATCATGAATCGCTGTCATTGCGTGCAATGATCATGAACCTTTCAGCCAGGTTTGTCCCGGTCAATGAGTTGAAAAATATTGATCCCGAACTCCTGACATTCACCAACATCAATAAGCTTGAAGATCTAAATCGTATCAATACAACCGGATTCGGAATCTCAGATTTTTACACCAAATGAGAAAAATTATAAATAATCGGGAGATTTTGTAGCAACTTACCACAGAGTATATAAATATATGTAATTAGATCATTAATTAGTAACATACCAGAATCCATACATCGGTTTGGCTGGGAATTCGGCAGGGGACAGCCAATGGAGTATTTATCTGTTGAAAATAGGGAAGTATTGCGACTGTTACTGGTCGCTTTTACCTGCATCGGAGCTTTCCTCACATCGATTTTTTCTCTTATAAACGGTATTTTTAACGTCTTTCCCTTCCACTATATCCTGCCTATTATCCTTGTTGTTTATTTATACCCGGAACGGGGAGTATTATTCTCACTGGGAATCAGCCTGATGTATATAAGCCTCATTTATCTTCTGGGGAATTCAGATCCGACACAGATTGCCATTGCTACGGCATGGTTTGCAATCTTTATCACCATTGGTGTTGTGGCGTCATCCCATGCAATCAGGCAGCGCGACGAACGGACCCGCGTAAAAAATATCCTGAATAATTCCCAGGAGGGTATTTTCTGTTTTAACCTTAAGGATCAGCAGATTCGCGATATCAATCCAAAATGCGCCCAGTGGCTGAAGTATAAACAATCGGATCTTATAGGGAAGGACATCTCAGTCATCTGGCCTGACAAAGAAGAACAAAAACAATTCATAGCTGACCTGAATCAGCGAACAAAACAAAAACATGTACCGATGGAATCACAGTTCCGCGGGCAGGACGGTTCAGGGTTCAGGTTCGCCATTTTCCCCATACTTGTGACGCAGAATCAGGTAATGTGTTCTGCCATCGATATCACCAGAAGTAAAATCGTGGATGAAGAGATAATAAAAACTCTCGATGATCTTGAGCATCAGGTAAAAGAACGCACCAGTGACCTGGAACGGCTGAACGAAAAACTCCGGGCAGAGATCCTTGAATGCCGGCGGTTTGAAAGCACGGTACTGTCCGGACATCCCCTGCAACCAAAACGGGAGGACATATGAAGTCTCCCGTTGCCATCAGGCCACGGTATTTCTGGATAACAATAATATTTTTATCGGTCATCATTGCAATCTTTGCAACGATTTTTTCCCTTGAACACGGGATCTATGAGGTTTTTCCATTCCTCTATTTCCTGCCAATCATCCTTTTTGTAAATTTCTATCCAAAACGGGGAGTGGTCTTCTCTCTGGTTATAAGTACAATCTTTCTCCTGCTTGTCTATGTTTTCACAAATTTCGACCCGGCCATTATCGCGGTATCTACCGCCTGGTTTGTTATCTTTGTAACCATTGGTTTTATTACATCTTCATTTGCAGAAGGATTCCAGGCAGAAGAGAAAAAATACCGGGAGATATTCGAAAACTCCCAGACAGGTATTTTCACCTTCGCTCTCGCGAGCCGCCGCATTCAGGAAATGAATGGGAAATGTGCACGGATGCTCGGATATGACCAGCATGACCTGATCAATAAGGACCTGAGCCATATCCTCCTGGATCCTGCTGAAAGAGATTCGTTCGTCAGCCAGGATCCAGAAGAATTCAGGCGTCGGCGATACCGAGCTCCTCCTTCACACAAGGGAGGGTCTGGTACGCCAGTTCCTTGTTTCTGCATCCCTTTCCCCGGGCAACAAGGTAATCTGCTCTGCTATCGATATCACCGAACGTAAACTTGCCGAACGGGTTATTGAGAAAGCACGGGGAGATCTGGAGCGAAAAGTAAAAGAACGGTCCGAAGAACTCATGCGGGCAAATGACGGGCTTAAAGCTCGAGATCCTGGAACGAAAACGATTTGAAGCAACCCTTAAGCTCGCAAACCGCAAACTGAACACACTCTCTTCCATAACCCATCATGATATTTTCGACCAGGTTAATGCAATTATACGATCAGTCTCTCTTGCAGAAGAAATAGTCACAGATCCAACACTCATTGAGTATCTCAAAAGGATCGAACAGAGTACGCAGATAATCCAGAGACAGATCCGTTTTGCCCGGGACTACCAGGATATCGGGATAAAACCCCCGCAGTGGCAGGCAGTTGATGACACCATCAGACGTGCAACCGCTGGACTTGATCTTGATGGCGTCCGGATAGAAAAAGATGTGAACAGGCTTGAGATATTTGCAGATTTATTTCTGGAGAAGGTATTCTCTATTATCGTGGATAATGCACTGTGCCACGGGCAGACAGAAACAACAATCAGGTTTTCTGCACAGGAAAACGGTGAAGGTCTGACAATTTTCTGCAAGGACAATGGTGAAGGAATCCCTGCAAGCGCAAAAGAGGGAATTTTCAAATTCGATTACTTCCGGAATAAAGGCTACGGACTTTTCCTTGCAGCAGAAATTCTGGGTATGACAGGGATCTCAATCAGTGAGACCGGAGTCCCGGGTTCCGGAGCACGTGCAGAAATCAGGGTACCCAAAGGTTCTTACCGGTTTACTAAAAGTGCTGATGAAGTCTGATTTTAGTCAACAGGTTATGATAATTTAAAATTTTCCATCTGTTTTGGCAATCAGATATTCTTTTTTCTGCCACTTGCATCACGCGTATAGTGACCAAATTCGCTTTTAAGGAGAAGATTTCCTGAAAAAACCGGACCATCGCGGCATACCCGGAGTCCTGACGGGTCTATGCAACACGAACCACAGACACCTACACCGCATTTCATGTACCGGTGCAGCGAGAACTCGGTCTTATGGGCAATTCCTTTTTCTTCGACTTTGGTAAGCACCGCCCTCATCATCACTTCAGGACCACAGACCGCGATCCTGTCGTACGCACCGAGGTTCAGGTCATTCATAAGCGTAGTTACGTACCCGTGCACACCCAGTGATCCGTCATCTGTCGCAATCAGCACATCGGTACACTCATCCAGCTGGTCAACAAACAGGAGCTCCCTTTCTGTCTGTGCACCGAGGAGAAAGGTCATGACACAGTCAGCCCTCGCAAGCGGGAGGAGGGGCGCAGCACCAACACCGCCGGCGATTGCAAGTACTTTTTCCCCTTTGGTAAATCCATTGCCAAAAGGACCCCGTATTCCCAGTTTGTCACCCGGACCAAGAGCGAACATGGCACTGGTTGCATCACCGGCTTTCTGGACAGTGATAGTATTTTCAGATGACAATGCCATCGGAATTTCATCGACCCCCGGTATCCAGACCATGACAAACTGTCCCGGAGTGAATATAAACGGGCGGTCAAATACAAATGTGCGGATGAGTGATGTCTCTTCTTTAACCCTCAGTAGGGATACCGGCACAGAGAGGTTACTGTTCATGGGCGCACCCTATAATCTCGTGTGACGGTAATCCATCCCTGCTGTAGAGGTCCGCCCTGATAGTCTCAAAGACTTTTATGTCGTTATACACGGCACTGCCAATCTCCACTGCACCTGCACCGGCCATCATCATCTCGATCACGTTATCGGCAGTGGCTACTCCCCCGCACCCGATTATGGGTATTTTACAGGCTTCATAGAGTTCATATACACAGCGGACTGCAATAGGAAATACCGCACTTCCCGAAAGGCCGCCATACCGGTTTCCCAGCACCGGGCGCCGCATCCCTGTCGAGACCCGCATTGCTTTTACTGTATTGATTGCAACGATCGCGCTTGCCCCCCCGCGTTCTGCTGCTTTTCCAATTGCCGTAATGTCGGTCACGTTCGGGGTGAGTTTTACCCAGGTGGGGATACCCGTTACGCTGACTGCCCGGGTACAGGCTTCAACAAGGGCCGGGTCGGTTCCGATTGCTGCACCATACCCTTCTGCATGCGGACAGGACAGGTTCAGTTCAAACCCGGCAACCCTGCCCTTAAACCAGCTGGCGACCCGGGCAAATTCTTCCGGGTTTCCACCAAAGATGCTTACGATAACGGGTTTTTTTGCAAGCAACGTGATCTCATCAACAAACTCTTTTGAAGGATTGGGTAGTCCCATGGCATTCAGGAGCCCGTCTTCAAGAACAACAAGGCAGGGCCCTGCATGCCCGTCTTTTGGCTGAGGCCCGATTGATTTGGTCACAACACCCCCGGCGCCCAAAGAGAGGATGCGTTGTAACGAAGACCCTGTCGTCCCGAGAATTCCGGCAGCGAGAAGCAGGTGGTTATCGAGCTCCACCCCCCCCAGCGTTACCGGACCCGGCCTGATTGATACCATTCATCAGGAAGTAGTCGTTATTCATTATAAAAAGGCATCTTTTTGATTGGTCATACCGGAATTCCCATCGCACAGATAGTCTGAACAATTCCACGATTGTACTTTTAAGGTGAAGGCCTCATATATGGACGCACCAGATACACGGGAAGATATTCATGCTACGGTGCATATCGGGATCGTAGAAAATATCACATTTGCAGATTCCTGTACTGTGCGGGATATCACATGAAAGCCTGACTGCATCCAGATTTTTATACCGCCATGGTATCTTTTTATCCGGTGTGAGGGTGTCTTGGGATCAACTTTTTCGCGCGAAAACGAATCGTGAAATGATTCTGACACCATTTTGAGGCAGGTTTTTTTCCAACGTTTTTTTCGAATATCTGGACTTATTTTTTAATTCTGAACAATAATGAACGATTTTTTAAAAATTGAAATTTGTGCGGACAATCCGGAATTTCATAAACTGTCACGAGCCTTAATTCAAACCCTGCCTAACCAAAAATCATGGTGTGTGCTTGATCACTGCACCAACACCTGTTAAAAAGAACAAGGAGCACGAAGCACTATGAAAACACCAGGAATTTATATCGGGGTTCTTGCAGTCTTCTGTATAGCTGCGCTTTTCATTGGTACAGCCAGTGCAGCTGCCATGACCCAGCAGGGAACCGGAAATAATCAGAAAGACAACCCCGGACAATCCGGGCATGTACAGATGATCGAGAGGCTCAAACATCAGGGAGTCAATGGTACCGAAGGAAAAACCGCAATGCGGAATGGTGACATCAAAGCCATGAAAGAATGGCAACACTCCTGCCGCGAAGCCTCCCGGGGAGAAATGATGAAGGAAGCCGGTAATGGCACTATGACCCGCCTGCAGAACGGGACACGGATGCTCCTGAGGCTGGACAACCTTACAGAACAGGGTTATGACGTTTCAGCTATCCGTTCAGCAGTACAAAACGGCGATTACAAAGCCGCATTTACCCTGATGAAGGAATTCAGGAGTGCAAACCCGGACGCATTTCCCGCATTCGGTGAAGGAGCAGGTAAAGGGGACATGACCCACCTGCAGAACGGGACACGGATGCTCCTGAGGCTGGACAACCTTACAGAACAGGGTTATGACGTTTCAGCTATCCGTTCAGCAGTTCAAAACGGCGATTACAAAGCCACATTTACCCTGATGAAGGAATTTAAGGCTGCAAACCCGGACGCATTTCCCGCACTTGGTGAAGGAGCCGGTAAAAAGCAGGTTTTTAAGTGCAGTGGAAGGCACAGAATAACCGGTAACCCGGTCGAACCTCTGATCGGTTAACCACCACTATTTTTTATTCACTTTGTGCAGCCATCTTTGAAAAAATCGTCTTCACCTGGACAGATAAACGGGGAACAATTCCTGTTTGCACCAGTGCTGTCCGTGAATAGGGAAAAATCAATGATTGCAGATTCCAGTACAGTGCGTGATATCCTGCTGAAGATCAAACCGCATACGGATTTGCAAATACGCGTTGCACCATCTCTTTGTAACGCGCAAAAAGCCAAAAAAAAATCACTTTTTTATGCGCTGAAAAGACCAGTGATATAATTCGGGTGTCTTTTGGGGCAGTTTTTTTCCCAAAACATTTTTTGCAGATTTGGGCTTTTTTTTTAATTCTGAACCATCAGGAACGCTTCTACGGCAATTGATAATAGTGTGGACTATCCGGTTTTACCAAAAACGGTCACGACCTTTAATGACAGCCACAATAAAAAAATTTTACCGGAATGCTCCGGGTTATCAGGTTTCACTATGACCAGATTTATGCATATGATTACAGGAGCGATTCTGCTGTTGCTTGTTTTCAATACCGGAATTGCAGCCGCATCAGAAGGAGAAGAAACGCACGCCGATCTCAATGTCTCAAAAGTAGTAAGCTCTCCCGGGCCATATACGTTCAATAACGAAGTAACATGGGTGGTAACGCTCACGAATAATGGCCCCGCGAATGCAACCGGCATTACGCTTCAGGAGGATATTTCCCAGCTTACGGGGTTGAAAAACTTAACCACCGATACAGATCGCGGGGAGTACAATACCACCACGAATGTCTGGAGTATTGAAAAACTGGATAATGCCACCTCTGCCACCCTTACCATTAAAACAAATTTCACTGCAGCGGGTGTCAGGACCAACAGGATCACAATAACGGGACTCAATGAAACGGATCCGGTACCGGGAAATAACCAGGCTGAAGCAGGAATTCAAATCAATGCAACTGATATTCCACCATTGGAGCAGGAATCTGATCTTAGTGTCTTAAAAACGGTGAGTTCCTCCGGACCGTATGCAATCGATGACGAAGTCACCTGGGCAATTACGCTTCGGAATTACGGGCCTGCGAATGCTACCAACATTACTCTTCAGGAAGATCTTTCCCGGCTTACAGGGATAAAAAACATAACTGCCGTTTCAGACCGCGGTATTTACAATACGACCTCGAATATCTGGAGCATTGAAAAACTGGATAATGCCACCTCTGCCACCCTTACCATCAAAACAAATTTCACTGCAGCGGGTGTCAAGACCAACAGGATCACAATAACAGGACTCAATGAAACGGATCCGGTACCGGGAAATAACCAGGCTGAAGCTGTCGTACAATTCAACACATCCGGCCGCATGGATGGGGATGAGCCACTGTCAGCAAATCTTGTAATCAGACCCACGACCCTGAACCTTAACAGCAAAGGCGTATTTACGGTGTACATCTCCCTTACTGGCGCTACCTTCAATACTGCAGAAGGAGGAAAAAAAGCCCGTGTAGATTATGCCAACAGCACCCTGACCTGTGGAGGTGCTGATATGATCAGAGCGTCAGTCTCCGCCAAAGATGGTGGCACCCTGATAGCCAAGTTCCACCGAAGTGACCTGGAAAATGTTACACCCGGTGAAGGTGTGAAAATAAATTGTTCAGGTGCTCTTGTGGTGAATGGTAATACGGTTAATGTCCAGGGTAACGATACTATCCGGGTAATCGGGGAAAAGAAAGGTCTGGATAAAATGTTATCAAGGCTATACAAATTCCTCGGTATTGAAAAAGATGACATCGAAATCAACGAGAGTGAAGACGGAAACATCACCGTGACGTTTTCTCTGAATCCTGACAATTTCAGGAATTCAGGTCAGATAAAAAAGATCCTTAAAAAAGACAATAAATCTGATATGCGAGAAGGAAACGAAATTGCAGTTTCTGAACAAACCCGGAACAGAGAAGAGAACCAGGTAAAAAACAATAGTGACGATAAACAGAACAGAGAGAAAAATACCAATAATAAATCTGATAAGGATAATCAAGGTAAAGATAAACGCAATGATGAGTCAGCCGGAAAGTCAGCCGGAAAAAAGAATACTTAAATCAGGTCATTAATTAGGCTCTGTAGAATTCTTTTATTCTAGCAGAAAATAAAAAGGACACATACTTTGAAGGAGGGGACAGTGCCTGTCCCGCCTGGCCGCCTCTGCGCAAGGGTGATGGTGCGGTTATAACCTTCTCGGGGGTTATCGCATCGGGGGGAGCCAAGTGGCGGGGGTGAAACCTCCATGAACGTTCGAGTTTTTAAAAAGAATTCTACCGAGCCATTAATTACCCTTTTTTTAATTAATTGAAAAAAATCTCAGGGACTATCCTCTTATCTCATTTTTATCGCAGGGTAAGCGAATACCTGAAAAGAGGACAGGAAGTTAATGGCCGGATGTGTTCATCAGGATATCTTGCCCGGTTTCACCTGCAACATCTGATAAGCCAAAAAATTATGAGCCAGTGAAAAATCAGCGACTATTTCTGATATATCAGACTGCAATTACCTGATCCGGAAGCTGGACTGTTTTTTCAACGGACGTTACCCGGGTTTTTAACGTCAGCGTTTCACCGATACATTTGGACGCAAAGGCACCACAATCTGCATTGATAGTGATAGGTTCCGTTTTTGATTGTCCACCGGCAATATCGCCGACACACTGTTGTATGGAAGCTCCGCCGTTAAGGTTGATGATCTCATTTTTGCTGTTGTGCATACTGACATCAATGCACACATCATGAGCAGTTGCATAACCGATATTGGTAATCGATGCATCCAGCTGCCCGGCAGGTTAACCCGCAACTTGACGGAGTTCCTGAATGGATGATGAAATCAACTGGTACTGCAGGAGTTGCTGTTGTTACAGGAGTTTGCCTGACCGTCCGTGTGCCGGTCGGGCGGACGGTTTTTGCAAATGTAGGAATGTTCGAAGAAGATACTGCAATCACGCGGGTTGTGTTATTTTTTATTGCTATGGGTTTTTTGGGCCCGCTGTCTGATGGCAACTGAATAAAAAATAGCGTAATAACTACGATTACAACCAACACAATCACCATCCCCGCTATCATCAGGTTCTTATTTTCAAAAAACCCTGCCCCGGGTTTTTCCTGTTTTTCTGATGCATCGTCTGTCAAACTGCCGTCTCCCATATATACCAAGGATTTGTTGTGAAAGAATAATAATTAACAGGAAAATACCCCATAGGTTTTCTTTTTTTAGAGTAAATCGCTTATAAAACTCCAGAAATAAATCTCTCATTGAAACGTAAAAATCAGTTATTACACCTTCACTAAAATGAATGGAAAAAACGTGTCTCGTTTTTTCCGACATACCCGATGTTGTAAAAAAGAATACATACAGTTCTATCGCATTATAGGGGTCGCTGCAACGGCGGGGGCTGAGGCATTGCAAAAGCCCCCGGGAGTGTTATGAGGTACGTATCCTGAGTGTGTTCTAAGAAAGGTGGTGCTAAACTGGTAGTTTACCCTTCTTTTTTTGTCCGGTCTGTTCCAGCATACCTCGTTCCTGCCTGGACCATGGTACCCGGTTACGATACCTTCATATACCTGAATTGCCGATCGGAAAGTATGAAAGACATTGTTGGCAGCAAGAAAATGGAGAACGGTATTGTGGTTTTCTGGATGGAAAAAGAAGAAAAGAAATATGAATCTTTCAATTATGCCGAATTAGTCGATATGAAGATCAATGCACTGGATTTACTGGACCGTCCAAAGTCATATAAAGTTGATGTTCCCGGTCACAAACTTATCGCTAAAAAATAATCCGGTACTTTTTTTTTGTAATCGTGGTCTTTTTTTTAATGGGGGCTGGTAAAACGGTACGCACCTTCGGGTACCCGTATTTCAAAACGTGCACCGTTGCCAAAGGTACCGGTTTCCCGGATAGAGAGCCCGGTAATGGACAGTATCTCCCGCGACAGGTGCATATCAATCCCGGAATTCTGGAAAAGCTGGCGGGCGAATATCTTCTCTTTTGCATCCGGGGGGATACCTATGCCGTCGTCTTCGCAAATCACGAGCAGCTCTTCAAATGACTCCTCACAAGAGAACCGGATCATCCGGGTCTTCCCGCCATACCTGACAGCATTGTCAATAAGATGGAAAAACACCTTCTCAACCATTCTGTCCGAATAGATCTCTACCCCTTCGGTCTCCACAGACAGGATAACCAGTCCCAGTCGCACACGGGCAGCTGCCTGTTTGATCGTCTCGCTGAGGTTGTTCCACGCCGGGGGCTGGATCCCGATATTCTGGTAATCCCTCGTGAATATGATCAGTTCCTGAATGGCGTTTGCGGCTGCCAGCTCCTTGTCCAGAAATGTCAGCAGGAACGGCGTGAGCCGGAAACGGGGATCACGGATTTGCTCTCGTGAGAGTTCGATATAGCCCTTTACAACAGTCAGATGATTGAGAATTTCGTGGCGTGTAATGAAGTTAAAGGAATTCAGTTTTGTATTGGCCTTCTGGAGAGCGTCCTCTTCACGGGTTTTATGAGTGACATCCATAAGCGAAACAACCAGCTTTTTAGTATCGGGAATCGGGGTAATTGTGAGAAAACCGTTCCGGATATACCCGTCAAAGCGGATAAACCGGAATTCCTTGTTTGTTGTTTCCATATGAGGATGTATCCTGCATTCATGCTCATACTCCTGCAACCGTTCAAGGTCTTTTGGAACAACGAAATCCGTCAGTTTTTTCTTCCCTTCAACTTCCTCCCTTACATACCCGATAATCTTTTCAAATTCCGGATTAAGATAGGAAATGGTATCATCTTCTTCGATAATTGCCAGTGCGGATCCGGTATTTTCCAGTATGGTCCGGTATCTTGACTCGGAAACCTGCAGTGCGGTCTCCTGTTGCCGTAGTCCGGTAATATCCGTGATCGATTCTATTGCACCCGCTGGTTTCCCGAACTCATTGAAAATTGGAGAGGCAATTTCCCGTATGACCTGAGATTGCCCATCAGAGATCGTCACCGTTATTTCTGCAGAGAGGGTATTTCCGGTCCACTGTATTCCGGTATAACCATGGTCCTCGATTTCGACATCAGATGCAAAGATCAGGTCAATAATCATCGGCCGGCGGTCCCCAAAGAAGGGAACAGAATATTCATGGTTTCCCTTTCCAAGGATGTCAGCTCCCAAGGCCCCGGTCAGCTCCTCGATTGCCCGGTTCCAGGCAATAATATTCCCATTCCGGTCCAGTGCAAACGTTGCTTCAGGAATATTATAGATGACTCCTGACATCTGCTGGTCATTGCACCGATGTACGTTATCAGGCTGTGCATTACCGGAAATATCGACAAGGGAAAAGATGTATTGCTGTTTGCCGGGTATGAAACCAGCGGTGAGCAGCATATCACATTTCTTTTTTTTCTTATCTACAAATCCAAAAGAACATGGTTCGGGTGCACTTCCCTTCTTTTTTACACATGCAGAAAGGTAATTTGTTATCGTATCGATATCGTCAGGTGCAACAAACTCCATCCAGGTTTTTTTTCCCTTGATTTCCCGGAGGCTGCAGCCGCTCATTTCCAGAAATTTCCGGTTGGCCAGGGAAATGGTCGCATCTTTTTTTACGACAATGGTTGGCAGAGCAGTATATTCAAAAGAGGTCCGGTATGGTTTTTCGGATGCAGCCGGCTCAGGAAGCACGGGATCTTTTTTCTTTTTTGAAGAGGGGGGGTTCTTTACAGCCATGGATGCTCTTTATCAGACATGAAGGGAGAGATCCTGTATTTTTATTTATACGTCTTCACCCGGCCGACTTTTTCCGGGAGAATATGCAGTTTATAATCACAAGTAGGTAGACTTTCTATTATAATTATGTATTGAAAAATGGCAGGCGGGATACTGAATCGGCCGCTCCCCGCAATAACATAAAAACAAAGGACATGCCGTCGGAACTAAAAAAAACATTGGCTTTGTAGAAATGTTTGAAAAAATTAAACGCTTATGGGGGTTTCACCCCCGCCGATTGGCTCCCCCCAAACGCGATAACTCCTGAAAATGTTATACAACACTATCGCACAGCGCATGGGGGGTCAGGGGGACGGGCACTGTCCCCTCCTCCATTTTCTGTGCTTTTAATTTTATACTCTGAAAAAATGAATTCTGCAGAGCAAAAACATTCCATCCCGTCTTCCAGGCGCGTCCGGTTACCCCTGACCAGAACAAAGTGCCCCATTCCCCGGTGTTTTTGTTAAAAAGATTCTCTGGTGAATTATCGCTTTATTTTAAATTCTGAACGTTCCGGAACAATTCCTCTGAAATCAGTAACCAGGCGGACAATCCGGTTTATGGTGAACTATAGCCACCCTTAATGCCAAAAAAATATACCTATATGCTAAGTGGCATATGCCGGGAAGTGGAGGAGTGATGAAAAATAAGCAGATTATCCTTTTAGGAGTGGTATTCATAGCACTGCTCTGTAGCATTGGAACCGTCACAGCACTGGCTGACAATTCTTCCGGTGCAGGGGGAGAAAGCGTCATGTCTGATGATATTGCGCCCTATCAGGGTCCCATAAGTGCAGACAGTCCCCTGTACGGGCTGAAGATTGCCATGGAAGACCTCGACGAGACGTTCACGTTCAACACTACCCAGCGGGTGGAAAAGCAGGTAGACCATGCCAGACTCCGTATTGCTGAAGTGCGGAGGGAACTGAGTCTCAACCGGACGAATACCGCAGAACGGGCAATGGAACAGTACCGGCAGAAACTGAACCTGACAGAAATGTCCCTGACGCCTTTTGCATCCAATGCAACCGGGCTGCTGCACGCACAGGAAATGATCACCAGACACCAGGCCATCCTTGCAAATCTCTCGCTCCTGTACCCGAACAATACCGGTCTTGCCCGGGCATACAATAACAGTCTTTCACTTGAAAGAAAGTTTGAACAGAAGACAGAAACGAGATTCGCCCGTTTTATCGAAAAGGACAATAAAACTATCTTCAAAGCAGTGAGACTGGAGATCAGGAACCAGAATCGTATATCGGATGACAACACAACGGCTCTCAAAACCATTGAGCAGAACAGCGATAAGATCCGGGACAGAATAAATAATCAAAATGATGTAATTTCTCAAAACCGGACTACCAGCCCGCAAAACGGGAACCAGAATGTCACACCTGCATTGAATAAAAACCCGCAGGAAGGTAAAGGATCATCCCGGGATACAGGAAAAAACGGGCGTAACTAACGAAGTCACGTGACCTTGAGGATGGAAAACATTCCTTATCACTACCGGACACATCCTGCACCAGGACGGTAACCAGGGAATGAGTGAAAAAATTCTGCCTAATTTTTATACAGTTGCGTGAAAATAATCAACAGGCTGGTGACGTATGGAATACATGACCCGGAACAGGATTCTTGCCCTTACTACACTCCTCATGTTCTGTATTCCCATCATTGCGTGTGCGGCACCTGTTCCTCCTGACCCATCGATCACCTATACGATCACAATCCTTGAAGGTGGAACAGCGAACTGGCATGTGGAGTACCGGACGCTGCTTGTAAACAACGATGACATAGCGGCTTTTGAGGCCTATTCAAAAAATGTATCTTCAACATATCTTCCCCAGTTCCTTGATCTGATGCAGCGTTCCGCTGCACAGGCAGCAGCAGCCACGTCCCGGCCCATGGAAATTGCTGATTTTACCGGTGATGCGGTTATCCAGACCTCTCCTACCGGCAGGTACGGGGTTGTATACTATTCTTTCAATTGGAAAAATTTTGCAAAAACAGGATCTGATATTGCCATCGGGGATGCATTCGCCGGAGGGTTATACCTGGCAAAAGACCACACCCTCATTATCCGGTATCCATCCGGATATACGGTCAGTATCGTTCAACCTGCACCTGACCAGGAACGGGACGGGCTCATATGGTACGGCCAGCGCTCATTCGGGGCCGGTGAGCCACGTCTGGTCTTTGAAAAAACAGGTTTTACCTTACTGCCCATACTGCTCGCATCCGGATTTGTCATTATTGTGATCACGGGATTGGTTATGATTATATCAAAAAGACGCCATGAAAACCTCAATGAACCCGATGAAGGAACAGTCCAGCTGACTGAAGCTGACCTGATCAGCCTCGAAGAGAGGATTATCCAGCTGCTCAAAACCAGTGGCGGGGAACAGTACCAGTCGGATATCGTCAAGAACCTGGGTCTTCCCAAATCAACCGTGAGTGCAACACTCAACGACCTCCATCAGCGGGGTGTAATCCAGAAGATCAAAAAAGGGCGGGAAAATCTCATACGACTGGTATGATTGCCTGATTTTATCCTGGTGTAGTTCCGGTGGTGGTGACGTACATCCGGATCCGGTTTTCTTAATTATTTTCCATACCTTTTTTTACCTGTTGATTTTTCTTCTTTCTCTAAAGAGAATGTTTTTTACTATGAATTCCTTTGATAATACAGAGAACACCTATGACAATAGACTGGTACAAAGAATTTGTCGATCCCGACTATAAGCCGGCACCTGATGACCTTATCTGCATGTTTTATTTTGAACCCGCTGCAGGGATCCGCGGTAAAGAAGCAGCCGGACGGATTGCATCGGAAAGTTCGACAGGCACGTGGACAACGCTCTTCACCCTGCCGCCCCGCATGAAGAAGCTTGAGGCAAAAGCGTTTGACATCGAAGGAAATGTGGTAAAAATCGCTTACCCCCTTGGACTCTGGGAGGAAGGGAATGCCGTACAGCTGATGAGCGGGATTGCCGGAAACATCTTTGGTATGAAAGCGGTGAGAAACCTGCGGCTGATCGATGTCACCCTGCCGGCTGCTTACCTGAAGCATTTCAAAGGCCCGCATTTTGGCAACGACGGCATCCGGAAGATGATGAATGTCAGTAAACGGCCACTGACCGGTGCAGTACCGAAGCCCAAGATCGGTTTTTCTGCACAGGAGCATGCAGAGATCGGGTACGAAACCTGGATGGGGGGGTTTGATTTTGTCAAAGACGATGAAAACCTGACGTCAACCCCGTTCAACCGCTTTGATGAGAGGGTAAAAAAGCTTGCAAAACTTCGGGACAAGGCAGAAAAAGAGACCGGTGAGAAAAAATCCGCATTCCTCAATATCACTGCAGATACAGAAACCATGAAGAAACGGGCAGACCTGCTGGCCGAAAATGGCTGGAACTACGCGATGATCGATGTGGTCGTTGCCGGGACCGCAAGCGTCATGACGATGCGGGACTACTGCTCCGATCTCGGTCTTGCTATCCATGCACACCGGGCCATGCATGCAGCCTTTGACCGGAACAAAAAGCATGGCATAACCATGCAGTTCCTCGCAAAGCTCATGAGGCTCATTGGTGTTTCCCAGATCCACACGGGTACTGCGGTCGGAAAGTTGACCGGATCAAAAAAGGAAGCAATTGCCCTTGCCGATGTGTTACGTGAAAAAAAGACCCATGCAGTCGAAGGAATGCTCCTTGAGCAGGACTGGGGCACCATCAAATCAGCATTCCCGGTCTCTTCAGGAGGGCTTCATCCCGGCCTTGTTCCCGATGTACTGAATATTTATGGTAACGAGATGGTGCTCCTCGTGAGCGGCGGTATCCACGGCCACCCGAAAGGGACGAGGGCCGGGGCACAGGCGACCATGCAGGCGATCGAGGCGTGGCAGGAAGGTATCACGCTCGAAGAAAAGGCAAAGAAGGCGCAGGCACTCAAAGAAGCGCTGGAGAAGTGGGGACATTATAAACCGAAGTGATCCTGGAGATCACCGTATCCCTTTTTTCAATGAGTGAAATTCAATAACTGTGGATCGTATGTTCATCGTTCGGCTTAATGGAAACGGACATGAACCTGTATGTTCTCACCCGAACCATGAAAATTGTATAATATACGAAGGGCCCCGCCTCAGGGCCTCTCTTTAGGCACGGCGGGACAGAGGGGTTAATTGTATTTTTTAGTTACTGAACCGCCGCGGGGGCGTCCCTCCGGGGGCGGCGGCGTTCATCGTAACTGAAGAATAGAGATGATAATCCACTCATCATACCTGAATTTTTAAATTTTCATTTCTAAAAAGCCGCTTTATACCTTTTTGTTAAAGAGAAGCATCTGAGGGGTTGTTAATTTCTCCCAGTTTATCAATATGAAGTCAAACTCCTCAGGACTGCCCGGTTCCTTCAGCTCCGGAAAAAAGACTAAAAAATATTGGAAAAAGAAAGGGATCAGGTACTCACAGGGTACCCTGCACTTACCCATGCAGCATAGTTACCGGCAAGCCGGTACACCGGCATGAATCCTGCGTCCACAAGCTTCTGCGCCCCGGCAATGCTCGGTTCATCACCATGGCAGTACACGAGATACGGTTTTGTCTTGTCAAGCGTGGAGATTTTCGAGTCAAGGGTGGAGAGCGGGATGCTGACAGCACCCGGCAGGTGTCCGTTTGCGTAATACGGTGAAACATCCACTATCACCAGATCTTTTTGTGTTTCTATCAGTTCTTTTGCCTGTGCCGGTGTGAGGTCAGTATATCCCACGGTCACCGCAGGGGACGTAACAGCAGCAGGAGCCGGGGTTGCTTCAGGCGGCGATGTGGTCTGGGTACAGCCGGCAATCAGGATTACGGCCATCAGGAACAGGATTCCAGAAAACATGATTTTTTTCAAGGTTTTCACCCCCGCATCCACGATGAACATCGCAGAAGGGATACTGGATACTCTGTATGAGCCTTTAAATAAATTCGCCCCGGGACCGAATCGCACGGTCACTTTCCTGTCACAACCCGATCCCTTTTAATATACCAGTCCGAAATCCTAAGCACCATGACAGAGTTCCAGCTCGCCTCCACGTTCGCACCAGCCGGTTCACAACCGGTGGCAATCCGGCAGTTAACCGATGGCCTGGAAAACAACGAGCAGTACCAGACACTGCTGGGTGTCACGGGGTCTGGCAAGACGTTTACTATGGCAAACGTCATCGCCGCGGGGAACAGGCCAACGCTTGTGCTCGCCCATAACAAGACCCTTGCTGCACAGCTCTACCAGGAATTCTGCGATTTTTTCCCGCACAACCGGGTCGAATACTTTGTTTCTTATTACGATTACTACCAGCCCGAGTCCTACATTCCTGCAAAAGACCAGTACATTGAAAAGGATTCTGCCATCAATCCCAAGATTGAGATGCTCAGGTTATCAGCCACCGCTTCGCTCTCCTTCAGGCGCGATGTTATCATCGTCGCTTCGGTCTCCTGCATTTTTGGCCTTGGCAACCCGGAAAACTTCCGGAACATGGGATTTGAGCTCTCGGTTGGCCAGAAAATTACCAGAAACGAGATAATGAGCCGGCTTCTTGATATCCTGTTCGAAAGAAATGACCTCGAGTTAATGCCGGGCCGGTTCCGGGTCAAGGGGGATATCATCGACATCGTGCCCGGGTACTTCAACAACATTATCCGGATCGAAATGTTCGGCGACGAGATCGAACGTATCCGCGAGGTGGACAAAAACACCGGCGCAAAAAAAGAGGAGATGAAATATTTCTATGTCTATCCTGCCCGGCATTTCGTTACACCCGAGGGAGCCCGGAAGACAGCGGTTGCATCGATCCGAAAGGAACTCGATGAGGTACTGCCAACTCTCGGGATGATGGAAGCGCACCGCCTTGAACAGAGGACACGGTTCGATCTCGAGATGATCGAAGAGACCGGTTCCTGTAAGGGGATCGAGAATTATTCACGGCATTTCGATGGCAGGGGCGCTGGCGAGAAACCGTACTGCCTCCTTGACTATTTCCCTAACGATTTCCTGATGATCATCGATGAAAGCCACCAGACTATCCCGCAGCTGCACGGCATGTATAACGGTGACCGCTCGAGGAAAAAGGCGCTGATTGATTACGGTTTCCGTCTCCCGAGTGCGTATGACAACCGCCCGCTGAAGTTCCACGAGTTCGAGCAGTATATGGGTAACGTAATCTTTGTATCGGCTACACCCGGGGATTACGAGATCAAAAAATCCTCCCGGCTTGTCGAACAAATTATCCGCCCGACCGGCCTTGTGGATCCCCAGGTAGAGGTACGCCCGATCGAAGGTCAGACGGATGATGTAATACGTGAAGTTCAGGCAGCCATCAAAAGGGGCGACCGTGCACTCGTGACCACGCTCACCAAAAAACTCGCCGAAGAGCTCTCAGAGTTCCTTGCAGACCAGGGCATCCGGACCCGGTACCTCCATTCAGAGATTCAGACGCTCGAACGCAGCGAGATCATCCGCGAGCTCCGTCTTGGGAAGTTCGACGTGCTTGTCGGGATCAATCTCCTGCGGGAAGGCCTCGATATTCCCGAGGTGGGGTTCATCGGGATCCTTGATGCGGATAAGGAAGGGTTCCTCCGCGATGCACGGAGCCTGATCCAGATCATCGGGCGTGCAGCACGGAATGTCAATGCACATGTTGTGCTGTATGCCGATGTCATGACCGATTCCATGAAGCGGGCGATTGCCGAAACAAAACGGCGCAGGGACCTGCAGGTAGCTTACAACACGAAGCATCACATCATCCCCCAGACTATCAGGAAACCGGTCAAGGAAAAAGAAGTCGAGATCAAGGATACAAAACATGTGCCGCGGACCGAGATTCCCAATGTTGTTATCGAGCTCGAAAAGCAGATGCGGGACGCTGCCGAGAGCCTCGACTTCGAACGGGCGATCGCCCTGCGTGAACAGATCAAAAAACTGCAGGAGCGGTTAAAGGAGGCCGGGAAACGTCCTGTTGAAAAATAAACGGGCGCAAATTTAAGATGAAGGAGCGGACAGTGCCTACCCCCGGACCGTACCTACGCTGAGCGCGATGATTACCTGTTCCCTGTACAGGGATTATTGCGTTTAGGGGGAGCCGCAGCGGCGGGGGTGAAACCCCCATGAGCGTTCGGGTTTAAATGTTCCGCAAAGATATTTTTTACTACTCATCACCCGAAGCCCCAGTCCGCAAGTGTCGTGCGGGACGGGTCGACATCCGTCCAGTCCCAGCCGAGCGACTCGATAATCCGGGAAATCGGCTGCTTGATGGTCTTGTCCAGCATCAGCTCCCAGTCAACAACAAACTCTTCTGGCACCTGGTCACCGTATTCAAAACAAAGCACATCGGTCTTGGGGTATTTTGAAGTAACAGTCCGGATATAGATCCGTTTGGGCTTGCTTCCTTTGCCAAATTCGGTGTGGAGGTACTGGTTGGCATATTTTGCCCCGCGGACCTGCGCATCATCCGTTGCATAATCATCAAGGGATTTACCAATACCGCCGGGTATCCCGATCTCGTCCAGGGAATATTTTCCCGCCCGGTACCTGGTAATCACATTGGAAAGGAGTGCCTTGATTTCCGCGTATCCTTCACCGGCAAGGATCATCTCCATCACTTTCATCTGCACAACTTTTGTAATCTGCGGGGTATCGCTTCGCTTGATCTCAAAGCCGACAATATCGGTTTCTTTTACCACTTTGCCTTCCTTCCAGACCAGTGATCCTGCATACCGCTTCTTTTTCCCCGCCTGGAAGAACCGGGCATAGATCTTTTCAAACTTTATGGAGAAGAAATGAATATCTGCATTCAGTTCGGTCTTTGCAAACTCCTGGTAACTTTCATTCAGGCGCTTTTCAATAACACGGGCAAGTTCGATCGTCTTTTCCTGGTCAAGAGGGGGTAACTGCACCATGCAGGAATCGGTGTCACCATAGATGACCTTGTATCCCTGCTGTTCGATCACCCGGCGGGTGTGTTCGATGATCGCCCTTCCCACCGAAGTGACCGCAGCACCGATCTCCCGGTCGAACAGGCGGAACCGGGTATATCCCGAAACCCCGTAGTAGGTGTTCATGATCACCTTGAGCACGTTCTGCTGCATATCATACATGACATACTGCGGAGAACCAAAAGCAAATGTATTGCGCAATGCCTTCTTTTCATCCCGCTCCGTTAAGAGTTCGGAAATAATGCTGCGGGTGAGACCATCCGGTTCTTTTTTGAACCTTATGCCATTGGGCGCCCTGAGTTCTCCCTCGGGATCTTTTGTTTCAGGAGATGCATTGATGGTCATCATCGCCATCGGGTAGAGGGATTTGAGGTCGAGCACCACCACATTCTCCCGTACACCCCTGCTCGGTTCAAAAACGGTAGCTCCTTCAAATTCCTCTGCATTTGCAAATCCTTTTGATGGCAGGACATAGATCCCGGATGCCTTGCGCAGGACAAAGACATCGATCACGCTCGATGAATTGAGCGTTTTATCGAGCGGGCAGCCAACATAACGGGCAATTTCGCGGTAAAACCCGATGATATTGTCTTTTCTGTTGATTGCAACACAGAGTTCAACGTCCTTGAAGTTGTACTCAACCAGGAGTGCGGGTTGTTTTTTCCAGAGGTCAGAAATTGTTCCGGTATACCGCACTTTCTGCTCCCCGACTTCTTCCAGTGCAACAGCGTCAAGCCGGTAAGACTCCTTTAAGGTCGAATGCATCTTCTTGTAGGCTGTAAGAAGATCGAAAAGGGCACGCCCTCTTAACGCATTGCGTTCCGTAGGTCCCGGGAGCCGGGCAAGCGTATCCGGGCGCAGGCCGAGTTTCTCCATCCGCCCGGTGATATAGGGCATATCAAACTCGACAAAGTTCCAGCCGGAAAGCACATCAGGGTCCCGCACACTGATATACGAGACAAAGGCTTTGAGCAGCGCTGCTTCGTCAGTGTACGTGCAGATGGTGTGCATTTCCTTTTTGAAACAACCGTTTTTCAGACCACCGGCAGATTCCTGTGCAGAAATCTCATCAGGGGTGCCTTCAGGTGCAAACAGGAATGTTGTATAATCATTGTCAAACGAATCGTGACAGGTGATGCAGGTGATTGCATCCCTCTGGGGATCCGGAAAGCCGCGTTCATCCTCGCACTCGATATCAAGAATGCAGATCCGGGCCGGGGCATCGACCTCTGCAGGGGTTACATCATGATAATCCACATTCGTCTGTGGTGCAGATACACCCCCGGTAAGTCCCCTGTCGATCAAATACCGTGTGGCAAACGGGATGTCAGCTTCAAAGTGCCGGTACCGCTCCCGCACATCCCGCACATCACCCGGGCGCTGCGTGTAAAGCCGGCGCAGTGGTTCTCCCCGTATCGATCGGTAGATAGTTTCGGGTTCGGGCGTAACCTGGGGAGGCATTGCCCCTTGTGCCTGATCAGCCGGAACATAAAAGTACGGCCTGAAACCGGTAACGTCAATACGGACTGCTTTTCCCTTCACATCCCGCCCGAAGATATGGACGACCGGGCCCTCCGGTGCATTGCTGTACTCGACCTGGTTGATAGCAATTCTGATGCCGGAAAACCGGTCCAGTGTAGAGGACATTGTTGTACTGCTCTCAGGCCGGATCGACTGCGTTGCCATGTCAGGATACCGCCCGGGAACAAAGGTCCGTAACAAACTGCCCTGCTTCATCCATTTTTGTACGCTCCCATGTATCAAGATCCCATTCTTCTATTTTCTGGATGCCGTTGCGGCCGACACGGGCCGGAACTCCCAAAGAACACTTAGAAAAACCATATTCTCCTTCAAGCACTGCTGAACAGGCAATCAGTTCACGTGCATCCTTAAGAATGATCCGGGTCAGGTGAGCAAGGTGGAGTGCCGGGCCAAACACCGTCCCGCCCTTTCCCTTAATCACCTGCATGCTCGCATTTCGCAATTCGGAAAGGATCTCTTCCCGCTGGCTGTTTTCCACAACTGATCCAAGGCCGGAAAAGATCGGTACCTGGTGCTCACCATGCTCGCCAAGAACGAACGGGAATCCGGTAATACTCCTGTTCCTGAGCGCTAACCCGAACCGGGCACTGTCAAGCTGCCCGCCAAAACCGATGCACCGCTCCCGCGGAATGCCGGTCTTTGTGCACAGGACGAAGTTATTGGCATCCATGGGATTTGTTACCGTAACAAGAATCCCGGAAAAACCTTTCAGCAGTGAGATTGCGTCTCTGGTTGCCGATAAGTTGGCTTCCAGCAGGTCGGCACGTGTTTTCACGGAGGGGTTCCGGGGAAGACCTGCAGAAAAAATGCAGATATCTGCATCCCTTATTTCGGAAGTATCAGCACTGATCGGTATCTGAAGACCGGTGTGTTCGAGGTCCAGCACCTGGGCCCTGAGCAGGTCGGGAGCGCTGTCATACAGGACCAGTTCATCCACAATACCCAGCGATGCCGAGAGGTAGGCAACCTCCCCCCCTATCCTGCCAACTCCCACTACCGCGAGGCGTGCCATCAGGGTTTACTATGGGACTCTGAAATAATTAAGTAATTCTTGATGGAGGGATAATTTTTTTTTTTGGAGAGATACAGTCAACTGTGATTATTTGAAAAATTTATTTAATCTGATTCTTGAAAATCCCCCAATTTCTTCGACATGAGAGATTCTATGAGGTACATAGATGTCAAGTCTGAAGGCGGGCGCTTCGGGCCCGCAAGGATCGACTCTTTTCCCCGATCGATTCATCTGGCACCATCAGAACGACTCTATGATCATTCCAGGAGGATTCCAGAAGACCCATAACGCCCCTCTTAATGCTCACCATCCCCCGGGGGGAGGGGAGCATGGCAGGAGAGCCCGCTTGAGATGGAGACGGGCAGGTATCAGAGCATATCAGCTGATCCACGTGCCAGTCCGAAGCGAAGCGGAGGCGTATCATGCCCACAGGTGTGGAGGGGATACTGGATGCCAGGTATTTTTTATTTTTTACCAATCGACTTTGTGTTATTTTTTTTTAAATTCAATTTTTTCGTTGATTTTCGTTGAAATGGATACTGTAACCGCCAATAGTACCGTAATTGAAGGACGATTCATTCATGTATTCAAAGGAACAATCCGGTATGGAATGATCCATGGGTGATCAGCAGGACGATAAAGACATACATCAACAAAAGGGACCTCTCCTGACCGATCCCCCGTTTTATCTTCCGGAGTTTGAACGATCCTATCGCTATATCATCGATGAATATGAGGTAGCTCCCAAAGAAATTGCTATTTTTATGCCCTGTGCTGTACGGAAACCCTATAGCAAAAGTCCCAGCCACCAGCTCATCAGGACGATAATTTCACAGGTACTGGACCCGTCACGGTATCATATTGTAATTTTCGGGACATGTGGAATAGTCCCCGCCGAACTCGAAGAAATGTACCCCTATGCTCACTACCATTACATGCTTGGGAAATGCAGGGATCCCAAAGTCCTGGAAGATTTTCTCCGTATAGAAACAGATCGTGTAGCAGGCTACCTGGATAAGACCCGGGATGTTTACCACTATCGCATCGGGTATTGTATCGGCCTGTTCCGTGAAGCACTTGTCAGGGGATCAAAGCAGGCTGGTGTTCCGATTGATATGATTCTTCCCACGCGCGACCTGATCGATAAAGTCATCGAAGAAGGAGACTGCATCTTTGAAGAGGGAAGTCTCTCCATGGAGGAATACCTGGGGGAATTCTGCGATGAACTGATCAGGTTCAGAAATTCCCTCCCAAAGAGATGACAGGAAATTTACTCTGTTTGTTTTTTTAGTTCCTGATATTCAGGATCGGCCTCTCACTATCTGACCGATACACTCATATCGTGTGATGTAAAAGTCCGGTATACGCATATGAGTGATGAAGTCCCCCAGATCCAGGCGTTCATGCAGCAGATGGCCGCGACAATAACCAGTATGACCGGCATGCTTGACCGCAATCAGGTGGCAGCATTTTACCAGGAGATGCTTGCTGCAAAGAGAGTGTTTGTTGCTGGTGCCGGGCGGTCAGGATTTATTGCAAAGGCATTCGGGTTACGCCTGATACATCTCGGGTATGATGCATACGTGGTTGGCGAGACGATAACACCGGCATTTTGTTCGGGCGATACGCTGGTCATATTCTCCGGTTCGGGAGAGACACACTCGATAGCCTCCATCTGTGACACGGCAAAAGAACTTGGGGGAACCGTCTGTCTTATTACGTCATCTACAGACTCAAAAATGAGCAGAATTGCAGATTGCGTCGTTAATCTTGGCGATCTCACCGGATATTACCGGAAGGATACGAACTCGTTTGAAATCCGGCAACTGAAGGGGGACTACCGGTCAGTCAGCTCCGCATTTGCACCACTGGGTACCTACTTTGAAACCATGGCTCTCGTATTTTCCGATGCCGTAATCTCATCCCTGATGGAGGCAAGAAAAGCAGAAATCCTGGATATGAAGAGAAGGCTGACCAACGTAGAGTAATAAGGATTCTGACACAGGGCTCAGATAACGTGGCGACAGGAAGGTCTCATGCCGGATATAGTTGCACCTGTTCAGAACCGTTTTGGATCGGTCTCCACATCAATAATTACCAAGCGGTTATGGGATATAGTGGTGAGAAGTGCAGACCTGATATCTTCAGGACGGCTGACATGGGTACCGTTATCTCTTTAAACATGAGTATACCGGCAAAACCCGGGTTGAGGAGATATATCATAGGTTCCGGCCGAACCACCCTGCTGTATCTACTTCCTGCCCGGCGTCATGGTTGTCCTGCCGGGTCCTGTGCAGTAAATAGGTATCAGCCGGAACACTATAGGTTGAAAAAAAGGAGTTTTTACCCGTTTTTCAGCGCTACAATATCTTTTACTCCCACAAGTTTCCAGACCATTGATCGTTCCTGCGTGACGATCGTTTCCGGAGAATCTGCAGGGGAATGACCGAATGCGCTCAGCACATGCGGGGAAAGACCCTTGTTTTTGATCATGCCGACAAACTGTTCCCTCACCTTCTTTTTCTGAGAGGGATCCGTTACTTCTTCCAAAAAACCCTGAAGGCTTACAAACGTAAATGCCGAGAGGTCAGGAGTATATTCCTCAATCTCCACAGAGACCTTCGGGTTGCTTTTAAAATACTCCATCTTCCTGCCGTATTTTGTGGAAAGGAAATAGAGATATTTTCCGTCGAAGACGTACATGAATGGGGCGATATAGGGATGTTCGCACGCACCAAAAGCAATCCGTGATACATATTGTCGTTTGATCAGGGAGTCATATTCCGTTTTTGGCATCCTGGGGATTTTGACAGGTTTCATGATATCACCGGTACCGTTTATACAGTTTCTCTGCTCCTGCAGGTAAAAAAATCTTCGTTGTTCAGGATTGACAGATTGCCACCATGAAATGAGGATACCGGAACCGGATATCCGGCCTGGATTCCCTGCATCCTCCACAGGTTTAATAGCCTGACCGGATACGATAATCATCATGGCAGTGAACAACAGGTTCCGGACACTGATTGGCAACCAGGAGCGGATCGGCCTTGGGGGTGAAGGAGTGCTCCGTACTGAAGGACGAAACCAGGAAGCACTTGGAATGCTCAATGCAGCATACGAGGCTGGTATCCGTTACTACGATTCCGCACCTGCGTATTCAGGCAGTGAGCAGTATTTAGGGGAATTCTGGGCGCAGCACCCAAAGAGAAAGGAACTCACGTTCCAGACAAGCAAATCAGCACAGAGAAGTGCTGGCGGGGCCTCTGATGACCTTAAAAGAACACTCGCCTTCATGGGGCGTGACCATCTGGGGCTCTGGCAGATCCATGACGTGCGGGACACCCGTGATATCCGTGAGATTGAGGGATCCGGGGGGGCACTCAGTTCATTTTACCATGCCCGCGATACAGGAATAGCCAAAGGGATCGGAGTAACCGGGCACCATAACCCTTCAATTCTGCTCCACGCGGTCACGAACTGGGATATTGATTCGGTACTCCTGCCCGGTAAATCCCGTTGAAGCTGCTATCGGGGGTTTCCTTGACCAGGTTATTCCGGCGGCACGGGAACGGGGTATCGGGGTGATTGGGATGAAGACACTGGGTGCGGGGAGATATATTCGTCCAGAAGCGGGACTTTCACCGGAGAACCTGATCCGGTTTGCGCTGTCACAGGATGTTGACATGGTGATCGTCGGGTGCTCTACAGCGGATGAGGCCCGGTTTCTTGCCCGTACAGGCGGCGGGGTTTCACCCATGAAGGAAGCTGATCAGGCCCGGCTGGTTGAGACCGTCCGCCCGTATGCAGACCGGTTGGCGTACTATCGTGGGACTATCTGAATACCACCCTGGCAAAAACACCCATTTCCATGGCGATGAGATCAATCTATCCGAATTTTCAGAGGTCTGTCAAGTCCATAAACAAGAAGATACCAAAGATCAAAATATCTGGAAACCGAGAGTGCAGGATGTTTTAAGGGGGATATCTTTTCCCACGGGTTCATCAATGAAACAGTTTTTTTATGTTTTTTTCGGGGCAGTTCCTGAGAAGTATTATCAGGAACCACGCTAAGGGGATGTAAAGATGTGAATATCTTATGATACGTCCGGAAGATGCCCAGAAAATCCTCACAACGCACGATCTATCCGTGTACCTGAAGGACATTGTCCAGAAAGAAGATAGCGATTTAAAAATTGACACTGATTATGAATCGGGTGAATTATTCATCAATTGTCCGGGCTTTTCCAATGGACTCTCGGTGACAACCGATCCATTTGGCGTATGGGTGATAAATGAGGTTATCTCGCAGGAAAATGACGGGGTTTTTACCCAGAGCGGTAATTTCCATAAGACTGAAAAAACCATTACCGTGCTCAGGGCAATTGCAAGCTGGATTCGCGATCTTGAAGACAGTACCCGGAAATACTGATATTGATAGCCGCTATCCGGAAACCAATGTAAATCGGACAAAACGATGAATCGCCGGCTCTGGAGAAATGATCAAAAACCTGAACGCTCAACAGGGGTTTCACCCCCGCCGCTTCGTTCTCCCCCACAGATAATCTGAAAAATAATCGTTATCCCGACTCATGAGGGTTTTCTTTTGCCTGCTCCTCATCCGTCACGATCTTACCATCTCTCATGTATATGATCCGGTCGAAATACTTCCGGTGCCAGTCCTCGTGGGAGACCATCACCACGGTCTGGTTAAGGTCCTTGTTAAGTTTCTGGATCAGTTCAAGGATCGTCGTTGAGTTCCGCGTATCGAGATTGGCACAGGGCTCATCGGCAAGGAGTATGGCCGGGTTGTTCACGAGTGCCCGGGCAATGGCAACCCGCTGCTGCTCTCCCCCGGACATTTCCCCGGGCAGGAAGCTGACCCGGTCCTTAAGCCCGACAAGCCCGAGAATATCCCGGCAGATTCTTGTGCATTCCCGTGAGGTCATCCCCCGCACCTTGGAGGGCAGGTAGATATTTTCCTCTGCCGTCAGTTCGGGGACAAGTGCATAGTCCTGGAAGACATACCCGAGCCGGTTCAAGCGGAAGAGCGTCCGCTGCCGCTCGTTTAAGTCCCCGACATCCACCCCGTCGATGACAAGGTTCCCCGAGGTCGGCCGGTCAAGCAGCCCGAGCAGGTGGAGCAGGGTGGATTTCCCGCTCCCGCTCGCACCCATGACACCGATGAACTCCCCCTTCTTGATTGCGATGTCAACGCCGTCCAGTGCCCGGACCTCCACAAGTCCCCTGCCATAGACCCTGAAAAGATTACTGCCAACGATCATGTTACCCCCGTATTGCAGAGAGGATATCCTCCCGGGTGGTCAGCCATGACGGCAGGAACCCGGCGATCAGCGATACGATAAGGAGGCTGGCAATAGCCCGGACCACCAGCACCATTTCAAGAACCGGGGCTACCGGTCCCCCGGGAAATACGAGCGGTGAAGCAGTGAGGTACTGGAGCAGCAAAAAGAGCAGGGCACATCCCGCTATTGTGCCGCTGGCAAAGATGAACAGTGCCTGAAAGATATAGGACTTGATGATGATCGACCGGTCGATCCCGATTGCCTGCAGGATTCCTATCTGCTTCCTGCGGTACACGGTATTGATGAAGATAACAATGAAGATGACAACCACTGCGATGACAAGGCTGACAATCGTGCTGATAACGTTAATGATGTCAAAACTGCCGACAATGGATTCCAGGAAATCGGCGGATTTGTCCTGCCACGTCCAGATCCTTTCCTGGATCCCGTACTGCATCAGGGTGATGCGCATGGCATCTTCATTGCCGGTAGTCTGCGTCCGCACCAGGATCTGGTTTGCTGTATCCGTTATACCCAGCACAGATTCCAGTTCTTTTCTCGTGATAAAGGCATTGGAGTCGACACTGAACGAACCGGAAGAAATGATTCCCTTGATGCGGTACTGCCGGGTTACCCCGTTATTGAAGGTGACCTCAACGGTCTTTCCAACCTCCACTCCTCCAAGCGTCGGGGTGCGGTCCACTTTCTGGTCTTTATTGCCGGCAAGGGTGTACCCGATCATCATCTGGCCGGTATCACCGTCGTTCAGGTAATCTCCGCTGATAATTTTGGTATGAATTTTCAGTACCTGTTTTTCATCATCGGGGCTGATCGCGATCAGGAGAGGTGTCGTGGATTTTCCCTTATTAACAATGGTTGCGGCACTCGTATACCGGGGAGTGGTGGCGATGACCCCGGGAACCCGGTTGATCTTTTGCCTGAGTTCCCCAACATTGGTAATGACCAGCTGGTTCTCCCGTGGCTCGATGACCAGGTTCCCGTAACTGTAATCGATTGACTGCTGGTTGAAGAGTACCACAATGCCGGCTATAATGGAGGGGAGGAAGATGAGGTTGACAAAGACCATCGCGATGATCATGATGGTTAACAGGAGGGTTCCCTTGTTTCCCCGGGTAATAAGGCGCGATGCGAGAAAAAAGGCAACCTGCTCTTCCTCAAGCATCGCCGTTTCCCTTGTTGCGGATCACGAAATACCAGTACCCGGCCCCGGCACAGATGATGAGAAGGAATAGTACCACTATCAGTCCGGTAGGATCCCCGTCCAGAACCGTCATCTGGAGGGTCTCCACGTTTGTCCGGATACCGTAATCATCCTCGTACCGCACGGTCAGGTTGTAGGGGTACGTTCCTGGATTGCCGGCCTGCAGGACAAAGACAGCGGGGGCGTCATTATTGGGTTCAATCTTTCCCACAAAGGCATCCTTTCCCCCGCTCAGGGGAAGATCAATACTCGCCTTCACAGAATTTGCATTATCAGTGCCGGTATTTTCAAGACGGATAATGAGCGTAACCGGGTCGCCTTTTTTAATCCTTACCGGGTCCACCGATACCGATGCGATCCCGATCTTTGCCTTGCCTTTCACATGGATTCCCAAAGTCTCGATCTGGGTGCTGATAGTTCCGTCGGCATTTGCATAGGTAAGGGTCAGGAGAACCCGGTTCAGACCGAGGGGGGCTTTCTTGTCTGAGGAAAAGACCATGTCGAGTGTAGCGTTCTCTCCTTTGAACAGGCTATCAATGTGGTAGGTGCTGGGGGTTGTGGGAATAATGGAGGGCGTGGTTGAATTGACGGCAACTGTTATCTGGTCAGCCCGGGATTGCCCCTCGTTGTTCAGGAGAACCCGAACTTTAAAATCATCGCCCGGGTTCACGCCATCAGGCACGGTCTTGAGGACGGTCAGGGCTGGTTTTTTCAAAATTGCAATCTGGGTGTTGACATTGACCGGAATCGGCTGGCGTACACTCTGGCCTCCCGTTACATCAATCCATATCTCCGGAAAATATATACCGTCTTTTGAAGGGGCACGGATCAGGAAGGTGATGGGTATGGACTGCCCGGGCCCTATTTCCCCAACCTGCTTGAAGTTGCCGGAAATGACTTCCACATCCCGTGATTCCAGCTGCACACTCTCGATATTGACATTGATATCAGTACTTGTTATTATCTCAGAACCGACGGACTGGACGTTTTCTTGTATGTTTGCTATCGTTGCAGTATTCCGTATAGTCGCCGTTATGGTTCCAATGTCTCCGGGCAGGAGTACTGAAGGAGTAACCTTGTAATCAGCAATTATCACGCTGGGGTTTGCAGCGAGCACCGGGAGAGGGAGAAAAACCAAAAGAAAGAACAGGCAGCTTATCACGAAGAGGAGTTTTTTCATACGACCACAACCTCAATCTGGTAGTATAGTCTGGGTTCCTGATAAGAGTTATGGGTCTACCTCAGGAACATCACATACCTGTTTTTCATGACGCCATAAACCCTGTTCAATTCTTTCCACTACCCGCCAGTAGTACTGAATATCTATTCATTTTAAGAGGAATTTGCCGAATTGGGATCCTTACCGGGTATACTAAAACTGCTTTTAGTAACATCCCTATTGGAATAACCGGTATTCCTTCACTGAGATGAAAACCTGGTAAGAATATACTGTGTAAGGACTTTCCCGGTAATACTTCTGGTTGAGGCATCAACCCTGATGAAGAAAAATTCTTCGTTGCCGATGTTGACAAAGACCGGTTTATCTGCCGGCATGACCTGCACGTGGCAAAGTGTCCTGCCCGAAAGGGACGGGAATGATATCTGGATAAACCTGCTCGTCGTATTAACAATCTCTGGAAGATATTTTTGAATGATCGAGTCAATAATCATTCTCCGGTACCCGTCAGGATTCCGGTCGTTTTCATGCAGTTTATGATAGTCTTCATCGATCCCCGCGATACGGATTTTGTTTTTTATCCGGTCTTCCTGTATGCCGATGATGAGGTTTCCCCCGTCAGTATTTAAAAAACCTGCAATTGAACGTGCGATAATGAACTTTGAAGCATTATTCCGGTATTTCCGTATCTCGGATGATTCACTGGCCTGAATTTCATCTCTGGTGAGATCCGAACTCCACAAAGACTGCAGTTTGAATTCAACGCGGTCGCTCTCACCGGAGTTGATCATGCTTTTTACTGCCTCGGCATTATCCATGGGCCGGACAGGGTATGCATTTTCACTGTGTTTCAGAACAATTAAAGATCCTGCCGCAATACCGACAAAGAGCAGTGCCTGGACAATTATCCCTGCCACTGCAAAGAGTTCCGGAACGACAAAAAATGCGGCGACAAATGAGTAGGCAACCCCACAACAACCGCCAACATAAATGCCACGATCCGGATAAAAATATGCAGTGTACAGGATGGGGAAATAGAAGAGCTGGGGGACGATAGTCCCGTAACCTGCCGCCATAGAAACATAGGTGATTCCGATTATTGAAATGATAAACGCTACAATTACCCAGAACCTGACAAAATCGGTATGCGACCAGCGATATTGGAGTGGATTTGTGTATCCTGTCAGACTGGGTGACCGGTTCATGGAATAAGATGATTTTTGTCGGATTGTTATAATATAGTATCTGTTTTTATCAAAGGATGTTGAATAATTCAGATTTCGGGTTGCTCTGTCATACCATCATACTGAGCCGGAAGTGAATACCGGCTGAATTAAGGGGAGTTAAATAGTCTGTGTTTTTATGCGATTTTTCTTGTTCCAGATTCATAACCCGACGTGGAATTTCGGAGTTTCTCTGGTGACTGTATATACCGTGCTGAATGCTTTTAAAAAAACACACAGTCGACTGTGAAAATTTGTGAAAAAGATACTGCCCGTCCTCTCTACCCCACTTCGGGGTGTTCGGACGGGAGGAACGTACAATACACGGCTAGAAATGCATATGTATACATTTCGCGTGGACAGGTTCCAGGGTCCCGGCCTTGGAGCCCGTCCCCCTCTCAAGGGGGCTATCCTGCCATGATCCTTTGACTGGGAAGATGGTGAGTGTAAAAAAAAGGGGCGTCAGAGTCTCTCTGGAATTCTCCCGGGATGCTCAGAAAAGCGTTCTGATGGCAAAATAGTGGAGTGGTCAGGGAATTTTGAGAAGGGGGCAGGGGGCGCGAAGTGCCCACCCATATACTTGACATCAATATACCAAATGGAATTGTTTTCGTCGGTAAAAAACAGGGGGAATTTTCCGGTATTGGATCTGGTAAATTTTACCCATTGTCACAGTCAACGGTGTTTTTAAAAAAAAATTCCTGTTTTTATCCAGTGATTCAGGATTTATTAATAATCAGGTACGCTCTGCTGATTCTGGCTGATTGCAATTATTTCCCCGGTATTTTCCAAGAGACCGGCAAGATACGTTTTTACCCATGGTTCGTTTGCATATTCCTCAAATGGACCATATGACCCCTGTACAGTAGAATTCTCTTTTTCAAATCGCAACAGTCCTATGGGAGAGCCACCGTTTTTTACGAGTTTATTTAAATCTTCAAGGGGATTTTTGCCTGAACTGAATACAAATTTCGTTTCATTTTCAAATCCGACGGCAATAGCAACGAGCCATGCAGTTTTTGCTACTTCCTGCATTTCCTGTACCAGATCAGCAGTTTTTCTCATTTTCGCACAATAAAAAGAATGCAATTCATCGCATAAATAATTCGTTAAAAATTCATGACAAAAACACCTGATTGTTGTAACCTGAATGAGAGAACACACCGGATCCTTTTTACTAACTGACCATATGAAAAACAAACAGCAGAGATACGAAAAAAGAGATTTCCGATTTTAATGCAGTGCCTGCATATGATGGTGACTGCTGCCGGACCGAAGTCGATGAATACACCTGACCCCTGCGTTTTTACCAGGTTGCGACCAGGCCCGGATGAGGATGAGCAGACATCAGATTCATCGTCTGACGGGGGGTTAAGATGTGGAATGATGCACAGGTGTATTCCCATGCCCATCCCACGATGGTCACTCAGCCCTCAGGCTATAATCCTGAAGGAGGAGTGCCGTAGGGGGGTGTCCGGTTCATCACACCTGAAGGTGGCAGACCTGAAGGAGGTGTGCCATTCATCCCAAAGGGACGGTCCGAAGGTGGGGTACCATTCATACCTGGCAGGGTGCCGTTCATCATGCCCGGAGGGGGTGAACGGTTTCGTACCTCGGACAGGTTGGAGGGCGGGCGGTCATTATTGCCCATTTCAGTGCTCCCTGAAGACGGAGAAAGTGTCTGAATCCCCGATGGGCTCTCACCCGGCTGCAGACTTCCTGAATCCTGCGTACACCCTGCTATCAGTACTCCTGCTGCGAGAATTGCTGATACGATCAGCACGAGATTGCTCTTTTTTACCATATCAGAGATCCCTCATGTTTTTCCTTGTCCTGTGAAGTTTTTGTTCCAGTACCTTTCTCGGTTGTATCTTCGACAGTACTTTTTGCGTATAGAATTTCAGTAAACTCGACATGATTCTCCCTTCCCTTAATCATCATCATTCACTCCTCAAAGCGTCAATCGGGTCCATATTTGATGCCTTCCAGGCCGGATAGAGCCCGGAAATGATACAGACAATCATCCCGGTGACCATCCCGGCAGGGATGTAGATTATACTTTCAGGGAGGAAGAAATAGGCAGTATTGCCAATCATCGCACTCACCACGGAATACCCGATGATAACGCTCATAACCCCTCCGATACCTGCACCAATTATCCCCAGGATGAATGCCTCGTAGAGGAACATCCGGCGCACCTCCCCGGACTCCGTGCCGATGGAGAGCAGGATACCAATCTCCTGGACCCGTTCACTCACCGACATCATCATCACGTTAAAAATACTGGTGGCAGCGACAAGAAGCGAGATACTGCCAATTGCAAGGATAAATGTGGTGAGAGAACTCAGCGTTGAAGAGACACTGGTAACCCGGGAACTGGAATCGGAGATACGGACAACATCCTTATTCCGGTTGACTTTTTTATCGATAGCATCTTCAACTGCGGTTAATGTACTGACATCCTTTAAGTACACATTCACCTGGTCGTACATATTCCCTCCACCGAACTCCCCATCATACCAGGTATCGGATACGATAATGGCATTATCCGTGTTAATACCATTCGAGGAAGACAATCCTGCTGCCGGGAGAATACCAGCTACCCGGACCACCGGCCGGGTCACGCTGATGTTCGGTTCCCCGATCTTGATCCGGGTCCCGATTTTTACGTCAAAGCTGCTCGCAATGGTAGCGCCAACGAGAGCATCACTCTCACCGCGGATAGTCGATCCTTCAGAGACATTCATGATGGTCTTGATATCATCCGGATCAAGGCCGTAGATCGAACCTCTGCCGTCATTGGACCCAATCGAGAACTGGGTACTGGCCCTGTCGATTGGTATAACATCATTTACCCCGGCGGCATCCCGTATCTCCCTGAGCTGGATATCGGTTATCCCGTTATTGGAGCTGACCGATGACCCAGGTTCTGCCCTTACGACATCAGGAGTCACCGTGATGATATTGATACCCGTGGTAAGCTGGTCTTTTACCATCAAGTTGCATGTTGGTCCCGAGCATTCCCATGGATGAAATGGCAACGACCCCAATTACAATCCCGATGGATGCCAGCAGTGAACGCAGGAAATTCAACCTGACGCTGCGCACCGAGAGATCAAAGAAGATATCTTTCATGATTCTACCACCCTCCCGTCCTCAAGCTGTATTGTCCGGTGTGCGTATTCGGCAATCTTCGGATCATGCGTCACGAGGATAATCGTCTTTCCTTCTTTGTTCAGATTGACAAGGATATCCATAATCTGGAATCCCGTCTTCCGGTCGAGATTACCGGTGGGTTCATCGCACAGGATGATCTTCGGGTCATTCACCAGCGCCCGGGCAATGGCAACCCGCTGCTGTTGTCCACCGGATAACTGATTGGGGCGATGAGAGGTCATCTCTTCATCAAACCCAACAGATTTGAGTACGGCCGCTGCCCTGCCGGTAGTGTCCCGCTTTTTATATTTCAGGATAAGCGGGTATTCAACATTCTCGTATGCCGACAGGAGCGGGATTAAGTAAAATTTCTGGAAGATATACCCGATCACATCCCTGCGCATATGGGTTCGTTCAAGCTTGGTCATGCGGGCAATATTCTTCCCGGCGATACAGATCTCACCTGTAGAGGGAACATCAAGGATTCCCAGCTGGTTCATCATGGTTGATTTACCGGAACCTGAGGGTCCCATGAGCGCAACAAATTCTCCTTCTGCGATATCAAGCGAGATATGGTTGAGTGCGGTAAAGTCACCACTCTCCAGGTGATACACCTTCGAGACATCTGCAAGCCGGATAAGGGGTGTTCCATCCATAGCCGTGCCCCTTATCGTTTCTTCAGTTTTGCAGCAATCCATTTCCGCTTCATCCACACGACGATACCGACAATGATGATAATGCCGGTTGCTATGACAGGATAATAGGAACTTAAACCTGCATTCCTGCTACCCCCAAAGGTAAAAATACCCGCTCCGCCCTGAGGGCCTCCACCACTACTGGGTCTTGTTGAGGAACTTCCTGTTGTCACGGCAGTTGCGGTGCCGGATGAACTTCCGGAACTGCCCGATACGGTGCCGGTGCCTGCCGAACCGGAGTTTGTCCTGAGATTAAGATCCTTTGTGCTGCTGAATGAGTTCCCGTCCTTATCCTTCCAGGTGATGACCAGGGGCACCGATGACAGGTCGTTTGCGGTAAAGGTAATTTCGAAACTCGAAAAGTCATCCGATGCCAGCGAACCGATCGAGTAGTAGGCGTAGGGTTCGACAGCATTGGCCGGAGATCCGACCGTTACGACCATTGATTTCGCATCGGTAAGACCGGCATTATTGATATCCCCGGTTAAGGAGTAGGACGATCCGGATGATGCGAGTTCAACATTGTTGACAATGGGTATGGCGGCTTTTTTATTATCGCCAAGGACTACCGGCAGGACAACCTCGGCCGAGTGATCATTATCCCCGTTCTGGTAACTGATATGGAATGTCAGGGAAGAGTCCTGACCTGGTGTGACAGAAAACGGGACCTCAACAGAACTTTGTCCATTTAATGAGCTGATATATTTTTGTGAGGGACTGACATCAATGCCCTGGCCTGACGGGGTAATAATAATATTTTTTATCGCCGCTCCCCGGGGATTGATAATACTCACGTTTACGGTATCTTTTGTCGATAATGCAAAGGAATCGGGTTTTTGCGAGATCCCTACCTTGATATCAGCTGAATCCACTTTAAGGGTGATAGGATAATGGATACTCCCGGCATTTTGTGCTCCCACAGAAAACAGCGGGAAATAGGTCCCGTCCGGGGGATCTGCCTTTACCAGAAACGAGTAGGTTATTGTCGATCCCGACCCGATAAAACTCATGGTACTCCAGCTATCCTTGTTCAGAACATGGATCTTATTGCTCAGGATATCCGGATTTGAGAGCCCGACTGAGGACGTGCCTGAATTCGTCAGGGTGACGGTTATCGTTCCCTGTTCATAGGGATAAAAGACCTCAGGATCAATTTTCACCGAGGATACATACACAAGATGATGCGGCATCCTGTGCAGCAGTCAATGTATTATCCGATGTAGCGGTCGAAGTTGCTGCACTTGCTGTGGCAGCAAGCAGTAAGAGTAATATGATACTGAATATACCTGTTATTTTCTTCATAATTTTTTCCCTATAATTCACATTGATATTTTTAATATTGAACCTGATTCTTCTATATATCGTTGGAGTATAGTGACGATCTCCTGCCATTTTTTAAAAAGACACCGAAGTTTCCCCTTGGTTTTTGCATTTCGTGTTCATACTAAAATAAAAAAATTATGAAGGGTTTGAAACGTCAGAGTCCAGTCAGGTTATGAGTTATTCTGTACCCTCCCCTGCCGACCCATGTGCCCGCTGCCGGCTCTATCACCGCGTGCAGGGAATGCATCAGGGTTTGCCGTCCTGAATTCCTCCATCAGGGTATGAGCAGTCTCGTAATCACCGCTTGTCACTGCTGCACTGATGGCCGATACATCATACCCTTGTTCAGTCAGGTTGCTCAGCAGATGGGTCAGTCGTTCCCCATTGGCCTCGCCATTCATCGGGCCTTTGCCGGCTCCATCACCGCGTGCAGGGAATGCATCAGGGTTTGCCGTCCTGAATTCCTCCATCAGGGTATGAGCAGTCTCGTAATCACCGCTTGTCACTGCTGCACTGATGGCCGATACATCATACCCTTGTTCAGTCAGGTTGCTCAGCAGATGGGTCAGTCGTTCCCCATTGGCCTCGCCATTCATCGGGCCTTTGCCGGCTCCGTCACCGCGTGCAGGGATTGCATCCGGGTTTGCCGTCCTGAATTCCTTCAACAGGGTCATGGCGGTCTTGGTATCCCCGCTCGTCACCGCTGCACTGATAGATGATACATCGTAGCCTTGTTCAGTCAGGTTGGTCAGCAGCTGGGTCAGTCGTTCCCCATTGGCCTCGCCATTCATCGGGCCTTTGCCGGCTCCATCACCACGTGCAGGGAATGCATCCGGGTTTGCCGTCCTGAATTCCTTCAACAGGGTCATGGAGGTCTTGGTATCCCCGCTTGTCACTGCTGCACTGATGGCCGATACATCGTAGCCTTGTGCGGTCAGGTTGGCAAGCATATTTTCAAGTCCGAACTGCCCGCCCTTTTCTTTTAGATTATTACCAGTTCCCTGCTGCGTCATTGTCGCAGCACCGGCCGATGCCAATGACCAGTGCAGCTATACAGAAGACTGCAATGGAACCGTAATAGATCCTTGGTGTTTTCATAGTGTTTCGTGCTCCTTGTTCTTGTTTAACAGGTGTTGGTGTAGTGTTGACCACACACCATGTAATGTATATACGACATTTTGTCATTTAAACATTTCTAAATATCTGGCAAAAGTAACAATTAAATGGAGAAAAGAACATATAGGGTAATAAAAATATGAAAAAGACCCGGGTTTCTTACGTTAGAGAAAAAGAAGAAAACCTGTATCATGACAAAATTAGTATGAATAAATATGATATCCCCATGACAGAGTGACACTATGAAAAAAAATACCTTCTATCTTATCGTTGGATGCATTGCTCTTGCCCTTCTTGCCATTTTCTGGTATTCTGTGGAGATTCATGCTCCACTCCTTATTGAAATCGCATTTGTGATTGGAATCGCGCTTGTTTACCTGGCAAAACTAAAGATTTCCGATGTTATTGCTGATGAACGGGATCAAAAGATCACCGAACAGGCAACTATGCGGACGATGCAGGTCTTCTGGGTCATATTCTGTGTATTTTCAATTGGAGCTGTCATGGAAATACTTCGTGTCCCGGAATTTCGCCGTCTGCCCCCGGGAACTCGGTCGGCAGATATCCTTGCCCCGCGAATGATGGGATATGTCCAGCTGGGTCTTCTCTGCCTGATGATCTTCCTGTACGTTGGTTTCAGGATATATTATGCAAAAAAATACGGGGACTTCGAGACCGATGAAGAATAAGATAAAAATATTCCGTGCCATGCATGATCTGACCCAGGAACACCTTGCCCAGGCCATCGGGGTAAACCGGCAGACCATTCTTGCCATAGAAAAAGAAAAATATGTACCCTCTCTGGATCTTGCGTTTAAAATTTCCCGGTATTTCGGCGTAAATATCGAAGAAGTTTTTATTTTCGATGAAAAAACTCCGACAGTCGTGCAGAAATAAGACCCGTGACGGTCAGAAGCATATCCTGCTTTTTTTTTATAAAAAATACACAACGGTTTTTGCCGGCGACCAGGGAGCCCGATCCGGGTGATATGTATACATTTTTTTACGATAGCCTCCCTGATGGGAGGACGGGTCCCGGACCAGGGACCCATGAACATCGCCCAGGTGATCCATGTGGAGCGAAGCGTCACTCCGATCATTTTTCGAGATTTTTCAAAAGTGGACTGTGCGTTTTTTATCGAAAACTACAAGCAGACATGTACAAACCCGGTTTTCACCAGCCTCATTCTCAGGTATTCCACAATCCGTCAGGAATGCTGACAGGGATTTCACCTTTGCACCGCTCGCATTTTTTTGGCTTTTATCGTTCGGCAACAATGAGATAGTGAAAGGGTCCGGCATCAGTCACTGATACGATTCTGAACCCGGCAGATTCAATCAGATTCCGGGCTTTTTTAATGGAAAATCTCTTTTCCGGAGGAGGTCCAAACGCCATGGGTTGATCCTTCCAGTCGAGGTCTGCCAGCCGTCCGGAAGTGCGAAGCATTTTTTTCGCGTTCCTGAGTACGCCTGCCGGGTCCTCAAAATCATGAAGGTCTATACCGAAAAAAACAATATCTGCACATCCTTGGCAGACAACGGTTTCTTCTGCCGCTTTCACTTCTGTAAAAAGGTTGCCCAGGCCTTCTTTTGCAGCCTGGTCACGCAGTCGCTCAACAGCACCGGCATCAATATCATTTGCATATACTTTTCCACAAGGTCCGACAATCCGTGCTGCAGGAAGGGCAAAATAACCATCACCACATCCCATATCCACAAAGACCATGCCCGGTCCCACACCAATTGCAGACAGAATCCGGTGCGGGTCCTGCCATTGAAGTCGTTCCGGATCATCCGATCTGAATTGTTTTTTATGCATTGTATATGCCTGCTTTCCGGGAGTATGTTAATTGAGATAGTCAGGTATTTAAAGATAAATTCCTTTTTCACTGCATTATCAGGGTACTTAAAGAACAACACCAGAAAGCAGAGAAGAAAGGATTCAGGCAAATCCTGTAAGGCAAATCCTGTGGCACGGTCTACATCCGCCTCTGATTACCGGTGGTTTTTCAGGAGAGAAATTCCCCCGTTTTCAAACGATTCTGGAGTTTTATAAATTTATAATGAATATTTAACCAATCCGGCAAATTGATCATGCTTTTATACCCCTTTTCTTCCACTGGAGCGGATGGCATATAAAGCACCAATTACTTCAGGACGGCTTTATAAGCGTTTTTTATATCAGGGGATTTATCTGATTGTTTGGATGGGAAACGATACTATATCCTTTCCAAAATCCACAAGAAAAGAGCCGGGAGGTGTTCCCTGAATCACTATCAGTGATAGTAAAATAAATTTTCGGCTTTGTAGAAATGTTTGAAAAAACTTAAACGCTCATGGGGATTTCACCACCGCCACGTGGCTCCCTCCAAATGCGATAACTCCTGAGATTGTTATACAGCACTATCGCGCAGCGCAGGGGCGGTCGGGGGGGACAGTCACTGTCCCCTCCTTCTTATTCTGTTCTTATAATTTTATACTCTGATAAAAATGAGTCCTACAGAACTGAATTTTCCTTTTTGAAAAATATATCTCCGTATGTTCTGAGTTATTATTGATGAGCCGGCCGTTTTGGATTGTTGAGGGAATATCCTGTACGAAAAAAAGGGATGCTACAGGGGATTACCGTCCCAGCCGGCAAGCCTTGCCCAGAGCCACCATGCAGCATATGCCTTCTGGTTTGCATTCAGGGGCTCTGTGTGTGCAGAACTGCATTCAAACCATTCAGTCCCTTTTTTATGACTGTTTTGCCAGTCTATCGCCCAGTTGCGGGAGCCGCCATCATAATTACACCCGTCATCAGCCCCTTTATCGAGATAGTAATTACCATCAGGATCATAGCTTTCGATGTCAGCAAAATCATAGAGAATTTTGTTGTTTGAACGACAATAATTCCGGATTTGTTCATTCCTGATATTTAAGTTCCCGGAGACTCCTGTCCCATCCAGATGCCCGGTCATATACACAAACTTTACATCCGGATACTCTGATTCAAGCTTATTCATCAGCGAAAGATAGGTATTGATATGCGACTCTTTTGCATCTGAAACCTGCCCGCACCATGACCACATGATAACATTAACATCACGGTGAGCATCCAGGTACGTCCGGGTTCTGTCCGCCCAGGAGGTGCGGTCCGGAGATCCCAGGTCCCCGGCAGGAACACCATCACGAAAATCCAGCGCTCCGTTGTTTCCGCCATTATTCCATGAAAAGAGGGAATTTCCGTAGGGAGCCGCAAAAAATTGTGAAAGCCCGGTCATTCCATCGGTAATCTGGCTGCCATGCGATGTGTGCCCGTATGCAATGTGCAGGTTTGACCTGGCACGTTCAATTGCAGATTCTGGAACCAGGGAAAGATTCGTATTTTCGTGGTTGACGATAATCGGCTGTGGCTGTCCTGAATATATGATCTCTCCCTCAATGGATCGTGTTTCATCCTGACCCTTTATCCAGACATATCCGGCAACAATGAAAAAAAATAATGCTGCCAGGATCAGTGCTATGATCGCATTCGTCTCCATTTTTCCAAAACCTCCTGATTCACCATATTCTCTTCTTTTTACCCTATTTTTATTGTTCGGCTCATTTTCAAAGGACAGACTTTCAAGAGAAAGTAACTATCCTGATTTTTAAAATAATCAGTTCCCCCTTAAAAAAAAGTATGATATGTACATATATTTCTCAGGGTGAACCCGGGGGATGATATCTGATACAGGTCAGACCTGGACTTCATTTGCGCGAACGGTCATTGATGGAACAAAAGGATTGGTTTTCATTATTCCCCCCATCACCCTCCTTCAGGGCCCGGTTGTACCCGGTGAAAATATCCATCTTATTACCGCAACCTGAAAACATTTGTAGTCCACAGACCCATGACTTTACCACGAAAATTACAGGGTAGTATCAATGGTAATACGGCAGTATGTTTTCCTCTCGATAGTGTTTATCCTCCTTATCCTTTGTGCAGGATGCATCGATACATCTGCTGATGGCCCTCAGATGCCCACCATGAGTACTCTGCCAGTCCCTGGAAACAGCCTACAGGTCCTGCAGAACATCGGAGACGTGACCGGCCAAGGCATACCCGGCGGCACAATTGACACAGTAACGTTCACGGTCGGTCTTGTCGACAGTTATAAATCTGTGGATATTGAACAACTCGCCATCGTCTATGCTGATGTGATCCGGGCAGAAACTCTCCGCCCCGTCAATAACTATCATGGAGATCCACCCAAGGGTTACTGGAGTATCATACGGGTGGAAAACGAGGTGGGAGATCCTAATAACCGGCTCGATAATGAAGAGCGGTTTACCCTCATAATAAACCCCACGGCATATCTTGTTCCCGGGCAGATGTTCACCATTGTTATTAAACCCCCCAACGGTCAATCCCTCACTATCAGACGGATCGCTCCGCCCACGGTCCAGGCTGACAATATTCTGTTACCTTTGTAATCTGCAATGGATGTCACGGTCAATGAATGCACGTTACAATAAGGTGACGGGTGACAACATGCTTTCAGGAGATTCGATTGAGTAGACCCTGTTAAAACAAATTGTTCTCAACAACGACTCTATTATAAATATTTCCCTCTTTTTTCACGAGTACCAAAAAAAATAGCTTCCGGAAGTTTAAAAACCAGCCTGCACATCCTTGCCGGGAGAGGGACGCACCTACAGGGAGTTTTAATTTCTTGGTAAAAAGAGTGAGCACCTCTTTTTTACACACAGATCAAAAATTTCATAACAAGCTCTGAATAATTCAGATATATATACCTCCAATAAATTTTTTTTTAAATTATTCTATAAAGCGAGATAATCCGGGATGCCCATGACCGACATTGAAAAAATGAAAAATGCTCATGATGTTAGGGGGCTGATACGGCACCTTGATCATGGAAAACCTGATGTCCAGTGGCGTGCTGCAGATGCACTGGGAACACTGGGGGAGATGGCATGTGACCCGCTGCTGAAACTGCTTGATTTTCACCGAATAAATGTCCGTCTTGGTGCTATCGAAGCCCTGGGTGCAATAAAAAGCAAAAAATCCGTTGAGCCCCTAATCAAGTCCCTCAGGTATGACGACAGCCACGAAGTGCGCTGGGTCGCAGCAGTGGCCCTTGGGGAGATTGGAGACAAACGTGCAATCCGGCCGCTGGTAAACGCTTTGAGAGATGAGGACCGGTATGTGCGGTATGTGTCATCAGCAGCCCTGAAAATGCTCAACTGGGAGCCGGAAGATGATACCGCCAGGGCATATGCCTCCATTGCATTGCAGGATTGGGATGCAACCAAAAAACTGGGGCAGGCTGCAGCCGAACCTCTCATTGAAATGCTCAAAGACCAAAATCCTGCAACCCGGGTGAAAATCATTGAATTACTCGGTTCGATACGGGGGCATCATCAGACAAAAGCCTGTGAAGCAGTCTATCAGGGATAGTGATCCTGCGGTTCGCTGGAAAGCCGTGCTGAGCTCCAGAAAATGCGGGGTGCCAAATACCCGTGTACCGCTCATCCTCTCCCGGCGGCCATGGACAACTCCGAGCCCTGTTGGTGCTGCGATACTGAACTTCTTTTTCTTTGGACTCGGTTATCATTACATCCAGAAATGGTACGGATTTATCATTTATGCGAGTTTCATGACCATCATGGTCTTTGTACAACTCTATACCGGGGTTCTTGTGCCGTTTATCTACGCGTACCCGTTTACCTGGATATCTGCTGTACATACCTACTACATGGTAAAACGGATGCACGATTTGTGAGATGACCTATGCTGTCACTTTCTACCCTCTTTGCACAAAAAAAACCCGACCTGGTCGCGATGAAGGAACGAAAGGATATCAACGGACTCATCCGCGTACTGCGATCCTCGGATATTGAGGTGTATACCGGGGCAGCACAGGCCCTCGGTTCACTCGGACCCGAAGCAGTTGATAAACTGGTCAGGGCGATCAGGACAAAAAACAAGTCGGTTAAACTGGGTATTATTGGTGCATTATCGGTGATCAGGGACCCTCGTTCAGTTCAGCCACTGGTTAAAACCCTCCAGGATAAAAACAGCGAGGTCAGATGGCAGGCTGCAATTGCACTGGGAGAGATTGGCTATACTGATGCCATCGAACCCCTTGCACGTGCGTTACGGGACACTGACAAATATGTCCGGTACAGCGCCGCTTTTTCGCTCGCAAAAATGGAATGGGTACCGGCAGATGCTCTCGAACGGGCATATTATTTTATCGGGATGCAGGAATGGAGAGCCGTAAAAGAAATTGGAAAACCTGCAATCCCGGCGCTGAACCTCCTCCTCAGAGACCGTGACAGTAATATGAGGGTAAAGGCAATTGAACTTCTTGGGGAAATCGGGGACCCTGAAGCAACACCTTCTCTTATCCGATCACTCGCTGATGAAAACAGGGAGGTACGATGGAACGCAGTTCTTGCATCCCCCAAATGCGGGATATCATTGATGTACCTTCCCCGCGGGCTTGCAAAAAGACCGCAGAACGTAAAAAACCCGTTAATTGCAGGTTTTCTCAACTTCTTACTCCCGGGCATGGGCTATGGGTATCTCGGAAAATGGTGGGGTCTCCTTATCTTTCAGGTGGATATCACCACAACAGTCTGGTTGTTCAAGTTCGAGGGGGAAGGGAACAGCTACCAGTTGCTCTTCCCCCTTTACCTGATACTGGCGATGCATGCTTATTATATCGCCATAAAAATGCCAAAAGATCCTCCATAAATCCCAGGAATGGATGTATAGAAAGTTTATGGTTTTTTAAGACCGTTCACGTCCTTGAGAAAACGCGATTTCAGGACTTTTTTTGCACCGTTCCATCCGTACACATTATTTTTTTCTCGTTTTTGGGTCCTTCCTGAACATGACTACCAGAGCGATAACCGCTATCATCACAACCGCACCCGCGGCCAGTACCAGATCAATGAGAGAAAGCTTGTGTATCTTTTGCATATCCGCAGTATACTTCCGGGTCTGCCCGGCAGTGATGGAAATGCTGGTCGTGTTGTCAGAATACTCCTGCAGTGTCAGTAAAACAGTGTGCGTCCCGGCATGGATTCCCGGCACAGTCACAGGGCTTATCCCCTTGAAATCACCATCGATAAAAATCTCGGCACCCGGAGGATTGGTGATTACTGCGAGTGAACCTGTCATCTCTTTTTTTGCAACCAGGATGGCATTTATCTCAGAAATCTGCCCTGACCTGACAGACACCATGTAACTCCAGTCCTCATATCCATCGTATGAAAGCGTTACCACATGGTTTCCTGGCAGCACATCCGGAATAATCACCGGAGCAACGCCTTTCTGCCTGCCATCAATATTCACCTCAGCACCTGAAGGGATCGTTGTGATGACAATCGATCCTTTTAATGGTGGCTGGACCGTTGGTTGTGGAATGCTTTTCTGGAGTTGTGCAAAAACCGTTGACGAAGTTGCAGATTCCAGAAAGATATTCCGGTTATATTCCTCATAACCGTCCAGGGTTATCGTTACCCCGTGATTTCCGGTTGCAGTATCAGTAATCGTAAGGGGTGTAATACCCTTCATGACATTATCAATAAACACCGCAGCACCCGGTGGATTTGAAGATACCGTCAGTGTTGTTACGGGCCGGGTAACGGTAACAAGATTGCTCATCCCCGCACGGCTGACTGCACCGGAACAGGGATCACGCGCCTCAAGGGAAACCGAATAGATTCCCGGGGTCCTGTACGTATGCCGGGGATCCTGTGCCGGGGAAGTTCCACCGTCACCAAAATTCCACATATACGCAGCAGCGCCGGTTGATGTACTGGTGAACTGGACGGTAAGAGGCGCTGCCCCGGAGAGTGGACTGCCAGTAAAACCTGCAGATGGCTGTTCAGGTTTGCAGGCAGGGAACAACGGGGAGTAATTTTGCGGGACGGGAATATTCATCACAAAGGTTGCGGATCTCCACAGGTCACACTCCGTGCCGGCCATATATTTCAGCATAAAAATTCCCGGGCTGGTGTACGTATGGCTTACACCGTCAACCGGACCATAATAAGGCGGTGAGCCGTCACCAAAATCCAGGGAATACTGGGTGGGAAAATCCCCGCCAGCTGAGGGTTGTGCCGGGAACATGAATCCCTGGGTACAGGGTAAACCCTGCGGGGACTGGTTACACCCGCCACTGAACAGGATAAATGACTGGCTTTGTGGTGGCCCGTTACACAGGGCTGCGGTCACCGGGAAAATATACCACCCCGATGCGATGACCGCCGCACATGCGATAATAACCAGATACTGTCCCGGCACCTGTTTCATGTCAATCTCCCGGAATTATAACAATCGCAGATCATTCCCTGATTTGCTAAAAAGACATTGATCGCTTCATTGTAAAAACACCAGCTGTCCTTTCGCCATGGTTACGGGATTCTTCTTTAAAATGTCACCCAATTGCTCATACTTGTTGTTTCATGATCCGGGTATGGATAAAAGATATTGGCAGGTGCGGGATCAGGTCACCGGCAACACGACTATCGTGATGTCAGAGTAACTTCTTCTCGTTCATTCGAGGCATTGGATTCGGGCTGCCCTCACTATATCTGCACCGGTAACAGCCGGTGTTGTCCCCTCCTTTTGTGGCAGGGGGTAAGATTTTGTATCAGCCAGTCATCATATATTCATACGATGAATTCTCCCGCAGACTGGTCAGTGATAGAGCGGTCAGCTCTTTTCATCGCTCTGATCTTAATCATTATAATCGGGATAAAGACGATTGAATTTGTCTTCAACCTCCTGGTCATCTCCCTCATCCTCACCCTGATGACAATCCCTGCAATGGACTGGCTTAAAAAGAGAGGACTGCCTGCAAATATTGCCGTGATGATCGTCACTGCGCTTGCCTGCCTCTTTGTCCTGGTACTGATTCTCCTGACATTCTATTCATTCCAGGTCCTCTTGTCAGACCTGCCCATGTTCCAGACGGACCTCAACCAGCGGCTTGCTGATATCACCTCGTTCATGGGCGGGTACGGTCTCGATGTCACCCCTGCCTCAGCACCGTCATTCAAACTGATGGACCTGGCACCGACAATCCTGTCTTCAATGATAAGCGTCAGTGAAACCGTGATGTACGTGTTTTTCATCGGGGTCACCACGTTTTTCATGCTCCTTGAAGTGCCCCATATCACCCACCGGGTCGAGAAGATGTATGCCACGCAGACGGAAAAATTCCGGCAGATGTCCCGCATGAGCGGATATATTATTGATTTTATCATCGTGAGGACCGAGACCAACTTCGTCCATGGCGTGTTGTTTGGCGGAATCCTGTCAATCATGGGGGTCCACGCTGCCCTGTTATGGGGTATCCTGACATTCTTCCTTGGCTATATCCCTTACCTCGGGCTGGTTGTCGCGGCGCTGCCGGCAATCTTCTTTGCGTACCTGCAGTATGGCCTGTGGGGAGGAGTGGCAGTGGTCCTGGTTGTCGTTGTGCTTAACCTGATCGTCGAAAACCCGGTCTTTTCCTACCTTGCCTCCCGCAAATTTGAAATGCCGCCGCTTGTCGTGATCCTGTCGGTCATATTCTGGGGCTGGCTGCTGGGTGTAGCAGGTATGCTCTTTGCGGTCCCGATCACCCTGATGACACTCATATTGATCCAGTGCAGCGATGATATCCGCTGGGTAAACGAACTGCTCGGGGTCAGCCAGCTCTTTGAAGAAAAACATAAAAAACCTGACCCGGGAAAGTTGCAGTAAATAACAAAAAGTGATTGCCGTAAATCACCGGATACCTGGTTTGTTCCATGTCCTCCACTACCCAGGTTCGCCCGGGTGCTCCATGACCTGTAGTATTGTGGCGGATCCAACAGGGATCATCATGCCGGTACGAATTCCTGAGGGAAATGCAACGAGGAGCAGATTTACCGGGTACATATTTTCGTACTGCATGAATCACAACAATGATTATTTTGAATCGTACAGGGTAATGCATGGAAGATCGACCGGAGCACTTTTTCAACGAGGGTGTGGATTTTTTCAGAATTGGTCAGTATTCCAAAGCCCTCACCTCATTCGATCGGGCAGTTGCCATCCGGCCGGATTACACCGAGGCGTGGAACGGGCGCGGGACCGTTTTGGCTAACCTTGGTCGTTTTTCAGAAGCCCTGGATTCCTGTGATACGGCAATTGCTATCAACCCCGGTTATTTCAAAGCGTGGAGTAACCGGGGCTGGGTGCTGGTTAACCTCGGCCAGAATACGGAATCTCTTGACTCCTGTAATAAGGCAATTGAAATCAGCCCCGATTACTCCGAGGCATGGCACATCCGGGGAGCAGCGCTGGGGAACCTCGGCCGGAATTCCGAAGCCATTGACTCTTGTGATACGGCGATTGCCATCAACCCTCATGACGTTGAGGCGTGGAACATCCGCGGAAATGCGCTTCATAATCTCGGCCGGTATGCCGATGCCCTTGCCTCCTTTGACAGGGTGACTGCCATCAACCCCAAACTCAGCGGGGCGTGGTATAACCGGGGAAACATTTTAGAAAAGCTCGGACAGTCTGCAGAAGCCCTTGCCTCTTATGACATAGCGATTACTATCAGTCCGGATTATGCCGAGGCCTGGAATAATCGCGGAAACACGCTTGTTATTCTCGGCAGGTATTCAGATGCGGTTTGTTCATATGACAAGGCAATTGAAACCAGGCCGGATTATACCGAAGCGTGGTATAACCGGGGATTTGCACTCTGCAAGCTCGGCCGGTATGATGAGGCAATCACCTCGTATGACAAGGCAATCGTTATCAATCCGGATTATGCCGAGGCATGGTACAACCGCGGACTCGCGTTCAGTGAGCTTGGTCAGTTCGAAGACGCGGTTGAATCGTATGACAGGGCCATTGATATCAATCCATATGACGCCGGGGTATGGAACGCCCGCGGAAATGCACTCGTCCGTCTCGGCCGGGATTCAGAAGCGGCTGTCTCGTACGACACGGCAATGGTTATCAACCCGGATTACACCACCGACAAACAGAACCATACAGAACTACAAAAACCCTGAAAAAACTCATACATTACCACGATTCTCTGACGTTATCACGTCCCCCTCAATAACTCCCCGCATCCCCGGGGGCAGAGCGACAGGCGGGGGTTATAGATTCAATCTTCGGATTTTTCAGCGGTTATCTGGCACAAAGGTCTGCAGTCTGGTGGTACGGGAACTGCGATCGTAAGGGTTCGCCACTCACGGGACTGGCTGAGACACAACCGGTTCAGAAGTCAGCGGATCCAACAGTATCACCACTTCAGGAATTCCCCGATTGTTATCTAATCATTTTTTTTAAAGAAACACAGTCCATTGTAAAAAATCACGAAAAATGATAGGAGTGACGCTTCGCTCCACGTGGATCATCTGGGCGATGTTCATGGGTCCCTGGTCTGGAGCCCGTCCTCCCATCAGGGAGGCTATCGTAAAAAAATGTATACATATCACCTGGATCGGGCTCCCTGGTCGCTGGCAAAAACACACAGTCCGTTGTATATTATTTTAAAAAAAGATAAGAACAAAAAATTATTTCCTGAATATGAAATCCACCCGGTATTTTTGCGTGCATTCACCGTCAAGAACCGTCTCATAGGTCCGGGTCTCTCCCTTGCCCACCGGGCCGATGAAAACAGAACGGGAGTCACGGATTGTTCCGGTCCCGGTATTGACAAGGTTAAAATTTACCTGTACCGCATCAACCGGCATATCCCCGGCATTGTAAACATACCCGGTCACCGACTCATAACACCCCTGGTTTGGCGACCATCCTTCAGAATATTCATAATGGGCATGCAGCGCTCCTTCTGCACTTTCCCGCACTGCAGGATTGCTGGTGCACCCGGATAAAAAAACCAGCATGATGACCAGTGCACTAATTACCGCATACAGTTTCATTGAATGTACCCTCCGTCAAACGCGAAAATAAAAATGTTCCTACCATCCCAGGAACCACGCCATGGCAAGAAAACCGTGGATGATTGCAATCACAATAGTCAGCCGGGCGAGGTTCACATGCCAGGAAAACGGTATATTGCCTTTTCCTTTCATGATCATAAATCCCATCGTCGCAGTGCCGATGAGGCACAGGAAGAGGATAATCCCTGCAACCAGGATCATGGGAAGGGTCAGCCATGCAAACACTGCCATGTACAGTCGTCACATTCATCGCTGATAAAGGTTTCACCGGAGTGAACAACCTGGCGGGTGGGATACGGTTATAAGGGAGATTATTCACCGGGACCGGCCTGGCCGGGAACGGTCACCGGTCATTTTCTTTCCCCTGAGCAGTTTGTGGTATGCAATGGCAAACCGGTGCGCCTCATCCCGGATCTCCTGGATATACCGCAGCGCCATCCCTTTCGGATCGAGCCTGCCGGGGGAGCATTTCGCCGGGCACGTACACTTCTTCTTCTCTCTTGGCAATCGCGATTACCGGGATAACAAGGTCAAGGCCCTGAACGGTATCAAGCGCAGCGGACAGTCTGGCCTTTTCCCCCATCGATGATAATCAGGTCGGGCAGGTCCGTATTTTCTTCCACGAGGCGGTGATACCGCCGTTTCACGATCTCTGCTATCGAGGCCACGTCATCAATGCCTTCGATCGTTTTGATTTTGAACCTGCGGTAATTCTTTTTATCCGGCGCCCCGCCCCTGAACTGCACCATCGATCCGACCATGGACGTACCGGAGAGATGTGAAATATCGAAACACTCGATCACTTCCGGGGGATCGGGCAGGTCAAGGGCTGCCTGCAGGTCTTTTACTTTCAGCTCGTTTTTTAAGAAGGCATGCTCAATGTTTTTTTCCACCAGTTCGAGCAGTTTTTTCTTCTCGCCGATCTTCGGCACGGTCACCTGGACTCCCCGCCCTTTTTGTTCCGCAAGGTAGCCGCTGAGAGCCTCACTGACTTCATGGGGGAGGATCAACTCTGCAGGAGGTGTGCGGTCAGCGTAATACTGCACGAGAAATTCCTCAAAGAAATCCTCGTGGTTGTCAAAGGAGTATTCCTGCTTGCCGGAAAGCAACCCCTTTTCTACAGAAAAGACCATCAGGTAGACCATGTCGTCGGCAATCGTGTACGCGATAATATCCTGGTCGGTCTCTTTGGGGCGTTCGACATGCTGGCGTTCGGTAAGGTGCTCAATTGCCAGGATCTGGTTGCGGAGGATAAGCGCCCTCTCGTAGTCCTGTGCCAGCGAGCATGCCGCCATCTCCGATCGCAGTGAGGCGAGCAGTTCGCCGCCCTTTCCCTTTAAAAGCGCCGTTGCCTGTTCGACCTGCGTATGATAGTCCTCCTGGCTGATAACTCCTATACACGGGGCACTGCAGGATTTCATATGGTATCGCAGGCAGGCACGTTTTGGCATTTTCCTGCACGAACGCAGGCGGAAGATCCGTTTTATTACCCTGAGTATCGCGTCACGCTCCGATGCGGAGACAAATGGCCCGAAATAGACCGCGTCACCTTTACTCATCCGACGGGCAAACCCGATCCGGGGAAATGGTTCACAGGTGAGTTCGATATAGGCAAACCGTTTTGCGTCCTTTAAATCGATATTGTATTTTGGCTGGTGCTTTTTGATCAGGTTGTTCTCGAGGAGGAATGCCTCGGTCTCGGTATTGGTCACCATCACGCTGACCGATGCGATACGGGCAATCAGGTTCTTTGTCTTGGGGTCATGGTCGGTTTTCTGGAAATAACTCGTCACCCTTTTTTTGAGATTTTTTGCCTTCCCGATATAGATGACCGTGCCTGCAGCATCGGAGAACAGGTAGCAGCCGGGGTCTGGCGGGAGGGTGGTGAGATCGATCATCCTTGATACTTAATCAGAATACAAAGGTCATAAGGAATAGGGATGGGGCATGGGGTTTGATAGCGGATACATGACATCTGGATTGATCAGGAGGTAATCTGTACATAATTCATCCGGGTTGAGTTGATCAATTTACCATGCATACCCTCTTGCCACCCTCAGTATATCAGTATCCAATAATGCATGGCAGATTGATCTTGCATATGTTTTAATATTTATAAAAATATTAATATGCATTCCAACTTTTTTGGTCAGATTGTGGCTGATTTGAGGTGAGCAATGATGTATACATACACCTATGCAAAGGGCATACCAATAGAGGCACAATACCTCTACAAAAAAGCAATGGATCTGTACAGCAGGGGAAACACTGAAAGCGCGTTGAAATACCTCAGGCAGACAATGGTAATCGCTCCCTGTTATTCAAAGGCACTCTTTGATATGGGCAATTGCCTGGCAAAACTTGGACTGCATGATGAGGCAGCCATGCGATACGAACAGGCTGTCGGGATCGATCCGGCATTAAAAAATCTGAGGGGTAACCGGGACTGATTTTGCTTTTTTAAAAAATAACACACAGTCCATTGTGAAAAATCACAAAAATGATAGGACTGACGCTTCGCTACAAGTGGATTACCTGGGCGATGTTCATGGGTCCTTGGTCTGGACCCGTCCTCCCATCAGGGAGGCTATCACAATAAATGTATACATATCACCTGGATCGAGCTCCCTGGTCGCTGGCAAAAACACACAGTCCGTTGTGTATTATTAAAAAAAAGTTTGCAGAGATAAAATATTACCCCCGCTGCAGTATCGGCTTTAAAAACTGCCCTGTATAACTCCTGCCCGTTCCCGCAACATTTTCCGGTGTGCCGGTAGCAATAATTTCGCCCCCGGCATCCCCTCCATCGGGACCGATATCTATGATATAATCCGCGGACTTGATCACATCGAGGTTGTGCTCGATAACGACGACCGTATTACCTTTTGCAACAAGGTCATCTAGTACCTTGATCAGCTTTTTCGTATCGTCAAAATGAAGCCCGGTAGTCGGCTCGTCCAGCAGGTACAGGGTCTTTCCCGTTGCCCGCTTGGCCAGTTCCCGGGTGAGCTTGATCCGCTGGGCTTCGCCGCCCGAGAGCGTGGTCGAGCTCTGCCCGAGTTTGATGTAATCAAGCCCGACCCGGGACAGCGTTTCGAGCTTGGTGTAGATCGAGGGGATGTTCGCGAAGTGCTTCATCGCCTCTTCGACGCTCATGTTGAGCACGTCGGCGATCGACTTTCCTTTGTACAGCACTTCCAGGGTCTCGCGATTGTACCGCTTCCCTTTGCACTCCTCGCACTCGATGTAGACATCGGGGAGGAAGTTCATCTCGATCTTGATGAGGCCGTCGCCCTCGCAGGCCTCGCACCGGCCGCCCCGGATGTTGAAGGAGAACCGGCCCGGCTTGTAGCCCCGCATTTTCGCCTCCTTCGTCCCGGCAAAGATCGTGCGTATCTCGTCGAAGACTTTCGTGTAGGTCGCGGGGTTGGACCGCGGGGTCTTGCCGATCGGTGACTGGTCGATCACGATTACCTTGTCGATCTCGGAGTCGAAGACGATCCCGTCGTGCCTGCCTGCCTGGTCCCGGGACTTGTTGATGATCTGCATCATGCCCTTGTAGAGCGTCTCGTACACAAGCGTGGACTTGCCGCTGCCCGAGACCCCGGTGACGACAGTCAGGAGGCCGATCGGGAACTTCGCGGTGATGTTTTTGAGGTTGTTCTCCCGGCAGTGTTTGACCGTGATATACCGTTTCGGTGCCCGGCGCTTCCCGGGCATATCAATCTTCTTAACACCGGAGAGGTACTGGCCGGTCAGGGATTTTTTATTCTTCTCGATCTGCTTAGGAGTACCTTCAGCGACAACAGACCCGCCATGCATCCCCGCACCCGGACCCATATCAATGACATGCTCGGCGGACCGGATCATGTCCTCGTCATGCTCCACGACGAGTACGGTATTGCCGAGATCGCGGAGCGTCCGCAGGGTCTCGATGAGTTTCCTGTTGTCACGCTGGTGGAGTCCGATGGAAGGCTCGTCGAGGACATACAGGACGCCCATCAGGTTCGAGCCGATCTGGGTGGCGAGCCGGATCCGCTGGGCTTCCCCACCGGAGAGGGTCCCGGCGTTCCGGGAGAGCGTGAGATATCCCAGGCCTACTTTTTCCAGGAAGTCGAGCCGGGACTGGATCTCCTTGATGATCTGGTGGGCGATCTCTTTTTCCTTTACGGTCAGTTTCAGGTCCCGGAAAAGGGCAGCACTCCCCCCGACGGGCAGGTCGGTGACATCGATGATGGACTTCCCATCGATCCGGACAGCGAGCACCTTGTTCTTGAGCCGCTTCCCATGGCAGGTCGGACAGTCGGAGACCCGCATGTAGCCTTCGAGCTCACGTTTCCGCCAGTCCGACTGCGTCTGGGCATAGAGCCGGGCGGTCTGGGGGAGAAGCCCTTCCCATTCTCCCGTGTGCGACCACTGGGCGTCGCCACCTTTCATGCTCATCGAGAAATGCATCCGTTTCGTCGACCCGAACATCAGCGCTTCGTACTGTTCCTTCGTTAAGTCCTTGATCGGGGTCATGGGCGAGAAACCGTAGTTCTTTGCAAGAATTGCGAGGTACTGGCCCCGGAACCCGTCCATCGGGTTACGGTACGGGGCGACGGCCCCGTCAGCGAGGCACCGGTCCTTGTCCGGGATAATAAGGTCAGGGTCAAACTCCATCTTGACCCCGAGCCCGTGGCACTCTTCGCAGGCGCCGAACGGGCTGTTGAACGAGAACATCCTCGGCTGGAGCTCCTCGAACGCGATCCCGCAGACCGGGCATGCCATGAGGGATGAGTAGGTGGACTCTTTCTCATCCTCTCCCGCTACGAGCACAAGTCCCTCGGACTTCTTTAAGGTGTTCTCCACAGCTTCGGAAAGCCGGGTGCGGTCGGAGGATTCAAGCCGGTCGATGACGATCTCGATGTCCTGTTTTTTGTACCGGTCGAGGTTGATCTCCTCATCGGTCCGGATGATCTTGCCATTAACCCTGACCCGGGCATACCCTTCCTTGTTCAAATCCTTGAGGAGTTGTTGGTAGGTCCCTTTCTTCTGCCGGACGATGGGGGCAAGCACCGTGACCATCCCCGGGTGTTCGGCCGCGATCTGGTCGGCGATCTTATCCGAAGTCTGGGCAGCGATGGGGATGTTGTGGTCGGGACAATATGGTGTCCCGATCCGGGCGAAGAGGAGCCGGAGGTAATCGTAGATTTCAGTAATTGTCCCGACCGTGCTGCGGGGGTTCTTTGAAGTCGTCTTCTGTTCGATGGAGATTGCGGGCGAGAGCCCCTCGATGGAGTCGACGTCCGGCTTGTGCATGACCCCGAGGAACTGGCGGGCATAGGTGGAGAGCGACTCGACGTATCGCCGCTGCCCCTCGGCGTAGAGCGTGTCGAACGCGAGCGTCGATTTCCCGGAGCCGGAGACCCCGGTGATCACCACGAGCTTGTCGCGGGGGATTGTGACGCTGATATTTTTAAGGTTGTGCTGGCGGGCACCTTTGATGATGATATCTTTCATTTTACGTGGGGTACAGATTGGTGCCGGTATTTAAAGAAGTGAGGATTGAGGATGGTGAAAGTGTGGGATTAAGATCACCTGGATAGATCGAATAAGCTTTTAAATTCCGCCAATGAAAAGAGATCCCGGCCCCGTCCTGCACGCATGCGTCCCGACTCTTCTTTCCAATTAACACCTTCGTCGTTAGATTTGCTCTCTGGAGACCCTCTTTGGTTCTCGGAGGTCCTGAGGGAATTCCGGTACAACGGAGCCCGCAATGTTGCCGGTTTCCCCTGTTTTCTAAAAAATCCTCCGGATTAGAGGTCATAATTCAGAAAAACACGGAACAGATCTCGGAAATGCCAAGCATTTACTGACGGGAATAATTGAGGTCATATTTAGCCACGTTTGGAAGGCAAAAGTCAGGGCCCCAGGTGGTTTAGCCCGTTTAGGTTCCGGCCGGGAGCTGGATCTGAGGTTTTGACTCATTCTGGCCGTCATCAGTACCGGCACTTATTTAGTGCCCCCGCTTCCGGAGATCAACAACGGCCCCGGCACAATCCGTTTCCGGGTCCACCCCACACGCATGCACAGGAATCCCTACCGGTGCGGCAGGGATCCCATCAGGGCATAGAAATATTCAGGCTGCCGGGTGGCAAAAAGCCCGTGCCAGGCTTCGAGTGTTGCAGGTGCCATGACATCCAGACTCCGGAATACATGGTACGCGAACTCTACCGGTGCAAGTCCGCTTGCGGTGATGAGATTGCCGTCAGTCACTGCGGGTTCGTTCACATAATGATTCTCGCCCCGGTAGTTCGGGCAGAACATTTTCAGGGCGGCAGGATCGTTGCTGGTGTGCAGGCGTTTGTCCAGCAGGCCGGCGTTTGCGAGGCCCAGCGTCGCACCGCAGATAGCGCTGACAAGCATTCCTTCATCAAGCAACCGGCCTGCCACCCGGAGGGCGGGCACCTGTGCTGGATCAAGCCAGGTATCTGCTCCCGGCAGCACGAGCATATCGCCTGGGACGGGGTGGATATCCCTTATGAGGACTTCCGGCGTCAAATGCAGCCCGCCCATAGTGGTCACGGGGTCCAGGGCACTACCGCATAGTACAACAGAATACCTGAGTGACGGATCTTTCAGGTACCTTCCGGAGCGGAGCTCGGCAATAACATGACCAGGCTCCCAGTCGGCCAGGGTATTGAGAATATAGAGATAGAGTGTGCGCATGATTCACCGAATAGATAATAGGGGCGGGATTGAGATATCCCTGCTCTTTCTGTTTCATTCTCCATGCGCTTCTCCATGCCTTTTGTTCCGGAGATTGACGACGGCATCGGTACCGATCCGGTTCCGGATCTTTCAACAAGAGAGAGGACGGGTCCGCACACCATGGCATATACCGCACCAGGAAAGCATAATGAGTTATATCCACCTCCGTACGCTTTTTTTATACTCCCGGTACGGTTCCCCAAATATTTTTTCCAGATTCCGCTCTTCGCCCGGAATAATGAAAAATTCGATCAGCATAACGAATAGGACGGGAAATACAAGGGCGACCAGTGTTCCCAGGACTACTGCGACACCTGAGAGGACTGAGGCCATTCCAAGGTATATCGGGTTACGGCTCAGGCGAAACGGGCCTGAGGTCACGAGCGACGTGGGTTTTTCAGACAACTGCAGGGTTGTTGCATTTTTCAGGAATAATGAACGACTCCAGAAGGCCAGAACAAGACCAAAACCGATGATGAGAAACCCGGAATATGTGGAGGGTGGGGAAAGGAACGCCGGAACAGGAAATAAGAAATTCAGCAGTACCGACAGGACGAGCAGGATGATAAAAAAATCTTGTCCGTCTGCCATAGATCCCGCCGGTAATTTTTGTATTGAAGATATTGTGCGGTTAAACCGCATGAAGGTAATCTCTCAATTTCGTTTTCCTGATATCAGTCTCGCTGTCAGTACCGGAGAGTGACAACGGGGCCTTGCCGGATCCGGTTATCAGGTCCCGCAATCAGACGAGAGGACGGGTTCACTCCTCCAAACGCGGTCATAAAAGGAGAGAATGACCAGCCACCCAAAAAACCTGGTGCCACAGGTGAAAGCAGATTGTTATTTTCACTCCGCATACCACGTTTTTATTATTCCCGGGCTGGAGAAATAGATCCAGGGAATTTTTTTATGTTGCCAAAAGTCATTCTCCATACCGCTACAAGTCTCGATGGTCGTATAACGGGATTTCCGGCTGACCTTGAACTCTATTATGCGCTTGCTGCACAATGGAATCCCGATGCCATTCTTTTCGGTAGTGAAACGGTGCTTGCAGCAGCCCGGGACAATCCTGCGCTGGAAGTTCCCACGGAGCATGAGGAGATGTTCAGACCTCCGGACGGACTCCCTGATCGCCGCCCGTTGCTGGTCATCGCCGACAGCCGGGGAAGGGTGCGTTGCTGGGATGCAATCCGGAAATGGCCCTACATGCGGGATGTTTTAGCTCTGTGTTCATCCTCAACCCCACAGGAATATCTGGATTTTCTCCGGGATAGAAAGATCGGAGCCATTGTAACCGGAGATTACCATATCGATATGCACACCGCCCTGGATATGCTGAACCGGGATTACGGCATTAACACTATCAGGGTTGACAGCGGCGGGACCCTCAACAGTGTGCTCCTGCAGGCAGGGGTTGTTGATGAAGTGAGTGTCCTTATCCATCCTTACCTTGCAGGTGGCACACCGGATCCAACTATGTTCGACCCCCATAAAGCCGGTTTTATGGATCTGCAGGTTCCCCTGCACTTTCTCAAAAGTGAGGTACTGGGGACAGGAATTATATGGCTCCGGTATTCAGTGGAGTAAGCCTTGATCCAGGTATTCCTGAAAGTTATTCTGGCAAACCTGATCTGAGTTCAACATTTTTTCCGGAATGAACGTGTGTTGTTTTGCCGTTCACTACCGGCTCATTCTCAGTGCCCCCGGTTCTGCAGATCCGGTTATAAGCATCACCATAACCGGATACGCCGGCCAACAGGAAATGCAAGCAGGATATCGATGAAGTGAGTCCTTCTGATCATGGGAACCTGTGATTAGAACTGCAACTTTAATTGCGGATTTTTAAAAAAAATGGTTCCATGGGTACGATTTATTATCTTTTTATCGTCGTATCAAGGCACAGCAAGGAACTATCCGGTGGTCACGATAAGATATAAATTTTAAAAAAATTTCCATTGACTCTGGTGATTATTCGACTTTTAACAATTCTATACAGAGAATTACAAAACAGAGTGCAATCAACCCGGTACCCTTAACGGTCAGCAGCCACCAGCCGGAAGAATACGGTTCTACGAAGTTATTGCAACATACCAGGAGTATTCCCAAAAAGAATGATACTAATCCATACACATAATTATTATTGAATTTTATCGAGGCAGTTCGATCTGCTACAGGTATTGATCCTGTTTCATCGCCAGACCAGCAGACCGTATACGGCTTTGCCTTATTGATTGTTGAATTTCCCGAAGATGCTGATCTGTTGCAATGCATACGTTTAGTGTAATCCATTGCATCCATAAATATTAATTTATAATATACTATATATAATTATTTAATTTAAAAAAACAACAATATACTGATGTATTAAATTTTTAAAAACAAATTGAGGTATTTTAACCATTATCGTGAAAAATACAAGAAAAATATTCCACATCTCCACCGGTGTATCATACACCTGGTATCATTCATGGAGATAATAGCAGTGTAATTTATAAGTCACTCATAACCGGTGTGTGCTAAATACTATTTTCACCTATAATTCCGGAACCTTAGGTGAACCATTCCATGCCTGTCGTTATACTGAAAATCAAAAACGGCCTGTCAAGAGAACAGAAGCGAATAATTGTTGAGGAATTTACCCGGACGCTGGCCAGTACCGTGGGAGTTCCACCGGAACGTGTGACTGTCCTTATTGATGAACTCGAGCCGGAAGATATTGGCATAGCGGGCAAACTGCGGTGCGACCCGTAGTTTTTCTCCTTTTTTTGGCTTCGTTCCTTGTATCATAGCATACAATAAAAACATCAGTGCTTCGAAGGAGGGGATAGTGCCTGTCTCTCCCGGCCACCCCTGTGCTGAGCGATAGTGCTGTTATTACAGCCTCAGGAGTTTATCGCATGTGGGTGGAGCCGGAGCGGCGGGGGTGAAACCCCTTGAGCATTCAGGTTTTTTAAACATGCCTTTGAGAGTGTTATACTCGTAAACAAGCATTTTGTATGTTCAGGATTGAAATCCTGTTCGTGGACGTTTCTGCAGAGCCGGATTAATAATTTTTTAGCGATTCCCGCCACTCCTGCGCTCATCATACGGGATCTCGGCACTCCGCCCCTTTGAGAGTTTCTCACGTTCACCTCGTGCGTTTTCAAAGCGTTCCTCCAACGGGATCTCGACACTCTTTCCCCTCGAGAGTTCCTCACGTTCACCTCGTGCACTCTCAAAGCGTTCCTCTATCGGGATCTCGACACTCTTTCCCCTTGAGAGTTTCTCACGTTCACCTCGTGCACTCCCAAAGCGTTCCTCTATCGGGATCCCGACACTCTTCTCTGGAGACATCTTCCTGTCATCCGTATCCGGGCGATGCCGAGCGTTCCTCAACGGAGACCCCGGTGATCCGCCGGGATGCCCCCGGCGCCTGTGGGATATTCTGCCAAGGAGCGTCCGCTTCAGGAATATAATCAATGCCGGCATCCGCTGGAGTTTTCCCGGAAGGACGGACTTGTCGGACATCGTTCCGTTGTGCCGGGATACGCGGGTCCGGTTCCCGTCCGCCAGCCACTCCTCCATCCACGGGAGAACGCCTCGGGCCGGTATACGCGTACCGGCTTCCTCGGGATCCTGCCATTTCCCCGCTCCGGATCTGTGCCACTCTCTCATTCACATCGGCTTCCCGGTCGCTGGTGCTCCACTCGGTAAACATCAGGAACTGGAGAAACGCTTCGGGATCAAGAAACAGCGAGGCTTCGATCCCGGAAAAAACAAGGGTCCGGTCCACATCCCCGTACCATCCTCCTGCCCGCACAGTGATCGCATCACCGCCTGCATCGAACTGGTACACGCGCTCGATCTCCCCGTTGCGCCCCCATGCGGTCTCGGTAATGCCATTTTGTTCAAACGTGAAAATTTTCCCGACGGCCCCATACTCTCCGCCCTCACGGACAGCGATCCTGGCAGCGCCGTTCTCGTACCGGAAGGTCCGGGGACGTGTTCCGAATGCAAAGGTCTCTTCCAGCATTCCGTACCGGTCAAAGACAAAACGCCTGAGAATCTTTTCCTGGCGGATCGGATCACGTTCTGTCATGCAGTCTGATGATGGATCGAAGAGGTAAAGCCGATGTATGGCCTTCTTTGAATCCAGCACCCTGATCCCGCCACTGCCGTACTGGTAAAACCGCGAGATTTCACCCCGCCGGTTACCGGCATGCTCCGTGATAAGTGCGTCAGCCATAGTTGGTATTAACACCTGATAAGAGTCGTTTTGTAACGTTACTGTGTCTCACGGGAAATAGTTTCTTCTCACCGGCGATTTCCTGCTGGTTCCGGATCAAGGAGCAAACTTCATTCATTCAGGATACCAATACTTTTTGCAATGTCTGAAGAAAATATGACATCCGAGCCGTCATTCATTAAACCGGTTCCCGAAAAGACGATCTATCTTGCGAACTGGAGTACACGGTTCTGGGCATGGCTTGTTGATATCATCCTCGTCATCCTTTTTCTCAATATCGTACGCGGTGTGTTTGAGCCGTTTCTTTCATTACCACTTCTCTGGGATTTTGGCAACCAGAACTGGGGATTTTATACCGTTGGATTTGAATCCATATTCTTTTTCTTCTACTGGACTCTGATGGAGGGCTTCAGAGGGCAGTCAATCGGCAAAATGGTCATGAACCTGAAGATTGTAAACCGGGACGGGACGAAAATAAATTACCCGACCGCTGCTATCGAGAGCTTCGGAAAATCTTTTTTGCTTCCGCTGGACTGCCTGATAGGCTGGCTTGCGATGCGGGGTAAAAAATTGCGGGTGTTCAACCGGATTTCAAATACCATTGTGATCAAGGCGGACTACAAGGAACCTCATGGCATCCTGTATGTCAGAGAAAAAGAATAATCTGTAATACCCCCTTCTATCTTTTATGAAGGGATATGCAATTCTGTTCATCGCATTAATCTGCGGGACGTTCATCTGCGGATGTATAAGTCTGCCAACCGGCCAGACACAAACACCAGCAGTAACTCAGATTACGACCCAGGTACCGACCGGACCAACGGCTACGGTAATCATCAAGGCAAGGTCTTTTGATCCGTCATGGATTACCATACCAGCAGGTACAACGGTTACCTGGATAAACGAAGACCCGATAACGCACCGTGTCGTGCACCTTCCGTCGGTAACCCAGGCAGAGCGCTTCAATTCAGGAATCCTCTCTCCCGGGCAGAGTTACAGCTACCGGTTTGTTGAAAAAGGCATGTATGAATACGGGGACCCGAATATAGGAGGCGGGCGGACATCAAGGGTAGAAGTTACCTAGCATTTTGTATCCAATCCCGGATAAATATTTTAATGCGATTTGTAAAAGACATGGCAATACCTGACACTGACTGGGAGCCAGATGAAGCAAGTCCCTTGCAGGAGCCCGATACAACCGGACCCTCAAATGAAGAGCGGCTGGCATATTTCATCCGTTTGCTTGCTGATGATGACTGGATTAACCGCTGGAAAGCCGCAGAGTCACTGGGAAGAATGGGCAATTCCGGAGCAGTGGAGCCGCTTATTGACACACTCTGGGACGACGATTCCCGGGTAAGACTGAAAGCAGCGTGGGCACTCGGCCAGATTGGAGACGCCCGGGCACTATTTCCCTTAAAGCGCCTGTACCGCATGGAAAAAGAGGGTGTGAAAGAGATTATCACCGAAGCGGTTGAAGAGATCAATCGCCAGAGGAGTATAGAGTAACACTTTTGTGCTCTGGAAATAGAGAGCAGTTTAAGGATACCGGATATGGTGGATATCGAGTCCCGCTATAAAAAAGAAAACGGCATGATCCTGATTGAGATCAAGCTCTCTTCAGTCATGCAGCTCTTCAACTCATTTGATCCCTCGCCATTCCATGAAAAGGAACTTGACAGCGTTGCAGAACGCTACATTGTTGAGACGGTAAAGGATTTCCCCGGGAAGACCCGGTTCAAGATGAACATTTACCTCCCTCCTGATATCGCCGGCACAGATCAGGCAATGAAGATACCCTCGGCGATACAGAATCATTTCGAGTATAAAATGCTGGTAGCAGAAAGGAAATTCCGTTCCCATTTCCGGCATGGCAGGAGTACTCTTCTCATAGGCCTCACGTTTCTTACCATTGCCCTGGTAGCCCGGCAACTGGTTTCATCGATGAACAATCACCTGGTTGCCCAGATATTATCCGATGCTTTTCTGATTATCGGCTGGGCAGCCATGTGGGAACCAGTCACCGTGCTCCTGTATGAACTCTGGCCGATTATCCAGCTGAAGAAGACCTATGAGAAGATCAGCAGAATGGGAATTGCTATCATTCCCACGCCGTAATCGCTCAGGGGAGATTGTGTTCTTTTTTCAATAAGGAAACAACCTGTTGTGCCTGTTCTGATGGAGTTCCCGTAAAATTTGTCTGACCGTCTGAGGTAAGTGCGGTAAAGATGGATCGGACCGCCTCTCCATGGGACGGACCGTATCCACCTTCCAGCACCAGCGCAAGAGGAGTACCCGCTGCATGAACGAGCAACCGGGTCAGCAATTCGAGGTCCCCGGGCTGTATGCTCATCATACCAACAGGGTCATCAGAAAGAATGTCCTGCCCGGCAGAAACGATCACGATATCGGGAGAGAATCGCTCGATCGCCGGGATAAAAATTTTAGAAAAAACAAAATAGTAATCGGCAATAGCCGAGCCTGACTGCAGGGGAGCATTTATGGTAAACCCTTTGCCATCCCCCAAACCAGATTCACCGATAGTACCGGTGTACGGGAAGAAATGCTCCTGGTGCACAGAACAGTAAAGCACCCGGTCAGTACCATAAAAACTGTTCTGTGTCCCGTTCCCGTGATGGACGTCCCAGTCAACGATTGCAATGGTATCAACGCGTTTTAATGCTTTTTTCGCTGCAACCGCAATGTTATTGATCAGGCAAAAACCCATAGCCTGGTTATACTCGGCATGATGACCCGGCGGACGTATCAGCGCAAAACTGTGTTCACCTTCAAGAGATCTCTCCACAGCAGCTATCGCTCCTCCGGCGGCGTGAAGGGCGGCCTTGAAAGAATTCCGGGTAATATACGTATCAGGGTCCAGCCAGCTGATGGAAGTAGTCGCGGCACACCGCTGCTCAAGCCACGCAAGGTACCCGGGGTCATGAACACGTTCAACGTCGGCGAATAATGCCGGGGACGGTACCCGTCGGGGAATATCGCGGGGAATACCCGAACACGCAATTTCAAGACGGGCATTGCACTCCGGATGGTACGGGTTTTCGTGTTCAGCGCAGATCGGGTCAGTGAATACACTACAGCGTGCCATACGCTATTCAGCCTCACATGAGAATGTATTGGTATACGGGAATATCCCAGGTACAAGAATAATTGTTTTGTGCTGGAAAACGATGACCCGGCACACTGTTTTTATCGGGCTGAATAAAAAAAAGCGAATTACCGGGCCCTGAAGAAATTTTTTTGAATGATACACTGTCAACGGTGATTATTTGTAAAACATATCCAATCTGATACCAGATTTTTCCTCAATTTTTTTTGGTAGTTTTTTTCGTCGTATTTTTTAAAAAAACACACCATCCACTTTTGAAAAATCACAAATATGATAGGAGTGACGCTTCGCTACACGTGGATCACCTGGGCGATGTTCATGGGTCCTTTGTCTGGAGCCCGTCCTCCCATAAGGGAGGCTATCACAATAAATGTATACATATCACCTGGATCGGGCTCCCTGGTCGCTGGCAAAAACACACAGTCCGTTGTGTATAATAAAAAAAATGTTGGTAGTTAAAACGACATATACCATTTTTTTGTATAAAATATCATGACCGGATCTTCTGCCGGGTCAGTCCTGCGAGAGATGCGCTTCCAGCTGCTCCCTGCAGTTCCGGCAGAGCATTTTTTTCTTGCGATCCAGTTCATCGAGCGTGTCAGGTTTGAACATGATACATTCCCTGTCGCTGCAATGTTCAAGGCCAAGGAGGTGCCCGAATTCATGCGCACCTTCTTTTGTTATCCGGTCAATGAGGTCATCGTCGCTCCCTTCCCGGCCGTAATACTCATTATTCAGCCGGGCTGTCGACACCACCGCTGCACCGACAGACTGGCGGGCAAGCCCGAACACAAAACTATGGCCGTTGTTAAAAAGGTCCTGGTGAACCACAAGGAGAAGGGGTTCTTTCAGTGCGTGACGGTGTTTGTACGACTGGATGCTGTCTAATAATACCTGCGCATCGAGCTGTTTGCGCCCATCCACGTATCCCATCATGCGCACATGGTTTTCCGATACCGATGCCGGAACACCGATTATTGAAGATATCTTGCGGGAGACCGGCATCTGGAGACCCGGCGGGGACAAAGAATCCCAAAAAATATGGATATGCATTGCTATAATCTGTTTAAATGGGCTCCTATAAACATATTGAGACGTGTATCGGGGAATATATTGCCAGACATTACACCGATACCGTTGAAGTCGGGATCGGGAAGAATACAAAAGCGGCACGCATACTCCATGATGCGGGTGTGCGTGTCCGCTGCACGGATATCAGGGATATGCAGGTGCCGGAATACCTCTCTTTTACGGTCGATGATATTTTCTCACCTTCTGCCGGCCTGTACAAAGGTGCAGATGTCATCTACGCGATCCGCCCTGCCATCGAGATGATACCCCCGCTGCTCGAACTTGCCCGGACAATCAACTGCGATCTTCTCGTCTATCATCTTGGCTTTGAAACCTACGGGAACGGTGGCGAAAAAATTGAATGCGGGGTCCTTCTCCACCGCTATTTCAAAGCCTCAGAACCCGTCAAACAGCGTTGACTGGGACCGGACAGGGAGTTTTTTCTCCTCTTGTCCGGGTGATGCGTCTGGTTCCTCGAGCTCCCGTTGATCCGGTTTCTGGACTTTTTCTTTCTTAGGTTTTTTCTCAGGTTCTTTTCCCGCTTTTTCCTCTTTGGAAAGGGATTTGATAATTTCCTGTGAGCGTGCCTTCTCGTGCAGGAAAAAATTGAGCTGATCGGAATCGAACATCAACTCACGCGCGTAGGCAGCCGGATCATACTCAACCAGCAGGGAAAAAATATCCAGATAGTTCTCCCGCAGGGTAGTCTGGGAGATGTGCATTGTACTGGCTATCTTGTTGAGGGTAATGTTCCGGATTGCTTTCTGCTTCTTTGCCGTTGACATTTTCTGCCATCGTTCCGGCGGCATAATCCGCGTATGAATGCCTTTTCCTCCCGCTGCATCTGCAACCCCCAGCAGCATAAGCGCCGTCGCGTACCTCCAGAGCGTATGATATTGCCTGCGATAGGTATAGCCGAGATATTCATCTGCCCGCGAGAGAGCGCGGTATCCGCTGGCAACCGCTGAAGGAGTCGGAAGCAGGTGAACGTTGCCTTCCACCCACTGCTCGATCGTTTCAGGAGTATCATCGACATTGTATGAGAGCTGCATCAGCTCAGCATCCGTCGTAGTATGGAAAATTGCGCTGATCAGTGAGAATATCGATACCCTTTCATCTTTCTGGGAGGTATGCACCTGTAAATCCTCAAGCCTGTCCCTGCCGATAGCCGAGGCATAGAGCATGTTGACTGCTGACCGCATATCCCCCTCGGCGCTCTCAGCGATGGAGTGGAGGGCAGCGTCACTGCAGGTAATTTCTTCTGCTGAACAGAGATATCTGAGTCTTGGACCGATTGAACGGGCCGGAATTGCCCTGAACTGGACCGGTTCACAGCGGAACCGGAGTTCCGGGGAGAGACCGTAGAGATCATTTGCAATCAGGATAATCGGTTGCTGCGCTTTGCGGATACATTCGATAATTGCTTTTGCTCCCCCGCGATCCGCGTTTCCCTGCAGGTTATCGGCCTCATCAAGAACGATAAGCTTCCTTTTCGCCCCCGTCAGACTTGCCGTGATACTCCCGGTACCTGCAATATGTTCGATGACTGCCGCAGTCCGCTGGTCACTGGCATTCAGCTCAACAACTTCCCATCCCATATCATGGGCAAGCGCGTATGCACTTGTGGTCTTGCCAATCCCGGGCTTCCCGTAAATGAGCAATGGCTTGGATTTATTCGTCCAGTTCACCGCCCACGCCGCCATCTGCCGTATCGCGGTCGTGTTTCCGACGATATCTTCAAGCCGCACGGGACGGTACTTTTCTGCCCAGTCCATACCAACACGTTGACTGTATATCAAATAAATTATCTCTGATGAAACGAAACTAGGATACACCAATTAATTAGTACCTCATTCTTCAGGTGATACAGTGGTCCACAGCTGCTCCACAGAGACGATTGCAAAAGTAGTAAGGGAATATGAGGGTGTCAGACGGAAGCATGCCATTGGCGAAATGGTCAGGGCTCTGAAGATCGATGCTCCTCATGTTGTCGCCTCATTCGGTGAGGATGCAGCGGTAATTAAACATAACGACGAGGCGCTCCTTCTTGCGGCTGACGGCATCTGGAGCAGGCTCATGGAAGCAGATCCCTATTGGGCGGGCTACTGTTCAGTGCTCGTCAATATCCATGATATTGCGGCAATGGGGGGTCACCCGATCGCCATGGTCGATATTTTTTCTATCGCAAAAACCACCGTGCAGGAACTCGTGATTAAAGGGATGCACGATGCGTCAGCACAGTTTGGCGTTCCTATTGTCGGCGGACACCTGCATCCTGATGCACCGTACAGTGTTATCGATGTTTCTATCCTTGGCCTGGCCCGGCTCGACTCAATCATTTACAGCCACACGGCAAAGGAAGGAGACAGTATAGTTGCTGCTATCGATCTTTCGGGACGTGTCCATCCATCCTGCGCACTGAACTGGGACTCCGTTACCATGAAATCAGCTCAGGAAGTCAGGGCACAGATTGCCGTGATGGAAGAGATAGGCAGGCGCCACCTGGTAACAGCAGGAAAAGATATCAGCAACCCCGGTCTGATCGGGACTCTGGGGATGCTTCTTGAAGTCAGCGGGAAGGGAGCCGAGATCGATCTTGGACTGATTCCAAAACCAAACCTTGCTGCAAACAACATGACCTTTGAGCAATGGGTACGGATGTACCCGGGCATGGGCTTTATCCTGACTGCAAAAAAAGAATGTATCCCATTGCTTATCGACCTCTTCGCCGGGGTTGGAATGGTGGCCCGGGAGATAGGGATTGTCAATTCGAGCAGGGAACTGCGCATTACGTATGAGGGACAGGATACGCAGGTTTTTGATTTTATCGATAATGGGATCATGCACCTTTCTGATGAGGACGTTGCATCATGCCAGTCCCGGTAAAACGCATCGGCATCGGGATTGCTGATGATGCACAGAAAGTCATTGAGAGTGCAAACAGCGTAAGCGGGAAATTCATTACTGCCTGTTATTGCCGACCGGGAATTGTCGATAAAAAAATGGCCGGAAACGCTGTGGAGATTGTTGAGCACGAGCATCCTGAACAAGCCCTCATCGATGATCTTATGGCAGGCACGATCGATGCTGCCGTGAGGGGGACGCTGCCTGCAAATTCCACCCTGAGAGCGTTAAAATCAGCAGAAGGCGTGGACCATCTCGAACGCATCGCATTGTTAGAAACCGTACAGGGAAAAAAATTCCTTCTCACCCCGGTCGGGGTTGACGAGGGATGGACAGTACCTGAAAAACTTGAACTGATTAAAAAAGGGCGCCTGATCGCACAAAAATTCGGTCTCCCGCACAAAGTCGGGGTCCTTTCAGGTGGCAGGTTAGGGGATGTCGGCAGGCATAGCCAGGTGGATACCAGCATGGCCGAAGCAGAACTTGTTGCAAGGCTGGCTGATGCAGATCATTGCGAAATTTTAATAGAGAATGCCGTTGAGACCTGCGGACTTATCATAGCACCTGATGGCATATCCGGCAATTTAGTCTTCCGTACACTCACCTTTCTGGGTGGGGGACATGGACATGGCGCGCCTGTAGTAAATATCAGCAGAATTTTCGTGGATACTTCGCGCGCCTCACCAAATTATTCGAATGCGCTATTGCTCGCTGCATCTTTGTTGGAATAATTTAAATCCAATATAATCACTCTGTTTTCATAACGCTGCAATTTAATGCGATTAAAAAATATTCTGCGAAATTTTGCGCTTCGTTTTCCACTTGCTTAACGCGATGCGTCCCAATATCGTAATACTACGTAAAATGAAGGATTTTCCCAAAAAGTATTTATATATACCAATATGACTTTCTTTTTGAGGTAAGAAAAATGGCAGATTTACCAATCGCTGCAGTTGTAAGGATTGCAAAGAAGAACGGAGCCGAAAGAGTAGGAAGCGATGCAGCTGAGGCACTTGTTGTCAAGGCAGAAAAGTACATCGCTCAGCTCACCAAGGAAGCAAACAAGCTTGCCGAGCACGCAGGCAGAAAGACGATCAAGAAAGAAGACGTTGACCTGGCTTCAAAGCCCTGAAATCAACTCTTTTTTTGATAATTCAATTCTGGTTTTGGAAATTCTTTCGTAAATTGTTTTATTATATTTTTACTGTTCTTATCCCATGAAATATAAATTTCAATGTGGACACGAGGTTTGGTCTTTTAAAACGGCAATCACGTTTGATATGAAGGCTCTTTTACAACTTCCAAGTAAATATAACCTGATAAAGATAAAAACAGGGTTATGAAGGGTTTGAGAAGATGCAGGAAAATAATTATCGTCCTTTGTGTTTTGTTCCTGTTAACCTCTGGTTGTGTCACGCAACCACCAGCCAAAAATGTCTCTTCATCCCTTCCGTCTATCTATTCAGCTCCGATTGGAGGGTTTGAAACAACATGGGCTGGGGTAATAGAGCCTAATCGTGTGCTTGAAACGAATTATATTTTTTACAGCCGGAACTGGGGGCCCGGAGAAGTAAAATATACCCTCACGGGGTCATATAATGATACACAATTTGTCAGTGACCCACAGTTATTTTATATTGATCCATCATCATTCACGGCTGAACCGGGTCAGATCTATAAATCTTACATCTTTCTGAACACAAGTCACATTCCTGACTATATAGCACCTGACTTCTCATGCACAGGTGCCAATTGCCCGGGGTGTAATAGTCTCATTTGTATCATTTACCCTGTACATTTGAACGTCAATGTCAGTCTGGAGGATAATAGTTCACACTTTGGGGATGATTCTCTTTACTTTTATCCCGGAATGCTGACAGGAGGTCCTTTCCCGACGAACCAACTTTCAATAGACAACTGTTCAATTGTTTTAAAACGTGGAGAGACAAGAACCTTTAATGCCTCCTTTGTGGAGGATGGAAGAGGAGGAATAGGGGAGTTTTCTTACATGTCTTCAGATACGCCCTTGAATTTTACCATCACTCCTTCAATATATACAGGAAAGCATATCCTTGAATTTCCGTCAGTTATTTCAATCGCTGCCGATCCATCTCTGGCTCCGGGCCAATACCCCGTTTCCCTTAATATTACAATCAATGGAAGAGCTTCAACAACAATGGTCCATTGTAGAGACAGGGATTCGTATGAATATATCGATATAAACCAGGTACCACCAGTTAATTTTGTTACCCTCAACGTCACTGTCGGTGTAATAAAAAACTCTCCAACTGCGGTCTTTGGGAATGAACAAAGCTTAAAACTGACTCTGCCAGATGTTCTGGATAAAAAAATCCTCCCGTAACTCTCAAGTGGGATCCCCGAATACCCATACAATTTCCTGATCCAAATTTAACACCCTATGTACCGGGGGAAATCAACTTCTTATCACGGATCTCCCGGGATTTTTGGCAGGATGGAATGAGAAAATGCATTGAAGTTACTTTCAAAAAAGGAGAAAAATTAATGTATTGGAGGGGGAGTGTATCGATAAAATTTTCCTTTGTATTCTAAAAATCTGCCATAACTCCTGTCCCCGGGATAATAAGGTAAATATTTCGCGGAAAATATATAATATTCATCACTAGTAAGAGGTATAGTATATTAGGCGTTCACCATTTTCCGCTATATCTCCAGGTTTTTGAGTCTCATCACGAATTACTGGAGCCATCTTCGGGAATACCTTAAAATCCTCATCCGTGAGAGAGATAATATTTCTTTGAGGGATAACACTTCCATTTAATTTATACAAATACAGGGTAGAATATCTTTCACTCCCGAGTATTGCGTCCAAGGCTCCCGAAAATGTTAAGGTAATTATTATTAAGAAAATCACTACAATGACAGCAATAATATTCCATCTTTTTTCAGAAAAGGTCAATGATGTCACATTGAGTTCATTGATGAAAAAATATATATCCTCTCTATTCTTCTGGTACGATGAGCGCCGCCGCCCCCGTAGGGACGCCCCCGCGGCGGATCAGAAACCAAAAAATACAATTAACCTGCCTGTCCCGCCGTGCCTCGGAGAGGCCCTGAGGCGGAGCCTTTCGTATAGTTTACGATTTTCATGAGTTGGGTGCGAACACTTTGTTCATGCCCGTTTCTACAGAGCAAATTTTTTATCACTAAAATCCTAAAACTTCCCCTTTGTACTCCGGATCGTCTTTTTATCCTCACTCATAGAGAGAGCCTGCCCGAGAGCAATCCCGAATGCCTTGAACACCGCCTCGGACTTGTGGTGATCGTTTTTCCCGGAGAACGTGATATGTGCCGTGATACCGGCACGGGTGCACAGGCTGTAGAAGAAATGCTCGAAGATATCAACAGGAATCGTGCCGAGAGTCCTGCTGCCAAAGGTACCGGTAAAGACGAGGTATCCCCTTCCCCCGCAGTCGAGCGCCACGGTTGCAATCGACTCGTCCATCGGTATGACCGCATGGGCGAAACGCCGAATCCCTGCCCCGTCACTGATTACTCCTTTCACGGCATCTCCGAGCACGATCCCGATATCCTCTATCGTGTGGTGGCAGTCCACGCCGAGGTCCCCTTTCGCTGTGCAGGAAAGATCAAAACCCCCGTGTTTTGCCATCGCGGTGAGCATATGGTCAAAAAATGGCACACCACTATCAACCGATACCTCCCCGCTGCCATCCGGGTTCAGGGTGATCACGATATCCGTTTCTTTTGTTTTCCGCTTTACCGTTACATTCCTCATTGACATTCCTCCAGGGCATCCTGCAGGGTGATCTTCCCGCTGTACAGGGCAGAACCAAGCACCGCCCCGAACGCACCGGCATCCCGCAAACCGGTTATATCCGAACGTGCCGATACTCCGCCGGCAACAACAACGGGAATATGCACATGATCGATAAGCTGCCGGACCGGCCCGAACTGCACCCCCTGCTGGAGTCCTTCCACATCAACATTCGTATAGAGTAAGAAGCCGGCTCCCAGTTCCTCAAAGCGCCGTGCCCAGTCCAGGTAGTCCCCGGCCATAACCTGCCAGCCGTGGACCGCAATCTGTCCGCCTTTTGCATCGACACCGGCCATAATCCGTTCACTCCCGTATTCATCCGCAAGATTTCTGATAATCTCCGGCTCTTTTGTGGCAAGGGTTGAAACGATAATCCGCGAGACACCGGTCTTCAGCCAGCGGGCAGCATCTTCAATTGACCGGATACCCCCGCCCAGCTCAATTTCAACCCCGGTGTTTTTTATCAGGTCGGTGATAAGCTCTGCGTTTTTTGCCGAACTCCCGAATGCACCGTCAAGGTTCACCACGTGAAGGGCATCTGCACCCTGGTCAAGCCAGCGGGTAGCACAGGTGAGCGGGTCCCCGAATTCAGTTGCACTCTCCCGTTTCCCCTGCACCAGCTGGACACATCGCCCTCCGAGGATATCAACAGCGGGAAATATACGCATACAGCTCAGCGGATCATCCTTTGGATCGACATCACGAGAATATCCTTTGCACCCGCACGCTTCAGGGCATTGATGAGCGTATAGACCCGTTCCTCGTTGACAACGGCATGCACTGCAACGAGGTTTTCACTGGATGCGACATCCATTACCGTCGGCCCGGAAAGCCCGGGCAACACCTTTTTTACCGCATCCAGGGAAGTGCGTTTTACATTCATCATAAGGTAACACTGGCTGCGTGCACGGATGACACTCTCGAGCGCAAGGTGGATCTCATCGATCTTGTCTTTTTTTGTCCTGAGTGATTCCTTATTTGCGATCAGGTGCGTAGAGGTCTCCATCACCTCATCAATTACCCGGAGACGGTTGGTCTTTAATGTTGTTCCCGAACTCGAAAGGTCGACGATTGCATCGGCAATCCCGAGGTGCGGTGTCGCTTCACAGGCCCCGCCAACCAGTACAATGGTAACCTTCACGTTATGTTTTGCAAAAAACGCCCGGGTAATTACCGGAAATTCTGTGGCAACTTTCATTCCTGCGAGTTGCTGAACGGAAGTAACCGGAGAATCCTCGTGAACAGCAACAACGAGTTTTGCCTTCCCGGCCTGGAGGTCCAGGATTTCTTCCACATCGGACTCACGCTCAACCACCATATCATGACCGGTTATCCCGAGGTCAGCAGCTCCTGTTGCTACATATTCAGGAATATCGGCCGGACGGGCAAACAGGATTTCAACCTGCGGATCAAGGGTCTTTGTGATCAGGCGCCGCTCCCCGGTTTCAGGAAGATGGAGCCCGCTCTTCTCGATAAGGTCCATGATCGGCGCTGCTATCCTTCCTTTATTCGGGACGGCGAGCCGTACAATGGGGGAGGTTTTACTCTTCATCTGGCCGGTTTTTACGTGCTTTGCCATAGGGTATCAGAATGTCTTAAGCTCGCCACGGATTACTTTCTCGGTGATGCTGGTTACGTTCTCGAGCCAGTTATCGGTAATCCCCTGAATTTCACGCTGGATCTTCTGAATTTTAACACCGGATGCCGGTAGTACCTGTACACTTGCCACAAGCGGGCGGTCGATTGGTTGTCCGATCTGGGAGAGGAGACGGACATACATCTCTTCAATACCCTCCACCTGGGTAACACAATCCGTGGCAATCTGCGTTGACAGGAGGTTGTAGATCTTGCCAACGTGGTTGATCGGGTTTTTGCCGCTCGTTGCTTCCATACTCATCGGGCGGTTGGGAGTGATGAGCCCGTTACAGCGGTTCCCGCGTCCGACTGACCCGTCATCGCCCATCTCGGCTGAGGTGCCGGTAACGGTCAGGTAAATGCTCCCGTTCTTGATGTCATCGCCGGTATTGACATGGACTACAACCTTGCGTTTTGTGCTCTTCCTTGCCACTTTGGCGATCTGTTCTTTGAGGAACTCCATGTATTCTGCATATTGATGGATATCCGCACAGTACTTATCGACAATGGCACAGGCAACCGTCAGGGTGATGGTGTCTCCGTCGCGGAGTCCCATGATTTTAATATCCTGACCGATTGCAGGATACTTCGGCCGCATTTTTTCATCAATATACGTGCTTACGTTCCTGACGATATTTTCAACATCAGAAAACGGGGCATGCCCGACACCAAATGAAGTGTCATTCGCTCTCGGCACTCTTCCGTTGCGGGGCTTGAATACATCACAGAGATCGGTCGACCCGGTCCCAAGCCGGCAGTCCATAATTACATCCCGTTCCATGTTCAGGGTCTTGAAATGGGTCCGAAGATAGTTCCGGGTTGCTTCAACGGCAATCGCATCGGTGGGAATGGATATATCATTGAACCTTTTTGTTGCACGACCGTCAATCAGGATAAACATGGGCCGGATAATCTTACCGCCGCCGAACTTAGGGCTGGACTCTCCGGCTACGATCTCTCCCTGGTCGGTATTGTGGTGCAGGACAGCACCAAATTCTTCGAGATATTCTTTGCAGAGTGCCCTGCTGATAGATTCCGCAATGCCATCAGCTATACTATCCGGATGGCCGAGGCATTTACGCTCGACGAGTTCAATCTGCTGTTTCTCCAGCGGGATCTGGGCTAATGCTTCAATCTGAATATTTCTCTTCATTGATTTCCTCGTGACAATACGTACTAATAAAAAGCACTGGAATTCATATAACAATTTCTAATTTACAATAGTTTTTCATTATTTTATGATTGCGAGTAATATAAACGATTGTCCCCCGCTCTGCAATATTATTGGTGGTGAAAAATTCATAAAAATCATCAATTGCCATGGAAGAGTAAAATTACCGGTAAATTACCGTGGCAAAAAATAAAAAGAAATGATCTCTCAGCTCTGTAGAAATGTTGTAAAAAAACTTGAACGTTCTGGGGGTTTCACCCCCGCCACTGGGCTCCCCCCAATGCGATAACCCCCGAGAAGGTAATAACAGCACTATCACATTGCGCAGGGGCGGTCCCGAGGGGACAGGCTCTTGTCCCCTCCTTCAAAGCATGTGTCCTTTTTATTTTGTGCTGGAATAAAAGGAATTCTACAGAGCCGATATCTCTTTTGTTATCTTCTCAGGAACTTATGGAGAATGGTCATCTCGCTTCCCTTGGGAACCTTCTTTGCGGGGGGCTTTGTGGGTACCGGGGTCTCATCTTCCTTTTCATCCTCATCCTTCTCCTCTACACGGGGAGTGCCCTTCTTCTCGCGGGCAGGTGCTTCATGATGAGGTGTTTTCTTTTCGCGTGGGGTTGTGTCGGATCTCTCCGAAGGACTGGCTTTGAACACACCCAGTTTTGTCCCACAGCCCGGGCAGAAGTTGGCAGCCGGGGGGATTTTTTTCCCGCAGTTCTGGCAGAAGAGGGGGAGATCAGCACCTTCATCCGCTACCGGCTCTTCCCGCATAGTTTCCCGGACGCCGGAACGCCGGGGAGTTTCCTCACTATCAACTGGTTCAGGTTCTCTGGCGGGGGGTTCTATTACCGGCCGTTTCGCGGTCTGAAGGGCTGATGGTTTGAGCGGCTGCATTGCATTCTTCATTGCAACTTTCATAGCCGACTGTACCTCACGTTTGCGGAGTGGCTGGGTATCTGATCTTCTTTGCGGGGAGATTTCGTAAAAGGATTCCTTTTCCGCAACCGGTTTTTTTACCGGTTCAGGTACTTCCCTGATTACTGCACGCCGCTGGGGACGGGGTTCCTCAACTTCGGGTTCCTCTTCCTGCATGGTATGGAAAACGACATGGCGTTTAACCGGAGGTTGCTTTTCATGATCTTTTGCCGGTTTTCTTTTCGGCTGCAGTTCCTGTTTTGGCACAGGCTTTTCCCGTTCAGCGGGTGCTGGTTTTTCTTCAGGTTCCGGAGATTCTTCGACAGTTTTCTTTAACAGTTTTCCTGGTTTTTCATGTTCATGGAGGAGGGAAATCCATTCATTGACCTCATCGGACCGGTCCATACCGTCCTGGGTAAAGATGAGTTTCATGGTCTTGATTTCATCGTCAGCAGATTTGAGTGAGAGAACCAGGACCGGATCGGAACTTTCTGAGAATTCAATGGTACTGCCGGCTATCGAATCACGCGGGATATCTTTTGCGGTTACCTTGACCTTTTTTTCCTGTGTATCGATTAAAAAGATGCGCTGGTTGGTAAGATATGCATGGAAATAAAATTTTTTTACCGCAATATTCAGAGAGCCGATGATGACCTGTTCGCCACTCTGGAGGTATACAGAAATGCCACCCTCTTCTTCTTCCTCACTTCCAGGTTCGCCCTGCAGCGGTGCAGTTAGTTTTGCCCCTTCTCCTTTCTGCACCGCACTGTCGGGTCTCCCAGTACCAGAATGCGATTTCTCTGATTCTTTTGCTATTTTCCCGCCACAATAGCCGCATTCTTCTATATTATCCCGTATATTCATTCCGCAATGAGGGCATTTCATCGATGATCTCCCTTTTCCGGTATCCAGACTGGATAGCTATATGTTCTCACATGATAAGAAAAATTCTCTGGTCTGTTCAGATCAGCCCCGGATGAAATTCTTTTTTATATATCAGATGAAATGCCTCCGTTCAGGATTTCAGCAATATGAATCCGGTCATCTTCCCGTTCAGATGGATGCACGTAGATTCCCGCTTCTTTCCTGTAATTACCAATAAGCGCATTTATCCTGCAGCGGGCAGAGTCCCCGGTAAGAAAACAGTCTTCAGGTGAGATACGACCAAGGGCTTCATTGATGGTGATGCGGAATGAACCGGGACAGTTAACCGCATAGTATATCTCCTTATTAACAACTGCAATCAGGACCCCTTTTTTGTCCTCTTCCGGCGATCCCTCCATCCGGAACGCGCAAAACTTTTCATCACCGTAGGTGTTGAGAAACTCCCGGTAGAAAGGGTCGTGACGTTCTTTGAGCTGACTTAAAAAGAGCCCGGATTTCATAGGCAGGTACCGGTAGTACCGGGCATTTACCGGTGAGACCAGGTGACCAAATGCGGAAGTTTCCAGGACCTCGCTGAGGAGTTTTTGTGCCCGTGCGAATACATTTTCTCTCAACCCCCCGGAAAACTGCAGTTTTACCGGTTTGAAATAGAGCGTCTTTTCCCCGCACGGCACTGCCAGGGACCCATCCTTCAGGTGTGAGAGTCCTCCCCCAAATGATTTGGGGGGCATACCGGCAGATTTTTTTGCCGGTGCAGGCAGGAGCGGTTTGCCACCCGGGCTGGTGCCCCGCGCGAGGGCTGACCATGTTTCTGCAGGAAACGTCTGGTCCAGGTGTTTTTTCCAGAGCGGGTCACGGATGTGGGCAATAGAAACCAACCGGAACTGCGTGCCGACCGGAATAAATTTTGCACCGCAGTGAGTGCACTCCATATAGAAATCCGTACGGGGAATGCCAAACAGCTGTTTTCCGGTAACCATGGTTAAAATTCCCGTCCGACATACCGGGCACATGCCAGTCCAGGATACATTCGCCGGTTCATTGCCGGTCCCTGACCCGAATGGGCTGACCAATGGTGCCGGGGGAGAGGCGATATGCCAGGTCCACGGTTGCAGGAGCCGTAGACCTTTTGAGGAGCGGTGAGAAGCCCGGTCGGTAATATCGGTTGTCTCTGCAATGCCGGCACTGCAGAGTACTTCGGCAATTACGGGAACAACGGTTTTTCCTGAGATCCTCAGCCGTTCTTCAATGCAGCGGTCGAGTCCTCCTCCGGTTTTCTCATCCGCATACGGGGGTGTTTTCAGGGCCAGGGCCTTTTTGAATTCAGCATTCAGGCATTCCATCACAATGCCGATCAGTTCATCCGTGACCATGACGCCGTTTCTCTCGAAGGGGAGCCGTGAAACGCGCCTGCTGATCGTTTCACCGGCCAGAGCCAGCATTTCAGGCGATATGGGGAAAAATTGTGGTTCGGACATGCTATGTGCTGCTCCTAACGGTTGTCACGCCACAAGGATAAAGAATCGCATGGGGGACAAGGGTGTGGTTCCAGTACCCGGAAATGCGGCAAAATTAAATCGCATGGATGGTGTTCCAGTACCGGAATGCAGGGCAAAATCTTAAATCGCATCGGAATGTTGGGAGAAGGCGGAGTTTGCTGACGCTTATCGCTTTTGATTTTCGGGCCACTGGTATAATAATCTGCGAGAGAAAGTAACGATACTATTTTCCTTTATGTTAAAACTCCTGACACTATCCCGGTCAGGAGGTAAGGCACGTAATATTTGATGATCTGTTGACGTTCATCAGATGTACGAGATATCTGCCAGATTACTCAATTCAGTTCTTTTTATCGCAGCGAGAACAAAAAAAGCCGCCAGAAAACCAACCTGTTTTTAATATGTGAAAGCTAAACTGCGTTTCATGGGGAATCCGGCTTCAAATCCAGAATTCAGGCGTACCTGTCCGGTCTGCAACAGGCCGGTCAGGCCGGGCTATAAATTCTGTGAAGTCTGCGGGACGCGGATACCGGAACTGTTGACCTGCAGCAAATGCGGCACCCAGTTCACCCATCCGGAAAAGTTCTGCGATTTGTGTGGAGCCCGATTCATCCGGGAAATACCGGAACGGATGCTGATGGAACCGGACAATACGATGATGAATTCCGGATGCTGATGAGACACTGGTACAATATGATGATGAAATTCCGGAACCAGCTGATGAAGAGACACCGGTACAATACGATGATGAAATTCCGGAACCAGCTGAATGAAGAGACACCGGTACAATACGATGATGAAATTCCGGAACCGGATACAGATGAATTATTAAAACAATACGGGGAGGGATACGAAGATGATGAGACTCTGGAGTCCTTACATAAGCAGGAAAACAGATCTCCAATACAATATAAGGCAAAAAAACCGGTCACTGTTCCAGCACTCCGGGGACGGGGATCATCAGAGACCGTTGATGACACGCTGTTTTTCCCTGATAAGGAGCCGGAACCGGCAAAAACTCCGGCAAAAAAGATTAAGGATTGTCGGAGGCAGTATTTTACTGGTTACCATTCTTGCAGCCGTTTTTTTCATCGGACTGCCGGTTCTCACGAACAACTGGGATTTTAGCACCCACAGCAATCCGACAGCAGCGGAGAGTACATCCATACCGGAACCAATCATCACCATGACAACCCCACCAACCCTGGCTGCCCCGGTCTCCCGTGCGCTCGTCCCCCTGCCAACACAGCTGATACCCACAGACAGGAAGGTATACTTTCAGGTCCAGAAAAATCCGATTACTTCAAAGATCTCGGTGATTTTCGCCGGAAGTGCGGGGGAGGGCAGTATCAGCAGTGCGGATATCAAAGTCACCCATTCGGATGGATCGGTGACAACGGGCATCATCCTGCCCCTGAAGGGCGTGAGCGAGATAACCCTCGATGGATCGAAAGAGACCGATCGCGTGGAAATTATTGCAAAGATGTCCTCCGGAGCGACATACCGGGTCTATGACGACCTGGTCCCTTTCATGAGATAGGGTCTGAACGAAAAAGGTCAACCACTAAGGCTTCACGTTTACGTTTTTAATGTATCAGAGTCAATTCTGTGTTTTTAAATTAAAAAATGGAAGAAATTAATCAGCAATGACCTTGAAACAATTCACGCACCATCTGCGGGATCTCCGACGGCCGCGATGCAACCGGTACGCCCATCTTTTTTAGCCGGGCAATCTTGGAGCGGGCATCGCCCTCACCACCCTCCACGATCGCACCGGCATGGCCCATGCGTTTGTCAGGAGGAGCAGAGATCCCGGCGATATACGATACGATCGGCAGGTCTGTTGATTTTGCACCTTCCTCTTCGAGGTTGCCCCCGACTTCTCCAATCAGGACCACGGCTTTTGTCTGCGGGTCTTTTTCGAACCGTTTGAGAACATCGACAAAGGTCTGGCCGATGACCGGGTCGCCGCCAATACCCACAACCGTGCTCTGCCCGATACCGGCCCGGGTAAGCTCGTCGACCACTTCATAGGTGAGGGTACCGCTCCGGGAAATCACGCCAACGTTTCCACGTGAGAAGAGCCCTGAAGGCATGATCCCCATCTTGACTTCACCGGGTGACAGGAGACCGGGACAGTTCGGGCCGATCACGCTGCACCCTTCGATTTTGGCGTACGCGATTGCCTTCATCGTATCGTGCACCGGGATATGTTCAGTGATTGCCACGATGGTCTGGATCCCGGCATTCGCCTCTTCCATGATCGCATCGGCTGCAGCTCCGGCTGGCACAAAGATGACGCCTGCCGAGATATCATGGTCCCGCATCGCTTCCCTGACGGTATTATAGACCGGGACCCCGTGGACTTCCCTGCCGCCTTTGCCGGGGGTAACACCCGCCACGACACCCCTGCCGCCGACCTGCTGGGCATAGGCATTCATCAGGCCGATGTGGAACTCTCCCTGTTTTCCCGTTGCACCCTGGACCAGGACACCGGTTTTCTTATCCCCGTAGATCATGAAGCCACCTCGACAGCCTTTTTGACCACAAGGTCCATGGTGTCCAGCATCTCGTAGCCTTTCTCCGAGAGCATGGCCCTGCCTTCCGCCTCATTGGTACCGGCGAGCCTTACGATAACTTTCTGGGGAATGCTGGCCGCGATAATGCCTTTTGCCACTTCATCGCATTTCGTTATGCCGCCGAGGAGATTGACCACAATCACCTTTACCGACGGGACACTGCCCACCAGCCGGACCGCGTGCATCACCCGCTCGCTCTCCGCACCACCGCCGACATCAAGGAAATTTGCCGCTTTGCCGCCATAGAACCCGATGAGGTCCAGGGTGGACATCGTGAGCCCGGCCCCGTTGCCGATCACGCCGATAGTGCCGTTCAGCTCAACATACGAGAAACCGTATTTCTCTGCTTCACGTTCGCGGTCGGTGAGGTCGCGGTTGACCGTAAATCCCTGCCTGCCGAGGGCGTTGTCATCGACAATGAGTTTTGCATCGGCTGCATAGAGTCCCTGCGGGGTAGTCACGAGCGGGTTTATCTCGGCTAGCAGGGCATCCTTTTCCAGGAATACCCGGTAGAGCCTGCTGATGATCTGCCCGATCTCCTTTGGTGCAGTCCCGACCAGTTCCCTGAGCATGAAGGGAGGGATATCCCTCATCAGCGGGTTTGCGATCACTTTCCGGATCGCTTCGGGGTGTTCCTTTGCCGTGATCTCGATATCCACTCCCCCTGCCTCGGTAAAGAGGATGAGGGGCTGTTTACTGGAGCGGTCAATCGTGATGGAGAGATAGTACTCGTGCTGGATGTCAAGCCGCTGTTCGGCCAGGATCTCCTTCACGGGCAGGCCCTTGATCTGCCTGCTGAAAAGATCCTCTGCTACCTGTATGCCGTCTGACTTGCCGGCCATCAGGATGCCCCCGGCCTTTCCCCTGCCGCCGACATCCACCTGCGCCTTGAGCACGAAGGCATCGCCCAGTGCACCGAGATGAGGGGTGAGTTCGCCAGCTGATGTGATCAAAAATCCTGCCGGGACGGGGATCCCGGCCTCTTTCAGTACGTTCTTTGCTTCGTATTCGCGTAGCTTCATGCTGATGTACCCCCGGGTGCTGCTCCCAGCTCAAGCCCCAGCTTCATCGCCTTCTGGTTGAGTGCCTCGGTGCCCTTGGGCACGGAGTCAAGAATTGCTTTTTCCAGCGCCGCCTCGCTGACAACATGCGTAGCAGCGACCAGTGCCCCGAGCATGACGATATTTGCCACGATATCGCGTTTCAGGGTCTGTTTTGCCTCCCGTGTTGCCGGGATCTCGATACACCTGCACTGCGGACGGGAATATACGAGCGTGGAATCGACCAGCATCACCGCTTCCTTGCCTGCACCAGCTCCATACTTCTCGAAGCCTTCCTGGGACATAATGACGAAAATATCAGGATTTGTGACCTTGGGAAAGAGGATCGGTGCATCATCGATGATGACCTGGCTCATTGAAGCCCCGCCCCGGGCTTCCGGCCCATAGACCTGCGTCTGGACTGCATACTTGTTGTCATGCATCACGGCCGCCCTACCGAGGATCACCGCGGAAAGGATGATCCCCTGCCCGCCGAACCCTGAGAACCTTACCTCGCGTCTCATCGTTTCACCCCCAGTGCCGGGCGGTTCCTGCGGGCAAGTTCGCCAACGATATACATATCCGGGGGAATGTGCTCTCCCTGCTCCAGCAACCGGTCGCGTTTCGCCTTGAGCATCGAATGGGTGCGAAGATACTCTACGTGGTCAGCCACCTGTCTGAACTTGTTCCTGCGCCCGAATGCGGTTGGACACTGTACCAGCGCCTCGATAAATGAAAAGCCCGGGGTCTGTAAACCGGCAAGGACTGCTTTTTCGAGCTCTTTTACATGATAGGATGTCCAGCGGGAGACATAATTGGCTCCGGCAGCAATCGCGAGTTCGCAGAGGTCAAAGGGGGTTTCAGCACACCCGTACGGTGTTGTTGAAGAGATGCATCCCCGGGGTGTTGTCGGGCTGCCCTGTCCCCCGGTCATCCCGTAAATCTGGTTATTCATGCAGACCACGGTGAGATCGATGTTCCGGCGGCACCCGTGGATGAAATGGTTGCCACCGATAGCTGCCATATCGCCATCACCCGTGAAAACCACGACGTTGAGGTCAGGGTTTGCCATTTTTACTCCCGTTGCAAAAGCGATTGCACGCCCGTGGGTGGTATGGAGCGAGTCGGTTGCAATATAACCGGGTGCCCGTGATGAACACCCGATACCCGAAACAAAAACCGTTTCCTCCTTCTTCCAGGCCATCTGCTCGATTGCAGCGAGCGTGCAGTTGATAATCGTGCCATTCCCGCAACCGGCACAGAAGATATGCGGGAGGCGGTCCTGGCGGTACCAGTCCTCAAAAGTCATCGGGACGCCTCCAGGCTTTTGAACAGTTCAGCCGGTGTATGCAGGTCTCCGCCCAGCTTTGGCAGGCTGATGACCGGCACATCCACATGGCGCTCGATCTCGCGGGCCATCTGGCCAAGGTTCAGTTCAGGCACGAGGAAATGTTTCGCATGTCTGAATTCTTTCAGCGCGAACTCGGGGAATGGCCAGACCGTCCTGAGCCTCAAGAATCCAATATTCTTGTCCGGATGATCGTGCATGAGCTGCTGCACCGTGCGTACAGGAGCCCCGTACGCGATGAAGACCTCTTCTGCATCGGGATTGATTATCTCAAAATCCGCGATTTTGTGGCGGGCGGACTCAATCTTGTCCACCAGCCGCATGACAAGCGCTTCATGCAGCTTCGGGTTTGTTGCACACGGGTACCCGCGTTCATCATGCGTCAGCCCGGTCACATGAACACTATATCCTTTACCAAACTGCGGAAACCCCGGGATAAGGTCGTCATCCGCCCTGAACGGCGGCGTTCCCCTGACCAGTTCCTTCCGCGGTACAAAAGCAACTGAATCCGGAATGATGACCTTTTCGCGCATGTGCCCGATGATCTCATCCGCCATGACCATCACCGGGACACGGTACTCGTCTGCGAGGTTGAATGCTTTGGCGGTGAGCTCGAACATTTCCTGGACGCTCGAAGGGCATAACGCAATAACTGAGTAGTCCCCGTGGGAACCAAACCGGCACTGCAGCATATCGCCCTGTGCACCCATCGTCGGCTGACCGGTAGATGGTCCCCCCCGCTGCACGTTCACGATAACACAGGGAGTTTCGGTCATTGCTGCAAACCCGATGTTCTCCATCATGAGGGAAAACCCGGGTCCGCTGGTAGCGGTCATTGCCCGGGCACCGGTCCATGCAGCACCGATGATCGAAGCAATACCGGCAATCTCGTCTTCCATCTGGATAAAAACGCCGTTCTTTTTCGGGAGCTTGACTGCCATGTGCTCTGCAACTTCAGTCGAGGGTGTGATCGGGTATCCGCCAAAGAAGTTACACCCGGCTGCAAGTGCCCCCTCCGCACAGGCGGTGTTTCCCTGCCAGAACTCAGTACGCGTCAATATTCAATCGCCACCTTGTGAGGTTCGTATGGCTCCTCCTCAATCCAGTGAATGGCCTGGTCCGGGCAGGTGAGCTGGCAGACACCACAGAGTGTGCGTCCATAGAGGTACTGGAGCCGGCAGTTGGCGCAGCGTTCGGGACGGTCCAGTTCCGGTATGGCTATTCCCTTGCGGTTGAGCTTTTTTGCCTTCCTTGAAAATCTTATACGGGCAAACCTTCGTACAGAGATTACAGCCCTTGCACCGGGTCTCGTCAATGGCGAGTTTCATGAGAAGCGTCCTATCTATCGTATACTATAGCAGCGCGGGTGAAAAAAACCTATTCTTTATATCAGTTCCCCACCAGGTTTTTTAGCGTTCCTTTCTGTGTTCATATTCCCGTTTCGCGTGGTGCATCACGTCCGAAAAGAGATCATTGCCGTGTGCATCGATACCGACCACAAGCGGGAGGCGGTCAAGTTCGATCACCCAGACTGCTTCTGCCATGCCAAGATCCTCAAAAAATACTCCTTTTACCGTCATATGGGATGATGCGAGTGCGGCACACCCTCCGGTAAATGCCAGGTAGACCCCACGGTCTTTCAGCTGTTCCCGCACCCGGGTACCCATGCCTCCTTTGCCGATTAGTGCCCGCACGCCTTTTTCCAGTAAGAAACCGGAAAGTTCGTTCATCCGGGCAGAGGTGGTAGGCCCTGCAGCAATGACACGGTTATCCTTAATGACCGGGCCGCAGTGGTAGATGACAGCCCCCACCGGATCGAACGGGATACCTTCGGCCTTCATGCGGATATGTGCTTCGTCACGGGCGGTATAGACAATACCGGAGAGCTCGACATGGTCACCGGCATGAAGTTCAAGGACTTCTTTTCCCAGGGGGGTATGCAGCTGGACATGAGGGGGGGTCATCGCTTCACTTCCACGGTTGCATGGCGGTGGGCCCAGCACTGGATGTTGACAGCAACCGGGAGGGATGCAGTATGGCAGCCGGCGATCTTCACCTTTACCGCAAGCGCGGTCGTGTCACCACCCAGTCCCATCGGGCCGATACCAAGGCGGTTTACAGAAGTGCAGATCTCCTGCTCGACCGGTGTCATGGTATCTATGGGCTGCAGGAGCGCTTCTTTTGCAAGCGCTGCGGCACCATCGAAGGTACTCCCGATCCCGACGCCAAGCACTACCGGCGGGCAGGGCCTTCCCTCAGCCTTGAGCATGGTCTCGACAATGAACCCTTCAATCCCGTACTGGTGGGTTGGCAGCAGCATCGTGATCGCGGATACATTCTCGGCACCCGCACCCTTGGGCAGGACCGTAACGGTGAACCTGTCCCCGGGCCGTACATGGATCGCCGGCATCCCTGCACCGGTATTATCCCCGGTGTTGTGCCGCGAGAGCGGGTCCACTACATTGGGACGCAGGGGTATTTCCCGGGTTGCACGGCGGACGCCTTCTGCAACTCCTTCATACAGGCCCATAGTCAGGGGGACTTCGGGAGGAATGGTCAGGTACACGACCGGGACACCGGTGTCCTGGCAGAGCGGTACTCCACGGTGCTCTGCCACCTCAATATTTTTTAAGATATTGGCAAACTCACCGCGTGCTACCGGGCTTGTCTCGGCAGCGGCAGCCTTCCGGATCACCCGCAGCACATCCGGTGGGAGACGGATGACAGCCTCGCGGTACGCCTGGAAGGTGGCATCGGCAACGGCTGACCAGAGAGGATCGTTATCCGGTTTCTGCATTCATATATACTGAAGGACGGGGGGTAATATAGAGATTGGGAAAGATCCCCGCAGGCAACGGGTCCGGTCTTTGTTCCTGCTGGACTGCTGCCAGACGATCGTCTATTTTTTTTTATGAAAAATGACAGCAGGTCAGTAAAAGCACACATGAGGCCCCTAAATTAAGGTGAATTTTGCCACGTGATTTACCCACACCGGACCCATGGAAGGCTGCCAGAACATGAGAATGAAAGTTATTTTTTTTATAGAGACGTGCAAAAAAAGAATGATTACAGGCCGGCGCGATCAACGATAACGTCAGCAACAGCTTTTGCACTCTTGAACGGGAAGTCAGAAGCCTTGAGCAGTTTTCCTGCTTCGCCGGCAGTCATCTTGAGGTCTCCAACCTTACAGGTTGTGGCTGCACCGTTCGGAAACGCCGCGATAAGATCCGCCGGAGTTTTAACCGGGAACTTTGCGCCTGCAAGAGCTCCGGTAATCTGTGCATGAATTTGTTCCTTAACTGACTTGGTCATGGTTCTTCACCGGATATGGATTGTTGTGTTATGAATATATACTTGAGCGTCATTAAAATATACAAGAACAGTTAGTATAGAAAAATGACCTGCAAGGTAATGAACACGCACCTCACCGTCATAAAAGGAAATAACTTATGGGAGCAACACTTGGTTCTCTGACAGAAATCCATGAGCTGAAATCTGAGATTATCGGGCTTCGGACAGAATTGAAACGGTTCATCCAGCATGCCAACCAGCAGCATGTCGATGGCGTGCTCTCTGGCCTGAAAAGAAATTATGGTGACCTGTTTACCAAAGACCAGGTAGAATCGGCAAAGACAGATCTCTCCGCCCGCATGGTTTCCACCTGTAAAATGCAGGAGAAATGTTTCGAGCTGTTCATGGATTTCCTGCAGAATACCGCCCGGCACATCAAAGACGGGCAAGTCTCTGAAGAGATCGTCAGGTCTTACCAGGACCAGATGAAGGCTATGCGCAAAAAGGGGCCGTTCGACCGGTGTGATACCTGTTTTACCGAAGTACACCGCCTCTTTGAGAAACAGGTCGACCTGATGAAGTCACTCGGTATTTACCAGACAACAGCACAGGGAAAGGAGTCTGTAGGCGATATGCCTGATGATGTCATCGTAAAGAATCTCCTTGAACCGGTAGCAAATATCCAGCGGTTCCAGATCTTAAAATCACTCACCTCCCAGACCCGGACATTCTCTGACATCTCGCAACTGACCGGGCTGCGTGGGGGCAACCTTCTGTTTCATATCAAAAAACTGACCGATTCGGGTATGATCCTCCAGCGTCACGAGCGGGGAGATTACATTATTACCGATAAGGGATTCAAAACGATGACTGCTGTTTCGCAGCTGTACCACGTGTTGAATCCGGACATTAAATCCGGACATTAGAACCTGGGATTTTTTGGCGGTTTGTTCTTTTAGAACCCAAACCAGCCGGTATATACATAATGCCATAACATTTTAGAGAGATAAAGAACAGCCGGGATTGTTTGTTTCCGCTGCACTTCGATTCGTGTTACTTCCCTTCGTTTTGCTCCGCTTACCTGTTGCAACATAAACGCCGAAACGCTGCATGATCTAAAATAGTCTCAAATCCCTGTTTTTCATCTTGATATCTTAAAAAATTTCATCTTGATATCTAAAAAAATAATCAGAACTGGGGGTACGCAAGCGGGCTGTCATATACCTTATAGGTTTTTCCAATGGTGGTGATAAACACGGCAACCTGGTCAACACCCCGGGAACCTTCCATAACCAGCTCGTCATAACGCCGGGGCTTCAGTATACCGTCCTGCATGAATTTTTCTTCAACGGTTCCATCCGGACGGGTAACCCGCATCATGATATTCTGGACATACACTTCTCCCGGGCCACCATTGAAAAGCAGGTGAATAGAAGCATCAGGTCGTTGTTTCTCGACATGGATGTCAACAATTTGTTCGTAAGGAAGGGTTTCTACGGGTTGTGGCATCGGTACTATCGTGGCAGTTGGTGGAGAAGGTGTTGCCGGGGGTGATGTCGGGACGGTCGTATCGAAAGGTTTGATCTTTGCCTCTGTAGGGCTTGTACAGCCGGCAAAGAGTGCAACCATCATGAGCACACATGTGGCTGCCAGAAATACGGTGCATTTCATGAAGAATGCCTTTGTTTTTTAAATATTTCCGATTTGCGCTTCCGGGGTAGTAAAAAAATTGTTCCTACCAGAGAAAAGGAAAAAGCCGGTAACGGACTTTCTGCATATATTTCCGGTAGCCTTCGAGTTCCCCGGCGAGCATTTTTTCTTCTCCCGCTACCCGTGCCATCAGGAGAATGGTCAGGGCAAGACCGGCAATGACCCCCAAGGATGACCCGAGGAGGAGGGGAGTACCAAGAAACATCAGTATCCCTCCAAGGTACATGGGATGCCGTACAAACCCGTATACGCCGGTCGACACCACCCGCTGCTTCCGGTCCTCCTGTATCCTGACCAGGGGAGACAGGAACGTGTTATCGGTGTATGACCGGAAGAAAGGAAAAATGATCCAACCAGCCCTGCTCCCCCGGCAACTTTCAGCCACAGGGGGAAAAGGGGAGACCATCCAAACCGTTTTGCATCCAGCGGCATGATGACGATCCAGGCGATGAAACCGATCACGAGCCCATAGACAACATACCGGTCCCAGGTTTCCTGGTTACCGGTACCGGGCTGCCTGTACCGCTCCTCAAGCAATGCCGGATCTTTCCGGTACAGGTACAGGATTGTCAAAATAGCAGAGGACAAGGAACCAGATACTGAAGATCCACCCTTCGGTCCAGGCAAAATCTCCGGAAATGAAGAGGAGGATGACCGGGAAGAGCAGGATGTACAGGAATGCCAGGGCGATCTTCTTATCCATGGGTAGTGTATTGGGGGCCGGGAGTATTATGAACCTGTCTTTCATCGCACTGCCTTTTCTCGGGAGTACGCAACAGGAGAAAAGAAGCAGCAGGGAAAATGAGGATTTAAGAGAATAAAACCATCATTCTCAGTGCCGCTGGTGTTTCAATCCAATTCGTGTTCAAAAAGACCCAATCCGGGAAAATTGTCGTGCCCTCAAAAACGGTGGTCTGTTCCCCGCGACCGTGCTACCCCCCCATGCACTCTCTTTTCCGCCTCCCAAAGGCATCCATTGACATACATTTTCCTCAATAAATTGCCGTCTGTTTGCCTTAAATAAGGAGATAATAGCGTATTTCAGAATCGTGTTCCGGAATATGCCATTTTGTGCAACCTGCTGTGATCCGAAATGTCGTTTTCTGCCAAAAGAAGCCTGAAATGACCCCGGAATGGGGGGGTACCAACCCCCCTTGTTATCCGGGCCCGCGTACTCAGATTCCCCGGCGCGTTTCCTGCCCCCTGTCCACAAAAATACCCCTTTAAAATCGTTTAAATTCCCGTACAGGGACAAAGCGTATATCCCGGTACCAAAAGAACATGAATTAGTGGCAAAACCACAATGAACAAAAACCACTGAAAAAGGAAGTGATAACCACGTCAAACAAAGAAAAGAAGAAGGCAGTTGCCCCCGCTTCAAAGACCGCTCCCGTAGCAGCGAAGACCGATGCCAGGAAATTCAGCGGAAAGAAGGCATAATCCCATACTCATTTCTCATATTTTTCATCGTATTCCCTGTTCTTAAAAGGCATCCCCGTCACTCATCCACGATCCGGGCGTGCAGTCCGATATAGACCTGGCAAAAGGAAAAGGGGGGGGGAATGAGAAACAACCTGGTTATTCTTCAATAGTGTTTTAAAAATCCTTGAGACTCTTCTGAATCTCATTTTCCAGAGCCTCAATCTTCGCTATTATTACTTCCGGTTTTTCGTATCGTATTTCTTCGTACTCAATCTCCTTGAACGCGAGATGAATACCACATCGGTAATCGGATCGCATGAAAAACCACGCAAAAGGATTATATCTCTCATAGTAAGATCAGTCTATGCCGGCCTATTATTTCGCTATGGAAGGATATCACACCGGGGAAAAACCCGATCCCGCGACTGATACCTTAATCACCATCCAATACCAGAAGATCGATTTGACCTCCGGTGAACCGCTGGAGAAGTTAACGATTCTCAAAGAATGGGAGAGTTCCGAAAAAAGTATCGTGACTACATTTTACAATCAGTTTTTCAATCCGAAAGTGCGGGTCACGCATTTTATTCCGGTGGGGATACATCTCGATTATGCCTATGAGATGATCATCGCGAAATGCAAAAAATACAATCTGCCGCCGGTTACCAGTCACCAGTTATATTACGAGCGACCCCGCCTGGATCTCAGCCCAGTCCTCGTTCTTTTGAATGACGGGCGGTTTGCCGGAGCCCGTCTCGATACGTTCTCATCAAAAAAATCCGATGCCGGTCGTATCAACACGTGGTATGAAAAGAAGGAATTCAAACCGATCGAGCACACGCTCCGGGATGAGGCAGAGTCATTTCTCAAACTGTTCCAATACTTGAGCAAATATAAAACACGGCTGGGGATTGCAAGAAAAGGAAAACCAGCACCAGAGAAACCTGAACAAACGACACCCCCCTCCCCTCCGGAAAAGGCACTTCCCCCTCATCCGGAATCCCCGGCCCCATCTGTCGGGACACCAAAGAAACAGGCAGATGCGGGAAAACCTGCTCCCCATAAAAGTTCGGCACACCTCGTAAAAGCCGAACCCCGGTCTCCCCGGAAATCTCCTGCGCAGACACTATCCCCTGATCAGCAATCTCCCGCACCTGGTAACAAGCTCCTCAAATATGTGTCAACGAAAAAGACTGATGGGAAAAAGGACCGGTAGGAATTTTTCGTTTCACTTTTTTTAGGAATACCGGTTTTTTAGCGGAGCCAACCAGTTCACCGCTAAACGCCCTCGAAGAAACCTTCGTTTTCTTCTCATTCTTCCAGCGTCCCGGGCTGGACATAAAACCCCTTCTGCTTCATCCCCTCAGACAACCATACAGGTAACACCCCATTCCCACTCCCTTTATCCCGCATCCCACCCAACTCCCATAAGAAACCCAAGGAGCCTGAAAAACCATGGTAACCATCGACCCCATGAAATCAATGATCACCTCATATCTTGCATCCCCGCCGGGACAGGAATTGATCCTTAATTACCTCTCATCACCGGAAGGTCAGAAGGCGATCTGCGATTTTGTTACCACCCCAAAGGGCAAAGAGGTAATGAAACAGGTCCTCCCCTGCATTCTCAGGAGTATGCCCCTGTCACTGGATCTCCAGTCTGAAGTCATAAGGAAACTCAAATAAATTCCCTGGAAAATCCCTTTTTAGCAAAATAACCTTCCGGGGTACTTGATGACCGGGGAAGATGCCCCGCTGCAATGTTCTTTATGGCAGTGACAGGTATCCGGGCTGACAAGAGAAAAAAGAAAGGATCACCCAAAACACTCTTCATCCGGTTTTAAACGGGGTATACTCTATCTGCATCCTGACTACCACGCCTGCCCCGGGAGTCTCTTTAACTTCCTCTGGCAGTGCAGCAATGATATGGTAACGGGTCGAGTCGCCCAGAGCATTCTTTGCCCCCTGGCTAGTTGTAGCATACCAGTAATTAAATACCCTGTGACCTGAAACATTTTCACTTGCCATTTTCGAGACAGGGTTCGGGAACCACCCGGTTGTAGTACCGAATTCATAGATAATCGGAGGCTTGTCCTTCGTCATCTTCATCGACTCGGTCAGGTATTCATACTCGAGATACATCACCGCGTGACACTCTTTTGATGCATCGGGAGTTTCCAGCTGGGCGCGGGGTCGTTCCTTTGTCAGGGTAAATTCGTTTTCAACATCCAACCGGTCTCCACAGGTGGGATCAAGGGAATTTAAACATCCCGATGAGAAGACGATAATAAGCAGAATAATGAAAAAGAGTAGTACGGTACTCCCGGTGGTACGAAACATACGATTGAATCACGGTGCAGAATATAATAAACATTGCTGTTTCCCGCCAGCATCCGGTATAAAGGACCACCGGTGGTTCAGACAGGATAGAGATGGGCAATAAATAGCCGGCAACCCCGATCACTACCCGTTTTCGAAGAACAAAAAAACCAAAAAAAACTAAAAAAAATTACTTCTTATCTTTGCCGCCCTTTGCGTGGGCTGCACCCTTCTTATCATCGGCCTTGGCGGGTTCTGCCTTGGCTGCTGCTGCGGCTGCTGCACCCTTGCCGGTTGCCCCTGCCTTGCCGCCCTTTGCCGGTGCTTCGGCTCCCTTGGCGGGTTCTGCTGCGACTTCCTCAACCTTGGCTGCTGCGACTACTTTCTCACCCACAAGCTTTGGTGCTGCGACAACCCTGCCGCTGACCTTGATCTCGCTTACTTTCAGGTGCGAGGGGGTCGGGAGCTTGTGGCCGCCGTGGCGCATGGCATCTTTTATCTTTTCCAGGTACTGCGGGGTTGAGTAGACCGTCAGGATCTTCTGGTTTGCATCCACGCGGGCTGCGGTTCCGACAGCTTTTCCGAATGCGAGACGCATGCCTTCAGAGACACGGTCGGCACCGGCGCCGGTTGCCTGCTTGTTCTCACGCAGGACGTGGTGCGGGAAGATCCGGACCTTGAAATGGAAGTTGGACCTCCCGACTTCTTTCATCAGCCGACGGTTGACCGTGATACGTGCTGCCTCGAGTGCGCTGTGCCGGATCTGGCATGCCTCTTCGACAATCAGGTCAACTTCGGTCGGGAATTCCTGGGAGAGGTTTCCCATCTCGAACTGTACAATCTTGCTCCCCGGAACACCACCCATATATTCGCGCCGTGTATAGGCTTTCTTGGATATGTTCCTGTACATCTTTGCCGGTTTTCTAACCATCGCGTCCTACTCCTGTGAAATATTGGTAAAAGCGGGCATATCTATCGGGAAATGATCAGATGAATATGCCGGTACGCTTCACAAACTGCTTTTATAAAATGGAGATATAGCCTATTAAACCTTACTGGATTGAACAGTGCTGGCCGATGAGATCAAGCACCTGGCGTCGTACTAATGCGAACTCCACGCTGGTACGGTCACGGGGACGTTTAAGATCTGCAGGAAATACCTGGCAGATCCGTCCCGGCCGGGGTGTAAGAACAATAATCCGGTCGGCAAGATACACGGCCTCATCTACACTGTGGGTGATGAACACTATCGTCTTTTTCGTCTTTTCCCAGATATCGAGAAGTTCCTTCTGGAGCATATTCCGTGTCTGGGCATCCAGTGCCCCGAACGGCTCATCCATCAGGAGCAGGACCGGGTCGAGCGCAAGGGCCCGCGCCACTGCCACCCGCTGGCGCATCCCGCCTGAGAGCTCCGCGGGGTAACTGTCCCGGAACTGGGTCAGGTTGACAAGCTTCAGGTACCGTTCCGCAATGCGGCTCCGCTCGTTCAGGGGCACCCCCTGCATCTGGAGACCAAACGCGATATTGTCGATGACCGTCCGCCACGGGAAGAGGGAGTATTCCTGGAAGACCATCCCCACCTTCGGGCTGGTGCCCCGTATCTCCTCGCCGTCGAGGACGATCGAGCCTGACTGCACCTCATCGAGGCCGGCGATAAGGCGGAGCAGCGTGGTCTTTCCGCACCCCGATGAGCCAAGGATGCAGACAAACTCCTTATCCTCCACATCGAAGGAAATCTGGTCGAGGACAGCAAGATCACTGCCGTCATCCTTCCTGAATGACCGGCTCAGGTTGCGGATCTCGAGCTTGCCCATGTTATGCCACCTCCCCGGTCCGCCATTTCAGGAAGTACCGGTCAATATAGTAACGGAAGATCATATCAAAGACAAGACCGATCAGGCCAAGGATGATCATATAGACGACGACGCTGTCCATCTGGTGAAGGCTGTAGAAGAACCAGAGCTTCTGGCCGAGACCATAATTCGAGACGCCGAAGAGCTCGGCAGCAACAAGGCACATCCAGCCGACGCCGGTGGCGATCCGTATCCCGGCAGCAACCGAGGGAAGAGCGGCCGGGAATGCGATATACCGGATGAGGTCCCGGCTTTTCGTGCAGCCGAGCATCTTTGCAGCTTCGACAAAGACCCGGGGGACACCCCTGAAACCGCTGTAGGTATTGATAATGATAGGAAAGACCGCACCGGCAAAGATGATGAACCCGGCAGCCGAAGCCGTCAGCCCGAACCAGATGATCGCAAACGGGATCCAGGCAAGGGGCGGGATCGGGCGGAGGAGCTCGATGAGCGGGTCGAGGAAGGCATCGAAGCGCCGGTCCCAGCCCATCAGGATCCCGATCGGGATGCCGATAAGGAGCGCCATGCCAAGCCCGAGGGCGAAGTGGACCAGGCTCGCCTCGAGGTCAAGGAGGATCGTTCCCTGCTGCACCAGGCTGACAAACGCCGCCAGGACATCGGTGGGGGCAGGGAGAATGAAGGGGTACTGGATGATAACGGCCGCAATAAACTGCCAGACCGCCAGTGCGATAAGGATCGCAAGGAGACCGAGCCACCGGTTCTTCTTATTTTTCTGATTATCCCGTCCCATGGTCACCTGCTGATAAATACCCGGTCCTTTGCTTATACTACGAACCCGGAAGAAAAAAAGGTTGGTTTCAGACCCGGTCAGCTCTTCTGGTAGAAGGTCAGGTCAAAGATCTCTTCTTTTGTCAGGGGCTTTTTTATGAACCCGAGCTCGTACTGGATCTTCGCGTAGTCGAGGACAGGTTCGACGATAACGTTCGGGTCTGAAGCCCAGCTGCCGTCCCACTCTGTCAGCGACGCCTTGACATCGGCAAGGCTGGCCCCGGTCTTTGTGGAGTATATCTGTGCAGCTTCATCGAGGTTCGCGAGGTTCCAGGCAACTGCCTTGTCATTGGTTTTGATGATCTGCCGGACAATCTCCGGGTGCTCGCGGATCAGCTTGCCGCTGACAACCAGCACGCAGCAGGTGTGGTTGGGGTACATCTCACCGGAGTGGACAACAATTTTTCCCTTGCCCTGGTTCACGACCGTGCTCGGTGAGGGGGTCGGCAGGAAGATCCCGTCGACTTTACCGGCAAGGATGGCCGTGACGGCATCGCCCGGGGTCATGCCCTTGATGAAGACATCCTTGTCCGGGGTGAGGTTGTTCTTCTGGAACCAGTCCCGCAGGACCGTGTCCTGGATGCTGCCGGGTGGGAAGGTGGCTATCGTCATCCCTTTCAGGCTCTGTGGGCCTGTGTAAACGAGGTCGTTCCTGACCACGAGGTCGGAGCCCTGGGTGTTGACGCCGGCAACGATCTTGGCGTCAAGCCCGGTGGCAAGCGCACTCAGGACCGGGGCTGCACCAACGTAGGCAACATCGAGTTCGCCGGCAAGCATGGCCTGCATCTCGGGCGGGCCACTCGGGAAGACCTTATCCGTAACATTTTCGACACCATAAGGTGCAAGATCTTCCTGCCACCAGCCCTTCGCCATGGCGGTGATTTCAGCCATCTGGTGAGTGCTGGGCTGGTACCCGATCCGTAGTTCCTTGAGTGGAGCAGGGGTATTCGTGGCGGGCTGCGTGCAGCCGGCGGTGAGAAGTAAAAGTGCAATCGTGATGAGTGCAATTGCAGTAATCTTCAGATGTTTCATAGGGATGAGTTGATCTGGCACTACATAAATTTCACGATATGGACATTTTTTCTCTCTTTTTGGGTTAAATTTTTTCAAAAAGTTTTACTTTAAGGTTAATTAATTATCTTAATTGTCCATAATCGACTGTTGATGCCAAAAAATCAGTGACAATAGAGGAAATATATTTCTTGAATTAACCTTATTGTATCTATTATATGGTACAGGTAGATCCAATTGACCGCATTATGCGATCGGCACTCATCTCAGATGAGGAGTTCGTGACCACGCTCAATGAGCTCCTCCATCATGACCTGCGTATCAGCGTCCGGGAGTTATCGGAAAAGAGCGGGATTGCACAGAGTTCCCTGTACAAAATACTGCACGGGAAACGTTCGCCCAACCTTTCAACACTTCGGGCGATTATCCGCGCCCTGCGCCAGTTTTACCTGACACCCGAAGGACGGTTTATCGGTCTCATCGTTTCACGGTCTGTCCTTGAAACAATAGAAGAGAAAACCGCTGAAGTCGATGCAAAACGCGTACGGGTACGCGAATACCCGGTCCATACCATGGAAGATGCAATCGTTGCTGCAGTCCGTGCCGAACGGGAGGGAGCGGTAGCAATAGTGTGCGCTCCCATCGTCTCAAGCGTGATCGAGCAGCTTGTCCGCATACCGGTCGCAACGATCATCCCCCGCGACTCTGTCCAGCGTGCTATAGAACTCGCCGCGCGAAAGGCGTGGATTTAATCACTATACGACCCATAGATATCAATAAAAGGAGGGTGAACGGATGCGAACAGACGTAGTGAGGTTAGGGCGCCTTTCCGGCGAGAGGACCGGTGAAATGATGCACTTTCTCTCGTCAATGCGTTCAGACCGTTTTATTGCTGACGCAGATATTTTGGTTGATCTTGCCCATGTGCTGATGCTCAGAAAACAGAAGATCATCGACCATGACATCGCACAGCAGATTCTTGGTGCACTGCTTGAGCTCTTTGACAAAGGAATTCCAGAAGAAGTGTTTGACGACCGGTTTGAAGATGTCCATGCAGGAATAGAATCACTCCTGGTCGAATCGCTAGGAGTGGAAGCTGGCGGGCGTATGCACATGGGGCGTTCACGAAACGATGAAGTCGCCACCTGTATCCGGATAAAACTCCGCGAAGAACTGCTCAAGCAGTTGTCAGCACTCTTAAAAGTCCGCAAAGTCCTCATCACCCTCGCCGAAAAACACAGCAATACGGTCATGCCCGGTTTTACCCACCTGCAGCATGCACAGCCTACCACGCTTGCACACCACCTCCTTTCTTACGAACAGGCATTCTCCCGTGACTTCGACCGCCTGAAGGATGCATATGTGCGGGTGAACCTGTCCCCCCTCGGTGCAGCAGCATTCGCTTCCACGGGGTATCCCATAAACCGTAAATACACCGCAGACCTCCTCGGGTTCGACGGCCTCGTGACCAATACCATGGACGCCGTGGCTACCCGCGACTTCGCGCTGGAGACGCTTGCGGATCTTTCCATCCTCATGGCGAATGTGAGCCGGCTCTGCGAAGAGCTGATTATCTGGTCGACCTCGTTTGTGAAATTCGTCTCGCTTGACGATGCGTTCTGCTCCACATCCTCCATCATGCCCCAGAAGAAAAACCCGGATACCGCCGAGATCATGCGGGCGAAAACCGGGTCGGTATTCGGGGCGTTTTCCGCTGCCCTGATGATCACAAAGGGCCTCCCCATGAGCTACAACCGCGACCTGCAGGAACTCACGCCGAATATCTGGCACGGGCTGCATGATGCCAAGGAGAGCCTCCGGCTTCTCATCGACATGCTCTCAAGTGCGGAGTTCGACACCGGCAGGATGAAGGAGGAGGCAGGCAAAGGGTTCTCGACTGCCACCGAGCTTGCCGATACGCTCGTCCGTTCCCACGGTCTCCCGTTCCGCACGGCCCATTCCATTGTAGGGAGGGCAGTGCAGAAAGGCAGCCTCTCGCTTGCCACCATGAATGAGGCAGCGCAGGAAGTCTCGCCGGGCATCTCCCTTTCCTCGCACGGTCTCACCCAGAAAAAGATCGATGAGGCACTTGACGTGCACTATTCCATTGCTCTCCGGAAAGCTCCCGGCGGCCCTGCACCGTCTGCCATAAAAACCGCCATCGGAGATCGCACAAAACAGCTGGATTCTGACGCCGACCTTATCGACCAGCGGCTCGCAAAACTCGGCAAAGCAAAAGATGATCTCATTACAAAAGCCCGGAGGATGGTAGCATAACAGAGGATTTTTCCTCCGGTGATCTCGTGACCTGCGAGTACCGGGGCATGAGCAGGAATGCGGTATATATCACAAAACGCGACGGCATGGCAGTCGTGAAACTCGATTCCGGTTATAATATCGGCGTGCCCCCCGGCTCCTGCAGGTTTATTTCCCGCCCGGAGCCGGTAACGGCAAAGCAGCATGACGTTGTCCAGAATACAAGCCTCCCGGACCTTGCCATCGTCTCAACCGGCGGGACGATAGCGAGCAGGATCGATTACCGGACCGGCTCGGTCACGAGCCAGTTCAATGCAAGCGACATCCTGACTGCCATCCCTGAACTCAAGGAGATTGCCAACTACCGGACCGTGCCCCTTGCCACCATCCTCTCGGAGAACATGACACCCGCCATCTGGCAGGAACTTGCCCGGGCCGTGTACAAAGAGATACAGGACGGGGCAAGAGGAGTGATCGTTACGCACGGTACAGATACCATGGGGTACAGTGCCGCAGCCCTCAGTTTCATGATCGATACTCCCGTGCCCGTCATCTTTGTCGGTTCCCAGCGCTCTGCCGACCGGCCCTCAAGCGACAATGCCATGAACGCGGTCTGTGCAGCAGCAGCAGCAACGAGCGAACTGGGAGAGGTGGCAGTCGTGATGCACGCCACCACCAGCGATGACACCTGCGCTGTCCACCGGGGGACCCGGGTGCGAAAGATGCACACCTCCCGCCGCGATGCATTCCGGAGCCTCGATATCGCACCTATCGGGGAAGTGGCGTATCCTTCCCGGAAGGTAACCCTGACAAAAGGTGCAGTCCGGCGCGGAACCCATACCCTCGCCCTTCACGAGGCACTCGACTCCCAGTGCGCTCTCATCCAGTCCTACCCGGGAATGTCACCGGAACTTCTGAACGCGTATGAGGGATATCACGGGATCGTAATCGCGGGGACCGGCCTTGGGCATACCAGCACCACGCTCATCCCGCAGCTGAAGCACCTGAATGACCGTGGAGCGCTTATCGTCATGACCTCGCAGTGCATGCACGGCAGGGTCTGCGACCGGGTGTACGATACCGGCCGCGACCTTCTGAGTGCCGGCGTCATCGAGGGCGGTAACCTGCTGCCGGAAGTGGCACTCGTCAAGCTGATGTGGGTGCTGGGAAACGAAAAAGACAAAACAAAGGCTGCCGCACTCATGCAGTCGGATCTCAAAGGCGAATGCATGCCGAGGAGCGCCCATGGATTATAAGGCACTCGGCCTGGTGGCCGGAATCGAGATCCACCAGCAGCTGGACACCGGGGAGAAACTCTTCTGCCACTGCCCGACCATCCTCCGCGAGATCCCCGATCACGACGGCGAGTTCTTCCGCTACCTCCGGGCAACGGTCAGTGAGATGGGGGAAATCGACCGGGCTGCAAAAGAAGAGATGAAGCATGACCGGAAGTTCCTGTATTATACCTACGACACCACCTGCCTTGTCGAAAATGACGATGAGCCCCCGGCACCCATAAACGATGAAGCGCTCTCGATCTGCCTGACCATCGCAAAGATGTTCGGCATGACACCCGTGCCCCAGGTGCACACGATGCGCAAGCTGGTCATCGATGGTTCCAACACCAGTGGGTTCCAGCGCACAGCACTGGTGGCTTTCAACGGCGCACTCCCAAACGGCGGGCAGATCGAGACGATCTGTCTTGAAGAAGAAGCGGCCCAGCGGGTAAAAGACGAGGTCTTCTCGTTAGACCGGCTCGGGATCCCCCTCATAGAAATCACCACATCACCCGATATGCACACACCTGAAGATGTCCAGAAGGTGGCAGAATATATCGGGATGGTACTCCGTTCAACCGGAAAAGTAAAGAGGGGACTTGGTACCATCCGGCAGGACGTCAATATCTCGATAGCACAGGGAGCACGGGTGGAGATTAAGGGAGTGCAGGAACTTGACCTCATTGCCGAGGTGGTCCGGCGCGAAGTCCTGCGGCAGTCTAACCTGCTGTCTATCCGTGACGAGCTCAGGGGACGCGGGGCTTTAGCCGAAGTGCCCACGGGAGTCGACGTCACCTGGCTCTTTAAAGAGACAAAATCCACGGTCCTCAAAAAGGCAAAGAAGGTCCACGCCATCACCCTCAAAGGGTTTGCCGGGGTCCTGGGCCGTGAAATCCAGCCGGAGCGACGGCTCGGCAGCGAGATGTCGGACTATGCAAAGAAGTGCGGCGTCGGGGGGATCTTCCACACCGATGAACTCCCTGCCTATGGCATCACGCCTGAAGAAGTTGCCCTTCTCCGCACACATATGGGTGCCGGGGAGCCAGACGGCGTTGTTCTTGTCGCCGGTGCAAGTGAAAAACAGGCCTCCTGTGCAATCAACCAGGTGGTCATACGGGCACAGCTCGCACTCTCGGACCGACCCGTGCCGGAGGAGACCCGGAAGATGCTCGAGAACGGGAGTACAGCCTATATGCGCCCGTTGCCGGGTGCTGCCCGGATGTACCCCGAGACCGATGTGTTGCCGGTCCTGATCGATGATGCCCGGTGGGAGGCGGTCACCATCCCCGAGCTGCTCACAAAAAAGGCAGAACGGTTTGTGCAGGCATTCGGTATCGAGAAGAATTATGCACTCCAGCTTGCGTCGTCCGAGAAACTCCCGCTCTTTGACCGGTTGGTGAAGGAAGGTATCAGGCCAAAACTTGCCGCGTTCACCATCCTGTCCACCCTGACCGAACTCAGGAGGGACGGCGTGGATATCAGGGAGATTTCGGACCAGGCATTTCTCGACACAATGCATGCGGTTGATTCCGGGAAGGCGGCAAAAGAGGCAATTCCCGAGATCTTCAGGAGCATTGCTGCCGGCAGCGCATGTGCCGAAGCTTTAGAGAAACTGGCACCCTCGGTATCGCGTGCCGATCTTGAGGCCATCGTGAAGAAAATCATCGCCGACCGGGCAGATTTTGTCCTGCAAAAAGGAAAAGGCGCGCTTGGCCCGCTCATGGGAGTGGTAATGGATGAGGTGAGGGGATCAGTTGACGGAAAAATTGTCAGTGAGATCCTCAATAAAGAAATTAATGCAGTTCTTGCCGCAAAAAAGCCATAATTATTGTGGGCCGGCACTTCCCGGAACAACAAGGCGCGAACATTTATGAGTGGCGCGGCAGAATAAGATAAGGAGTTTAATTATGGGTAAGACAGGCACTACAATCTGGGCACAGGTAAAAGGCGTTAAGGGACAGATACGACTCGTCCCGAAGAGTGAAGGCGACCTCAAAACACCGGGCCCGAACCAGCGGTTCAAAGCCGGCGTGAACATCAAAAAAGTAAATGCAATGGACGAAGCAGCACAGGGACGCGGCGGTCCACGTGGCGGCAGGCGCGGAGGGGGCAGACGCGGGGGCGACCGTTCCGGTGGGTCCGGATTAAACGAGTCCACAGCAAGTCCGCTTATCCGCAGGCGCATGCGAAGGGCAAAGGTCTCTGCACTCGGCGCAAAGGCCAAGTCCTCACGATAATTCAGAATAAAGCAGCGGGTTGCATCCGTTCCGGTAAAAAAGAGGAGAGGCACTCCAACCCTATATTTTTTAAGCGCACATCAGACACCGTGTAAATTTTTTTCTCCCAATGCTAATTTTCTTTTATAGGAAACATCTATGGGTACTATGGATCTTGGAACGGCGGTCAAAAATTACCAGTTCGGTGAACGGGCAAAGTCCGAACTGATTATATGCTCCCAGCTCTGCATTGCATTAACAGGATTTTTGGAAAATGAACGCTCCGGGGGTCGGCGCATGCTCCTGATGCTTATGGAATCAGTAAGAAACGAACTCCAGTTTGCAGCTCACAGCACCGGACATCCTGAATTTAAAAAGGCGATCGATGCTCTTAACGTGGCGATCTCTCTCATGGAGAGCAACCAGCCGGACCAGGCATCTGAAAAAATCGCTGCTGCAATCAGTGCATCGACAACTCCGGCACAGGAAGCATGGCAGGTACTTGAAAAACATGGAATCCTCTGATTTTTCAGATTTTCTCAAAAGCCGCTCATCGGTCCGTTCCTACAACGGAGACCCTCTGGCAAAAGAGGAGATCCAGTACATTATCACCTGTGCAAGCACTGCTCCCAGTGCGGGAAATCTTGAATCTTGGGATGTCATCGTCGTTACCGAAACTGAGGTAAAGGAAGCGCTCGCCCAGGCAGCACTGGACCAGGAACACCTGGAACAGGCAGGCGCTGTCTTTGTTGTATGCGCAAACTATGTCCGCTCGATGTCACGCTATGGTGAACGCGGAATTCTGTACGGGCTGGAAGATGCGACTATCGCCTGTACGTACATGATGCTTGCCGCACATGCAAAACAACTGCAGTCATGCTGGACAGGAGCTTTCCAGGATGAGGAAGTACGTGAAATCCTTGACCTGCCCCAGCATATCCGGCCCGTCGCACTGCTGGCGGTTGGGAGAGGAAATGCACCGACCGTGCCGACCGAAAGAATGGACCCCGGAGAGCATGTACACCGGGAGATCTGGTAGGGAGATAAAAGATGCCTGATTATGTAGTGACCCTGGAATCGGCGTGGATCCTGCGTGACGTTAAATCGCTTGACGATGCAATCGGGATAGCAATCAGCGAAGCAGGAAAGAGGCTTAACCCGGCAGCAAAATATGTGGAGGTTGATGCAGGTTTCCTTACCTGCCCGTACTGTGAAGAGACACTTTCAAGTGCGATTGTCGTAGCTGATACCGCCCTTGTCGGGCTCGTGCTGGAGATGAAAGTCTTCCGGGCTGAATCTCCCGAACATGCAGAGCGTATTGCAAAATCCGTGGTAGGAAAGGCCCTGAGGGATGTACCGCTGAAACTGCTGGATGTGCATGAACTATGATCTCAGTTGTCGGGCATACGGCAATCGACCACATTTCCCACGTCCCTCACCTGCCGGAGAGGAATTGCTCTACCCATATTTCTGACCGCCAGATCTATTTTGGCGGGGGTGCAGCAAATATCGCTGCCGGAATTGCTTCCCTTGGTGAGCAGGTTACCCTCATTTCCTGCATTGGAAGTGACTTTTACGGCAGCGAATATGACCACTGGATGAAAAAGATCGGGATTCATCAGCAGTTCTTTGTCGTTCCTGACGCACACACCCCGACAGCATTCATGTTCACCGATGATACCGGGGACCAGATGACGTTTTTTGAATGGGGTGCATCGAAGGCATTTGCCACTTCAGAAGCGCCATCCCTTCCGTTTGTTCATATGGCAACTGCAGATCCTGAATTCAACTGTCGTGTTGCCGAGAGAAGTGAATTCACCTCATTTGATCCCGGACAGGACGTTTTCTGGTATACCAGGGAACAACTCGGGTCAATCATTGCCAATACAGACATTCTTTTTGCCAACCAGCACGAGGTGAAGCAGATGTGCAGCACACTGGGCATAACAAAAGACACGCTCATCGGCCAGGTGGAAACTGCGGTATTTACCATGAGTGGTGACGGGAGTACACTCTTTGCACGCGGTACTGAGCACACAATACCGGCGCTTTCAGTTACGCTTGCAGACCCGACCGGCGCTGGCGATGCGTACCGGGCAGGGTTCCTGTCTGCGTATGTCCGCGGGTATAATCCCCTGACCTGTTGCAGGATTGGTACGGTCACTGCATCGTTTGTTGTCGAACATGTGGGATGCCAGACCCATCTTGCTGACTGGAACAGTATGCAGATCCGGTACCAGAAGCACTTCGGCCCGCTTGAATTACCAGATCCGAAGAAGGGCTGATCATGAACCGGGCAGCACTCATCTCCGGTGGTGAAGGTTCAACCCACACTATTCAGAAATCACCGGATGCGGGTAATGACGTTGAGTTTGTCGTCACCGCAAGGACATATTGGACCAGTACGCCTATAGCACTGTTATACTCCAGTCCAATAACCAGTACTGTCAGCAAAATCGTGTCATTGCCTGACCGTCATGAGATGATTTTCGGAGGTAGTACCTGATGCCCCAGGACAGTGATGTCAAACTCGGCCAGCTTGCCCGGTATATATTTACCGCCCCGTCCTGGCAACGCTCACTGTTCCTTATTGTCATCCTTGGTCTCCTGATCGATGGTGCCGGAGTCAGGTCCTGGGTAATACTTCCCTTTTCAGCCCTGCCATTCTCGGGTACTCTCGCATTCACCATACCGGCGCTTGTCGCACTTGCCCTGACAAAGCCAATCATTGAGTATAACGACAAGACGATGACCTGGAACCGGTCAGCTCTTCTCGCACTGACCTGTACAGTGTTTGGCGTAATTATTACGTATATCTCATTGGCATCGTCGGTTAAACTCATCCCGTTGTTCTATGCAATCTCGCTGGGATTTATTTTTGGCCTTCGCCTGTTAGTCCTGGTCGCGATTGCTGATTACCGGATTTCCCGGATGTGGTTTCCGGCATTTACCCAGAGCGGTGTTGGCATCCTTGCCGGTATGATAGTATTCTCCCCATCGTTCGGTATTCTTGCACTGGTGCTTCATGTCGTTTTCGGGCTCGGGTTTGCAATCCTTATCTGGATGATAGAACGTCCCCTCAAGCGTGCTTTTAAAATTCGCGGACTTGCGTTCATCAACGCATTCATCGCTCATATGACGGACGGATCCAAAGGAATGGAAAATTTCTTCCGCGAGATCGGTGAAGAGATATTTGTCCCCCAGGTAAGCTTCTTTTTCCAGAGGGAGAATAAACAGCCGGTAATTTTTACCGTCCCCAACCTGCATCCCGGTCCCATGGGTGAAATTGGCGGGGGCAACCTTCCCAAGATATTGCATAACAGCTTTGATGACGAAACATTTGTTGCACACGGGTGCGCAACGCACGACTTCAACCTCGTTTCAGAGACAGAAATCAACAAAGTGATTGATGCATTGGAAAAGTCCCGTAAGGATATTTCCTATACCAGCGTTGCCGGGAGATCGGGTCATATCACGCAGGGTTCCGTACAGGTCCTCTACCAGCGATTCGGTGACTCCGTCCTTTTAGTAACAAGTCGTTCTCCACTCAAAACAGAAGATGTTGATTTTTCAATCGGCATGACAATCATGGCCGAGGGCCATCGCTGGTTCCCCCATGTTGCCGTCGTGGATGCGCACAACTGCATGACCGACCTGTCATCTCCCGTGCTCCATGCGACGCTGACAGCAGTGGAGTACCAGAATGGATCGCTGGAAGCAATGGACACGTGCCGCACTACTCCGTTATACCCGTTCAGGACCGGAGTTGCACATGTTTCACTCCCCTACAAACGGGAACAGGGTTTTGGTGACCTGGGAGTTCAGGTTCTTGTTGTCGAGGTCGACGGGCAACTCACTGCATATATCCTCATGGATGGCAACAATATGGCACAAGGGGTGCGTGAAGTACTGCTTGAGCAAATCCTGACAATCGTAGATAACGCCGAAGTGATGACTACTGATTCGCATGTCGTGAATACCATTACCGGGAAAAATCCTGTGGGTATGAACGTACCGGTAGCTGAATTCCTGCCGTTTGTGATGCAGGGGCTCCGGGCTGCAATCGATGATCTTGCACCCTCAGAAGTCGCGGGGAGCACTGCCCACTGCGAGCGTGTTGTCGTCTTTGGTTCCAACACAATTTCCCAGCTTGCGAGCACGGTGAATGCAATGCTGGTGTTTGTTGCACCGCTTTCCCTTGCAATGCTGCTCCTCGCATTCCTGCTGTCATTGATAGCCTATATTGTGATCGTGTGACCACTATCACAGGCAGCTGAAAAATCCAAAGTGAATTATTCTTTTTTAGTCCATGCCTACTTACCCAAAAAGAACTATTTCCGGTCATTCACATACTGGTAACCGGGAATGCGGGGAAAGAACCGGGACTGGTTTAACAATTCCGGTATTTCGCAGAGTGGTTGGAACTACCAGAATGAGAAACCGGGTTAGATTTCATCCGGTTACCTTCATGTAATTTTTTCCGGCATTTTATCAGAGCCATTATTTTACGATCGCAGATGCATGTACATCGAACGGGTTTGTCCTCATTGCCAGTGAGAAGAGGTAGGGGTATTTCTTCCTGAGGTGCTGCATATAGACCAGCCACTCGATCACAAGCTGGCTGTAAATCCGGGTAAGATCGCCGGAAAGGTGATCATAATCCGTGTGCGGGAGACCGGTAAGCTGCTCGCGGGCGATCAGTTCTTCAGACAGGTGAAAAACTGCATGGAGCAGATCGGTAAACCGGTCATGCTCGAAGAGCTGGGGATTTTCGAGAAGGGAGAGCATGAATCCCTTATGCTGCGACAGGAAGGCATGGAGTTCTTCCAAAGAGAGCTCCCGACTGTCGAGTTGGTATGAATGCTCTTTGAGAAGTGTGCGGGCTTTTAAGAAATCATCATCCGACCAGTTATTGGATACTACCAGAGCGGAACACAGCTCGTGAATGCCCGGATCAATTGCACTGAACTTCCTGAGCAGTTTTGTTCCCATTTCGGAATAAAAAACGCCGATCATCATGTTCAGTTTCTCGATCCGCTGAGAGCGCTCCCGTATATCGATCATATATTCGATGGCGTTTGCCGCAACGCCTAAAAAACAACCGACACCGGTAATAATAATCGCGATAACCAGTACCTTTCCAGGCGGAGTAAGCGGGTGAAGGTCCCCGTACCCGACGGTTGAAATAGTGACGATAATAAAATAAAACGCATCAAGGGGTGAGAAACCCTCGATGACCATCAGCCCCGTCACACCAATCAGAAGAACCGCTGCAAGGATTGCAAGGTAGACACGGAATCGTAAACTGATGGTTTTCATTATTCATGTGTTCTTCTGCATCAGTAATAAAAGGGATACGATTGAAAGCGAACGATACGCCCGACTAAATAGTCAGAATCCTTTACGGGGCCCGGGCACAACGGTTCGGGAAAAGGTAATGCAGGATGGGACATGCTCCTTCGTCGGCCGACTTCTCCAGGCATGTGTAGATCATTCGTGCTCCCGCAAGAGCGAGGAATACGACAAAGAGCCACAATTGGATAGTCGGGCTGATGACGTTCGCGAGCACACCGCCAATGAACACGAAGAAGCAGGTAATTTTCTAACCAATAGTTATAAATTAACCAAGAGTTAAATTTTATTTGTGATGGTAATGAATAACCAAAAATGACAGAAATTCATATCAGCCCATTCATAAAAAATCGGAAGGGCAGTTTTCCGGCATCCTGCAAACGGTGCAAGCAGAGATCCGGAAGGAACTGACAGAGGAGAATTAAAATTTGGTAATTATTATCTGAAACGTTCTGGAGTTACAGAGGGAGGAGGTATACATGAAAAATTCAAGGGTTATCCTGACACAGGAAATTAAAGAATCGCTTCAAGGAACGAAGATCGCTTTCCTTGCAACATCGTCAAAAAACGGCATTCCCAATGCAGTCCCGATCGCGGCGTTCAAGGAACTGGATGACGGGACGATGCTCATCTCGGATCAGTTCTTCAACAAGACGCTGCAGAACATGCTGGAGAACCCGGTGATAGCCCTGTCGTGGTGGGGAGAAAAAGGCGGTTTCCAGATTAAGGGAACCGTCACTATCCACACGAATGACGAGATCTTTGGGCAGAACGTTGCCTGGATGAAGGAGAACTGGCCCAAATTTGTGCCCAAGTCTGCAGTGCTCGTGAAGATCACTGATGTGTATGCCGTTAAACCGGGCCCCGAACCCGGGAAGAAGATCCTGTAATCAGGAGATTTAAAAGCAGCCGGCCTTCCAGTGAAAATATCCTGAAAAGAACAGGGTCTGGCTGGAAAAGACAATCGCATCTGCAGATGGGACACTTGCAAGAATGACCCGGAAAAATCTGGCAACTTCAAAGGAGGAAATCTCATGAAACTATCATCACTAAAACTGGTTTATTTCTCACCAACGGGAACAACAAAAGCGATTATTCAGGGGATTGCACGCGGAATTGATCAAAAAAATGTTGAATTGCTGGATATTACCCGGCCGGATGCGAGAAAACAATCATTACAAACATCGGAACATGAATTACTCATTATCGGAGTGCCGGTGTATATGGGAAGAGTGCCGGCACTTTTTACCAAATGGCTGCATGCGGTACAAGCCCAAAATACGCCCACTGTCTGCGTTGTCGTTTACGGTAACCGTGCGTATGAAGATGCTCTCATCGAACTGAAAGGTATTCTGGCTCAACGTGGATGTAAACCGATCGCTGGTGCGGCTTTTATCGGGAAACATTCATTTTCTAACGACGAAACACCACCGGCCCAGGATCGTCCGGATGCAAGCGACTTACACCACGCAGAATCATTTGGACGAAAAATACAGGAAAAACTCAACACTATTCCATCAGTTGACCAGATCTCTGATGTAAAAATCCCCGGTTGCCATCCTTACCGGGGAGAGCCGTGTCATCCTTACCGGAGAGATTCGAAGTTTTGGAATGTTGATTTTATTGCAGTCGGTGATGAGTGTGTGCAATGTGGGATCTGCGCAGAAGGATGCCCTGTCGGTGCAATCGATCCGGAAAACAGCAGGGCAATCGATACGGAAAAATGCATCACCTGTTGTGCATGTATCAAGTACTGTCCCAAACATGCGAGAACGATAAAACCCGGCCTGGTCAGGGACGCTTCGTTGCGGGTAAGTACATTGTATAAAGAGCGAAAGGAGCCGGAATTCTTTGTATGAATCGTGACTAAACGAATTAAAGACATGCCATGAGACTAAAACAACGTAAGAAAACAGATTAAACACTTCTCATTTCAGGTTACATGAAAGATCAGAGTTATTTGTGAGGAATTACTGCCATGGGTATCACCGAACGAAAAAAAAGGGAGAAGGAACAACGAAAAAAGGAGATCCTTGATGCAGCAGAGCCCCTTTTTTTCTCCCGCGAATATGATGACGTCCCGATGGATGAGATCGCCACTATCGCTGAACTGAACAAGGCGACACTATACCTCTATTTCAAGAATAAGGAGACCCTCTTTTCATCCATTGTACTGCGGGGAATCCGCATTCTGAACAACATGTACCAGGAATGCAGGGAGACACAGGTTCCCGGCGTGACAAAAGTAGCTCTCCTGGAAGAAACCTATTACCGGTTCACCCGCCAGCATCCGGACTACCAGCGGCTGATAAAGTATTACGGGGTGGAGAGATTCAATAAAGAAAATCCTGGTTTTGCCGAGATTCAGGAAGAATTCTCAATGAGCCGCAGATTCTTCCAGGATGCTATCCGTGAAGGCATGGATGACGGGACGATCCGCAATGACATTGACCCGTTCCTGTTAACCATATACCTGATGACCACGCTGATGAGTGTCCTCTCGTTAACCCGTCCATGGCTGTACGCACTTGACCAGGAAGGGGTCAGTTATGAAACATTCGTGCAGGAATTCGCCCGGTTTATTTCACCCGCTGTTTCCACAGGGGTGAAGCCCGATAGGGTACCCGTCAGCCAGGGCGAGCGCCTGTCCGGATCATTGTTCTTCTCCATGGATCCGGTTCCTGCCGGGCTTCCAGAGAAGAAGACTGAAAAAAGGTAACGCAGTAAAAAAATGAGAGATAAGCCCACGCGGTTGTAAGGATATTTATGGAACATAATGCACGATTCAATGCCGGCTCTCTCACGAAAGACTTTCCGCGTCCACGGGATATTCCGGAAAATGCTCTTCTTGTCATCGTCCATAAGAACGAGATCTGTCTCCGGACCGGATGCAATCCCACGATTTTTATGCCGGCCTCCCGGGAGATAACGGAGTCTCTGGATGATTACCAGTACCTGGGAAACCTGGGTACGGTACCCTGTTATGTTCTTGATATTCCAGGAGAGGATCATTGTCATGAGGGAGTTACCCTGTGCGGTGTCCGTAATCTTGAGGGGAATATCCCGTTTGAGGAACTCGCGATTGCCGGTCTTGCCGTCCAGATAGCCGATTACCACCGGACAACCCGGTTCTGCGGCCGGTGCGGGACGAGAACGCTCTCCTCGCAAACCGAGCGTGCAAAGTGCTGTCCTTCCTGCAACTACATGACGTATGCCCGCCTCTCTCCGGCAATCATCGTCCTTGTGAGGAAGGGCGAAATGATCCTGCTGGTTCGCGGAAAACAGGCTCCCGCAGGAAGATACAGCCTTGTTGCCGGGTTTGTCGAGCCGGGTGAGACCATCGAGCATGCAGTGCACAGGGAAGTAAAAGAAGAGGCCGGGATAGAAATTTCCCATGTCAGGTATCTGGCAAGCGAACCATGGCCATTTCCCAACTCGCTGATGATGGGCTTTGTTGCGGATTATGCCGGGGGGACTATCAGGCCGGATGGCATCGAGAATGTAGCTGCCGGATGGTTTGACCGCGAGAACCTTCCGGACTTTCCGCCAAAGATCAGCATAACCCGTGCCCTTATTGACGGGTGGATCTCCGGAAACCTTCCGGAATAATAGTACTGAATGGTGACTTGCGATCCGGGCAGGACCACAGAACAACCGGAACGTTACCGGGTTAATGTACGGAGTTTTTCAACCGGCAGAGGGAAAAAATCCTTTTTAGCGACATTACCCCATCCAGCCGTAAGAGTGGTTCGGCGACCGCGTCGTATGCTTTGCACAACTTCGCCGTGCTCGTATCGCCGCACCCAGAGTCCCTCGTTCAACTACCTGAAACCCAATTTTCTATCTCATTTTCGGAAAAAATGACCTTCATATTCGCGTTCCGGCAGCATTTCTGGGCCCCTTATGGGATAAAATAGGTGGCAAAAACCGGCACGATTTAATGGCCTTTGGCAGTCTTTGGGCGAGGTGCAATTCTGAAATATTTATTTTCCAATGAATGCGGTTCATTTATGCCTTGTTTTTGAAAACAAAAAAGAAATTGCCCGAGTTCTTTTCGGAATACCCCCGCCCAGATTCGAACTGGGGTCGCCGGATCCAAAGTCCTGCATGATTGACCGCTACACTACGGGGGTTCTCGACGATTAGACCACTCATCTGACATTTTCCAGATTGGTGATCATATCCCTTTTATGTCGATGTCTGATCTCAAAAAAGCATTGGTGATCTGACATAATCGCACTGTTACGGAAATTGAGGGTGTTGTTGTTGCTGGTGTACCAGGACCCGGCCACACCGCAGGGTCAGATCGCAGTAATGTTATGAAAGATAACGATGTTTGACGTATCATCCCCACGAGGGTCTACCAGTTTCATGGTATAGGTATTCGAACGCTTCGGAACCGCAAAGATAACCTCTCCCTGTCGTGTCTCACCCGGTGCAATTGTTCCGAACGGGAACGGGTTTTCAAGAGGTCCTCCCAATTCCCCGTTTTCCGAAGAAATTCCCGGCTTGTCATCGTACACCACATGTATGCCACTTTCATCAAGGGAATACCCTTCGGTCTCATTGATATTCCGGATCGTTACATTGACGATCAGGAACATCTTTTCTGAGAAGGGACGGAAATTCCCCAAACGGGAGACTTTCTGTTCGGAATTCAGGGTCAAATTGAAGACGGGTGCCGGTGGTGCGGAACTGCCGGTATCAGCGGTACGATGGAATGTCTCCTGGTAATACGGATCGTAGAGTTCATCCCTTACCGTATCGTACCCGAACGTTCCGGAACTGCCGGAAACCAGAAAACGGATCGGGTACTGGTTGTTACCCCCGTTTTTCCAGGTACCGTGGGAGAAGCTTTCGTTCGGTCTGTCAGGTCCCTGTCGATCCGGGTCCACGTGTTATTCTCCTGGAACGTGTAGACCTTCTCTGTCCTGTCGCCACCCTGGTAGTCTGTAACACATCCAGGTCCCGATTATCGGATCTGCGGGGATTGCGGGAGTGCCTGCCGGTGTGCCTGCCGGTATGCCTGGTAAGGTAGAAGAACTTGTCGGGATGGACAGGGGTATCGCTATTGTAGGAGCCGGTGTCTGGGAAGACGACCGGGTCTCCGAACTGCATCCGGATACCAGAAGAAGGAAGATCAGGAAAAGAGCACAGATTACGGGGAATCTCATCATTTGCTAAAGCGTATTCTCATATAATTAATTGTTCTTTTTAATTTTTACTGCATCCCCCCATACTTCATCTGCCGGGCCTGCTACACCCCAATTTGTCTGGATCGAGGTTCTCTATCAGCTGTGAATTGCTTCCCGGTTCAGGATCCTATCATGATATCTTTCCGTTTTTCCGGGCTGATTTTCTTTTCAGGTTCTTTCTTTTCAGGTTCCTTCTTTTCAGGTTCTTTATGATCAGGTATTTTAGCCTCCCCATATTTCGGAGTTTGCTCGTCAGATTTCTGGATCTGTTTTGGGAGACGCGCCAGGATTTCCTTGCTTACCCGGAGGTGTTCTTTCATCACACCGGATAATTCTGCCAGAATCTTGTTCTGTTCAGTGATAAGTATCTCAAGCTCGTGAGAGGGGCCGGAAATTATTTCGGCAGGTTGCAAAACTTCCTGTTGCTTTTTTACAAATTCGCCGCGTCGTTTCCAGATTTTGCTGATACTGTCAATACCTTTCTTTTTATTTGGGAAAACCTGCCGGTAGCGTTCGTAAAATTCGTGACTGTCAGTACATTGGACAACCAGGTCAATTTCCAGATCATCGATTTTTTCATATTTCCGTTTCTGGACTTTTGGCATATATGTTCCCACATTATGTCTGCAATCGTGGAGTAAAGTATTGCGGTTATGCGATTAAGTAAACTCAAAGGTGAGTAGGCAAACCGTAAATTCCGGTATACTATTTATTCTGCTCATCTGTATTAAAAAATCAGATACAAGAATTTTTCTCTCGGACTTTGGAAATACCTGGATTTATCTGGATTTTTCTGGTTCCACCATCGTGAGATTCCACCTATCAAAAGATTAGATATTATGATTTTTCTCTCTTATTTTGGAAACAATTGGATTTATCTGGATTTTCTCGTTTTTATTATCGGAAGATCCCACCCCTCATTAAATCAGAGATCATGAATTTTCTCTCGAACATTGGAAATAATTGGATTTTTCTGGATTTCTCTAGTTCTAACAAAGTGAGATTCCACTTCTCAAAAGATTGGATATATAAATTTTTATCTCTTACTTTGGAAATAATTGGATTTATCTGGATTTTCCTGTTCTTTTATTGGAAGATTTTACCCCCCGATGAATCAGATACCAGAGTTTTTCCCCTGGACTTTGGAGATAATTGGATTTATCTGGATTTCTCTGGTTCCACTATTGTAAGATTTCACTCATTAAAAGTTCGGATTCTTTTATTTTCCGTCTGACTTTGGAAATAATTGGATTTATCTGGGTTTCTCTGGTTCCACTATCGTAAGATTTCACTCATTAAAAGTTCGGATTCTTTTATTTTCTCTCTGACTTTGGAAATAATTGGATTTATCTGGATTTCTCTGGTTCCACTATCGTGAGATTTCACTTATTAAAAGTTGGATTCTTTTATTTTCTCTCTGACTTTGGAAATAATTGGATTTATCTGATTCTGTTATCGGAAAATCCCACCCCTTAATAAACCAGATACCCAGGATTCTTCCCTCGGACTTTGGAAATAATTGGATTTATTTGGATTTCTCTGGTTTCACTATCGTGAGATTCTATTTATCAAAAGATTGGATACATAAGTTTTCATCTCTGACTTTGGAAATAATTGGATTTATCTGATTCTGTTATCGGAAAATCCCACCCCTTAATAAACCAGATACCCAGGATTCTTCCCTCGGACTTTGGAAATAATTGGATTTATTTGGATTTCTCTGGTTTCACTATCGTGAGATTCCACTTCTCAAAAGATTGGATACATAGGTTTTTACCTCTGACTTTGGAAATATTTGGATTTATCTGATTCTGTTATCGGAAAATCCCACCCCTTAATAAATCAGAGATCATGAATTTTTCCCTCAGACTTTGGAAATAATTGGATTTATTTGGATTTCTCTGGTTCCACTATAGTGAGATTCTATTTATCAAAAGATTGGATACATAGGTTTTTACCTCTGACTTTGGAAATATTTGGATTCATCTTGAGGTTTCCGGTTCTTTTTCAGGAGGTTATCATGCAATCAATTTTAGGCATCCGGTATTCCCGGCATCCTGCACCAGGAATTAACCACACCCACATAATTGAATCTGTAAATGGGCGCATTCCAAAAAAAATCGCCAGGATTTCCGGAAATTAATACGGCATCCGATATCCGACAGGAAAATTCCCAGTGGATTTATTCCAGGTATTCGATGGCAATTATCTGACGAAATTACCCCGTATTCCGCTTGCAGGCGTTTCTGCTTTTTAAAAAAACGGCTATAACAAACTCAATCGCAGGATAATCAGCCGATTGTAGTTGTATCCTAGGCAAGCCACTGGATCTTCAAAATTCCATAAGTGAACGTAATCGAAGAAATAATTGATAGGTTTTGTGTATAGCATCATATGGTTTATAAGAGGGATTATCCAGGTATTTTTACCGGTTTTCTTTAACTCATTTCCGACACAAATTAGATTTAAAACGAAGAAAGAGACCCAAATTTTCGTTATTAGCCTCAGCAATTTTTACGCATGGAACAGAATCATTTTATTAAGATGTGTGACTGGTATGGCAGTATCAATTTTTAAAAGGTACCCGGAATATCAGGTTTATTTCTCACCATTGTCAGAAAGCGGGAAAAACTGCTTGTATACCTGTCTTCGTTCATCAATATCCGTGTGCAGGTAAATTTCCGTTGTCTTGATGGAAGTGTGACCCAGGTTTTCCTGCACTACCCTGAGGTTCTTTGATCGCTTGTAGAGTTCGCTGGCATAGCTGTGTCGGATTTTATGCGGTGTGATCCCCGAGGGGGCGTAATGTTTGAAAATATGCTGGATCGACCGTGACGAGATATTTTTCCCCTGCTGACCGACAAAAACAGGTCCGACAATCCGGTTACCGATGAATTTCAGGATATCGGCAAGGGTTTCATCGTCGACAAAAACAGTACGGATCTTGTCACCTTTTCCCCGGATCCTGATAGTATGTTCATCAAAATCTATATCTTCGATATTCATGTTGCAAAGCTCTGATACCCGAACACCGGTAGCGTAGATCGTTCGTATAATGAGCTTGTCCCGAAGGTCTTCGATAGAATCCAGAAGTCGCAGAACCTGGTTGTGCTTGAGGTATTTCACCTCCTGTTGTTTGATTCGTGGCCGATCAATACCGGTTAACGGGTTTGTTGAAACTGCACCCTGGGTATACAGGAAGCGGTAAAACGAACTGAGCGTTGATATTATCCGGTGAAAAGTCTTGGGTTTGTAGGTCTGCATTGTAGAAACAAATGATAAAAAATCAGTAATCATCAACGGTGTGACTTCAACGTCAGTATCGAGCCGTGCATTTTCAAAGTCTTTCCAATAGAACACCAGTTTTGTGACATCCGTGTGGCGACGTAACCAGACATAGTATGCGAAGTGTTTGATGACCTGCTCATAACTTTTGAGTGTGCGGGGGGAGTAATTACGCATCCGGAGGTAATTGCGGTAGCTCTTCAGCCACTCCGAAAAATACCCGCTTTCCATGCTCTAATCTATCTTATCTCGAATAAATAAAGGTTTGCGCAGAATACCTATTCTCCGCAAGTCTGAAATCGCAGTATCTCGATGCTGCTTTGAGCTTCTGCCTGAATTATCGTATTAAGCACTTTGATTATCATACAAAAATTGATACCCTTTTTTTATCATTAATACACTGCGATAAAAGAATTATTAGATTTTTGTGCCATAATCTCAAAACAGGGTTTTTTCTCTCCTGGGGGATGCTATCTACACCCCTACCCTGATAAATGCTGCCAGAAGCCCGCTATTGAGGTTTTTTTCAGCGTCGACGGGGGGTTCCTACTATAACGATAAGAGACAATGGCAGATTCTTTCACGAAATGAATGGTACGCCAAAACCGCTTTTGGGGTTTCCAGATTTGGCAATCAAAGAGTATAACCCCACGGATATTTTCAGTACGAAAAGAAATAAGCATTTTTCACTTGGATAATGTGATTGAAAATGGATTTTTTGCACTATAATCGTCAAAAGTCGAACGAAAGTGACAGTAAAAAAATTTTTAAGAATGAATTCGAATCCCCATCCGGGGATATGTAAATTAACAGGGTATGATAAATTTCCCACTGACGCACCGTAAGAGCGTTTCTGGTCATTATTTTTGATGTAATGGCACGAGAGAAAACCTGTTTTGTTCATCTTTTCGTTGAATTAAAAAATTCGAAGGTACTCTCTTTCCCCCGTAGGGGCAGGCAGCACACAAACTAAAAACCACTGATCTCCCTGCAATCTGGTTAACCTTATAAGAAGTAATCGCAATGTGGGGGGAAACTCTGGAGGCGGGGGCGGGGATGAAACCAAAAACCCCAAAGAGCGGTATGATTTGATTTTTCTCCAGCATCTTTCCAGAGCTCATTAAATTGCCATTTATTACGTCGGCCATCCGGATACCCTGAAGGATCTGCGTAAGAAAAATCCATCGATTTTGAGAAATATTCTGATGGCATCGGCAAAAATATCAGAAATGTGTAAAAACCCGGGAGTGCTTCGTTCGTTTTCCACGATAAAATATCGCATTTGAATCATGATGAGGTATCAAATTGAGATTAAAAACATACTCTGCATATGATAAAAATACCCAGACTTTCGGGAGGAGTTTTACTTCCCGTTTGGTTTTTACCATGAAATTAGTCTGTCATTGGAGGTTCAGCAGGACTATAAAAGAATGCCATTTTCCCTGAAAATTATTACATCTCATATCCGTAACTGATACCAAAATACTATTTTTTTAAGAAATTTTTGATGTTTTCCTGCACATAAATCAACTATTATGAAAATTTGGCATGAGAATCTGAGTTCTGTTTTTATCATAATCGAGCGATCTGATAGGATTCCTGACCTGCCATAAAATCCCCTAAAATGGCTTTATTTTCCGATTTGGTCAAATTTACTCACATTTTAAGACTTCAAGCACTACAACCCGGATCATCATATAAACCATATGATGCTATACACTAAAAGGGATATTTAGCAACTCAGTAGATCCAAAAGCAGATTTCGGTCTAAAATCGCGTTATCAGATGAGAGGTCCGGCAATTTTGTCGGGGGATTACATTTTGAATGAATAAATTGGAGAGGATAACTGATGGGATACTATGGCCAGTCGTGATACTGTAGCAGGACTTAATCCTGCCGCCCCTGTCGAAATGGTGAAAGAGCGGGCTTTTGAACTGCTCAAAAAAATCCGGTCAGTTGCACTTGCGACCATTAATGGTACTGAACCGGCTGGTACTAATCGTCAGCATTTCTGCAATTAAGGATAACCGGATCTATCTCCTCGTTCACAGGGGAAAGCCTCTGTTCGACCAGCTGAAAGAGAAGCCATTCATAGCAATCGTCGGTATGACTCCGGATTTCATCGTTGTCCGGGTAAAGGGGCCAATTCAATTCATGGGTGACCGGACATTTCTTGAGAACCTTATCGTTAACAAGGCCGGGATGTATACTGAAAAAACAGATATCCTTGAGAGCTGTTTTTCATGTCGGAAGGAACGGGGGAAATCTTTGACCTGTCATCAGGACTCCCCATGAGAATGCCATTTGCATTCGGCGGAGAAGAGGTACCCGAACACGGCTATCGGATAACAAAACGGTGCATTGCCTGTGGATTGTGCCGGGAGGCTTGTACCTGCGATGCAATCAGCGAGGGAGATATTTACCGGATTGATCCGGTCCGGTGCCTCCATTGCGGGCGATGTCAGGAGGCCTGCCCCGAGAATGCGATTGAAAAAGTGAATATTGTCCGTGGTAGCTGATAGACGGGATTTTTCAACGTGCACGCGACTGATAGGGAAAATCGCAAAAATCCATACGGGATCGAGGAATTTTTTCTTCTTTCACGGGTGAAACCGCTAAGAATTCAGGCATTTTTTTATCAAAATTTTAATAGCAATAAACCATATAATGCTATACGTTAAGGTATCTGGAATCAGCCAATCCATGAACCAATTTCCATATACCTGATAATCCGTAATCCAGGCAGGGGTTTTTAAAAAAATGGATGAGACTCGTATCCCGCAGGAAGTGAACAAATATAAAAAATTCAAAAAAGTAGAGGGAGCTGACGTACCGGAAGGTGAACCAGTTCCTGCGTAAACGGACATATATTACCGCACGTGAATGGGCACTAGCCCGTTTATGTACGGATTTCCGCACGTCCGGGGGGGCAGAGATGACCTTCATCGGAAACCACCTTCCCCAGCTCGTCCCTTTCATGGAAGATACCTATTCCCCCCAGGCAGTCAACCAGGCACGGAACTCATTTAAAAAGAAAGTACGGAAAGCAAGCGCCACATTTTTCTATGGCGCAATGTGCGGGTTTTTTACTACTGATGAGCTTGATGACCTTCTGTTTGAAGCAAGCGAGGTTGCACGGTTTCTTCTCGAAGTTGAAGGGACGACGCTGGATATTGATGAAGAGATCGATATTGAGGACCGGATCACCAAAGTGATGAGAAGTGTAGGCGAAAAAGCAAAAACAATTCTCAGGACCAGGGCAGAAGAAGAGGATTCGCACGAACAATTACCCGTTCCGGCACAACAGAAATCAACAATAGTCAATAATGCTCCGGATTCTTTCCCATTACCTCGTAACAAGACGGTTAAAGATGAAAAATCTGAAAATCTCATCCCTGCACCCGGCCCTGATACCCTGGAACCGCCACAGAAACCTGCAGAAAATATCTTCCTGGTAGATAAAAAAATTGCATTGGAAGGATCGATACCGGAGAATAAAATTCAGAAGATATCCCTTCTGCCCGGAAACACAAATTCAATGGACACGACAGATAAAATCAGACCAGACCTTAAAGGAAAATAAGGGAAAATAACAGAGCACATTTAACTCATTCGAATCGATTGATGAAGGAGATACCTCAAATGAAAATAATCCAGATTGCCGGGAGATCTAATTCGGGTAAGACAACGTTTATCAGAAATCTGATTCCGGAACTTAGAAAAAGAGGAAAAGTGGCGGTAATCAAACATCTGGGAGATCATACGTATGAAATCGGGGAAGGAAAAGACACCACAGTTTTTTTTGAGGCAGGTGCAGACATATCTGTTGGAATCGATGCCCATAAATCAGTAGCTGTGATACGGCAGGACACGCTGGATGAGGTTTTATGCATGCTCCTCGATCAAGATATGGACTTTGCCATAATTGAGGGATTTAAACAGCGGACTTTTCCTAAAATTGTTATCGGTGATTTAACTGCTGATAACTGCGTCCTGACAAATCCGGGGATCGAAGAGGTTGTGGCATCACTCGATCTTTTCGAAAATTTCACGATTGAAAATGAAAGGGAGTAAGATTACATGCAGACAACAAAATTTCAAAAACGGTTATTTGGTACAAATGGAGTCCGTGGTGTTGCCGGTAAAGATTTGACCCCGGAACTTGTTCTGACTATCGGAAAAGCGCTTGGTACAATGCGGAAAGGAAGCATAGCCGTAGGAAGAGATACAAGGACCTCAGGGGAAACGTTAGTAAAAGCAATAAAATCAGGACTGCTTGCAACAGGATGTGATGTTGTTGATTGCGGCGTCCTTCCGACACCGGCACTCCAGTACCTCATTAAAGAGCAGTTCGACGGGGGTGCAATGATAACGGCATCGCATAATCCTCCTGAATATAATGGCGTTAAAATCATTGAGGCCGATGGCACGGAAATGGGGGATGAGGAAACACTCAAACTCGAACACCTGATATTCGAACCCTCCGGGTCTGTTAAGTCATGGGATCACGTAGGCACCGAAATAAACGCTCCTCATCTCATCAGGAAATACATTGAAGCAATTGTACACTATTTTCCTCCAGGTATCGGATCAGGAATCACGGTAGTGGTTGACCCGGGATCTGGTCCCGCATGCCTCACAACACCGCAGATCCTGACTGAAATGGGATGCCGGGTGATCACACTCAATGGAATAGTTGACGGGACATTTCCCGGCAGACTCCCTGAACCTTCTCCTGAGGGACTCAAAGGACTATCTGAGCTCGTAATCAGCAGTGGATCTGCATTCGGAGTTGCTCATGACGGAGATGCTGACCGTGCCGTATTTATTGATGAAAACGGGCAATTTGTTGAAGAGAACATAGAGTTTTCACTGGTTGCACAATTTTTATGTCATAAGAAAAAAGGTGCACTTGTTACTCCGGTAAGCACATCACAGATGGTAGAGAATGTAGTGAAAAATGAAGGCTGCACTATTACCTATACACCGGTCGGGAGTATCTATGTTGCACGAACAATGCGGGCACTTATAGAGAAGGGAGACGAGGTGGTTTTCGGGGGTGAAGGCAACGGCGGGCTGATTTTCCCGGATCACCAGTTCTGCCGGGATGGCGGAATGACCGCTGCCATGATGGTTTTTATTCTCGCATCAACAGGTCAGAGAATCTCGACGCTGATACATGAATTGCCGAAAAGGTATAGTATCAAGGATAAGATCCGTTCTCCGCTTGGAACGCACATCCTCGAATCTCTTAAAAGGGTATATTCACAGGATAAACAGGACTTAACCGATGGTGTGAAAATTTTCCGGGGAGATTCGTGGGCCCTTGTACGTTCTTCAGGTACAGAACCGATAATCAGGATTATTGTGGATGCCGACGATAATGACTCCGGTCGGATTTTTCATAAAGAACTGATGAGCCAAATCTCAAAAATTATCAATACTTAAATAAATTCACAGGTTACCTGAACGATTTTTTAATAATTATGCCGCAATAAGAAAATCTTATTTTTCAGGATACGCAATTGAAAAATAAATTATCAAATTGCCTCATACGGAAAAATAATTCAAATATTTGGAGATATTGTGAAAAAAACCGGGAATTTTGTCCTATTATAACAAAAAAAATTAAAATTACGCCTTAATAGAATCAATAAATTTAATAACTATTTGAGTTAAATTGAGTTTATCAACCAATAGTTACATATTAGTGATATATTAATGGTCAACTCTCCCGAAATTATCAAGAAAGTGCAACAGGCATTATCAGAAGAGGATTGGAAAATCCTGGAAGATAGTATAACAGAAATTCATAAAAAGAAAGGAAAACGGGCACAAAAGACCCTTATTAAAGAGATTAACAATCTGATCACAACTGCTGCCTTTAAAAAAAACAGACCTGAACTGTTACTTGCCCTCCCGGATCTTCTGAATAATGATATAGATGAATTATTCTCGCAAATTATAGAGCAGTTTATTGCAACAAAGGATGAAAAATGGTTGGAATCCGTTAATCTGCTTTCGGATAAGTTAAGTAAAAAAAGTTATCAGTCCCGGGTGATTGCGATGATGGCACAAGCCCTCATCGGTGCCGGAGTTTATCAAGCCAATGCGAAATTTATCGATTATGGCATAATTCTGCTTGAGCGAATCAGTTTCCAGAAATACCGGTCAGATATTATGATCGATATTATTCCTCTTCTTATCGAATGGGCAATAACAACACGTGATGAAAAACTCCTCTATCGATCACAGAATATAATTGAAGAAATCAGCGATATATCAAAACGTGCTGTATTACACGCAGAACTTGCAAAAGCCCTATCAACAGTCGCTATTCTTGAAAAAAACCGGGCATTATTTTTCGAAGGTATCAACAGTGCAACAAAAATCCATCAGAAGATCCGAAGACAGGCATGTATTTCATCAATTATTGAGAAAGGAGTGAAATCCGTTTTCGGAAAAGAAATGCTGGATATTTCACATTTTATACAAAATTTTGAAACTCTTTCATCTGAAAAACAACTGGAAATTGTTAATGCCCTGACTGAACAGCTGTTAGAGCGGGAAAAAGATAAAAATCACATTATTACGATTCTTCAGGTTCTTTGTGAAAAGAAACCCTTTGTAACTCCCACCCTGGTTATTGATCTTCTGAAAAAAGCAGAGGTATCCGGGGAGTTGTGGTACCTTTCTGCTGCGACACAGCTTCATCAACGCTTCCTTGATACCGAATTATATCCCGTCCGGGAACTGGTCAGGGCGGGTATTTCTGTTGCCAGACACTCAAACAATATGTCTATCCTCTCGAATCTGATTCCGATTATTGATAAAAACAGCAATCCGGTTATCCAGTCACGCATTTACCTCCAGTTTTCCGAGATTATGCTGAATTCCGGGGATTTCACCTCTGCTCTTGATATATTCAGGAAAATTAATCATGAGGCAGAGAAACTGCCCCAATATGAAGACAATCTCACACTCCTCCTTAAAACCGGAATTTCAAGGCATAGTATACCACTGGTTCATGAGATAATTCTTAAACGACTGAATAATGAAAATGTCCATAAATCAATTTACCGGGCGATTATTGAAGTAAGCACTGAAAATACGTTTAATGAAATAATTTCCCATATTCATTCAATGAATGACCTCATCCTCCTGCATCCCCGGCAGGATCAACTGCTTCTTGAAAGTATTACAATTCTCATCAACAGGGGTTTTCTCGCGCTGCATGACCCATACATCCTGATAAGAATGGCCGAATCCATCAAGGAGCATCCTGTTAAGGAAGAGGCAATATCGAACATAGCCGTACAAATTGCAAAAATTGGTGTAAGGATCAAAAATCGTGACTATCTCCAAAGAGCCGTTGGTCTCACCTGCGACATTGACGGCCAGGACATCCGTTCCGTTACACTGAGCGCAATTATCGATGAGGCTTCAGATTTTGCTGCCCTGCAGGGAGATCTGGATCTCTTATTGAGGATGAAAGTATGGTGCAGCTCACTCCTTGAAAAGGACCTTGCGGCAAATGCCATGGCGAATATCATTGAAGGAGTAATAAAATATGCAGTCGATAAAAAATCTCCGGCATCCCTTGAAGAGGCATACAAAATCGCCAAAGAAATCAGTGATCCCGGGTTAAAAGCCCAGCAATTTGGAAGAATATCTGAGTATTTCGTAATAATCGGGTGTATCCTTTTAAAAGAGTCCCCACACCACAGAGACGCTGAAGCTTTTACCTCAGAAATATACCCGTTTGAACGAGGATTATCAATTATTAAAGAGAGTGTTAAAAAACCACGGATCTCATTAAAGATTGCGGGTATGATTGATATTCTCATATCGTATTCCAGTGTCAGTAATAATCCGGATTACACTATTCCCCTTGCAATGTACGCCCTGGAAATCGAAAATCCGCTTGAGAGGGATGCCATGATGTCCCGGATTATATCGAATCTTCACTTAAACGTGACATACCCGGACTCAACCGATCCATACGAGATTATGGCATTTCTCCTCCAGAGGAATGAGCACTCGACATCAAATCCACAAATGATTGTCCTGATTTTCCGTTTCCTCCAGCTGATAAATGATCCCTATATGGAGCTTACCGGATTATGCAACCTGGCAGACACATATATCAAAATAGGGGACTATGAACGAGCACGCCAGATTTTAGGTGATGTCAGGCAATCACTGCCAAGAATTCAGGATGATTACCGGAAAGTGCTCATCCTTTCTGACCTTACGATACTATTTTGCGCTATTGATCCGGATGAAGCGAAAAAGTGTCTTGAAACCGGGATCAAACGATTAAATAATGTTGAATCTGACAAAAAATCGGTGGCCAGCAAACGGATTGTGCTGGCAATTGTCCGACTGAATGCAATCGCGCCGGAAAATAAATTAATTAATGTTGCACTAGAGGTTTCATCAAAAATTGCAGAACCGGTTGAATATGTAGATTCCCTTATTGCTGTCTTCAGTATGACAAAAAACGACAGGGAAAAATCGGATAAAATATTAACCTGTGTAACAAAGGCTGTCGAGAAAATTCCCTCACCTTTTGAAAAAGCATCAGCCCTGCTTGAAATAATCCCGCTTGTAATGCACAACAGTGATGAAGAGATCCCCGTTATTTTACTTAAGAAAGCGGATGCATTAACCAGAAAGATAAACGTTCCGCAGATTGCTGATACAATCCGTGATAAAATCGCACAGATGTTTAGTGTCATACATCAAAAATACAACAATCCAAAGTACCTGCAGAATGCGATAGAAATTACACAGACAATTGATGATGACAAAATAAGACTTCATCGTCTTACCCAGATGGGGCATCAGGAGATATATGAAGTACCCCCTCATTATGAGAAAATAATCACAATGTCTGAAAAAATAATTGAAGAGGGTGCCCATCCGAATCAGATCGCTTCACTTGAAAAATTGATACGATCAGTGGCTGATCGTGGAAAAGGAGCGATTCTCTTTTGCGATCTCGCATTATTATTCAGAATAAAAGGAGCGGAAAAAATATCCAACAGGCTACTTCAGAGTGCAATAAAAGAGGCACGGATAATCCGGCCACTTTCCCGGCGGGCATTTATCATGTGCGATATTGCAATGAAAACCCATGCTTCGGGATGTGAAGAGACCGCTCAGGAAGTCCTGGATCTTGCAATTGACGCTGCTACGAATATCCGTCAGTCATCGCTTCGGGATGAAGTGTTTGACGAACTTGGACTTGCAATTAAGCTTATGCAGGGAATGTAACAGTGAAGACTATTGAGATTTTTATCAGCGGGAGGGTTCAGCGGGTTGGGTTCAGGGCATGTGTCCGTAGAATAGCAACAGATTTACATGTTTCCGGAACGGTCCTGAATCTCCCTGATGGAAGAGTCCACATATATGCAACCGCAGAATCGATGATTCTTGAAAAATTTATTTCAATGATATACAGTTGTCCCCGAGCCATAATCCGTGAATTACGGACATCTGAAATTGCGTATATGCCATTTAATGAATTTTCAATCATTAAACGGGAAGGCAGACTCAGGTACTGGACTCTGAATGCGCCGTTGTCTGTGATTGAACTATAGTAATTATATACCATTTCATCTATTTTTTCATTATTTATGGTGTTATGGAACAATCTGATAAGTTTTTGAATAAGCTCGTCGGAGAGCATACATCGATCCGGTGTCTGTTCGTAATCTAAGGGGGAGAGAGATTCTCTGGCAATCTGAAATACCACCCCGTCAATCATTTCTGTTTTCATGGGGTCAATCAGATCCTGTACAAGACTTCCTTTCCCTTCATGCATTAAGCCTATATCCGGGTCAAGACGGGCTCCGATAATTGAAACACAGCAATTGCCGAACAGCATCGCATATCCAAATGAAAGCATTGCATTGATCGGGTCTGACTGAGGTCGTATCGTTCTTCTCCTGAATCCAAAATCCGGTGGAATATTCCGGGACATAATCTCGTAATACATATCGGTGGTTAACCGGTGCAGTCTCCGGATTTCATCCAGTTTAATCAGGTATTGTAATTCATCCTGGGAGGTATGAAGAAATTCCTGTTCACCTTCATAGAACAGAGGAGTGTTCTGGTTCTCCTGAACGCTTTGAATGGCAAGCAGACGGGACTTTATTGCATTCTGTGCCAGAATAATAGCATAACGATGACGAGGGATAACCTGTTGCATTTTATAAATCTCCAGGTCACTCCTGTTTCCAAAGGGGCGGATAATTCCAGTGGGATTGTAATCAGGTTCAAAAAAAGTAATATATACACCATTTTTTACGAGATAATTAATTGTTGAAGTGCTGATGGTATGACCCCCGGTTACGAGCAGGTTTTTTATCGAATCAAGAGAATGTTCCTCGATAGTATTTTTTTTCTGAACGATCAGTTTTTTCTGCGTGGATTTTATATGTGCACCAAAACCGCTGACCAGCAACCAAGGATAATCCGTCACCATTCCACCTCCTGATAATTTTTCTTAACTGTTCTAATTACTACACCATTTCCTCCTGATTAATACATCGTTTTTCATATCCGGTAATCCCTTTTAAAAAAACCGTATTTTCTGGAATTTAATTATGTATTGTCTCGATAAATGCGGTGAGTTTAAAGAGTACCAAACGCCATATATTTTTGAGTCATGCGATAGCATACCACGGTGATGCCATGTTCTGGGATAAGAAAATTGAAACAATGAAACCTGAAGAATTGAAAACACTTCAGTTCAAACGATTGAAAAAAACACTCCGTCAGGCCCAAAATGTTGGATTTTACCGGAACCTTCTATCCGGTGCCGGTGTGAAATTATCATCAATCAAAACCCTCGATGATATCCAGAAAATCCCTTTTACCAAAAAACAGGATCTGAGGGATGGATACCCGTTCGGTTTTTTTGCAGTCCCCATGAAAAAAATCGTTCGGATCCATACGACTTCGGGAACAACAGGAAAACCTACGGTTGTCGGGTATACCCGAAAGGATCTTGACACCTGGGCCGACCTCATTGCCAGGAATATGACAATGGTGGGTGTTGGTGAAGATGATATTTTCCAGAATATGGTGAATTATGGCATGTTCACAGGAGGCCTTGGATTTCATTACGGTGCAGAAAAAATAGGTATGACCGTGATTCCGAGCGCAACAGGAAATACAAAACGCCAGATTGAAATGATTATGGATTTTGGAGTGACAACAATCCATTGTACACCCAGTTATGCAATGCACCTCTCGGAAATTGCAGAAGAGATGGGTGCATCACTTGATAGTCTCAGAACAGGAATTTTTGGTGCTGAGCCCTGGTCGGAAAGCGTACGGCAGTCGCTTGAAAAACGACTTGGCCTGACTGCGTATGATTCTTATGGGCTTAGTGAATTATTTGGTCCTGGTGTTGCATTCGAATGTTCCGAGCGTGACGGGCTTCATATCTGGCATGATAGTTTTTTAGTCGAGATTATCGACCCAAAGACCGGGGAGCAGGTATCAGAAGGTGAACGCGGTGAACTTGTCGTTACACCGCTGGTCAAAGAAGCCATGCCACTGCTTCGCTACCGCACGGGTGACGTTACGGTATTGATGGAAGACGGTTGTCTGTGCAGACGGGGGCAGAAAATCGCACGGATCACGGGCAGAAGTGATGACATGCTGGTAATTCGCGGAATCAATGTATTCCCCTCACAGATAGAACATGTACTCCTGAAGATCCCTGAGGTTGGCAATCAATTTATGGTGTATATTGACAGAATAAATCATCTGGACGAGATGACCGTTGAAGTTGAGATCAACCGTGAATACTTCAGTGGAGAACTCGCTGACCTGGCAAGACTCCAGAAAAAAGTTGTCAAAGAACTGCGGGATACCCTCGAGCTCAGGACAACGGTGAAACTTGTCGAACCGGGTTCCCTGCCCCGGTTTGAGGGGAAGGCAAAAAGAGTGATTGACAGAAGAGAGGCGATATAATGAAGAGTTGGGATCCACGAATCGAGGAGATGCCCCGGGAAGATCTCCGAAGAATGCAGTATAAACTGTTAAAAAGCCTTGTGTACAGGCTTTACAGTTTCTCTCCCTTTTACCATGACCGGATGAAAGACCAGAATGTTCACCCGGACGACATCCGGGAACTGGCCGACGTGAAGAAACTCCCGTTCATGTTTAAGCGTGACCTGAGGGATAATTATCCTGATAAAATTTTTACTGCAACGCAGGACGAACTTGTCCGCTATCATGTATCATCCGGCACAACAGGAAAACCAACGGTTGTCGGATATACCCAGAATGATCTGAATACCTGGACAACATCGCTTGCCCGTGCCCTGACGTCGGTGGGCCTTGGAAGAGGGGATGTAATACAGGTAAGTTACGGGTATGGCCTGTTTACCGGTGGACTGGGGTTGCATTACGGGGCTGAAAGAATCGGGGCAACGGTACTTCCGACCAGTGTCGGGAACACTGAACGCCAGATTGAACTGATGCAGGATCTCGGTGCGACAGCTATTGCCTGCACTCCTTCTTACCTCCTCCATATAGGGGAAGTTGCAGAAAAAATGGGTGTGGATATTAAAAAAGATACGCACCTTCGCACGGGGATTTTAGGAGCTGAACCGTGGACAGATCGGATGCGTACCCGCATCGAAGACTGGCTGGGCATCAAGGCATATGATATCTATGGGACCAGTGAACTTTCCGGACCGATGTTTACTGAATGTATGGAGCAGAAGGGATTTCACATCTGGTCAGATATCGCACTCGTTGAAATTATTGATCCCAAGACCGGTGAGTCCCTTGAACCCGGAGAAAAAGGCGAGCTTACTATCACCATCCTTCAGAAAGAAGCACTTCCGATGATCCGGTACCGGATCGGGGATATAACAACCATGGATGATGAGGTCTGTGCATGCGGCAGAACCCATCCGCGAATCCAGAGAATTCAGGGAAGGGTTGATGATATGCTGATCATCCGTGGAATCAATGTATTCCCCTCACAGATTGAGTACGGTTTAATGGCGATCCCTGAGGTGGGACAGCATTTCCAGATTGTTGTTGACCGGAAAGGAGCTCTTGATGATCTTCTTGTCCGCGTTGAACTGAACAAGGAATCATTCAGCGATAAAATCAATGATCTTATGCAGATCCGGCAGAAGGTAGAGCACCGTCTCAGGAACTCACTGAACGTGAATGTTGATGTCGAACTCGTTGAGCCGGGTTCATTACCGAGATTTGAAGGGAAAGCGAAAAGAGTTGTGGACAAGAGGTCGTTGTAAATGGACACACAAAAATATGTAATCAGGCAGATTTCGATATTTTCTGAAAACCGCCCGGGGCGTCTCGCAGCAATTGCACACGCTCTCGGCGAGGAAAATATCAATATTCTTGCGTTCAGTATCGCGGAAGCAAATGGATTCGGGGTTGTCAGGGCACTTGTGGATTATCCGGAAAAAGCACATGACAAGCTCTTTTCTCTTGGGTTTAACGTCGCATTCACGGATGTAATCGCAGTCCGGATGAAAGATCAGCCAGGGGGACTTTATGAGGTTGCAAAAGTCCTTGGAGATGCCGGAGTTAATATTGAGTATTCCTATGCATATTCCGGCAAAGAAGGCGCTGTGCTTATCCTCCGTGTTGACCTGGTAGAAGAGGCAATTAAAAAGATTAAAAACTCCGGTGCCACGCTTCTGGAGCGTTCGGTTTTCCACTAAAAAACTACTTCTTTTCCCATTTTATTAATTCTGCCACTTCAGAAAGGGTACTGCCCCTCCGGATTTCTTCCCGGATCCTTTCTTCATTTTTCCTGACCTCTAATGCCCTTCGGGCTATTTCATACGCACGTCCGGCAGGTATCACAACCACGCCACTTTCATCCCCTACTATCCAGTCACCCGGGCAGACATATTGACCTCCGCACTGGATTTCCGCATTTATCTCCCCGAACCCTTTGGGTTCACCTGCGTTTGGTACTATCGCCTTTGCAAAAACGGGGAACTTCATCATCCTGATATCGTCAACATCCCTGACAGCACCGTCAATAACAACACCGGATAGTCCTTTTTTCATACAGCTGAGTGTAGCAAGCTCCCCCATGGGGCAATATGTTCCGCGCCATCATTATTGATAACAATTACGTCATTTTTTCTGGCAACATCAATAGCTTCAACAGGTTTTGCCCAGTCCCCGGCTAATGTCTGGACGGTTACAGCCTTTCCTGCCATCTTTACATTTCCGCAGATTGAAATAATTCCTGACATCGCCCCTTTCCGGTGCATCGCATCTGAAATATTTGATGAAGATACCTGCATCAGAATGGACTGTATTTCTTCGTCGGCTGACTTTTTTTCTGCAGTTTTTATCGAAGGATTATCCATTTCAGTTCGTATCTTTTTTGTAGAACCGGTAACATCCGCGGAACGGGTGATCCACCCGCCCACAATAATAATATCCGCACCGAACCGTACTGCATCCCCGGCACCTGCCGCATCGATCCCACCTGCTACTGCGAGAGGGATATGAACCTGATTTGCCATAGATTCAAGAAGTTCAACAGAATTCTTTCCCATCATCTGCTGGTCAATTCCTACATGGGCACAGATAATATCAACACCCATCTTTTCAAGTTCCGTGGCACGCACAACAGGATCTTTGAGATTGATCAAATCCGCCATAATCCGAATCCCATAAAGGCGGGCAGCCCGCACGGATTCAGCAACAACCGAATCGTCCGCGTCTGCAAGGATGCAGACAATATCTGCTCCTGCTTTTGCTGCCATCTCCACTTCAAGGGTCCCGGTATCGGCAACTTTCATATCTGCGACAATTACTGAATCCTTAAAACGGTCCCGCATCGATCGTATTGCCTGCATTCCTTCGCTTTTAATTAACGGGGTACCCACTTCAATCCAGTCTGCACCGCCGTCAACAGATTCCTGTGCGATCTGCAATGCCCTTTTTAGTTCAAGAATATCGAGTGCAACCTGCAGAACCGCTTTTTTCATGATCAATGATGTGATTGGCCGGATGCTTAATAATTACGAGAGGCTGGTCATTTGTTACCGGATAAAAACCGTGTCAGACAGGGTAACAATCAATTGAACTGATCCCGCTCAGGGATCACACAGTAAAAAAATTATTCTTTTTTGAATTCCTCAAAAAAAATTATATGCTTCATTTCTTTTTTCTTTGCAATGTCAATTTCAGACGGGTATCCTGCGGCAACGAGAGAAACTAACGTGTATTTTTCAGGAACGCCAAGCAAAGTTCTTATCGTTTCAGCGTACTCCTTCTTTTCCCCGGCCACCCAGCAGGAATTGATACCGTGTGCCTGAAGTGCAAGAATGAGGTTCTCTGTAGCTGCACAACAATCCTCAAGATAATATTTTTCTCCTTTCTCCCCGAAAACTGCAAAGCACAGCGGAGAGTCGGCAATAAATTTTCCATTATCCGTGGACCCGGCAATTTTTAAGAGCATCTCTTTGTTTTTGATGACTCCAAACAGCCATGGTTGAAGATTTCTTGCTGTTGGTGCACGAGCCGCACATTCGATTGCATCCCTGATCACCAGATCATTCACGGGATCGGGTTTGAATTTCCGCACGCTGTGTCGTGATTTGATAACGGTGGTTACAACGTTCATGCTCCGGAATGGGACAGGGAGGTAATAAAAGATTGCGAAGTGGTAAAAAAACAGGGGAGTTATTCTTTCTTCAGGTACACGACAAGACCAAAAAGAATACCTGATATCGCCAGGATTGTTCCAAAGCCCGGAGATTTTGTCCGGGTAGGGGAGGGGACTGCCGTGGCTGGTGTTGCCTGAGGTTCAGTGGGTGCAGGGGTTGGTACGGTTGTGCTTGTAAGGGTTTGCGTTGTCAGACTGGCAGTTACCTGCGTGGTTACGGGTAGTGGAGTTTTGGGGGTCTGAGTTGATAGTGTGGTAGCTTTCGTAATCAGCGGGTTCACACCCTGGTTGAGCAGCGTGATCTTCCTGCTTATCGTTTTCCCTGTTACATCGTAATTATCATTCATATTGTTTACATTACACTCTGCCCAGATGGTATATGTGCCGGGGGAATAGCGGGAAGAATCACCCATATTCCAGATAGAGCCGGTATAAAAACGGGTTGAGGTAACCGGGATATTCACGATGGATGTCGGTGTCCCGCCTGCATTATACAATGCTGAGTAGATACCACCATCAGGTCCCTGGACCCTTATGGTTATGAGGGGGGGAGATCCCCGCTGGGACGTCATCTGCGCCAGGTTGTTATCTATCCGGAACTGGATATCATCACCCGTTGGTATCCATTTAAGGGTTTCAACATCGACCTGGACCGTAGTGTCCTCAGCTTTTATATCGAGCTGGGGCTCTACAACATTGAATGCAATACCATCCGATTTTCCTTCATTGTTCAGACGATACCAGTTGCCGGAATACCCGGAAAATTCAGAAGTTGTGACCATAAAACTGGTGATCCTGCTTGTCAGATCAACAGCATTTGTCGGCGAGGTTGTGGTAATATCGGCAGCTGAAGCCCACCATCCAATCCGGGTATCCGGCCCCATGGCAGCAGATATGTCCAGCCCTTCTTCACCGATAAATACAAAATTACCCTGGCTGATCGTGTTGATAGCTGCAATCACCGGAACTGCACACAACAAAGAGATACTTACAAGAATGATAAGAATTGTTACCCCTTTTTTTATCATAGTCAACCATCTTCGTTCCTGATATATAAAAATAAACGTGATGATATATCTAAAACCAGATCGGGTGCAGCGACCTGTCAGAATAACCAGTGAAAATTACCCTTGATCTGACTACATTTTCTTTTTTCCCAAAGACACCGTACGAATCCCTCCGGTCCACTTTGACCATCCGGCCTGTCGCAGGCAGCCCGGAGTTTCATTTACCATGCGTTGGTGAATGACATTAAAAGCTATATTATCCGTTATTTCGGCAAACAGGGCATATTTTATGACATTTCTGCTATGGGCGGAGTCAAAGTCCGGCCCGGGTGTTTCCGGCATTTTCCTGATCCCGGGACAGGCAAACCGGGACTGATACACAACCGGAACAGGAGATACGAAAGATGATCTATACCGGGCTCAATAACGGCTCCGTTACCAATCGACAAACTTGTTTTAAGGTCCAGGGGATGTACGTCAAATCCTGTGGAAAATATCGCAATTATTGGGCATTTTAAGGAAAAACAGGAGTTAATCAGAAAAAACCTGTCAATTTAACGGTGTTTTAAGGCGCCATTCTTTTCCTGGGGGGGTAATAGAGGGGGAACAGGAAGAGGCGATCTGGGGAGATATTTCTCCAAAATGGGGGGGTTCTTCCCGGCGATCAGGAAAGGTGTTCGCGGGTAATCCTGTCAAAATTTTCAAAAACGCGTTTCCCTTCAAAGGTATGGCTGACCTCAGGGTGCCACTGGAGCCCATAGATATGCCTGTCGGGATCTGCAATCGCTTCTGCACTGCAGACGGGCGAATGTGCGAGACGTATAAATCCTTCCGGTATTCTTGATACTTCATCGGCATGGGAAGCCCAGACATTAATCCTTTCGGGATATCCTTTTAAAATATCATCATGTTCACAGATTTCTATCTCGATCGGGCCATATCCTCCGCGTGATCCCTGGCAAACATCCCCGCCAAATTTCATTGCGATAATATGCAGGCCAAGGCAGATCCCCAGCACAGGCAGCCCGAGATCGAGATACCCGCTGCAGTTTCCGGCACGTTCCAGCGTTGGTCCCCCCCCAAGAATAATCCCCCTGCACTCATCAGCCATCTGGTGAGGGGATAGTGAATTCGGGACCATGGAAACGTCAATTTCGAGATCGCGGAGTGCACGGTGAATAAGGTGGTTGAACTGACCGAAATTATTGACCACGTAGATGGGAAGCATTGCTCTGATATTTGTACTGAAATCCTATAAGACTGTTTAACAATAGGCATTCACTGCAGCGAGGATGGTATTCCGGATCTTATCAGACGAGTGCCCAAGGAGATAGGCAAGACACATTGAACCTCCTGCTCCCATTCCTTCCTTTACCTCCCCGATACAATACCGGGCAAGTCCTGAATGGCCCAGATCCCCAAAACCCGGATCGACATATATGATTTTTACCCCGATCTGGGATGCAATCTGCTGGACATTGGCCGAAGGATCATCACGGACATATGAGGTTGTTACCACGTAGGGAAGCGATCCGCCCATGGATTTAATAATCGCACATACCGCAAGCATCTGGGTACCTCCGGCAAGAATAAGTTTTCCTGAATAGGTCTTTGAAATCCCGACAGATACCGCCATCATGGGATCCCCTGTATACCGGATAATATCGATGGGGGATGCAACAGCACATGCCTTGATCCGTTGAAGTGCCTGCTGGCAGATTTCTTCTTTTATAGTCACCGGATTGTTGATAAAACTGCTGCTCACCGATGCTTTATAACCAAGTGCTCTCATCACACACATGGCTGTCGTTGTTCCTCCGGGAACGCATTCACCCAAAACGAGTAAATCGCTGGATTTTGAAAGGAATGTGCCAATTATTTCTCCTTTCTGTACGAGGTCCCCTGCAGACGGAACTGCATCACGGAACCTGGGATCATCGCCAATTCTACCATATACATCAAGACAGGGCACGGTCGGTGTATGGCGGAGACCGGAATTGATGAACAATGCCTGCATTCCACACAACTCCATCATTGCACGGGTGATCGATGCGGGAGTCGGGCAGCCGGTCGGAGTATCCGGTCTTACCGGATAACTCGTAATAGCACCCTTCGTTATCAGCTCCGCGTCAAGAACTGGGGTAAGAAGGGTTTTTTCCGGGGTTGCTCCGGCACCCGAAACACCCGGAACTGTTGATAATAGCGTGTTGCCAAGGATACCACAAAAAAGAGGGTTATTAATTGCAATATCCGGCATTTCCGAGAGGAATCCCATGGTTATCAGACTCTACTATTTCTCTTCCGGTAACTTTGAAGATATCGGTACCGGATAATCCACAATGATATAATAGTCCTATACCGAACTCCTAGTTACATGTTTGAAATTGAGCAACGATTACATGACAAGGGTATTACTCTTGATGATATTGTCGCTGCTGCCATGGGATTATATGTTTCTCACGGGATGCCGGATGACCAGGCAGCATTAGAAATCAGGAGAAAAATAGTAAAATATCTTCACGATCCCAATGTTTCTTCATTGTTACTTGGAGCAATACTGCTTGAAGACGAGCTTTACCACAAAAGGGAAAATTCAGAAATTGCTGATGACCCGGTCTTTCTCTTAAGCGATGAGATTCTTGGAATGGCAATCGCAGAGTGTATCGGAGGAACGTATGCCCGGTTTGAATTTACCCGTTATGACCAGAAAAAACCCGGAATCTTATCAAAACTCGGACCATTTCTCGATGATGCCATAGCAGGACTGATTGCCGGCTGCACCTCACGATTATACAGCGAATGCGTATGAAAGCTCTCATCTCCCTCCTCCAGTTCACTACCATACTCCCGCTTGGTAAACCGCAGGATCTCGAGCACTTTGCCCGGCGCTCTTACATTTACCCGTGTGCCGGTTATATCATTGGAGGTCTTATTGCCCTGCCCGTTTTTTTCATTGCAGACCGGACAATTGCCGCTGCTGTTGCTGTCGCCGCTTTGCTCCTGATTACCGGAGTGCATCACTTTGATGGATTGCTCGACTTCGGTGACGGTCTCATGGCTCACGGAGACCGGGAGAAAAGAATCAGAGCCTTGACTGACCGCCAGGTTGGAGCAGGAGGTGTTGGTGCAGGAATTGCAGTAACACTACTGTTATTTGCAGGTCTGATGGTATCATCATCAATTCTGGTTGCGATAATTATCGGGGAAGTCTGTGCCAAATTCTCTATGGTATTCCTGACCGCATACGGCACCCCATTCAGGGAGGGCATGCACAGGTATCTCCATACATTCTCAAAGCCGTACTTTCCCGTTATTGCTGCGTTATTCTGTATACCGCTTGTTTTTCTTCCGGTATCACCTCTCAGACTTGCCGGAGCTGCCATCGTAATGGTAGTATGCCCGGCAATGCTCTATGGTATCTCAAAAAGGTTGTTTGGCGGTGTCAATGGCGATGTGGTTGGTGCCTCAAACGAGATTACCCGTGCATGTGTCATCCTCACCATAGCACTCATCTGATATTCCTTGTCATAACATCATCTTTTATTACCAAAATCCCCTCATTACTGTTTGATGCGTACGAATTTTGGCATTCACATGAAGGGTGGTGTAATAACTGAAAGAGATGCAGATTTTTGTACAGTCCGTATAAGGGCACCTGCAGGTATACTTTCAGTAGACCAGATGCGTGGCATAGCCTCAATTGCGAAAAAATACGGATCGGGGCTTGTTCACTGCACAACACGTCAGACAATTGAGATTCCCCATGTTAATCCTAAATTTCTTAAAAGAATTGAAAAATCACTGGAGAAGAACCTTACACCTGTTGGATCAGAGAGAGACGAAATTGTCAATATCATTGCATGTCCAGGGGTTGAACGCTGTAAATTTGCCAATATTGATACCATAAACCTCGCAAAAAAAATCGATCAGAAATTGTTTGGCAAGGAAATGCCGGTAAAAATGCGGATCGCCATATCCGGATGTCCGAATTCCTGTACAAGTCCAATGCTGAACGAAATTGGAATTATGGGGCGAATTCTGCCGTTAAGAACACCTGGACTCTGTACCGGTTGCGGTACCTGCGTGGAATATTGCAAGGAAAAAGCTATCATCGTAAAAAGAGGTATTTCAGTTCTCGATCCTGCTAAATGTGTCCAGTGCGGGGTTTGCGTTCAGTCATGTCCTTTCGACCTCCTGAAGGCAGAACACAGCCATTACCTTGTTCTTGTCGGAGGAAGACGGGGGCGCCACCCCCGCATCGGAAGGGAACTGCTCACCCTTGAAACTGAAGACCAGGTTATTTATGTCATTGAAAAAATCGTAAACTGGGTTTATCGCCGCGCCTGGAGCGGAAGGTTGCTTTCTGAACAGCTGGAGGATCTCCAGTTCGAAAAATTCCGTCAGGAAATTTTACACGATATCGGCGAAAAAACAGGCAAAGTATGATTTTTTTTAAAATCCTTTCTATAAAAGTCCCAAAAAATATTTCAGCGTCATTTTGCTGGATCTCCAGATGAGGACTAATAGTCCCCAATCCTTACGGTTTCTACCGTGAATTTAACTGAAAAGCTGAATTGGGAGATTGCAGATATTTATCCATAACCATTTTTTAATAGAGTCGCCTGAATCCCTCGTTCCCGTCATCATCACACTCTAACGACGACCCGTCACGGATAAGGGTATTAAACATCATCGCAGCGTTCATCAGCGAATCATCACCTGAAGATCCTTTCTTGAGATCTGACAACACCTCTACCTGGGGGGATGGGACAAGTCGTTTTCCCACCCAAATCCCTTTGCAATGCCTGCAGTATGCGCAATGACTATATACGGAAATATCGCCATCGGCACACGCTACGGTAACACGGCTCTTTTTCTCATCCCGTTGAAATGGCAATGTCTTCATGAGGAGAAGATATTCAGGCAAATGTTATCATAGTGTCGGTATACAATTTTATATCGGAAAAAAGATTTTTTTGAATCGAAATAATTTATATAGATGGGTCTCATATATGTAATACTCGCATAAACTGACTGTAAGCGGACAGTCCCACAACATTTGGAGGAACAAAATGGCAATTGAAAAGCCCCATATGAATCTGGCTGTCATTGGACACATTGACCACGGTAAGTCTACAACCGTCGGGAGAATGATGTTCGAGACTGGTGCAGTACCTGCACACATCATTGAAGGTTACCGAAAGGAGGCTGAATCAAAGGGTAAGGCAACCTTTGAATTCGCCTGGGTAATGGACAACTTAAAAGAAGAGCGTGAACGTGGTATCACTATTGATATCGCCCACAAGCGGTTTGATACCCCCAAATTCTATTTCACCGTTGTGGACTGTCCGGGACACAGAGACTTTGTCAAGAACATGATCACCGGTGCTTCACAGGCTGATGCTGCAATTCTTGTTGTCGCTGCCCCCGATGGGGTCATGGAGCAGACAAAGGAGCATGTATTCCTTGCCCGTACCCTTGGAATTTCCCAGATCATTATTGCAATCAATAAGATGGATGCAGTAAAGTTCGATGAGAAACGCTTCAACGAAGTTAAAAAAGACCTCTCCGACCTTATTAAAATGGTAGGGTACAAACCTGAAGAGACTCTTTTCATACCCATCAGCGCACTCGGCGGTCAGAATATTAAGGTAAACAGCCCGGAAACCCCCTGGTACAAAGGGCTTCCCCTTATTGCTGCACTCGACACATTCAAGTCACCTGAAAAACCGACTGACAAGCCACTCCGTCTTCCAATCCAGGATGTATACAGTATCAGCGGCATTGGCACTGTTCCTGTCGGCCGTGTGGAAACCGGTATCATGAAAAAGGGAATGAAGGTCACCTTCATGCCCGCCAATAAGGATGGAGAAATCAAGTCCATTGAGATGCACCATGAAGAAATCCCCCAGGCAGTACCTGGTGATAACATCGGCTTTAACGTCAGAGGTATCGGAAAAGGGGATATTCGCCGTGGCGATGTCTGTGGACCCGCAGAAGCACCCCCAACCGTTGCAGAGGAATTCACCGCACAGATTGTCGTGCTCCAGCACCCAAGCGCACTTACCGTCGGGTATACCCCGGTGTTCCACTGCCACACTACCCAGACAGCATGCACATTCGTGGAGCTCAAAAAGAAACTTGACCCACGTTCAGGTCAGACCAAAGAGGAAAATCCAACGTTCCTCAAGACTGGTGACGCTGCAATTGTCGTAGTCAAACCAACCAAACCGATGGTCATCGAGACTGTCAAAGAGCTCCCGCAACTTGGAAGATTTGCAGTCCGGGATATGGGTTCAACGATTGCCGCCGGAATGTGTATCGCTATCCAGGCAAAACAAATGAGATAAATTTTTTTGGGGGAAATAACATGCAAAAAGCCAGAATTCGCCTGACAGGTACTGATTTTAATAAAGTAGAGATGGTCTGTGACAGAATCCGTGAGATTGCAGAACGCACAGGTGTAAATCTGGCTGGTCCGATACCACTCCCAACAAAACGGTTGGTTGTACCGATCCGCAAGAGCCCTGATGGGGAGGGAACAGCCTCATGGGACCGCTGGCAGATGCGTATTCATAAACGCCTGATAGATATCGATGCCGATGAACGTGCACTGAGGCAGCTCATGCGCATTCAGGTACCAAAAGATATCGGTATCGAAATTGTATTAGAGAGTTAAGGTGCAGCGTGCACCCGGCCGCTGATTTTTCGCAAAAAATCAGACTATTTTTTTCATTTGAAAGAATCTTCCTTTTAATTTTCTTACTAACAATAGTTTTACGATTCTGGCAACTGGATCTCAAGTTGTTGCACCATGATGAAGCAATTCATTCATGGTTTTCCTATGAGTTGCTGAAAACGGGGGCATGGGCATATGATCCCAGTTATCATGGACCATTTCTCTATTACGTTACCGCGGGCATGTTCTCTCTCTTCGGAGATTCGGATCTGGTTGCCCGGTTACTCCCGTCACTTTTTGGATCTCTGCTGATTCCCCTGGTATATTGTATCTATCGTATTGGATATATTGATAAAAAACAGACAATCTTCGCTGCTCTCCTTCTTGCGCTTTCGCCGGATATGGTATACTTCTCCCGCTTTCTCCGGCATGATATCTTCATGCTATTTTTCTTGCTTCTTTTACTTGTTGCAATCCTGTATTATCTCGAATATGGAAAAACCAGATTTGCGATTATCGCTGCGATAGCAATGGCCGGTGGCCTCTGCTGCAAAGAAGAGATGCCAGTTTTTATTCTTATATTTGCATCTTTTTTTGCGTATACCATATGGAGAGGAACTTTCAGGCTCCCTCACGGTTGGAAGTATGATGTGATTCTCGGGGCATTTATTGTCTTTGTGCTTATGAGTGTCATGTACTCTGCATTCGGTAATCATATCGAGACACTCATCGGCCAGAATTTCGCATTGAATACAACAGGCTGGTACAAAGCCGTTGAGCACTGGACCGCGATGCATAACCAGCAGCGGTTGGGCGGTCCATGGTTCTTCTATATCCCTCTCTTTCTTCTCTATGAACTGCCGATATTTATTCTTGGTATTATCGGAACTCTTCAGTTCCTTTTGAAGGGATTCAATCCATCTCTCCTGATATACAGGTTAAGGGCCCGGGCAATGTACCGTGGTTCTGCACTCCCTGCCTCTGAACTGGCAGCGATAAGCCTGCTGCAGTTAAAAACTCAGAAACCCGAATATTCCAAATCTGATAATTTCTTCCAGTTCTGTATTTACTGGATGGTCCTTATTATGGCATTCTATGCAGTTGTCGGTGAGAAAGTGCCATGGTTGATCATCCCGCAGCTGCTCCCTATGTGCTTTATTGCGGTGTACAAACTGAACTGGCAAAAGATGGTATTTGCCGTTATAGGATGCATGTTTCTACTTCTCATAACGTGGCACGTTGCATTCATACCTGCCGATATCAATGAACCAATTGTCCAGGTACAGAATTCTGAAGAACTGCGTGACGTGATGCATCTCATTGATGCTTCCGACCATGTCGTTATTGCATCGACGAGTTACTGGCCGCTACCCTGGTATTATCGCGGAGATCGCTGGAATAAAATGAAATTTTACGGTGATGTGACTGATCAGGATACTCTTTTACGAGATAATCCTGGTGTAATAATTCTCCACGATACCGCAAGTTATCCATCCATTCAGGGTTACGACAAGAAAACATATAAACTGGCTTACTGGTTCTCGTGGTATGATAATGAGAACCGTTTGATCGATTACTATTTCCATCGGGATGGTAAGATGGGTAGTATCAATATTGATGTTTTTACTCCCCAAAGGGTTTCATGATAGCATTATCTAATTCATTTTTCAGGCCCTTTTAAAATTACCTGTTCAGAAGTTACCGCCTCTAGCGAGGGCGAAGCGACGGGGGCGAAACCCCTGTGAGCATTTTAAGGTTTTTATAACATTTCTCCAGGGTCGATTTTTAAGAATACAACAATGCATCCTGGTTTACCGGCAGATATCTCACGGGAATGAGATCTGCATAAAAATATGAAAATTACTATCCACACCCGATGATCCATTATTCTGGCTATCATCGATCATCTTCTGATGCCAATAGCCTCTTCAACAGGGTATTTGTACAATCCCAGCCGACATGAATGAAATGGCTCTGGAGAAAACCTGCATTTTGTTTATTGTATTGCTGACTCAAAAAAAATCGAAGGTGACTCCCTCTCCCCCGGCGGGGGAGGCAGCCTGGGGGGTGTATCCCCCTGACCCCCTTTTTTAAAATCCAGACACCCGTAACGTGGTAATCGCAATGCAGGGACACAAGGAGGGAAGGTGATACCCTAAGCCTCATGGAACGTTATAAATTAATTTTTTTCTGGGCATTTCTCCAGAGCCGTCAAATTATTTTTTACATCAGGATATGATGGCGGTATAAAAAGAAAAAAGGAGAATTTTGAAAAGGAATTATCCAAGTTCATCCCATTGGGAACGTTTACGGTAGATAATTACACCCACCACAATCAGAATAACTGCAATTACGCCGATAATAATACCAACTGTGCTGTTGATTTTAGGAATGGGAAGGCTCCATCCTGATCCCACAGCTTTTTGTCGTGCAAGGGCTTCTGTGTAGGATTCATTACCTTTCAGGAAAGCATCCTGTGCCTTCTGGCGGGCCTGGGCATAATTTCCAGCAGCGATATTGTCATTTGCATTTGAAATATAACTCACCGCTACTTCACGTTTTGTAATAATAGTCGGAAGTTGCTGATCGTTTGCCGTGCTGGAATTCCCTTTAAACCACGAGATGATGGAATCGACATTATTGATGGATTCCTGAGCTGCAGCAATTTCGTGTTCTGCCCATGCTCTGTCCAGGGCCGTTTCACCATCCTTTATTGCAGTCTGTCGCTGCACTGAGATCCCCCAGCGCAGCAGAATACTCATTTGAGGGGCGGGATCGAGCGGAATTTATTTTTTGTTCTGCGAGAGTATATTTTGCCTCTGCAGCCGAGGTGGCGATACCCAGTGCAGCTTTCTCATCAATATGAACCCTGTAGACCTGAAGCTCTGCATCACTTGAACTGATAGTTGTGGCTACTTCCCCCAGGTTGATAACCAGTGCCGTTCTTTCAACACGTGTACTGGTGATAGCTTTGCCATTTGTATCGTATTCTGTGATCCTGATGATAGATTTATTGGACGTCTGGTCCGCTGCAGGTGCAACACCTTCTAAAGTCCCCCTGACAGACACATCATCAGATGATTTATACCTGAGCAAAAAACCAATTAATGAGAGAGTACGTCCTCCCTCACCAGGTGACCGGGTTGCTTCCACATCATTGACAAAAATCGTGTACGTCCATTTTGGTTCATCAAGTTCGGTGAAAAACTGTACTTCGCCCCCCAAAGGAAAATCTCCGGAAGTTTCAACCTTGAATGACACCGTTACATGGTTACCGGGTGTCAGGGACCCTGAAGGATCAACTGTTAAAGATGGCACAGTAATTTCAGCAGATACGGTCTGAATACAGCATATGAGTAATAGTACGAGAACAGTCCATTTCAATAAGCCCTTCATGGTAAACCTCACTCAAATAAGGGATCAATACCTTCTTCGAACATAGTTGATTTTTTCTCCTTGGATTTAATAACATCTTCTTTGGTTTCTTTTGCAATATCAAGAAGCTCTTTGATTCTGGGTGCATTTCCGACGGTTGCCAGCATTACCACGGCTGCAACATACTCACTGTTGACCGGGTAATCACCACCCCGAACCTCGACCCCCGCAATGTTCTCTTCGACCCAGCTTTTCGCTTTTTCAACACCTTTGCGATCCATTTCATCCGGGGGACCTGCTAACAGTACCAGGGCCCGTTCTGCCGTGGAATAATCACAGGGCAGGGTAAGCCTTCCCAGCATTGCCCTGCGCACAAGCGAAACAACTTTTGCTGATTTATCCTCTCCGAGCAGGACTTCTTCGTTTGCCTCCTGCTTTTTACCGAATTTGTCCTTAATATTTCTGAGGATTCCTCGTTTCTTTTTTGTCTGCCTGCTCATCACTTCGCTGATTGCATATCCCACAGAAGTAATGCCTCCCCCGCGTAGTGTGTTGATAATTTCACTGGAGTCAACAACCATCTCACCAACGCCCATTTTGCTGACTTCACCTGCCCGGAAAAGCACACCAAACCGTCTGACCACTTCATTATTCAGGCGTGTAAATGCACTTTTTACGCTTTCACCCTCATTTTTCCACGCACTGTTATCAAAAATAAAAGTGTTATCACATTCATTCACGAGCGTGGTCAGACTGCGGGCTGCGTTATAGGAGTATAAGCGTCCTTCTTCCGGTGAGGGGATAATCCCTAATGCATAGACCGGCTCGCGGTAGATTCGTTTGAGATGGCGTGCAAGAACCGGTGAACCCCCGGATCCTGTGCCTCCCCCGAGTCCTGCAACGATTACAAACGCATCTATATCATGCGTTCCCCGGATGTCAATCGCGCTGATGATGCTATCTATTTCATCTGCCGTTACCCGGGCCCCGGTAACATTGTCTGTTCCCACACCATGACCTTTGAGCATGGTCTGCCCGATAAGGATCCGGTCTTTCATATCGACATTTTTTAAACCCATCAGGTCAGTTCGCGCGGTATTGACTGCAATTCCCCTGAAACTGTTCGTTCCGAGTTTTTTATCCTGATCGATAAACATATCGACAATTTTACCGCCCGCTTGACCAAAACCTATGAAAAACACGCGCATCTAGTTGACACCATCCAATGGGCTGACAGATAATAAATTGCTTTTAATTCTTTTAAGTCCTTGTGCTGTTATAACCGTTTATTTCGTCAATACAAAAACTTTCTTATAGATTCTTCGAGGGGGAAACACCGATTTACAGGAATATACGGAGCCTTTTTCATTTCGCCCTGAAAAATACTATAGAATACTTACCATGAAGATCGGCATTATCGGGGGAGGGTTAACCGGACTGGTTGCTGCCAGCAGGCTTGTGCAGGATCACGAGGTTGACCTGTTTGAAAAAATGCCCTGCCTTGGGGGTTGCCTTTCATCCTATACCATCAACGAATACAGTATTGAAAGATATTATCATCATTGTTTTTCAGGAGACACCAGTCTGTTTGCCCTGATATCAGAAATGGGCCTGTCTGAAAAGCTTGAATGGAAAACAGGCACAACCGGATATTTTGCCAATAACAGGATCTATCCGCTGAACACACCTCTCCAGATCCTGCTCTATCCGGAACTCTCACTTATTGATAAAATAAAACTCGCAAGACTTACCATCATTGCAAAAAAAACAGATCTTAACACCCTTGATGATATTCCGGCTGATCAATATGTTATCCAGCATCTCGGGAAGAATATATACTCATCTTTTTTTGAACCGCTCCTGAAGAGTAAGTTCGGGGAACAAAGAAAGGAAGTTTCTGCTGCCTGGTTATTCAGCCGCATTGCAATTCGTTCAGACAGAGGTATTTCCGGAGAACATCTGGGATATTTAAACGGGGGATTTCACCAGCTTATCGATGCCCTTGAAAAATCAATTGTTTCCCACAGCGGGGTGATTCAGAAACATACCCCGGTTTCATCAGTTTTTCACCGGAACGGAGCCTGGTGGGCCAACGGTACCTGTTATGATGCGATTATTTCCACAATCCCTCCCCAGCAACTTGCAGGGATAGGAGGACCGGTACTACCTGATGTCCCGTATCAGGGTGCTGCATGCATGACACTCGCCATTGAACGGGAGGTAACCGGAGGTATTTACTGGCTGAATATGAAAGATGCAGCTCCCTATGGTGCTGTAGTAGCCCATACGAATTTTATCCCGTTCAGCAGATACGGAGAACATATTGTGTACCTGGCTTCCTACTTTACCGGTACAGTGCCGCCACAGCTGGACATTCGGATGCTTGAGGATTTTTGTAACCGCTTTTCTGTTACAAAAGATGAGATCCACTGGCACAAAATGGCAGTCGATCCATGGGCAGGTCCTGTGTACACAACGGGATACCGCAGTCTCATCCCCGCGTATGAACAAAAGGGATTATACATGGCAGGAATGTTTTCCCGGACAAATTACCCGGAAAGAAGCATGGAGGGATCCATACGGGCAGGATCTGAAGTTGCAGACTGCATAAGGACCCGGAGTACTCATGGCCGGCCCTGAAGTGACAGTGATCATACCTGTTTTTAATGACCTTCGCTCACTTGAGATCGCTATCCCCAGATCTATTGAAATCCTGTCTCAGATAACGGATGGGTTCGAACTGATTGTTGCAGAAGATGGCAGCACGGATGGAAGCGCTGAACTCGTGCGCCAGTATGAACAGCATGATCCCCGCATCCATCTTCTCCACCGTGATGAACGACTGGGACGGGGGAAAGCACTCAACAGGGCGATTCATGAGTCCAAAGGCAAAATCGTTTGTTATTATGATGTTGATCTCGCCACAGATATGCAGCACCTGCCCGAGCTTATAGATTCAATCCGGAAAGGGGCGGATATTGCAACAGGATCACGACTTTTGCCCCAAAGCGATATTATGCGGTCAGGAGGCCGTGAGATAGCGAGTCGCTCATATAATTTTCTGGTCAGGTTTTTACTCGGCAGCAGGATCTATGATCACCAGTGTGGTTTTAAAGCATTCAGAAAAGAACGTATCCTTCCGATACTCCCCACCATACACGCTACCCACTGGTTCTGGGATACTGAGATACTTGTCCGTTCACAGCGGAATGGATTTCGCGTCCATGAGTTTCCGGTTCGCTGGCGTGCAGGAAAAGGAACAACCGTGAAAATGAAAGATGTTTTTGAGATGGGGTCATCGGTATTGAGGTTGTGGTGGCAGATTCATGTATCGAAAAATTAGTGCAATTGTCATTCCAACCGTTATCGCCATTGGCATTATAGCCTATATGCTCTTCCGGGCATGGGATGATCTGTTCGTCGCCCTCCAGAACAGTATTCCGGAATATCTTGTCCTGGGTACGGCAATCTGCCTTTTTGCATGGTGGTTGCGTGGATGGCGTTACCGAACCATTCTCAGGAACCTCAATTACCAGGTCAGCATTACGGCATCCACTGCCTGTATTTTTGTCAGCCAGACGGTCAACCTGATAGTTCCCGCACGCCTTGGAGATTTTGTACGGGTCTTCATCCTGAAGCACGAATATAACACTACCTATTCGGAAGGAGTTTCTTCGCTGGTTGTCGAACGCGTTTTTGATATATTCACCGTAGCGCTCCTGGGTGCTGCGGCAATTTTTTTTGTTCTCAATGCCCCGGAATGGTTCTACACTATCATTGTACTGCCGCTTGTGGCAGGTGTCATTTTTTTTGCCTTTTTACTTTGTATGGGTAAATGTTCATCTGAAAACCGGTACATTGCAATAATTCTGACAATCCTGCATGAGATAAAACGGGCTTCACTTTCCTTAAAGGCGATTGTACTGCTCGGGTTTTCTTCCGTGATAATCTGGCTTGTGGACATACTTGTCTGCGTTGCCGTGGTAATGATGTTCCAGCAGCAGATCCAGTTTGCCATTATTGTACTTGCGATCGTAATCGGTAATCTTGTAAAAGCGGTTCCGCTCACACCAGGAGGAATGGGAACCTACGAGATTTCTCTTGCAATAACATTCGGACTTGCAGGTGTTAATCCTGCTGTTGCAACGCTGATTGCCATTATCGACCACCTGATTAAAAATCTTGTAACCCTCACAGGCGGGATTGTCTCGATCTATTATTTCGGGGACTGGGTAATTCCAAGCATCAGGACCGCCCTTGATTCAAAACTGGGAGGGGGAGATCGTCCTGACCATTGAACCGCAGATTTTTTCCGTTATCAGATGGCTTATTGTCCTTACCCTGCTCCAGATTTCTTTCTACCCGTCATTGAAAAAAACATTTAAGAGCTTTGCATTTCCGGTCTCATTTTCCGCTTCGCTCCTTGTATTCACCATTCTTACCTGGTATTGCGGGCTTCTCCGGATACCTGTACAGATTGCCGTCCTGCCATTCCTGGCATTTTTTTGCTATCATCTCTGGTACCGGCACTACTCCCTGGATGAGCTCATAGCAGAGTGGAGATGGGAGGTGCTGTTCCTCATCTGTTTTTTCCTTATGCTTGATGTGCGGTTTGTCAATCCGACCATTTCATATGCAGAAAAATTCATGGACCACGCATTTCTTGCGTCAGTGATGCAAAGTCCCGTAATACCGCCACTTGACCCGTGGTTTGCCGGCGGCTACCTGAATATTTATTATTACCTTGGATACTGGATGTTCGGGTGTCTTGGTATCGTCACCGGCGTGCCATCGAATATTGCATTCAACCTCGCTCTGCCAACGATTTTCAGTCTTGCTGCGGTCAACCTGTATGCAACCGGGACACTGCTGCTTAAAAAATTCCGGTGGTTACCGTTACTTGTTCTTTTTGTCCCGAACCCATCGTTTTTTTATCAGATAGCACAGGGAAAAGCACTGAATACGGTATTATGGGATAGTACACGAACCATCAGTAACACTATCAACGAATACCCGTTTTTCTCATTCATATGGGGAGATGTCCATGCCCATGTTGTCTCACTGTTCAACCAGGTATTTTTAATCTTCCTGCTCCTTTTTGCGTATAAACAGTGGGAATTCCTCGAATACCGGGCAAAATGGCTCGTCAGTATTTTATGTGCACTCAGTCTTGGCTCCATGCCGTTGTTCAATACGTGGGACGTTCTGATTTACGCGCCAATCACCCTCGTGTTCGTGGCACTTGTCATAAGGAAGGCCAGGATGAATGGATCCGGTATTTCTTCCTGGTGGCAACTGGTAACAGTCCCCCCGCTGGCCATCCTGTACTATTTACCATTCTATCTCCAGCTGAAAACAAACACCGGCGGCATTTCGATCGTTCATACCCCATCGAATCCCTTTGAGTTCCTGTTGGTTAATGGACTGTTCATATTCATTTTTCTGGCATTTCTCTGGCGTGATATCCTGCGGCGGCCATATCTTCTCCTTGCCGTGATTCCCTTTGTACTTACGGGTTATATCGCCACCGCAATTGCTCTTATCCCGCTCATATATTTTATCGGTCGGAAACCTCACGATCCTGAAGATATCCTGGCCGGTATCGGATTGATAATTCTGGTATTCTGTGAAATATTCTATCTCAAGGATAACATGGGCGATATCTACTTCCGGATGAATACCGTTTTCAAATGCTATCTGCCTGCATGGATCATACTTGGAAGTGCCGTATGTCTGATGGCCGGTAACTATCTGTCCGGAGTCAAAGGAATACCGGTCATTTCCACCCGGAATACGCGTATCGTTACCGTTATCGTGGTCGGTACGTTATTTGTACTTCCGTTTGCTATCCCCTTCACTATGAATTATGGGACAGGGACACTCGACGGGCTTGCGTATCTTAACGACTCGCACCCAGGGGATGCCGGGGCAATTACGTATCTGCGGACATTGCAAAGCGATGAACGAATTGTTGAGGCTGAGGGAGGAGACTATACCTATTACTCGCGGGTTTCGTCGTTTACCGGGATTCCTGCAGTTATTGGTATGCCATTTCATGAATACATGTGGCGCGGGGATGATACCGGGTGGTATAGTTCACGACTGGCGGATATACAATCGATCTATGAGAAACCTGAAACAACGTCCCAGCTGATGAAAAAATATAATGCCACACTTCTCTACGTCGGTGATGCAGAGCGCGAACGGTACACGGTAAATATTTCTCAAAAAGGTCTTGAGAAAATTTATTCAGCTGATGGAACAGAGATATATCGGCTTACAGGATAATTAACGCCGGATTCCCATAAACAAAACTGATGGATATTTTTTAATTCCGGGCAAGTCCTTCACAAACCTTTATTTCCGCTCCTGATAAAATGATATGGCTACATCATTGCTGACTGATGAGTAATGAAGGAGCATTCTACTCCTGAATGAGGTGAGTTATGGCAAAAGGTTACGTAAAAACGCAGGCTCCAGAAGAGCTTCAGAACAAGGCGCTTGAAGCCCTTGAAGTTGCAAGAGATACCGGAAAGATCAAGAAAGGATCCAACGAAGCCACAAAAGCCATTGAGCGAAGCATCGCCCAGCTCGTACTGATCGGTGCTGACGTTGAACCTGAAGAGATCGTGATGCACCTTGGACCACTCTGCGATGAGAAGAAAGTTCCGTACATCTTCATCAACAAGCAGAACGACATTGGCGCCGCAAGCGGTCTCGATGTAGGCTCAGCTGCTGCTGCAATTGTCAAGTCCGGTAAGGCCAAAGAAACGATTGAAGATCTTACCAGGCAGCTGACTGCGCTGAAGGTTTGAGGATTTTATTATGGCAGACGATGCAACGCCAGCCGAAGTGATCGAGGTTGTTGGCTCAACCGGCATGCACGGTGAAGCAATGCAGGTAAAGTGCCGTATTCTCGATGGCAATAACAAGGGCCGGATCATAACCCGCAACACGGTTGGTCCAATCCGTGAAGGGGATATAGTAATGCTCCTTGAAACAGAACGCGAAGCAAAGAAAATGTCAAGGCGGTAAAAAAATGGTTGAAAAACATCCCTGCAGCTTTTGCGGTGTCCAGCTTGAACCGGGTACCGGTAAAATGTATGTCAGAAAGGACGGAACCATCTTTTACTTCTGCAGCACCAAGTGCCAGAACAACTACAAGCTTGGCAGGGTCCCGCGCCGTGTCCAGTGGACAAACGCAGGCAAAAAGGCTGCAAATAAGGAGTGAGATCGCAAAATGGACCGCACCTTTGTTATGGTCAAGCCTGATGGGGTTCAGCGGGGTCTTGTGGGTGAGATTGTTTCAAGGTTTGAAGCAAAAGGACTGAAACTTGTTGCTGCACGGTTTGAGATACTTCCCGAAACGCGTGTGACCGAACAGTACCTGGAGCATCTCGCAAAACCATTTTTCCCATCCCTTAAAAAATATATCATGGGAGGGCCCTGTTTTCTCATGGTCTGGGAAGGCAGGAACGTGGTCCCGATCGCCCGAAAGGTAATCGGCGCCACCAATCCACAGGAAGCAGAACCCGGTACTATCCGTGGCGATTTCGGTATTGACATCGGCCGGAATGTCATTCATGGTTCCGACTCTCCTGAGAGTGCAGCCCGCGAGATTTCAATCCATTTCAGGCAGAATGAACTTTTTTTGTATACGCGGGTTGATGAATCCGTCATATACGAATACTAAAATCTCCCTTTTTGTTTTTTTCCGCCGTTAAAGACTACCCAAATATCTATTAGTCTTTGGCACTGCACTATGCATAATGGCAGGAGATGTTCTCAGTTTTGCACTGTTGTCCTTGTCTTCCATCATTATTATTGTCAATCCACTTGGTGCAACACTTATGTACGTCTCTCTTACGACGACATTGGATCGCCCTGCCCGCGAAGTTATTGCAAAAGACGCCTGCCGGTTTGCACTTTTGATTTTGCTCTTTGTCGCTGTGCTTGGTGCGTGGATCCTCCAGTTATTCGGCATCGGTCTTGAGGCATTCCGCATTGCCGGCGGAATACTGCTCTTCGGTATCGGAATGGAGATGGTATACGCAAAAACTTCACGGACAAAACTTACTGCAACAGAAAAATACGAGGCACGGGAACCAGAGGATATCTCCATTATGCCCCTTGCCATCCCCATGATTGCAGGACCGGGTGCAATTACTACTACGATCGTATTGATGAATGAGGCGGTTGTCATCACGCCATTTGCCATTGGGATCGTATTCTTCTCGATCGTGGTATCCATCGTGATAACGTATTTCATGATGCGGAATTCAGATTATATTATGAGCAAAGTCGGACAGCGGGAATACCGGGCGGTGAACCGTCTGATGGGGATGCTGCTCATTGCGATTGCGGTGCAGTTTGTGATAAATGGAATCAAAATGGCATTCCCGTTGTTTGCAGGAGGATAATAATGGAAGACTGGGATCTTACAACTATTGGATCGATCGTAATTATATCCGGTATTACAGTTGCAGGTATAATTATCGGGTCAGTGCTCCTTGGGTTTCGGTCCGATAGTGCCCCCTATCTTCTGATTATAACCCTCGTACTCATCGTCATGGGTGCAATTTCAATTTTTTATGAGAACACAAATACCGGTTTCCGAAAATGATGCCAGAAACCGGGGATAGTGGGCATATTATCAGAGTATGTAGTGCACAAATCACGAGTGCCTGGGAAAATCCGGAAAAAACACTCTTAAAAGCCGAAATATTCACCCGTCATGCAGCCGATTGTGGTGCAAAACTGATCTGTTTTCCTGAGCAGTTCGCAACAGGCTGGGATCCAAAACCCCAAAAAAATATTCAGGACGTCTATGGGAGCATTATTACATCCCTCCAGACATATGCAAAAGAATACAGGATTGGCATCATTGGATCGATACGGGAAAAACACGATCCTCTCCCAAAAAACACCGCCATTGTTATCAACAGGCATGGAAAAGTCCTGGCAAAATATGCCAAAATGCACCTGTTCTCAATGGGCAAAGAACATGAAGGAAGCTCATCGGGAACAGAATTGGGTATATTCACCTTCGATTCGCTGACCTGCGGCATTGCAATCTGTTATGACCTCCGGTTTCCTGAACTCTTCAGGATCTATGCACAAAAGGGTGTCCATGCAGTTTTTGTACCTTCTGCCTGGCCACAAAGCAGAATCAGTCACTGGGAGTTGTTTATCAGGGCACGGGCTGCAGAAAACCAGATGTATGTTCTGGGAGTGAATACGACAGGAAAAACTCCACTGGAGCAATACAACGGCTCATCTATGACGGCAGATCCCCACGGTACTATTATCAGTCGTGCCAATGAGGCAGAACAACTCCTGTTCACCGATATTGATCCAGAAGAGGTGGAAAGAATACGGAACACGTTCCCGGTAGAAAAAGACCATAAGGATATGCTTTATCACGCTCTTCTCACCACACCGGACAACTCAAAGCATTTTCAATAAAATCTTTTAAAAAAATGCAAAAAAAAGCACCAGAACAGACCTGTGCAGTATTGGAGACAACGCACGCCTATATGTAATAAAAAGACCAATACCGTACCATGTATCATCTCGTATGCGTCAACTGTGGAGCTACATACCCCGCTGACGAGATATTGTATAATTGTAAAAAATGCGGTCACCTCCTTGCCGTAAAATATCCGCTTGACGAAATAACCATTACAAAAGCGATATGGGAGAAGCGTCCCCTGTCGGTATGGCGATACCGTGAACTGCTCCCGGTACAGATCGATCCTGTCACGTTACAGGAAGGGGGAACTCCCCTTTACCACTTAAAAAGGCTCGGGGAAGAGATCGGCCTGAAACACCTCTATGCAAAGCACGAAGGGATGAACCCTTCGGGTTCATTCAAGGACCGGGGAATGACCGTTGGTGTTTCGATGGCGCTTCAGCTCGGGAAAAAGAGCGTTGCGTGCGCAAGCACCGGAAATACCTCTGCAAGTCTTGCTGTCTATGCAGCGAAAGCAGGGATCCCGGCCGTTGTTCTCCTTCCTGCCGGAAAAGTGGCGGTGGGCAAGGTTGCACAGGCGCTCATGCACGGCGCGAAGGTAATCTCAATACGGGGTAACTTTGATCGTGCTCTTGAGATGGTGCATGATCTCTGCTTATCCCACGGACTGTACCTGTTAAATTCCATCAATCCCTATCGCCTTGAAGGACAAAAGACCATTGGTTTTGAAGCACTCGATCAGCTTGGTGAAGTACCGGACCGGTTTGTTCTCCCTGTCGGAAACGCAGGAAATATTTCAGCAGTATACAAGGGATTTATGGAGCTGCAGGAACTGGGGTTCATGGACCGGATACCCATGATGACCGGTATCCAGGCAGAAGGATCAAGTCCGGTTGTTCGTGCAATCCATGAGAATCTTCCGGAAGTGATACCCGAAACAAATCCTGAGACCGTAGCCACGGCAATCCGTATTGGAGCGCCGGTCAACGCGGAAAAAGCCCTGACTGCTATCAGGAAAACCGGTGGACTTGCCGAATCGGTTACCGATGATGAGATCCTGCAGATGCAACGGGATCTCGCCCGAAAAGAGGGAATAGGTGTCGAGCCGGCATCAGCCGCCTCAGTTGCAGGAATCCGAAAACTGGTGGAACAAGGTATGATTGACCGGAATGAGCGGATTGTCTGCGTTGTTACAGGACACTTGCTCAAAGACCCGGATACGGTGATAAAACAATGCAAACCCCCGATCGAGATCAACGCAGATCTGCCATCTCTGCTGTCTGCGCTGCACTTATAATAGCGCTGGTTGCCATCCCATCCGTATGTGCACTCTCAGCTGAATATCTCGTGTACCCTAACGGCACCGCGTACCATGCCTCAATAGAGATTGAGAATACCTCACGGTATGAGTTTGTCGATTCCGGTTTACTCGGAGAGCCCGCACCACTCACCGTAAGTGATGTGCAGCTGTCAGGAAATTGTTCTCCCTGCCATTACAACCTGACCAGTCCCTCGTTTACCAGCAATGTCCCGGCTATGACATTTGAAAAGGGGAGTTATACGGTATCGTACGTCTCACCCCTTCGTGATAACCATTTTCAGGTTTCCTTCAGGAGTCCGTATCACGTAAATATCACACTCCCGCAGGAATTTGATGTGCGAAACCCGCTGCTTGCCGGACTCACTCCTGGCGCCAATATCACACGATACCCGGATAATTCGACGTTAATCCAGTGGAATAAGACGATGTCAGTGGATCTCAGGTTCTATGACCCTGGTCGCGAGACTTTGCTGTATTTTTTCCTGCAATTCATGGCGATCATCGCTGTTGTGATGCTGTTGCCATTCCTGATGACCATGAAAAAGAAGCAATAAGAAGAAATAGAAGGGCACAGGGATGGGGAAAACGGGGTCAACCTCATCATATATGATCTGAATTATGCAAAAATCCTGCCTCAAACCAGCGTCTTCTGCGGATTGTTGAGATGTTTTTTTGCAGCGGGAGTTACCTCCCTGCCCTGGGGAGTGCGTTTGAGAAACCCGATCTGAATCAGGTATGGTTCATACACATCTTCGATAGTCCGGACCTCTTCCCCGACAGAGATTGCGATGGTCTTTGCACCAACCGGTCCTCCGTTAAAATCCTTTGCAATAACGGAGAGTATGCGCCGGTCAAGTTCGTCAAGACCTAGCTCATCAATCTGCATCATGGCAAGAGCGCTGCACGTGATTTCCCGTGTAATCGTGCCATCCCCTTTGACAATGGCATAATCCCTCACGCGCCGCAGCAGGCGGTTGACAATTCGCGGAGTCCCCCGGCTCCGTCGTGCGATCTCTTCTGCACCTTCTGCCGTTATCGGGATCTTCAGGATAGAAGCACTCCTCATGACAATCTTCATCAGATCTCCCGGGGCATACAGGTCGAGCCGGGAGAGGATGCCGAACCGGTCCCTGAACGGGGCACCTAAAAGGCCTTGTTTTGTGGTTGCCCCGATAAGGGTAAAATGTTCAAGGTTCAGCTTTATCGTGCGTGCACTCGGGCCTTCTCCGATCATCACATCAATAAAGAAATCTTCCATCGCGGGGTACAGCACCTCCTCAACAACCGGGTTTATCCGGTGGATTTCGTCGATAAATAAGATATCCCCGCGTTTTAATGGAGTGAGAAGTGCTGCAATATCCCCTGGTTTTTCAAGCACGGGGCCGGTCGTGGCCCTGATATCAGCTCCCATCTCGTGAGCGATGATATGCGCAAGTGTGGTCTTGCCGAGGCCCGGCGGCCCGGAAAACAGGAGATGGTCTAAGGGTTCATCGCGTTTCTGTGCGGCCTCGATCGCAATCTTCAATGCCTCTTTGACCTGCACCTGTCCGACAAATTCATCCAGCCGGGCCGGCCTGATGGTAAGATCATCTGCTTCATCCACAAGTGGCTCAGATGACACAGTTCTCCCGGTCATGGCATCAGCTTTCCTTCATTTTTACGAGTGCGGCTTTGATGAGCTCCTGCACCGTCGGCTTTTTCATCACCCGGGCTGAAGCGTTGACTGCATCCCGGGATTCTTTTTCTAAAAAACCGAGCGAGACAAGGGCACTTACTGCGTCATGAACAACCGGGGTGGCCCGTTCGACATCCCCCGAAACCATCGTCTCGCTGACTTTCTTCATCTTGTCCCTGAGTTCAAGGATCAACCGTTTCGCACTCTTGGGACCAATTCCGGAAATCCTGGTAAGTGCCTTTTCGTCTTCATTCAGGATCGCCATGACGAAATCCCCGGTTCCGATCTGGGAAAGGAGGTTCATGGCAATCTGGGGACCAATCCCGCTTACACCGATCAGGATCCTGAACATTTCCCGTTCACTCAGGTGCATGAAACCGTAGAGCGTTATTGCATCCTCACGGACCACCATATTCGTGAAGAGTTTTACCGGTTCTGTCGTGTGAGCCAGCTGCTGAAGAGCAGGCTGGGTTACCTGCACCTGGTACCCGATGCCACCGACATCGATTACCACCCACCTGTCCCCCGTCAGGACCGGTTTACCACAAATATGTGCGATCATTGTACTATCTCAGGATATGGATATGACATAAGGCAATCGAAAGGGCATCCGCTGCGTCATCGGGAGTGGGAATTTCATTCAACCGGAGGAGTCTTTTAATCATCTCCTGCATCTGGCGTTTATCTGCACGACCTGATCCGGTGATCGCCAGTTTTACCTGGTTTGGGGTGTATTCCGCGATGGGGATAGTCCGCTGTTCAGCAGCGAGAAGTATGATCCCCCTCACTTCACTTACTCCCATGGCAGAGGAGATATTCTTTGCAAAGAACAATTTTTCAAGAGAAACATAAGAGGGGCGGTATTTCTCTAAAAGTGATTCGACAGCAGTATATATTTTTAATAATCTCTCTGATGCGCGAAGATCCTTGCCGGATGTTTCTATACATCCATAACAGATCATCCGTGGTTCCCCCATGGTAACTTCAATTACTCCATACCCCAGCCGGGCAAGTCCGGGATCGATCCCGATAACAATCATACAGTAAAGACTCCTGAACTGGTATATGGTGCTCCTGTATTATACGGCAAACGGTAGGCGGGGTGAAGGTGACTGTGAGAATGGGATCTGCTTAACCGCACCAAAACCATGGAACAAAAAAATATTTAAAAAAATTACTTCATCAGTCCAAATGATTTCAGGGTCACATCGGTATTGACCGCACCGACATGGTACACAACACCCTCAGACAACTCATTGATAACAACTTCCGCAGGAGAGAAAAGGGCGGTATCGATTTTATAAAAGTCGTACCCTGCTTCCTTGAAGATGTCGTTGAAAGGCTTACCGTATCCTTTGGACTTGTTGCTTGGGATCTTCTCAAGATATTCTTTGATCTCGGGTGCCTTCATGGTCAGGTTTATCCGCCCGTGATAAATTGTGGCATCATTGGTGACACCCATAGCGAGCTTTGCGCCCCTGACCGGAGGAACTGGTGCTGTTCCCATCGCGGCTATGATCTTTCGTGTATCAAACCCGAGCTCATTCAGCTTATAAATTGCGGTTTCGACACAGCGTCCCGAAACCTGGATCGAACCGACTATTGAAGACGTGGGAGCAACGACTGCACAGACATTTGCGACATCCACATTGCTGTCTTGTGCAATTTTCGCCATGACTTCTGCGTTCGGGAGGTGATCACTCTCAAGGCAGATAACCGCCCAGTCAAAATCATCCTCGTATTCGATTACTTCAAACGTATGCTTTGGTTTAAGAGAGAGTGCCCGTGCCGGTCCGCTGCCCATTGCAAAATAGTTACCGACTTTTACTGTCCATCCTGCTTTCTGCGATCCCAGGCATGAGATGGAGGGAAAATCCGTCATTACATCAATAAACGGCATGGGGAATTCCTTGATGTGCCCCATCCGGAAGTTAACCTCACCCAGTCCACCCATACAGATCTCGGTGAAGGCGCGGCCAGCTGCGTAACCCCCGCGGGTACTTACACCGCAGTCTACAATGCGTGCCCCGTTATCCAGTTCATGGTAGGTACAGTTGAATTCCTCTGGTATTTCAGCTAAATTCTCAAATATCTCAAGTGCCAGTTCATTTACACTCAGCATTTCCAAAAACCCCTGCATCATAAAAGAGGGAGTGGGAACAGATAATATTTTTCAAACTGATCCGGCGTCAACCGAGATATTCGAGGACTTTTACCGGGTCATACCGGAGGGTTATGATTCGGGTCCTTCCTTTCCCTTCACGGTACTGCAGGTTTATCAACCGCATTGCATCCATTTTTTTGATAATTTCATAGAACCGGGTGTAGCCGATTGACAGGGATTCCTTAATGGATTTGTATACATCGCCTGCATTCATCTCATGTTCTTTTTCGCTTCTTTCTGCAAAGGATTTCAGGATCAACCGCTCTTCATCCTTGAGTGTTTTAATGGTATAGGAAAGGTGAAGGTACTTTGAAACTTCATATGCACCACAGATATCTTCCCGCCCGATGCTGCGCTTTGCTGCACGTTCTGCACTGAGCGTAGCCCGTTTTAACAGATCGATTCCCACACGGAGATCTCCGCTCTTCTGGGTCTGTTCAACAACGAGAGTGAGTAATTCTTCACTCAGGACCCCCTGGAACAGGCCCTGCATTACCCGTGCTTTCATTATTTCCTGGATTTCTGTGTTATCATACGGCGGGAAATAGATCTCGGTGGGGCGGAAAACCGAAGCGACACGGGCATCGACTGCACGGGATAAATCCACATCAAGATCGCTGACAATCACAATTACCCCAATCCGTGTTCCCTCGTACGTTTCATGCGACCGCAGCAGGGTGTAGAGCACCTTGTTTATCTCATTTTCATAGAGGAGATAATTCGCGTCGTCAAGCGCAACGAGCAGCACGATCTCATCTTTTATCAGCATGCGGGCAACGGCATCGAAAACCTGCTTGAAGGAGGTTCCGGATGACGGCGGGAGGTGCCCGGAGAGCTTTTTGTAGATCTGTGATATTATTGCAAATTTTGTGTTATCTATCTGGCAGTTGATGTATACAGGTACGAGCTTTTTGGTTGTCTCTTCTATCTCGGCAAAGAGTTTCCGGATACTCGTGGTTTTTCCTGTCCCGGGTAGACCCTTGCAGATGGTATTGAGGGGTCTGCCACCGCGGAGTCCTGGCCGGATCTGGAATGCCAGTTCGCGCATCTGGGCATCCCGGAATTCAAACTGCTCCGGAATGTAATCAATCTCCAGTACCTCAGGGTCGCGGAAGAGAGTTTCATCCCACATCAGCAGGTTCTTTTTCATCTCACTACACCTCTACGCCATCGGTATTAACTGCATTGGATTATTTCTTGATTAAAGAAAGGTTTTCCCTATTTGATCGCGGTCCAGGGACAAATCTATATCTTCATATAATAAAAAAAGAACGAGTCAGGTGTGGCAGATGATGAAAGTTACCCCCACTGAAAATACATGATGAAGCAGGGGTCTGATGCCGCACAACTCATGAAAACAGGAAGTCCAGGAACTCGACGGCATTCTTTGTCCCAAGTCCCCCGGACCGGGCAGCCTCTTCCGAGTATCGTTCCGTAGCATCCTTTTCTTTTCCGACAACAACGAAGGGGACCGGATCCCGTGTATGAGTCCTGACCCTGATAGGAGTCGGATGATCGGGAAGCACCGCAACTACACCGTCAAACCCTTCAAGAATCATACCGATAACATCATCGACTCTTTCGATCGCGCGAACCTTCTCTTCAACACTGCCCAGATGCCCGGCTTCATCCGGCGCCTCGATGTGAAGGTAGAGAAAGTCAAGGTGTTTGATTGCTTCGAGAGCATAGCGTCCCTTGGCTTCATAGTCCGTATCGAGGTAACCGGTAGCACCCGGTACATCAATCACTTCCATCCCGGCACACCTCGCAATTCCTTTTAAGAGGTCAACGGCTGATATCACCCCACCTTTCTTCCCGTACTTATTCTCAAAGGGGGGAAATGCGGGTTTTTGCCCGCCACTCCACGGCCAGATCTGGGTAGCCGGCGGTTTTCCGATTTTTTGTCGTGCATAATTTATCGGATGTTCGAAAAAGAGCTCCTTACTTTTCTCCATGCATTGCAGGAGCAGGGAGGCATCAGGACCTTTTGGAAGATAATCAGCAATACTTTTCCCCACGATATCATGTGGCGGGGTGGAAACAGCTCCCTTTCCATCGTGAATAACGAGCAGATTGCGATAGCTGATTCCCGGATGGAACATCACCCCGTTAATCCTGTGACCGAGCGAAGAGAAGAGTTCTGCACCCTCGGGACTGGAGATATGCCCGGCTGAGAAATCTGCCATAATTCCGTTTTCCACGGTCACGAGATTGCATCGGTACGCAACATCATGTACGTCGAGTTCAACTTCCATGCTCATTGCTTCAAGCGGTCCTCTGCCGGTGTAGTACAACTTTGGAGCATAACCGAGGATTGACATATTGGCAATATCGCTTCCCGCTTCAAAGTCGTCAGGTATTGTCCTGATCATCCCGCATGCACCGTTTTGTGCCATCCGGTCCATATTCGGCGTTTTTGCATATTCAAGAGGTGTTTTACCGTCGAGCTCCACGAGCGGTTCATCCGCCATGCCATCACCAAGAATCACGATATACTTCATGGGTATCACGGGTATTTTTATCGTTTTTGCCCTTTTTTCAGAGTCATTGTGTCAATTATCGTTCTGCGAGCATCGCTTTGACCGCGATTCTCACGCTCTCTCTTGAACCAGTCTGAGGCTTCCAGCGCAGCCCTTTGATTTTGTCAACCGAAAGCTGCATCTTTGGCACATCGCCAATCCATCCTCGTTCACCGCCGGTGAACCTGAACTTTGTATGCGGCAGGCGCATTTCTCCGGTGACAATCTCTGCAATACTTTTGACATCAATCCAGTCCTCTGATCCAATATTAAACGTATTGACCGTTTCCCGTGTATGCCCGACCGCAAAAAGCATCGCCGCAATACATTCGTGCACCTCAAGGTAGGATTTTGTCTGTTTTCCATCACCAAGGATTTCGAGTTCATCCGGGTTTTCTGTAAGTTTCCGGATAAAATCGTTGATAACACCGTGGCCGCTCCGAGAACCAATGATATTGGCAAACCGGAATGTCCAGGCTTTCATGCCAAACGAATAGCAGTATGCAGAGATAAGAGCTTCACAGGCAAGCTTGCTCGCGCCGTACACTGAAACGGGCTCGAGCGGAGTATAACTTTCCGGTGTCGGGATGACAGTCGCATCGCCATAGACCGTGGACGTCGATGTGAACACTAGTTCAGGAACACCGTACTGGCGCATGGCTTCGAGCACCCGGTATGTTACCATGATATTGTTCTGCATGGTCGGTTCGGGATTTATCGCACTCTGGCGGACGTCAGGATCAGCAGCAAGATGGAAAAGCCTGTCTGCCCCCTTAATGGCATCCTGCCACCCATCGTCAAGCAGGTCACTTTTTAAAAACCTTACCTTGCAGGAGTCAATATGCTGCGCAATCGTCTCCCTGCGCCCGGAGCAAAGGGAATCGATTACGAGTACTTCGTTCCCTTGTGCAACGAGAGTATCAACAAGGTGTGAGCCGATGAATCCGGCGCCACCTGTCACGATATCAAACATCAATACCTAATATGTTACCCATGCTATAGGATTACTGTTATGTTCATTGGGATTGATCACGGCACAACTGCGATGCGTTTTGCCGGAGATTCAGGACAGTTCAAAATCTCCCGCGAAGCGGCAAAAAGATTCAAAATACGGGATCTCTCGAAGTTGTGTCCGATCGATAAAATTGAAGGGATTGCACTCTGTTATTCGATGGGGGACAATATTTCCTCAATCACCACTATCAGCAAGGTAAAAAACCGGGGACTCATCAGCCAGGACGGGGCAGGAAAGCATATCGGGGGTGGAACACGGGTTTTTGACGAAGTTGCAAAGAGCGGTATCCCTGCCATTGTCATTCCGGGCCTTCACCGCGGATCCCCGACTGATCCCCGCTTCAAGGTGTATTCACACCAGTCGAGTCCTGAAAAGATCGGTATTGCATACGAAGTCGGGTACGCTCTCGGAAGCGATTTTATTGTATCCGATGCGAGCTCAAACACCGTCACACTGCTTGTTACATCGGGAAAACTGGTTGGTGCGTTTGATGCATGCATCTTTGCACCGGGCACTCTTCATGGAGCCCTTGACGTGGACGCGATACGAAGAATCGATGCTGGAGAATGCACGGCAAATGAGGCTTTCCAGCACGGCGGTGTAAACTTTTCTGTCCCGGAAGATGAACGCATGCGTTCTATTGCCCTGTTTGCTGCTATGGAATGTGCTGCACTCCTCCTGTTGAATAACCGCGCCCGTGTGGCAATTGCCGGCAGTCTTGCATCAGTTATCGCGCCTGAAGTAAAAGCGCTTCTCGGACGTGACGTGGCAGTATTTGATGAATGGTGCGCGTCACGGGGACTGGTCAGGATCGCCCGCGATGTATTCTCCGGGAAAACAGAAATTCTTGGACTCGATGTAGATCTGTAGATTTATATCGATTAATCATGTAAGATTATTGGGGATTTTTCTTGAGAGAGTTACGTATCCATGGCAGGGGCGGGCAGGGGTCCGTCACGGCCGCTGAATTAATTGCGGTTGCTGCATTCGAGGGGGGCGTTTTTGCCCAGGCCTTCCCGGCATTCGGTGTCGAACGGCGGGGGGCACCCGTCCAGGCTTTTGTACGATTCGATGATAAAATAATCCGGAAACGGAGTCAGGTGTATGAGCCTGACTATATCATTGTCCAGGACAGCACCCTAATCAGGGATGTAAATGTATTCCAGGGGGTAAAGAAGGGCGGGATTGTGATCGTGAACACAGAAAAAACACCCGATTACAAGATACCTGAAGGGGTGAAATTGATCACTATCGATGCAACCACCATTGCATTGAAGACGATTGGTCTCCCCATCACCAACACATCGCTCATGGGAGCATTTGCTGCGGCAACAGGAGAGATAAAATTCACCGCGCTGGAAAATGCGCTCACTCACCGGTTCCCAAAAGAGCTTGCGATGAAGAATATCGAAGCTGCCCGGCAGGCATTCAATACCGTTAAGGAGGCGGCATAATGGCGCTCAGCGTTGGATGCAGGGCACGACCCGGGAAAGCCCGTGACAATAAAACCGGCTCGTGGCGTGTCTTCAAACCGGTCTTTGATAAGGAGAAATGCACAAAATGCGGGTTATGTGTAACACTTTGCCCGGAAGGATGCGTTCATGAGACTGAAGATAATTTCATGGCACCTGACTACACCTACTGCAAGGGATGCGGGATCTGTGCCGAAGAATGCCCGGGGGACGCAATTTCCATGTTACAGGAGGAGAAGTAGATGATGGAGATAACTGAAGGATCGCATGCGGTGGCAGATGCAGTTCGTTTCTGCCGTCCACAGGTGATCTCTGCATATCCAATCACCCCGCAGACACACATTGTCGAAGCACTCGCTGAAATGGTGGCAAACTGTCAGCTGGATGCGGAATATATTACCGTTGAGAATGAACTATCTGCACTCTCCGCCTGTGTTGGTGCGAGCGCGGCAGGTTCCCGGACTTATTCAGCAACCACATCACAGGGTCTCGCCCTGATGTTTGAGGTATGTTTTAACGCTTCAGGTATGCGCCTGCCTATCGTAATGTCCATCGCCAACCGGGCAATGGGCGCACCCCTCTCGATATGGAATGACCAGCAGGACTCAATCTCCCTCAGGGATTCAGGCTGGCTCCAGTTCTACGCCGAGGATAACCAGGAGGCAACCGACCTGCACTACCTTGCATACCGTGTTGCCGAAGACCACTCAGTCCTGCTCCCCGCATTTGTCTGCTTTGATGGCTTCATCCTTTCTCATACCTATGAACCCGTCGATATGCTCAAACAGGAGGATGTGGATCGGTTCCTTCCAAAATTCTCACCCTACGAACGGCTTGATGCTGCTGATCCTATCAGTTTTGGTATGTATGCCACACCGGATTATTATCATGAATTCCGGTATGAAATGGATCGAGCCCTGAAAGAATCAAAAGCAATCATCCAAAAGGCAGGAGAGGAATTCGGCCGGATGTTCGGGAGGGATTACAGCGCGATGGTCGAAGGGTACAGGCTTGATGATGCAGATACGGCGATTGTAGCAATGGGATCAATCTGCGGGACCACCAAGGACGCAATCGATGAGATGCGTGAAGAGGGCAAAAAAGTCGGCCTTCTTAAAATCCGGGTATTCCGCCCGTTTCCCACGGAAGATGTGGCAAAGGCTCTTGCCCACGTAAAAAGAGTAGCCGTGCTCGACAAGAATATTTCACTGGGTGCAAAGGGTGCAGTTGCACTTGAAATCAAGGACGCACTCTACAATTCAGGCATACCGGTGAAGGATTATATTATCGGCCTTGGCGGAAGAGACGTCCGAAAGAAAGACATCAAGGCGGTTGTCGCACTCGTCGAGAAAGGACAGGGCGATATGTTCTATGGACTACGAAAGGAGGTGCTCTGATATGGTCGATAAAACCCTTGAATTGTTTGAATGCGGACACCGGGCATGTGGCGGGTGCGGTGCGGCGCTTGCAGCAAGACTGGTAACAAAAGCTGCCGGCATTGAAACTATTGTTGTTTCCTCCACAGGATGCATGGAAGTGTTTTCCACACCCTACCCTGAGACAGCCTGGAAAGTACCATGGATTCACTCCCTCTTTGAAAATGCAGCGGCAGTGGCATCCGGAATTGAAGCGTCGCTTAAAAAACAGGGCCGAAAAGAGAAAGTGGTGATCATGGCGGGGGACGGGGCAACATTCGATATCGGCATGATCTGTATCAGCGGTGCCTTCGAACGGGGTCATGACTTTACCTACATCTGCTACGACAATGAAGCCTACATGAACACCGGCATCCAGCGTTCCGGTGCCACACCATATGATGCCAGTACCACAACAAGCCCTGCAGGTAAATGCTCGTTTGGCAACAAACGTCCGAAAAAGGACATGCCACAGATCCTGGCAGCACATGGTGCTCCATATGTGGCTACCGCTTCAATTGCCTATCCCGCCGATCTCATGCAGAAGGTTGAGAAGGCGATCAATACCAAAGGTCCCTGCTATATCCAGCTTCATGCCCCCTGTTGTACCGGCTGGGGTTTTGAAGGAGAGCAAACTATAGCTGTTGCAAAACTGGCAATCGAGACAGGACTCTGGGTCAATTATGAAATGGTTGATGGTAAAGTGGTAAAAGCTAAAAAGGTTGTCCGCAAGCCAGTCGAAGAATACCTAAAGACGCAGAAACGGTTCCGTCACCTGTTCAAACCAACCCGGCAGGATGCCGAAATCGCTGCCATCCAGGCAATAGCTGATAAAAATGCAGAAAAATATGCCATCGATATCAAACTCAAGAAAGAATAAATAATCAACACCTTTTTATCGAAATCATTTTGCATGAAGGAATCCTGATACATGTACGAGCCTGAACCCCATGCAGAATAATGGGTATTGCCCGGGGGAATCAACAATGTTAATAGGGTGCAGGGAAACATTAGTAAGAGACCGGGCTCGTGGTCTAGTCGGTTATGACGTCGCCCTTACACGGCGGAGGTCGCCGGTTCGAATCCGCCGGGCCCATTTTTTTTAGGATAATCTGTTTGCCGTAAGCACAGGCTCTCGTTGCTGTGTGCTACATTTATGCCCTTTCTGTTGACAGAGATTTTTTCCGCGATATCCTCCCCTCAATCGATCAGAAGCCCGCTGCCGGAAAATCCCGAAATGGTAGTCTCCGATGGAGAAGTGAGTTGAGCGGAGTGCAGGTTACCTGGGATCCCAGACCGGGATGTTCGATCGCGAAAACAGGTGTTCCATTCATGCTGACCGTGCTACCTATCCAGCCCCCTGAGTTTTGCCATCCAAAAGCGTACATTAGCGTTTTGTAGTTCGATGGAAATCGCTCCGTTTGGCTTAAATCGTGATGAAAACGCTTATTATAAAAATTTGTGCTAAAATGCAGTGTTTTTTGCAAGTAATTTGTGAAAATGATCATCAATATCTTTCCAGGCCCTGAAAGTCTCCGACGGAGATTCGGGTTGAGTGAAGAACAGGTCACTTCATGTCCCGGCCCGGAATGTTCGATCCCCAAAACAGGTGTTCTGTTCCCCTTGACCGTGCTACCTATCCAGCGAAAAAAAGGGGCTGTTGGAAGACCGCTAAATAGCAGGGTCAGAATCCCTGTAAATCTGCCCAATACGGAAAACACTCAATTAAATCCGAATTTTTTCTCAGCGTGGACACCGTTTTCCATCGCGAAAAAACATCTTCGCCCGTTTGCCAAAAGGAGTGTTTTACTGGCTTATTTGAGATGAAGTCAGGAATTCGCCCCCATTATATATCCTGGAACCTGCCGTACGCCGGACCCGGTCACATGGGGCACCACACCCGCCCCTTCCCAAACATCAGGAGTTCGTCCACCCCGTTCCGCTCCTATCTTGGTGTGCGGCTGCAATCGGACGTGAGGCGGCGGGGCGGCACACCCTCACATGAACAAACCAGATTATTTCGTGTTGGAAATGAAAAAGATAGAATTTATTGCATTTACGAGTGAAAGATTACCTGAAATACTACCATGAGGTTGTCGGGTTGGCTTTTGTATTAGGGTGTGAGGAATGACTCACTATCTGATAGATATCCGCCTGATGGGTTCAGTGAAGCACCAGATTCGCAATTTGAGCAATCATTTACATGAGAAATTTAATCTCGGGGACAAACTGGTAGTCCCGCATATCACCCTTGCCGGACCTTTCTCGACCCGGGATGAAAAACAACTCGTTGCAGATTTCACAAGGATCTGTACGAACCAGAAGGAGATTCCAAAATATGAGGTTGGAAGCTACGGATTTTTTGACGAAACGAAGGTTGTTTATGTCACTATTACACCTGACGGGACCTTAAAACAATTCCGGTATCAGCTGTCCCGGGCAATCTCCCCATATTGCTCATTACGGAACTATGATCTGGATTCTGCCGACGAATTCAGGTTCCACGCTACATTGGCCATGAAACTTGACTGGCTCACGTTCCAGAGAATAAAATGGTATTTCAGGTGGCAGGAAAGTGTGATATACCGGCACCATCCGATCCGGGCAACATTACTCCGGAATTCCAGAATTCTCTGCGAATATGATTTTATCCAGAACAGGATGCTGAGCCGGGCACAAGCACTCAGCAGAGCGACAATGATGCGTGATTTTGATATTCTTAAGGTGTGGGCAGATGGAAGTTGGGAACGAGGATAAAATCGTCCGGTATTTCATCTTTCTTCAGATCTTAACGTTACCCTTATGTTGTTTCATCAGGAGCAGCACCTCGTACCGGTATTTTAATTATGAGGAAAACCGACTTCAATGAAACGGAAACAGGTGAAAAATATGACCGAAGAAAAAGGGTACTTTGAAAAAGGGCGGTGGGTAGTGGAGAGCGAACCTTCCGTTTCCCAGACGAATGGAAACATAATTGATAAGAGATTTTCTGATGCGGCAAAGTCCGTCATATCATCTGTTGATGAGGTGATGAAAGTCACCCGCGACCTCGTAACAACCGAAGAAGGAAAACAGTACATTGAAAAAACCATTAAGGATACGCAAATGCAGATCCAGAAATCCTTTGACGAGATCATCAGCCGAGCAAAAGACGAACTGGATAAAAAGATAAAAAAAATGTAAAATAATTTTTTGGTTCTGTAGAAAACCTGCATTCTCCACTATAAACAAGCGGGTTAGCATATCATGAGATTAACGAAAAAATAGTCTATTTTGGGGTGAGCCCGACAAGCCTGATCGAAAAGGTCAGGTTCTGCCCGGCCAGTTCATTGTTCTCGTCCAACGTAACCGTTGACGGGGTAACATTGATGATTTTTACGTAACTGACCGAGCCATCAGTGATTTTCTTTATCGCATAATACTGTCCTGAAACAGGGGTTACATTCGCAGGAAATACTGACCGGTCTATGGTATGAATAAGTGAACTGTTATAGGACCCATATGCTTTTTCTGAGGGGATCCACACGGTCTTGACATTGTTCACAGCCATACCGGCAACGGCTTCATCAAAACCCGGAATCACCATCCCTTTCCCCAGCGTAAAAGTCAAGGGTGTTGTGTTTTCGTTTGTATCAAATATCGTTCCATTATCTAGAGTTCCCGTATAATATACATCAACCGTGTCGCCCGTCTTTGCGACAAACGGGTTGAAGATTACAAACCCGAGAACGGCCACAATAATGATTCCCACTGCTGCAATAATTCCATACTGGACCTGCTTATTTTTGCGGGCGGCAACTGCTTCTTTCCCCTTGATTTTTTCAGATTTCTTCATAGTACCCTTTTTCATAGTGCTCTGGTACATAATAATCCTGTGAGCCATATACAATTGACTCACGAAAAACCTGTCAGAGTTATAAGGATGTTCTGAGCTTACCCAACGGTCAGACACTATTGAGAGAGATTTGCCTGAGTGTTAAGGAGATCTTTTTTTTAATTATCAATACTGAACCCGGTAACCGTTCATACTAAAGGGGAAACACGCGGGTCAGGAGGCAAGCGTATCACATTATACACAATTGTACTTTATTTATACATTCAGAACCCAAGTAGTGGTGTTGATTATGTCTGACGAGGTAAGAGTTGCCGATGTAGCTGGAAAAAAAGTCCAGTGGGATCCGGCGCAGATGCGTAAAATCCAGGAGCATCCCTGTTTTTCCGAAAAGGCATGCCACACATTCGGGCGGTGTCATGTTCCGGTAGCACCCAAATGCAATATCCAGTGTAATTACTGTATCCGGGATTTTGACTGCGTAAACGAAAGCCGCCCTGGCGTCACAACAAAGGTACTCAACCCGGATGAATCCATGGAACTGGTCAAAAACGTTGTGGACAAATACAATTATATCAAGGTTGTCGGGATTGCAGGACCGGGAGAACCCCTTGCTAATGAAGAGACCTTTGAAACACTTCGCCGCCTTCATGAGCAGTACCCCAATGTCATCAAGTGCATCAGTACAAACGGTCTGTTACTCCCGGAAAAGATCGACCTGCTCGAGAAATACGATGTCGGGAATGTCACCGTTACCCTGAACGCTGTTGACCCCAAGATCGGTGCCAAGATCTACCAGTTTATTGATTATAAAGGTAAGCGCTACACCGGAGTTGAAGGTGCAAAAATCCTCCTCTCCCAGCAGTTAAAAGGCATCGAAGAGGCAGTAAAGCGCCATATGATTGTGAAGATCAACACGGTCTATATTCCGGGCATTAACGAAGACCATATTCCGGAAATTGCAAAAAAGGTTGGCGAGATGGGGGTCTATACATTTAACGTCATCCCTCTTATTGCGCAATACAAGTTTGCCGACATTACTCCCCCGACACCAGAGATGAAGCGTAAAATGCAGGATGAATGCGGAAAATATGTCAAACAAATGCGCCACTGCCAGCGGTGCCGGGCTGATGCAATCGGAAAACTCGGGCACGATATCCAGTCATGCCTGTATGAAAAAAAATAATCCTTTTTTAAAAAAATCTATTCACCATCAGAACGCTTCTATAGCCCTTCAGAGGGATTCCAGAAGAACTATGACAGCACCCCCATCATCCCCCCATTACGCTCACAATCATCCCCCCGAGGGGGAGGAGACAGCATGACAGGATAGCGCCCTTGAGAGGGGGACAGGCAGGTGGACACATCCTTCGGTTCGTGAAGAAGGCAGACCCCGGCCGGGTTTCCGGTACCAGCCCTGTTTGCGAAAGGCGTCCACGCAGGAAAGAATTACCATCAAAGACTGTTCTCTCACTCAGGATACATGAAGGTAAGCATTTCTCCTGTTTTTAAATCAGATAATTCAATGCAATTTTCCTGATAAATTATCCCGCCTATTTTAATCAGAGTATAATGCTGCATACTGAATGTCCGGGTCATTATCGGTCTGGGAAATGTAAGAGTACCGGAGGATATAATGTACAGAGAAATAAAAAAAATTCCCGGAACCTTCATCTCGGCAAATTTGCAGCCAGAGTTGATGTTGGTTCTGTACCGGCACTTAATGCAAGGACCCGGTTTAATTCATCGATAACCGGTTGTAATGAGGGGGGAATTGCGGTGTCCTCAACGTTTACCGTCTTGTTATGGTAACGTATTGAGTATTTTATTAAATCAACAGTGCCATGACGAGCTGAATAATTCCCTTCAAGATTCGTGAATTGCGAGGTACTAAAGATTTTAACAATTCGGGTGAGATCAGTCTGGTTCAGACTCAATCTCACGATTCACAGTTTTGCCAGATACGACAGCAATACCGTTGTCAAAGATGACTAACCGGTCATTAAAACCGGCAAAGCCTCCGGTCCGGTAGTAGTCAACCAATACAGCAGGTGTAGAGGGACGCGATACAGGAGGGGTTTTTGAGCCAAGACAGCCGGAAACCATTCCCACAGCTAAGATTAATAGTCCGCATATCACCAGCCATTTCTTCATGCAATTCCTCCGATTCCCAGGTAATCGGCCGGAAATGTCACGTTATATCTGGACAACATCTGTCTTTGAAGTTTTTCCGGCCGATTTGCGTTCCGGGAGCACCTCTTCGAGTGCTTTGATAAGACTGTCGACTTTTTCATTTGCAAAGACAGCCTTGAATGCAGCAAGCTCAGCGGCATTCATGATCATAATGCCCTTTTTCTTCATAGGAAGACCGTGTTCACCTATCGGGTTGATATCTATGGCAAGAGATGCAGTCCTGTTCTTTGTTGCCGGGAGTCTGATAATGGAAACACCTCTGACTGAGGTGTTCTTTCGCTCCCAATCCTGTCCCTCTTCAATAAATGTTTTGAGAGTGTGCGTTAATTCCATGAGAAGAACTATTGATTTATATATTAAAAGGCTATTCGTTGTGGTTTGAAAATGATTATAATATATGCGTATCCTGATTACAAAAAAAATCAGGCGTTCTGGTATGACGCCCCATTTGATCACCCGATATCCTATACATGAATTGACAACAGATATTTACAGACAACAGGTTGGATAATGCCAGAAATAATCCTCACTCATAACCAGCAGTTTTCACTCGATCAGACACTTGGTTGCGGACAAGTGTTCCGATGGGATCGGACCGGTGACGGGTGGTGGTATGGTATAGTGGGGGACAGGGTTATCAGGATACGTCAGGAAGGAAACCGGCTGACTTTTAAAGGCGCGCCATCTTCATTGATTACTCATTATTTTTCACTTGATGTAGATCTCATCCCCATCCTGAAATCCATCGACCAGGATTCCTTCATCCACAATGCGATTCATCAATGTACCGGACTCCGTTTAATCCGGCAACCGAAATGGGAGTGCCTGATCTCGTACATCTGCTCAACCAATTCCAATATTCCTACGATACGTCGAAGGATTGCAAGTATAGCGCAACTGTTCGGGAGAGAGATTACTTTTGAGGAGAAGACCTATTTCTCCTTTCCCGATCCTTCCACGATCTCATGTTCCGGGGGTACTGCAATCACCGACTGCAAACTGGGTTATCGCACTCCGTATGTAATTGATACAGCATGTAAAATTACTGATATCAGAGAATGGGAGGATACTATTACTGCACTGCCATATGAGGCTGCACGTCGCGAACTGATGAAACTTTCGGGAGTAGGACCCAAGGCTGCTGACTGCATTCTTCTCTTTGCGTTCCAGAAATACGAGGCTTTCCCGGTGGATGTATGGATTCGCCGGATAATGCATGAAAACTATATAAAAAACCTGAATACAGGTTCGGCACTCACCGGGAAGGAATATGACACGATACGATTGTTTGCAAAAAGCCATTTCGGGGAGTATTGCGGATATGCACAGGAATACCTGTACGCTACACGTGAAAGATAAAAAGAGCTCGTAAAAAAGGTTCTGCAGAACTCATTTTTAGCAGAGTATAAAATTATAATCACAGAATATGAAGGAGGGGACAGTACCTGTCCTGCCTGACCGCCCCTGCGCTGCGCGATAGTGCTGTATAATATTCTCAGGAGTTATCGCATCTGGGGGGAGCCACGCGACGGGGGTGAAGCCCCTGTTGAGCATTTTTTTTAGTTTTTTCAAAACATTTCTACAAAGCCGTAAAAAAATCGGTTATGTTCCGATGTCCCAGCTGCAGAGATAGTTCTTCTGCTCCTCACTCATTTCATCTATAGAGAGTCCCAGCGAAGAGAGTTTGAGGTGGGCAACCCGTTCATCAATTTCCTGCGGGACTTCGTATACACCGCCCTTCATCTTCCTGCCGTTCTTTGCAATGTGGAAGGTGCAGAGCGCCTGCAGGGCGAAACTTAAGTCCATGACCTCGATCGGGTGCCCCATGCCTTTGGGAGTAGCGAGATTGACCAGCCGGCCCTCGGCGAGGACGTGGACCGCTTTTCCTTTGAGCATGAACGTCTCGATACCGTCGCGCTGGATGACTTTGTCGGCGTTTTTGTGGAGCCATTCGATGTCGATCTCGACATTGAAATGACCGGCATTCGACAGGATAGCGCCGTTTTTCAGTTTCTTTAAGTGACTGGCACCAATAACTGCAACATTGCCGGTAGTGGTGACGAAGATATCCCCGATAGCACTGCTGCCTTGTCCATGGACATGACCATGAACCCGTCCATGTGGGCCTCGAGAGCACGACGCGGATCGATCTCGGTGACGATGACTTTGGCGCCGAGCCCATGGGCTTTCTTCGCCAGTCCCCGCCCGCAGAAACCGTAACCGGCAACCACGAAGTATTTGCCGGCGATAAGCGTGTTCGTCGTGATCATGATAGAGGAGAGGGCACTCTCCCCGGTACCGTGGACATTGTCAAAGAACCGCTTCATGGGGGTATCGTTCACGGCGATGACCGGAAATTCGAGCTTGCCTTCAGCAGCCATCGCCCGGAGTCGGTGGATACCGGTCGTGGTCTCTTCGCAGCCACCGATCACCGTCTTGAGGAGGTCGCGGCGTTTCGTATGGATGTAATGGATGAGATCCATCCCGTCATCGATAGTGATACCCGGCCTGGCATCAAGTACCTGATCGATGGCGGTATAGTACTCTTCGACCGAGCATGCACGCTTCGCATAGCAGTGGACGTTTTTGACATCATTCAGGGCTTCGGCCACATCATCCTGGGTGGAGAGCGGGTTGCAGCCGGTGATGTGCACTTCGGCACCACCAGCAGCGAGCGTTGAGACAAGGTTTGCGGTCTTGGCCTCGACATGGAGCGCCATGCCGATCGTCATCCCGGCGAACGGTTTTTCCCTGACAAACTGTTTTTTTATAGCAGCGAGCACCGGCATGTACTGCGCAGCCCATTCGATCTTCAGCTTTCCTGAGCTCATGAACATCCTCGTAGAGTGGGGGCCAAAAATCTGCCACCCTGATACTGACTATCTTATGAATAGGCACGGCAAGTTACATAAAAACTCCGTGAATCCCGACCCGTTGGGAAATGTAGATAGTATCCGCCGCCCAAGGTGTATCCAATGGTGTTGACGCGACGGATCATCCCCTGCCTCGATCTCAAGGACGGCAGGGTGGTGAAGGGTACGAACTTCCTCGGGCTCCGGGATGCAGGGGACGCGGTGGAACTTGCAGAGCGGTACAATGAGCAGGGTGCAGACGAAGTGGTATTTCTCGACATTACCGCCTCCAAAGAGAAGCGGGGGATCATCATCGAACTTATCAAACGAGCCGCTGACCAGCTCTTCCTGCCACTCACCGTAGGGGGAGGTCTCAAATCCCTTGATGATATCCAGCAGATCCTCCGTGCCGGTGCAGATAAGGTGAGCGTCAACACGAGTGCCGTTCATGATCCCACTCTCATTACCCGGGGAGCCGAAGCGTTCGGCACTCAGTGCATCGTGGTCGCGATGGACGTGCGCCGGAATTTCACCCGGAACGAGAAGGCTGTTCCTGTGAATCTTGGCGATGGGCAGCAGTGCTGGTACGAGGTAGTTATTTATGGAGGGAGCAAGCCGACCGGTATTGATGCCGTCGCATGGGCAAAGGAGGTAGAAGAACGGGGCGCCGGTGAGATCCTCCTCACCAGCATGGAGACGGATGGTACGAAGAATGGTTTCGATATTGCCATAACCTCAGCAATTTCCAGTGCAGCGGGCATCCCGGTCATCGCGAGCGGCGGTGTCGGGACGCTCGAACATTTCTATGACGGGTTCACGAAAGGAAAGGCCGATGCCTGCCTCGCGGCAAGTGTCTTTCACTACGGTGAGTTCACGGTAAAAGATGTTAAAGAGTATCTCAGAGGACGGGGTATCCCGGTACGGCTCTGAGATCGAACTCGAACGCTGCTACGGAGTGCTCGAGCTCGAATGCATTCAGCACGGCAGGATGTATCTCACCAAAGACCCCGATTTTTTTGCCAGACACAATAATATCAGCCCTTCGCCCGTCAATGAATGCCGGGTCCGATGACTCCTTCACGCCATATTCGATGGAGAGCTCGTGGAGTACCGCATCGGCTGATGCATACGCTTCCGAGAAGTCCGCGTCAGGGTGGGTACTGACCCCTGCTGCCTGCTGGTAGGTGAGGCAGGAGTCTACGACATCTCCCACCGTGAAGAGGCGCTGGGGCAGCTCGCGGTGCCGGTTCAGGGTCAGAAATTCGAGGAGCAATGGGAGAAGTTCGGTCCTGACTACCGTATTCTCGATACTGATCGGGTGCATCACACGGAGCACTCCTGCCCGCCCGGGTCGCTGCATCTTTTTGTAGAGGACATCCTCGCTTGTAAGGGTAAACGGCATCACTTCGAGATAACCAAGTCCACAAAACGCCTCGCGGGCAAGACCGGCATATATCTGTACCGGGTGGGGTTTTCCCACCGTAAACGTAGCCGGCGGGGGATCCATGATTTTGTCGTAGCCGTAGGCAATAGCCACGTCCTCAAAAAGGTCCCAGTCGTGCATGATGTCAGCCCGGTAGCAGGGCACCTGCACCTTCACGTTGTCAGCACCCACCGGTTCAGCACCGAACCGCATCTTCCAAAGGAGGTCAGTCATCGTTGCTGCGGTCAACTCAACCCCAAGCAGCCTGGAGCACTCCCGGACGCTCACGGTCCGCTCTACGGGTGCAAGCGTCGGGGTCTGCACCCCGCCAATACCGACACTCTCAACCTTTGCTCCTGCCTCAATCATCGCCGTGCAGATGATGTTAACTGCTACTCCGACTGCCCGTTTGTCGGTGCCGGTCGTATCAAGGAGGATGTTCTTCGTATCGATAGTCACCCGCGTCCGTTCGCCGTTGATAATCGGGGGAAACGAGAGGACGTGGTCGTCTTTATCCAGGATCAGCGGGAAGAGCGGGAAGTCCTTAACGATTTTTGCATAGTCCCTGCCCTTCGGGTGTTTCTCGAGAATCTCATCCATGGTCATCTCTTCGGTATAATCGAGCGGGATGAACTTCCTGTTCCGTGGTGAAGCGATGTAGTGGAACGGGGGTTTGACCGTGTCGAGGTCATGGATGCCGATCGCGACCTTGCTCCTGCCCCTGCCAACCGCCCAGTGGAGCGACTCCTGCAGGGACATAATGCTCTGGATCGACTCGTCATCGAAGGTAATCCCACGGATAACCGCTGCCCCGAGTACAGGACGGATACCGGCAAGCATCGGATCGACCGTGAACGAGATACCCGAGGGTTTTACCGGGTACGAGGGAAGACCGGTCTCTATCCCCAAAAATCCCCGCATGGCCCTGGCAACGCCTTCGGGTGAGAAGAGGTCGGGCCGGTCCGGGAAAAACTCCACGTCCACGTGGTCCTCCTCAATCCGTTCTACGTCAGAACCGATGAGAGCGATCTTGTCGAGGATTGTTTTTTTATCAGTACGGGTGAGCCGCTCGAGGTACTTGTAGGGCAGGGTGATGACTGCCATTTCAGACACCGTCCTTCATGGAGCGGACTGCAGGGGTTTCGCGGAGGAACGCCACATCGCTCCGGTGCAGGTAGCGGAGGTCTTTGAGACCGAGCCTGAGCATCGCGATCCTGCTCACGCCAAGGCCCCATGCAAGGACCGGGTAGTTGATCCCGAGCGGGGCGGTGACCTCTTCGCGGAAGACGCCGGCACCGCCCATCTCGATCCACCCAATTCCTTCGATATAAACCTCGGCATCGAGGCTCGGTTCGGTATACGGGTAGTAGGAGGGCTTGAACCTGACACCTTCAAAGCCCATGCGGTGGTAGAACTCGCGAAGGATCCCCAGCAGGTTCCCGAACGTGACGTTCTCGTCCATTACAATACCCTCGAGCTGCTCGAACTCGGCAAGATGGGTGGTATCGATAGTTTCACGCCGGTAAACCCTGCCAATGCAGAAGGCTTTGACAGGAGGGTTAGGGTTCTTTGCCAGGTGCTGGATCGAGACGCTCGTGGTGTGGGTCCGGAGTACGCACTGTTCAGCCTTCTCCTCCTTCCAGACGCCGCCCCAGCCGGTTGAAGAAGTGTCGCCACCGGACTCGTGCATAGCCTTCACCTTCTCGTATCCCATCGGGAGCGGGAGCGTCTCCTGGAGGTAAAATGTGTCCTGCATCTCGCGGGCCGGGTGGTCCTGCGGCTGGAAGAGTGCGTCGAAGTTCCAGAACGACTGCTGGACGATGCCGCCGTAGAGTTCCTCAAACCCCATCTCGAGGAGGATCTCCCGCATCTCTGATATGATCCGCTGGTAAGGGTGGATCTTGCCGGGGTATACCTTCCTTGGGAGCTTGGTCACGTCATAGCGGCGAAGATTTACCGTCTTCCACGCGCCGGAAAGGATTTGCTCGCGGGAAAGGGTACCGGTTTCATCGCGGAAATCGAGGCCATGCCGTGCGAGCGCGAGTCCCTCAGGAGTGATGGTAATGGTGTATTGCACGGTTTCAGATTCCTGCAGGATCCCGCGCTTCATGAGCTCCTTTGTCTTTGGGTCAGCGGCAGACGGGGTTTTGAGGGCAGTTTCATCCGCGTCTGTGGATGCTTTCGGTGTTTTTACTACGGAGGTTCCTTCGATCTTTACCAACCCTTTCTTTCGCAGTTGTCCAAACCCTATCCTGAATGCTTCGTGCTTCTGGAGATCGGAAAGAGTTGTCCCCGGCAGGATGAACCGAAGGAGCTGTGTTTCCGGGAGGCCATTCTTTGCGTATGCTTTTCCCTCATCCGTGTAGAGGAACTCTTTTGCCACAATCCGCTCAACTCTGGCAAATCCCTTGTCCTGAGCGAGATAAGCCCACTGCACTATTGCCTCAGGAGTCGTACCAAGCAGACCGGCGAGATGCGGGGCATCCGCCTTTTTCTCCTTCTCAAGTGTTGCAAGCAACCGCTTTTCGTTCTGCGTCAGTTCTGCCATTTCACACCTTTATCCTGTCTGAGCATGCATCCATTTTTTCCCTGAAGTCCTTCAGGAACACAACCACACGCTCTGCCGTATCCTTCTTGCACTGACCGCAGGTGACTTCACCGGCTGTACACTTCCGGTGAATCTCAGCGAGATCCGAATCGTCTGTCACCATATGGAAGAGGTTGAGAAGGTACAGCGAGCACTTGTCCGGCTCGCCACCAAGGCGTTTCTGCTCATCTAAGGTCATCCTTCCCCCAGTAATCCCGCTCATCACCTTCTTTCTCACCGTGGCCTCGGGTTCGTAGAAGGAGATGATACTCTCCGGGATACTGCTCGACATCTTGCCACCCGTGAGGCCGGGCATGAAGATGTGGTACGTGGAGGAGGGAGTGTAGAAGGCAAACCCGCCGTGCGCCCGTTCGATCTCCCGCACTCTGGCAGCAACATCGGCGCACTGCGCTCCTTTGACATCCACGTGCCCCTCGTACTTCTTCGCATGAGGGAAGGCTTTTTTGACCGCCTCGAGCGCTGCCTCCGGTGCATTCTTCGACCGGACACTGATGTAGCCGTCCCGCTCCTCTATCGTGAACATTCGCATCTTATGAGCGATCCCGCGGGTAAGCCGGATATGCGGGTCCTGGTCGATCCCTACCGGGACCACCGTTGGCGCCGGCTCGCGATCCACCTGCGGGTAGAGGATGTCGGCTACCTGCGTGATCACGCTGTCCGCGTGAGCAAGTTCAGTAGTGGCACCGAACCCATAGATTGCGGTGAGTTCCGAGAAGTTGACCTTGGTTGCCGCCTCGAACGCAAGATCCTTGAGCCGGTTATTTTTACTCTGGAAATAGGTCTGCCCTTCAAATCCGAGAGCATAGAGGCAGGCAAGGTACTCCTTCCCGAACTCGTTGCATTTCTCCCACGAAAGGCTGCGGACCGCATGGGCCTCCCGGTCGGCTATAGTGATGTAGCCGTTGCCACCCTGCTCCACGTGCCAGACAACCTCCTTCATGACCATCAGGTGACCGAGGTGCGGGTGGCCGCTCGGCATGAACCCGGTAAGGATATGAAACGGTGTTTTGTTCCTGATTGCCTGCGCTATGGGGATGTAGTCCCGGTGCCCGATTACGATTCCCCGGCGCATGAAGTAGGGGATCTCCGGCAGTTCTGCCATGACCGGTGCGATGGGGTCGATTCCGAAATCGGCAAACGTCTTCTCGATGTCAAGGGACGGAGTGCTTGACCAGGGATTAATCTGCGGTTCTGGCATGGTAAACGCTCATAGTTTGATTCGTGCAAATTCGACGAACTGAATTCCGTTAATATGTACAGCACCAAACAACATCTTCTTTTTGACACTGTGCGCCATCCGGACTGACCGGGAAATCGCACTCATGGGCAGGGCGGTCTCTTTTTCAACGGCATGTACCAGCAGGTCTGAATGAACATTCTTCCCGCAGTAGACACGGAAATGGTGGCCGAATTTATAGCCCGTCCGCGGGGTGAAATTGTGCGACCTGAGTTCGGTATAGACTTTATCCTTTTCAGCAAGTTCCCAATCGATCTCGCCGGCAAGTGCAAAATATTCCTCCTTGCCAACTGAAACGCTTTCTTTTTTTAGTTCAATAATCCCTTTGCCCATCAGGTAGAGTAGTTCAACAGGGGCAAGCAGAAGACGTTCATCATCAAGCCGTTTGCCAAATCCTGATCCTTCAAGATCTGAATGGGGTGCCACCAGAACCATCGCTGATCTTCCTACCAGCAATGCATCATGCTTCATTACATTTGGCGTATAATCACAGGGTTCCGCCAGTTTCTGGAGTTTAATCTCGTAATAAGTCAGCTCTTCCTCATCATCGACCACAGCGAGAACATACTGCTTTCGCATGTTTTTCGAGGCCACAACCTCCTCGATGAGTTTTACAAACCGTATTGGGTCACGTTCTGACAGGACCCGGACAAGGTAGAGCGATTCTCCGGTACCAGGTTTTTCGCCACGTTTAAAGACCCTGAAATCATGGGGCCCTGCCTGCACAACATAACCCCGTTCACGTAAATCCCGGTACACCAGAAAACTTCGAAGAAAACCGGGCCGTTTTGCAAACTCAGAGAAAAGTGAGTTGAAGGTGTACCCTGCTAAACCTCGATTTTCTGACGGTGGAGCAGATACAGGGCTTCCTGATCAGAGAGTTTCACTCCCTCTGGTTCCAGACGCCCGTAACCACTTTGTTCATAGAGCGTGCGCCCCTCTTTTCCTACACGCACCGCGGTGCCGTCAAACGTTGCTTTCACTGCAGGATATATTGTTGTTGGGGGATTATAATGGCGCGGGGAAAGGATGGATGCAGGTTGTATGAACAGGAACAGGTTGGCAGGTAATTCATAAGGAATACAAAAGAATTACCGAGGAAAACGTGAACAATGCGTTTAAAAGGGGGAAAATCGAACCTGAGTTGTCAGATCGTATCTCATAAGTATGCTTATCCTCCACATCCCAAGGGGGGAACTATTTCCGGAAACTTTCGGATACCTCTGTAAGATACATCGATCACCTACCACCTGGATCATGTATCGCCAGTGAGCGGTGGAAAAATGATAATGCATCATACTACAAACCCCGGATGCAGCCATAAGAACCTGGTCAACCTGGCGGGTTTTCTTTCACGGTCCACGGTGAACGGGCCCGGGACAAGGGCTGTCATCTGGGTCCAGGGTTGCCCTATACGGTGCGAGGGCTGCTTCAATCCGGACTTCTGGTCTTTTTCCCTGGAAAATCTGGTACCTGTCAGTCAGCTGGCAGAACGTATTCTTGCACTCAAAAATATAGACGGGATAACATTTTCCGGGGGGGAACCTTTTGCCCAGGCACAAGACTCTTGCTTCACTCGGAACTCTGGTGCAGGAAGCCGGGCTCTCGGTAATTACGTATACGGGTTTTTCCTATGACCAGATTTTAGGGAAAAAACGCCGCTCATGGCAACACCTGTTATCCGTCACGGATCTTCTCGTTGCAGGCCCTTATATTCCCTCCCTGGACTGTAAGAAACCTCTGGCTGGTTCATCAAATCAGGAGCTCATTTCCCTGACCGGGAAAATTGCCATTCCACCTGTTGATAATAAAGACAATACAGAAGACGTTGAATTCACGGTTTCGCCCGATGGCAACATTATCGCAACCGGATTTCCCCGGTATCATTTTGTCAGGAAACTGGCTTTTCGCAGCAACGGAGTGTAATTAAAAAAATGTCGCACTTCAGTCGTATTACTACAAAATTCCGGCACAGGCAGGCACTTATCCAATGCCTCCAGGAGATGGGTCACATCGTGGAGACTGATACAACCATCAAAGGATTTCATGGACAACATACTGTCGATATCGCGGTGAAAAAAACCAGGGGTTATGGTATCGGTTTTGTGATGAACAACAATGGTACCTACGATATGGTGGCAGACTGGTGGGGCATTGCAGGGAACGGACAAAAAAAGATTGCTGATGAACTGAAGCAACAGGCTGAATTGATCCAGAAGGAGTATGCAAAGATGATAGTTCTTGAGCAGGCCACACAGGATGGATTTGACGTTGTATCCCAGTCAGAAGAAGCAGATGGGTCCATAAGGATTGTCGTAAGGAGATGGGCATAAGATGATTCAGACCGAACCGGATTTTGCACGCCGCCTCAATATTTCGTTGAGGGCGCGGGTTACCCTTATTGTCGTAATGACACCGGAAGAAGAACGGGTTATTACCCAGATCAAGGAGGTCTGTGACAAATGGGAACCTCCCCGCCAGTGCCTTGCATGGGATAGCGTAGATGGTTTTTGTGTTGTATGTGGAAATAAAAATGTACTCACCCAGTCACGTGATCCGCTTGCAGCACTTGATGATATTATCAAGACCGATGAAAATGCCGTAATTGTACTCAAGGATTTTCATGAATTCTGGAACAACCCGATGGTGAAACGCAAGATCAGGAATTTTTCTCAGAAGTTCAGGTATAACCGGCGGACAATGGTCATTATCACCCCGATTCAAAAGATACCTGAAGAGATACGTGACGAAGCAGTGATTGTTCATTATCCCCCGCCAAGTGCTGCTGAACTCTCCCGCGATCTTGACGTTCTTCTTGCCACGAGCGGTATTTCGTGTCAGCTTTCAAAGCCGGGAAGGGAGAGACTTATCCAGGCAGCACTCGGTATGACCCTGAACCAGGCACGCAGATCGTTTTCCAAAGCGATTGTAACCCATGGTACTCTCGATGACCATGATATTGAAGCAGTTATAGCGGATAAAAAGGACATCCTGAGCCAGTCGGATGCGCTGGAATTTTACAGTCTGACAGAGACCCAGGATAATGTGGGTGGGCTGGCGGTTCTTAAAGAATGGCTCCATCTTCGCGAACGTGCATTTACCCAGGAGGCACGTGACTACGGACTACCGGCTCCCAAGGGAATTGCACTTATCGGAATCCCCGGAACCGGCAAGAGCCTGACGGCAAAGATGATTGCCGATCTATGGCACCTTCCCCTTCTCAGGCTTGATGTCGGCGCCCTGTTTGGCAGCCTTGTCGGGGAATCTGAGGAGAGAACACGGAGAGCACTCTCCCTTGCAGAGACAATTGCACCCTGCATATTGTGGGTTGACGAGATCGAGAAAGCATTTGCATTCGGCAGTGGCGACGCCGGTACCAGCCAGAGAGTATTTGCGCATCTTCTCACCTGGATGCAGGACAAGACTGCTCCCTGCTTTGTTGTGGCAACAGCGAATAATATCTCTGCTCTCCCTCCTGAACTGCTGCGCAAGGGACGGTTCGATGAGATTTTTTTCCTCGATCTTCCCAGCCTGGAGGAACGCCGGGAAATCTTTGCAGTTCACTTAAAAAAGCGCAAATGTATCCCGGCCGAGTTCGATCTCGATACACTTGCACGGGAAAGCGAGGGCTACGTTGGTGCAGAAATCGAACAGACGGTCATCGATGCGATGTATCTGGCGTTTAATGAGAATATGCGCCGGGTCACAACTGCCGATATCCTTACCTGTGTAAAAACGCAGGTCCCGCTTTCGGTTTCCCAGCGCGAAACGGTTACCGCACTCAGGGCATGGCTTGCTGAAGGCCGGGCCATTTCAGCATCCCGTGCAGTACCTGTTACAGCATACAAAGGACGGGGTCCCACTTTGGAAACGTTTGATTCCGGCCAATCGTGATCTCAATGAAACTTCCAGGTCAGGTCCCCCTCATAGGTCCCTTGCTTCACCGCCATCACGCACGAAAGATTGCTGATGCCGTACATGACGGAGATATCCCCGCGGTACGGGAACTTATTCAGATTTTTTGTACCTCCGGGGACACCGCAGTACGGGATATCTCAAAAAAAGCCCTTTGTTCGCTCACATCACCGGAGGCAGTTGATGAATTCTGCACTGCGGCACTCTCCGGTGAAGAGGCATGCCTGCTCCAGATTGCCCGTGATAGCGGGTATGAACCTTCTGATTCTGCGATCCGGGCACTTTTTTTCTTTATTACCAGCCAACACACGCACTACGATAAAACCGATCCAGAACCCCATCACCCTCAGCTGGCGAGAGGCTACGCACGGTCTGATGCCCGTACAAGAACCCGGGCACGGATGTATGCAAAAAAAAACAACCACTGCTGCATTCTCGCATCTGCACTTATGGAAATGAGCCCTGTGGAAAATGCCGCCGGGTGGTCATCGGATGAATGGGATATTGTGATATCAGGTCTTATCCAGGATTCCCGGTGGGACGTGCTGTGGCCGCTGGCCTTGTCTGCCCCCCTGCCAAAAACGGTAGATGCACTCCATGCACTGAAGGCATCCGGCTGGTGTCCGGAGGGCGATGAAAAGACGGCATGGGAAGAAATTATTGAAGTATTGCCGGATGCATGGACATTCCCTTCACCAGAAGATTTGCTGCAAAAAACGATCACAAGCCCCGACAGCCAGACATTCCGGCTCGCTTTCTCAACCGATGGATCACTTCTTTGCGCAGGACGTTGTGATGGCACAATTTCTATCTGGAATACCAATTCCGGTATTCTTCTCAATACCATAACAACAGGATCGAAATCTGTCAGATTTCTGGCTTTCACAAAAGACAATAACCATCTCCTGTCATCAGATGATGAAGGTAAACTCGGGTGCTGGAACATTCCGGACGGGACCCATATATGGTCATACCAGGCACAAAAAGAGCGTCCATTCTGCTCTGGCGTGACACCATACGGGGAGATTGCCATTGTGCCAGGTCCGTTGGCAACACTCCGGGTTTTACTCTGCAAAAATGGACAGAACATGATGACACTTGACGGTTATCCTTCCCGTATCACAGTTCTCACATTTTCATCAGATCACCAGACGCTTGCAGGGGGATATCATGATGGCACGCTGTGCATCTGGAACCTGCAGGAAAAATCCTTTTTCATTGCACTGAAAGGAGAGGGTAAACCGGTCAAATCTCTTGCATTCAGTCACGATGGAAACAGGGTAATTGTCCTTTTTGAACATGCTCTTCCCATACTCCTGGATATCACGAGTGGAAAACGGATCCAGACATTTTCTGGTCATTGCGGGAATAGTTCCTGTTATGCTTTATCACCCGGCAGCCACTGCTTTGCTCTGGGAACAGCGGATAACACTCTATTGGTATGGCGATTTACCAAAAGTACTCCGTGTGCGGTAATTCCTTTCTATAAACGTCACATTACCTGTTGTTCAGCCAGACCAGATGGCAGCCAGCTGGTATCCGGAGACAGCAATGGCACGGTCAGGGTCATCCGGATTCCGGATGGTTCATCCATCAACAATTTCAAAGGACATTCAAAATCGATCACGGCAATCGACATATCACCTGATGAATCCCTGGTTGCAAGTGCCGGCTGGGACGGGGCGGTAAAAATCTGGAGTCTTCCTTCAGGGGAACTGGTAAGAGTCCTGCAGAGACAGGCCGGGCCGGTCACCGCCCTCGACATACAGGGAAACGGTTCTCTTATCGCAACCGGTTTTAAGAACGGCACTGTCAGGTGCTACCACCGGTCAAATGGTGATTTGATCCGCCAGTTCGAGACGTACACCGGGGGCATCAGGACAATTGCCCTGAGTCCTGACGGGTCGCTTCTTGCATGTGCCGGTACTGATGCAACCCTTCGGCTCTGGAATGTTACGGATGGTAGTCTTGTTGCGGACTGCGAAGGGATTTTTACAAACATATGGTGCCTCGTATTCATGCCCGACCAGAAGACCCTCATCGCCGGGGGATGGGACGGGGATATCAGGTGCTGGAGCGTTCCTGAAGGTCGTCTCACCGGCAGCCTTGGCCGTCACACCAGTATCATCACCAGTTGTGCTGTTTCACCGGATGGTCACCTGCTTGCAACAGGAAGCAATGATCTGACCGTCCGTCTCTGGACACTTCCCGGGGGGACGCCTGTTGCAACATTAACAGGCGCCCGTGGCGAAATCCGGGCTCTTGCCATATCTCCGGATGGCTCTCTGCTTGCTGCAGCGGGGGCAGATGATCTGGTTCGCCTTTATAACCTGCCCCAGGGCTTCAGTGAACGAATAATTCCGGGACATTCCGGGGTAATCACAACACTTGCCTTCACACAGGATGGACAGGCCCTCGTGGCCGGGTATGAGAATGGCACCCTGATTCTCATCACCATTGCAGATGGTGAGATTATCCGCACCATCCGGGCACATACTGCACCAGTGAGCGGGATTGCTGCTGTACCAGGTTGTGAGGAAATGGTAACCTGTGGAAACGACGGAACCATTCGTGTCTGGAACCTTCCCTGGACCAAATCCTTATCGCAAACAACACTCGCTGATATCCCCGGGGTTATCGCGCTGGAAAAATCCAGTACTGATGACAGGATGAGAAATTACTGGGGATTTCTCCGACTGTTGCTTTCACTCAGGTTCTGTAACGAGATCGGGCTGTGCGCACCTCTGCAGGAAGCAGGTACCTTTGATATCCAGATAGCGGGATAATGACGATGACGTATACCGATGAACAGGGACTTTTCAAAAAACGCCTTGGGATAGACTTTGGGATGAACAATACCGTCATCGCCGTTAATAACGGGGACAATGAGGAGATCAGTACGATGGAATTTCCTGGCGTGTCACGGCAGTTCCCTTCTGACAGGGAAAATACCCGGGTCCCGGTCATACCCTCATTGATCCATTATACCAACAATGGTTCCATCATTATCGGGGAACAGGTTTATTCGCAAAAATGCAGTGACAGCCCGGCAACAGCACGGTGGATGAAACAATATATCTGCCAGAACAGCCCGGCACAGATTCCTGCAGGCGGAGGACGGATGACGGGATTTTGCCAGGCTGCAACAGATTTTCTGATGATCCTCCTTTCCTGTGCATCAGGAGGTAATCATCTGGATAAGCACATAACCTTTGAACCTGTATTCACGTTCCCTGTTGAGGCACCTCAATGCTATACCTCATGGCTTGAAGAGGTTGCGCTATCGGCCGGATTGAGATCATACTGCCTGATTGATGAGGCACATGCTGCTGCACTGGGATATGGGTTGAATCCCCAGCCGGGGTGTAAAGTCCTGATCATAGAATTTGGGCAGGATGGACTTGATGTTAAAGTCGTGGCTATTGGTGAACCTGCACAGAACCCGGCCATATCACGCTCACGGATTTTGGGCAGATCCAGTGATAATTTCGGGGGACTGGCAATCGATACCTGTATTTTGCAGGACCTGCGTGCGAGGAATATACTGAACGTGAGCGATGCAACGATGCGAAGAGTCCATTCTGCAATGCTCTGTGCAATCAGCAGGATGAAGGAGCAGCTCTCTGCTGACGATGAAGCATCATGTCGGATACCAGATCCTGTCTCCGGAACGGAAATAACCGGATGTATCGGACGTTCTGATCTTGATCGCATCTTTGATGAGCAGGGGATTTTTGCAATACTGGACCGGACACTTGACCGGGCTCTTGCCGCTGCACAGATGCGGGGTTGTGAAAAAGACCAGATTACTGCTGTTCTAATGATTGGTGAGTGCAGTGCTTTACCTGCTTTGAAATATGCAGTGACACGGAGATTTGTTGAGCAGCCGGTATTCCACGATCACCCGGTCGATGCAGTTGCACGCGGCGCCGCGAGGTATACATCTCGTTCGATGCAGACTGACCGGATCAGGAACAACTATGCCCTCCGGTACTGGGATCCTGCCAGCAATGAGCACCGTTACCGGTTTCTCGTTCGTAACGGTGCCCGATATCCCAGTGCGGGCCAGATTGCGCGTATCATTATCAGTGCGTCCTATGATTCCCAGACCCAGATGGGAATTCCCGTTTACGAGATAAGCTGCGATGGAGGGGATGCTCCCCAGTGCACCATGGAGCTCATTTCCGATTCCGGAGGAGGGATGAGGATAGCCGGGCCGGCTCAGGATGCTGATGCAGCAAAAAAACCCGTCCGGGTAAATGAACAGACACCTGTGATCCTCATCGCATCACCTCCCGCACAGAAAGGCGAACCGCGTTTCGAACTCACCTTCACTATTGACGGGAGAAGAAATCTTTGCGTTACGGTACGGGATATTATCACGGGCAAGCTGATGAAAACAGACACACCACTATTCAGGATGACATAATAAGGAGGATACTTTATGGACATGCAGGAACTGGAAATTACCATTGATAAGGAGGGGCAGGTGCAGGTACATGTCAGGGGAATACATGGACAGGAATGCCTGACAACAACCAAAAACATTGAGAATGCTCTGGGTGAAGTTCAGACCCGGGGGTTTTTACCGGAATATTATGAACAGCCGGTTACCCGGAGTACGTATGAAAAGATTAAGCAGGGATAAAATTACCGGGCAAGCTCCCGCACCCTGGTGATATTTCCTGCATCGTCACGCCGGTCATCCACGGGGGTTTCGCAGATAAGCGGGAGAGCAGAAAAAACAGGATGGTGAAGGATGAGCCGGAATCCCTCTTCACCGATGAATCCCATACCGATATGCTCATGCCGGTCCAGACCGCTCCCCAGGTCCCCCTTGGTATCATTCAGATGGATAATTTTGAGATTATCAATTCCAATCTGCTCATCGAACTGGTTTAGAGTGTTTTTAAGTCCGGATTCTGTGCGGAGCTCATAGCCCGCAGCAAACGCATGGCATGTATCGAAACAGACCCCGATACGATTTTTATTTTCAAGCCCGTCCATGATACCCCTGATATGTTCGAAGGTGCTCCCCACACTGTTCTTCTCTCCCGCGGTGTTTTCCAAAAGCAGCATCACCGGATTATCAGATTCCTTCAGTGCCGTATTTATCGCCCTGATAACCCTGGCCCTGCCTCCGGCAATCCCGTCCCCGAGGTGATGCCCGAGATGCGTGACGAGATACGGGATACCCAGCTGCCCGCACCGGTCAAGTTCAGTAACGAGCGCTGCAATGGATTTATTGTAAATATCCGGTTTGGGTGAGGCAAGGTTCGGGAGATACGGCATATGATCAACGGGGAGGAGATTACCTGACCGGATTTTCGACCGGTACGTATCGCAGGACGCTTCAGAAAGAGGTAAAAAATTCCATCCCCGCGGATTACGCGTGAACATCTGGAAGACATCGCACCCGGCTTTTTTTGCCCGGTCAACAGCGAAGTCGGGGATCCGGCGATTGAGACATGGACACCAACACGAACCATAGTGCACCGTTTTGTATGTATTGGGTTCGGGGCAGATCTATGATAAGGTTGTGATCGTAGTCAAAAAAGAATCAGGAAGACATGTGAGAGGGATAAGGAGATTAAAAAAATACCCGGCCGGACCTTATTTTTATCAACGGAGGAGTTTCCTGGCTGCAAATCCCACCGCGAGGATTACAACAAGCGGTAATGCTCCGGCCTTTGTGGGCCAAGGTGTCGGGGGATGTGTATCAGAGGATCCCCGCGTATCAGATGAGACCTGCGTACTTGTCAACATCAGTGTTCCTGAACGGGAACCAAACTGGCTGCACCTTGCATCGACCGTGATCTCGCCATTGCTCCCTTTCAGTTGCGTCAGGGTGAAATTATACATGAACGATGACCGATCCGGCTGGCTGGTATAGGATGTATCGGCAAGTACTGTCGTGCCCTGCCGTACGGTCACCTGTTTTATATAATGCGTGGCTGGATTTTCCACCTGGTGTGTAATAGTCACTGCAAGTTCCCCGGTCAGTTCATTGTATTTCACCTCAACGTCACCTGGCGAATGTGCAGCGGCAGACCCGCACAGAAGGGTTAATCCTACAAGAAACGTGACAATACTCCGTATCTGCAGCCTCCGGACACGGGGCACTCTTTTTTTAAAATAACATTCCTCTGGCATAAAGATCATCATGGTATTTTCTCAGCCTCACAGGACGGGTTTATATTCTGATCCTTCACGGGATCGCATATAAATAGATTGCAAAGGGGGATGGAGAGCCTGGCAGAGGTAGCACCCCGATACTTTCAATCCGGGATATTCCTGATTTACCACTTGGGAAGGAATTAAAAAGATCACTTTACATACCGCTTGCGTTCCATAACCTCCTGTATTATCGTATGGAATTTCCGGAAATTCTCAGATTCCCTCCAGGCCTGATAGGTATTCTCAAGGTTACCCTGCCGTTTGTTATCGTTGCCATTCACGTAATAATTCTGTACTTTTTTGTTGAGCCGACCTCATTTTTTATTATTATCGGGCTGATGATCACATATTTTCTTCCGCCAGCAGGCAAAGAGACAGTCATCCCGGCAGGCATCGCCCTGGGGATACCCTGGTGGCTGATCGCCCTGTCTATCATGTTGATCGATATCGAAACTGCACTGTTTATGGGATGGAACTTCGATCTCGCGCTTAAAATCCCTGTGCTCGGAGGGATTATGGAATCGTTCATCGAAAAGGCACATGAATTTATCAGAGACCAGCCCTGGTTAAAAAAGATCTATTTTGCCGGAATTGTGGTGATTGTGATGACACCAGTCATGGGCAGCGGGGGCATCCGTGGTTCTATCATCGGGCAGCTCCTCGGAATGCAGAAAATACCGATATTCCTTGCCATCTTCATTGGTGCATTCATCGGTTGTTTTGGTATTGCGGTGGGGGCTGTGTTCCTGCAGGAACTATTTGTAAAAAGCATTATTTTAGGCACTGCTGCTGTGGCAGGTCTCATCATTATCGCTCTTGCAGGATGGCTTTATCATAAGAGATATCACCGAAGCGTCCACGAGTGAAAAAGGTTTTAATGAGGATTTTATCTCCTCTTCTTCACCAGGACAATCCCTGCAAATCCGATTGCCCCGATCACCGCGAGCGGCAACATACCTGCCCGGGCAGTTGTCGGTACCGCGGTAGTTGTCAGAACCTTCTGGGGTAGTGGTGTCAGTGCCTCATCAGGCCGGGTTGTCGTTGCTGTCCGGATATTTATCTGGGCTGAACTGATTGGGGGCACTACCCTGACTATATACACTGAGATTGACTGGGACCCGGTCATACCGGCTATCCCCGGGCATGTTGTGGATAGTGCCTGTCCTTTAACAAACCTGACATAAACACTCGAACCATCGTTCCTTCCATTATAACTGAGTGATTCCCCAGCTACGAGGGTCCGTTCCAGGACTTCATGTTCATCGCTCTTTACCTTCACGACTGCTGATGTGGCTGTGCAGGTGGATCCCGAACATACCGAACAGTCCGGGAGGGTTGTTGCTTCAAGAGAGTAATTTCCGATGAGCGGGGTCGGGATCGATCCTATATCACCCACAATATCCGTCACCAGCTCTTCGTTGGGCCGTGAACCGAATAACTTTGCAATGCTAATCCACGTTTCACCCGGACCACCCGTGCTGGTCGCAACAACCGGATCGCCGATATTAAAGACCGTGAATGAGACCGAATCCGGAACTGTACCGGTGAGCGCGGACCTGTTGACAGGTCTATAGGAACAGACCGGTACTCCTTTTGCCGGGTAACTACATCCGTACTGGAGCGGATTGTCAATAGTGAGAGTATTCCTGGTCGGGCTGATCGTCGCTACCGGTCCTCTGACCGTCACTTCCAGCAGGACCGCTCCCGCCGGAACACACAGAAAACAGAGGAACAGCACTGCAACAAACGTACATACTCCATTTTGCATCATAGACGGATAATCTCTGCTCACTATAATTTAACAACTTCCCTGAGGAAAAAAATGGATCAGGCATATCTTAACATTTTTTTGCCCTGCGAACAATAACGCTGTAACCATGAAAATTACCTTTCTGGGCACAAACGGGTGGTACGACACCGTAACCGGTAATACATGCTCAATCCTGATCCAATCCGAAGAGTATGATATTATCCTTGATGCAGGAAATGGTATCGCAAAAGCAGACCGCTTTATTTCCCAGGATAAGCCTGCATACATTTTCATCAGCCATTTTCATATTGACCACATTGTGGGGTTGCATACTCTCGTTAAATTCAGGTTTCCCGGGGGTCTGAAAATTTTCGGGCAGGTTGGCACTACTGCAATTCTGAATACATTTGTTGCAGAACCATTCACCGTCCCGTTTGCACAACTTCCGTTCACGGTCGAATTGACAGATCTTGCGCACGGCGAACATGCCATCCCGTTTCCGCTTACATGCCTGCCCCTTGTACACCCGGCACCGTGTATCGGGTACCGGATGACCATTGACGGGAAAGTAATAGCCTATTGTACAGATACCGGGGTCTGTGACAACGCTGTCACGCTTGCACGTGAAGCGGATCTTCTTATTACTGAATGCGGACTGAAACCAGGACAGGAAAGCCCGGGCTGGCCGCATCTCAATCCTGAAAATGCAATCCATATTGCAAAAGAAGCGCATGCAAAGCGCCTTGCTCTCATGCATTTTGGTGCAGAAATTTACCGGACTCTTGATGAGCGGCGTGACATATCCCACCGTTTTGAAAAAGATTGTACAGGTCTGGTGGTGGCAACCGATGACCTGACCATCGAGATCTGAAAAGAAAAATTATTCCTGGATTTTTTTCATCAGCCATGCCATATTGGCACCCAGGGTCTTCATTGTCTGAATTCCTTCATCATCACCTTTGACATCCCCGGGTGCAAGGCCGATGCCCACATTCCAGTAGGAAGATCCCGGAACCACCATCTGATTTATGAAAAAGAAATGGTTGATGGTATCAAATGCATGGATTCCACCACACCTTCGCACCGCAATAACCCCGGCTCCAACTTTTCGTTTTAACATATCCTGGTTAGCTTTTGCCACAAAACCTGACCTGTCGATCAAAGCCTTGATTTCCGGTGAGACATCCGCAAAATATGTTGGTGATGCAAGGATGATCCCATCAGCGTCAAGCATCTTTTCGATGCAGTCATTGGCAATATCACCTTTAACCGCGCACCGCTTATCCTGGTTCTCAAAACATTTTCCACAGGCTGTGCAACCCCGGATCTTTTTTCCCGCCAGTTGCACGAGCTCGGTTTTTATACCCGCTTTTTTCAGCTCCTTGAAAACCACATTGACAAGGATCGCAGTGTTCCCATCCTTACGCGCACTACCGCTAAATGCAACAACTTTCATTTCACACCTTTACTAATCCATTCTCTCCGGGCCAGATAAAAAAATCGCAGGATACCTCAGAACAGATAAAAATATACCTTCCCCATAGCGCCATCTTATGAACCCTTACACCAAATGGTGTTGCGATATGAATACTCGTATACAGTTTTCCGATTTTCACCTTTCGCGTGAAATCGGCAAAGCAATAGAAGATATGGGCTTTGAAGAGCCCACGCCTATCCAGGCACTCGCTATCCCCCTCATCCAGGCCGGGCGTGACGTGACCGCCCAGGCACAAACAGGCACAGGCAAGACCGCAGCATTTGGCATTCCCATTATCGAGAAGATTGATGCAACGCACAGAACTGTACAGGCTATCGTTCTCTGCCCGACGCGTGAACTCGCGATCCAGATAGCAGAAGAGTTCTCTGAACTCCTTGCACATCTCCCGCGTATATCGGTGCTTCCCATATATGGCGGGCAACCAATCGACCGCCAGTTGCGGGCGCTTCATTCCGGGGTCAATATCGTAATTGGCACACCGGGCCGGGTGATGGATCACCTCAGGCGCCGAACGCTCTCGCTTGATGAGGTATCAACGGTGGTTCTTGATGAAGCTGACCAGATGCTCGATATGGGATTCCGTGATGATATCGAACTGATTCTCAAAAAAATCCCTCAGAAACGCCAGACGCTCCTCTTTTCAGCAACACTCCCGCAACCGATCATCGATATTTCCAAGCGTTTTATGAACAAACCTGAGTTTGTCAAGGTTGAGTATGCAGAACTGACCGTGCCGCAGATCGAACAATCGTATATCGAAGTGAAAGAGCGTGAAAAGCTCGATGTACTGTGCCGATTGATCGATATTGCCGATCCACATCTGTCAATCATTTTCTGTAACACCAAACGAAAGGCCGAAGAACTTGCCGGGAAAGTAAAAGCGCGGGGGTACCGTGCAGAGGAACTCCATGGAGATATGAAGCAGTCGCAGCGTGATCGCGTAATGGGCGCATTCAGGAAAGGTTCGGTCGAAATCCTGATTGCAACTGATGTCGCAGCGCGGGGGATTGATGTTGATGACGTGGATATGGTCATTAACTACGATGTCCCCCAGGATGTAGAATACTACGTCCATCGAATCGGCAGAACCGGCAGGGCGGGCAGGAGCGGTAAAGCCGTGACCTTTGTTTCACCAAAGGATTTCACCAAACTCCGGGAAATCCAGCATTATGCAAAAATCCAGATCCCCCGCATGCCTATGCCTACGCTGAGTGATGTGGCAGAGACACGCACCCGGACTATGCTGGAAAAGATACGTGAGACGATTAAATCGGGAGGAATGGAATCCTATGTCCGCATCATCGAACAGGAAACCGAAGGGGACCTGAGTACGATCGATATTGCTGCTGCTCTCCTGAAGATCCAGATGGAACAGGGCAGTGAACCTGATATGGAAAAGCGCGAAGAGATGAATTTCTCCGATACCGGGGCAGAAGCCGGCATGGTCAGGTTCTTCCTTGCCGTTGGCAGGATGCATAATGTCGCACCAAAAGACATAGTCGGAGCAATTGCCGGGGAGACGGGAATACCAGGAAAGGCTATTGGCGCGATCCGGATTCTGGACAGTTACTCCTTTGTTGAAATACCTGTTGAACATGCAGCCGAAGTCTATTCCATCATGAAAGAACGGACGATCCGGAACCAGCCGACCGGTATTGAACCGGCATCAGGAAATCGGGTGTAATACTCCATTTCTCATGATTTTTCTTTTTTTTAAGTCGAACTCCAGAACAGACCTGTTATGAAGCGGTCCATTCTCAATCCGGAACTGTATATTTCCATGATGATGTTTTAGTATACTACCAGCATCTTTGGACACAACCCTCATATACCCTCCCGGGCAAAACTCCCGTATGAAAAAGATCCTGATGATTACAACAGCACTTGTGCTCTGTACGGTTCTTGTGCTGGCTGCGGGTTGCACACAACCTGCAACTCCGCCTGCGACAACTCCCACACCCACACCGACCGAAACAACTGCCGCGGCTACGCCAACAGTGTCATCAACACCCGTTTCGCTGACTCCGGGACCAACCCAGACCCTGCCTGAAAACTGGAATATTGAAATCGAGGTAAAGAGTAACGGCGAATCGATCAATCCCCTGATCATTACGACATTTCGTGGAGGTAAGGGGCTCAACTTTATCCAGCGGATTGATGTCAAGGTAACCCGCTCCGACGGGGTTGTAGAAACCGGTTCCATCACAAAACCGCTCTTTGTCGGAAAAACCTTAGAATTCAGCTGGTACTACCGCCCCCGGTTACCAGGACCGGGCAGAAGTCTGGGCATTGACACCTCAGGGGGATAATGTTAAGATCTTCGATGCGTACGTTCCCTTCCGGACATATCACTAAATCATTTTTTTATCCAATCTATCGGATGCAGGTTTCCCACAGAGGGTATCCTTTCAAGATAAAGGGATTGCCGGAACAGAAATATTCCGGCAATACTCATCTGCCATATACCCATTCATATGCTCCGAAAAGCAGGGAGCCACCAGGGATACTGTTTCAATCACGTATAAGTAAAGTGAAAAACAACGAGGGCAAAAAGAGTTACCCTGATCTACTTATGTTTTTAAGGTGATGCCAAAACACTGATTGACAAGGAGCTTGTATGTCAGTGGGGCATCAGTTCACATGATCACGTATCATCAATCCTGAAAGTCTCCCAGCTGACGGCTTTATCTTCGATTGCCTTTTTAATCACCCGCTGCGTTCGTGTCAGGTTGCCACTACCCTGCTTCACATCCATAAACACAACCCGTATTGATCTTTTCTTATCGTCTGCAACTTCAGTTAACCCATCAAAGATAATATAATCTACAGGCGAACCGATAAACCGGGCGTCAGCGGGATTAAATAAGAACCCTGGAAGCACCGGGGCAAGCTGTTCTGCGATCTTTCCTTTTAGCGTCGAACGGGACCGGTTTACTGCATCGGTTCCGGATCTCACCGGAAACCTCTGCTTTCCACCGCTCCAGTTCCGCCCGGTAGGTATTTTCAATCGCGGTGATTTGGGCTTTAACGTAAAAAAAACCCAGCGTAAAACCAATGACAAGTGAGATGATAACAGTAAGGATCAGCTCCTCAGGCAGCATGAGGAATGGTGGGGTGTATTTCTATATCTCGTTTGAGCCTGCTTTTCTGATTATTTTGCAATAACCAGGCATTGTTTCACTTTATCCCGTACAGCCTGTTCCAAACCGGGCAATAGTGCGGATATCTTTTACGGCATCCATTCTGTCAATCAGGACATTCCCCACCGGAGTAATACCGAGATTTCTCAAAAAGGCAGCAACAACCCGGGTAATGCAGGTAAAATTCTCTTCCCCTTTCCTTCCTGCGACGGAAAAAATCAATCCCTGTTGTCCCGTCCTGCCACCTGACAATGCCCTCTCCGCATGGTATGCCTGGCACCGGTCGATTACCAGCTTGAGTCCTCCGGGAACGGTATTGGTGTAAACAGGAGAGCATACAACAAGAAGTGATGTACTTCTGATAGCATCGATAATGCTTCCCATGTCATCATCAAAAACGCAGGAACCGGTATTATAACACTGGTAACACCCGATGCAGCACCGTATATCCATGTCATGAGGGTAAATGACCTGAGCGTGCCTGCCAAGTTCATGTGCTGCTTCAACTGCCCAGGCGGTAAGAATACTGCAGTTTCCATCTGCCCGCGGGCTTCCCTGGATTACAACAAGATCTACCGGGGGAGATACCGGGCGCTTCGCACATTCCTGATGCTGACTCAGGATAAAATCACCTGGATTATTCCGGATTTCACGTTCCCATTCATCTGCTGTGCGTTTTGCCACGTTCTCTGCAGCGAGCGGGACCAGCGGAGAATATTCAAATGAATTAGTACGGAAAACTGAAATCATCCGCCCCCCTTCCGTCACGGTGAGGGTATACCGGACCATCCCGGGATAGAGCGCTGAAAAATCTTCGGAATTCAACGTGAGAATATACTGGTTATTTCCGGATTCAATCTCAACTCTGCGAACAAGTTCCGTTGCCGGTTCCATCAAGCATACTATCGTTTATGATGACTATAATGCTGTGGTAATTGCGAATTCCTGACAAAGAAATCTAAAAAAATATTTGCTTTAAGGAAACGTTACTCAAAGGCATTCTCGCAAAAACAATAAGGTGTGCCATCACACGTTTTTGGTAATCTCTGAGGTGATCCCCATTTCCCTGACTCCTATTCCTCTGCGAATCGCTGCGCTGGTCCAGGAACGTAACAATCTTTTTAAATATCCCCTGGAACGTCTTGCTGCTGTAATTCGGGAGATAGGATTCCGGTGCACATCGTGTGCAAAGTGCTGTACAAGAGCATTCAACGGGCATGTATTCCTTCTCGATCGCGATGTAACATTAGTTAAAGCAATTGATCCTGCTGCTATCGAACCTGCACCGGCACCTGAATTCTGCGACCAGAACGGCATATTCTATGTCTCCGGGTATGCAATACGGACGCAGGATGATGACACGGGATCCTGCTGGTTTCTGGAAAACGGAAGGTGCCGGATTTATGACCGCCGTTTTACTATCTGTCGTATTTATCCCTACATGCTCCACCGTGAACCGGATGAACACGGGCACGTTGACTGGCGCCAGTTCTCAGGACTCGACCAGCATGGCGAGTATGATGCAGTAATCCCTGATGACGAGAGCCTCGATCTCGCCCGGGAAACCAAAGAGTATGAAAATGCGTTCCTTACTCATGAGATCCGGTTTCTTGAATTCATGCAGGATTATTTCTCCCGCCACAAGCTCCGTCACGTGCAGAAAGTGTATGATGACCAGATAAGGCGGTTTCACCGTGGGGATGAGATTAATGTTATGGTATATTATAATGGTCTCCTCGAGCCGCACCGGATTAGAAAATAAACCAGCCTCAAAACAGGTTTTTTTGCAAAGTAGCACGTGGAAGGTATTATGCCGGGTAATTTTTTCTTTTTATAGGCTGCTTACTTCACTATCACAATTAATTCGCCATCGCTGGTCAGGGTATACCCTTGTAATAACAAATCGTCTTTCATTGCACAATCCCACCCAAATACTTCTTTGATTTTCTGCCGTATCTGAACGGTTTTTCCGCTTTTACTGGTCACCGGTTTTTCCATAAGTTCGTATTGTGATAACATACTCTGAAAAGAGACTCCCGCATGAATATCAAAAGATTGCAGAGGGAGTGTGAAAGTGCTGGAGACTTGTATCCAAAAGATAGAATTGGAATGCTCATTCTTTTATTCACTGATACATGGTGCATTCTATCAGGCATACCCTGTTATTTTTCCATTCCTGCCTGCGCCTCTAATCCGGTAATGAATCGGAGGGGTTATACCGGAACAGGTGCATTGAAGTGCTGGTGTACCAATCATACTCCTGATATACATGGCTCAATCACCTGAAGATCCATTTATCGGTAAAATGACACCCTCATTTTGTCTTCCGGATGCGGAGGAAACCAGTATCTGCCTGGATTCGTTTAAAGGAAAATGGGTTATTCTGTATTTTTACCCGCGGGATAACACACCGGGCTGTACTATTGAGGCAATGCAGTTTAACGCAGCTCTGGAAAAATTTGCAGATCTCGGTGCACAGGTAATCGGTGTGAGTGCTGATTCACCGGAAAGCCACCAGAAGTTTGCCAGGAAACATGACCTTTCCCTCATCCTCCTGTCGGATACAGAACATACAGTACTCAAGGCATACGATGCGTGGAAACCCAAAACGATGTTCGGCAAAGAGTTCTTTGGTACACAGAGGGATACGTTCCTGATCGACCCTCAGGGAAAGATAATCGCTGTCTGGCGTAAGGTCAGCCCGAAAGGGCATGCGGAAGAAGTAAAGGCCATACTGCTCGAAAAAAAGAAGTGATACCCATTTTTACCTATAATTGGTAATGATCAATTCATTGATTTCCCCACGCCGGGAACCGTTACAATTGATAATTCGCCGTGCAGGAACATGTTCGATGGTGTAACCCGAGTACAGCTCTTCAAAGAATGAATCATCAGGATTTTCATTCCCGGGATCGGAATTGCTGAGCATGATTTTTGCTCCTTTTTTATCAAGGTCTTTAAACAATACGGCAAGTCTTTCCTGATCCTTGTCAGAGAACCCGTCTTTTGAGTAAGCAGTGAATGATGACGTATCATTGAGGGGGCGATAGGGGGGATCAAAATATACAAAGGTCCTGTTATCAACAAACATTTTACATTTCGTGAAATCTCCCGGAATGATGTTTGTCGCTTTCAGTATACCGGCTACGCTGCTCAGATTATTTTTATTGAGGATCCGGGGATTTTTATATTTCCCGAACGGCACATTGAATTCACCTTTCCGGTTCATGCGGAAGAGACCATTGTAACACGTGCGGTTGAGAAAAATACTATAAGCAGATCTTGTTACCCATCCGGGATCATATTTCCGAAAATCGATTTCTGATTTTTTCTGATTGAAAAGATCCCGTACGCTGTAAAACAGACGTTCCCTGTCTTCGTCACGTCCCGATATATACTCAGATTCGAGAGTATCCAGTTCGTGAATTAGTTTATTGGGGGATTTTTTTATTACACGGTATAATAAGATGAGTTCTTCATTCAGATCGAAGATATACCTCGTGGTGAATGGAAATTTCTGGGTGATATGAAAGAACATCGCTCCGCCACCAACAAATGGTTCAATATAGCGGGTAATTTCCCCGTTTTTTATTCCGGGAGGAAAGCGCTGGCTCAACTGCCTGAGTAATTGTGTCTTTCCACCCGCCCATTTTATGAAGGGGCGTGCTGAGGAGGCTGGTTTTGAGTGCTGTGTCATTAGGGTGAAATATCTATGTGTATACATTTCTTTTGCACATTGTTATTATCCATATGGTGGGCATCCCAATCACCGGTACTTCGATAAAGCACGAGCGGGGCCCAGGCCCTGCTCTGGTTGCCGAAGGTACCGCACTGGCACTGTTCCGTATGTTTATAATTGCACCTGTTATCGGAGCGGTTATTGCAGCATTTCTCAGGAAATTCCTGTTCGAAAAGAGCGGTCACCGGACTGACAGGATTCATATTGTTATTATATATTCCGGCACGAAAAGAAAGATTACAAAACTTCGTATTGTTTTCGGCCATCGACAACCCCCTGTTTTCCACTGGAAAAACGCATAATAATATTTAAATTCCAATTTCTACCTTTTTAATCTCTTTTCGAACCGATCAAGTGGACAAGATATAGTACAATTTCTTATCCAATTCCAAAAAAACCAGATTTATTCATAACCAACTGGTTATGACATTGTGATAATGAGCGTTTTTAACAGATTGACGCTTTATATACTGTCCGCTCCAGTGGAAGAAAAGGGGTATAAAAGGATTTTCAAATTGCCGGATTGACCGAATAAACAAAAAATTATGCTAAAATCCGAAAAGAAATTCACTCTCGGCAGAATTTATCTCATCATTTTGTCCCCCTTTTTTTCACGTTAACTGGATCGGATTCTTTCCTGATCCGCATGTTCGCACAGGTAATCCTGTCATTTGTGATCATCGGGTGCAGGTACCTGTCGGACAGTACCCGGAACACAGGGTGAATAAGAGTGGCAAAAGAAATTCGGTTTACTAAGAGAGGATACAACAGGAATTATTGGACGGCACGAGGTAAACATCAGGTACCGGTTAACATCACCAGGGTACAAAAAAGTGCATCTGAAAAACAACATAAACTTCCGGTGAGTTTATACAATCCGTCACTTTATAATGAATATTCTTTAGGGTCATCCACGGATCTGTTTATCAGCCGGTTCCGGAATGCAGAGTCACAGGTACCAGGTACCCAACACGGGTTTACGAGTTATTTTTAGTCCGGTTCTCATATTCGTGATATGGTTATTCCTGATACGGGCGATAATCCTCATTGAAGAACGATCAGGTACGGTGTTTTTTAAGAAATGTTAAGGGTCAATCCATGCTGAGAATACCCAAGAGATATGTATAATGTGAAACGAATCTCTTTCAAACCATCATGAAAAACTATCGTCCTGTTGACCTGAAAGCCATCGCAGGAAATGCGATGAAGAAATACGGCTTTGAACCCCGGTTCCCGGCATCCGTTGTCCGGGAAGTAAATGCCATAAATATAAAGTCCCTCCCAAAAAGCCTGAAAGAGACAAAAGACCTCCGCATGCTCCTCTGGTCATCAATCGACAACTTTGATTCTATGGATCTCGACCAGCTGGAATACTGTGAAGCCACCCAAAATGGGGAGGTACAGGTAAAGATTGCAATTGCCGACGTCGATACCTACGTCCCAAAACATTCAAAAGCCGACCAGTATGCAGCCCATAACGGAACTTCGGTCTACACCGGAATTGAAACATTTCCCATGCTGCCGGACAGGCTCTCCAAAGGAATAACATCACTTCTGCCAGACCAGGACCGGATAGCAACCGTTATTGAATATACGGTACTCCCCGATGGAACCTTCCATCCGGGAGATATTTACCGGGCTATAGTATCCAACAAGGCAAAACTCATTTATGAAGAAGTCGGGGACTGGCTGGAAGGAAAATCTCCCATACCGGAGGCAGTGAGCGAAGTTCCGGGACTAAAAGAACAGCTTCTCCTGCAGAGCGATACGATGAAGCACCTGAAAAAAAACCGGAGAGAACAGGGGGCGCTCGAATTAAACACGATTGAAGCCGAAGCAGTAGTTGAGGGGGATTTGGTGCGGGACCTCGTCATCCAGAGGCAGAACATGGCCCGGTGCCTGATTGAAGAATTCATGGTCGCAGCGAATGGAACGATGGTGAATTACCTTGGCACAGCCGGCATCCCCATGATACAGCGGGTCGTCCGTATACCCAAATACTGGGATGAGATCGTCATTACTGCTGCAACATACGGCGAAACGCTTCCTTCTGAACCGGATGTAAAAGCACTTGCGAAATTTCTTATCAGGCAAAAAGCAGCTGATCCTGAACGCTTCCCTGACCTGTCCCTGACGATAATTAAACTCCTGGGACCGGGTGAATATATGATGCTTGCACCTGGAGATGAGCCATACGGCCATTTCAGTCTCGCCGTCACCGATTATACCCACGCTACAGCCCCGAACCGGCGCTATGTCGACCTTATCAATCAACGACTTTTAAAATCGGTTCTCGATAACGTGTCAAGTCCCTACACGACCGAAGAGCTCGTTGAATCATCCGCATGGCTGACAAGCCGGGAGAAAGGATCCAAAAAAGTCGAGCGTTTCATGCGAAAAGCCGCAGCTGCTGTACTCCTCCAGACCAGGATAGGTGAATCATTCGATGCATTAGTGACCGGTGCTTCGGAAAAAGGGACCTATGTGAGGCTCATTGCACCTCCTGCAGAAGGCCGGGTTATGCGTGGTGAACACGGGCTCCGGGTTGGTCAGAAGGTACGTGTACGCCTGGTAAAGACGGACCCATACAACGGTTTCATCGATTTCGAACGCATCGGCAGATAAAGCGAGGTGGTCCTTTCAATGTTCGAGAAACAGGGAATTGCAATAACGCTCCTGATAATTGCCTGTTTCATCATTGTCGTCATTCCTGCTCCTGCAACGGGCGAACCTTCAGACAATGCATTAACACGGGGGGGTCGATTTACCGTAAATATTACCGGGTTACCAAGTACTCCTTACTATGTGTGGCTGACCAGAACATCCACGATGACCGGAAATCCCGGAGATCAGCCCCCGGTATTCGTGCCCTTCCAAAGTGGTATTCAACAGGATCCCCCTGAAGGACCGTACACTATCGGTTCATATGTGATCAACAATGGCAATGGTCGTACAATACGCGAGGATGTCGCACTTACTACTCCTGAGCTGTCCAATACCAATTATTACGCGCTTGTTACAACTGGTACTGACGGACGCGCTGTAGTTGCATTCCAGACATCTTCCGGCACCGCAACCAGGACATTCTCGATCAAAGTCGAGAATGCCCGATCTGCTGCCAACAGTGGCATTCTTATCGAACGGGGATTGCCTTCAGGATTCCCGACAACCACGGTTCCGGAATCGACGGTTATCACACCAGAACTTACGACAATTCCGGCTGTAACCCTTGCGGAGAGTACCATACCGGTAACTCTCGTTTCAACAACGGTACCCGGAACAATCCTGACGCCATCGCAGCAATCTGCTTCAGCCTATGAAATTTGTATTATGGCGATAGTGTCCGGACTTCTTGTCTGGAACAAAAAGGATTGTTTCCGGTAACCGCTTCTCACTCTAAACAGGTTCATTAATTTTTTTTTGTTTTTATTCTGCTCATTCATGAAATAATTAATCTGTACGCGGAATTTTCCCATTCGTAAAAACATCATTTTGTATTTATCTTTTTTCGACAGGCAGTAAATGGCCAGAGAAGTGTGCCGCTAGTTTTTTTTAAAATCGGTTTTCTTACTTTTATAAAAATTTCGGACAATGGAAATGCCGTTCAGATGTTCCTCATTACATACAGATAAGATGAACTATCATCCAGTACTGGTGATGAAATATACCGCACGACACATACAAAAATTCCAAAGTGAGGGCAGAATTGATGCCAGACTCTGGACAGCACATTTTCCCGGGGTGCTGCTATCCCACGTGCCAACCTGTATCGAGTGCGTGGATTATCAGACCAGGGTATGTGAAGGGGCCAAAAATCCGGTAGACTGCTTCCTCGCCATACAACCCGGTACAGTTCAGCAACCTGCTGCATACGCTGATACGAAAACCCCGAAAGAGACAAACCGAAAGTACTTACCGGAGCAGCAGAGGAAACTGCAAGTCACACCCAACAGGGATACAAAAAGGGTATGACCAGTCAAAAATATAACGGGAAATCTGGTCTGGATTCACATTTTTTTACTGATTTTTTTACCGGGATATATATACAGGAATTATCAAAGAATGCAAGTGCGTCGCCCTCATTACTGCAACTACTCCATGAACGATATTGACTTTGATACCTGTTCTGGAATGGTCGCATTTTCAATAAGAGCCCACGAGGATGATAGAATATCGGCTCTGGAGAAATCCCGATTGAATGGAAAGATCTGATCTGTTTACCATTAAAATCTAAAGTACAGTGTTGCCTTACGATGATGTGATGCACAAGAAGTAAAAAGACAAAAATAGAATCGTTAAACCGGCATCTCAGGTTGTTGAACTATCCTCCGGATTGATCAAAGAATCCAGTATTCCACTCTGGTCATCCAAATTCTAAAAAAAAAGATCTGCAACAAAGCATTAAGGATGGATTCCATGATTATTGACAGGATATATGAAATAAAATATCTGGAAACAGACGAAAGACAGCGGGCCTTTGAGATTTCACGGTCATTAAAAAAAATACATCCCATACAGAAACATTGCGGAGAAAGGCAAAAATGCGGGATAAAAGATTTGTTACAGAACATCGGGGCGGACCTCTCAAAAAGGAACAGCACGATCAGTTAATGAAATGGGCTTGCGCCTGTGCGGAGCATGTACTTTTTCTCTTCGGTGAAAAACCAGATGAACCGTTAAAAAATGCACTCCTTGTGGCTGAAGAGTGGAGATCAGGAAATGCTTCAGTTGGTGATGCGATGAAAGCTTCAGTAGCCGCACATGCTGTGGCAAGAGAATCTTCAAACCAGACAGCAATTGCAGTGGCTCGTTCCGTTGGACAGGCTGTTGCAACTGCTCACATGGCCGACCATTCATTAGGAGCAGCCTGGTATGCGTTGAAAGCCGTGAAAAATGCAGGTAAATCACCATATGCAGAAAGAAGATGGCAGGATGAACAATTGGCATCAGAGATTAAGGGTCTTGTCCTGACTGCAAGGAAAAGCAGAAAAATTTAAAAAAATATAATGAATCTGGCTCTTACAAAATCCCGATTGAATGAAAAAATCCGGCTGTCTGACCAAAAGATGATCCTGATCTGCATCAGCTCTGAAAAAACTACAGCCCCATACTATCCTCTTTTGAATATGTTTTACACAGGATCGCGTGAGAAAATTAAAAAAAAAGATTATGCGAAGATGGAGAAGTCATTCTTGATTGCAATTGCCTCGATGATCGGGGTGAGCTTTGCCTCAGAGACACCAAACTTTTCCATGTACATCTGGAGGATCTGCTTTTCCTGACCGGCAAGCACACCATCTGACATGGCAAGATCGCACAGGATAGCCAGCGTGGCAATCTTCTGTTTCTCATCAAGGACGTTTGCCACCAGATCAATTACGCCGGGGAATGGATTTGCCTTCATGACCTGCACTGCAGTGTCAATGGATTTCCGGTCACCGCGGACGATTTTGGCAAGATCATTGAGTTCTGCTTCGTCAATTACGCCATCAGCCGCAATAACGGTAATGGCCGAGAGAACCAGCGCTGACTTTGGAGTGAGCGTTGCTGGTTTTCCGGTAAGTTTGTCAAAAATTCCCATAACCTGTTCACCTTTTTGTTAAGAATTTCTCTATTCTTTTATGTCTCAAGGTAATTGGCTTTTTCGCTGGTTTTTTTAGTAGGATTCACAGAAGATCTCCTTGTTCTTAATACCAGACTGTCATACTTGTACCCTATAAAAAAGCCGGTTCGTCCTTGAAAGCCTATGTCACAAGACACCAGTGATAACAAAAAATATGAATGTAAGAAAGAAAGTGATGCCATCCAGAGAGTCTTTCAGCGTCCGTTTTTCTTAAGTCTGACTATTGGCATACCATTTTGCATTTTCAAACTGCTTTTTGGTATCACTGCAATCCGGACAGGGAATGCGGGTAATCTTTCACTTATCGTTTTTGGGTGGATCGTAGTCTTCTGGGCAGCTGCCGATCTCCTGATGAACACCAGCCGGTCAACACTCGACCTTCTGCACCGTCCAGCACCATTCGAATTTTGCACCATCGCCCAGGCAGGGCGTTATTTTCATCAGCCAATGGTCTTTCTTGCAGTTGATACCCTCCTCACGTTCTGCATCATCTGTGCCATGCTCTGGTCGGGCTGGATCACCCGACTCACGCTCCTTGAATCATACTTGTGGTATTATGCCACAACCATGAACCTGATCAGCCTCTCCCTGGTAAGTATTTACAATGAGATAATAACGGGCCGACAATAAAAAATACATAAAAGTGCGGTTATTCAACCATTCCCTGCCAGAAATGACCCGATCCGTTCGACACCCCACACTTAAAAATAAATTTTCTCTACAAGAGATGCCATGAACGCGTTCACCATATAATCCTGGATCCTGATCTATGCAAGGGTAATCGCGGAAGGGAATCATTGCGGAGATACCACGCGATATACTATTAAGTACTACCCGCGCGTGAGAGACTTCAGGAGATAATTTTCTCCCAGGGTATTAGTATACGGATGAACGGTCCTGTTAAAAAAACTCAATGCTGGGCAGATCTGGTTAAAAACAGAAAAATAAAAAATCCACGGTATTTATTGCAGGGATAACAGATAGTGAATTTAGAATACCTTCCATTACATTAAAAAAAATAAAAATATTGGTGCACCTGTAAGAATTCTGGTAATTGAGCCAGTATCGTCCCTGGACATGCTGCAGGTCTTATACATGCCACTACAGTGAAGTTCTTATGCTCGAGCGGCGTATATAGTTGCACAGTTTTATACTGTATGAGTAATACTATGTTTGGATCAAACAATTTTGGCGGCTCCAGAAACTTTGGCGGCCCAAGGGACTCCGGTCCACGAGAAATGACGAAAGTAACCTGTTCAGACTGCGGCAAAGAATGCGAAGTGCCATTCAAGCCAACCGAGGGCAGGCCAGTATATTGCAGGGATTGCCTGCCGAAACACCGGAAACCCCGGTTCTAATTTCATAAATTTATCAATTTTTCTTATTTTCGTTGAGTCATCTCTTCTGACATCCTGTTTTGTTACATACGGGCTTTTCCTGATTATTTCACTCCTTGAACCCAGGGTATCTGGCTCATATAAGGAAAAAATAATAAAAACCCCGGTAAACACCGTCTGGTACAGATCATATCAGTGCATTTCCGGCATTATTCTTTGAAGACAGATAAAAAAAGACCTTATCTCACTTGGCATCGTCGCCCAGTGCTTCCCGGCTCCGCATCTGGTAGAGAACCATCGGGTCCATTTCCTTATACCCATCCTTTGCAGTTCGCATAATGACATTGGTCAGACCACTGTTCACGATCATTTTTGAACAGAGAAAGCACGGCCAGATCTGTGTCAGCTCATCTGTTTCGACTTCAAAACCTGCAAGATAGAGCGTACATCCCCGTGCGTTCTTTCCTGCCTGGAGAAGTGCATTCATCTCTGCATGCACGCTGCGGCACCGCTCATAGTTGGAGCCTGAAGGAATATTATGATCCTTTCTCCAGCACGTATTGAGTTCAGTGCAATCCATCTGTTTGCGCGGGGCACCAGTGTATCCGGTGGAAACGATGGTGTTGTATTCATCAACGATAATCGCACCGAAATTGCGCCGCAGGCAGGTGCCCTGGTGCGCACACCTCGTTGCAAGATCCAGAAAATATTGATGCCTGTTGGTTCGCATTCAAAAGTGTATGGAAAATTGCGGTATTAAAGAAGCATGGTTTGTTGTGGAACAGATCATTTTCACTGCGCATGACAAAAAGTCTAATAAACGGAACCATTGATGTTGAACTGGCGAAAAGTATGGAAAATATTGCAATTGTTGAGGTCGCAACCCAGCAGGTAGTTGGGATTAAAAAAACCGGATCCTACAGCCTGATCCCTGAACTCCTGATGAAAGTCTACGAATATGCGGTTAAAAAGAACATGGTGGTTGCCGGTCCACCGATCTTTATCTGCCATGAGATCTCACCGGAAGCGGTGACCGTGGCAAACGAGAAGGGAACCGCCACGGTGGAGGTAGCGTGGCCTGTTTCAGGGACCGTGAAGGGCTCCACGGCGATGAAAGTCTATAAGCTTCCCGGTGGGAAAATGGTACATACTGTTCATAAGGGACCGTACGAGTCCTGCGAGCCAACATATCTCAGGCTCTTTACCTGGATCGAAGATAAAGGCCTCAGGATTTCCGGTCCGATCCGCGAGGTTTATCCCAATGATCCACGCGAAGTGAAACCTGAAGAGATCATTACCGAGATTTTTGTACCTTTTCAGTGAAACTTTTTTTTTCGCCATGAACTTCGTTTCACGAGGGTTTTGTCTGGGAAAGAGATGTCCTTTTAATTCATGAAATACATGAAAAACCAGATAATTATGGCGATGTGAAGGAGTGCAAATACCGGCACCAGAAAAAATTTCAGTTTTCGTGTCTTGTGCCGGACTACCTGCATGGCGGCACAGGCTCCAAAGGGCCCGATCAGGGCACTACAAAGAAGCAGATTTTCCGGCGTTCTCCATGTTTTTTTCCGTGCCGCACTTTTATCCAGAGCGTAGAGAGAAAAAGCCATCCCGTTAAGGAATGTGTAAACTATTAAAAAAATAAGAAAATCCGGAATTTTTACCAGCCTGTAATACCATGTTTTTCTTCCTGATGAGTATTATATATTCACCAGAATTCATAAAGACGAAAATCTGAATCATTACGTAAAAAATAATGACCGTGAATCTATGACCGCAGGTAAAACCGCCATTTGCAGGACATATCCTCAGGGTGTGGATCAGGTGGAGCAAAAATACATTCTACGCTGATTTTTGGATCAATCTCCTGTGCAAAACCCGTAAATTCCGCCCGGTGCATTTCGCGGCAGATGTATTCTCCCAATCCGCGTTTTATCCTGGCTTCCTGTGTCGGGCACGAAGGAACGGAAATAATAACCTCATCACGCCGTTCATCAATTTCATATCCCACGATAATTGCCCAGGGAAAATGACGGAGTGCCTGAACAAAACCCGAAAGTCCCTTTTCGGGAATATTGAATCTCCTGACAATATCTTTTGCAGCCATACCTGCAACACGACCCCATACCTGTTCATTGACTTTTTCTGCAACGGGCTGGCCGTACTTTTCGGTTATGGTGATGAACCAGAAGGCGTCTACTACCCGGTAATGCCAGAGAAGAAATTCCAGGTACTGGTGTTTCTCTTCATCGGTCATCCTATCGAATATCTCAAGATTCATGGTAGTCATGCGCAAATTCCCCGGGTACAGAATGATTCAACATATTCAAAGAGTATCTTATGAATATAGTGTTCAATGTACACCAACGTTTTTTTGGAATATGGGCGTGTTCCAAACATTTATAAATACTTTTGTTCTATTTATTATCCATATTGATTGTCAATCATCTTTCACTTCTCCATTGCCAAAAACAGGATAGAACCGACGTGATATTCATATGATGCAGGATTACCAGCACGAACTCTCCATTATTAAAGATCTTCTCAAGCAGAACCTGGAGGGGATGAGTGTGACGGATATCTCAAAAGCGCTCAATAAAAACAAGAATACTATTGGCAGATATCTGGATATCCTCCTGATCTCCGGACAGGTGGATATGCGATCCTACGGGATGGCAAAAGTATTCACGCTTTCGCAGCGGGTGCCACTGTCCGCAATGCTCAGCTATTCAAAAGAACTTATCATGGTTCTGGATAATGAGTCCCGCATCATCGATATCAATGACAATTTTTTAAAACTCCTGCAACTCTCCCGCAAAGAAACCCTTGGAAAAAATATTTCATACTTACAATCGCCGGATGTAGATGTCCATGAATTACTTGAAGCGCTTGCCACCGGATCCGAAGAAAAAGAGGATATTGTCACATTCGTGGTAAAGGATCAGGAAGAGCGGATCTTTAATCAGAAATCTGTGCCAACTGTTTTTGAAGATGGTAAAAAAGGATTCACAATTATCCTCGAGGACATCACTGCGCATATTCTTGCAGAGCGGAAAATCCGGGAGAGTGAACAGCGGTTCCGGATGATGGCTGAGAATATTCATGACGGCCTGATCATCATTGAAAACAATATAATCGTCTTTGTGAACAGGCGATTAGCAGAAATCACCGGTTATTCCTTTGAAGAATTATGGAAGATGAACCCGCTTTCCATTATCGCACCTGATGACCAGGAGAACGTAACCAGCCAGATTAAGAAAATCGATGAGAAAGATCAGGGACTTACCGAACTCCGGATGTGGATACTGCGAAAAGACGGGCAACGCCGTTTTACATCTGCCCGCATCTCAGCTCTACAGCATGCAGATACCCGTTACGCTTTTATCATCCTCACCGATATGACGGAACTTAAGGCAAATGAAGCCGCGCTGAAGGAGAGTGAACAGCGGTTCCGGATGATGGCTGAGAATATCCAGGACGGGCTCATCATTGTGGAAAACGGAAATTTTGTATTTGCCAACCACCGTATTGCAGATATCTCCGGATATTCAAACGAAGAACTTAACCCGGATGACATCAGCTGATCTGGTGTCTCCTGAAGATCGCGAAAAGATCGAAGAGATAGTGACTGCTACCCGGCCGGATTCAGGAAAGCCCGGAGAGTTTACCATCTGGATTAACCGTAAAGATGGCAGCCGCCGCTGTATCTTCGGCAGGGTCACTGCTGCCCTGCATGACAACACGGTGTCCACCTACATCACCATGACCGATATTACAGAGTCAACAGAACGCGAACAGGCTCTTCGGGACCGGATTGATGCACTCCAGAAATTTATTGGCTGACCGTTATACTGATCGCGGAATTTATTCCCCTTTTTTCTGCGTTATGGGTATAATTTTTTAGAATCGTACTGTTCACGATCCACGTTGTTCACGGCCCGGATCCTATTTATCATTTGAATGTATAATCAATCTCAAATAATTTTATATATAATTGGTTTCAACCTGTAACAAACATTCCTTATCAAGAGGAGATCCATGATCACTAATCAGCAAAATATTGTAGGTAAAAGCAAGAACCTGGCAGCCCATACCACCGGATCTAACCAGCAATCCACCAAGGTATGGTATTTAAGCCTCGTTATAGTCGCCTGTGCCATTCTCATCATCTCTCCCGCCCAGGCAGCATCGGGTACGAAATACATGGCAGGAAGCCCGGTACTGTCTGCCTATATATCCGGCTCGAATGAAGTAAGTCCGGGAGATACGGTTCAACTGAAAGTGGTTATCGAAAATAAAGGGGTCAACGAGTTCAAGTTTATCCAATCCGGTGTTATTGACCGTGATGATCTCCCGAACACTGCAAAATTCCTTACCGTATCAATCGCCCAGGGTGATGCGCCTGTTGTCATTAAATCAGACCCGCAGATGCTTGGCGATTTGAAGGGATCCGGTATCGCAAGCTGTGTAATCACCGTTAAGGTACAATCTGATGCGGTTTCAGGTACGTACAATCTTCCGCTTACCCTGAATTACACGTACCTCTATGAGGCGGAACAGTATGGAACGGATACCATTCAATATCTCTACAAGAACAAAAATGATACGTTTAATCTTCCTATAAAAATTAAACCGGAACTGAAGATACAGGTAATTTCTATAAAGAGCGAGCACCTGAATGCCGGTACTGAAGGCTACATTGACCTTGAAGTAAAAAATATCGGTCATGAGAACGGGAAAAAAGCCATTATCAAGATTGTCCGTAATGACATGAGCCCCGTTCTCCCTACTTCAGGCAGCATGTATATCGGGGATTTTTCGGTCAATCAGGTCGTCAGCAGCCGGTTTAAGGTATCTGTCTCCAGCGATGCCGACGAGCAGACATATCCGCTCGATGTTCTGATAAATTACGAGAATAGTGAAGGGGACCAGGTCACTTCAGATGTGGAAACTATCGGCCTTCAGGTTGGTAAAAAAATTGATTTTGGTATCATATCTGACCCGGAAACAGTCTTTCCGGGTCAGAAGAAAGTGATCAATGTCCAGTATACCAATACCGGTGGAGCTACGGCATACAATGTTCAGGCACGCATCAGTGCTGTAGATCCCTTCACCAGCAACGATGACACGGCATTTCTTGGAACGATTGCACCTGGAGAAACTCGGGAAGCAACCTTTGAAATCTCAGTAGACAAATCTGCGACAATCAAGGAGTACGCCCTTGACTCCGAAGTACGGTACCGTGATGCACTGGATAATTCGCTGATCTCAGACCCGATGAAAGTTCGGATTGTGGTCGAAAAAGAAAACTCGCTCCTGGGCAATCCGTTTGTTCTGGCCGGTATTGCAGCAGCTGTCATCCTTATCGGTTACCTAGTATATCGCCAGCGAACGAAGCAGCACTAACCAGGTGCGTTCATGTCAGCAACACCTCATACAGGTGCATCCGCGATCGCACATACTTCAGGAAGAGCAATTTCCCTCATTCCTGACAACCAATTCTATTCCTGTCACTGTACTGGAAGGGCTTCTTTATGATTGACCAGATATTTGGAAAACTCGCAGAGGTCATCAACAACCACCCCAGAAGGGTTGCTGCCGTCATCGGAATTGTCTTTATCATTGCCCTGTATGGGATGACACTCATCACCATGGAAACAGGGAACGATACTTATCTTCAGAAGGACTCAAAGGCGGGTATCCTCAATAAACACTATGCTGACACATTCTCGTCAAATGCACTCATTCTTATCGTAGAAACCAGCGATCCGCTCAGTCCCCAGGTGCTCAGTTATATTGACGGGCTTGAAGGTGTCATCAGCCAGCAGGAAAATATTGTGGGATCTGCAAGTGTCGCAGACATTCTTAAAAGTGCAAACGGGGGGATTCTGCCGCAGTCAAAAGGCGAGATCGACCGAATTATATCCATTATCCCTCCTGAGGTAAAAGCGACTGCTGTCCCGTCAAATGTCCTGACTCTTGTGCAAATCACCCTCTCTGAGGGGTTATCCGAGGATGCAAAAAGCGCCACCCTCAAAAATGTAGAGTCCCTTATAGCACAAAGCAGTCCACCGCCCGGCGTAAAGGTTTCTGTTTCAGGAAGTGTGGCATTCTCTGAACAGATGAAGACCGAAATGGGATCGTCTATGGGTGTCCTCATAGGGGGTGCAATGGTGCTGATGGTCATTGTAATGGGGATACTGTTTGCGTATGCCAGCCACCGGTTCCTCCCGGTACTTTTCGTGGGCATAGGTCTTACAACCGCATTGGGTTTCATGGGGCTCGCCGGTATCCAGCTGAATATGGCAGTTCTTGGGGCTTTTCCCGTTATGATTGGACTGGGTATCGATTACGGCATTCAGTTCCATGCAAGGCTGGATGAAGAAGCCCGTAAGGGATCGCTCGACAAAGCGGTAACCGTAATGGTAACCCGGACCGGCCCTGCGGTCATGTACGCAATGCTTGCCACCTGTATGGGATTTTTCGCGATGTTCATCTCGACCGTCCCCATGATCCGCTCATTCGGTCTTGTAGCGATGATAGGTGTCATGAGCTGCTTTGTCATTTCGCTTATTGGTATTCCGATGATTGCTCACCTCGTCAACTACACACCAAAACCACAAAAAACCGATGTCTGTTATGCGGTCGGCGAAGGCGCCTGCGATTATATACCCTCAACAACTCAGGGTGATTCACGCCGCAGTGCGAAAAAAAAGAGTTCGTGGTCATATGGCCGGTTCCTGACCGATATTTCGGTAAAAATTGCGAAAAACCCTATACCCATCCTTCTTATTGCAGGCATGGTTGCCCTCATCGGTTTCCAGATCGATCCCCAGATCCCGATTGAAACAAGCGAGAACTCTTTTGTTCCCAGTGACATGCCCGGCAAAAGTCCAGATGGATAAAGTGACCGGCATCCTCGGCTCAACCAGTACCGCGGATTTCATTATCCAGGGAAGCCGGGTTACTGACCTTGATACTGTAAAGTGGCTGAAGGGATTCCAGGACTATGAGCTCGCCCATCACACTGAGCTCACCCGTGCAACCAGCATTGTCACGTATATCCTTGCATATAACGGGGGTGTGATGCCTGAAGACCAGAACCAGCTTAATGCCGTGATTGAAAAGATCCCGGCTGATGTCAAAAAATCCTACCTGAGCGGCTCAATGGAGGGTGTTGTCCGGTTCAATACTATCAAGATGGAGATGAGCTCAATGAATGTCCTCAAAGTCCAGATGGAAAAGGATATCATATTCCTGCAGCCGCCAACCGGAATAATTCTTGAACCCGTGGGATCGTTCTACCTTTTCACATCACTTATCAACGGGCTCACGTCCTCAAAAGAGGCAATGACCTTACTAGGGTTCGTGCTTGTCTTTGTTTTCCTCGCACTCGTGTATCGTCATGTCCATGCAGTGACTCCGCTTGTCCCGATTATTTTCATTGTGGGATGGAATGCTGTAGCGATGTATGTAATGGGGATCGCGTACACTCCGCTCACGGCAACACTGGGATCCATGACCATCGGTGTCGCCGCTGAATATACGATCCTGGTAATGGAGCGATATGAAGAAGAGCAGGAGCGCCTGCACGACCATGTCAGCTGCAATACAGGAAAGTGTGAACAAGATAGGTACTGCAATAACAATCTCCGGTCTTGCAACCTTCTTCGGGTTTTCAGCGCTCTGTCTTTCAAGTTTCCCAATTATCAGCAATTTCGGCATAACAACCCTGATAGCAGTCGGGTTCTCTTTAATGGGCGCGATCTTTATAATGCCGGCAATTCTTTCTGTGATGGGGGATCTGACTGAGCGTCTGGAAAAAAGGAAGAAGCAGACTGAATAGAACTGATAGAACATCTATCTGATTTTTTTTAACGACCTTAAAACCAAGAGGTATTTACCCAATGAGATCCGCACTCTATTTTAACAAGATAGGAACGGGCAATGGAAGACGTGCTGGAAGCAAAAAATCTCACAAAAAGGTATGGTGACGTAACTGCTGTCGATAACGTCTCATTAAAAGTGGAGAAGGGCGCACTGTTCGGTCTGCTTGGCCCGAACGGGTCAGGCAAAACCACCATGATCAAAATGCTGACCGGCCAGACCCGACCGACCGGCGGTTCAGCGACCGTGCTCGGGGTTGATGTAATTAAGGATCCAGTCGGTGTCCGCGGGCTGGTGGGGATTATCCCCGAGCAGGAGACCCCCCCCAGTTTCCTCACCGCAATGGAGTACCTCGAATTCGTCGCAGCCGTCCGTAAAATCCCGGATATTGAGACGAAGGCGGACGGGTGGTTCGATTTCCTCGATTTTGCCGACAAGAAGCATGTTCTCTGCAAGGATCTCTCGCGAGGCACCCGCCAGAAACTGATGTTCACACAGGCCTTCATTCACGAGCCGGCGCTCGCTTTAATCGATGAGCCCCTGATCAACTTCGACCCGATCATGCAGGATCTCGTCAAGGATTACCTAGCGGGATATGTGAAGAAAGGTAAGACGATCTTCATCTCAACCCACATTCTCGAGGTGGCTGAGGAGATCTGCTCGGGGTTTGCGATCCTCCACAAGGGCACACTGCTCCACACCGGCCCTGTTGCCGAATTGACCAGCAGGAATGAGCACCTGCCTGCCTTCTTCCTCTCGCTCGTCCGGAAGGATCGCCATGTTTGAATTGTTCACTAACATGGTGAAGGAGGAGTGGCGGGTCCATTCCACGATGTTTGGGAGTCTCTCCTTTGCCCTCTTCCCGGTCATGATCTTCGGGATCGCATTTATGGGGTCGTTCCTTATCCCCCTCATGCGGACCACCCTTCCGGCCGGCAACCTCACGCTGATCATCCACGCAAACTATCTGATGCTCGGGATCATGGTCGGCGGGTTCGGGCTGTTAGGCAACGAGGTTATGAACCGACGGTTCGGCCAGGCAAGCCTGCTTGCCTACTCCGCCCGCAGCCTCCCGCTCTCAGAGAAGTTCATCTTCTCAAACTTTGTCATCAAGGACACGGTCTATTATTTCTTCCTCTGGGTCCTGCCTTTTGGTTTCGGGTATATCCTGGCATCACCGTTCACTGGTGTTCCCCTTGCAGGTGCCTTGCTCCTTCTTCTCACCCTGACACTATCATTCCTCTTCGGCCTCTGCGGCGTCTTCCTCCTATCGGCAGTCTATGCCCGCTCACGACCGGTTCTCTGGCTCATCCTGCTGGCATCTGGTGTGGGACTGGGGGGCCTTGCGGCCATGACTGGCACGAATCCGGTGCTCTTTTTCCCACCGCTGCTACTCAACAGCGCGTTTACCATGGTGAACTTCCTGATTTCCTGCATCGTACTCGCGCTCCTGTTCGGGATCGCGATCATGCTGTTCAATCCTGAACCGGTGGGATCGGAGAAGACGTACAGGGACTCCTTTGCACCCCTGATGCTGCGATTTTCGTTCCTGCCAAATCCCCCGCTCGCCGCCAAAGATTCCCTCGACCTGTACCGGAGCGGGAGCCTGATTGGCCAGACAATCTTTTCTTTTCTCCTCCCCCTTGCCGTCATCTGGTTCTTCTTATCCCTGTTAGGCCCGTTTTTCCCACCTCATGGACTGCTCTTCATATTCGCCATTACCACCGGCGTGATTGCATCAACCATGTACACCTGGGTGACAATGTTTGACTCGTTCGGGCCTTACGCCTGCCTGCCGGTTGCTGTCAGCACGCTCATCACGAGCAAACTCACGACGTTTTCTGTCCTTCAGGTAATACCGGCAGCCTTCATCGCGATTGTCGCTATCCTGTCAGGAGAGGCAGCGTTCCTTATCCCGGCAGTCGTTCTTGGGGTCTCGGTCTCATTTTTTGCAGTCGGGGTCATGGCCTGGCTCTGCGGGATCTCCCCCAGCGTACTGGTCTATGATGTGAAGGTGCTCTTTGTGTATCTCGTTCTTGTGGGCATTGTCCTGGTGGTCTTCACCTCAGTTGCCTTTACAGACCCGTACTTTGCCCTCTCGGCAGTCATTCTTGCAATCCCTACATGGCTGCTGGTTCAGAGGGCAAAAGTCCGCTGGGATGCAGTGGACCCTGAAGGGTTCTGATTTAAAAAAATACTGGGGGGGTGGGGGGCTCCTCCCTGTCAGGCAGGTCACTCTCATCATTTTGAGAAACTCATCCAGATAAAAGAACCTTGTTGCGTTCATCAAGAACATGAAATACCTTTTCCCGGCACCATCATCTCCCGATATGTCTGCCGTCACAGAACGGCTTATTGTTGGATTTTCCGCAGCGGCATAGTGTAACGCGGTTCCGGATTTCATAGACATGCCCCTCTGACGATTCAACCGGAATACCGCCACGCACCCAGAGCGGACCATGTTCGCTTCGTGGAGGGTACTCGATGACCACGATAGATTTTTCAAATTCGGGTTCCAGTGCCTTTCCGGTATTTTTGTCCCAGACTACCAGTCGTCCTGATGGACAGTTTCCTGCCTCTTCAATGGCAATGTCCCTGGCCTCACCATTGTCCGATTGTCGCGTAAGGTTCCATATCCCCCCGGCTCGCATGCAAAACCGGGCGTGAACACACATATGCTCAGCGTCTGTCAGTGACAGGGAGGGCCCGTTGATTTTCTTTGCCCGATCGAGATACGGTTTATCGTCAGCAGTCTCAGTTCCGTCAAAGTGGATTTCTGCATGGGTACCGTCGCAGAATGGTTTGTTTTTCGAATGCCCGCAGCGGCACAGGGCGTATTGTTCCGGCAGTTGATATGTCTCAACCTCATGCCAGCTACTGTAGTATCCCTCAGAATCGTTGCAGATCTCTTTTTTTATGAGAGGGACACCTCCAGAGACAATATACGGGCCGTTTTTACTCACCCTTATCCTCTCAGGTACTGTCATGGAGGGAAGAAGGGGTTTCTTTTTTTGAAGACATGATGCTCCTGTTATCCTTTTCACCGGGGTATTTTAACTATTGCTGATCGGGTACATGCTGATCGAAGGGATTGTGGTAAAAGAGCTTTATACGAAGATGTATCAGTGAAAAGGCAAAAAATTTCCATTTTCTTCTCAGATCTCCTCGGTCTGATGAGCCGGGCAGAAATTGCAGATAGAATAGAAGATCTCTTTTTCCTTATCCCGGATCAGGCAATCGTACTCGCTGCCACGCTGTTCGACCGAAAAACCACCAGGAAACGGCATCCCGACAGGATGCCCGGGCTCGTCAAGCACAAACATGGAAAATGCGGCTATCAGGTAATAGAAGAGGCGGTTCTTCGGATTCCGGAAGTACGGGTTACGTTCACTCGAGTCATTCCATGAAAAACACCCTTCCGAAAGCATTTCGCAGAATTTTCTGAATGTATCCGGGTCGCGGATTGAATCATTCATACGTGCAAATTCCCTGCTGCGGTGCATGGCAAGGAGCTGGTGATGTTTTCCGAACAGCTGTTCGCGGAAATAGGGGCGTATTCTTTCCCGGTACGGGGAGGGGAGACGATCGATCTCATTATTGAGCCTGCCTCCGATGATCTGGAGATCAAATATCGTATAATTCTGAATATCGTGAACCAGGAGATTTCCAAGGTCACCTTTCGTCCGTGCATTACTGAGTCGTGTTACGATTTCCCGGATCGCCCTGCCGGCTTTATCGTGATTTTCGAGCGGTTGGGTCAGTCTCATCGTTTCCATGAACTCCGCACCTGATGTGTTATAACAGTATCTCTCCCGTGCACAAAAAGCAGATAGTTGTACTTCAGAATAACCGGGTAGAAAAACGGGGGAAAATCTGCTTTTGGTCCAATGCCCATAAAATAAATCGTTTCTACGAAATAACGCCGGGAAAATATAATGCATAGGGGGATTACGGATAGAGTAGATACTCCCCTTCAATTCTCACCTTTGCATTTCCCCCGAAAAATACACTTCGCTGAACCTTTGAAGCATCGCTGACCAGCCGGATTATATTGGGACGCTCCGTGCTTCTGCCCTGCTCGATTTTGATCATCCGGCCGTCCCATAATCCGGCGTTCAGGAAGTAATACCCCAGTGCTGCGTTCCCTGATCCCGTAGCGGGATCTTCAAGATACCCGTAAATAGGGGCAAATACCCGGGTGCGGTAATTATTCTCAGGGATTGAAACCCCATCAGAAAAGACAAGGATAATTTCGATATCATGGGCAAGGCAGAACTCGCGCAGGTGCTTCTGGTCAGGACGGAGTGAAAGCAGAACCTCAAGAGATGTAAAGGGAACAATCAGGGTTGCGAGACCGGCATTGACCAGCATTATTGGCTTCTTTTCCGTTATTTCACCCGGAGGGATTTTCAGGGCTGCTGCGATATCATCACGGGTCAGTTCCGTGTCGAGAAAACGGGGCAGAGGTGCACTGACGAACACAGCATCTGCCGATGTAATCTCATTTCGAACAAGAAGGTCACGTCCCTGCACATGGATACGCACTATGGGATCCCGTGCGAGTGCTTCGTCGTTTTTTATGAGATCATACATAACCGCAATCGTTGCATGACCACAGAATGAAACTTCTCGTTCCTGAGAGAAAAACCGGAGACCCATGTGCCCCTCATCAGGATAAACATAGACAACCTCGCTGACAAATCCGGCAAGTTCACGGGCGATCTGCTGCATCCCCTCGACAGTCAGTGCATTCTGATCAGGCAGGTACACACAACCTGCGGGATTCCCGGTCGATTGTCCCTCGACAAACGCATCAATTTTTTTAAAACGGTAGCGCTGCATAATAATCACATCCAGAATTAGTTCGGGATTGCTCCTTTGACAATGAAACGATCATGGCCGATATGAGAAGCCGGGGATACAATGATTGCTATCATGGGCAATGATCCGGTATTTTCCAGCTGGTGGACTTCTCCTTCCTGTACGGTGAAACAATCCCCGCTTTTCACTTCGACAGGGCTATTCCATGCTGCATTTCCATCTGAAGAGGGGATACCTGCATGTATTTTTCCTTCCCCGTGGACAATCTGGTAAATCTCGCTGCCGCCCCTGTGGTAATGGGCAGTAATACTTCGGTGAGGTTCAAGTTCGGCCACATACATGCCATTCTGGTCATCGCCTGTAACCCTGATGATGCGTATACCAACAGCCGGATCGATCCGGGCTGTTTTTAAGCATTCAAAAAAATTTTTGACTTTCACCTCAGCACTCATACAACATTCTATTCTTGTGTACATCCCTCATTGATGTGTCTTCCTCTCCAGACACAGACACATATGCAGGAGGGTGCTTTTTTTTACTCATGTGGAACAATGGATTAAAGGAACCAATTGGGGAGTCACTGAACCCCGATGCTGTTGAGACTATTGGGTATCTGGAAGAAAATTAGTATGCGAATAAAATTAAAATGAAGAAAAAGAGTTTTCCAAAAAAAATAAGGTTTAAATATTATAACGGATAATTAAGATTAATTACGATGGAGAGAGGGGGGTTTGAATTTTAACCGGGTCGGGTCCTTTTTAAAAAGAACTGAATTCACCAAAAGATACACTTATCTGAACCAGTCTTCATGCAAGAGAGGCTGGTCGTTTCCTCCTGTCAGATACCAAAAACTGATACAATACATTTTTTTCCCATATTCCCCTGATCCGAAAAATACGTGATACACCGGGCTCCGCGGGTCAAACGAAAATACCGGCCAAAAAAGCCACATTTTTCGACGCAAACATAACAAACAAACATTAGTGGAATACTTGTTTAAAGTCCTAGAATCATCTGCCGGGCATCGCTTGTATCGAACGATGAGAGCCGTATTCCGAGCAGCCGAATCTTCCTGCCATCAAAAATATCACGGAGTAAGGAATGGGCACAGGTGCGCACGGTTGCAAAATCTCCCGTAGAATGTTGAAGCGTCCGGGCTTTCGTCCTGGTGACAAAACCCTGGTACCGTACCTTCACGGTAATTGTCCTGCAGTGCAGGGACTCATCAGAAAGATTCCGGCAAACTTCCCCCGCCAGTGCGTCAATTGTTGCCAAAACCAGCCGTACATCATCGGTATCTTCAGGAAACGTAGTTTCACGGGATACGGATTTCACACTATCCCGTTCTTTTACCTCGCCCGTCTCAATACCGGTTATGATATCCTGTAATCCAATCGCAGAACGCCCGAACCGTTCGATCAGCACCTGGATGTCAAACGCCGCAAGATCCCGGATGGTCCTGATGCCCATCTCAAAAAGATCCGCCTCGGATTTTTTCCCGATACCGGGGATCTTCCGTACCGGCATAGGTGCAAGGAAAGGGAACAGGTTCTCCGGCTCAACAACGGTAAGGCCATCAGGTTTGTTTACATCGGAAGCGATCTTTGCAACCACTTTTGTCGGTGCAAGACCAATCGAACAGGTAAGTGCGAGTTGTGCGAGGATAGTGTCCTTGATCCGGACTGCGAGATTGGTTGCGCTGGGGAATGTCTCCAGTCGGCTCACATCCATAAACGCCTCGTCGATACTCACCTGCTGGATGGGGAAACTATGGGTTTTCAGGATTGCCATAACATCAGAAGAAGCTTTCACATATCGGGGAAATTCCAAAGGAAGGAATACCGCGTGCGGGCAGAGAGCGAATGCCTGTGAGATGGGCATTGCTGACCGAATACCGAATGCCCGCGCCTCATACGAACATGTTGCCACAACCCCCCGCCCTTTCCCGTTTCTGGGATCGGCACCGATAACTACAGGTTTTCCTTTGAGATCAGGTCGTTCCCGTATCTCGACCGATGCATAAAAACTGTCCATATCCAGATGCAGGATTATCCGCTGTGATGTTTCCTGAACGCTGCCCGGCTCCATTGTACAAACCTCCCCTGGTCACATTCCGGCAATCCTGTCATGGTCGTGTGGGGGTGCTTCAAAGTCACGGAGCGTGCACTGCCGCTCACGGAGGATGCCCGCAAGCAGGTTTCCCTCCTCAATAAACCGCTGCATGGGAAGCATGAATTTCTCTGAGATATGGGAGATGGCAGAACGGATATCTTCAAACTCCCGTGCCGGTTGCCGCATTGCGCTCCTTACATTCTCCCGGACATTGAATACTCCCATAGGTACATACCCTTGGAGTGCCTCCCGGAGGATAATTGCCCCCGCCTGTTTTTGTTCCTGCGCAAGTGCCTCGAGCACCGCCATCTTGCATGAGTAATAACACCCGCCAAGTGGTGAATAGTCTGTCTTTTTTTTCGTTCCTTCATGATCGGAAAACACAAGTTCCTCATTGCCGAGCACATGCAGGAATGCTTCCGACCATTCGTACTGCCAGCCGGTTGGCATGAGTATCACCGCGTAATTGTTGTGCAGGCTGGAGTATTCATGCACCCGCCATGTGTCAAGTACCGGGCATTTTTTTACTTCCCCGAGAAGCCGGTCACCGATCATGGTATCGCAGGCTGTGATTGACCACCGTGTCGGTACAAGGTGCCGTCCCCGGTCCCGTCCCATTGTCCCGACTGAGAATGCTTTCTGGATACTGGAGAACGGCACCCCCTTTTTGTGCAGGTCAACAACCGCATCTGCAGATTTCAGGTCAGTATCATAGTAAACCTTTTCCAGATTCCGATCCCATCTGCTGCTCTCGAACTCAAAACGCTCAATAGGAGCACTGGGCCCAAAGGGGGTATGTTCCTCGGAAAATGAGGTTCCGGTCGGAGTGCTCTCAAACGAGACTTCGCTCTCGACAGAGGTACCCGAGAGGGAGATTTCCTGGAGTTTTTCAATGAACCGGCTATCAAGATCAAGGGCATTGACCTTGTGTTTACCCCTCACGAGGTTAAGCCGGTATCCGATGATCTCCTCCTGGGTTTTGTTTCCGGAGATCCATGATTCGGGCATATCCATAATGGTTGTATCGCCATGGAGAGGAGCGATCATCGGGCCGGCGTATACATCCGGGTAATTCCAGACTCCCGATGAACACTGAAGGTGGCGAACTGCCATCCAGCTCCTTTCCCACAGCCACTGATTTCATCTGATGGGTAGCGGCTGTCAACTGTCTGAGATATGCACCTTTGCCAATCATCGCTTTGTTCAGAAAATCGATTAACACCCTATTAAGAAGTGAGGTATGCGGGGGGAAAGTGAACCAGAACATTACATACGACAAGCAGAATAATGAACAATCGCCACACATGACGACAGCCAGGTATAGAAGAAGAAGAAAAGATCCTCCCTATTTCAGGGAAGGTGAGATCGTTTCATCGGGGCGACATTTGCACCCTCCATCTCACCCCCCGCCCATGCATACCGCTCCTGGATTGATGGAGGAAGATCCTTCTCAGAAATTGTAACAAAACCATACTGGCTGTAGAATCCGGTAAGGTTTCTTACTGAATGCATATAGAGAGTATTATGCCCGCATGCCTCAACCAGACCCTCAAGCACGGCATGAGAGAACCCGTGACCACGGTGATCAGGTGGCGTAAAAACAGCATCTACCTCAAACCCGTCAGGATGCTTCCGGCACCGCGCAACAGAGACGGCTTCATCCTGGAAGAATCCCGCAAATATCCGGTCAGTCCGCGGGTCTCCCTTTGTCTGGTGATAATCCGTCCAGAGTGCTTCTGCAACAAAAAACTCCGCTGCGGAAAGTTCCCGAACGATAATTCCGGTCGTGTGTCTTACACCACGAAGACCTGCCGTTGCCGGATCTTCTGTTAAGGGGCGTGCCGGGGCATCCTCACCAGTTCCTTCTATCCGGTAACCGTCGGGAGGGACATGGATCACAAACCGTGCACCGTTCCCTTCAGTCCCGGTTTCAGTGATCGCCATACCAGTTACTCCGAGGATCTCCCGGCAGATGAATAACCCGATCCCGGCATACCCTCCTTCATCATATTCGAATATCTGCTGCTTCTTATCTGCAGGGATTCCGATACCATCATCATCCAGTATGAGATCGAGCCCTTCAGGCACCTCCTGGTACGTTACGATAAGGTTTTTAATTTTGATACCATGACTGATCGCATTACCGGCAATGTGAATGAGGACGTCTTTAAAGAGAGGATCGGCGAAAATCTCGAGTCTTTCCGCCCAGAGCCTGACAGAAACGGATCCTGACGGATTGGCAAGATTTGCCGATTCAAGTATCTGCTGGACACCGAGCCAGACCGGAGGTGATATCCCGAGATTTTTATAGGACTCGGTGAGGAAGAGCTGGCGTTTTAAATTTACTGCAAGCACCCGCATCTGGTTAAAAAATCCCTGTGCGAGAGTGTCATTGCAGTGCGACTCCGCATTTTTTACCGTCAGGGTCATCTGATCAACGGTACGGAGAAGGTGATCATGTGAAATCCGTGACAGGAATTTAAGCTTATCATTCGCAGCCTTCAGTGCTTTCTCCGCATAGACACGACGAGTGATTTCTGCAAAGGTAATGATCACCCGCTTGTCGGGGAGTAATGCTGCTGATACAAGAACTGTTTCAGACCTTCCATCCGGTAATGTAAATAGGGTCTCTGCCGCATGGACCGCATTTTCCCGTAAGAGCTGTGAAAACAGCTTCTTTTCAAATTCCCCACCCCAGAATGAGGCGAGGGGGGCCCCGGTAAGATCAGACGATGTCCTGTGGAGGAGTTCGGAGGCTTTGTCATTCACTTCCTCAATTACCCTCCCGCGTTCTGTTTCCTGAACGAGAATGCTTCCAGCCTCTGAATGGTAAAAAAGTCCCTGATACAGGTCCTGACGCTCACGGAACTTAAATGAGAGAACTGCAATCAGCCACCCGATTCCAACTACCACAATTGTCCGGACAAGTGCCTCGATTATCGTTGTGAATGAACTTCCTGAGATCAGAAAAACCATCAGAAAATACATTCCGCCGATGCACCCTGCAATGAACAATCCCCATTTCGGGTAACGGTACGCCGCAATCACTACAGGAATATAAAGGAGGTGGGGCAGGACTATGGAAAGGCCGCTGAGTAGTCCAATAAGGTTTACCAGGAGAGCGGCTGATGATGACACGACAATAAGAGTGTCCCAGATTATATCGCGTTTTGACAGAACATGAGGCAGGTTCACGGTATATTTCTCTCCAGTTTCCTTTCCGAATCCGGTCTGCTGTCAGCTGAAACCATTTTCCCGGGATTATTTAATTTTCGTCCCTCCGGACTGCGGATGAAGAGTGGTTGTCGGATAAAGTTATTATCATACCGGTTATGTTCCCTTGCAGGGTCCCGGCCCAACCGCAATACATACGTTAATCGTTCATGACACCATTGATATACCTCACGGAGTTGTGTGAATTAGAAATAACAGCAATGGAAATAATGATGGTATTGACCCAAATGCAGTAAATGAAGACGGGACACCTGTTGTCCGGGTACGGTTACCAAAGAAATGGGCCAACGAACAATTCGCTTTTGCTGACCTGATGATGGGTGCAAATCATATTCGTGTCCGGTGTTATGACGGTGTCACCCGCATGGGCCGGATTAAGGGAAAAATCAAAAAACGGGTATGGATCCGCGAAGGGGATATCCTTATAGTAACACCGTGGTCTTTCCAGGATGAGAAGTGTGATATTATCTACCGTTATCTTCCCCCACAGGCAGACTGGTTAAGAAAGAACCGGTATCTCTGAGAAAATCTTTTTTTACATGCAGTGGAAGCATTCCACAGTTGTCTTAAGTCTCCACGGGGTTTGAAAATTACTTGGGTATGATGGAATGATTGAAATTCGGCCTTGATTTTTTTAAAATTGAAAAAAATCCCGTATTTTTATAAAACATCCTTTTATCGTGTTATAAAAGAAATATAGTCTACCGCTATGCAACACACTGAAAAGAATATCAGAATAATTCGTGACAAGTTGAGCAGGATCGGAATCGGCGAGAAAAAATTGGATGACGAAACAATTTTGGCATCATATAGTATCAACAAGTTCGGCCATTTGTGTGCTATTCCAAAGTAATCCACCTTGTTTTTCAGAACGGGATCCTTTTTAATCCCTTATCGTGTATCCTGCGCGGGTAAGAATTTCACGGATCTTCAATTCCCATATCGTATCATCCTCTTCGTTTAAGGGATCGATATGTATCTTCCAGAGCCGGGTCAGGTCCTCTTCATCGGAAAAGAAAGCCCGCTGGTACATGATTCTTCCGGCCCGCATTCCTCCTTTGTTCAGGATGAGCAGGCGCCAGCATCCATAATCCCTGCAGATCTCCGGGCGGGTCTGGTGGATGGTACAATATGCCTTACGGTCTTTAGGATGATACCGTAAAAACGGACATGCCTCCGGCTGCTCCAGAAAAATGCTTTTGTCTTCAAAGAGATCGTGTTTGTCCTGATCGATTACGACTGCTGTTTTTTCCCCGGTGTATCGGTTATTCACCAGGAATTCAAACCTGTCACGGGTTTCCTGTATCGTATGAACCTGTCCCATGTGGTGACAGCACTCACCACATTGCTGGCATTCAAATACCATAAGTGTTCATCCTCTGGATCAGTGGATACTCTGCCAGATGGCGAGCCCGAATTCGAGCGCGATCAGGATGATGATCACCCATTCAAGAAAGTTTGAGTGCTGGATACGGACTTCATCGGAAAGCATGGAATAGTTTTCACGGATAACATCGATCTTCCGGGTCACACTCTCACTCCACTGGTTGCTCCGGAGCACCTTTAACGCGGTTGCATAGACACGGGCATAATAAACATCCTCAGTGACCTTGATCAGGTTATTCACTTTTTCGATAATTTCAGATATTTCTGCATAGGTCTCCATTTGTTTTGCCATGATTGCATGGTACTGGCGACTCCGGCGAAACTGGGAAAGCCTGTCTGCATGCTCGATATCATCATACATCTTCTCCATCTCGCGCGTCAGTTCCTGGTCATAGTAGCGCAACTCCAGCACCTGGACATTGGCAAATTCTATAAGGTCAATCAGGTCCGTCGGGTTTTCCGGGTTACACAAAAGAGCTGAATCCCAGGACAGAATAGCAAGATCTTCATTGGTATAACTCAGAGAATTCCGGATAATCTCTTCCCTCATCTGGGGCGAAGTATTGGTCTTTTCCCCGATTAACAGGGGAACAGGATCTATCGAATCATCACGGTGATTCGTAACGTAGACCGTATAATCTTCAAAAAAGTCAGGATTGATCGCGAAGTTTTTGATATGGGGTTTGATGATCTCCCCAAGGGTCTTGAGGTACTGGACATAAAAGTCCGATAACCCTTCCTGGCCGGCAAACAGGAACGCAATCTCCTCGAGCTCGGAATAGTGTGCGTCCTTGTTTTCAAAGATAAAACAGAAGCTGATTGCACCGATATCGAATACCCGGGCGACCACCGAGAACTCGAACGGTTTGCCCTCCCGCTCCACCCGTATGGGGTGCATCTGGATCATGAGCGGGGGTTCTTCTATCATGATGGACTTTTGTTTGACGCGGACAAAGCTGGTTCTCGCCGTAAAGTAATTCTGGGCGAGGGCTCGCTCCAGCCAGTCAAGATCTATTTCCCTGCCGATATCATATATCCGGTAAAACCGGAGTGTAATCATGGAACTCTCCTTTCCCGATGGATCCTTTATTGGAGCAGCATTGTCATTGATGACGGATAATCATTATCCACGATTGCCAGAATTGCCTTTGGAGAAGCAGAGATTAAGTCCTACTGCATCAAACCATCAGATCAGTACCATATGAGCCAGTCTGCTATTGAGAGTGAGGGAGTATTCCGGGAAATGAAAAACCCCGAAAACAGCTGCAACTCTCTTCCCGACAATAACAGTATTATCCGGATTGACCATCTTACAAAAGTATTCAATGCGAAGAACCAGACGGTAACTGCAGTCGACGATGTCACATTTGAAGTGAAACGGGGAGAGATCTTTGGTCTCCTTGGGCCGAACGGCGCGGGAAAGAGTACCCTTATCCGGGTACTGACGACACTGCTCCGCCCGACATCCGGCACGGCATGTGTTGACAAGTACGATATTGTCCGCGACCCTGAAAAGATCCGGAGCATCATCGGGGTCTGCCCGCAGAACAGCACGCTTGACGTTGAACTTACCGCTTATGACAACCTCGAATTCTACGGAAAACTGGTAAACGTTGACGACAGCATCCTGGACCAGAGGATATGGCAGCTCCTTGCGATGACCGAGCTGACCGATCGTGCCTATATGAAAGTCCAGACATTTTCCGGGGGCATGAGAAGGAAACTCGAGATTGTCCGCGCTTTTATTCATCACCCGCTCATTCTTTTTCTCGATGAACCGACTATCGGTCTTGACCCGGAAGCCCGGCATGAAGTCTGGCAGCAGATTTCAAAGCTGAACGAGGAAAAAACTACTATCATTTTGACCACGCACTACATGGACGAAGCAGAAAAACTCTGTAACCGGATCGCGTTTGTTGATAAAGGACGGCTTATTGCTCTGGATGTTCTGGAGAACCTCAAACAGCTGATTCCTGCCGGTGACCTGATTGAAATTGGTTTTGACACAATTGATGAGAGACTGCTCCCGGTTTTGAAAAAGAATTCTCTCATCAATTCAGTTGAGATCAAGGATCAAAAACTCATTATATCAGCAAAAAACGGGAGCAGATTATTACCGGAAATCGTAGTTATATTTGAAAAATTCTCCACGCCCATGACATCAATATCAATACGATCACCTTCACTGGAAGATGTTTTCATTCATCTCACCGGCAAAAAACTTGACGATGGAGGTCATCAGGATTCACGACCTGCCCGAGGGGGCCGGCCAGTATGATCCGGGGTGCAGTCGCTATCTTCAAAAGGGATTTCAAGAAATTCCTCAGTAACCCGTTTGTGGTCATCATGACGCTGATGATGCCCATCATGTATCTGGTAATTTTCGGCAATGCCTTCGGTGGGACCATCAGTCATGTTCCGGTCGGCGTTGTCCAGGAAGCACCACCCTATAATAATACCCCGCTTTTTACCGATGCAGCGATAGCACTCAATCATATCCCCCAGAAAGATTATCCAAAACTACTGGATGTCACGGTATATTCGGATGAAATATCGGCCAAACGTGATCTGGCAAAGGGATTGATATCGGCAGTGGTTGTTTTTCCGTCAGAAATATCCAATGACCATGCAGTCCGGCTGTATGTTGACAGTTCGAATTCCATAATTCCTCAACTTGTAGAATCGGCAGTACGCAGTGTTCTTGCTGCACTTGGAGCACATAATCCGATAGAAGTCAATAAAATTTACGGGGATATCAAATACATACAGTTCTTCGGTGTAGGCGTCATTATGATGGCAATCTTCACCTCCACGATGTTCGGGGGCGGGATTGCCCTGATACGGGATCGTGAAGCCGGGATTCACGAAGGTTATCTTGTGACACCGGTGCAACGCACGAGCATCATCGCCGGGATCATTTCCAGCGGCACTATCAGGGCATTTATCGCGGGATTTACCATCTTCCTGATAGACATTTTAATAACCGGTATAATGATCCAGAGTCTGGAAGACTTCCTGCTGGTAATGCTGGTGATCCTGATCGCATGTATCGGTGTTACCAGTCTTGTAGTATCCTTTGCATCGCGGTTTTCCGCCCAGCAGGAATACGCTTCAGTGGTCGCTTTTCTGAACCTTATCCTTTTCATGACATCCGGAGCGTTCTATCCCGTGCTCGGGATGCCGGAATGGTTGCGCTGGATTACTATCATCAATCCGGAGTATTATGGCGTTGATGCACTCAGAGGTATTATCCTCAGGGGGCAGGGGCTCGACGTTATCGGGATGGATCTTGTTGCTTTACTGATTTTTTCCGGTGCAATGTTTATTCTCGGTATCGCCACGTACCGGCGCACACTAGAGTAAGTTGTGGAAAAGCAGGATCTTTCGTTAAAAAATCATAGCCTGCCGTATTACAGGGCCTGTTTCACTCCGGCGAGTGAACGTATGAGTTTCTGGGTTTCTTCAGGAGTACCTGTTGTATTTACGCTATAACACTGCGTCAGTTGCAGGAGATCTCCGAAATACCTGTCCCTGAGGTGTTTTTTGAAAGAATTGCGGACAAGAAGATGCGGGTTGAAATAATTGTTTTCACTCAGGAGTTTCATCGCGGTATTGGGATCGAGTGACTGAGCTACGTTTGGATCTGCCGGATCCCGTTTGAGGACAATGAGGGTCTTTATGGTTGTTAACGGGAGTATTCTCCCTTTTCCAATGACCCACCGCAGGTCAGCAACCGCCCTCCCGTCAGGGTCATACATATTGCCAGGAACAAGCCCCCCAAACTCTTTCCAGATGGTTGCAAGGTCTTCCTGGATATAAAAATTCTTCTCCGAGCCATAAGCAAGGATATCGTCCCCATAAACCCGGAAGAAGAACCAGTCATCAGATATAACACGGGTACGCGGGTTGGTCAGCAGCCCGTAGGTCTGGGTGGTTTTCCCGGATCCGGGTGCACCGATCAAACCGAGCCCTTTTCCCTCAATATCCACGCATGCCCCGTGCACTGACCAGATACCATGTTCATCTTCAAGGATATCCCCGGCAAGACTGAGGGCGATGGATTTTATCCAGCCGTAATATCGGACATTGAGCAGAAACACGGTTTTTGTATTCGGGTCATACAGCACGGTATCAGATGAAAAAGACGGGTCTTTATATACGAAAAGTCTGCCATGCGAACGGACGTTTTGCGACATCGAGTAAAAATTATCCTCCCAGGTGTCCCGGAGGGTATGGTCATCGCAGAGAAGTTTTATACAGCAGCCATAGATTTCGGATTTGATTTCATAGCGGACTTTCGGAAGATACCGTTGTGACATGGTCTCAGTTTCTTCCGTTGATATGAGGGAAACGCTATAGGTCATAGGTATCTCGCAAATTTCAGAAAGGAGATTTTGCCTTCATGGTATCTGATAGTATCGCAGATTTTATACTATCTGACCCCAGGTATAAAAATTTGGTTTATTATGATCAAGTTGATTTCACCAGGATTCCGGCCGGTTTATGGGACCATTTTAACATGAAACGGCTCGTGCCTGTTGTAGAAGAAAAACGATATTAAAAAAAATTTATGTAAAGTTGCAATGCATCAATGCCTAGCCAGATTTTATTATTTTCACGGAGTATGTAACGATATAGGAAGATCCGGACAGACATTACCCCAAATAAACACCTTTCATCGGGTCTTCCGTTTCCTTCTTTTTCATTTTTTATTCGAATACGAAGAAGTCCGGAATTCGAACAATACTGGTACTAATTGCTAAAAATTTTTATCAGTCTAAAAAAAGGGTTTCCCGGGATTACAAAAAGATTATCCACGTTTTCTTCTATACATCGCAGTGCCCAGTCCCCCAATCACCAGCGCCAGTCCGGTAATTTCCATCGCAAGCGGTGACTTGGCTGTCGTCGCCTCTGCGCTGACCACAGCAGAGGTTTCAGTTATAGCAGCAGTGGTCTGCCCTGACATTGGCTGAGCACCACCAGTGGCTGCCAGCGGGAAGGTGAGTTTTGTATAAGCATCATCAACACCCTGGTTGTTGATCGCATCGGAAAGAGAATTTGAGGCGGCAGCATCCTGAACACTTCCAGAACCGGTAAAGTTGACAATCAATGTATTGGTCAAAGTATTGACCACCTGGCCCGAATAGACACCCGCCTCCTCTAAATCGATATTGTATATCCCGTTCGAACCCGGGCTCTGGATATAGACATAATATGTTGCCGGGGGCATTCCGGTTGATGCATATGTTCGGGAGAACGTGCCGGCGACAGTAACCGGAACTGTCGTGACATTCACGTAGTTACCGGCAAATACCCAGATCTGGACATCAGCCGGAACCTTGCTTCCGATGACCGTTCCACTGATAGTGACCGGCTCACCGACAACCAGAGCTCCTGAAGAGACGGTTGCACTCACTATCTGTTTTACATCCATCGTTGTAGTTGCTCCCGCGGTCCCTGGTCCGGTGCTGGTTGCTGCCACAGAAAATGTCGTGGGAAGAGGAGACACCATACCAGAGACGGGGAGAGCAACCAGTGCTGCCAGAACCACCAGTGCAATGACGGGAGTTCCAAAAAATGATACGGAATTCTTCATATGAGAGGTTTTAGGCGGTGATCGCTATAAGTATTATTGATTATGTCTTCATGCGATTGCTCTTCCTTTTGTTCCTGATTACTATCCAAGCCGATACTATCAATATTACCCACAGATACTACGAACCGGTGGCTCTCTCCCAATCAACGGATGATGCATTACCTGTCCCTGCCGGGAACGAACCACTCATCAGCGTTTAAACGTTGTTAAAAACTCCGTCGTTTCGATCGTATGCCCGGTCAGTGCCCAGTCTATTGATTCCCGGTCTGCAGTCGGCTGAGTAATGTCCATATCCAGCGCGTACATCCGGAAAATATACCTGTGCATTGATCCTATTGGCGGACAGGGTGCAAAGTATCCCCGTGAACCGGCACTGGTTTGTCCCTGCTGCGCTCCGTTGGCGAGCACTTTTGCATTCGGTTGTGCCTGTGCAAGATCCCCGGATACCGGGGGGATGTTATAGACAATCCAGTGAGTGAATATTCCATTGGGTGCATCGGGATCATCCAGAATCAGGACGAGACTTTTCGTTCCGGAAGGGATCCCGTCCCATGATACTGCAGGCGATTCACGTGCACCATTACAGCTGTATACATCAGGAAGAACAGATCCTGCAGCAAGATTATTTACCCGGATCACAAACGTGCTGGAAGGACCCGGGAGCCGGACAGTGGAATCTGTGGTTTGGAGCGGTGCAGGAGATTGCGGGGAGGGAGAGGTGGTTGATGTACATCCACATGAGACAATGCATACACAGATAAGTGCAGCAGAGAGCATAAACCAGCGAATCTGCATAACCTGACAGGTGCATACCTCATAATAAGTATTCCGACAATCTGTCATTGCGGGTATCACCTGCAACAGCCACCTATATACACTTCCGGTATCAATAACTCGTATAACCCGCGGCATAAAAATAACACCAGGAGTTCAGGAGGTGCCGTCATGAAAATGCAGAGTACCCCGCAAAAATCCCAGGTCAACGGACCTGTCCCTTTGAGTTTTTGTATAGTTCTCAAGAAGGATGGAAGGATCGACCGGTTACTGGACCGCCCGCTTGAGGAATATCTCGCCGCCATCAGCGATGCGGGTATAGCCTGGATCGACTTCAGCACCAAAGATGATGACAAAGAGATCGAACATATCGCCCAGATCGCCGGTTTTTCCAAGATACCGATCCCGAAGCTGACAACGGGTTTCTATTCGGCATACGAAGATTACGACACCGAACTGGGCATTATGCTCCCTTCGGCGACTGTGCGGGCCGAAAAGATGTCGGTGCACCCGCTCTTTATTCTTATCCGTGACAATTTCATCCTCACAGTCCATTGTGAAGAGATTAACCGGCTCCTGAGGTTTTCCCGGTATGCCCCTCCCTTTTTCAAAAAGATCGCAGAAGAACCCCTTGTGGACAAAGTCACCATGGTCCTGGAACGGATCATCGATGAGAACAATGACCGCAACTTTGAGTACCTCCGTGAGATCGAGATGCATGGCGACTCGATCAGCAAATCACTGATTGAAGAGAACCTGGCCAAGAGAAAGATCGCCCACGATATCTATCACATGAAGCACGTGTTGATCGATTATTTGAACGTGCTCTGGTCGACAAAAGATGTGGTCGATTCGCTGCGCTACGGGGATGCGGACCTGATTACCAATAATGAGAAACTTCTTGGGCGGATAGGGATATTATCCGACAATATCGATCGACACATCGAACTCTCGGAGCAGATGTCCAACGTGCTTTCATCCGGGCTGGAAGTAATGCAGAGCATCTATAACAACCAGCTCCAGAACTTAAATAACCGGTTTGCTCTCGTAACCGCCTATCTTACTGTTCTCGGTACCGCATTTTTAGTACCGAACACAATTGCGACCATCGCAGGAAGTGGAGTTATGGGGGGAACGATGGGGACCCAGTGGTGGTATGTACCATTGCTCCTCCTCTCCACCGTAGTCGCGACACTGGCTTCTTTCCTCTGGGTACTTCACGTCTGGAAGATGAAAGAGAAAGAGTGATATGGGTCAGCAGACGTTTTCGGCCCCTACCCTTCATCCGGGGAATGCCGATGAACGCTGACCGGGGGTAGAGAACCCTATCAGATATTTCATATAAAATCAGGTTTGTGGCACTACCGGCATTGTCCCACAAAAAATTAGATTACGAGGGTAATTCTCCCCGTTTGGGCAAAACCAATGCTCTTAAATAGAGTAATTGGTAATAGTTTACTTTATCAAGGAGCAAAGAAATGAAGGCAGAAGACGCAAAGAAGATCATTTCAACTGCTATCGACAGAGAAGTTGAGGCATACACCTTTTACCGGACAATATCCGACAAGGTGAAAGATTCGGTACTGAAGAACCTTTTTGACGAACTCGCCGGTGAGGAGAAACAGCACCGGGAATTTTTGCAGGGAATGCTCTCAAAGGATGTCACCAAGATGCACTTTGATCCAAAGAAGGATTATAAAGTAGTAAATGCAATGCCGAGCCCACCGCTGTCAGTTGATATGAAACCACTCGATGGTCTTGTCATTGCGATCAAGAAAGAACTTGAAGCAATGCAGATGTATACCCAGCTTGCAAATCTCTCAGCTGAAACTGAGCAGAAACTGCTCTTTTCCCAGCTGGCTAACATGGAAAGTGGCCACAAAGCCCGGCTTGAGGATATTTACACCAACATGGCCTTCCCAGAAGTCTGGTAAGCGTCCGGGCAAATCTAAAAAAACACCATGGATGCATCCTGCATCCACCCTGTTTTTCCTCGTTATCCTCTCCGGGAATCCTGTTTTAATTCCTCCGTCAATGAGGAAAAATTACGCCACGCCTCTGATTCAGCAAACTATATGCACATAGATAATTTTTTTACTAATCATGATTGTTATAAAACTGTAAAAATCCATTTTATTACCAGGGATATCTTCAAGGTATTCACCGAGGGGGATCAGGATATCCATGGCGATTTTGAATTTGATGTGAAGATCTCTGATAATTTCATGCATCGTCCGGCTCAGCAGTGACAAGCCTCGGATCATCACGGGCAAGAATCAGGGCAGTAAGAGCACTTTTTTCCTTATCCTTGATCTCCAGCATGATATCAATGTCAAAAGGAATGGTCGATTGCAGGAAGGACTGGAAATCTTTCCGGTCGATACTTTCGGCATGTGCCCCCAAACGTTTTCCCGGTTGCTGCGAACTGTAATCAACCATGGGGATACCGTCGTTCTTTCTCCATGTCGAATTGAGCGGTGCAAGCAGATCTGCGGTGGCTTCACCGTTATTGTTAATAGCATGGTGGAAAACATCAAAAATCACAGGAATTCCCGTGCGTCTGTTGAGGGCAAGGCAGTCCGAAAGGGTATAGAGCCTTTCATCATTCTCCAAAACAAGGCGTCGTTTGACTGAGTCATCGAGATTTTCATAGTTTGTGACAAATCGTTCCATGCTGGCCGGTTTATTTCCGTATATACCTCCTGCATGGATCTGGAGTTTTGCTGAATCGTCAAGACCCATAAGGTCGAGAACCTGTGCCTGGTAAATCAGATCGGCAATACTCCTTTCCAGGACTCTCTTGTCTGGAGTGTTTAACAGGACAAACTGATCCGGGTGCATGGAGATCCTGAAGCGGTGCTTCCGTATGTATTCCCCGACAACTGAAAATTCGTCAGCAAAGTGTTTTTGCCAGGGGAATGTGCAGACAGGGTGAGATGCAAAAGGGATTATATCGGATGTAATCCGGAAAAAGAGCATCCTTTGATCTGCATTATACGAGAGTATTTTCATGAGACAGGCAAGATTTACCTGTATGGTATCCTGCAGCCGCTTATCGGAGTATGAGGCAAGACGAAAAGTACGGGATGGGGAACACCCGATCGAACGGTTCATACAGGGATAACCGATTCGCATACCGGAAAAAGCCTGTCAGGCGCCTCACTTCGTTTTCAGCGTCTTTCCTATGCTCCATGCATCGCCGGCATAATCCCCGACCCTCCAGTACCGGTTGTCCGGCATGGAGAGAAGGAGAGGGTTGATCTTCTTAATATCCGGATTGCAATCGGTGAGATACTTTTCTTCTGTGTAAGATGCGATAATTTCACCGATGTAAAAATTATTGGTGAGATTTTCAACCGTAGACTGAAGCTGACATTCTATGGAAAGCGGACATTCACTTATCATGGGAGCTGTTTTCAGCTCGCCATAATAAATATCAAAGAGGGCTGCCTTGTCAGCATCCTTTCCTGAAACCAGCCCGCAATAATCCGTTTTCTCCACCATTTCAACTGATGGGAAGTTTATACTGAACGTTTGGTTCTCTTCGATCCCGCGGACCGAGTGGTGGTGCCGGCCGACGCCACAACCAACCGTTGGCGGATTTGCATTGACGCGGGTTATCCACCCCAGCGTCATGAAATCGGGTTTACCGTCCACCATTGTGCCGAGCAGGGTAACCGGCATGGGATACATGAACACATTTCTGCCTGCTGAAATTTTCCCCATATGTCCTTTCACCGGTTCTGTTATGGACAGGGAATTATAAAAAAGGATTGCTACCGGACAATTCACGGGGGAGTTACGAGGTTTCCTGAAAATTAAGTGCCGCAGAATTCATGCAGTACCGTTTATTGGTTGGGGGGGGACCGTCATCAAAGACATGCCCGAGGTGTGCCCCGCAGCGGGTACAGAGCACTTCAGAGCGTACCATCCCTCCCGTTGTGTCGGTATGGGTTCGGATATTGAGACCTGATACGGGAGCGTAGAAACTTGGCCAGCCAGTGCCGGAATCGAACTTGGTCTCTGATAAAAAGAGATCGGTACCGCAACAGACGCAGGAATAGATTCCATGTTCTTTCGTTGCATGGTACTTACCGGTGAAGGCATACTCGGTGCCCTGTTTCCGGGCCACATTGAACTGTTCTGGCGTAAGCTGTGCTCTCCACTCCACGTCAGTCTTTACGATGGGAGTGACTTCCTCGGTCTTTCCTGTACGGGCATTGTAAACAGAGACCGTACCTCCGGGTTTTACACTTGTCTCCACGAGTTTTCACCTGCATGAAAGATAGGGGAGCAGGAACATAGAACTTATGATCAAAGACATGCGGAATATCTTTTTCAGAATTATAACCCGAAGAAACCCAATATCCTGCTTTTGGTATCCTTATGAAAGATTTTCGCACCTTCCTTGATGTTGCGCACATCTTCCACCGTATAGAGAATATCGGGATGGTGTGTTGAAAGAATACCCAGCAAACGTCCGAGTTCGGTACGGGGAACGATCATGAAGATAATGGTAACTGGGTTTGAGAAACTCCCCGATCCCTCGATTCTCGTCATCCCGTACCCGAGCGTGGAGAGCTCGGTGATGAGCGGCTGGGGATCTGCAGGAGTGATGAGACGCACGATCACATGGCCGAGGGATATCATAGTCTCGATCTGCATACCGAGCAGGGTACCTATTCCGTAACCGGCAAGATAGGCAAACAGGTTCCAGTAATCCCCGAGATTGGTGATGACAATGCCCGTTGAGAGCAGCCAGATACCGGTCTTGGTAATGCCTATCCAACCGGCAAGATTTGCATGTCCCCTATTGATGTAGATCGTCCTGACCGTTTCAAGACTGGTCTCGATGATCCGTGCGATCAGGATGATTAGGGGTAAGGTGGCTGCCCCAAGTACTACCGTATTGATCCTGTACCACACTCCTGATCTTACTTGTCTTCCGGGGAGTCTTGAATAGCTTGCGGAATGATTATGGTTTTTTTAGCGAGGGGCATCTTTGGTCGGTCAAAAAGGAAGACTCGCGGGATGTGTCTGGGCTGGTTTTTCATCATACGTTTTTTATATCAGGCAGATGCTGATCCTTACGGTTTTGGATTGAATTGACCATGAAATCACATGGGAGGATCCAGGTCTCTAAAAAATCTGAACATATCTTTTTACACCTCATCTCAACCGTATTCCCTGTTCTTTCATGCCGGTTTCGTTGACATTCTGCCATCCCGGGGATTCATCCCCATCAAGAGAATTTGCGGTATTGACATGTACTTTAATTTAAAAGCCATAATATATCTGGTGATCAAATAATCTGATGTGACTACAGTGGGAGATAGAAGGGGCGAATGGCGCTCCGGTAAAGTTGACCCCACGTCAATGCAACGCCATTATCTCCATTATCTCCTGGTGATACTCGCAGTCCTTATTCTTATCGGACTTGGAGTGTATTTTGTTATCCAGCATAATGCAGTTTTTCGAACGACAGCGATAATCTCCTATCAGCAGACAGAACTGGAGGTTGTCCGGGAAGCTGCCCGCGGTATCGAAGAATATGTTTATGTTCAGACGGTTGTTTTGGGAAGGACCGACATTGATACCATTGAACAGGAGATTTTTAAAAAATTCGTCGCTCCGATCCACCTCCTTAAAAACGGCGATGCGTGGATTTATGCACCGGACCATGTGGTCTTTGATAATCGTGCAGACTTCCCGGAGATCTACCGGGGCAGAAGTATGGCACAGATCTTTGAGATCCAGAAATCACGGGGAGCAAGCCACTACGAGGAGATGACAGCGGGTGTCAGTGCCGGAAAAGAAGGAGTGGGATATTATATATGGCTGCCGGAAAAAGGAGAGGAAATCGCGGCGTGGACACCTGTACGGGTGCAAAATAACACCTGGACGATTGGTCTCTCAACACCCCTGCCGGAAATCCTTGAAGCCAGCGGGGCAACAGAACAGAGCACAAAATCCACTATGGTTCTGATCATCACTGTGATCATCGCCCTCATGCTGTTATCCGGCTGGCTTTACTCGGATTACAAAAGACTCATGGCAGAACGGTCGCTCCGCATTGCCAACGCAAAACTAAACCTCCTTTCAAGTATTACCCGGCACGATATCAGGAACCAGATTACCGGCCAGCTCATGCTCGTCGAACTCGCAAAAGAGCGAAGCACAGATCCAGATATCAGTAAATTTCTGGATAAGATTCAGATAACGTCAGAATCTATCTCAAAAAAGATAGAGTTTACGTCTGCTTATGAGGATATGGGAGTGAAATCACCGGAATGGTTTGATATGGAAAAAATAATTCACGAGGCATCATCAGATATTGATCTTAATGGAATCCGGATTACCATAGATATCCAACCATGTAGCATTTACGCCGACCCGCTTATCAGTAAAGTTTTTTACAATCTTATCGATAACGCGTTGCGCTACGGACGGACACTTACCGGGATTTCATTTAAAACCGAGCAGCGTTTCAATAATCTGGTTATCATCTGTGAAGATGACGGGGCAGGTATTACAATGGAAGATAAAGCCCGGCTTTTCGAGAGAGGATTTGGTAAAAGCACCGGTCTTGGCCTCTTCCTCAGCCAAGAGGTCCTCGCAATTACAGATATTACTATCAGGGAGACCAGTGGGCAAGGAAAGGGTGCCCGGTTCGAGATCCATGTTCCATCCGGGAAGTACCGGTGCAGGAACTAACACCAGAGAATGTTTTAATAGAATAATAAATGCGGAATCCTCCGCGTGTTCAAGGAGATTGCAGCGTTTAATTCTGTCCGAATAGTTATGCTGCGCTGGAATTTCCAGACAGTTTTAAAAAACTTACCGATTACATCCGGTTCATAACCAACCACCACCATCGGAAAGATGAACGTTTAGCCTCATTCCTGCCCCTGTTTTGCATGGCAACTCCGCCTTGCATTTATTTAATAGTACAATCGAACAATGTAGCGATCCGTAAAGAGGCGATTCGTATTCTGTTCTATTGTTGTAAGGATTGCGGACTGAATTGCTCATTCCAGGAGACCGGGGTGAACGAACGTGAGATTGCCCGAAAGATAATACAACACCTGGACTCAGCCCATGGCATGAAGGTGATTCCGGCAGATTTCATGATTAAAATCAAATATGCCATAAAAAACAAAAATTCAGCAGTTAAAACAGTTCATTTCGGCATGGCGAATACGCGTCTCGCTATAATACAGAAAAAATAGTTAAATCCCGATCTTTTCTTTGTACTTTCTGAGATTAGTGCAGCAGAACATGCGGGTAATAAAAATGGAGATTATACTGCGACTCCTTAGTTCTCATTTTTCCATTGAACCTGGTATTTTCACGGGCCATCGAATGGTTTTTTTGTTTATAATCAACAGTATATGCAGGAGCGTCCCCCGTGGTTTTCGCTTTATTTACCGATATTTTGATCATTTTTACTATTGCTCTTATTGTCGGGATAATCTTCAGCCACATACGTGTTCCGCCACTCGTCGCTTTCATCCTGACCGGGGTCATTGTCGGGCCCTATGGATTCAGCATCATCCAGGGACAGGAAGAGGTGAAAAATCTCGCCGAGATTGGGATCATCCTTCTGCTCTTCACGATAGGGCTTGAGTTCTCGTTCAAGGATCTCTGGAAAATCCGCCTTATCGCAATCGTTGGCGGCGCACTTCAGGTTGGGCTCTCCTTTGCCTTCTTTTGCGGTCTTGCCTTTTTGCTGGGTCTTCCATCCGGTGAAGCGATCCTTATGGGTTTTCTTTTTTCACTGTCCAGTACAGCCATTGTGCTGAAAATCCTGCATGAAAAAGGGGAAATGGACTCCCCGCACGGCAGCATTGCACTGGGAATCCTGATCTTCCAGGACATCATGGCAATTCCCATGATCATGGCTATTCCTTTCCTCGCAAGCATTTCTCTGTTCGATCCCACCCCGTGGCTTTCAGAGGGAACTCTGGTGACGCTGGTAATCCAGGACTTCGTTATTGTGCTGATCCTTGTCGTATCTGCAAAATGGGTTATACCTGGTGTCATGCGCGATATTGCACGAACCCGCAACCGGGAACTCTTCCTGCTCTTTGTTATCCTGATATGTTTTGGAGTGGCATGGCTAATCTCCTTTTCAGGGATATCCCTTGCAATCGGAGCCCTTTTAGCCGGGCTGATCATCTCGGGATCGGAATACAGCCACCAGGCAACGAGTCTCGTCTTACCTTTCCGGGACATTTTCACGAGCTTTTTTTTCATTTCTGTCGGAATGCTGGTTGATTTCCAGTTCCTGCTCGCTAATTTCTGGTTCGTTGTATTCCTGATCGTCCTTGCGATTGTGGTCAAGGCGCTGCTCGCAACTGCTGCTCCCCTCGCACTCGGATACCCTTTGCGAACCGCATTGATGACAGGTCTTGCACTCGCACAGGTGGGTGAATTCTCGTTTATTATCGCGCAGGGCGGATTTATTGCCGGTATTCTACCGTTTGAAACTTTCCAGACATTTCTTGTTGTTGCGCTCATCACCATGGCCGTTACCCCGTTTGTTATCGGAATTGGCCCGCCCGTCGCAAGGAGGCTCTGTGAACTTCCCGCCCTTTCCCGTATTGCACGGGGCACGTGCAGTATCAATGATACGTCATCACAGAAGGCAAAACAGGATCACCTGGTTATCATAGGGTATGGAGTTACAGGCAGGAACCTAGCCCGCGCTGCACGCAGGGCTGGGATAATCTATATAATCATCGAGCTTAATCCTGACCTTGTCATAGAAGCACGCAAACGGGGAGAGCCGGTGATATTTGGTGATGCGACCAGCGAAGGAGTTCTGAGTCATGCAGGAATCCCGACTGCACGGATTGCCGTAGTAGCCATCAATGATCCGGTAGCGGTTCGAAAAATTGTAAGCGCCAGCCGCAGCCTCAATCATGATCTGATCATTATCGTCCGTACACGGTATGTCAGTGAAGTCGAGGCACTACACGCAACCGGGGCAGATGAAGTCATTGCAGAGGAGTTTGAAACGTCAGTAGAGATATTTACTGTAGTGCTGCACAAGTATTTCGTCCCGCGGGACCGGATCGAGTCGTTTATCGCCGATGTTCGGGCTGATGGGTACCAGATGTTGCGCAGCAGCAGTTCAATTACAGGAACACTGCCGGATCTTGTGCGGCATATTCCTGAGATCAGTATAACAGCCATCACTGTTGAACTCGGTTCCCCTCTGGCTGGAACCACGCTCGGGGAAATCAACTTAAGAAAACGATACAACCTGCTCGTCCTGGCTATCCGCCGGGGGGAAGAGATTGTAACCGGGCTGAGCGGGGAGTCAAGGATAGAAGCTGGGGATACTGCGATAATCTATGCCAGACCACAGGATATTGCCAAAGGTGCAGACCTGTTCAGCCGGCACAAGAAATAACCAACAACTCCTTTTACTTATCTTTTTTTATAAGCGGGATGTGGCATTCCTTCTTGTGTCCCGATAATTTTTTTTGTTACTTATTATTATCCGAAACGCCGGAATCCTCCCGGATATTCCTGAAACGATCTAGTCTCTCCTTTGCTTTTTTCCTTGCTTTTTCCAGCAGCTCCCGCTCTTTTTTTTGGGATTCGTGGAAGATTTACCATATTATACTCAACATTTCCGGTAATCCATTCATCAAAAATATGAAGATATTAATGTATGTTTCATGCTGTTTTTGAGATTGCAGTATTTGGGGTTATTTACTCAGCGGCGGAAAAAGTGCTGTCCGTGTTATCCGGCAAACCATTGAGCGGGCAGATACGCTTATTCCGGATTTTTCCCGGGATGGAACAACCGGGATAATCGGATAACATTGTCCGGTGCACCGATTACGATCACCTCATCACCGGATTCGAGATCCATATCTCCTGAAGGGTTGACAATAATCTCTCCGTTTCTCCGTATTGCCAGAATTGAAACACCATATTCTTTCCTTACATTGATCCGGGAAAGGGTCTCACCGGCCATAGATGACTCCGGAAAGACCAGAAGCGAGGTGATATCCACATCCGGGATATTGAGTTTAATATCAGAAAGGTCAGCGGAGAAACCGGCCGGATTTCTGAGCGCGAGATAAGAATCTGCACGGATTTCCCTGATGAACTGTTCGAGCGTCCCTTTTGGAATAAGATATTTATTGAGCACCCGTGAGAATATCTCGACTGAGGTCTCGAACTCTTCGGGGATCACCTCATCGGCACCTAACTCCCGGAGTACTTTTACTTCGGGAAGAAACTGGGTGCGGACAATGATGTGGAGATTCGGGTTCATCGAACGGGCGATTCGCGTAATTGCCCGGGTCGAGAGTGGGTCATTGATGGCAATTACGAGGATCCGGGCTTGTTCAATACGTGCATGTGAAAGGATTGACTCATTCGTTGCATCACCGAAGAATATTGGTTCTCCCTTCTTCTGTTCCTCTTCAATGGTATCCGGGTTCATGTCGATGATCGTATAGGGTATTTTGCCTATCCTGGCTATCTTTGCAAGGTGCCTGCCATTGAGACCATACCCGACAATTATCACATGGTCCGATAGAGGCGTTTTTTCATTTTTTCCATCCGGGGGAACACAACCGGTCTTTAACCGGTTCCCAAGGGGAAGGCGACAGATCCGGTCTGCAATATCCGGACCGGTCATAATGATAAACGGCGTCAGTGCCATCGTTATAACAGCAACGGCTAAAAAGAACTGGTCACTGGTCTGGGTAAAAAATCCATAATCCTTCCCTGGTACAGAAAGCACGAACGCGAATTCCCCGATATTGCAGAGTGCCAGACCAGCAAGAACCGATGTTCGCAGGGACTGCCCGATAAGCAGTGTGCTGCCTGCAGCGATGATTGCCTTGAGGAGGAGAATACCAATTACAAGCAGAAGAATAATGAGGGGATTGTTAAGCACGAACCAGAGGTTGAGAAGCATCCCGACGGATATGAAAAAGAAACTCGTGAAAATGTCCCGAAAGGGGACGATGCTTGCAAATGCCTGGTGGAAATATTCCGACTCCGAGAGCGTGAGCCCTGCGAGGAATGCGCCAAGTGCGAGTGACAGCCCGAGGCTCGAAGAGATATAGGTAATGACAAAACAGATGAGGATAATGCTCAACAGAAAAATCTCTGAGTTCCGCACCCCGGCAATCCGGGTCATTATTTTGGGGAGAACCAGAGCTGCCATGGCAAGAACAATGGCAAGGAGGAGGAAGAGGGTGACACCCAGATTGAGCATCGCTCCGGTGAGATCTGCTTCCCGGCCGGCAAGTATGGGGAGGGCGATGAGCATCGGGACAGTCACGATATCCTGATAAAGCGATATCCCCAACGTTGAACGAGCGTATGGAGTGTTGACTTCTGCCCGGTCCTGGAATATTTTAAGGGTGATGGTTGTACTGCTATGGCAGATTAGGAAACCGAAAAATAGTGCAACCATGGGAGGTGTAGCGAAAAAGTACATGATCGCATAGACTGAAAGGATGGTGAGTACTACCTGAAATGTCCCGGCGACCAGTACGATCTTTTTCATATCGAACAATGACTTGAAAGAGAACTGCATACCGATGGTAAACAACAGGAAAATAATACCGATCTCTGCAAGTACTTCGACGATCTGAACATCCCTTACAAGGCCTAGACCGTAAGGTCCGACGATAACACCAGTAAGGAGAAAACCAACAACACCGGGAATCTTCAACCGGGTACCAATGGTTATCACCAGTATTGAAAGGGCAAGAACGACAATGATGTCAAGGATATACGGGGCTATCATGGGGTATTGCCTCTGGTGTGAAATAAAAAGTCACTGATATTTCGGATAAGATCATGAATTTTTCGCGATGATTATCCATTGCACGCCGGACTTTATCAGTCTGTGGCATTTTGATCCATGATTCTTTCAAAGCGGGGTATCGCAGGAGAGAGGATCCTCCTCTCCACCGTATCGAAAAAAATCCTGCCGGAGCCGGGTTTATTGATTTGGGCACAGGCAAATGAACAATACCGGAATCTGTACAAAGGTATCCATTGAAATACACCATTGCCCATTATTATTCTAACCACAGCCAGTGACAGCAGTTTGAGGTTAATTCCATGATAAAAAGTGTACTGTGTACCATAATGCTATTCCTGGTTCTGGGGGTTGCCGGATGTACAAACACCTCTCCTGCGACAAAGGTACTACCCGCGTCAAATGTTACCGTATCAGCAATAAATACAACCGCAACACCTTCAACACTATCAACACCAGTCCCAACAACAGTATCAACCCCCGAACCAACACAGACTACGCCAGCACCGAAACCTACAGCAGAAATGGATGTATCAAAAATAACGTTTTCCGATTACTCCGATACGGATTTTAGTCTGGATTATCCATCAACCTGGGAAATTGAAATTACTACTGTCGATTATACCGATAAAAAGATTTCCGGAGGAGATATTTTTAAAGAATCCGTCAGGGTCGTTGCATTCGTAAGCGAAGATAACAAAACAAAGATGGTAGCGACAACCTATGATTTTATTACCACGGGAATCTGGATTTCAAACCCGGACATCGAATGGTGCAGGAATTCGGTTTCCTCCCGGTTTCCGGATGTCAATGGTGCTGCTGCTGTGATAAATTATAAATTTTTTGAAGATACCAGGGGAAATCCCACCGTTACCTATGATGTTGTACTCCCGAAAAGTTCGGCCTGGTACCCATATTCATATTCTGAGAGGGTTGTCATCACGCTTCACCATGAATATATTTTTGATTTTATTGCAGAACGTGGGGATCTGGAAGCATACAAAAATGTAAAGGATGTGATGTTTTCCTCGATTATCCCGGATGATGATCCAATACGTGGATAATCTGAGAGCCCCCCCATCGGTCTTTAAAGAAGAAGAATTTATACATTTTTTTACGCAGTACCATAACCTTTTCCTGACACGGATATCATCGATCGGATTTATCGAGTCAGTTGCAGACCCGGTCAATATCGGCATGGAAACACCAGATCCAAAGAGATCTGGCGGAAAATCGGGCAGGATGAAACCAGAAGTTGCACGATTATTTTTTAGAGAGAGTCTTCTCCCTCATCCGATTTATCCAGGTACTTCGCCCGGTCAGTGAGAAAATCCAGATAGATCCGGTAATAATCGGTATCTTCATACATGACTTTCCGTATCGGGATGGTATCGAAACTGTAGATCTCCGAATCCGGAAAGGCGAGGATTATAGGGGAATGGGTAGCGATGATGAACTGCACATCTTCTCTGAAAGTGAACTGCCGCAACATCCGCAACAGCTCGATCTGCATTTTCGGTGACAGCGCATTTTCCGGTTCGTCAATCAGGTAAAGTCCCATTCTCCCGAAACGGTTTTCAAAAAAAGTCATATGGGACTGACCATGAGATTTTACTATAAGGGAGGTACTTCCGAAATAGTCCAGGCAACCAGGGTCGGCCATGCTCCATGCATCAAGGATTCAGTGAAATGACGGAAAATTTCCGAGGCGAAGAACGAACCCGGGACTTTCCCGTCAGTCCATTCGATCCGGATGGACTTATACAGAAGATCTTCATACTGGTTATGACAGTCCCTGTTTCCCTCACGCTCTTCCCAGATATGGATATTAGAGCTGCGGGCAATCGCCCTGAGCAGGGTTGATTTTCCCGTCCCGTTCTCCCCGATAAAAAATGTAACGGGATGAGAAAATTCCAATACATTAGACTTCTGAAAAATTTCAAGGTTAAACGGGTAAAAATTTTTCGTAGGGAATGTATCATGGAGCAGTTTCAGCGACCGGATATGCATGCTGTTCGGTTTTTTATGATTCGGAATATATATCTTTTTATACCTGTTTTTTGATCCTCTGATATCAACGCATTTTTTCGTATAAACAAAACAAGCTTGAACCGTGTCCCCGGCATGACCGGAATCCCAGGAATAGATTGCTTATTCGAGTCGTTGAGGCATCACCAATATCCTTGAAAAAAGAGTCAAACAGTGATGCGGAACAATACAGTAGTGAACCGGATACTTAAATAACAACACCGATATACTTATCGTTAAATCCATGAAACTGGTATTCATCAAAATCTAACGGGAGAAAAAGAACAGAATGGCAAAATATTGTCCGGGATGTGGAAAGCCGGTTACAGATGACAGTACTAAATTTTGCTCGAACTGTGGTACGAAACTTCCTGATTCTTCCCGGAACAAAAAGACCAATCCGGATCTGCACCATTACCGGGTACATCATCGCAAACAGAGCCTTCAGCACCTGGCAATGCAACAAAAAGTCTATCGACTCTTCAATGGATAGGGATATTATTCGCGGGAACCGTTCTCATCGTGGTGGTATTTGTAATTCTTTCAACCGCATTTTTAACGCCCGTATCAACCGAAATAACCAAAACATCAGATACGAATTTTCAGAATGTGATTACTCCTGTATCCATTACACCTGCTCCAACGATTGTTACAACACCGTATATTGATCCTTACCCCGATGCGTTGCCACTGAATTCGGCGTATCACATCGAGAATACGCTCAACGATCTTCGGTATCCACCCGAAGATCAACCTTCTTCAACAAAAAATGACGTTTCAATACAGATAAAAAGGGGTTTATTATGGGATTCCTATACAATCCAGACACCTGTAAAATATCTAACCGTCGGTCCATCAGCAGATAAAAAATTCGCAATTGCTATCCTTGAAGTGACAAATTATGCAGGGAATGCAATTATCATTTCACCTTACCCCTCAAATTTCATATTGATTTATGATGGCTCAACATATTTACCGGAAGAAATAGAATATCCGGTTCAAGCGGCGAGTATCGAGCTATAAATCCGAAGGTATCGGCAGAAATGAAAAAGCAGGAGGGGCTTTAGTGTATGAAGTGCCTTCAACCTTTACGCTGAATCGATCCTATATTCAATTACTATACAGTGATGATAACAATAAAAATCCAGTCTGGCGTATGAAATAATATTTTTTTTTGCATTTTCTCAATTTTCCTGATTTTAATTTTCACTGAAAACGGCACTTTTTTAAATACTGAATGGACACTCAACAAAATTCGATATAAAATTCGTATTTCGAGCCCCACATAACTTTCCCGGTACGAGATTGAGCGGTAAAAAAATATCTTATACGTGAGGAATTCCACTGAGCACTTTCGTTCTTAATAAAATCCCTGCGGTTTCACGAATTGATAGTATAGACAATCTTTCCATCCCTGAAAATGGAGATCAGACCTCCACTCTGCGAAACAACGACACCGATTGAATTGGTAGTCTGGGTTATACCGGCAACTGACGAATGTCGTGAACCCAGACCTCCGGGAAGGTTCACTTTACTCATGTCCACCGTGATGCACCTCCCTGCCGCTTCGACCACCCCTTTACCCGTGATGAGAAACGCCCCGTCCAGCTGGGCAAACTCCTTGATATTTCCACGAATTCCGGCATCTGTGATCTCCCGTTCCGACTCCTTATGACCGTAAAAAGGGTTTAAAACAAACTGTTTCGAATGGTCAAGAACGTTTGTTATGTCGCCGACAACAAATGATGTCCCGATTGCCTGTCCCTCCCGTCCTTCCCGGGCTATTTCCGAGGCCACCCGTATAACCGAATCAAGTATTTCTGGAGCGACATCGGTTCCGGAACATATCGCTCCGAGTTCTTCTCTTGAAGGCAGGTGTTCTGCCAGTGGAACGGTCCTTAGTGAAGATATCTTCTGAGTGTCCGACATAGAGGGCAATCCATTCCTCCGCTGAGCAATCCACTGCATTACGGCCCCGAAAGCCACGACGACAATGGCCGTGGTGAGGATAATGAGGAACACTGGCGGATCATTATTTGGTGGGGTGCCTGAAGCGGTCGGTCCTGGGATGATGGAGTTCTTATCCTTAAGATCCAGGGTAATTCGCTTGATAGTTGTCTGGCCATCGGACTGGTTTCCCGTGATGGTAATGGTGAAAATCCCGGGACTGGAGTACTGGTGGGTTACCGGAAGATCGGCAGATTTCGTGAGGTTTCCATCATTCCAGTCGACACTCACCGACTCGATGGTGAGACCCGGTGAACCTGGATTGAGATTCCCGTTCAGCGTGACATTCGTCCTGTCAATCACCGGCTCAAGGAAGGTCAGAACGGGTGCACCAGCTACCGCAGGAACCCCTGGTGTTGCTGCAGCAGAAGTGTTCAAGGTTGGAGGACCCGTACCAGGAACACCACGTTGTTCGACGGTAATATTTATAATACGTATGGAATTCTGTCCATCGGACTGCAGAGCGGTAATCGAGAGGTTATAGGTACCAGGACTGCTGTAAACATGCGAGTACGGGAACCCATGGTATTCCAGCATGCTGTTATCACCCCAGTCCCAGGAGATGCTATCAATGGTCATGTTCACTGATCCGGGAGTAACATTCCCGAATATAGTACAGGTCAGATTTTCAATTAATGGCGTAAAGAGGACAAGGAGGGGAGGAGACGGGCGGATAATCGTCGTATTTTCCTGAACCGGAGAAACTGTGGGAATGGTTGTTGAAGACTGGCCGGTAATACCGGGTGCGATACTGGCCGTGACCTGGGGGTCTGATATATTACTCCCCGGAGTTTCGGCAAAGACGACACCGGGAAGTACGAGGAGGAGGAAGCATATGCCCGCAGTGATCATCCGTAATCCGGAAGGTGTATTTCGTTCCCGAAGCATAGAAAAACCGGTCTGGAAGTTCAATAGAAATATCGTAATACTTGCTCTTAAATACGGATGTTTCCACCATCAGATGGGTGGGATGGGATTGCTTGTTTTAAAAGAACCTTTGTTGCAATTAAGTCCATAAACTCATTTTCATAAAAAGCTGGTTCAATGAAACACACGATATACCGGTTATCCGCAATCCTGATAGTCTTCGTCCTGCCAGTTACTTTTCTTTCTGAAACCGGTATACTCCTTTTGGCACAAACATCTCAAACTTGGTTCCTTTTCCATAGCTTCCCGTTTCTTTAATCGTAATTCCTGTGATACTGATAATCTCCCGAACCAGGAATAACTCCATACCTTTTTGCTTTTCATACCCCCGTTCAAAGATTTTTTCTTTGATAGCATCCGGTATGCCATTCCCATTGTCTTCAGAGAAAAGCTGCAGCCCATCTCCACTGAGATAGTAACCCAGGGTCACTTCAGTTGCAGTTTTTGCATGCTGCAGTACATTATGAGCAAGCGTGAAAAAAACCCGTTCGAGGAGTGAATCCGCATAGACTTCTACATTATCCAGATTGACTGTGCGGTGGAGCGGGGAAAAATCCAGATGAGAAAACCCCAGAACAAAGGAATGGTTCACATTCTGCCACTGAGGGGGGTTAATTCCCAGGTCCTGGTAACTTCTGGCAAAGGTGAGAGCGTCCATAATTTTCCTGACAGATTCCTCCTCTTTATCCAGATATTTTTTCGCGGTTTCACCGCCCTTATAGGTCTTTTCCAGGGTGAGGAAACAGCTGAGCGAGAAAACCGCATTCTGGATGTCATTGAAGGTAACGCTGTTCAGTAACGTGAGTTTCTTAGTTACCTGCTGTATTGCATGTTCTGCATTTTTACGTCCGGTTATGTCCCTTTCAAGGGTCAGTATGTATTTTTTTGTGCCAAGATCAAGCAGGCCCGCATTAATTTCAACGGGGAAAACTATTCCATTTTTTCTCATATGAAGAGTTTCATCTTTATGCCACTCGTCATTCATTTTACGTTCATGCCTTTTTTCCAAAAGTTTCCTGGATTCATTCGGACAAAGATCTGCAATAGATTTTTTGAGCAACTCATCAACGCAATACCCGTGCATGTCAGCAGCAGCTGTATTTGCCGCGATAATTTTTCCCCGGTTATCCCCCTCAGCCTCAAGCATCAGGATAGAATCTCCGGCCCGTTCGAACAGGAGCCGGTACTTTTTTTCGCTTGCCTCAAGGTTCCGCTCATCAAGCATACAGCGCCGCTCGACTACCAGGATACCCAGAGCTGCAAAAACCATCGCCGGAATTCCTGCCAGATACAGGATCAGGTTGATACTGTTTAACTTTGCCACCACAACGGTACTGTCCATATCAACACCAACAATACCCACAACCGCTCCAGTACTGTTTACGGACCGGTGAATACCCTGAAAGTACGGTACCCCATTGATCGGTAGTAAACGCATCATTAGCGGATGGCTCGGAAAAACCCGCAAAAAGAGGAGGCTCAGCCTGAGGGTAACTCTCACCTAAAACCGCACTGTCACTTTCATATCCGTAATCCCCATCAACAACAAATTCAGCCGTGCCCTCATTGTTTCTCATCGTGTAAATATAGCGGATATTCGGACTTGCCACTTTAATGCGGTGGAGGTTATCCCTGATCCGGATAAAATCTTCGGTATCTTCATCTCCGGGCTGCAACCGTGCGAACGAATCCCCGTCAATCTCAGTTGCTGCGATCCCTGCCACGGTTATCAGTTTTTCCTGAACCGCTTCTTTCAGTGCGACCTTTGTCCCAGAAGAGAGTGAATAAATGGTTACACTCGTGATGAGGAGGATAAGGATAACCAGAAGGATTGAAACTAAACGGGAGGGTTTGGAAAACATGACAGTTACCACATTTCTTGTGTTGTTAGTGAGATTTATCCTAAAAGTGAATTTTTGTTGTAACACCTCAGATCCTGAATTATTTGTATCTTTTGTTAATTTTTATACTGGTCACGTTTCTGCCTTTCGGAAAATGAAGTAAAACGCACCCGTCTGATGAATAATTACGGATTCATGAAACAAGATCACGTCTCATAGTTATCCGGAATCGATAACATGGTCAACAAATGTCGTCAGTTGTGAGACAAACATCGGATCAAGCCCTTTTTCTACGGCAAGAAAAACACCCGAAATATCCATGAGCCGTAGTTTGTTGGTGACAAAATGAATAAACTTGGAAATATTGGGAGATGACAGGTAAATCAGCATCGTGCTGATAGAATCGTAAAGGATACAGATCTTTTCTCCTGAATTTTCTTTCAGAACTTCCGTGACCGCGATACCCAGATCGGTCAGGTTTGTCGGGTTATTCACATAACGGACGACGCGGGGAATATCCTCTGCACTTCCGATAGAACTCCGTGTGACTGTATCGATGAAAGAAACCATTTTTAGGTCGATCCCGCCTTCTGAATAAAATTTTGTGAGAACACTGTAGGGAAAATTCGTTGTGATGACAACCATGTGGTACCCAAGCGATGAGATTTCCCTTATCAGTTCGATATTGCGCTGCCGCATATTCCCGGGTGATGCGAGAACCAGAAAAATCTGTTTTCTGGCAAGCGATTCGGAATTCACTACTGAAGTCAATTCTTCACCCTTCAAGGAATTTGCGATAGGCTTCTGGTATCTCTTTGTTTTTTTCCGTAATCGCCTTCTGGAATTCCTGTACGTTTGCCGCAACCTGCGATGCGTTGCGAACCTGTACTTCGAGCAGGGTCACTATTTCTTCTTTGGTGAGTTTGTCCTCATTGACTAGGTCGGCGATTTCCTGAGTGTTATTCCGGATGATTTCAATCGGATTCTTTAACCGCATCGCCATTTCCGAGATATACGCGAGCAGTGCCTCTTCTGCATGACGCTGTTGTGTGATGTCACGGCCGATTGCAATCTCGTGAAAACCACCACTGGTTTCGATCTGTTTTGTATTCCACGAGATAATCCGCCGTTCACCGGTATTTGTTATAATCGTCGTCACCAGGTTCTCGAAATACCGTTGTTCCAAAATGATACCGGTTATCTGTCGTGTGATGGTGCGACGGTATTCTGCGTTTGGATAGAGGAGTTTCCACACATTGCGGTTACCTACGACTTCATCGCTGGAATATCCGGTAATTGATTCTGCCCCTTTGTTCCAGAGAAGCACCTTGCCATGAGACATGACAGCCATCATGACATTTGCATTATCAATGATGCTTCTGCTGAAAGCGTCCATCTCTTTCTGGCTTGTGATATCCATACCGACAGCGATGACTCTTGGTTCGCCATCCCACAGAGTCTCTTTGGTATTCCAGAGAATGATGCGGAAATCACCGGATTTTGTCTTTATCTTTGTTTCAAAGTTCTCCAAATAATTTTTTTTCTCAAGGATCTCGATAATTTTTGCCGTCACGCTGTTGCGGTAATCCTTATCCGGGTAGAGTGATTTCCAGACACTGGTATTCCCGATTACCGCTTCTTTCATATAGCCGGTTATTGATTCTGCTGCATGGTTCCATGCAATAATTTTGCCATTATTATCCAGAACAGCTATTATAACCAGAGCATTTTCTATTATCCCCGCTTCGATGCATTCCGCTTCTGCTCCCGATACACCCGTCATATACCCCTCGTAATAGTGTTAGAGTGCAGGTTGATGCTATATGAACATTTGGGGATTCCCGTTATGCTGGTTCCAGGACACGGTTCAAACACAGAGATACTGCGTTATTGAGCGGAAAAAAATAGTAATTAAAAGACGTTTGCTTCAGAATAAACGCCGATTTTTTCCCGAAAAATATCATAGGGTTTAATCTCACGGGAGTGAGAGGACATTCTCATCTTCACTACTTCAAGGGCGAGGTGAACATTTGTCTGGTCGCTTGGACGGACAAAGCGGAGCAGAATTACCGTGTCAGCAAGGTATTCAACGAGCCCGTGACGGCTTGAAAATATATTGTCCCGGTGAGTTTCTGATGTCATCAGAATGGTACATTGTTTATCGCGAATCCCTTCAGTAAACCGGTACATTTCCTGTCTGCGTTCTGCATCTGTGGTGAAGAGATCTTCAAAAAGGGAAATTGGATCAATCACCACCCGCGTTGCCTTGAGTTCTTCGATAAGTCCGGGCAGTTCTTTTTTTATGCGGTTATTGGCAAGGTTAAAATCAGTTGGATCGAGTTTGAACACGTGGAGTGATTTGTCAAGGTAATCTTCAATTTTCCAGCCTTTTTGCTCCATATATGTCTGGATTCGGGTTTTGCTTTCTTCAAGGCTGATATATATAACATTTTCATTATTTTTCAGCCCTTCCCAGATAAAGTTCAGAGAAAATGTTGTTTTTCCCGTACCGTAAGTGCCAATAATTACAGAGATACTGTTTGGGATGAGCCCCCCACCCAGCATATCATCCAGTCCCTCAATCCCGACTTTTACCCGTTCTGAACTCATATGACCACCCGTATGTTGCTTACTTCAAACCCGCTGGTAGAAGAGATGCGAACAGCAAACTTCACCAGATCGCGTTCTTCGAGATGGGGCATTACTCCCCGGAACTTTTCAAAATACATCACACGCTGTCGCCGGGCGCCCGAACTCTCCTCCCATTTGAACAGCAGCACTGCATCGGCAATATCTGCAAGCTCCTTTTCTTTGGATGAATCAAGAATACCACGGCTGAGGAGAAGAAAAAGCGTTATACTTCTTTGTTTTGCGAAACGCTGTAACCCCCGCAGGAACCCGGTCAGGTTAGTCCAGAGAGCAGGGGTATTGCACTGGGTTGCAATTTCTGTAACAGAATCCAGAACAACAAGGCTGTCGGGTTGCACAGTGTCGATTACTTTTGAGAGCCGGGCAAAAATACTCTCATGACCCGACCGCATCTGCATTCGCGTTTTAATATCACCAGTACTATACCATTCATCAGGAACAATGCTGTCATCAAAATAGTGATCGGACAGATCATCAAACTGGATCGTATTGACAAGATTGTGCAGGTCTTCAATATTCAGCGAATTAATTATCTCCTGCTTCACGTCCTCTTTTAAGCGGGTAAACGAGATGTACCGCACTTCTTTTGGAACAATGATATGCTCCGGAGTACTTCTTTTCGGATTTTTTTGGGTATTAACCAGGGAACTGTAAACGAATTCATAATTGCCTGCCCCAAGATCCCCGATTAGAAGAATGACTGACCCCATGGGAACACCGCCATCAAGGATCGGGTCAAGGGATTCGATGCTGGTCGGCATCTTTTGTCTTTTCAAATCCTGCATAGGATATCCTCTTTGATGATAGAGTTTAACATCGCAAAAGAGACTCTCGTGAGGATTTGTGATAAAGATATCTGTCTGTTTTAAAAATCAGATGAAGGAAAACCATTAAAAATCAAAAAAATGATGAAATATCGAGTATTACACATACTTAAATAGAGGGATCTCCTGAACTATTATCGGGTATATTTAAAAGATACGGGGGCGGGAAACGATTGCCTACGCAGATTAAGGATTTCGTTGATTCCAATACAGAATCTCAGCAAGGTGGTGAGATGGAACATGCATCAGGAAACGTATCCATGACCGTACCTGACATTGGGAAAGAATCAGTTCCCGCACAGGATCTGGAAACTGAACCAAAAACCTCCAATCCAACGTTTCTCCACTATTTGCATTTGCTGAAGAGAAAAATACCGACACCTGTTGTTGAATATGATTTTGAACGGCACGGTACTCTTGTTGACTTTAAGATCCCAGCCGGTTATGAACAAACTGACCGGTACTGGATTGAAAAAGGATGCTCACAGGTAGTAATCGCACGTAACAGGAAGACCGATCAGGATGAATATCTTCTGTTTGAACCCGCACTTTCTGAATTTGAATATGAACTGCTCGAACGTCTTTATGAGGACCTTCGTGATGTCCTGATCCTCTCCTCAGATGAGATCAAAAAGAATCCCAGGCGCATTCTCCTTGATAAAATACAGGGCTTGATTGATGATTATGGTACGAAACTGGATTCCTTATCACTGTTCAAAATTCAGTATTACCTGATCAGGAATTTTATTGGATGGTCCCGTATCGATGCCCTCATGAAGGATCCGCTGCTCGAAGATATTTCGTGTGACGGTAACAATATCCCTCTCTTCCTCTATCACCGTATATACCGTAACATCAAAACGAATATCGCCTTTGAATCTGACGTCCTCTCCTCCCTCGCAATCGCTCTTGCCCAGCGTTCAGGAAAACACGTATCAACCGGCTCCCCCATGGTTGATGCAACCCTGCCTGATGGGTCAAGACTGCAGCTTACGCTTGGTACCGAGGTTACAACAAGGGGGACTTCCTTTACTATCAGGAAATTCCGTGAAAACCCGTTCTCTCCGGTCGAGCTGATGGAGAATGGTACATTCGATGCAGAGTCACTCGTGTATTTCTGGCTTGCCATTGAAAATAACAAGAGCCTGATTTTCATTGGCGGCACCGCATCCGGAAAGACCAGCTCCCTGAATGCAGTCTCCCTTTTTATTCCACCTGTTGCAAAGGTCGTTAGTATCGAAGACACCCGTGAGATCACCCTGTATCATGATAACTGGATAGCAAGTGTGACCCGCGATGCACTCGCTGAGGGGGGCAATGCCATAAGCATGTTCGACCTGTTAAAATCCGCAATGCGGCAGCGGCCTGAGTTCATCCTCGTCGGGGAGGTACGAGGGCCAGAGGCACAAACACTCTTCCAGGCAATGAATACCGGGCATACCACATTCTCAACTATGCATGCAGGAAGCGTGGATGCGGCTATTCACCGTCTTGAAAGTGAACCCCTGAATGTCCCACGAAACATGCTCCAGGCATTAAATATCGTGAGTGTCCAGGCACTGATATACCGTGGGAAAGAACGTGTCCGTCGTGTTCAGGAGATTATTGAAATTGCCGGAATCGATCCTTCGACCGGAAACCTGCGGGTCAATAACGTCTTTGTGTATGATGCCGTACGGGACGTGCTCAGCTATACCGGCCGGTCGCAAATTTATACGGATATTACCAAAAAGCGGGGATGGACAAGGGAACAGCTTGAATCTGAAATCAACATTCGAAAAAACGTACTTGTGGCCATGCAAAAACAGGGTATAGCGGATTATATTTCAGTTGCATCCCTTTTCCACACCTATAATATTGATGCCCGTAAAGTTCTCACCAATATTGATGACCTGCGCAGGGTAATCCAATGAATGCCCAGCATTACATCAGGAAATGGATACAACGCGACTCCCTCCGTTATTCCGGTCTGCACGCAGACCTGATATCTGCCAGAATGGGCCTGACCCTTGAGCAGTTCCTATGGCAATCGGTTAAGATCTCATTTCTGTCGGGCTTCCTTTTTGCTTTTCTTGGATTTTTTATCAGCACATCCCTTACTATGCAGATGCAGATCGGGAAAATCGGGATATATAATGTATTCGATATCCAGGTACCGTCATTCCTGGGTAGTGCCTACGGTATAGTATCTGTCCAGATCGTTACGGTGATTCTGTCGTTCATCCTGGGAATGTTTATCGGTTACTCTTTTCTGTTGAGGATCCCCGGTATTAAAAAAAGTAACCGGTCAACCAAAATCAACCTTACCCTTCATAATGCAGTTGCGTATATGTATGCGATGCGGAGGGGGGGCGCCCAAATGATGACTATCTTCCGCTCCCTCTCAGATCGTGCGGATATTTATGGAGAAGTTGCCCTTGAATTTCGCCAGATTGTAAGAGATGCAGACTTTTTGGGATACGATATCGTAACTGCCATCCGCCATCTCGCAGATACCACTCCCTCAGAGAAGCTCAGGTTTTTCCTAGAAGATCTGCTTTCCGTGATTGAGAGTGGCGGAAACATGGTAGAGTTTCTCTCCATGCGGGTAAGGCTATATCAGGAAGAAGCACGCTTTGAACAGAAACAGTTTCTTACTCTTCTCTCTCTTGTTGCCGAATCCTATGTCACCCTCTTTGTTGCGGGGCCGCTTTTTTTGATTATCATTATGGTTGTTATGGGAATGATGGGGGGATCGGCTGTATTCCAGCTGTCGTTACTGACCTATGCGATTATACCTGCCGGGTCAATGGTATTTATTCTTCTTATTTATCTTATATCAGTCAATACTGAGAAGACCGAACGGTATATCAGGACAAAATGGCTTCGGACGTATTCAAATGTCGAAGTTTACCGAAAAAGTGGTGAAGAGTCCCTTTTTGAGCAACTGAAAAAATACGACCGCCTCAGGAATTTTGTGAATTTTATCCATCACCCTCTTGAGAGTTTTATTATAAACGTCAATCTTATCCTGTATGTTACTATCCCAATCGCCATTCTCTATATTGTCAGCGTTCTTCTCCATGTTCCCCAGTATGCTAACAGTGAAACATTTATCAGTGTCATCGATGATCATATCGTCATCGGTCTGCTTATCGTACTCATTCCCTATGCAGTCTTCTATCAAATCTGGGCATCCAGAATCCTCGGTATCCAGGAACTTATCCCGGATTTTCTTGAACGTATGGCGGGAATCAACCAGGTCGGTCTTACCATCGCTCAGGCGATTTCTATCATGATCAACACGAATCTTGGGCTTATCAGCTATGAAATTAAGCGTATCAAGCGGGATATGGATTGGGGGGCGAATTTTACCGAAGCTCTGGTGCGGTTTGAAGAGCGGGTCAGGTCACCTTCAATTGCACGGACTGTCACGCTTATAACCAAGGCAAGCGAGATGAGCGGGCACATCGGGGAGGTACTGTCGATTGCCTCCACCGATGCGAAAATGACTGAAATACTAAAAAAAGAGCGCCAGGCGGAGATGTTTGTTTACACTGCTATCGTGTATCTCTCATTTTTTGTATTTCTTTTCGTGGTAGGAGTCCTGACGGTACAGTTCCTCCCCGTTCTGGCCAATATCTCCACAGAGGGAGTTCCCACAACCGGAGTACTTTCAGGCATTGGATCGATACCGGTTGCGACCTTCGGGAGGCTCCTTTACCACGCGTGTCTTGTCCAGGCATTTTTCTCAGGGCTGATTGCCGGCCAAATGGGAGAATCATCGCTTGCCGCCGGTGTTAAGCATGCATGTATTTTACTCGTAATATCGCTCGTGGCATTTAATTTCATTCTTGTCTGAAAGTTAAAAATGGTAAACCGGACCGGAAAGAGCTTTTTTATGCATATTTATATTCAGAGATCATGCTGACGAAGGCCCTTTGATCCGACCGAAAACAGGATTTTTAAGCGGTCCACGCTGTTCGGAACAAAAAAAGAAAAGGCTTCAGTGTTCTGAAAATTTCATGTCCCAGTAAATGTTCTTACCGGATGCCTTGAGCGGGATGCCGTATGCGACACTGCACCCTTTAAGCATACCGAGTTGCAGGGCAACGACGCCGGCACTGAACATGACCCGGTTGTCCACGTTGTGGATGCCAGCGGTCTTGACCGCTGAACCGACAGCGATACCGAGATCCGAGATCTTCAGGACGCAATTTGGACCCGCGTAGAGTGCTCTCCTGCTCTTTTTCACTTTTGCTGCTTTTACCATCTCAGCACAGGTAGCATACCCGCATCCGCCACAGTTAACTCCCAGCGGTGTGCGCCCCTCAACCCCGATTAAAAGCGTGGCATCGCTTTTTTTCACCTGCTCGCCGTTGATTCGGAAAAAGTCTACCTTCAACTCTTTTGCCTGCGTTATCATCTCGTTTGCGAGCTTGTCCTGCTCCTTTCCGGTCAGAACGTCGACTTTTATCGAGTCCAGCCCGACAGCCTTGGGCGCTGTCCGTGCTGACAGCGCCATGAGCCCGGCAACCGATTTCACTGCTTCAGATTCAACTGTCATGCAGTAGAGTAGGAATAACCAGGACAAAAAGGAGCGTCTTCGGGAAGGTCCACTCAGATACCGGGATATATGCTTCATCTGAATGCTTTGCAAATACCGGCAGGTTTATTCCTTCCGTGAAAGTTCCCGGATTACGGCTTCCCCGAACTCCCGGGTCCCTGCCAATCCCCCAAGATCCCGGGTCTGGATTCCCTGTGCAAGCACAGACTGAACCGCTGCTTCAACGAGATCTGATCCCCGGGTATCCCCGCAATAGGCAAGGAGCATCCCGGCACTTCGCAGGGCAGCGATCGGGTTGGCGATATTTTTCCCGGCAATATCCGGGGCACTCCCGTGTACCGGCTCAAACAGGGCATAGTGATCACCGATATTGGCACTTGGGATCAGTCCCAGGCCCCCGACAAGATAGGAAGCCACATCTGACAAAATATCACCGAAAATATTTGTCGTGACTACGACGTCATATGAGGCAGGGTGCTGAATTATATCCAGCGCCAGTGAATCGATAAACCTGTCATTACAGGATACTCCCGCAGCGTTTGCTTCGGCAAGACAGATATCACGGAAAAATACATCGGACTTCAGTACATTTGCCTTATGCCCGATTGTAAGTCTGCCGTTCCGCTGTTGCGCAAGGCGGATGGCAGACCGGACAATCCTCTCGGTCCCGTTCCGGGTTACTACCCGGAGTGTAGTTGCACGATCGGCACTGATCTCTTCGATTCCCGAGTAAAGTCCTTCAGTATTTTCCCGGACAATCATGATATCAAAACCGTTTCCTTTTACCGGCCGCAGGTTTGCGTACAGATCGAGGGATTTTCTCAGCCGCAGCACAACGCTCTGGTAGTCCTTCATGGGGGGGGTTGTGATCGCCCCGAACAGGATTGCATCTGCGGTCTTCAGCTTTGCAATATCGCGGTCTGCACAGGGACATCCGGTCTCCTCCCAGCGGTGGTATCCGACATCAACAGAGAAGTATTCGTATTCAGGGTGGAGCAGTTCGAGAACGTTTTTTGCTACCGGGATCACTTCATGGCCAATTCCATCCCCTTCAACAATCGCAATCCGGGTCATTTCGATCGCCACTGTTCCACCAGTCCATTCACTGTTCGGGCAATATGGGCAGGACTGGCCCCCCAGTGAACTACGGCACCAAACTTCCCCTTGTATATCCCGATACCTTCACGCTCGGAGCGGCAGCAGCGGGCAATGAACGGCTCCTCCTGCACGGATTCCAGCGGGCAGATATTCTCCAGCACGAAATCCTTTCCATAGCATTCGGTAAAAAACTGCGAAGCAGTCAGGCAGCCGGCCACCCGTTCACCTCCCTGCATCGGGTCCGCATCGAGCGTACGGGCAAACCCTGCAGCCCGGCAAGGATAAACATCCGCCCGCACCAGCGTGATATCACGGGTATGATGGCAGAACGTGACGGAAAGATCGCCAAAAAGCCCGTCCGATTCCAGCTGGCGGATACAGGCTGATAGGCTCGGACGGGGAGGAGCGACATCATAGACATGTACCCTGAGCAACCCGGAAATATCGGGATCGAGCACGAATGTCATGTGTTCATCAAACCCGGTAAATATCGTGCAGCGGTAACCCGTATCAAGTGCTATTGAAACAAGTCGCGTACGGTCATGGATCTGCACTTTCTCCGGGTAGCGGTAGGTTTCCCTTGGTGTTGCAATCACCTTTGATGAGACAATATTCCTCATCATACCGCTTCCGACAGGATCGGGGGTGACTTCGAGCACTTCGAACCCGTTACCGGAATCCCGCACCAGGTAACGGCTCAGAAAATATACCTTGTCACCGCAGGGTTTTGTCGAGGCATGCCCTACCACCTTGCACTGCTCAGGAAAGATCATCTCCGGGTCCTCCAGTAATGAACAAGGCCACCTGCTGCAAGGATTTCCTGCATCTTTGGGGAAAGCGGAGGGGCGGGATACTTCTTTCCATCAGCTTCAACCCATCCATCTGTCAGGTCAAACGTCACGGGACTTCCTTCAGAGCAGGTGAGGTCACATTCGATAAGTGGCAGACCGATATTGATCGCATTCCGGAAAAAAATCCTGGCAAAGGAGGGTGCAACTACCGCAACCACCCCGGCTTCCCGGATAGCTATTGCTGCCTGTTCCCGTGATGACCCACAGCCAAAATTTTTTCCTGCCACGATCACGGCACCGTTCATCCGGCTGGCAAGCGAGGGGTCCAGATCTTCGAATACATGCGCTACCCAGATTGAGTGATCCTTTGTCCGCAGGTAACGCCCGGCGATCACAATATCAGTGTCAATATCCGCACCAATGCAGACTGCATGCCCTTTTCCCTGCATCAGGACACCTCAGGTTCGGTTATTTCTCCTTCAAGAGCACTGGCTGCAGCAGTAGCAACCGAGGACAGGTAAATTTCCCCGCCAACACCCATCCGGTTTTTAAAATTCCGGTTTGCCGTTGACAGGCAAACCTCCCCTTCACCCAGTACTCCCATCTGTGATCCCAGACAGGGACCGCACCCAGGGGTTCCGATCGTACATCCGGCATCAACAAGGGAAGCAAGCACCCCGGTCCGGATTGCTTCCTGCAGCACAACCCGGGAGGCCGGAACGATGATGGTACGGATAGCGACGTTCTTTCCTTTCACGATCCGTGCGAACCGTTCCAGATCGGTATAACGCCCGTTCGTACAGGTGCCTACAAAAACCTGATCGATAGGCAGGCCCGCAAGATCATGCACTGGTTTTATCGTATCCACACGGTGAGGTACGGCGATGACCGGGACAATATCCGAAAGATCGAAATCGAGCTCCTGGATATACCTGCAGCGTTCCGGTTCCTGCACCGGCATGCTATGCCCGGCCTTTGCAAGATACCGAACAGTTACTTCGTCTGCGTAAAACATTCCTGCCTTTGCCCCGGTCTCCACGGCCAGGTTGCAAAGCGTGAGGCGGTCGTCCATGGGTAGCGTAGCAGTCCCTTCACCGGTAAATTCCAGTGCCTGGTAGGTTGCGCCGTCCATACCAAGCCTGTTTACGTACGTGAGGGCGAGATCCTTTGCTTCGGCTCCACCCGAAAAGGTTCCTGACAGATGGATACCTATAGATTCCGGGACCCGGAACCAGGTCTCCCCGGTCATCCAGATTGCCGCCATATCGGTTGCACCAACTCCTGTCGCAAATGCACCGAATGCCCCGAGTGTGCAGCTGTGTGAATCAGCCCCGACCACAATTTCATCAGGAAGAACCACACCTTCACTCATCAGCTGGTGACAGATACCACCACCGATATCAGAAAAACGGAAAAACGATCCGCAGGCAAAATCGCGGAGTTCATGCTGAAGAGCCGCAGTAGTACTGTTGTTTGCAGGAACGATATGGTCAAAGAGCATATAGAGACGTGCCGCGTCGTGTATTCTCTTTTTACCCATTTTCTCCCATGCCTCGAGCGTAAGGACACCTGTACCGTCATGCACATAAGCCCGATTCACTTTTCTGTCAACATATTCACCAGCGGGAGCATTGAGAATTCTTTCTGATAACGTACTCATTTTGCGTTCTCCTTTGCCTTCCTGATAAGTTTTTTTAAAACTTCGGGTGTGATAGTGCACTTGTGTTCTGAGTGATCCTTGACAAGGTCAAGGACGCGGCAGACCTGTTTTTCAGACAATTCGCATCCCATGGATGCAACAACATGTTCAAGCGCCTTTTTGCCGGTATGTTTCCCGAGGATGAATTTTCGTTCACTCCCTACCATTTCAGGAGGGAAGTATTCATATGTAGCCGGATCATCAAGAATTGCAGCGATGTGGATACCACTCTCGTGCGAGAACGCGAGCTCACCGGTAACCGGCTTGTTCCTTGGGAGGGAAATGCCAGAGAATTTTTCGACCATTCGGGAGAGTTCTGTCAGATGCGAGAGATCGTACCGTTCAATTCCGCCCTTCATACGCAGGGCAACCAGCACTTCATCCAATGATGCATTGCCCGCCCGTTCACCTATACCATTCACCGTGGTGTGGAGCTGGAAGGCCCCGGCTTCCGCAGCGGTGATCGTGTTTGCCACCGCACAGCCAAGGTCATTGTGGCAGTGAGCGCAGAGCGGCTTGTCCACCGATGCAACCAGTTCGGTCATGATCCGCTGCATCTCGGTCGGGATCAGGCAGCCAACAGTATCGGCAAAACTTAAAAGCACTGCACCGTGCTCTGATGCACGATGGTATACCTCTTTTAAAAAGGGGAGATCCGTCCGGGATGCATCCTCGGCTGCAAACCGCACCTGCACACCATGATCCGTGGCATAATCGATGATCCCAAGCGCATCCTCAAGCACCTGCTCCCGGGGTTTTTTGAATTTCAGGCGGACATGCAACTCGGATGTCGGGATAAAGATGCTTACCATGTCCACCCCGCAGTCTATGGCCGTTTCAACATCCGGTTCGCGGGCCCGTGCAAAACCGCAGATACGGGCGTCGAGACCGAGGTTCGCAATGGCTTTCACGCACTGCTTCTCATTTGCAGATACTGCAGGAAAACCGGCTTCGATCAACTCAATACCGATAGTATCGAGCATCTGGGCAATCCCTACCTTCTCCTCGCAGGAAAACGATACTCCGGGAGTCTGTTCCCCATCCCTCAGCGTTACATCACAAATTTCAATATTCCACGGTTTCATAACTGCATCCCTTCGGGCAGGTACCTTTCACCACAATAGTGCGGGGCCTGTCCGTAACCACGAGCTCCTTTTTTTGCGTGCGTTCATCATCAGCACTGCAGACAACCGGTTCGGCAAAGGAAAGGTACCGGATCGGATCATACACCGGCTGCATCCCGGTCATCGCCGTACAGTTATTCTTCATGACAATACACAGGAGCGGGAGCTCCTTTTCATAGACATCAATCAGGGCATTCAGGCCGGAATGGAGCAGGGCATAGTCCCCGATAAGTGCAACACGGGTGCTCCGTGCCGCTACAGCAATGCTTGCACCCATCCCGTAACTTGCCAGGCCCACTTCGTAGGGTGGCGTCATGGTAAGGATTGAACAACCTGCATCACAGATCACCTTCAGGTCCCGGTCTTTTATGATATCCATCATCAGTTTGAACGGGCATTCCCTGCAGAATGTGCGGTAATATCCCCGGTCCTCCATGGACTGGGGGCGTTTCTGAGGGAGGGGAGGTTGTATTCCCTCGTGATCGCGGACGAAAGGCCTGCCGTATTCCTGTACGGTGCGTAAAGCCGCTGCCTGCTCCGGGAGGGGGTGAACGGTGACGATGCGGGTTCTGCCTGGTGCTGCCCCGGCTCGGCAGGTTCTCCCGCCCATGTATTCAGGGGGGAGTTGTTCACCCAGGAAAACATTGTCCGGTACAATTCTTCTGCTGCCGTTACCCGTCCGTTCATGGTCCAGGTCCGTTCCGACAACCGTCCCTTCCCGTCTTTCCGGGGCACTGGGTTGTGTTCAACCTGTGCATCGAGGAGTTTTGGTGTCAGGCGGAGGAGCGCTATGCGTGAGAACATTTCCGAGGCTTCAAGGGCGGTTTCCACACCGCTATAACAACAGGTACTGTCAGGTTCAATGACGGGAAGTTCTGCAAGTTCTCCGTAATACCGCGAGTCCTGTGCTGTCTGCGAAGCCAGGGCATCGGGATCATCCCCGGCTACGAGAACAATTCCGGAAACCAGTCCCTGCGCAACAGTCTGGAGAAGAGGGTCTGCACAGGCATTGATCCCGACATTCTTGATGATCACTGCAGCCCTCCTCCCGGAAAGTGAATCGCCAAGTGCGTATTCGAGTGCAGTCTTCTCGTTGATCACCATTTCAGCTTTTGTCAATTCCCCGATTTCGGTAACCGGGAATCCAGGGATGGTATACAGCCGGTCAGTATACCGGCAGAGAGCATCAGCAATAGCTTCAAATCCTTTCATGCATCCCTCCCGGGTACGAGATCACAACCTGTACAGCTTGTGCACATCGTCAATGCCGAGCCGGGGATCAAGGCCGGCTGCTGCAAGAGCCTGGTCATGAATTTTAAAGATTTTCTTCAACCGTTCTGCAGATGGGCGGGGTGTTCCAGCGAGATCACCCCCCGGGTTGAGTGGGCGCAGTACGGGAATCACCCCCCGGGAGGTCAGGTTTTTGATGCAGGTTTCCAGCTCTGCATCGGTTTCTCCCAACCCTACGATGACATTGGAAAAAACTCTGTTTTTCCCGAACAGCTGCACCGAGCGATCGAGGACCTCATGGAGCAACCCGTATTCCAGGCCCGGGCACATCCGGGAAAAGAGTTCCGGTGTTGCCGTTTCAAGATTGAATTTCACCTCAACGACACCCAGTTCCTTTAATCGGTCGGGGGTCGTTGCGGTTGGATAAATGGATACGCCAACAGGCAGGTTAAACGAGGAGAGATGCTTTACCACTTCAAGGACATAGGTTTCCTCTTCTTCAATATCTGAAAAGACACCGCTTGTTATGGAGATTGCATGGATTCGGTCACGTACCGATTCAACCATACTTATTATCTCTTCGAAGGTCTTGCGTTTTCCGCAAATGCGGGGGACTGAACAAAATTTACATGAAAAAATACAGCTGCCGGTTACTGTGATGAACGCCTGGTCAGGACAATGGAACCCGGGTTCCTGCAGGTGTCCGGTGATACGCTGCCCTTCGAAGAGTAGATCTGCCGTCCCGTTGCCACGGTGTTTAATCTCAATGCTGCTTTCAGGATTGAGTACAAGTTTGACCCGGTGGTTTCCCATGGCAAAAAAAACTGCGCCACTGCCACCGGCACCCGGTCCTGCTGCAGATCGGGCAATATACTGTTCCGCCGGTTCACCGGTAATGTGTGCCGAACCGACAGCCAGCAGTCTGGCTTTCAGATCTTTCCACCGCATAATTCCAAAGCCTCCTCATAATTGGTGTAAAAGGGGAGTGCAGCAACAGCACCGATAATCCCACGACCGTTCATGATAATTCTGAGATCCGGATCCTGCAGGCTTTCCAGCAGGACCGGGTCAATCTCACCCCTCTTCACCTTTCGCCCGAATGCCAACAAATCACGGGATGGCAAAAAACCGGTATAGACAGCCATCCCGGTTTTTTCAGAAAGGGTATATCGTTTGAGGAGTTGGTGGAATCTGGAGGTAAGCCCTTCCGGGTCGGTTGTTGCGAATTCCGCCACAAGACCGACGCAATTCTTTGTCCTGTATGGTACCGGGTATAACTGGACAATCGTGTGCGACAGGTAGACGGAATGTTCATCCTCCACCCCTTTTGCAATATTATGGACAAGTGTCCACGTGGCTCCCTCTTCTGGTGTGTCCGTGTCGTCAACTCCAATCAGGACCCGGTGCATGCGGGGCAGCCATATTGTAGAACCGGCAACTTTACCCCCCCCGGATTCATCACTCCTGCTCCGCAGGACACCGACGGCATCAGACCGGCATGCAGCAGCGCCTACCCCGCCTCCACCCATACCGATATAACTTACGGCGATTTCAGACTCATCAACCGCACAGGCAGATATTCCTGCCGGGAAACGGGAACCTTCAAGGGCAAGATCAACCGATCCGGTCTTCAAAAGGTACCTCATCGAAGACCCAACACAGCGTACCTGTTCAACGATCGGACTTTTGGCATAGTGGAATTTCGACCACATTGCACCGCCAACGCACTCAAAGAATTCAATGAGCTCCACTCTGCTGCCGTCTTTTTCTGCAACTGCCACTATACGGGGGTAATGGATCACGTAGGGTTCAGAGATGTTCACCATAGAGTCCCGCCGCTTCAATACCCCGGTTAGCCCATAGTACGGCACCGAGTGCTCCTATTCTTCCTTTCCGTTCGTTATTGTCAAGATACTCAATTCCGAGCACCTGTGCTTCCCGTTGTGCCTGATCAAGAGTCATTATCTCTGTTTTCACCCATTTGAACGCCGGTGAATCCATCATGAACCTGATACCCCGGAAACATGCTATACCCGTATCTTCAGAAAAAGTGTGCGCTTCAATAAAGGTCCGGACATATTCCTGAAGTTTCACAATATTTTCCGGTTTTACTGCAAAATTGAGTGCAGAGCTGACACAATTTGTTGTCTTTTGAGGGACTTTTGGATTAAGCTGAACCAGGCGCATGTTCAGGAATTCAACACCTTCAATCCTGCAGGCTTCAGCACATTTGAGTGCCGCAACCCACGTCGCACCTTCTGTTTTTGTATCGGTGTCGTCAATTCCGAAACAAACCTTTTCATACCGGGGCGAGATAATGCGGACCCTGTTTATTCTCGCACCACCAACGTTAAGATCATCTTCATCTGGATATTCAGCACGGAGAACTCCTGGAGCCTGTGGCAGACAGGCTGCAATGCCAACGCCAGCTCCTGCAATTCCTGCCCACGAGGTGATTACCTCATCGCCATCGACTTCGACAGCTTCGAGCGCCTGGCCGCCGATGTCCTTTGCCGCTGCGCCAAAATTGATGGGAAACCGCCCCAGCTTTGCATGCATAGTCATTGTGGTTCCTTCAACAAGGCAACCTGTTACACATCCGACAGCACGGTGCCGGTTCATTGCATCCCACTCAATTGTACCCCGTGCATGACACCGTTCGATAATCTCTGCAATATCCGCACGCTCGTCAACCATTACAAGAAATTTCTGTGCAAAGAGCTGTCCAAATCGCTTTTTTACATCTTCGGGTGTCAGGGTGATCATGTTATCGCCGAAAATTTCGTTAACAAAAGAATCGGCAATAAAAATATAAATAATAATCGATTTTATCAGCGAATGTTCAAAAAAAAGAAATTTTAGAGAACTTTGTGAAGATCGATTTTAAATGGACCAAGAGTACCGCCAAAGTTTCCGGCAGAAATAAATTTGACACCAGGAACTTTTACGGCTGCTTTGATACCGGCTGCCATTGCCGCTGCAACGCTCTTTTCATCGACACCATCAATGACAATCTCATATACTGCCTTGATTCCCGCCGGGATTTTACTGTCCGTAACCTTTTCCCTTAAGGTAGGACAATATTTTTCATTGGTTGATGCCGGCATAAATTTATACTTGAGACTGCCAACTTTCGACCCACTGGCAACGATGCCTCCCGGAAAACTCGTGATTGTCCCGGAGACATTATCTATGGCTTCGACAGCTGCCTGTGCACCCACGAGAGCTGCCATCTGGTTCTCACCCATGACAAAGAAGTTTCCTCCGGCCACACCTTTTACGATACCAAATTCCTCTTCCCCGATGTATTCACCCTGCATAATAGGGATAACCCAGCACTTTCTTCCACCGACTTCCTTCTGGTACTCATAGCCATCGCCAAAGAAGTGAAGCTTAACCGGTATTTTCTCCTCAGCATTGGTAATCCCATTGAAGACTGCTGTCGTAGGTGCAGTGAGGACACATTCCGCAAGACGTTCGACAACCTGCTCTTTGAGTTTCTTTTTACTTGCACAAATCAGAATTGCCACGCCGGGTCTTCCATCAGGAGTCTCGCTTGCAGGTATATCACCTTCAATCCCTGCCTCACATGGGCAACCGATTGCAGATGTTGCAAATCCGGTTGCTTCTGTTGCTGCCTTCCTCGCCCATTCCTTCGTAACCGCAGTGATGATGACACGGCATACCCAAGTCGGAAATGCCTCTGCGTAGGTATTATCAATAGTAACCCCGTTGATTTCCATATACTAACCTCCGGTACTACAAAGGTACAACGATAGTGACTGAATAAATTTTCTAAATGAATTCAGATCTATTAAGCGCATAAAAAATACCCAATTAAGTAAATTTTTTATTATTAACTTATATTATTAGTTTAAACACTGAAATTAAAATTCTTCAATAAACCGACCTTTTTCTGGCGCCAATTTCAGAACATTTATCTATATTCTTCTACCACTTTTTGATAGTCGATTTTTGAAATCGATCATAGCTGGTGCGTGAAAAAAATGGCATTTGCAGTGCACATAAACATGGAAAATTGTACCGGCTGTAACAATTGTGTCGTCGCGTGCCCTGTGGACGCTTTGGAGCTTCACACTGTAGATCCTTCCTCGAAAGATAAGATCTACAAAGTTAAGGACGGTAAATCAGTTGTTCTTGATTTTAATGGTGAACTCTGCGCCGGTTGCGGCGTTTGTGTCCAGGCATGCCCGCATGATGTTATCAAGCTGGCAGGGCCCTGGGAGTCCAGAGCACAGGCAAAGGTACAATAAAGGAACAACGTGAGGGTTTATTCATGGCATTGTTTCCAAAGTTTTCTAAAAAGAGGGAGGGTTTCAACGTTGTTATGGAGCAGCGCCTCCTTCAGAGCGTGAACAACCTTATCCTCAATGCAGAGACCTGCACAGGATGTGGTATATGTGTCGAGGCTTGCCCCGAAGAAGCAATCGTGCTCGGGCTCGTCGGTGCATCAAGGCGTGGCGCTATCAATTACGCTGCCCCTGTGGATGTTGACGAGGTCAAGTGCTCGTATTGCGGCGTCTGCGTCGTCATGTGCCCGTTCAATGCATTGACACTGAAGGTTGATGGACAGGAGAAACTTCCGATCCTTGAGAAGGAAGGGTTCCCGCAATATGATATGAAGGCGGAGATAGATGACGAGAAATGCGTCAAGTGCACGATCTGTGAAGAGGTCTGCCCACGGGATGCGATTGATCGGAATGTACCTGCCTACGAAGGAACCTACAAAGGACCGGTTATCGGAGCAAAGGACAGACAGGCAGCGATCAAAACCAAGACGACTTTTAAAGTTGATATGGAAAAATGTTCGCTGTGCGGTATTTGTGGCGCACTCTGTCCGGCACTCGTTGTAAAACACAAGGAGTTTACAGCAGAAATTGGCAAAGTCGAGGGTGAAGTGATCTGGGACGAGACCAAATGTGATGCATGCAAGGTGTGTGTCGAGGCTTGTCCTGAAGAATGTATCACCGTCGAACGCGAGATTATCAGCGATAAAATTGAAGGCAAGGTCAGTATCATCCAGGACAACTGCTGTACCTGCACATGGTGTTCGAGAAACTGCCCGACCGAGGCAATAACGGTTGAAAAGATTTTTGAAGGAGATATCGAATTCCACGCTGAAAAATGCCCCGGTGGTTGTTCAACGTGCGCAGATATCTGCCCGGCAAATGCGATCTATCTCCCGTCAGCAAAACCTGCAGCCGATATGAAAGGCGAGATAGAAAAGACCATCGCTGTCAATAAGGATTACTGTATCCTGTGTGGAGCCTGTGTCAATGCATGCCCCGGTGAGGACATCATCGTCATGCAGAGAACCGGTGTCCGCATGAAGGGAACGGAGACAGACTTGTTCAAGAAAATAAAGGAGAAACTCTTCACACGGAGAACTTCGAAGGTGAAAGAAGACGTGAAAGGACAGGTCAATCTCAAAGTAATGGAGAGGGCGTGAGGGAGTACTATGGTTAGATCAAAAGGTTACCCGGAAGCATTGGAAAAGAAACTCCACGACCAACGATATTTCAGTGAAGACTCAAACCCGGACTTCACGAAAAATGTAAAGGCAATCTCACGCACCATCGCCCACATGTGCTACCAGTGTGGCACCTGTACCGGCTCGTGCCCGTCCGCTCCCCGCAGCACATACCGCATCCGTAAATTTATGAGGAGAGCGGTTCTCGGACTCGAGAACGAGTCACTCACAGATCCGGATCTCTGGCTTTGTACAACATGCTATAGCTGTACTGACCGGTGTCCACGGGATATCGCACCAACAGATGTCATAATGGCAATGAGGAACCTCGCATTTAAGAGGGATATAATACCCGTGAACTTCCTCAAGACAGTGCAGGCAATTTATAGTTCAGGACACGGTGTGCCCAACAATGATGTGAACCGTGCAGCCCGGGAGAGACTCGGACTCACCCGTGACCCGCCGACTACTCACATGTATCCGGAATACATCAAGGGCATCCAGAAGATTCTGGACCACTACAAACTCAAGGCAAATGCCGACAGGATTGTCAAGGAAAGGGAGGGGTAAGATACCATGTCCGAAGGAAAACATAAGTTCGCATTTTATCTCGGTTGTATCGCCCCGAACCGGTATCCAGGATGTGAATCGGCATCAATCAAGGCTATGAAGAAACTGGGTGTCGAGCTGGTACCTCTCAAAGGTGCAAGCTGCTGCCCCGCCCCTGGTGCTTTCGGTTCGATCGATCTCAACGTTTTCTATGCAATGGCAGCCCGTAATCTCGTGCTCGCCGAGCAGATGAAGATGGATATTGCCCTGCTCTGCAACGGGTGCTATAAATCGATCTGGGAAGTCAACCATAAGCTCAAGCACAACCAGGACCTCCGCGATGGTGTCAATGAAGTGCTTAAAGAGATCGATATGGAATATAAGGGCACCATTAATGTCTACCATACCGCAGAACTTCTCTACAACGATAAATTCGTTGGCGTCGAAAAAGTCCGCGCAAGCGTGACCAACCCGCTCACGGGTGCACGTATCGCTGTCCACTATGGCTGTCACCTGACCAAACCCCACAAGGACCGGGAATTTGCGGATGATGTCATGGCGAACACCGAACACCCGACCTGGATGGAAGAGCTGGTTGCCGCACTCGGTGCAACACCGGTGGAATACCGGAACAAGATGCAGTGCTGTGGTGCCGGTGGTGGCGTCCGCGGGTACGATATTGTGCATGCACTGGATATCGCCAATGAGAAGCTGATCAACCTCAAGGAAGTTGGCGTTGACGCTCTTACCGATATCTGCCCGTTCTGTCAGCTCCAGTTTGACCGCGGCCAGATTGAGATTCAGGAAAAGTTTGGCGTATCGTATAATTTACCGGTATTGCATTATGCTGAACTGCTCGGACTTGCACAGGGAATGAGTCCGCAGGAACTCGGGCTGGACCTCCACGGGATCAGCTGCGAACCGTTCCTGCAGAAGGTGCTGTGAGGTGGGAATAATGCCCGAAAAGAAGAAAACAACTACCAAAAAGACGGAAGCAAAGAAACAGGAAGCCCCCGTAAAACAGGAAGCCAAGAAGCAGTCAGCCCCGTCAGTCGGCAGTACCTCAAAAGAACAGCCACGTGTTGGTGTTTTTATCTGTCACTGCGGTACCAACATTGCCGGTTCAATGGATATCGAGGCCGTGGGGGAATATGCAAAAACCATTCCGAATGTTGCCTATGTTGACAACTACAAGTATATGTGCTCGATGCCCGGGCAGGCTGTAATTAACAAGGCAATCAAGGATAACAACCTCACCGGAGTCGTTGTCGCTGCCTGTTCACCACGTCTTCACGAACCAACGTTCAGGACAGCAACAAAAGAAGGTGGCCTGAACCCGTTCCGGTTTGAGATGGCAAACATCCGCGAGCAGAACTCGTGGGTGCACATGCATGACCAGGAAGGGTCAACAGACAAGGCAAAAGACGCTATCAGGATTGCGGTCGCAAAAGCATCACTCCTGCAGGATTTGTTCCCGAAGGCAGTGAAGGTTGAGCACGCGGCAATGGTTGTCGGCGCCGGTGTTGCCGGTATGCAGGCAGCCCTTGACCTTGCAAACGCAGGTATCAAGACCTACCTCATTGAATCATCCCCAACCATTGGCGGGCGAATGTCCCAGCTGGACAAGACATTCCCGACCCTCGACTGCTCGCAGTGTATCTTAACACCAAAGATGGTGGACGTGGGCAGGGCCGCAAATATCGAGCTGATGACCTACTCAGAAGTTGATGCAGTCGAAGGTTACATCGGCAACTTCGATGTGACCATCCGCAAGAAGGCACGCGGTGTCCTCACCCCTGCTGAGGCAGAAGCACGCGGCATTGTCGGTGGTGGCTGTAACGGCTGCGGTGACTGTGAAGCACCGTGCCCGGTTATCAAACCCAATGACTTCGAAGTGGGTATGAAGCCCCGAAAGGCGATCTACATCAGCCACCCACAGGTTGTACCGCTTCTCTACACGATCGATTTTGACTCCTGCATAAAATGCGGGCTGTGCGTTACTGCCTGCGGTCCTGAAAAGAAAGCCATTGATCTTGAGGCAAAAGACGAATTTGTCACGGTCAAAGTCGGGACAGCAATTCTCGCAACGGGATACGACATGTTCCCTGTCGAGAAGAAAACAGAATGGGGATACAAGAAGTATGAAAATGTCATCTCGAGCCTTGAGTTCGAGAGGCTTATCTGTGCATCCGGCCCAACCAGCGGTCACCTTGTACGCCCAAGCGACGGGGAAACACCCAAGAGAGTCGCATTCGTGCTGTGTGCCGGATCCCGTGATAACACTGGCAATGGCAAACCGTACTGTTCACGGTTCTGCTGCATGTATTCCTTAAAACACGCCCACCAGATCTATGAGAAGATTCCCGGTGTACAGGCGTATCTCTTCTACATGGATATCCGTTCATTCGGTAAGATGTATGAGGAGTTCTATTACCGTATCCAGGATGAGGGTGCCAAGTTTATCCGCGGGCGTGTTGCGAACATTCTCGAGGACCCCAAAACAAAGAACCTTCATGTATACACCGACGATACCTTGCTGAACCGCCCGGTTGATATGGAAGTTGACCTTGTCGTTCTCGCTGCAGCAGTACAGCCGAAAGAAGACACCAACAGGACACGCAAACTCTTCGGAGTTTCCTGTTCAATGGACGGATGGCTCCTTGAAGCTCACCCGAAGCTGAACCCCTGTGGAACTACAACCGCCGGGGTGTTCCTTGCTGGTGTCTGCCAGGGACCCAAGGATATCCCTGATACCGTTGCATCTGCCGAAGGTGCAGCATCTGCAGCAAGTATACCCATCCACACGGGTGAGGTAGAACTTGAGCCGTACTTTGCCATGTGCATTGAAGACCGATGTGCAGGTTGTGGTATGTGCATCAGCCTCTGTCCCTACAGTGCCCTTGCACTGGTCGAGAAGAACGGTCGCACGGTTATGGAAGTCACCGAAGCCAAATGCAAGGGTTGCGGTACCTGTGGTGGTTTCTGTCCCGGCGGAGCAATCTGGATGAACCACTTTGCAACTCCGCAGATCGTGGCACAGATCGATGCATTCCTGCTCGGAGGTGAGCAGTAAATGTCAGCAGCACCTGATTTCCCTATTCCAAAACGTGAGCCAGGAGTCTGGCAACCAAAAATACTCGGTATTCTCTGTAACTGGTGCTCGTATGCCGGTGCAGACCTTGCCGGTGGGGGCCGTATCCAGTACCCGCCAGATGTCCGGGTCGTCCGTGTGATGTGTACCGGGCGTATTGACGCATTGTTCGTGCTCAAGGCTTTTGCTGACGGCGCAGATGGTGTGCTGGTCTCCGGTTGCCACTTCGGTGACTGCCACTACCTTGAAGGCAACTACAAGGGTGCAAAACGCATGTTCATGGTCAAACGACTCATGAAGAGCATCGGTCTCGATGACCGCCGCTTCAGGATGACCTTCGTCTCAGCATCCGAGGGTGCCAAGTGGGGTGCAGTCATCACCGATGTAGTCAAGACAATCAACGAGCTCGGACCAAGCCCCATCAAGGAGTTCCAAAAATAAGGAGGACCAGCGCGTGAAAATGGTATCCCCTTTCATCCATTTTCCTACAGGTGCACACGTGCAACTGTCACGATAATGGAGTTAAGGTAAGGGAGACGGATACATCGTTTCACGGATTTATACAATTATTGGAGGAATATGTCGTGGCAACTATAAACGTGAACCTGATATCAGGTCGAAGCATCCAGCAGGGTGTTGCGATTGAAGGCGGGAAGGAGAAACCTGCCTATCGCACCGCTGCCGGGATCATCGAACTTGATTCATCAGATTTGAAAAAACTTGGGGCATGGAAAAACACCAATGTCAGGGTGACGAGCGATCACGGCAGCGTTGTTGTGAAAGCAATCGAGACCACACAAGGGCCTCACCCTGGCCTCGCATTCATCCCCATGGGACCCTGGGCGAACTCTATTATCAACCCGAACACGTACTCAACGGGTATGCCGACATTCAAAGGCGTACCAGTGAAAGTGGACGTTGCGATGAACGAGCCTGTGCTCCTGGGAATAGAACTCGTGCAGAAATTATGCGGGGTGAAATGAAATGACCAAGACTATACCGGATGTCATTTGTCCTTTCTGCGGGACGCTTTGCGATGACCTGGAAGTTGTGGTTTCCGATGACGGAAAACAGCTTCTTGAAGTCTATAACGCCTGCGTTATCGGAACCGAAAAGTTCCTTCACTCCCAGTCAAAGGACCGTGTTACCCGGCCAAGGCTGCACCAGCCCGACGGGACATGGAAAGAGATCAGCTATGATGAGGCGGCCGATTATACCGCACAGATGCTGGCAAAAGCGAAAAAACCCCTCATGTACGGCTGGAGCTCAACCAACTGCGAAGCCCAGAGTGTTGGAAACGAGATTGCTGAAATCACCCGTGCATGTTGTGACAACACCGCCGCAGTCTGCCATGGTACAACCCTTATTGCCGTGCAGGATATCGGCCTTCCGACATGCACGCTTGGCGAGGTAAAGAACCGTGCAGACCGTGTTATTTTCTGGGGCTGTAACCCTGCACACGCCCACCCCAGGCACATGTCGAGATACTCGATCTTCCCCCGCGGGTTCTTCACCGGCAAGGGACAGATGAGCAGGAAGATGATTGTTGTCGACCCCCGTGTCACGGATACGGCGAAGATGGCCGACGTCCACCTGCAGATAGAACAGGGCAAGGACTATGAGCTGCTCAATGCACTCCGCGTTGCCTTCAAGGGAGAATGGCTCCCCGATGTCGTTGCTGGTATCCCCAAGGAGAAAATCCGGGAAGCCGCAGACATGATGAAGAGCGGCCGTTTCGGCATCATCTTCTTCGGCATGGGTGTGACCCAGTCACTTGGCAAGAACCACAACATCGATGAGGCAATTGCCGTAACAAAAGATCTCAACGAATATACAAAATACTCGATTATGCCGATGCGAGGCCACTATAACGTGACCGGATCGGGAGAAGTATTTGCCTGGCAGTTCGGGTTCCCGTATTCAATAGATTTAACCAGGGGATTCGCACGCTATAACCCTGGTGAAACCAGTTCAATCGATCTGCTCGTACGCGGTGAGGTTGATGCAATGTTCACCATTGGCAGCGATCCGGGTGCTCACTTCCCCATCAGCGCTATAAAGCAATTCGCACACATACCCTCGGTTTGCATCGATCCCCACCTTACACCGACAAGCGGAGTGTCAAAACTGCATGTACCAGTGGCATTCAACGGCGTAGAAACCGGAGGGAACTGCTATCGTATGGACAATGTTCCGATCGATTGCCGCAAGGTTGTGGAACCGCCAGAGGGCATGCTCACCGATGAGCAGTTCCTGATCATGGTCCGTGACCGTGTCAAGAAACTTAAGGGGGCTGCATAACCATGTCAGAATATATCATCAAGAACGGGCACGTATTCGACCCGGTTCAGGGCATAAAAGGCGACAAGACAGATGTGGCCATCAAGGATGGCAAGATTGTCGACAAGGTCGGCTCCGGTGCAAAGGTCATCGATGCCAAGGGCAAGACTGTCATGGCAGGTGCCGTGGAGATCCATGCCCATATCGCAGGACCAAAAGTCAACCTTGGCAGGATCTACCGTCCTGAAGACAAGACTTTTCAGCCTGTACGCCCACAAAGGGCATGGAGCGGATGGGGAGCGGGGCATCTATCCCTACAACATTCAAGACCGGCTACGAGTATGCCAAGATGGGGTACACTACTGCGATGGAAGCCGCAATGCCTCCGATGTTCTCGCGCCACGTGCACGAGGAGATCCGCGATACTCCCATCATCGATGAGGGAGCATTCCCGGTCTTTGGCAACAACTGGTTCGTCCTGGAATACCTCAAAAACAAAGAGGTTGAGAATACCGCTGCCTATATTGCATGGCTCATCCGTGTGACCAAAGGATACGCAGTAAAGGTTGTCAACCCCGGAGGGACCGAAGCCTGGGGATGGGGACTGAACTGTCTTTCCGTGAACGACCCGGTACCGTACTTCGACATAACACCGGCCGAGATCGTCAAGGGACTTATTGAGGCAAACGAATACCTTGGTCTCCCGCACTCCATGCATATCCACCCAAACAATCTTGGGAACCCGGGATGTTACGAGACCACTCTTGACACGCTGAAACTTGCCGAAGGCTTCAAAGCCAAAAGCAAGTTCGGCCGTGAACAGGTAATGCACCTCACCCATGCACAGTTCCACTCCTATGGCGGAACCAACTGGGGAGACTTTGAATCCAAGGCCAAGGAGATCACGGACTACGTGAACAAGAACAAGAACATCACCATCGATACAGGTCAGGTCACGCTGGACGAGACTACGACAATGACCGCAGATGGTCCGTTCGAGCACCACTTGACCGGGCTCAACAATCTTAAGTGGGCAAACTGCGATGTCGAGCTCGAAACCGCAGCCGGTGTCGTACCCTACATCTATAGTCCAAATATCTCGGTCTGTGCTATCCAGTGGGCAATCGGTCAGGAAATTGCCCTCATGTCAAAAGACCCCATGCGCTGTTACATCACCACAGACCACCCCAACGCAGGTCCGTTTACCCGGTACCCGAGGGTTATCAAGTGGCTGATGTCAGCAAAAGCCCGTGAAGCACAGATCAACTCGTTCAAGCACAAGGACAAGGTCCTTGCAGCCACCAGCATCGGCACACTGGACCGTGAGATCTCGCTTTATGAGCTTGCACAGATGACCCGTGCCGGCCCGGCCAAGTCACTCGGACTTTCAAGTATGTGCGGAGGCTTAAAGCCCGGCATGGATGCAGATGTTGCTGTGTATAACTTCAACCCGGACACACCGGTAGCAAACCCTGAGGATATTGAAAAAGCGTTCTCACGATGTGCTCATGTCTTCAAGAGCGGTGTCGAGGTCGTCACGAACGGTGAGATTGTCAATATCGGCCACAAGCGCACACTCTGGGTGAATGCAAAAGTGAATGATAACCCGCAGGTCATGCGTGACATCGCCGAGAAATTCCTGAAATATTACAGCATGACCCAGGCGAACTACGAAGCTCTCGGACACCACTTTGTCCCGAACCCGTATACCATTGAGGTAGATGCAACAAAAGTGTAGGTGTGGAAGATGGAAACAGTAACTATCACCATGAAAAACCCGCCTGCACTGTATCTTGAGGCAGACAATGTATCACCCGATGGATTTGCAGGAAAAACTGCAGCGCAGATCGCTGAGCTTCACGTTCACGAAGGAAATGTAACCACAACCCTTGGCAAGTATTTCGACGTGAATGGTAATGCAGGTGCAACCGCAGCCGAGACGAAGATTATTGTCAAAGGTGACGTGAAGAAGGTCAAGTATCTCGGCATGAAGATGAGTGCCGGTGAACTTGTTGTCGAAAGCAGCATGGACCAGTACGCCGGTGCCTGGATGAAAGGCGGTAAGATGCTGGTCAAAGGCAATGCTGATGCATTTGCCGGAACCGCCATGAAGGGCGGCGAACTCACCATTGAAGGAAATGCAGGCAACTATCTTGGTGCTGCATACCGTGGCGACTGGCGAGGCATGTCCGGCGGCAAGATCCTCGTAAAAGGAAATGCCGGCAGCGATATTGGTATGTACATGCTTGGCGGCGAGATGACCATCAACGGTAATGTTGACGTCCATGTCTGTACTCATGCAGAAGGCGGAAAAGTCATAATCAAAGGAAACGCCAAGAGCAAAGTCGGAGGCCAGATGGTCGATGGCACTATCTACATCTTCGGCTCCATTGACACCATGATGCCCGGCTTTAAACCCGCAGGCGAAATAGAGCTCGAAGTCGAAGGTGTGAAAGCGAAATTTGCCCATTACATTGGCGACATGGGCGAGCGCCACAAAAAGAAGAAAGGACAGATTATATACGCAAACCTGTATCAGAAGATCTGATCCTTTTTTATAAAAGGAAAAAACGCACTGCAAATATCTGAGGAATATCCGATGTAATATACATCCGAGTAAGTCCTCAACCCCACAATTTTTATACAGAGCGCACAAAAAAATAAAATTTTTTTTATCACTTATAGCAGATTGTAATACTTTTTTTTATTTTTGTAATACTGTGTAAAACAATGAAATGTAGTTTATATGATATATTTGAACATTCCTTCATTTTGAGTTATTATTTTTAATTTTATATAAAATTAGGTCTCTGAATTAAATAGTAACGCTTATATGGCGAAATTGGTTATTATTTCATGTCCCATTAGGGGACGTGCAATAGTGACTTTCATTCATTACCAGTGTTCTCAGCTAGTTTACACTATCGTTCAGTGACTGTATTGTATCGCAATTAAAGGGAAATTTGGAGGAATTCACATGAAATATAAAGACACGATCGACCTCTACGACGATGAGGGAAAGCTCTTAAAGAGCAATGTGACTCTTGAAAAGATCAGCCCGCTGGTCAACAAGGGTGCACTCAATGTCATCGACCTCACCAAGAGGACAGTGGCAGTCAACTTCGCTGGTATCGAAGACGCCTTAAAGACCGGAAAGATCGGAGGCAAGACGAACCAGGTTCTCGGCCGCAGCATGAACTGCAGCTGTGTCAAGGACTCTGACGCACTCGCAGCCAAGATCAAGGACATGGTGCAGGTCACTGACGGTGACAACACCAAGATCACCAAGGTCGGCGGCGGCAAGATGATCCTCGTCGAGGTCCCAAGTTCACGTCTGGATGCAGCAGCAACATACGATGCAGCAGCAACCTCTGTTGCGGCAGCAACCACCTATGCACTGATTGACCAGTACAAGGTCGGCATGTTCGATGGAGCCTACGTAAAGGCAGCAGTCTGGGGTACCTACCCGCAGACCATGCACATGGACGGCGGCAACGTCGTTTCGATCCTGAACATCCCGCAGAACAACGAAGGTCTCGGCTACGCACTCCGTAACATTCCCGCAAACCATGCGGCAATGATGACCCACCGGAATGCAATGCAGGGTGCAGCACTCTGCTCGACCTTTGAACAGGCCGGGGAGTTCGAGATGGGCGCAGCAATCGGCCCGTTCGAGCGTGCCCAGCTCCTGCTCTATGCATACCAGGGATTAAACGCAAACAACCTGGTCTATGACCTCGTGAAGGCAAACGGTAAGACCGGTACCATCGGTACTGTTGTCCAGAGCCTTGTTGAGCGTGCCATTGAGGACAAAGTCATCAAGGCAGGCAAGAAGGGCAAGAGCGGTTACATCTTCTACGACACCAAGGACCCCATGCTCTGGAACGCTTATGCATCGGCAGGAACCCTTGCAGCAACCATGGTTAACTGTGGTGCCGGGCGGTTTGCTCAGGCAGTCTCTGCAACCCTGCTCTACTTCAACGACCTGCTCGAGCACGAGACCGGCCTCCCAGGCTCCGACTTCGGTCGTACCATGGGTGTAGCAGTTGGTTTCTCGTTCTTCAGCCACTCGATCTATGGTGGCGGCGGCCCCGGCGGATTCAACGGTAACCACGTCGTTACCCGTCACGCAGCCGGTGTCGGTATGCCCTGTATCGTAGCAGCATGCTGTCTTGATGCAGGTACCCAGATGTTCGGCCCCGAAGCAACCTCAAAGATTTACCAGGACACCTTCGGCCAGCTCGATGCATTCAAGAAGCCAATCCAGGCAATTGCTAAGGGCGTATAAGCCCCCACGGACAAAAATGACCGAAGCCACGTTCCCCCAGTGCAGGATTGTCACCGAACGGTTGCTCAACCCCGAGACTACAGAGCGCCTGCTGAACCAGATTGTCAGTGTTCCCGGGGTCCGGCGCATGGTCCTGAACGGACCACGCCTTCCCGCAACAGTTACCTATGGACCCGCCAAAGGACTCGCAAATCCTCATACCATGAGGAAAACGATCAAAGTCGGGGACGAGGAACTGGAACTGCAGGTTCATGTGGGCACTATACTGCTCGAACTTGAGAACCGCGAGGTTATCCCCGCACTGCAAGCCGCGTGTAAACCGGTCTTCACGGACTATAGTTTCTATATCCAGGAAGGCAGGTTCATGAAAACCGAACCATCACTTGTCGATTACTGCAAGTATGGCCCGGACGCGGACAAAACGATCATCGGACTTGCTGATCCTACCAGCAAGTCCCGACCCGTAATCATTCAGGGAAATAAATAAATTATGCCGATTGGACGAGTAACCCAGGTTGTGGACTGCCGTGAGGCGATGGGCATGGGTAAAGGAGGCGGTATTGCCCAGCGGGGCACCATCTCCGAATGCCGGTACCCGGATGTCATAGTGGTCGGGATGTCTCCCGGACGCCGCCACGTGACAAAGCCGGTGTGCGATATCACCTCAGGCCTCAGGCAACAGGGCGTTGAATACAGCATCAGTACGCTGGTGCTGTATGCCGGCAGTGGCGTGCCGCCGGACGCACCAAAAATAGCCGGTGGTGTCCTTGGCGCTTCATTTGGGCTTACCGATAAGGAAATCGCGCAAATAGAGAAACACAAAGTCGCCATCCTTCACCACGGGAACGTTCGTTCCCACGTGGTGCACAAGGTCAGGTTTATTCTCCAGGCATGTGATGTGAAGGCGATTGTTGTATCTCAGGCCCCGATAGATTACGAGGATCTCGCAAAGGAGGGAGTGAAGACCGCCGTGGTGTTGCCCCCCGCTGACAAGATCCGTACCAAAGGTACGGTGATGGCCATCGTGAGCGGCGTAACCCGCGGTCAGACCCCAACACGCGAGAAAATGGCGGAAGTCATTTCGTCAGTAATGAGAATCGTGAAAAAGAAGGAAACATTGGAGTGATAAAATAATGGCATACAAACCCCAGTATGGCCCCGGCCAGACTCATATCGCCGAGAACAGGCGTAAGCAGATGGACCCGAGCCACAAGCTGGAAAAGCTTCGTGATGTCAGTGATAAGGACATCGTTCTCGTTATGGGACACAGAGCCCCCGGCTCAGCTTATCCAAGTGCACACCCGCCGCTCGCTGAGCAGCAGGAACCCGCGTGCCCAATCCGCAAACTCGTAACCCCGACTGACGGTGCAAAGGCCGGCGACCGTGTCCGTTACATCCAGTTCACCGACTCGATGTACAACGCACCCTGCCAGCCCTACCAGAGAAGCTACGTCGAGGCATACCGCTTCCGTGGTATCGACCCAGGTACCCTGTCCGGTCGTCAGATCATCGAGTGCCGCGAACGCGATCTCGAGAAATATGCAAAAGAACTTGTCAACACCGAGCTCTTTGACGCAGCACTCACCGGTATCCGTGGATGTACAGTGCACGGGCACTCCCTCCGTCTTGACGAGAACGGCATGATGTTCGATATGCTCCAGCGCTTTGTCATCGACAAGAAGTCCGGCATTATCAAGTATATCAAGGACCAGGTCGGCGTTCCCCTTGATGCAGAAGTCAAGGTCGGCAAGGCACAGGATGCAAAGTGGCTCAAGGCTCACACCACCATGTACCACAAAATGGTAGGTACCGGATTCCGCGATGACGCCGAATACGTTGAGTACATCCAGCGCATCCACGCGCTGAGAACCAAATACGGCTTCATGCCCAAGGAGGCCTGAACATGGCAAAAGCAGCAAAGATCGAGAGGACCCAGAAGCTCTTCCTGAAGGCAATGAAGACAAAATTCGCAGAAGACCCCCAGGCAATGTCCACGGTCTTCAAGCGCGAAGGTCTTGAGCAGTCCCCGCGTAAAATGGAGTTCATGAAGGCCGGCAAGAAGGCCGAGATGGACCGCGGTATCTCCATGTACGACCCGAAACGCTGCCACTGTGGCGGTATCCCGCTCGGCCAGCGCCAGCTGACAACCTACGAAGTCAGCACCACCGGTGTCTTTGTGGAGGGCGACGACCTGCACTTTGTCAACAACGCCGCAATGCAGCAGATGTGGGATGATATCCGCAGGACGATCATCGTCGGCCTCGACCTCGCCCACGGCACATTACAGAAGCGTCTGGGCAAGGAAGTCACCCCAGAGACCATCAACGAGTACCTCCACGTGCTGAACCACGCAATGCCCGGTGCAGCCGTTGTTCAGGAACACATGGTCGAGACTCACCCGTCACTCGTGGACGACTGTTACGTCAAGGTCTTCACGGGCGACGACGAGATGACTGACGACCTCGAGCCCCAGTTCGTGCTCAACGTCGACAAGCTCTTCCCGGCAAAGCAGGCAGCACAGCTGAAGGCAGCAGTCGGCAAGTCGATGTGGCAGGCAGTGCACATCCCCACCACGGTCAGCAGAACCTGTGACGGTGGAACCACCTCCCGCTGGTCTGCCATGCAGATCGGTATGTCCTTCATCGGGGCCTACAAGATGTGCGCCGGTGAGGCAGCAGTCGCTGACCTCGCATTCGCCGCAAAGCACGCCGGTGTTATCCAGATGGCAGACATCCTGCCCGCCCGACGAGCACGTGGCCCGAACGAGCCAGGTGGCATCAAGTTCGGACACTTCGCCGACATGGTCCAGTCAGACCGCAAGTACCCCAACGATCCAGTAAAGAATTCCCTTGAGATCGTGGCAGCAGGTACCATGCTCTTCGACCAGATCTGGCTCGGATCCTACATGTCCGGTGGTGTCGGATTCACCCAGTATGCAACCGCTGCATACACCGACAACATCCTTGATGACTACACCGAGTACGGTGTGGACTACATCAAGAAGAAACACGGTGGCATTGCAAAGGCAAAGGCAACCCAGGAAGTCGTCAACGACATCGCAACCGAGGTCAACCTCTACGGTATGGAGCAGTACGAGGAGTACCCGACTGCCCTCGAGAGCCACTTCGGTGGATCCCAGCGTGCGTCCGTCCTTGCAGCAGCATCAGGTATCACCACTGCACTGGCAACCGCAAACTCCAACGCGGGCCTGAACGGCTGGTACTTATCCATGCTCATGCACAAGGAAGGCTGGTCACGTCTCGGCTTCTTCGGCTACGACCTTCAGGACCAGTGCGGTTCCGCAAACTCACTCTCCATCCGTCCCGACGAGGGATTACTCGGAGAGCTTCGCGGACCGAACTACCCGAACTATGCAATGAACGTCGGTCACCAGGGAGAGTACGCCGCAATCGCCGGTTCCGCACACATTGCACGGCAAGATGCATGGACCCTAAACCCACTGATGAAGATCACGTTTGCCGACCCATCGCTGAAGTTCGATTTCTCCGAACCACGCCGCGAGTTCGCAAAGGGTGCAATCCGCGAGTTCATGCCCGCTGGAGAGCGCTCACTGATCATACCATCAAGGTAAGATCAGATCAAACACTTTTTTTAAAGTAAAATCACATTCCATCGATTTTCTTTTCGACTCGATTTCTGAAAATTACGGATTGAAGTTGTTCTGACAACAAAGTTGCAGCATTCCCACATTATGCCTGCCCCTGAATTTTCACTCAGCTACTGAAGGTAAATTTGTCTGCATACCTCGTGCCGAACAGTGCGACAAAGGTTGGGGTGAGTTTAATAGTATGCTAAAATTCAGGTATGTAGGTCAATGAGAGAATAGACCCAATACGGGCTCCGATTCATTCTCTCATTGTAATTTGGTATACGGAAAAGCCCGTAAAACGCTCCATTTCAGTTTCCGTGGAGAATAGCCATATTATCGCCCTGTTTGCCAAAATACGGCAGATTTACACCCCACCCATCGGCTTCTGAAGCCCTTTATATTGAGCTTTTTTTAGCCACATGCTTTAGCCCATCAGGACCAGAAAACCCTGCCAGAACACCAATGTGAGGGTCATTTTTTTGGGAGAATTACTTTAAAAATGGGAATTTGGCTCCGATCGAGAATACAAAAATTACCGATAAATGTAATTGTTTTTTAAAAAATGATACCCGGATGAAAACAATTATACTCTCATGAGAGGAAAAAAGTGTAATGAAAACTCCTTTTCATATCATGCTTATACCGACACTGGGTTGTCCTTCCAAGTGCAGTTATTGCTGGAGTTCTGAAGAAGGATCACCGGTTATGAGCATTGATACCATCAGAGAAGTTGTTACCTGGCTGAAGGATTTCCGGACTGATCGGATGACGTTTACCTTCCATGGGGGAGAACCGCTTCTTGCGGGTGCTGCTTTCTACCGCCAGGCGCTGCCCCTGCTCGCTGAGGGATTACAGGATCTTAACCCGGAGTTTGCCATTCAGACAAATCTCTGGAGGATGACTCCGGAAATTGCCCAAATCCTGGCAGAATACCAGGTTCCTGTCGGTTCCAGTATTGACGGGCCGGAACATATCACTGATTCGCAGCGGGGATCAGGCTATTATGAAAAGACGATGAAAGGCTACGACATTGCAAAGGCTCATGGTCTGAATGTCAGGTTTATCTGCACATTTACCAACAAGTCGGTGAAGCACCGTCAGGAGATTTTTGATTTCTTCTTAAAAAATAATTTCACACTGAAATTACACCCTGCATTACCCTCCCTGCGATCTGAAAATCCCGGGCAGTGGGCTCTCCCCCCGGAGGAATACGGGGAGTTGCTTGTCTTCCTTCTTGACAAAACCCTCGAGCATATGAATGATATTGATGTGATGAACATCAATGACCTCTGCCGGTGTGTATTCACCCGCAGGGGGACCGTCTGCACGTATGTGGATTGCATGGGGAGCACATTTGCTGTCGGGCCTGACGGGAGCATCTACCCGTGTTATCGCTTCGTAGGAATGCAGGAATGGGTGATGGGGCATGTCCGGGACCGGCCGACGTTGGAAGCGCTCATGCAGTCAGAATCCGGCCGACGGATGGTGGCATTCTCCGGGTATGTTGATGTAGCCTGCAAGGACTGTTCGCATATCAAATACTGCCGGGGCGGGTGCCCGTATAATGCAATCGCACCCTCGGGCGGATCCCTGGACGGTGTTGATCCCCACTGTACAGCGTACAAGAGGATTTTCGACGAGCTCAACGAGCGGTTGAACAAGGAGATGTTCGAAGCCCCGATGCCTGGTATGGCGAGTTTTGGAATGCTGTTGTCGCAAAAACCGAAAAAGGCGGGCGTTATGGCATTGATGCGTAAAGTTGTATCAAAATAAAACCCCTGGGCAGATGCCGGATGTTGTTGCTAAAAATTTTTTATTTTCGATCCGTAGATTTTTTACCGTAGAATTCGCCTGCTTTACCCCTTCTGTGCAAACATACCAAACACATTATTCGACTATTCTTTTCTGATAATGACATTAGTCCGGCCAACCTCCTGTCTCCCGAAGTCAGAAAGGATTAACCCCGTGATTGACAACTCAACTTTTTTTTCGTTAAAGTAAATTTACATGATTAAATAATCCGATATTAACGCTGGTTTTATAATTCGGGCGATTTAAAGTGCGATCTCGGAAATATAGTTTCGAAACCTTTTAATTAAGCTCTCACCAAATTTACACTAACCACAAAGAGTTTTAACTCAATGTGCGTGGCATTGCATTTTGAATACTCTCGTGCATTCGCACGTAGGGAGGAGGCTAAATGGAACAAATTGTATTTGGCATTGGAATTACTGCATTGACAGGAGCTCTTGCCACTATAGCCGGTTCTGCGGAAGATACTGAATCCAACATCGGATCCCAGGGTGACCCGAACTCACAGGTTCAGCTCGCACCGCAGATGGGTTTCCTGCACCGCATCTTCAATAAGGCGGTCGCCGGTGAACCCCCAGCATACGGTCTCTGGTGTGCACTGGGTGCAGGTCTTGCATGGGCTTTTATGGCGATGCAGGTAAATGCGGTTCTCGCAATCGTCCTTGGCTGTATATTGGCAGTCTTTGTACAGGGCGTCTATGCAACCACCGCGTATCTGGGCAGGACGGCAAGTCTCGCCAAGTTCGGACAGCCGGTCTATGTGGATGTCCTTAAGTCCATGACGTCGGTTACTATGGCACATGCCTTCGTTGCAATATTCTGTACTGTAACACTCTGTCACCTGATCAACGGTGCACTGGGACACCCGTTCCCGCTGCCGCTGCTCGGCTTGATCTGGGGTATTGCACTCGGTGCAGCAGGTTCTGCGACAGGTAACCCGTATTATGGAAAGGAACGACAGTACCAGAACCAGAAGTTCGGCGCAGGTGTACCGATTTCGGCATCAGGTAACATCGTCCGTTACGCTGAAGCCGGTGAACGCAATTCACTGGACAATGGATGGTTTACCAACAAAATAGGTGGTTCTGCTTCAGGTGTCTGTTTTGGATTGATTGTATTCCTTGAACTCTGGCGAACAATTCTCTTTGAGAAGATCAGCGCCGGATGGGGTGCAATCGTTGTCGGTATCCTGATGATCCTCGTCTTCACGGTTATCGACAGGTACATTGAAGTCTGGGCACGCAAGAACTACGGCCCCTACACAGAAGCCAAGGTGGCATCATGAGCGCAGTTGCAGCAAAACCACAGGCAGGAGGCGCAATGAACCCAACCGCAATGGGGGTTGGCGTTGTTATGCTCCTTATCATTCTTGCACTCTGCTGGTATGTTTCACCGGGCGCAGGTCTCATGGCACTCATCGGTATCATCATCGGTGGTGTCCTGATTGGATTCGGCACTCACTTCGTACCAGTCGGGGGTGCTCCGGCAGCAATGGGGCAGGCACCAGGTATCGCAACGGGTGTTGCAATGCTTGCAGCTGGTGCAGGTCTTGCCGGACTCTTTGGCGGTGCATGGGCGGCTGAACAGGGCCTTGTTGTTGCAACCGTCACTGGTGGAGTCGGTGGCGGACTGATGATGGCCATAACCTGTATGATGGTGAATTTTGTCTATGTTTTCGGCATGGGTATTCCTGCAGCATCAGGTAAAGTTGCAAAAGACCCGATCACCGGAGACACACAGGCTGAATTCAAATCCCAGGGTACGGAGGGGCACGGTCTTCCGTTTGTATCCTTCGTCGGAGGTGTAATCGGAGGTTTTCTCGGAGGCGCTGGCGGTACGCTCATTTACCTGCAGCTTCTCAACCTCTACGAAGCAACACTCCCGGCTCTGATGCAGGTTCCCGCCGCACAGGCAATGCCAATTGCAGTCGCAGCCGCGGGAATGTTCGCTGTTGGTCTGTTCCTTGTGAATGCAGTGCTTACCGCATATAACATCACGGGAACAATCGAAGGACCCCACGACCCGAAATTCAAACGCTGGCCACGGGCAATCGTTGCATCCGCTGTCGCATCAGCTATGTGCGGACTTGTCGCGATCCTGATCGTAGTTCCAATGTGAGGTGTTGAAGATGTCAATTAAAGTTGAAGTTATTGAAGGAGGCATCCCGCACAATAATATCCTGATGTCGGGGCTTCTTGGCACACTGGTGTGTCTCTACCTGACATATCTCAATGTACTCACCAACACCGAGATGTTCGCATTCTTCGGTGGATTAGCTGCGACTATCGCTCTGGTCTGGGGAAGTCACACCATCAAGGTATTATGTAGTTACGGTATCGGTACTGGTGTGCCTTCAGCAGGTATGATCGCCTTTGGATCTGGTGTGATTGCCATGCTGCTCGCTACCAGATTCGGTATCCTCGCTCCAATCGTCGCTCTTGTTCTTGCAGCCGTTATCGGTTTCATTCTCGGGTATATTTCAAACAATATCCTGAACATGAAGATCCCGGCAATGGTCCAGGCACTTACTGAAATGGCAATAGTTGGTGCATTATCCCTTATGGGATTTGCAGCACTTATCACCGGTGGATTCACCTTTGCCGGCCTGACTGAAGGTTCAGTCACGATGCTCGGTATGACGGTGAGCTCTAACCAGATTTCATTCATTGGTGGCGGGCTTATTGCTGTTGCATTCCTGCTTGGAGCGATCGCAATCCAGCACCCATTCAATGCATGTCTGGGACCAGGCTGGAAACAGGACCGCATGCTTATGTTAACCGCCGAGTGCGGATTTTTAAGCATGATCGTCGCTGCAGTCATGTCCTTTGCATTAGTCAGCACAGGTTCAGCATTGATATCATTGCTGGTCGCTATCCTTGGATGGGCATACACCTACAACCAGTATATCTGCATGTCAAAACGAGATGCCGCTGCATGGCTTGATGCAAAGCCGATTCCTGAAATGGAGGGACACTGATATGGCATACATTCAGGTACTTCCGGAATTCGGGCTTGTCGCCGATCCCCTTGTCGGGCTCGTGACATCAGCCGGTGAATCGCTTTCACCCGTTCTTGAAAAGGTAGCTGTTCTCGAAGCAACCAGTGATGACCTTGTCAACATGCTCTCTGGAGAAGGCAATCTGCTCGCATCGTTCCCCAACAGGGAAAACGGTCTCGCGATCGGTGGGACGATTACATCATTCTGGTACGGACTTGCGATAGGACTATTCATTGCAGGAATCATTGCATTCCAGATGATACAGGTGAGCTGATATGGCAGACAAGAAATCACCAGCAAGTGGCTGGCCGCTCGTCAAGGGTGACTTCCACGCAGGTGACGCTAACAGCCCGGTGGCTGTTGTCACCATGGGTTCACACCTCGACGAACAGGGCATCTGTGACGCAGGTGCGGCATTGTGCGGTTCCTGTAAGACTGAAAACCTCGGTCTTGAAAAGGTCATCGCCAACGTCATCGCCAACCCCAACATCAGGTTCATGCTGTTCTGTGGAACCGAAGTCAAAGGCCACCTATCCGGCCAGACATTCGGAGCACTCCATAAAGGCGGTGTCAAAGAAGGCAGAGTCGTCGGTGCTGAAGGGGCTATTCCTTTCATCGAGAATCTCAATGATGCAGCGATCAAGCGCTTCCAGGAACAGACGGAAATCGTCAACATCATGGAAAGCGAAGACCTCAACGCAATCAAGGCAAAAATCAACGAACTGAAGGCCCGTGACCCGGGTGCGTTCGCTGCGGATGCCATTGTCGTTGAGGTTAAGGAAGCTGCCGGAGGCGCAGAAGAGACAGGTGGCGAAGTCCGCCCGATTTCCGGTGAAATGGCACTCATCACTGCCCGCATGAAAGTCATCGAAAAAATGGTGACGGATATCGGATACCGGGACAAATTTGCTGCCGGAGTCTATTCAGGTAAGATCGAAGGCCTGATGATCGGTCTGATCATCTCGTTCGCCCTGGTCGGATTCCTGATGATGAGGTGAAAGAGATGGCAGAAGACGCAAAGAATACAGGACCAGTCAGGATGGTTGCGATTGAAAATATGGTGGAAAACATCCGCTATAAATCACAAATCCTGGCACGGACGAACAAAATTGACTCGGCAGTCAGCGCAACCGGTATAATCGGTTTTACCGCAGGATTGCTCTGTGCGTTGATCCTGATTTTAGTACCGGTATTTCTGGTGGGATGAGGTGGAAAAAATGGCAGACAAGAAATCACCAGCAAGTGGCTGGCCGCTCGTCAAGGGTGACTTCCACGCAGGTGACGCTAACAGCCCGGTGGCTGTTGTCACCATGGGTTCACACCTCGACGAACAGGGCATCTGTGACGCAGGTGCGGCATTGTGCGGTTCCTGTAAGACTGAAAACCTCGGTCTTGAAAAGGTCATCGCCAACGTCATCGCCAACCCCAACATCAGGTTCATGCTGTTCTGTGGAACCGAAGTCAAAGGCCACCTATCCGGCCAGACATTCGGAGCACTCCATAAAGGCGGTGTCAAAGAAGGCAGAGTCGTCGGTGCTGAAGGGGCTATTCCTTTCATCGAGAATCTCAATGATGCAGCGATCAAGCGCTTCCAGGAACAGACGGAAATCGTCAACATCATGGAAAGCGAAGACCTCAACGCAATCAAGGCAAAAATCAACGAACTGAAGGCCCGTGACCCGGGTGCGTTCGCTGCGGATGCCATTGTCGTTGAGGTTAAGGAAGCTGCCGGAGGCGTTGAGACTGCTGCCGCAGGTGCAAACCCGCAGTTCCTCGAAATTGAGAAGAGACTCGATAAGATTGAGAAGAAGATCGAGTTCGTGGATGCTGAAATTGCACAGCGTGTTGGGAGAAAAATCGGACGAGATATCGGCATACTGTACGGTCTGGTTGCAGGACTAACCGTATTTGTGATGCTGTTGTTTTTGTACCAGAAATTGATGACATTGGTATAATGGAGGTGTAAAATAACATGTTCAAATTCGAAAAAGAACAGAGTGTCTGGGACTTCAACGGCACCATGATCGGTGGACAGCCCGGGGAGTACCCGACGGTATTGGGTGCCTCAATATTCTACAACAAGCACGAATGCGTGCTGGACGACAAGACAGGAAAGATCGATAAGGCAAAAGCAGAAGCCCTCTGGAACCGCTGTCAGGTCCTCTCTGACCTGACCGGTATCCCGCACTTCATCCAGATCATCGCGGAGTACGGCGAAGCATTCGAGAGTGACTTCAGCTGGTTCGACAGCATTGACAACAAGACTGCGTTCCTGATGGACTCATCAGTTCCCACGGCACTTGCCCATGCATGCAAGTATGTGACTGATGTCGGGCTTGCACACCGTGCGATCTACAACTCGATCAACGGTTCGATCCTGCCCGAGAGCATTGAAGCACTGAAGAACAGTGACGTTGATGCAGCCATCGTCCTCGCCTTCAACCCGGCAGACCCATCTGTTGTCGGCAGAGAGAAGGTGCTCGTAGAGGGTGGCGTTGCTGGACAGACAAAGGGTATGCTGGAGATTGCAGAATATTGCGGTATCAAGCGCCCGATTCTTGACACTGCAGCAACACCGCTCGGTCTTGGTTCCGGCGGTTCATACCGTGAAATCCTTGCATGCAAGGCAATCCACGGTTACCCGACCGGTGGTGCATACCACAACATGACCGTATCCTGGACATGGCTCAAACGCTGGAAAGGTACGAGCAAGACCCCATCAGTACTTGCAGCAGGATACGAGGGGAAGGATGTACTCCTCAAGCAGATGTCCCACCACTACCTCGGAGGTATGGAGGGTATCAAGCAGGCAGCATGGTCAGCTCCCGATATCGGCTGCAACATGATTGCAAGCACACTCGGTGCAGACCTTATTATGTACGGTCCTATCGAGAACGTAGAAGCAATGATCACCGCACAGGCCTACACGGATATCACGGTCCTTGAGGCTACCCGTCAACTGGGTATTGAGTGCAAAGCAGAAAACCACCCAATCTTCAAACTCATCTAATTTTTTTTCCCGGAAAAACGGGATTTTCTGATTTTTTTAAAAGGAGAACTCTTCACTAAAATTATTATACGCTAATTGTGAAAGAGACCTCATTATCATCAGGATCCTATAAAAAAGAAGTTCTTCGATTTTTTCCAATATCCCGGTACTATTTTTCCTGAGTGCCGGATTCATCTGCTTCCTTTATCCAGCCAAGGTTTCGGAGTGTGACAGCCCGTTGGTTCTGGACAAAAATATTCAAGGGGTTAAGCGCGATTATTTTATCAAAATATGCAAGAGCTTCGGTATTATCCCCCATTTCCCGCAATGCGATCCCTTTTGCAGTCATTACACGAAGGTTGTTTGGGCTGGTTTTCAGGAAAGTGTCAAAACAGGTAATCGCCTCCCTGAATTTACCCAACTCATTTAACGCATATCCTTTATTGGCAAGTGCAAAAAGGTAGTCCGGATCAAGCGCCAGAGCCTGGTCAAAACACGTGATTGCATCCTCATACCGGTGAATTTTACGCAGGGTATATCCCTTTTCGAACCAGACAGAAGGAATTTTTGGATTGATGGCAATAGCCTTGTCGTACCAGACAATCGCATCTTCATGCCTCCCAAGGGAGTAATACATTTTTCCTATATTCTCAAGATAAGTGGTGTTATTACTATCAGATTCAAGTAATTTGGTATACGTTGCAATTGCTTCATCATAGCGACCGATTCTCATCAGATGATGGGCTTTCGAAGGTAATACAGGTACGTCCATACACGTTCATGATATCTTGCACATCCGGTTACAAAATACCTTCTGGCACAAGCAGACTATTTGCGAAGTACCATCTCCGAAACAAGAGATGGATCTACCCGCGCTGATGCCATGGTGAAGGATTATTAAGGTTGTATTTGTTCTGTCGGATGCATAATGGTGCAATTTCAGTATTATTTTAATATAAACTGCCGGTAAGTTTATGAGAGGGGAGTGCAAAATTACCATGCCTGGAGTACGCGACCTGACGGAGATATAGACTCGTGCGTATCCTAGAGGTACAACCGGATAAACGGATGGTGGTACACGTATTTTTTTAAAAAAAAACACACCGTCGATTGATAAAAAATAAAAAATATCTGGCACCCATTCTCTCTTTCTACACACATAGGCATGATACACCTCCGCTTCGCTTCGGACGGGCTCCTGGATAAGCTGATATGCTCTGGTACCTGCCCGTCTCCCTCTCAAAGGGGGCTATCCTGTTCTCCCTCTGGGGATGGTGAGTGTACAGGGGGGCATTCTGGTTCTTCTGGAATCCTCCCAGAAGGCTCATAGATTCGTTCTGATAGCGCCAAATGAATCAATCAGGGAAAAGAGAGCAAATCCTGGGGGGAGGGAAGCGCCCACCTTCAGACTTGACATCTATGTATCTGACAGAATCTCTCAGGTCGAAGAAATTGGTAGATTTTCAGGAATCGGATTAAATAAATTTTACAAATAATCACAGTTGACCGTGTATTATTAAAAAAGGATGATGATCTTTTTGTTAATCAAACAAGGGTGAGAAACCCTGCTTGAGAACGTTCCCATACCGTAAAACAATTTTTGGATCTGTTGCACAAACAGGACAAACATAGTCATCAGGAAGGTCTTCAAATTTTGTCCCCGGTTTTATACCGCGGTGGGGTTCACCGCGTTTTTCATCGTAGATATAATCGCACATGGAGCAGATATAGCGTGTCGGCCGCCACTCATCAAAGCCCCACTTGCCAATCTTGCCTTTTCCCTGAAACCCGCACACCGGGCAGAGGTACGTATCAGGAAGATCCTCAAAGGCAGTTCCGGCAGGTATGCCATTATGCGGTTCCCCGCGAAGGGGTGAATAAACATACCCACAGATGCTGCATTTGTACCTCATAGGGACGGCACTTTCCTTTTTTGATGCTGCACCTTTTTTTGCTGTTTTTGAAAGGTTTTTTGCTGATGCTTTCTTTATCGCTGCGGCAGGTTTTTTTGCCGTTTTTACAGCGCTCTTTTTTGAAGTTGCTACTGCTTTTGCCATACGTAATTCACACCACTAAAAGTCCTTCACCGACCTCATTTTCCTTTGAAGGGCCAGTTATATGGGATGATGGAGACTACCGGCTATTATAAATTATGTATACGGCAAGTATGAATCATTCATCTATGACGGAGATCAACAGATACAAACGATCACTGGGGTTGCCTGAACTCGTCAGTCTCGGGGTAGGAGGGACAATTGGTTCTGGTATTTTCGTAGTACCCGGAGTGGCAGCGAAACTAAGTGGCCCATGGTCTCTCCTTGCATGGTTGATTGTTGCCCTGTCAGCATCCTGTGTGCTTCTTTCTCTTACTTTTGTGTCTTTCCGGTTCACTTCATCCAATAGTTTTTATTCCCTGTTTAAATCGGTATTCGGTACCCGGATCGCTGTACCCCTTATCATATTGTACCTTATTTCCTCCATTTTTGGTATTTCCACCATTGCAGCAGGTATTGGCCAGTACATAACCTGGTTTGATCTTTCCAATGTACTGCTTATCGAGATTTTGGTTATAGGTGCCTTCTGCTGGCTGAACATTTCCGGAATCTCATTTTCAGGTATGACTGAAAATATTCTCACAACGCTTAAAATTATTCCTTTAGTGATAATTGCCGTTCTGCTCATTCCGTTTATCAATTTGGATAATTTTACACCACGGACACCGCTTACTGTCACAGGTTTTTTCGCAACGATCATCATTGTATACTGGCCGTTTACCGGTTTTGAAATTAGTGCAATCCCTGTTGAGGAAACACGGGACCCTTCACTTATCCGACGATCGCTCTTCATCGTCATGGGAATTGTTGTGTCCCTGTATCTCATTCTTAACGTTTCACTTATCGGGAGTGTTGGTTCAGAAACACTTGCTGCCTCACCCGCTCCCGTTGCTACTGCTGCCGGTATCTTTCTGAACCGTTCAGGAGCCATCGTCGCATGTGTCGGGATCCTTGCCATGCTCTCGGCCATAAACGCATATATAGTCGGAACTTCCCGTATACTCCAGTCTATGTCAGTCTGAATTTTCCATTCCCATACTTCGGAATTTAAATATCCGGGGCACTCCCGCACATGCACTTATTGCAGGTTGTGCAATCAGTGGATCCCTTCTGTTCTTTTCCAACCATTTTACCCTGCTTGCAACAATTTCCGTGATCACAACCCTGATTCCATATATCTTTTTCTGTCTGGCATCTCTGGTGATTGTAACAGATACCAGAGCCCGCGGGATAGCCGCTGCAGGAGCAATTTCAACAGCTGCAATCCTTGTTATTTACTTTATCGTATGACGCAGGTAATTTTCTTTTCAAAAATGGAGCTCATTCCATAAACAGCTGACCGCTCATTTTAATCCGCAATCAGCGTAAATATCTTATAACAGACTATGCAGGATATAATTTCCAGTATCATCTATTCGTTTGCGGCACTGTTCATTATCCTTGACCCGATACTATCCGTACCCATTTTTGCGGCGATGACTAAAGGTCAGACACCGGCAGAAATACATAAACAAGCGTTCATCGCAGTCGCTGTTTCAGGGGGACTGATGTATCTTTTCCTGATATTTAACAAAATGATCTTTGATATTCTGGGACTTAACCTGCCCAGCTTCCAGATAGCAGGAGGTTTTCTGGTTTTTCTTCTTGGAATACAGGAAGCACTTGGCATTGAAATCGGGCACTCCAAAGATCACACAAAAACAGCTGCCGGAGTTGTAATCGGGACACCACTTTTATGCGGACCAGGAACTATTACAACTGTAATGCTTCTTTCAAAAGATTATGGTCTCCTCATTCCATTCGTTGCTATTACCCTTTCACTCATCGCAACATGGATCATTCTCTATTACGCGGAAAACATTCAGCGGGTCCTCGGAGAGGTTGTAACGGATATCATGGGTAAAGTCCTTGGGATACTGGTCGCCGCGATCGCTGTAAAGATTATTGCATCGGGTATCCTGGCTTATCTCGCCTTGATTTAATGCAGGTAATAATTTTTTTTTTGATACTTTTAAGAGAGATCCGTGGGAAAAATTAAAATGCAATCTTTCGAATCCTTTGTCTTCCAAAATGCATATTTCTGTCTGATTCCTGGCAATTATGGTTTTAATGAGTTTTAGAATGGAGATTCGAATTTTTTTTTGAAAAAAAATAGATATTACAATTTTTTTTTCAGGAATCCCTTTTCAGGGAATATACTTCAACCATATGATGAGGATGATATCGCATTTTTGCTTCACGAAGTCCTGCTATTCCAAGATCACTTTCCCGGTTAATGTAGGTAAATTTTTTTGTAAGAAATGCTGCCGTTTCAGTATTGATTACTTTATAGATGCCTTCACAATCAGGGAGTCCTTTTTCGAAATGCACCAGTGCAGTATCAGCATTGAGAGACTCGAACAGTGACATGGCACCGATTTTTGAAAAGACCCGTATAATCAATCCCTTCATTGAAAGTGCATCAAAATGATCAATTGCAAAAAAAACCGCTTCCTTTTCATGCGCAAGGACTTTATCGTTTTCACACCCTTTCCATTCGCACCATTCGATCAGGAATCGCTTTACTTCTTCCCAGTTTTCCCTGGTAATCGGCTCAACCGAACTGGAACAGTTACGATGGAACTTGTTTATCTGGCGACGGATAGTGAGATAATTTTTACCGGGGAGTCCGGCGAGGTCTGCGGCACGGTAGACGTATTCAAAATGATTACGGTCAGGAATAAGATTGATACCAGGACAGACGTCCCTCATCCAGCTGGCTGTTTCCGGATCTATTAATACAACAGGTTCATTGTCGCTGATATCTGATGCCAGACGTATAAGCGATTTTAAAAGCGCCGGATTCCTTGGACCAATTGGGGGACGGAACCGTGTAACATCATCTATAGTGCTTGCGATTATGAGATTTTTCTCCACATAGGCATACTTGTAATGTGCATAATGATTCCAGCAGACCATATTAGTGAAGGTATTATCACTATGCACCTGCGGATATTGTGCATAATACTGCTCGAAAAAAGCCCGATCCTTAAGAGAAACGGGTTTAAAATTATCCTGCGTAAGCATCAGCTATCACTCCGGTATAAGAGCGGGGTATGTCCTTCCATGGGATGAAATCCAAAGGGCAGGTAAAATTTTTCAGTAGCTGGTTCTGCGATAAGACCAATCCAGAGAACACCCTGTTCAAGGCATTTTTTTACAAGGGTTGAAACGATTTGTGTACCGATTCCAGTCTTCCGGTATTCCGGAAAGACGACGAGATCCTGGATATATCCATCAGATACTCCATCAGATATGACTCTGCCCATCCCAATAGCTCGACCGGTTTTTGAATCGACAGCAACGGCAAACAAAAAACTTCCGCGGATCAGACGAGGGAGATCTTTATGACTATACTCCTCCTTCCACCAACCACCGGCACGGTACAGGTCAGCAATCTCAACCTCGTCCCATGATTGAATAAGCCGGATTGTAATGTTATTTCCCACAGTAATCACTTTCACTGTTACTGGCTAAAGGACTTTTCATGCTTGGTGTATTTTTTTTAAAAAAAATTTCATGGAATATATCATCCGGAATCAAAAGGAAAAATATATCCCTTCATTAACGGGTTTCATAACGATTCAACCGCGTGATCGCAGAATCAATTATTGAACCGAGCCCTTCAACACTCCAGTGCTCGGAGTTGAGAATAATATGATAGATTGAGAGATCGTTGATATCAATATTATAATAACTGTGATACCGGCCTGCTTCGCATTCTTCCCGCTCGATAGTGATACGTTCTGCAGTCTTTTCATCCGTTATCTGATCCCGGAGAACAATCCGTTTTATTCGACACCCAATCGGGGCAAAGAGCCAGATTTTGAGATTCGCACCAGGAACCATCCAGCCGGACAACCGACCCTCAACGATGATATCGTCACGCTGTTCCGCAATCTCTTTCTGCCGGGCATCAATCATTTTATCAAATGCCGGATTTTCCTGTGCCAGACGGCCGAACTCTGCCAACCCCAGGTTATGCTCCTGTGCGAGCTGGCGGAAGACCTCCCCGGCAGAGATCATGGTAAACCCATGGCGTTCCGACAGATACCGTGAGAGGGAGGTTGTCCCGCTTCCAGGAAGCCCGCTCACGGTGATTCGCATCAGATTCCCCCGATGTTTAAGGCTTTTCTTATTACCTGGCTTAAGGTGATTGAACAGATCATATACCAGAGGATCCATGCAGGAATAATCCAGACTGCCGGATCATGAAGCCCGATAGTACCTGCGTAGGGAAGGGTAATCGTGCTCTGTACCTGACCAAGCCGGAAAAGAAGCCAGAAAAAGATAGGCACAGTAAGTATCAGGATATAAGCCATCGGCTTGAACTGGTTCTGCGACATTTCAAGTTGTTCGCGCATTACCCGGTCTTTCTTTGTTTCCAGTTTCTTGATCTTCTTCTCATCCTGGGAGAGCTGCGCTTCGCGATATTCGGTCTGGAATTCCTTCATCCTTTCCTGAACGTCGGTCATTTTTTCGTAGTCTATCGTGTATTTCTGGATGATTGAAGAGTATAATCCTGTAAAGGCTGACAGGATTACAATCAGAATATAAAAGGGGATTTTAAACCCGTCAATCAAAGGTGCGAATACAGAATCAATCCCATGCCCGACTCCGACACGCAACCATTCGATGCTGTATGAAAACATCACCAGCATCATAAAGGCTAACGAAATGAGCATGCCATATTTGTCCCAGATCTTTCCAAAATCCATGCATTCACCTGAGTACGGTTGCCATATCCTCGGCTGCACGTTCGAGGAGGAAATCAGCGTTGATTACAATTTTTATGGTGCAGCCGGTAACCATTGCATATGCAGCAGCAATTGAGCGATTGAATTGCTGGTGTTCAGCAATCGATCGCGAACCCTCTTTATCCCGTGAACGTGTTTCATCGGTGATACGCCGCATGAGGATCTGGTCATCATCCGTTTCAACGAGAACTATACAATCAGGCATAATCTCACGCAGAACCCATTCGGGCAGTCCCGCAAGGTAACCTGTTGGAGTCTTGACAGATGCGTGTGTATCAATTAAAACATTGCCAGGGATCTGGGAGATCGCCTGTGCAGCACGCTGCTGGAGTCGTTTCTGCACGGCACGATCCAGCGTGCGCATCTGATCCCGGTCCTGGACAATATTGTCATTCTTCGCAACTTCAAACATGAAAGTGCCGAAGTTAATTGATTTGTACTCGACTCCTTCTTCCCTGATTTTTTTAAGCGCTTCGTTGACGACCGTCGTCTTTCCGACACCCGGTACTCCGGTTATGATAACCTTTTTTCCATCCATCCTGGTCCCTTCCACGTTCTACTCTTTTCCAAAGAATGTCCGCATAAACGGGTACATCTCCATGATTTGCTGGCTTGCGATCTCCTCATAAAGCCTGTAGGTAATACTAACCGTCAGGAGCAAACCGGTTCCACTCACAGCACCGATTACACCAAAGAGGTTTGCAATTACACTCAGCACACCAATAAAGACTCCCCCAATCACCGTGACGCGGGGGATGTACCGATCGAGATACTTTTCAAGTACCTGCGGATTCCTGCGGTAGCCGGGAATTGACATGCCCGACATCTGAATTTGACGGGCTACATCTTTTGAATCAAGCCCGGCAGTTTTTATCCAGAAGAGTGCAAAGATCGCACCGCCGACCACCATGAATGTGATATCTACCCCAAGACGTAATAGAACCTGCCATGGAGCATGCCCGAGATCGTGGATCCACCACATCCATTGATCAGGCCCGTTAATCGGTGCCAGGTAATACATTATTCCGTCAAGGGGTTGCGAACCTTCGAATGTTCCGAAAATGGTAATATTAACATTTGAGAGGAACATCCCCACCATCTGGATGTTGGCCTGCAATACCCGAACAAGGATCATGGGCAGGACACTGGCATAAATCAGTTTTACCGGAAACCGGGCCCGTGCTCCTCTGACCTGAGCGTGAGCGAGCGGGATCTCGATGCGCGTTGATTCCACATAAACAATAATTAAGAAAATTGCAATTGTAGTGACAAATGCAAGAATGTCTTTGCCAAAGTAGGTGAGATAACTCCCCCCGTCAATACCAATGGCGATGAGTCGCGGGAAAAAACCGACCGGATACTGGTCAGCAACCGGTGCCCAGTTGATAAAACCATTCACTATTGCCTGTGATATCCCTGCGATGATGAAGAGACCGACGCCGGAACCGATACCCCATTTTGTCACCACTTCATCCATTAAGAAAATGAGCACTCCGCCGATACAGATTTGAATAAAAATGAGCATAGAAACGGCAAACAGGTTTCCACCAAAAAACTGGTTGGCAATAATCGGATCCGGTATCATGAAGCTGCCGACCAGGTTTGGTGCGGCTTCGATTACGATCATGACCATGATAAGGATCTTCTGCAGACCCATGTACATGACCTGTCCACGCGTTTCGCTTGTATCGATATGGAGAATATCTGCTCCTTTGAGCAGCTGGAGCACGATGGATGCCGTGACGATTGGTCCGATACCAAGGTGGACTATCGAGCCGCTCGCACCCGCAAGAAGAGCCCGCCATGCAGCAAACAAATCCTGGTTTGAGGGTGCGAGTCCAAATACTGGTATATTCGTCAGGGCAAAATACAGAATTAAAATTCCCAGGGTCCAGATCAATTTATTTTTGAAGTGAACGTGTCCTTCAGGGCTCTTGACTGCAGGCATTGCAGCGAGCAGGGGTTCCATTCGATCCAGCAGGTTTCCCATTGTTTCACCAAAAATCACAGAAATGGTCAGACGATTTGCGTCTTTCCACCCATTTTCTCGATCTTTTTCTTGGCTGATTCAGAGAATGCCTGAGCGGAAATATTCAGCTTTTTTGTGACTTTGCCGCTGCCGAGCACCTTATTGATGCCCATATCTGCAGTGTTGATCACGATGACATCTCCTTCATTCTTCGCAATACCCTGCGCCAGAAGCGAGGGGATTATCTGGTCGATAATCCCGACATCCATTACTGTCACAGTAATACGGGAACTATTCGAGAAACCGTCCTTACCAAAGACCGGTCCTCCCATCTCTTTATACCACTTGACAAAGTGGTGAGCGTTAATGCCGGCGTGTCCCCGTCCGCCGCGGTTACCTGCACCACGCCGGTTTTTATGGGTGCCGCCACCGCATGTCCGCGATCCGCGGTACTTTGAACGTTTGTTGGTTGGCATTCTGCTTCACCTCATCTTATAGAGGAGAGTATTAATCTCCTGACCATAATAGCCAAGCGCTCCTCCCTGGGGGAATGTACGTTTGGTAGTTTTGTATCCCTTGCGCGGTGGATGAAGGCGTAAAACGGGTTTCAGACCCGGGATTTCACGCAGTTTTGTGTCACCACTTGCAAGCGCCAGTGCAAACTCAGAAATGTTGCTGAAAGCCGAGTTCGATTTGATATACTCGTCAGTCAGAGGTGCATCACCGATTACTCTGCCACGGGTTAACAGCAGAGTCTCAATTGTTGGTGCATCCACTTCACCATAGGCAACATAATCCTTTACTTTTCGGATCATGCCAAGGTTTTCAGGAGTGTCCGGGATGAGTACGCAGTGATTGATATGATGCAGACGCAACATCTTGAGAGTGTCCTTGATGTCACGGCGTGTTTTCACAACACCGCGGACCTGAACAACAGCGTACATTTACAGTGACCTCCCGGTCCTGATCATGTTGGTTTCATTCAGTGCGTTGAATGTAGCTTTTGCAAAATTAATCGTGGTGCGTGTCTGTCCACGAGCAAATGTCCACACATCTTTGATACCTGCGAGTTCAAGCACTTTCTTGCTGATATCCCCGGTAACAAGTCCGATACCCTGAGGCGCGGGTTTAAGGGTTACCCGGACACTGCCGGCAGTTCCTTCAACCTGCATCGGAATTGAGTGAGTGACATCACATCCGCATTCCCAGCTACCGCAACCACGCCGGACCTTAATGATATTCATTTTTGCATTTACGATGGCCTTCTTGATCGCATTACCGACCTGCACGTCCTTACCCTGACCGAACCCGATATAACCGTTCCGGTTTCCTACGATAACAACAGCACGGAACTGAACGCGGCGACCTGAATCGGTCATCCGTTGCATCATGGCGATGTCAAGAACCTCATCTTCCAGATCGGGAAGGAACATATCAACAATCTGGGGTTCCTTGATCGGTCTGCCGCTCTCAAGAACCTGGTCAATACTTTTAATCTCTCCCGATGCGACGAGTTTGCCAAGACCGGTGACCGGGCGCCACTCTTCTCTTTCATAAGCCATTTACACCAGCTCCTTTTTTATGGCGTCAGCCACCTTTTCGACAATAGAAACAATATCCGCGGCATTTTTATTATATGCAGCGATATGATTGCCCTTGGCACGCTCATCGGAGGGGAGGATTTTCTCCCCGTGTGGCACATCAAGTCCTGCTTCGACCGCACCTTTAAGCGCGGCAAAGACCCGTGCACCGGGTGTTGCGCGATTAAGCCCGATATCCAGAATAGCCCTGCCGTAGTCTGCTTTCTTCGCTTTTACAGCAAAAAGCATACCGGTCAGATATGCTGCTGGAGTATTGGAAGTCGCTCCATTGTATCCATATGACTCCAGCTCGGAAGAATTTGCTGAGATAAGGGTTCGGTCACCGTCAAGCTCTGCGGTAACAAGTTGTATGATGATGTGTCGGTTTGTCTTACGCACAACCATTCGTGGTGCATCTGCTACGACGAGCCTGGTCCGCTTGTAGTAATCGGTTTTGCCCTCTCTTCGTCTTCTGAAGGGGACAAAATACCGTGATCCTGTTGCCATGTTACTTCATCCTCCCTGCGAGGATCTCCATCTGCGCTTTCATATGCGCAACGCTTCTGTATTGCCCGCCGGCTGCTTTCCGGTAGATTATCCGGTACATGTGCCGGTCAATCGTCCCGGCATCCCGGAGTTCAACAAGAACTTTTCTGATAGCACGTATCTTCTGAACCCAGGCTGTTTTGCTCGGGTTGCGGGCACCTGCTGCACCTTTCCTTTTTCCAGCACCTTTGCGGTGCCCATAGGATCTTTTTGCAATCCGAACACGGGCCCTGCCGCGGCTGACACCTTTCTTCTGATGTGCCTTGATTACGCCATCGGTGATGAGGCCTCTTAAATCTTCACGTGAGATTGCATTCTCGATGTCCGAAATACGGGCCGGGTCAAACCAGACGCGGTTGACACCGCACTTTAATATTGCGGCAGCGATGCGTTTCTGGCTGGCGACGTCACTCATTCTTCTTCACCTCTGACTCGGTCTTCTTTTTTGCCTTTGGTTTAGCAGATGTCTTCGGTTTGGCGTCGGTTTCGGCAGGCACTTCCGTCATTGGTTTAACAGATTTTCTGGTTGATTTTACGGGAGTCGTTTTTTCCGGTGTTTTTTCTGCAGGTTCCGCTTCTGGTTTTACAGATTTCTTTCCTTTTATCGGAGCCTTTTTCTCTTCCGGCGCAGGAGTTTTCTCAGCCTTCTTTGCATCCTTTTTGACGGGTGCTGTCGGGGCTTTTGACTTTGCGGGCTTCTTTCCTTCGCTCTTCTTTTTGTCCGCCACCTTTTCTGGTTCGCTGATCTTTTCCTGTATTTTTTTGGTCTCTACCACGCGGGCATTCAACACTTTAAAGCCTTCTGCGGCGGCCTTTTCCTGAAGACCGGCACGTGTACGAACGCCGACTGTTGCTCCAATCCGGATCGCATGGGTCTTCGGATCAATTCCCTCAAGTTCCTTTACCGAAGAGATCAACACTTCAAAAAATCCGCTTGGGTGCATCCCCCGTACCGCTACAGGGCTCCCGAACCCGGGCTTGGGAAGAGCTCCCTTTGCCTTCTTCTGCTCTCTCTGCTTATTGTGCTGTCCCCGTGGCTTTCTCCAGGAATCAGAGAGTTGCTTTTTCTTACCGTATCCATCACGCTTGAAGGTTGCCCCCTTTTCCACGCGGACCCGGATTAACCGTTTTATTTCAGTTGTCATCGATCTTCAGCCCCTCTGCACAATATAGATGCCATCCTGGAACACTCTCGGATCACGGTTACGGATATGGGTTGCATGCTCAATGTTTGCTGCTGAGGTCCCGACAAGTTCGCGGTCGATTCCCGTTAAAACAACTTCATCATTTGCAATCTTTGCAGTAACACCCGGTTCAATCCGTGCGTAACGCGCTTTCTTCTCACCAAGGAAGTTGGCGATTTCGAGACGGTTTCCCTGAAGTTTCAGCTGGATCGGGAAGTGGCTGTAGACCATTTTCATGTGGTACTCAAACCCTTCACTGACACCCCGGCACATGTTTTTGGTATGCGCCTCCAGTGTCCCAACCATCGCCGTCATCTCTTTTCTTTTGGACTCGGTTGAAATAATAACCTCATTTCCTTTACAGGTTACTTCTACCTGGGGGAACCGTACGTTACGTGAAAGCTGTCCTTTTGGCCCTGTAACACGTAGCTGCGAGCCATCCAGATTGGCTTTTACTCCATCTGGAACATTAACTATTCTGACTGCTGACATGATCTCGCACCATTTAATAAACATACCCGAGCAGTTCGCCACCAATACCCTCTTTCCTCGCCTGATCGTGTGATATTACACCACGCGAGGTTGAAAGTATAAGAAGCCCGAAGTTCTTTCCGGGCAGGTACTGCTTCTCCCAGTATTCCATCTCATCCAACTGTACCGAAAACCGCGGGGTGATTGCCCCACAACGGTTAATTTTTCCCGTGAGGTGAACCTTAAGCTGTCCACCCCTGCCATCATCGATGAACTCGAAACTGCTGATGTAACCGGCGTCCTGCATAATTCGGAGCATTGCGCCGAGGAGTTTGCTCGCTGGTTCGATGATGCACACGGACTTACCGGTGTCACCGGCATTTTTTAAGGAACACATTCCGTCTGCTATTGGATTACTTCGTGTCATTGTGCATTCACCTTCAGCTCATCTTTTTAAATCCGATTTTCCGTGCCCATTCGCGGAAGCACTGCCTGCAGAACATGATATGATATCTGCGCACGAGCCCCTGTTTACGCCCGCACATTTTGCACTCGTTCGCACCGCGACCATAGATCTTCTTCTGTTCTCCAGCCATTAGCGCACCTCAACATGATATTGCTCTTTAAGAAATGCAATCGCATCTTCCTTTTTCACGCGCTGTTTTGCCGGGAGTTTCTTCTGCTCCGTGCGTCTGCGGGTGATCCGTATGCCTTTACGTTCGAGCACGACATTGACGTCCATGCCAAAGATACCAATTTGTGGATCATAGGACATGCCGGGAAAATCAGTGTGTTCTTCTATACCAAATGAGATATTCCCGCTCTTGTCGAACTGACTCTCAAAGACGGTTTTGTTGATGATCCCAATTGATGTTGCGAAAAAATCGCGGGCTGACTTGCCCCGGAGCGTGACTTTGCATCCGATTGGGGCGCCTTTGCGTATGGAGAATGCCGGTTGGGTCATTTTGGCAATGCTCCTGATAGGCGTCTGTCGGGTGATCGTCTTCATGATGTTTTCGGCTTTTACGAGTTTTTCACCGCTCTCGCCAACTCCCATGTGAACGACCACTTTGTCTATATAGACATCGCGCATCGTTGTCACTGCTCATGCCCCCAGGTTGCTATTGCAGAGGTCTGTTTACCGACCATATAGATATAGGGTGAGATCGTGTCAAACCGTGTCTTTGTAGATTCATCCTCGAGGATGATCTTATTGGGGACGCTGCCCGGCATCTTGATGATATCAACGATACGTGCAACCTTTCCTGAATGACGACCTCCAGTTACCATAGCCATATTACCGACAGCAAACGGGAAGTGATCTACAATTTTGAACCGTGTTTCGGGTTCGAGCGAAAGGACGATCGAATCGCTTGCTTTGTATGAGTTATCAGCAAGCAGGTTTGCTCCGTACCGCATATTCAGCTGAACCTTACCGCCAGCGATTGTTGTCTTATTTCTTACTTTGCAAAGACGTGTCTTTGCTGCTTCTGCATCAATTTCAATGGAAACATGACGACCGTTTTTGTCACGCAGGATACGGTAGAATTTGTTGATTTTCGGTAATGAGATGATATCAAAGATACCAATGCCCATCCTGGCGTCACGGCAGGGTCTTCCGTTGATGATCACGTCATTCTGATGGAGGATTTGCTTGACTTCTTTTAAATTCTGTGCAAAACCCATATGATCACGGAGCCATACTGCAATCGGCATCGCATTTGCATTATGTGGACCGGGCGCCGTTTTCGTGATGAATTTCGTGGTTTTCTTTGCAATATGCCACGAGTCCGGCGCATTTAATCGTTTCAGATGGTCTGACATTATTCAGCCTCCACTAATTTTGCCTCACGGCGTTTGTCAGTAAGATTCAGTTTAGTGAGTTGCACATTTGAAGCATCAACACTCCGTGGTACTTCCGTTCCATCAGCTTTTGTGGAAGACACTCCATGAACCACAATTTTTGACTTCTTGGTATCAACTGCATCCACGATCCCTTCATTCCCGACAAAATCTCCGCGGGTTACTTTAACGGTATCCCCTTTCACAACACGCAGCGTCTTTTTCTTGTATTTTTCTTTGAGTGCAGCGGAAAGCGGGGCGTTGAGGTATTTGGTCTTCACGTGTGAAGGTGCCTGATAGCGGGCCTTTCTCTGCTTTCTTGGCTGTTCACTTACAATTCTTACCATACTTCAAACCTCACACAATGATTGTTGCCATGGAACCCAGTTTGGGGAACCGCTCCGCGACTTCTCGGGCTACCGGTCCCTTGATTTCTGTTCCTTTTGGCTCATTCTTCTCATCAACAACAACAACCGCGTTGTCATCGAAGGAAACCCGTATACCGTTGGGTCTGCGCATCTCTTTTTTCTGACGGATGACGACAGCACGTACAAGCTTGCGACGCATATCGGGTGTGCCTTTCTTGACGGTTACTGTCGCAAGATCACCCAGACCCATCTTAGGCTGACGGCGTCGTACTCCATGGTAGCCGAATACCGAAACAATCTGTACTATGCGTGCACCGGTATTGTCTGCACAGGTAAGTTTTGTACCGGTTGCAAGTGCTCGTGGTATTGTAGACTGCTTCGCCTTCATGGCTGTAACACCTCTACAACAACGAAGGTTGTACTCTTTGAAAGCGGTCTGCATTCGGCGATCTTAACCATGTCGCCAACCTTTGTATGAATACAGGGGGGGTTGTGAGCATGTAGTTTCGAACTGCGTTTCTCATACCGCTTATATTTTCGAATGTAGTGCAGGTAATTACGTGCAACTACAACGGTTCCCATCATTCGGTCGCTCACGACTTTGCCGGTGATCACCTGGCCGCGCACCGGTAAAGTGCCGTGAAACGGACAATTAACGTCCTGGCATTCTTGTTGTGGTGCCTGGACGTTCAATCCAATGTTTAGTGCCATTATTTTATCCTCTTCTTTTCGTGCAGGTTGATTCTCTTTTCAGGAGCCAGAACCATCACGGATCCATCTATCTCAACAAGTCCGCTGCCTGGAAGGTGCAGCTGGAATCTGCTGTGCATTTTAGGTATGCGTTTAGGCCCTTTTGGGGTCTCGATTATCAGCAGATTTTTTGTTTCATCGATGATGAGTCCGGATAGCCCCTTGTGAAGGGGGTTTTTTGCTCCCGATACCAGAACGTCCAGACCGATAAGTTCATGCCGGAGGACATTCTGGGGAGAGATCATACATTTCTCCTGCGATTTTGCTCAGTCATCAAACGGGCGATAGTTCGCCTGATTTCACCTATATGACCCGGGTTCTCTGTGGCGCCACCGGCACTGACTTTGCCGTAATGCTGGACCAGCTCCATACGAAGTTTGTCCATCTGTTCCTGCAGTTCTATTTCAGAGAGTCTGCTGGACATCCCGTGCACGTAAAATTGCCATTACTGATCCTCCCTGAAAGGTATTTCGTCGGGGAGAGCGGGTTCATCAGAATCAACATCACCGATATCGGTGACTGTTACTTTGGACGGCACTCGTTTCTTTTCCTGTTCAATAATGGAAAAGTGATCCGGAAGCTTCGCCCCGGCAGGAACAAGCTTGACCTGAACACCTATGACACCCAGTTTCTTGATCGCAACTGCATAGCCTTTCTCAACAATAGTGTTGCTCGGTTCACCGCAGTGCTTGATATATCCTTCAGTGAATTTCTGGGTACGGGCACGTGCACCGGTTAATTTGCCGGCAATGATAACTTCACATCCCAATGCACCGGAATCCATAACACGCCGAAGAATACTCGATCCGGCTTTACGGAAGTACCAACCTCGTTCAAGGGCGTTAGCAAGTCGTTCTGCCATGATCTGGGCGTTGAAACTGGGGTTTGTGACCTGCTGAACCTCAATCTGAGGAGATTCAACTCCATAGTTCTGGGCAAGATCCAGAGTCAGCTGGTGAACCAGTTTGCCACCTTTACCGATGACAATTCCAGGTTTTTCTGCAAAGATGGTGACCTGTGTTCCCAGCGGGGTCCTTGCGATATCCATGCCCCCGTATCCTGCACGCTTTAATTCCTTTGACAGGTACTTTTCAACACGGGCTTTCCGAACTCCTTCTGAGATAAACTTCTGCTCTACGGCCATCAGACCACCTCACGGACCACAACTTCGAGATTCACGGTTTCACGGACCTTAGGGGTTGCTCGTCCCATTGCTCGGGGGAAGAATGATTTCTGAGCCCTTCCACGGTTTGCCGAAACGTGGATTATCTCAAGATTATCCGCATCGAGACCGATATACTCGGCATTCTTCTTTACTGATTCAAGAACCCGGATATAAGCTTTTGATGCCTTGACCGGGTACCTCCCGGCATCCCATTTTCCCGGGAGACCACGTTTGTGCGCTACGTTCCGGTTAAAACGCCGGAACGGGATTGCTTTCTTTAAACTGACAACATCATTCAGGTACGCGATTGCGTCATTCACACGCTGGTGTCTGATAAACGTGGCAATCTCGATCGAATGTTTTGGCGACATATTCAATTCATTAGCTTTCGCTTTTGCGATATTGTCGCCACTGATTTTCTGTGAATAATCAATTCGTGCCATGTTCATCACTTCAGCGGAACGTATTTGCTGCCTCGTGTTGCACCGATACCGGCACTACCATGAGCGACCTTCCTTCTTGTCAGTGCAAACTCTCCAAGATAGTGGAAGACAGACTCCGGCTGAAATTCGACTTTCATGAATTCCTTGCCGTTATAAATCTCAATGGATTTGCCCACCATCTCAGGCATGACAATCATTTCGCGCAGGTGAGTTCTGATCTTCTCGTCACCTTCGCGGACCTTTGTAAGCAATATCTCTTCACCACGGGAGAATCCGCGTACTATCTTGCGGCGTGCACGGGCTGGCATGAGCGGGAGGAGTTCGCTTATCCCCATCGCCTTCAGCTCATCAATCTTGTATCCCCGGTAGGTGAACTCTTCACGCCTTCTTGGCATTCTCTTCTGAGTCTTTTTTGGTGCTGCCATACCCTTCACTTCCTGCTCTTACCTGTCCTGCGTGCAGCCACATGTCCTACAGTCCTGCCTGGAGAGGTTCCCCGTGCAATCGTCTTAGGGCGACCGGTGTGCTGGTGACCGCCACCACCAAACGGGTGGTCAATGACGTTCATCGCCACACCACGGACGCGTGGCCAGTTTGAGGCCGTGTTCTGCATCTTGTGGAACTTGTTGCCTGCTTTCACAAATGGCTTGTCGACACGACCGCCGCCAGCAACAATCCCGATGGTTGCACGGCAACGGTGGTTGAACCATTTGGTCTTTCCACTGGGCATTCTGACCCCAACCCGGTCCTCGATCTTATCGATAACAACCGCCTGAACACCAGATGCTCGGACAAATTTACCGCCATCATTGGGGCGTGCTTCGATATTGCAGATGTATGTCCCGGTTGGAATATGCTGAAGAGTGAGCGTGTTACCGTTCTTTACTTCAACATCAGAACCCCAGCTGATGATTTCTCCAATACCAAGACCTTCAGTGACCAGCATGTATACTTTGGCCCCATCTTCGAGTTTGACAAGTGCAATCGGTGCGTTGCGTGCTGGATCATGTTCGATATCGATGACACTCCCCATAATTTTTTGAGTGTCATCACCGATGTGCTTCAATTCGGCCTTATACCGGTGGGATGGTGCTCGATAGGTCGGGCCTCCCTTACCCCGGCTTTGTGTTGTAATACGATGTCCCATGTTCCCACCTACATAATGCCTAGCCGACTGAGAATTTCCTCGGCGGCTTTTTCATTCTCAAAACTTACTATTGCCTTCTTTTCACCGTGCATCGTCATGAGCGTGCGAACGCTTTTCACGTTCTGTCCAAACGCTTTTTCAATTTCACGTTTGATCTGGCTCTTGGAAGTTTCACGGCTGACAAGGAACTGGAGTTTGCTCTGGTTCTCTAACAGAACCATTGCCTTTTCCGTAACAAACGGGTATTTCAGAGGCATTTATCTTCCCTCCAGACGTACAAGAGCGCTTTCAGTCCAGATCGTAAGACGTCCGGCCAGCATCCCTGGTGCGAGATGCTCTACATTCAGCTGATCGACAGTTACCACATCAACACCGGAAAGATTGCGTGCGGCGCGTAGCGGTTGATCAGCCGTGACAATGAGCAGACTCTTTCTCTGCTTGAACCTGCGACCACGCATCTTACCTCTCCCTGCACGGACCTTTTTACTCTCCTTTGCCCGTTCAATGTCATGATAGACTCCTGCAGTGGTAAGTGCTGATATAACGTCCTGCGTACGATCGAGTGACTCAAACTTATCCTCAAAAATAATGGGGACTGCGCCATCGAACCGGTGACCGCGACCGCGGATAAGATCCGCCGAGATACTTGCAGCTACTGCTGAGCGGAATGCCTTTTGTTTTTCTTTCTGGTTAATCTCTTTAATCAAAATTTTAGCAACCTTCGGGGGATGTGCTTCTCGGCCCCCTTTAGCCTGTGGTACTTTTGCAGCCCGTGAACCATTTTTAATACGGGGCACATGCGATGACCCGCGACCACTTCCCCAACCAACAGCTGATGAGCAGATACCTGCAAAGGGATTCGTCCCATGGGGTTGTCTCCGTGTGCTCTGAAGTGCCATGACTGCTTTTTTGATCAGATCTGGGCGGTACTCCTCGGAAAAGAGTTCCGGAAGTTCGATATCTTTCGCGATTCCGCCATCAAGTGTTTTAACCTGTGCTTTCATCTCTGATCATCCCTGTTTGCTTTGGACACTCACAAACTGAATTGTCGGAGTCCTGACGACATGTTCACCAAGGCGGATTGCCGGACGTATACGGATAAGCCGTTTGACAGGCCCTGGAATAGAACCCTTGACGAGGATGTACGGGCTTTTCAGTACACCGTAGTGCAGGAAACCACCGGCCGGTGTGATCTCACTGGCATTTTCACTTATCCTTAAGATACGCTTGTTAAACTCTGTACGCTGCTGGTATCCCAGCTGACCCATCTGAGGAACCTGCCATCGTACATGATGGGGATTCCAAGGGCCGAGAGTACCAAGATGACGTTCCTTTCCACCAACGGAATGTTTACGTTTGCGTAGTGCAATACCCCAGCGTTTTACAGCACCATTCGTACCTTTACCTGTGGTGATCGCAGTAATATCCGCATACGCTCCGGTCTGGATGACATTGTTCAGCGAAACCTCTTTTCCGAGAACTCCCTGGGCAAACTCCCACTGTTTTTTGAGGTCTCCGCCACCGATCTTAATTTCCATAAGATCGGGGATTTTCTTGGGGACGCCAGACAGTATTGCAGGTTGCGTATAGGACACCGCGTGGATCTCGGTTACAATACCAGCTGAAATTGCATCAGAGAATTTTTTCAGTGCAGCTGCTTTGTCATAATCTTTTGGCAGCGTGATCCGGCGCCCGAGTACGGTATCGAGCTGGTCCGCCCAGACTTCTGTCAGTGCATGTTTGCCGTATGTATCTTTAGAATAGGCACGAATCGCAGCGACCTTCATCGAGGGAATTTCAAGTACGGTGACGGGCACCATAATTTCCTTGCCCTCGGTAGGACTGTTTTTGTGATCATCTACCATGATAACATGCGTCATACCTACTTTATATCCGGCAAACCCCTGCAGTATCGGTGCCCCATTGTAGAGAGGCCACGATTGATATTTCGGAATCGGGCTCTTTGCACGCTTTCTTGGGCTGAATGCAAGAGAACCACGGCGTGGTCTGTTTATTTTTGGCATGTGTTAATCAATCCTTTTTCTGCGTGTAGGTTATTCCCATTGCGACACGAATTACGATTAATCCGAGACGGTGTGATAACCGTATCTGGTTAAGATGCCAACACGCGACGCCAGTTGAGAGAACCGGAGAATTCAGGAATACACGAATCCACTTTTGTGGATTTTATATATGATTGAACATCCGGTTATTCAACGGGCTATGGACATATGGATGATACTATACTCATCCATGAGCTGATCTTCATCAGCCATCCTGTCTCGCGAAAGAAGATCCTGACAATAACGCATCCATCTGCTCCGTGATTAGAGCAATTGGAACGGGCTCGTTTGTTCAAACGTCGACCCATGCGTGCTGGTCAGATCCCACTCAGTCAGCCTGTTGTGACGAGTCACAACTCCTTCTCGGGTTTCCCCCGCAATAAAGCGGAGTTTACCAATCGAGGATTACCCACGGCACAACCGACTTTCCTGTGTCCGGAAATCTGGTTCCGCCGTATGATGTGATCACAAAAATGCTTTTTATCAGGTAAGCATATGGATACATCAGAGGATAGCCTCATATCGGCTTCCTTAATTATTGCATAAAAAAGAATATAAACATTTGCCAGTATCTGACTATAGAAGTGCTGTGAATTTCACAGGATAAAATATTCATTTGCGATTTCCCATTGAGATTTTTATCCAAAATACAATTCACCAAGATCGGTAATATACACAATAATATCTTCACACACACAACGCGCTTTACAGCACTGGGAACGGGTCTCCCTCAACCGGTTTATCAGGGAAATTGTATCATACATCACTTTGATGTTAATCTTTTCTGCTTCACCAAAAATTATGGACGGGACATCAAACAGGTCAGTACCTGAAGGTATAGTACAGAGGTGTGTTGCATCCAAAGTGTAAAGGAATTCAAGTGTTTCTTTTGCCCTTCTGATATTCTCCATTGCGCTCTTTTCAATGGTACAGACATTCGCTTTGGACGTGGAGATAATATCAGCAATCTGCTGCTGGGTCAGCCCTTGTTTACGGTACCTGAGAACCTCCATCTGGCGATCAGTGAGCAGACCATCTTTCATACTATTAAATCTTATATCTGAACTTAAACACTTTTCGTTAACTATTCCAGATAAAAAATACGGCAAGTTTTCTTCATTAAAAGGTCAATTTAATTAAAAAATCAGGTTTTTTAATTTTTTTTTCGGCGAGAGGGGACATTTCAAAATGTTTATATGAACACCGGGTCATAATAACGTGTTAAAAAAATTTTAGGTGATAAAGATGGTTGTAAAAGTAGGAGTTGCCAAACTCGGCAATATTGCAAGTGGTGTAATGGCAGAACTGCTCCTTGATGAGAGGGCAGACCGTGAAGACATGCAGACATTTATGGCGACCAGCGGAACGAAACTCCAGCCGGAGGATATCGACCGTGTTGTAACCAATATGAAGGCATGGAAACCGGACTTCTGTATCGTTGTATCCCCCAATGGGGTTCTCCCAGGACCCACCGGTGCCCGTGAAGAACTCGCAAAATCAGGAATCCCGGTTATCATCATTACTGATGACGTGACCACCAAGAAGGAATGGGAAGGGATCAAGACCAGCACATTCGGCTACATCATCATGAAGGCCGATTCGATGATCGGTGCCCGCCGCGAGTTCCTTGACCCTGTCGAGATGGCAGACTTCAATGGAAACCTAGTAAAAGTTCTCGCAATCACCGGTGCATTCCGCAAACTCCAGCTTGCAGTCGACAAGGTCATCGACCAGGTCAAGGCTGGCAAGAAGGGTGCAGAACTCGAGCTCCCGAAGATCGTCATGACCACCGACAAAGCCGTCGAAGGTGAATTCACCAACAACTATGCACTTGCCAAGGCACGCGCCGCCCACGAGATCGCAATGGCAGTTGCTGGCCAGAATGTCAAGGGCTGCTTCATGACCAAGGAATGGGAGAAATATATCCCGATCGTTGCAAGCGCTCACGAAATGATGAAAACCGCTGCAATGCTCTGCGACGAAGCCCGCGAGATCGAGAAGGCAGGCGACAGCGTTCTTCGCAAACCCCACAAGAAGGATGGCGTGCTTGTATCCAAGAACAAACTTGTAGCAAAGTTTGAGTAAATTTTTTATTCTTTTTCTTTTTTGAAGAATTTTCCAAGGTCTTCGGGAAGCGTAAGTATAACAGGTTCAAGATGAAGCCGTTCCATGAACGCTGAATCACTCGTTGATGAAGGGTTAGGATTAATACGGGAGATCATAGAGCAGAATGCACGAAATCCATGATCGCACCCGTTCTTATCAAAAAACAGTGACATATTGAACGCAAAAGTACCGAGTTTCCGGTAAAGTGAAATTATTTCAAGTATCCCCCGTGCCGTGAGATCCACATAATTTTCCATTTCATCAATCGTGGAAATCGGTAATAGTCCCCGCACTTCCCGTTCACCAATGGGAACAGCATGAGCTGACCAGACCATTTCATCGCCGAACAGATACCGATCAGAGGATTTTTCCGCCTCAATTACTGCATCCCAGTAGTTCCTTCCCTGTTCCCTGCGAAACTGTTTGCTCGCGGAAAAATAACAGTCAACAATATGGGAGGGGCATGAATCTGACAACCCCTGCATATGGGGGTGCACAAGACTCGCACCTGCCGATGGCAGAAAGTTCCAATTGATGCTGGCATAGCCATCGGTCTGGCGAAGTGCATCGACCTGTGAGAGGAGGGCATCCACTATCTGTTTCCGGCTGAAGTCCATAACTGCGTGCTCACGAGTGATTACGGTCACTACGTGGCCTTCACCGAAAGGAAACAAGTTCGGGAATGTAACGCTCTCACCACGGATGATCCGGTTGCCCTCGGGAAATGTGGGTGTGACTGAAAAAACGGCATCACGGCAGAATGGGCAACCCTCTGGATTTGAAGGAAGGTATAATGTCTGATCGATCTGCCTTTTTAACCGGTCCGGGCTGATCCTGCACTTGAGCCCGGTGAGATGTTCTTCGCGATACTGCAATGTTCCTCTGCTGGTGACAACTTCCCTGACCGAAAACATGCCTGTTCAGGAATATATTTTCGACATGATCAGATAGTCGTTTGCACGATGACTGACCGCATCTTCACAAAATATCACAAAAAAAAAGAGATTGATCTATCAGCCAAGGCATCACTGCCTCGCCACTTTCGGCTGTATTTAGGCAGGAATTTCGTTCCGGCCTTATACTACGTACTTGCCGAGAAGGCGGATAGAGGTGGTCATATCTGGACCAAGGGGTGAGCCAAAGATGATCTGGGTGACACCGGCATTGGTGAGTGCATCGCACTTCTGCTTGACCATCTCAGGGGTTCCTGCAATGGTGAATGCGTCGATCTCCTTGTCTCCAACGAGTTCTCCGACCGTCTTGAAGTCAAACTTGCCCAGTGCTGCCTTAATCTTTGCAACATTGGCAAGGTCGAGTCCGTGACGGGTGAGCAGTGGTTCCGGAGAGCCGGCTGCAATGAATGCGGCAACGATCTTTGCTGCGTTGCGTGCTTTCTTCTCGCTCCGGTCAATGGACATAGCGGTATATGCACCGATATCAAAGCCTTTCTTGCCAACTTTGTCGGCTGCAGCCTTGATAATCGGGATTGCAACAGCGAAATCCTTCGGGTTGGATGCGTTGATCAATGCGCCATCGCCGATCCTTCCGGCGAGCTCAAGAACCTTGGGTCCCTGTGCACCGATGTATACGGGTATACCCTTCTTGCCTGGCAGGGTGACACCCGTAAGCTTTGCACCATCGTAGTCAAAGAACTGCATTCCTGATTTCTTGACTTCTTCACCGGCGCAGAGCTTGCGGATCTGCACAACAGCTTCCTCAAGGCGTCCAACCGGCTTCTCAGGGTTGATTGCAAGTTTCGGGAGCGTGGAGAGGTCACCGGGTCCGATACCGAGAACAGCACGTCCATCGGAAATCTCATTCAGTGTGCATGCAAACGACGCCATTGCTGCCGGAGTGTCGGTAAATGCGTTCATGATACCCGGGCCCATTTTCAGGGTCGTGGTTGCCTGTGCAATCGCGGCGAGGGTGGGGTAGCAGTGGCGGTTGTTGTAGTGGTTAGTGATCCATGCGAAATCTATGTCTTTTGATTCTGCAAGTTTACAATAGTTGACAACTTGCTTTACATTGACATTTCCTGGTACAAATTCAATTCCATATGTCAAGGGTTATTCACCTCATGGAGTATTACCGTCCACGCATTTAAATAAATTATCATTTTGCGTTGACCCTTTTGCGCTATCCGCTCAAAAAACACTCATTTTAACGTTTTTTTCAAGGGAGAACCATCTGTGAGACACTTGAGCGAAGGGGAACGCACCGGGTAACACACATTTAGTCGTTCCTATAACGTTTTCTTCCGTCAAGTTCAGTAAAAAAAATATTCGATTCCGGTTTCAAAAATACTCCCTGCTGTGAATTCATCCAGACAGATTCATAAATGGGAGTAAGTTTATTAATTTTTCTTATTTTCTTTTTTCTTATTTTTTCTTTATTTTTTCATAAGTTATCCATTTTTGGAATTTTTTTTAATTCCAACCTACTATATCCCATTACGATGTAGTGAACTATAAGATATTGAACCTCAAGCAAATAATAATACAGCAAAGTACAGAGAGCATTGTAGAGGTTTAATCGGGATTTGTTCATGCGCATATTTGCAATAGGATTGGGCGGTGCCGGCTGCAGGATTGTTAATAGTCTCTATACAACTGACCGGCGCAGCAGTAAAGTCGTGTGTGTCCAGGCACTTGCGATCGATGTGAATGCAGATACATTAGCTCATTTGGAAGGTCTGCCTGATAGTGCAAAACTGTTTTTCCCGCCGATCGACATGGATATTCAGATGGAAGAGCATGGAGATGCTCAGACAGCAACAATTGATATCGGGGAAATTGTTTCTCGTATTCATAACATAGAAACTGGAGAGACTGATGCAATCTTTGTGTGTTGTGGACTTGGCGGCAGCATGGTGGATATTGCACCACACGTGATCGCTGCACTTCGTTCATCAATCACAGAGCCGATCTTTGGTCTTGTCACACTTCCCTGTCTTGCTGAAGGAGAGCGTCATTCGGCAAAAGCAGCAGATGATCTGGATATGCTGACACCCCTCCTTGACGGAATAATTCTCTTTGATAACGAAACGTGGTATAAAAAAACCAAGGCACTGAAATCAACGCTATCAAAAAAAGAAAAGGGCTTGGCTGAGAAACTCTGGTTGAAGAAAAGTGAACCCGAGGTTTCACCGGAACTTGCCACATATTTACTCCTGAACGAGGGAATTGTCAGGAGGATAAGTCTCATTCTGAGAGCCGGAGAATTCAAAGCGGATGGCGGACTTGATTTTGCAGAGGTTGTACTGGACTCCGGCGAAGTGCTCAATACCATGAAGGGGATGGGGTATATTACTATCGGGTATGCGGTTGAACGTCTCCCTCATAATCCATTAGGTTTCCTGACCAGTTTGCGCCCGGCAGGTTTTTTTGCAGATGAACATACTAAAAAGGCCTCAAGAATTGTTGACCTCGCAAAGCAGGCGATATATCATGAGATATCGACACCCTGCGATATGACGAGCGCGCACAAGGCATTAATTCTTATCGCAGGTCCATCCCATGAGCTTTCTTTGAAAGGCTTTATGACTGTACGCAAATGGATCGACCGTAGTATTGCCGGGCTGGAAACGCGATCCGGTGATTACCCTGTGATGAATACCAAAAATGTAGCAATTATTATCATGCTTTCCGGGCTTGAAAATATTCCCCGAATCACTGAACTTAAAGAAATCCAGACCCAGTATAAGGCCAAACACCAGGAAATATTCGCAAAAGTAAAACAGTCAGATTCTGATGCAATTGCATTATCTGAAAATACGGAAATCAGTTTCCGACACAGAACATCGGCAAAAAACGGAGAAGACAGGATAAAAGATGAGATGCTTATTCTGCCTATAAAAGCAGGTAAATACGACGAAAATCTGATACAAGAATCCAAAAACGGTTTCCCCACGGGGGAAGAAGATTTTTCGCATCAGTTTGAAGAACTACAACAAGAAATCCCCACCCAGACTGCAGCTTCGCGAAAAATCCACACTGTTCCAATGGATGCCGGAAAAAAGACTGCACACCGGGTAACTGCAGATGAAGCGGACATCCTGAAGATGGAAAGTTCTTCTGCACCACGACATCATGTTGCTGGCGCGAAGGAGCACACAAATAAAATTTCACAATCAGGACCACATACCGTATCTCATATATCACCAGCACCGAGAATACCACAAACCAAAAAATCCTCAGATCATAGAGGTTCAAGGGGATTGGACGAAAAACATTTACCGCATACAATCGAAGAACGACTGAAACCGAAGGAAATCGAACGGCAGATTATCGAGAAAGAACTGCAAAGGCAGAGGATGATGGCAATCTCTGGTCGTACCCCAAAAACCGGATTGAGGGAGTCAAAGCAGCCTGCGCATCCTCATGAAATTATCAGGATAAAAAGGGAGGTTCAGGAAAAGACACCCCCCACCAGAGATTATGAACCCGCTGATCTGGCTGGAGAAATACCTCAGGTGCCAAAGAAAAGAAGAATTATCATACAAAAAAAGACTGTGCATCCAGAAACACAGGGTATGGCTTCCCAAGAAGAGGAAAAAAAAGAGGCTTTTATCGAAGATGATGAATTTTCTTATAAAAAACACCCTGCCGGATATTCAAGACAATCCGATTCTGAAGAATTGAAAATCGGGATTAAAAGTTCTGCTTATAAATCCAAGGACCACATCTTTGAAGGAAAAAATATTCAGAAGGCATCTGCTCCACAAGTAAAGGATGCTGTACTTATTCATACTGTTCTTAAATCGAAAAAAAATATCGATGAATCAAAGCAGATTGAGAATACCCCGGATAGTGAGGATGATGCGATGGAATCATCCAAAGCACGCACAAAGGAAGAGAGAAAATCTGCAAAAAAATACTGAATATGTTTAGTTTATCTCCATCACTTTTGAAAACTGAATATTTCCAGCACCGATCTCTGTCGTGATCTCAATACCATGTTCAACGGTATTTCCAATATAATTCAAGCCGCTGAATGCAACTATTGACAAGCGGAAAGGATTAACAGGCAGGTTGAACACCTGATTTCCCATTGTAATGGGAAACACAAAACCACATTCATTCATGAGGTGGATCTTTTCCTCAACCTCTTTTTTCGCGGCACAGGGGACTTCCCGGACATTTGCCAGTGCTATTCCAGATCCTGTCCGGGCGTAACTGGATATTGATGTGAGGCCGGATGATATGAAAAGTTCGAGTGGATCTATAGTTGTTCCACGGTAGCCAATCAGATCTTTAAATTCCTTTGGTCTGCCCTGATCGATCTCCAGCCTTCCACCATACGCCATTTTTACGGGTATACCATTTCTCTGGAACACACCATCCATGGTGATGCTACAGAGGGTAATAAATCCAACCGATCCTGAAGGAACCCGTGGATCACGATCAATTATACGGTATGAATTGAAAAAACCGCATCCTGCCTTCACGACTTCATCGAATGCGGATTTTACATTTTCAAATGACTCAAGAGGGACTATAGAAAGATTATAGGCAACATCCCCGGTACTGGTTGAGGGATCAAATGTGCTCCGGTAAGCGAGACGTTCGAGCTTCGAGATAATGAATCCAATCCGGTCATCAACGAGAGCATTATCAGTCTCATCCAGTCCCGCCCTTGTTAAAATCCTACCCTGATTACCAACTTTTTCCGTAAAACCCATTGTGTCAAGATAACTGAGATAGTATTGAACCGCCCGATCACTAAGGACAAAACCCCGTTCAGCCATAAGTTCTGAAAGCCTTTTTGCTCCGATAGGATCCTGATGTTCTTTGAGAATGCGAAGAATCTCAACATATTTTCTTTCAGTTCGTATCATGGTTATTGTGCCTCCACGACTCCCCGACTATCCTGGTAACGACCTGAATAACACTGGTTGCCGTTACGCACTTCGTGGAGGATCATTTGCACGATGCGGTCATTCTTCTGGACATTAAGGTCATTACTTCCCAGATTGGTCAGACAGAGCGTCAATTGTCCACGAAATCCCGGGTCAATAAAACCTCCACCCAGAAGAACTCCCCGCCTCCCGAATGATGACCTGCAGCGGAGCGTTCCGGCGAGATCCATGGGAAGTTCGATCCATTCAAGCGTTGGGACGAGCGTGCATGTACCTTTCGGGAGGGACATATCACCTGCAGCACGCAGATCATAGGATGCGGGTTGCTGGCATTCGCGACTGTAGGGGGTTATGACGAGGTTCCCCTGTGTACGATCCTTATCGAGACGGCGGACAATCTCAGGTGCAGATAAAATCATTCACTAAATTATCAGTAGAAAATACTTAATATCTTTTGATATAAAAGACATGGGCAGGATCCATGGGGTAGAGGACATCCTCTTGGGCTTCGAACCCAAGGACGCGGGTTCGATTCCCGCTGGGTCCGTTTTTATGATGAAAATATTTATTCAAGTCTGAGATATATTTTTCCTTGCCCTCCGACTGTTTTAAATTCGGTTTCAGACACTGCATCAGGAGCATCAGGAGCGGTTGCATATATTTTTATCTTGTAACCTCCCGGAGGAAGTTTTGTCACATCAAGCTGTGCATAATCTACATACTCGGTAGTGGTAGCATTCGCTCCGTAGGGGTAGGGGTGTGTTTTTATATCAAACAGCACCCAGGGTCCATCATCAATGGAATAATAGACCTTTTCGGTGAGAGTTTTATTTCCTGTATAGGTTGAATTCCACATGACCGGCAGGAGTGATTTGATTTCTCCAGATTCTGTAACCAGGAGGTTCGAGAGCGTTATCGAATTTGACCCAATACCCGTTGCATTGAGACTGGGTACAACGGTGAGGAATGTGTGCGGGAGCGTGAGGGTGGATGTACCCCCATTAAAGGAAACGAGATGAGTTCGCACCAAACACATCAATGCTTCCACTCTGTTTGACTTTCAACCGGAATGTCGCCTCCCAGGTCTCACCGACTTTTATTGTACCGATTGTGAAGTCAAGTTTATTATCGAGATTCCAGTCAGCGGACTGGTTGGTTACATTTGTTACCCCATCCTGCCAGACGATCCTTGTTGAAGATGTTGAGTTAGGGATCATAATCGTATACCTGAGCCCCGGGGATCGTGATCCCAGTGACATTAACATTCTCGAAATCCGCCAGTCATGGAAGTGTTCACACCGGCATCTGTCTTTGAGTTCTCCGGCAATCGCGTGTATATACATCAGCAATATCTGTGGCTGAAGCCTCGTAGTATTTTCCATGCGTCCCATCTGCAAGGACAGTACTTCTGCCAGGATTCGGAGCGTCGTTTTTCCACCGGAGGTAATCTGATTTCCAAACGCAATTGAATATATCCGTTATACCGTTATTTTTTGCGTATACCGACATATTCTGTTCTGAAGACTGGCCTGTTCCGTCAAACCGCTGAATGTCATGTAATTGCTGGTCAGGTCGCCATAATCATAGGCATGATGCCCATAACTTTCTGCTCCGGTTCCTCGTGCAAGTGGGTCACCGTAGTAATTATAATCCCCATCTGATAGCAGGATGATTGCCGTTACGGTGTTTATTCCCTTATGCAAATTAATTTCCTGAATCGATTTGTATAGTGCCAGACCTCATGGGGGTACCTGAATCAGGGAACCATCTGAATTAATGGCTGTCTTGACCTTGTGCTTTATTGAGGTCTTAATACTGCAAATCTACTGTTGCATAATCCGAATAATTTTTAGGACTAGTTGGATAATGAATGAGCTCTGTATGCTATCATCATCACTGGTAGTACTATCAATTCCAGGTGCCCAGACCACTATACGTTATTGCCTGAGCCGTTCCCTTTTGACCAAACGAAACTAATCCTATTCGATCATTTATGCCCATCTGGTCAACAAATGTACTCTGCTGCAGCCATGATGTTTACCATACGGTCCGGATTATCATACATCATACTCCCCGATCGATCAGTTGTCAGCACAACATCGATAGGTCTGGGCTGCATTGCCCACCCGTCCCCTTTAAACTCAATCGTAACGTCAACTGGTATTGTTTATCTCAACGGTCAGGGGGTTCACCGATGTTTTCACACTCAGGTAAGGATAATTCTTCCACGTTACAGGAATGATTTTTTGAGTGCCATTCCAGGTTGCAATCACATCACAGTGTCCTGTTGCCGATGCACTGTAATTCTGGTTGCCTGGTGTTGTAAAGCTGCCAGGTCTGAATGTGAACCGTGGCAACACCATTGCCATCGGTTATATTGCTTGGACTCAGCAAGAACCGGTAGTGCTGTAACATTATAGGTTGTCTGGAATCATACGGTTATATTCTGAATCGTGAAGTTTACCAGTTTCACCTGCCACTGCATTTCCCGAATGATCAGTAACCGATTGCGAGTAATATCTGACATACGGGAGGGATTTGACATCAAGACTTGCGATAGTATCAGGATTTGCCGTGAGTGATATAATCTCCGCCCCAGTACTCATAAATTGCTACATTCTGACTCGTGGTGACTAGGTGCTGTTTGAAACTGCTTTTGCAGTGATATTTATTAGCACCAATTGACGATCGTGGCCCATACTGAAGCGATACCTGACCCAGATTGTTTGACACGAACTTATTTTCCTCACCAGGGACAGATGTATTTACCCAAACCCATGCATTGTTCGTTGGATTCCCGTATCTGTCAAACAGGGAATAAATTATTGTGAAATTAACTCGTCCCATCTGCAGGAAGAGTCGGAGGATATCCATGGGAGAATAAACCTGGCTGATTGAAAAAGGTACACCATTCGTATCAGCATCGATCCATTCGAGTTTATCCGGTATATTTCCGAAAGCATCCATCAGAATGTTATTAGGACCAACTTTTGTGGTTAAGTTTAACCGATAGTGATGTATTACCATTCGCATCAAGAACGTCAGGATAATCATGCGACGTATCCGACTCACAAAACCGCAATCATCCGGGGCAGGCCCATGAACATGAAGGTAAGGGTATGCAAGGGCAACTTAATGCCACCTCTTTTCGGTCATCTATCCGATTTCCCCACCGATCCGTTAATTGAAATATTGAAGGGTACATCAGTCGCAACAGTTCCGTTCAGCGGGTGCGTAAAATAAGGGATAATAAGGACTATCATGGTCTATATTCTGATTTAGAGTTTTTATAACGGTATAACCATCATGGGAGGTAATTCTCGCCGTAATAACGCTGACTCCGCTTTTTGTATTTACTTTAAAGGTGCTGGTTGCCTTACCGTGTAGCATCTGAAATGGCAGTTACCGGGTTAATAGTACCATATATCGGATTATCTATCGTGAAGATCACATTGGCTCCCTGCATGGAACCCAATGACATATTCGAGACGCTAACTGTAATGGTGGTCTGATCAACACCATTCGCAATAACCCAGGGGTTACTGGTAGTTATCGTCGATGAGTCAGGGAGGTGCCCTGAAACTGTTGCTACCAGAAGCAGCAAACAGATGATAATTAAAACTCCAGCCTTCGCTCTCATGCAAATCACATTGGTTGAAATGATTACTTGTATGAGTATATAAATATATTTTTTTAAAAAAAACCTCAATTTTTTGTTTTAATGCCAAAATATCAGATTATATCGCCAGAATAAAGAATTTTATCTCGTTTCTTCTTACTAGAGTTTTATTTTGGCCATCCTATATTCAGTTAATTAAAAACAACAGGAGAACGCCTCCTTTTTAATGTTAAAATATCAATTTTTTGCCAGAAAAAGAATTATATGTCGTTCCTTCTCAGAATGTGCCTTCGCTTTTTGCTACCCCAAATCCTGAGTAGCTGCAAACAGAACAAGAACGCTTATAGCTCCAATGATAATTATGGTGAGAAGACCCCAGTCTGAACTCTTTTCCATGATGAGTGTAACTGATACAGTGGCATTTCCCTCATCAAACTGTTTCTCGACAGTAACAGGCTGATAGGTATCCTTGATTGCCGTAATATTATATAAAGTGTTGAATTTGACCTTGGTTCTATACTGACCATGGTCATCTGTCGTACCCAATGTTTGACCATTCAGGAGGATCGTGGCATTTGGTACCAGTTTCTGGTCTTTTTCCTGAACAAAGAGTGTAAGGTCTGCATTTTCAAATGGTATCTCAAAAGGATAATCCTCATTCGGTTTCGTTACGAGTATTGTACGATTCTGCGCTAAATATCCGGTCTTTCTGACTTCAACATTATAGGAACCGGAAACGAGATTTGGAAAATTAAGACGTCCGTACTGATTGGTAGTGCCGGAATTTATGCCATTCAAAAATACATCTGCACCAGTAACCGGGGCACGGTTTTCATCAAAAACGGATATGAATGCCCCCACAAGTGCCTTTGAAAGTCCAATGGAATAGAGAGCATCAGTCTGACCGATTTCTCTGGATTCAGAAAAAGTCTGGTATCCGTCCTTTTTGATCTCAATCGTGTGCAATTTTCCTCGTTTGACCGGTATAGCCAGTACTCCCCGTGTATCGGTTTTTCCAATAAGTGCTGAGTCTATACGCACTTCGGCGTCAGGAATCGCCGCACTGCTATTCTTATCTTTTACAACAAAAAAGAACTGGTTTGCCTGAAGCATCAAAAACTGAGCCTCCTTGTCATCAGTGCCCATGTCAATTATTGCATTCCGGGAAAGGTAATCGGGAGCGGTGAGTTCGAGAGTATATGTGGTAGTGGCATTCACATCGAAAATTATTGAACCGTAAATATCAGAAAGATTTGACTGCGCGATATGATCTGCAGAAATGTTTACACGGGCACCTGATATTGGTTTAAGAGAATCAGAATCGTAAAGGCTTACTTTCAGGGTAATACTCTTTCGAGTGAGGTTAACAATGAGTGATGTTGCGTTTTTTGCTACAAGGTTTTCCCAGTCATTATACCCGGTTATGGATACCCGGATAAGCGGATCATTTAATCCGGTATGATTGAGAAAAACCTGCCCATTATTATTAGTTCTTGCGTAATTTTCTCCATTCAGAAATACTGTGGCGCGAGGGATTGTTGAATTATCAATGCTATCCTGCACGGTGATTTGCAGGATCGCTGCCTGAACAATGCTGCAAAGGAGGAAGGTGCACAACAGGGTAAAAAGGAAACGTTTTCTCTGGCGATACATAAGAAATATCGCCTTCTGCTCGTATATGAGCACATCGGTCTATAATTCCGTTATTGAGGGTACCCGATCTAAAAGCATCCCTTCTACAAGAATTGGCATGAGTTGCCGCCCCTCCTCGATCGCTTTCTGGAGGCGCCAGTTTCTTTCCGCAAAAAGTGTAAAAAGCGGTTCGCCGGCCTTGATGAGCTTTCCCTTTTTCGCATGCAGGAGGATACCGGCTCCGGGATCGTGAGGCGCTCCCGCAGTGCGGGCAAGGGTGATGAGCGAGCGGTTATTCATATCAATCACGTATCCTGATGAAGGGGAGTTGACAACAAACTGATGTTCACCAGGAACTATATCGGTTGATTTGACATTTGGATCACCACCCTGAATCTCAATGATCTGGCGGAACTTTTCGAGAGCCTTCCCTTTTGTAAGTATATCCTGCGCTATAGCACTACCTGTTCCTCGTGCAGCTTTCCCCGACATCTCGAGTGCAATACCAGCAAGTGACACGCTTTTCTGGATGAAGGAATTCGGTTCAGTTGCACCTTCAAGTACCCGCAGAGCCTCTATTACTTCGAGTTTTGGACCAATGCTGCGTCCAACCGGAATATCTCCATAGGTCAGGGCACACTCTACTTTCATGTTGAGTCGATCGCCCAGTTCGATGAATTCCCTGGCAAGTTTCCTGCCTTCCTGCATAGTAGCAACTTTGGTATGCTGTCCGATGGGAATATCGATTACCACAAGATTCGCCCCGACAGCAAATTTTTTTGCCATGACACTTGCAAGCATCTGACCCCGGGCATCAATCTTAAACGGATATTCCTGAATGATGATGCGGTCATCTGCTGGAGCGATGTTGGTCGCACCACCCCACACAATGGTTCCGCCCACCTTTTCAGTCATCTTCTGCACTTCACCGGCAGAGAACTCGACACCTGCCAGGACTTCCATTAGATCAGCAGTACCACCTGCTCCGGTTATTGCACGTGAACTTGTCTTTGGTATCTTGAGCCCACTTGCTGCAATTATGGGAACAACAAGCAGGGAGATCTTGTTGCCGGGCACCCCTCCAATTGAATGTTTGTCAACGATGGGCTTTGATGCGAACTTGATCTGTTCACCGGTCTCGACCATGGCGCGAGTCAGGTATTCCACTTCATCCATGTCAAGAGGGTTGATATATGACGCAATTATAAAAGCCGTGAGTTCCGCTCCTGAAATGTCATCACTTACGACATCCTTAATTATGGTCAGCGTCTCTTCTTGGGTGAGTTTGCCACCATCCATTTTCTTTTTTATAAAGTCAAGCGAAGCCGGTCTCCCCGCCTCCCTGACTTCTATTTCAGCCCCTTCTTCAAGATGAAGTCGCTCATTCGTGAAACGGTAGACACCAATCGTTCCCTGCCGGGCAATGGTTGAGGTGGTCTCCACAAAAGCTGCAACAGAAACGCCGTTTTTCGAATTAATCAGCTGGACACGATCACCATCAAGAACCCCGATACTGCGGGCATCAGCCCGATTGAGCAAAACACCGCGTGACGCAATATCCAGATTTTTTACGCTTAATTTCAATGCTTGACCCTCCACTGGTGAAGATATACCTCACTAAATGAATCCTTTTCACATCTACGTTGTCCGCTCGGACATTAAAAGGGTGTCACTCTGGAAGTCAGATCACTTATCATCCTGTAGAAATTCCACAGGACTGGAAAACTGCATAATTATATTTGTTTATCGAAAAGTCAAACGAAAAAAAAGAGATTTTAGATTTTAGTTCAGTGCCTGCGCACAACGATGAATGCAACTGCACCGAGGCCGATTAATGCAATCAATGCACCGAACCCTGGCGTTTTGGTCGGGGTTGCGGTTGGGACTGCTGTTGTCACAACGGCTGTTGGGACTGCAGTCGGGACTTCGGTTGTTACAACGGTTGTCGGGACTGCGGTTGGTGCAGCGCCTTCAAGAACGTTGAACAGTGCAGTGCCGGTGGCCTGCTGAATGACTGCGTCTTCAGTAACAATGTACTCATCCGGTTTGAATGTGGATGAATCGACATCGAACGAGAGCTTGTTCATACCAGTGTCACCCTTGGTGACTTTGATCGTACCGGTTGCGCCGCTGAACTCGCCGCTCTGGCTCTTCTGAGTCGGCTTGAATGATGATGAGTAGACCTGGACGAGAATTTCATCGTCTACCGCGAGGTTGGTCTTTGCGGTGATGGTGAACTTGTCACCAACATGCTTGTCGCCAATCGGGTCGATAGTGATGATGGGTTCTTCAACCAGGAACTGGAGCTTGGTGTAGGTATCGTCGACGTTCGGGTCGTTGATGCCCTGGACAAGTGCTTCAGCTGCGTCGGATCCCTGCAGACTGCCAGCTCCCTGGATCTTGAAGATACTGATTTGGCCGAGTGCCGGATTGGATTCGCCCAGTGCGTAGTTGTAGACATACACGTCACCAGGTTGCTAGCGCCAAGGCCTGGGGAGTCAATATCGAACACGTCGTTCTGCATCGGGTGCTGGACGACAACGAAGTACTGTCCGCTGTAGAGAGACTTGGTAACTTCCTGCTTGATCTCGTACTCGAATGTCGAGTCAGAGTTTACGGTCTCCTCAGCACGGACTGCAAAGTTCTTGCCGAGTACCCAGACTGCTACTGAGTGGGGCTGACCCTCTGCGGTACCAGTAAGGTAGATTCTGTCACCCTTTGCAACAGTTGACTGGGATGCAGTTGCAGATACGAAGGGCTTCTTGATGATGATGGAAACCGTGCCGTATGCTGCTTTTGCAAGTAACGATGGGGTCTTGTCGTAAGGCTGACTTACGGCGTAGATTGTGTAGGTTCCTGCATCGAGGTCAATGTTTGAGGTTCCCCACTTGTAGGACCAGGTGTTGTCTGCAAGGACATCTGCCTTTACCGAGTTCCAGAATATTGCCGGGGGTACTGCTACGACCGGGGTCTTTGGTTCGGTAAGAACTCCACCATTTGTTGGAAGGTTGGGTCCGATGATGAACAGGTAGGTGGTTGAGCTCTCTGTGTTGGTACCGGAGAGTTTGATCTCCTCACCAAGGTAGTAGCTCTGATCGCCGGCTGCTACGACAGTGACTGCGCCCTTCTCTACCTTCACATCAACCTCGTCTCCCTTAAAGTCGCCAAGTGCATAGGATGGACCGTTGTTGATCTCAACACGGACGGTGTACTTCTGTGCCTTGGTGTTATGGGTGGTACTGAATTCAACAGTACGGGTACCAGAGGTTGAGGTCTTGACATATGCGTAGCTGTAGACTAACTCGGGGTTTTCAAAGATAGCTGCTCTTCACCATATGCATTTTGCCCGACAGTCTTCGTTCCGCCACCATTCTGGTAGGTGTAATTGTAGGTAGTCGCGCTACCGTCTTTTACGTTCTCCTGGAACTTGGTTACAACAGGTGGTGCACCGTCATAGGTGTCAATATCCATGGTAACGGTGTTCTTGACCCAGACATTGTACCATGTGCTGGGTTTACCAGTGATTGTTACGGAGAATGGCTTGGTACGGACTACAGAGTCCTTGTTTGCAGTGATGCTCACGGTGTCAGAGACAAGGGTAATTGTTTTTGTCTCGGAAACTGTTCTTCCGGTGTATGCTGCTGCGCCGCTCAGGTAGTTGTCCTTCATGTTGTTCAGCTTTGACTGAACACTGACGACATAGGTACCTGCCGGGTAGGCTTTCTCACCAGTTGGTGTAAGGGCTGCTGTATTCCATGTGAAGTCGATGCCAGGTCCTCTTCCTCCGTTCGCCCTGCCCCAGGTATAGGGTTGGGTAGTAACGTTCAGTGCAACGAGGCTGTGCTGTTCACCGGTCATATTATACAACTGCTGGAGAATGGTTCCGGACTCGGTCTTTACAACGAGGTCAAGGTAACCGTCGCTGTTTGTCCCACTTCCACCGTTGTTGTATACAGTGTTCCTTAAGGTTGGGTCAGCGAGAACGGTGTACATGTTGGTGCCGATCTGGAACTGGAGTGTCGCTCCCTGTGGAATCGACTTGCCGGATACATCTGCACCATCATTCTGGTTGGGGTCTCTGATACTTACGTCAAGTTTTGGAGCTTTAACGTTAAAGACCGCACCAGTGCCTGCTTTTGCCCAGTTGTTGTCGGCTGCGTTAACGAGATACCACTGGCCTTCGTACCCATCGAATTCTGCCTGGGTTACGGTAAAGAGGTTTTCTCGTCCGATAAGGTCAAAAGACACAGTCGGAGCAGTTGTGCGGATATCTGCCGCTGATGCCCACCAGCCGATTGTAGTAATCGAGGTGGCAATTCCATTGGCATTAGCTGATGCCATGGCAGCGGATATATCCAATCCCTGCTCTCCAATAAACACTGTTGCGCCCTGGTTGATGTTCGGTGCTACCTTATAGTAGCCGTTGTATAAGTCTGCCGATACCGGCATGACTGCAACGAGCACGAACATCGCAAGTGCAACGAGTGCAATAGTTAATCGCTTAGTCATTCTTTCAATTCCTCCAAAGTTTACATCATACATTTCAAGCCGAGAACGGTTTCGACAAATGCCGAATAACAGTTCTGCGAGCCCCATACTCCGTTTAGACGGAATATGGAAGAGTATTTGTAAAAGACCTAATATATCCTTTGTGGTCGGTTTTTTAGGTAAATCCGGACAATATTTAGGGCCTGTTTCTTATTTTGAGCGAATTTGAGGGATTTTGTGCTCATTATCGAACATCCCTGGATACCCACAATTCTATACTTATGATTGTTTGTATATTAGTAACTTTAATTTATTAAGTATATATAAACATTGAATTTTTATTATACACAAAAATTTTGATTATACAAAAATATTGTACAGATGAATATATAGTTTAATTGGTATAACAATTTTCGATTGAGAGAGGGGCCACACATATTACCATAATATCGATTCAATATCCATGGAATTCACAATTTCTGATTTTTCACCTCATGCACTCTGAATATGAACGATGAAAAATACCATAATAATTGTTTTTTTCAACTTTTCAGATTATTAATCAGGCAAATCATTTCAACACATATACAATGTACCATGACACACATTTTTCTATGAGAATTATCCGGGCGCCGAGTATCGGGCGGGCACATGAATTGGTCATCAAAATGATCCTGGAAAAAGGCTGGATTCTTCACACCGAAGATGATGAGGCAACTATAGAATTCGAAGAGATTGCGTTGCAGGTTGATACCCCACTGGCAGAACCAGCAGTGAGCCCACACTCGCGGTTCCAACAGAGATTTGTTGAGCAGTATGCCCGGGATCTGCTGCACGGTTCACATGCCACTTTCGAGTACGATTATCATGGCCGTCTCTTTGACTGGGGTGAACGTCTCGTTTCTGATGGGCAGCCGGTACATATAGACCAGATTGCCTACATTGTTGACAAACTCAAAGCATCTCCCGCAACGAGGCGTGCGATTGCAATTACCTGGAATCCGGTAATCGACCAGAAGCTCGATGACTGCCCCTGCCTCCAGCTCGTCCAGTGTGTCCTGCGGGAGAACAAACTGAACATGCGGGTAATTTTCCGGTCCAATGATATGCTCACTGCTGCCGGTGCTAACATGTATGCTCTCGTTCAACTCCAGAAATCAATAGCAGATGCACTCGGAGTCCCCTGCGGCACGTATTCCCATATTTCACTTATCCCCCACATTTACTATATTCGCGATATTCATGATATCGAACCGTTTTGCAAAAAGGGGGAGTTCATTCAGCCGATCAGGGAAGTATGTCATGCCTGCCAGAAGTGTGAACGGGCAAAAGCAGTATAACCAATGGCAGTCCGTCACCTTAATTAAGCAACAGCGGCAAAAAATAAGAGGCACAAAGCCCGGTAGTGTAGCGGTCAATCATGGGGGACTCTGGATCCCCCGACAGCAGTTCGAATCTGCTCCGGGCTACTCCTTTTCATCGTGGTCTTGATTAAAATCTGAATCGAATCTGCCTTCTGGCTTACGCATTTCATTATGCAATTAAGGCCGGAAGCATGCAACAAATGAATACAGATCCGAATGTTCCGGCACCTCCGAAACTAACTTCTGCGACTTCAAGATTTTTTATACGGTATAAATTGGCGATGTTTCCACCCAGTAAAACCCCGGTAGTCCCACTTACAAATGCAGTTACTGCTGCTGTAAGCCCGGAACCCCCTGCAAGAAGTAAACCGACAAGGAGTGCTGTAAGTCCCGGAATAAGGAGAGGTACTTGTATCCCCGCACAAGTTACAAGACGCGTTAAAAATAAAGTAATAATTGACACTATGGTGATGCCTGCACACAGGAAAAAAATCAGGGGGGTTCCCGTGATCGGGATCGCCCGGTATACCATGTACAATGATACACATACTGGAATAACAGCACCCCCGAAATTGAGAGAGATCATTGTCTCCCATACCTGAGCTGGTGTGCAGGGAACACAAACACCAAAGGCGGATACGTTATCAGGGGAAACCCGGATCATATCGCGCCGGATACGATACAACGGAATATTGACAAAACTTCCAAACAGTATCAGCAGCACAACAGCGAGTGCAGAAATCCATGAAAAACCAAGCCGGGTGAACGCAGCGCCGATAATCCCGAGGATGAGTAGCGGGATAAGAATAATCACAAGCCCGATGAGAATGATAATCATGAACGCGGACAGCGGGCCAGCAGAAAATAAACGGACTCCATTACTCATGGTTATTCCTCACACAACCGGTTTCGTGCAGATAATTGCTGCATGGTCGTGATGGTATGGGGCAAGCCATACGCTCTCCTGAACAATAAGACCGGCTGAAGTAAGAGTGGCAAGGGTATCTTCAAAGACTTCGGCAGGCTCCTTTCTCACATTAACACTCCGCGTCTTGAGCATAAGTGCCAAAATTCCTCCCTCCTTTAAAAACATACAATTCCGCAGGGCAATTGCCGCCTGTTCGGGCTGAGCTACATCCTGATAGAGAAAATCAACGGCTTCGACCAAAGGGGCATAGTATTCAGGACGGGCTGCATCTGCCATAATAGGGATGACATTCCTTCGCCGGCGGGATACTTCAAGAAGGTCCTGCATGGGACGGGGAGCAAACTCCACTGCGTACACCACTTCAACATAATCTGCCACATGGGAAACTGTGGTTCCATTCGCTGCTCCAAGATACAGTACACGCATTCCGGAGGTCAGCTCAACTCCAGTTCCTACATGATAGAGTGCAGACAGCTTGCTTCGGTGAGGATCCCATACCCGGGCACCACCCAGCATTCGTTCGTTGTAGACTCCTCCCTCACCATGTGATACTAAAACATCACCAATCCAGATCATGGTTCACGCCTCCTTCCCGTTGCATCGATGCGCTCCTGCGCTGCATCAAGAAATTCCGGTGCTACAACCCCACGGAAATAATCAAGTCGCGCCGCGATGGCAAGTTTCCCGGCAAGCACCCGGGCTACTTTTCCACGGACTTCACGGGGTGCGTTGTGAACCCGCCGATGTTGAAAGATGATTCCGTGCTTGGGGCAGGGAGACCGTGTTTTGAGATGGGAAAACAGTGCTGTGCGGGCACCTAGAACCTGGATTGCACTTGCCGGGAGCCGGGAGAGTGAGAGAAGCCCCCCGGCATGCGACAGGAGCCGGGCTGCAACCAGCCCCCCGATGAGCGCGCTGGTGTTAGGCATTACACTGTTTGCCCGTGCCGAAACCTCTTTTGCAAGGGCGGTCCGGGTTTCCGCGAGCCTTTCGATCTCCGCTGCCACTTTGCCAAGCGCACCTTTATTCTTCTCGCGCATGGTTTTTATCAGAAAATGTGCCGGTGTCCTGCGATACTTGCGGGAAAATGCCGGGTGCCGGACCAGATACCATTCCGCTGCCCGTTCCGATAACAGGTTAATGACGGTATCGATCTCATCAAGGGTTCTTACCATCTGGAGCAGTTCTGCATCTTTTCTTGAGTACTGCTCCCGTATTGAAAATTCGGCAGCGGCAATGCAGACTGCCTGTAATTTTGCGAGATAATCTGTACGATCACGACTTGCACCACAGAGTACTGCCTGCTCCCATTGGAGCGGTACAAAGGAGTCCATACTGGTGGATATCGATCGAACGCGATCGATTATGGCATTTGAATCTCCGATAAACATTTTGCAACGTCCGTCACCCACATCGCCGAACCAGTAGGACTGCATTCAGGGAAATTTAGGGTTTGTGTCCGTATAAAACCATAGATCGCATAGGGCTGGATGATGAAGAACTATTTATCTGATCATACCTAGGCAATACCAAAAGAGTAGAGAATTACCGGTACTATGATCGCGCCCATGCAGAAAATTCTTGGAAGATTTACAAGATTCGGCACAAGTCCAAGCGCCGTTGCAAGGATAAGAATTACCAGTCCAAACGGACCAGTGAGGAAAATACAAAGGATTACAATAAACGTAATAACCGCATTATTCAGCAGTCTTCCGTCAATCCCATTAATCCTGCTTACAGAGCGGGACAATGATACCGTAATGCCATAAGCAGCGCAGGCAGCAAGAACACCAACCACCGTCAGTTCACTCATGGTTGGTAACGGAAGTTCGGAGAGGGCAACCATTACACCGTTGCGCATCCGGGACAGTGCGAACAGAGCAGCAAGTCCTATGAACGCGTTTGATGTGTTTGCAGCACTTGTTGCGAGAATATATGTCCGGCGGTTCTTTTCATATCCGATAAGCGAAGCCAGCACACTGTTTGCGGATGCTGTGGAGAGTCCCGGAAGCCATCCTACAGCTACACCGGCAGCTGTGCCGAGTGCGGAATATTTCACTATGGTCCTGTCTTCCATCCGGATGCCCCGGAAATGTTGTTCGGGCATTGTCCCCTGCGATGCAGTAAGAAGAACAGAAATCCCAAAAAGGCCTGTAAGAAGTGGCATAAGGGTCGCACTGCTTCCTGCAAGAGTGTGCCAGCTGAGGAAGGCGTAGTGGAGTGAGAAAATCCCAAGAATGCCGGATATACAAAATAATAAAAGTGCCCAGCCGGGACACTCACTGGTTATTATCATATATCCCATCGTTGCAATCAACAGAATTCCAATCCACCAGTCAAAGTATGGCTGGAGCGCGGGAAGGAGGAAAAAACAAATTATGGAAAGCGGTACTGCTATGACCATTGCACAGGCACTGCCAAGTGCTGCAATCCTCACAGCTTCCTCACCATTTCCCTCGAGACAGAGAGCATGGGCCGGAAGCACAGCAAGTGAAGTATCAGCATCCGGTATGCCAAGGAATGTGCTGGGAATGGAGTCCACAAAAGTATGCGTGATGAGGGCAGCAAACATCGCGCCGGCAAGAGCGAGAGGGCCAAAAAACGACAGGAGGGTTACCTGTAAACTTAAGAGCACTCCGGCAAGGGTGTTTGCATGGACACCCGGTATAATCCCGCTTATGGTACCAAGCATTACACCGAGAAGAGTACCGAGCAGGATCTCTATCATTCACAAGAGATGTAGGAGAATGGACATAAATTAACCGAAATGCATACCATCATATCATTAAGAGGTGATGAATCCGTAATGAAAATCGCAGTAACCCGGCTTGTGGGAAAGGAAAAAAATGACGCCGCACGCTGCACACGGTTTGGTCATATCTGCTACAGTGTCCATCCTCTACGATCAGAAATCAGACCACGCGCGATTACGGCATTTATCGAAGCAGTGGATCGTGGTGAATTTGACTGTATTTTCTTTACCAGCGCCCTCCCGGCTAAGATAATCGCCCCGCTACTTCACAGGTTCCCCCGGATAATTGCAATCGGACCGCAGACAGCAAAAGAACTTCAGCACTATACAATCGATTGTGAAACTCTGACAAGTTTCTATTCAAGAGATTTTGTACCCTATCTGGGAGACTGGATCAGAGGGAAACATATTGGCATCCCGCGGGCTGATGTGCCGAATCCTACTCTTATGGATGCAATTACTGCGGCGGGGGGCATCCCCCACGAATTCCGGTGTTACGGGCTTGAACCTACAGGGGAGTCCTTGAATCTTGAAGGTGCAGATGCCATCTTTTTCACAAGCGCCATGTCATTTTCAAAGGCAATATGGACGAAGCATCCGAATATTATTGTGATTGCAATAGGTGACATCACAGCCGCTACAATGCAGGCAGCCGGGACGAACCCGGAGGTGGTCGGAGACGGTTCACTTGAAGGAACGATGCGGGCACTCAACGAATATCTCACCAGACAGGAAAGTGAATAGGATGACCGGAGATGCTGATAAAGATGAGGCCATCCATTTGTGGAACCACGCAGGTATAATCGTTATCGATAAGCCAAGAGGCCCGTCAAGTCATCAGGTGGCTTCCTGGGTTGGAAAGATGCTCGGTTGCCAGGTGGGGCATGCAGGAACGCTCGACCCACAGGTTTCCGGTGTGCTTCTCGTCATGCTCGGTAACGCGGTGCGCCTCGCCCCGCTCCTCCTCCAGCACGATAAGGAATATATCTGCCTGATGCGGTTGCACGGCGATGTTGATAAAACCCGAATCGAACAGATCGGTGTTGAGTTCACGGGAAGACTTTACCAACGCCCTCCACGGAAGAGTGCGGTCAAGCGCGTCCTCCGAATCCGTACCATCCAGAAACTCGAGATTCTTGATAGTGAAGGGCGCCTCGTCCTGTTCCGGGTCCAATGTGATGCCGGTACATACATCCGCTCGCTCTGCCACCATATGGGGCTGGCACTGGGGGTAGGTGCTCACATGGTGGAGTTACGCCGCACGCGGTCGGGTGCATTCAGTGAAAAGGAGATGCATTCACTTCACGATATACAGGATGCCTGTAGTGCGGCAAAGGAAGGAAATCGCACCGGGCTCGTATCCATGATTCTCTCAGTGGATGCAGCAGTACCTGAACTCCCTGCAGTTACTGTCAGGGATACAGCTATTGATGCCATCTGTCATGGCGCGGGGCTTGCCGGAGTTGGCGTGATCGGGTGTGATGAATTTAAAAAGGACCAGACCGTTGCTGTTTTATCACAGAAAAAGGAGTTCATCTGTCTGGGAAAGGCGCTTGTCGCGTCCAGCTCGTTCAAACCTGGAGATACGGGCCTTGTTATCAAACCGACCACCGTTTTTCTACCACCAGATACTTACCCCCGTGGTTGGACCAAATCAGAAAAAGATAAGAAACCAGATAAAAAACCGGACAAACGTTCGAAAAAAAAAGATACCATTAAAAAAATACCCGTCTAACAAATAGGATACACTTTTTGCTGAGGTAGTCTAGCGGTAGGGCGCAGGCCTGGAAAGCCTGTGGTGCGAAAGTGCCTCGGGGGTTCAATTCCCCCCTCAGCGTCGGATACTTTTAAACTATTTTTTTAACACGCTTTTTTCTATCCGCGCCGAGATATTCATTTGCAAAGGACAAATAATCAAAAACAATTTCAAATCCGAGAAAATGTCGGCTTTCCATCTGTGAAACGATTGCAACCGTTCCCGAACCCAGGAACGGATCAAAGACAAGATCGCCGGGGTTACTCGAATACAGAAGTATCTTTTTTACAATTTCCAAAGGGAGTTTTGTGGGGGTCTTCATTTTTCCTTTCCAGTACTCGCGATTGATCACCCACACGTCTTCGGGGTAATGATCAATTTTATTGAAGGTGTACCGTTTTGGATCTTTTACCACAAACAGGATGTGATAATGACTGGTAACATATTTTTTCTTCGTGAAGACACCAAATTGGTATTTCCAGATAAGATGGTTGATGGTAGTGAGTCCCGCAGCATCAAGCCCTTCAAGAATATCCCTGAGTCGGTTCCAGCCAGAAAATACATACATACTGCCGTTTGGAGAAAGCACCCGTGCAGCTTCTGCTATCCATCTTTGAGTGAATTCGTGGTATTCTTCCTGCGGGATCTCCTTATACCCTTCCAGAACATTGGAACCGGTTCGGTTGTAATTCTCCCGTTGAGCTTTGAAATCAATGGCAAAGGGAGGGTCGGTGACGATGAGATCAATTACTCCATCAGGAATCATCGGCATAAGCTCGAGTGCATTGCCATGATAAATAGTATCAGGATTGAAAGCACCCAGCTGCTTATTCATCAGCACGTCCCGCCAAATTCCCTGCCCATCTCAAAGGCTTTTACATTGATTTCGATTGTCTTTTTAGGAACAAGATTCCTGACGGCCGCAAGAAGCGATTCAGGTTTAAGCGGGACTGAATGAGATGCTGCACCCAGCATCACCACATTTTGTGAAAGGGGGCTTCCCGCTTCCTCTGCGATTTTATCTGCATCGAGCAGGCAGAGGGTATACTTTTTTAAACCAGCAATAATCTCATCCTGGGTGGGGGCAGGAAGATTTTGCGTAAATACGGAGGTCGGGAGAACAAGGTGACGGTTCACTATCATTTTTCCACCTTTTTTTAAATAGTGGGAATAGCGGAGTGCTTCAAGAAGATCAAACGATATCAGGAGATCTGACTGCCCGGGGGGGATTAACGGACCTAACACCCCGTTGATCCGGATATGGCTCTCCACAGAACCGCCACGTTGTGCCATGCCGTGCGTTTCTGCCCCCATCACATGTTTTCCTTCCATCAGGCATGCCTGACCAAGGATATTGGAGGCAAGAATTGTTCCCTGACCACCTATTCCTACAATCAGGATATCAAAACTTCCGCTCATTTCTTCCCCTCCCGGGCTATTGCCCCGACCGGGCAGATCTGGGCACACACTGCGCACCCGCTGCATTGATCATTAATCCGGGCTTTTTCATTTACAAACTCAATAGCCGGGCAGCCAAACCGGACACAGGTTCCACATCCCGTGCATAAATCAGGATTAACCACATATTTCCAGCGTTTCACTCCAGATCGCCGCGCTAAGATTACACACATCTGTTTTGCGATAATAACCTTCACGCCTTTGCGTTTCTTTGCCTCCTGCAGGACAGTGACCATGCCGGTAATATCGTACGGGTCAACATTCTCAACAAAATCCACACCGCAGGCACGGCATAATGCATCGAGGGATACCGGAGGACTTTCCACACCGCAGGCGGTCACACCTGTCAGCGGATTCGGTTGGTGTCCGGTCATGGCTGTAATCCGGTTATCAAGAATTACCACCGTTATATTTGCCCCATTGTAGACTGCATTTATTAATCCCTGGATACCCGTATGCAAAAACGTAGAGTCACCAATTGTACAGACAATGTCACGCGGATCGCCCGCATGCGAAAATCCGCTCGCCACGGTGATTGATGCACCCATACAGATGGTGGTGTCAACTACACCCAGCTGGAGTCCGAGCGTATAACACCCGATATCACTTGGGTATATCGCATCTTTAAACACTTTTTTTATGGTATAGAAAGCAGCGCGGTGCAGGCAGCCGGCACAAAGGATTGGCGGACGGAACGGAAGGCTTTGAAGAGGATCAACCGGAGGGAACGGATTTTTTTGCATAAATCCTGCCCTCTCAAGTATACCCGCGACTAACTGGGGGGAGAACTCCCCTTCGTACGGTGCGTACCCGTTCTTTTTCCCAAATACCGGAATAATGCCGGCGACCTGCCGTACAATCTCTTCCACTTCCGGAGCGAGTTCCTCAATTACCAGCACTCTTTCATGCTTTCGGACAAAATCACCCAGCCATTCCTCATCGATCGGATATGCACCGATTTTCATGAACGAGACGCCTTCGGGTAATATTTCCTGAACATAGGACGCACCGATCCCACTTGCAATTATTGCGATCTTTCCCCGTATTTCGTAGTGGTTGAGTCCACGATCAACCAGCCTCTTTCGGATTGATGATTGTTTCTCGTTTAGCATTTTATGCAGGACGCGGGTATGCGCGGGGATCACGACATAATGCTTTGGATCTTTATGGAACTCTCCTTTCCGCAAACCTGCTACTGCTTCACCAAGGTCTACATCACCTTTGGAGTGGCAGATACGTGTCGTAGGACGAAAGATAACCGGCAGCCCGAACTCCTCGGAAATTTCGAACGCCTCGCGAATCATATCGTGTGCTTCCTGAATGGTTGCAGGATCGAGACAAGGTACCCGGGCAAAATGTGAATAGCAACGCGAGTCCTGTTCATTCTGCGAACTGTGGGCGAATGGATCGTCCGCACTCATGATTACGAGACCCCCGGTGACACCGGTATAAGCACTCGTCATAAATGGATCCGCAGCAACATTGAGTCCCACATGTTTCATTGTGCAAAGTGCACGGAGACCACACCAGGAAGCGGCGAGAGCATTCTCTAATGCTACCTTTTCATTGACCGACCACTCTGCATAGTATGATGGATTCGGTTGTGCACGCAGCGTATCAATCACTTCAGATGATGGAGTACCGGGGTATCCACTTACAAAATTAACCCCCGCCTCAACACATGCGCTGGCGATTGCTTCATTCCCAAGGATATACTTTCGTCCCATGATTACAGATCCTTACATATACCGGGGCTTTTTTACACATATCCCTATCTGAATGTTCTGCCATCTCACTCTGCGATTCACAACTTATAAAAACTCTGATGGAGTAGTAAATAAGGTAAATTTCAGGCAAACAATTGGGCCCGTAGCATAGCCCGGTGGTGCGCCCGGCTGATAACCGGGAGGTCATGTGTTCGAATCACATCGGGCCCATTCAGCACATTTTTTATTTTTTTCCTGGATCATACATATGGTGAAATCATTTAATCACTCCCATTACCGAAACAACTCAATAATGATATTCGGGTCACTTCTTTTGTTCAGGATAAATGGATAGAAAGCAGGTTTGAAAATAGTATTGTATTAATTCCACTTTGCCCGGGGAATTATCCACATTCGTATTCCAGTTTATACTAAAAAAATTAAGACATTGATATACAAGTCATGGTGTGCGTGCAAAAATATATCCTATCACTTTTTCAAGTGCTTCAATCAGGGCTTCTTCTCCTTTCAGATAATCGTGAATCGCACGGTACAGCATAAACATAATATCATATCCATAGTGCTCAATTGCGGTCTTTGCATCGATAGGATTAAGGTATGAATCAGTAAGGAATCCATCAAAGCTATACATAAGTTCGTAAAATTTTCCTTCTTCAGACATTACGCAGAACTGATCAGTTACCGGCATTTGGGGATTATCCGGACGGAATGCAGTCGGTGTTACAGCCTTGCCTAAAATGATCATTTTTCCCGGGAAATAGGCGGGATCGTAGATTTCTCCTTTGGTATCCGTTTTACCCTTCTTCAGCATATTCAGGCCGACAATCTTAACAACCGGCACCGCGGATTTGGCCATCCTCTCAAGGAGTTTTGCATCATGATTTCTAATCTCTTGTGAAAGTGAATCTCCTTTAGCCTGCAGCTGGTCAAGATCTTTAATCTTCTTCTCGATTTTTTTTAATCCTGCTTCAATTTCATCCATTATTCTCACCATAGCCCGGACCTTTCCGGACGGATAACAAGTGTTGATACTGTGTCTATAAAACCGCTCGTTTCCTAAGTTTTTTCTCAGATCTCTCGCAATCAGCACCAAAGAGATGAAATTGGGGAAAATATTTTCGGAATTTTTATTTAAAACTGTGAGAGTCACTCAATAAAACATTTAATTTTTTCATTCTGATTGAAAATCGGGTATGAAGAAACAGAAATTCGGTTTTCAGATGACGCGTTGCCCGATAAAAAAATACTTCCGATCTTTTTTCAGGATAGCCTGACCCTCATAACCAACAGGAAGGTGCTCATTGATCACAATTCCAAGATAATTAGGTGATCTGGCCATTACCGACCCTTTTTTTATGGTTTCTGTTACAATAAAGCGTACCTGTTTTTCCAGATATCCTTCATTGAGAGAGACATATACCTGTTCAGCCTGGGAATTCATCATACGTGAGCGATCTTTCTTAACCCGGTCAGGGAAGTCTTTCTCTGAAGAGACCGGGGTAAACGGACGCGGGGAATAGCGGGTGATATTTACTTTATTCGGGCGTACCCTGTTTATCAGGTCAAGCGATTCTGAAAAGTCTTCGTGCGTTTCTCCGGGAAATCCGACAATCATATCAGTAACCAGAGTAATTTCCGGATACCGTTTCTTAAAAATTGCAACAATTTCTTCAAAATCAGCGACTGTGTATTCTCTCCCCATCCGTTCAAGAACAGCATCTGATCCGGACTGAACAGGGAGATGAATGAATTTGAAGATACGGTCACCTGCAAAAGCATCCACCAGATCATCAATGATTCCTTTGACTGAAGCAGGATTCATCATTCCTACCCGGATCATAAAACGCCCGGGCACATCATCGAGGGTACGTAAAAGAGCAGGGAGTGTTTTTCCAATATCCCTCCCCCAGCAACTGATATCTTGTGCGGTAATCTGGATTTCGGGTGTGCCGGCTTTTGAATGTGCGAATATCTCAGCACGAATCTCACTCTCAGAAAAACTTTTCAGAGGCCCACGTGCTATCCGGGTAAGACAATATGTACACTTTCCCACACATCCCCGGGCAACCTGCACAACTGCCACTCCCCCACCAGCGACAGTGCTGATACTCCTGTAAGCTTCATGAATAACTTCTGAAGGGAGTATCGTGGGTGTACATACAGCAAAAATTGCCTCGCGCTGTACTGCCGGCATGCATCCCGTCACATAGAGATCATACTCCCGGAATAATGAAAGCCTCCTGAGCATCCGCCTCTCGGTTGGCCCGACAACAGTGCAGGTATTGATGATGACAATATCAGCTTCTTCTGCTGAATTAACAATCATACAGTTTTTGTTTTTAAGGATCTCGACCAGTTTGGCTGTGTCACCGAAATTATACCGGCACCCATACGTTTCGATATAGACCCTCTGGTCGTAAAATTTTTCCAAAATAGTAATATCAACAATAATCCCGTAGCTGGTTTCAGGAGTCCCCGCCACAATTTCAGCTCCAGAGGATCAATTGAACGCACTTCAATAAATAGTGTAGAACATAGAAACGATGAAACAGTAAATTTAATTGCAAACATCTGGTTCTTATTGATTTACAGGAATACATCCTTCGCATTGAATCCCGTGAGCACAACAATTAACCAATGGCACCCATAATCTGTTTATCATGATGAGAATCGGACTGCTTGGCTGTGGTAATATTGGACATATCATTGCACAGCATGGTGGCAGTTTCGAAATCTCAGCGGTGTATGACCGGGTCTTTGAGCGGGCAAAAGAGATCGCAAAAATTTCCGGTGCACGTGCATATGAAGATTTTGAGTCCTTTATCACTGCCGATATCGATATAGTTGTGGAAGCGGCATCGGTGAGTGCCGCAAAAATCTATGCCGGATTGGTACTGTCGCATCATAAAGATCTGGTGATCATGAGCGTTGGTGCTCTTTCCGATGTGACGTTCCAGGAAGAGATACGGGAACTGGCCCAAAAGTCCGGACAGAAAATTCACATCCCCAGCGGGGCGATATTTGGGCTTGATAATCTCAAGGTTGGAAGGATCTCAGAGATAAAAACGTTACTTTTAAGAACCACTAAAAGCCCCGCATCCCTGGGAATTTCCGAGGACACGCGGAGACTGATATTTTCCGGGAAAGCCAATGAGTGCATTAAAGCATTCCCGAAAAATGTCAATGTATCCGTCGCCATGAGTCTGGCAGCCGGACATGATACGGATGTTGAGCTTTGGGTTGACCCTTCAGTCGATCGCAATGTTCACGAGATATTTATTGAGGGGAGTTTTGGAGAAACGTATATAAAAGTGACCAATGTTCCCAGTCCTGACAATCCCGCTACAAGCTATCTTGCGGCCCTCTCAATTCTATCGCTCCTGAATAACCTGAGTGATCCGATAATCATAGGAACGTGATTAAAAATTATTGGAGCACCTGAAAATGGTTTTAATTGGTTATTTACTGCGTTTCATTGAGGAGGATGCCCCATTTGGGGATGTAACATCTGCTGCAGTTATTCCGGATATCACCTGCAATGCAATCATACGGGCAGAACAGCCCGGAGTTATCGCAGGATTGGAAGAAGCATCGCTGCTATTTTCCCATTTTGGAATTACGGTAAAGCCTCTTGTAAAAGACGGGGGCCTTGTCAGACAGGGCGATTCCCTTCTGGAACTCAACGGGAATGCCAAAAAAATTCTGCTTGTCGAACGAACTACCCTTAATATCATAGGAAGAATGAGCGGCATTGCGACACATACAAAAAAGATGGTAGATATTGTTTCGGCAGTCAATCCCTCGTGCAGGGTGGCGGCAACACGGAAGACGTGTCCTGGATTTCAGGAGCTTGATAAAAAGGCAGTAAAGATTGGGGGTGGTGATCCCCACCGTATGAACCTGAGTGATGGTATACTTATCAAAGATAACCATCTGGCGCTGGTTCCCCTTGTCGCCGCAATCCGCACGGCTAAAAAGGTCTCTGCCTATAAGAAGGTTGAAGTGGAAGTGGAAACTTCCGATGACGCCCTAACCGCTACCAGAGCCGGTGCAGATATCATTATGCTTGACAATATGAACCCGGAACAGATAGTTCATACAATAAATGTTCTGAAACGCGAGGGTCTGAGGGATCATATTATTATTGAACTTTCCGGAGGCATTGATGAAGGGTCTCTGCCACGGTACGCCGCACTCGATGTTAACGTGATAAGTCTGGGAATACTTACCCATTCAGTAAGAAATTTGTCAGTCAATCTTGAAACAATTCCCAACAAAACCAAGTGATTTCTCACAAGTCCATTTAATTGAATAAATTTTGTTCGGAATCGTGGAAGTACCGGTTTGCCCTTAATTTCACGTGAATACTTCCTGTAAAAAACTTAATAGTCCAATACCACGTATGGGAGGCTATTGAGGAACAGGCATGGGCAACCCAGAAACAGAAGCAGGCAATGCTGAATCTTCCCACAGTGCGATCCCACTCGAATCAACAGCAGTTGAAGAACATAGAAAACTGCGAATAAAAGGTTTTATTTCGCTCCTTAAGGATTCTAATCTCGACTATCGCTGGAAGGCAGCTGAGGCCCTGGGAAATGAAGGGGATGAAACAGCGGTTGAACCACTCATTAATGCACTCAAAGATCCGTATGTTGATGTTCAGTGGCTCGCGGCAAAATCCTTGGGAAAACTGGGGGATCTTCGTGCTGTTGAACCTTTGGTTGAAGCATTGAAATCTGAGGATAAATGGCTCCGTATTGGAGCTGCATGGGGCCTGGGAAAACTGCAGAATTCCCGTGCTGTCGACCCGCTTCTCCCGCTTCTAAAAGATAAAAAGAAAACGGTCCGGAAAACTGCTGCATGGGCACTTGGTATTATTGGTGATGATCGGGCAACTACAGCACTGACAGAGGCACTTTCTGATGAGGCTGCAGAAGTGCGGGAAGCAGCACAAACGGCACTTGATTCAATAAAAAATAAAAAAGAGAAAGAAAAAGTGGAATCTTCGGTCCAAAAATAAGCGCAGTAAATTCAAAAAAATTTTGGGATACTGCAGGAATTATAAACCAACTGTACCGTTTTGTTTTTAGGTTTATCCGGGCGGCATTACTGAAAGTTATGGGATAATATTGATGTCTTTTCCAGAATTTATCACAATTTCCTTTTTACCGCGATATGTCTGAACAACACCGTAGGCAGATATTGAATTACCTTTCCGGAACGTCAGTTCCTGTGCTATCTGAGCCGGGATAAAAATTGTAATATTGTCAATATACAAATTAACGTGCCCGCCATTTTTCGTTATGGTTATCTGATCAATGGTGCCAGTAACGAATACAAGTTCGCCATCCGCAGAATTATTTGAAAATGGTCGTGCAAATGGTTGTTTTCCAAGTGTCGAAAGAATCAGGTGCGCAGCAATCACACATAAGGCAACGCCCAGTAAAAGCAAAATTGCCACGCGTTCCTGACGCCCAAACATACGAGAGTATTGAGGGGATTTGTTTAAATTACCGATAGTTTCATATGTTAACAGTGTTAACATAATACCATGTATCCGACAACATTACCCCCCTCATCAAAAACGGTGATGGAAATTCTGGATTCAGGTGGTGCGATGACGCATAAGGATCTCGTGGAAAAAACCCACCTTGCGCCAAGAACCGTTCGTTACGCATTAAAAAAACTTAAAGAACGGCATCTTATCATTGAGAAGTTTAACTTCCGCGATGCCCGTCAGATTATATACCAGAACAGAACTGAACAAACCAATAAGCCGCAGACCGTGTGTGTATGACGAAACACACATGCACGATGATGCATTGTGATACCATGGTCCGGAACCTTCTGCCGCCCATGAGAGCCGAGATGGTTTCCCGCCTTGTACAAAAACAGGGGCTTAGTCAGAGTGATGCAGCGAAGCGTCTTGGAGTGACAAGAGCTGCAGTATCCCAGTATATGAGTAAAAAAAGAGGCGTGAGTGAAGGGAAGATTTCAACGGAGCTTGATTCCCTGATAGATCGCTGGGCACTTGCGGTAGTTACCGGTGAAAGTGATATCAATTTATGTGACATATGCCAATGTGCACTTAAAAAGTTCTGAACATTGAATGCCTTTTTTGCGATCCTGATATCTTTATTCATCAATCGTTCATTCAGGATTCCGTACTAAGCTTCCTGACGGCGATAATACAGGAGTACGAGAAGAACCAGTACGATTACAACTACAGCAATTTTCAGGAAATCTGTCTTAATTTCAGATGATTTTACTTTCGGGTTCCAGTCGTCTTCAAATACCTCAAGGAAGTAACGGGCAACGCCGGGATGATCAATAATTACACCTGCTTCCCGGTTGAAGTTGGGTGAAACGCTGTTCCAGTTGATGCTGCTAACGAGCACACGCTGATTGTCGATGATCACTCCTTTATTATGAATTTTATCAACATCGATCAGTGCGAGATCTGCACACCTGGCCTCAAGAGGTATGTTTTCAGATTTGCCTATCCGATTGATTATGTCAACCATCTCGTCATTGTCTTTTTCATCTTCGATATTGTACCAGTAAGAATCCAGGAGTATTCTGACATGAACACCACGCCGGGACGCATTTATTGCCGCTGAAAGATATGGATTAAGACGGGAAGAAGTATCATTTGTGATATATGCCTGCTCGATCTCGATGCTTTTATCTGCAGAATTCATCATCCCGATGATTTGGCTGCTGGTATCCGGCGCGATAACTGGAAAAACCGTCGCACCTGTAAAAAAACCTGGCGGAAACTCCACCGTATGTTTTCCAAGGGGTAGAGATTCGGGCTTTCCTGCCGATCCATTATATGCAGTAACTGACCTCCCGTGAGAATCAGTCACATAAACCATTGAGAAGTACTCAGCAAGTGCGGGATCTTCGAGATATACTCCCCAACCTCGATTTCCAGTCATACCTGCAGGAGGGAAACCACTATATTTGAAATTTTCACTGGTAAGGAAAACTGCCCGCCGGTCGATTACAAGGTATTTTGCATGATCATAGCGATAAGGTGCAGGAGTGCCGGGGCGTGACTCCATTATTAATACAGGAATTCCCTGATCAGTCATTTTCCGGATCACTTCTTTTTCTTCCGGAGTAATACCCCCTACCGGCCCTCCTTCAAGAACAATCCTGACATCAACACCCCTCTGCCGTGCGGAAATCAGGGTATCGGCCATATGCGGACTTGAAAATTCATACACATTCAGGAGCACCTCACCAGAAGCCTGGTTCACCGCGTAAGAAAACATATCACCGGAACTATCCGGGGAAACAAATGTTGTTACCGAAATATTCCGGAATTCTGCCGGAGAGAAGCGTGACTGCCCGATCATGAGAGGGCGGGGATCCCATACTCCCTGTTCGATATAATGTATCTGCCCTTCGCGAGGTTTCACATCATCCGGCCATGCAACATTCTGAATAAGTATCCCGTTCTCGTACAGCAGGAGTACATCTTTTTGATTCGCCATACGGAGCGGTTTGCCATTGATGACATTCGGAACCTCTTCAGAATAATCAAGCCATTCAAAATCCGGAAATATCCCATGGCTTTGTTCAAATGCGGTACCGCTGCGGGCAACAGTAAGTACTCCATTCATCAGAGTTCCGGGGGGAAACGAAATCCCTCCTTTCCATCAGAAATCGTGATGAAGTCCAGGGAGCCGGTACCAGAAGAGTACAAGATATTCATCCGCATCATCATACTGGTAAGGATCAGGACAGAACTCAGTGATCTGAACAGCTGCTTCAGCATGCATCGCGCACGATAAAAAAATGATAAGCACAAGCAGACGATGCATGAACAGTCAAATTCGTCATGCTCCTTTTATAATCTGGCGGTATACATTTTCTGCGAGATATGATACCGGTAATAAAACCGCATGAAAATAAGTCAGTCCTGCCGCTTATAGTAAAAGTCGGGGGGAGCCTCTTTTACCAGATTCCCTTCATCGCACCGGTCCTCAAAGAGTCAAAACGTCCATTATTACTTATCCCTGGTGGCGGACCTTTTGCTGATATTGTCCGACAGTGCAATACCGATAACGATTCGGCGCACTGGATGGCTATAGCAGCAATGGAACAGTTTGGCTGGTTTATCGCATCGCATGGCTTTCCGACAATAACAGAAATGGTGATCCCACGGGCAACAACAGTTTTTCTTCCTTACCGGTACTTCATAGAACACGATGTCCTGCCCCACACGTGGGACGTGACTTCTGATAGTATCGCTGCATGGGCGGCACATATCCTGCATCTCGACCTCCTTCTTCTCAAATCTGTTGATGGAATTTTTATCAACGGAATCCTCCAGCAGCAGGTAACCGAACCGGTGGATTCGGATGTTATCGATCCGCTATTTATTCCGTTTGTGGTAAAAAACGGGATAAAAACAACCATTATCAATGGTTCCCAGCCGGATCGGGTGAGAAAATATCTCATTGGGGAGGTAGTCCCCCGTACGGTGATCGGTACAATCTTTTAAAACGTTCTAAGAGAGATACTATAGGAATCCTTGGAGGAGCACAATAATGTCAGATAAAAAATGTACATCCTGCAATGCCCCGCTTGCAGTAGAGGGCGCGACAGAATTCGGATGCCCGTCATGTGGTGTTGAGATCAAACGGTGTTACCGGTGCCGGGAACAAAGCATTCCCTATACCTGCCCAAAATGTGGATTCGGGGGACCGTAATACATGGGTAGCGTAGCAGTTATTGCCAGGGTTATGCCCGATTCACCTGAAGTAAACCTCGAACAATTGAAAAAAGCGTTAAAACAAAAGCTTCCTGGCATTCAGGAAATCAGAGAAGAGCCGATCGGCTTTGGCTTAAAAGCTCTGAAACTTGTAGCTGTCATTAACGACGCCGGTGGCGAAACCGATGCAATCGAGAAGTCCCTGAATGAAGTTGCGGGTGTTGAACGGGCAGAAATTATTGAAGTAACATTAACCTGACGAAAGGTTACATCATCTCTTTTTCCTGAAGCTCAAGCTTTTCGAGAACCATTCTGGTTATTGTCCGGATTTTCTCAACCGATTCCCGGAATGCTACGACTTCTGATTCATCGATCTTGATAGTGATCGGGAATACCCCATTTCGATTCAGCCGGGCTGGGACACCAATGCAGACATCGCCTTCACCGATACCATGGATTTCGCTTTTTATATAGGCCGAAACGGTCAGAATCCGGTTTTCATCACCGAGCACGGTCTTAACCAATGTGGCAATTGCGTCTCCTGGCCCGTACACAGTAGACCCCTTGTCTTTAATGATCATATTCCCACTGCATTTTACCGATTCAATGATTTCATTTACGGGGAGATGAGCAAATGCGGGCAGGTTGGATATCTTGATACCACCTATTGTAGTAGCTGACCATAACGGAACCATGCTGTCTCCATGCTCACCGATAATCCGAGTGTGAACTTCGCTCACATGGACTTTAAAATAGGCAGCAATAAGAGATTTTAAGCGCATCGAATCAAGGTGCGTTCCAAGGCCGAATACCTGGCCGGGCTTAAAGCCAGAATATTTCAGGGCAACACAGGTCATTACATCAACGGGATTGGTTACTACGAGAATCTTGGTGTCAGGTGCAATGACTCCGATAGTCTGTGCAAGAGGTGCAATAACCTTTGCATTTCCCAGCTGCGAGATCAAGACGATCCTGTTCCGGAGTGCGTGGAATACCTGAGGTAATTACAACAACATCGGATCCGGCAGCGTCTTTTAAGTTTGTTGTCCAGTTGATCTTGATATTTATGCCGCGGGCAGCAAAAGAGTCAGCAAAGTCATGAGTAATACCACGGAGAAGTTTTTCGCGTCCTTCCCGCCCATAGAGAAGGATTTCCCGCACATGAGGATTCTGCTGATATCGCATATGAGGCGAACATCCCCACATTCCCGGTTGCACCAATGATAGTCACTTTAGACATAATAATCGTAAAAGTGGGGACGTGTTATCGGTCGACTGTACGTTACTACGTTTGCCAAAGTATCCATCCTCCGCCCCGTTACCCCATGGGCGCCGTATGTCTACGGTAAGTCTGCTCCCTTCCGGGCCTGAACCGGTCCCCGCAACAGCAGGTCGCTATTCCCTCCGGAATATTGATACCTGTCCATCGACCTCATGGGACGAGGTTTCACAGTCAGAACGCACAGGCTCCCGCAGGCCGTTGCAGCCTTCTTCAAACTTCGCCCCCCGCGTACCGACGGTTTCAGGTTACAGGTGACGCCGAACCACCCGGGCTAGTCCCCATATACTTTAGTGCACTGGTCAATAAAGGCTTTTTACCCGTTAACAAAATCTCGTTTTTAGGGTTTCCTTTACACCCGTGATAAACCTCAGGGAACAAAAACCTCCCCACCAACTCTGTTCAGCCATTTGTCCCTGAATTCCTGGATGGCGGCCTTATCATTTTTATCGAAAATATCAAGCGCAGTCACCGGATTGCTCCCCGGGGATAATACAGTATATAATTTATGGAAATCTCCCTGGTAAACCTCGATTATCTGCTCACCGGTAGTTTCTGCTATCTTTATCGGGTCTGCTACAACCGGATGTTTCTGCAGATCATGTAACTGTTCAAAGATCTTCACCCGGTTTATTTTGAGATATGACCTGTTTATTTCAAGGTTGAATGCCGACCAGAATGCTGATGCATACCAGGCATCATTCAGGATAACACGGGGTACACCGAGACATGCAGCAGCAAGACCAAGAGTACCTGCACCGGAACATGCATCAACAAAAAAGCTGACCGGAGGTTGTCCCACGTGCTGCTCGACCGCGCGGATCTTCGGGTAACCCGGGCGTGGAAACTCTATATGAATCAGTGACTGTTGTTTGTACATGACCATTGGACCCGTCCGGAGCGGATAAACATCAGCTCGTACATCGCATCCCGCAAGAAGTTCATAGACTTTTGGAACGGAATGTAGGTCGGGACTCGTTATGCCCGGGACAAAATCGTCTTTCTTAACAACCCCCCGTAGTTCGGGCACTTCCAGAAAAAGACGTTCGGCAGTCGTTTTTGTTGCTCGTGCAGTGAGTAACACAAGTGATTTTTCAGGAAGGAAGGGTGGACGATCCATTGCATACCCTGGATGCACAAGGGGAGTACCCACCGCTATCAGAGGATCTGTCCGTTTAAGATCCCCCTCTTCAACCATGATGACATACATATGGGCAAATACTTCATCGATAAATCGTTTTCCGCACGAACAGGGTTGTTCATATCCGAGTGACGGCAACGGTGAACGCTTATCAAGATTCCGGATGCTGCAGTCTGTACAAGGAAGAAAAATTGAGGGAAGTGTAGCAAGAAGGTCTTTTGCCGGGGTAATGCAGTCCATCTCGCACACTGGACATTTCATGCTGCTTGGTTATGATTGTTCAGGAATAGAAAGTTTTTCAAACGGGCCTGGGGATAAATGTCCGCCGTATAAAAAATTCACCAACGAAAAGGAATGGGCCCGATGCGATTCGAACGCATGACCGCCCGGTTATGAGCCGGGCGCTCTAACCGGACTGAGCTACGGGCCCAAAAACGCCCCCCACAGGGCTCGAACCTGTGACATTCGGATTAACAGTCCGACACTCTACCAACTGAGTTAGGGAGGCAGTCTCAATGCGCCTTATTAGATTCTTACTGAGTGCTTTTAAAAGTAACTATAGATGTTGAATTCCTTTTTCAGGTGTTGGACATCGTGTCGGAGATAAGTGGAGGGATACAGGAATACTGGTACGTCAATCGCGCTTCATCATTTCAAGCAGGCGTACAAGCTCATCCAGGTCCTCGTTGAGATGTGCAAATAATTCTCCGGTCAGATCAGTCGCGACAGCGCCATCGGAAGATGCACGGATGTAGCCGAACTGTTCCAGTATATGCAGAGAATATCGGATCCGGTGGGAGGGGAGATTGAGCAGCTCGGCAAGTTTCATAATACCGATCGGCTGGTTATCTGCCACTGCCCTTGCTACCTCTATATGCCGGCTGATAAGTTCAATCTCATCTTTCATTTTTTTCAGCATGATGCTCACCCTCCAGGAGTCCGGTACTATATAGTTTTACCTTTATCTGCATGCTCTTCAAGCCATGCCTTCGTCTGATGGTATTTTTTCCGGAAATGTAAGGACAGAACAAGTGCTGTAGTGATCAAAACGATGATGAGCGGAATCCGGTATTGACCGGGAACAATAAAAAATACCATAACTGAAAGTGCAACAAGGAGAATTATGACATTCAACTGTACAGCAAGATAATAAAATTTCATTTTGAACTTTTTTTTATTCTCCTCATCCATCACACGTACATCAACCCCGAAATAAAAGTACTTGACGTTTAACTACATATAGAGTGAGAGATGGATCCATTATCAAACGCGATTAAAAAAAGCGGTACTGATGCCTATGTTGCCTATGCATCGTCGCGTGATGCCGATATGAGGTATCTGACGCAGTTTACAACAAGCGATCCTTTCGTCTTTTTCAAAAAACCCGGACAACAGGGAGTAATTGTCGTGTCACAGATGGAAACGGGGCGCGCATCACGCGAGGCTTCCGCTGCAATCATGACCAGGACGCAGGCCGGACTTCCGGACATTTTAAAAAAAGAAAAGGATCCGTATCGCGCGACAGCAGCAATGATTGCCGGACTGGTCGGGAAAAAAGTTCTCGTCCCGCCCAATTTCCCGATCGCGCTTGCAAATGCTCTGAGTGAATACTGTATACTATCTGTCGATGAGGGAACGGTTATGGGTATGCGGTCAAAGAAAAGCAAACCTGAAATCCGGGCAATGAAAAATGTGCAGAAAGTGACGCAGAATGCGATGGGGCTTGCAGTATCACTTATCAGAAATGCATCGGTAAAAAAAGGAATCCTCCTCCTTGACAAAAAACCCCTGACCGCTGAACAGGTAAAGTTCTCCATGCACAGCCTGCTCCTTCAGTATGGGTGCAGCGCGGTGGATACCATTGTTTCATGCGGTGAGGACACCGCAATCCCCCATATGACCGGGACAGGGCCGCTCAAGGCAGACGAACCAATTGTTATTGACCTTTTTCCAGTGGATGAGAAATCAGGATATTATGCAGACATGACCCGGACGGTAGTTAAGGGGGAACCTTCACCGGATATCCTTGCGATGTATGATGCCCTCCGCCAGGCAAAACAACTCGCGATCTCCCGGATAAAAACCGGAATTACGGGATCAGACATTCACCAGACCGTAGTTGACTTTTTCAAAGACCACGGGTATGAAAGCACTACACGGGGTTTTGTGCACAATCTCGGTCATGGCGTGGGTCTTCAGGTCCACGAGCTGCCCACCGTCGGACCCTCCGGAAAAGCCCTTGTATCTGGCAATGTAATCACGATAGAGCCCGGTCTCTACTATCCCGGTATTGGCGGTGTTCGTCTTGAGGATATTGGCGTGGTCACTGCACATGGGTTTGATAATTTCACGGTATTTCCTGAGGAACTGGTCGTATGAAGGATGAGATTTTTGAGAAATATCGCGATGCCGGGAGCCTGGCCACAAAAATTTTGAGCCGGGGTGCACGGGAAATCCGTGAAGGTGTATCCTATCTCGAGGTTGTAGAATCCATCGAGACTCAGGTGATAGATGAGGGGGCAGCACTCGCATTTCCTCTGAATATTTCCTTAAATGAAGATGCTGCGCACGACACTGCATCAGCAGGAGATGCCCGGGTTTTTGCACGGGGGGACGTGGCAAAACTGGATCTTGGGGTCCAGATCGATGGGTATATCGCTGACACGGCGACTACGGTCGATCTTGGAAATAACTCACTTCTCCTTCAGGCTTCTGAGCAGGCACTCGAAGCTGCAATAAAAGCTGTTCGCCCCGGGGTTTCATCAGGAGAGATTGGGGCAGCAGTCCAGAAGGAGATTGAGTGCCGGGGCTACCGCCCGATAACAAACCTGACAGGCCATGGACTTGACCAGTATATTCTCCACCGTCCTCCCACCATTCCCAATGTCGGTATTAATGGGGGTGTTGTACTCGAAGAGGGGATGGTCTTTGCCATTGAACCATTCGCAACAACCGGTAGCGGACATGTGGGTGAGAAAACTCGTAAGGAAATTTATTCGCAGATTTCACAAAAGCCCGTCCGGACTCCAACTGCGCGTGCTATCCTGAATGCGGTAAAGGACCTTCAGGGCCTGCCATTTGCCCGAAGATGGCTGGATGATAAAAAACTGGACCTCGCTCTCCCGGCACTCGTGAGGTCTCATATCCTTCACGTGTATCCGGTTCTTTCTGACATTCCGGGATCCCTGGTTTCCCAGCACGAACATACAGTTATCGTGACCGAAGAGAGTTGTATCGTGACGACACGCTAAAGATAGGCTTATTCATTCCGGAGATGAATAGGTAAGGTTACGGCCATGTCTGGAGATTCTGAAGTCCTGCGTATAATGGAAGTCGTTCTGACCGCTGAAATATTCAATCAGAGCCCTCAGCTCGATATCAACGACCTGACACCAGCCTGCCGCGAGATTTTTTCCATCACCACATCCGCGGATATAAAACGGCCGGTTTCCATAAGTGATGGTCTCATCAAACGCTCACTGGCTATTACTGACGCGCACCAGAAACTATCATCAAATCCGTTTATTGCTTATGAGGAGTTCGGACAGCGCATTCGCATTACCGCTCTTGAACCGGCAGCACAATGGTTTCTCAGGCAAGGTGGCAAATCCATCATTGAAAAAAATCCGGCACTCGCCTTTTACTTTGAGAATATTGATTCTACAGGAATCATTTACGCGACAGTGCGCGCAAGAAATCCACCTTATGAGGATACAAAAGCATATCTTGATGCACGCATTTCAAAACTGATCGGGGAGGATGAGAAACTTCGGAGTGCACTTGATCTTACCATTATCCTTGCTCCTGAAGAAGTGGAGCAGCAGATGGACGACCTTGTCTGCACACCTGACCAGACTGCGGTTATCAATAAAATACAGCTTGCTGTCAACCATCGTGAGTTCCTGCTCCGCCATAGGATACATGAAGTGGGGAAACTCCTCTTTGTGGGCCCGCCAGGTACAGGTAAGACCTCACTTGCACTTGCCATGTCCCGGACCATGCACATGCCGGTACTCGAAGTTCGGTTATCGATGGTAACATCTCAGTATCTCGGGGAGACTTCGAAAAATATCGACCGTATGTTTGAACTAGCTAAAAAGCTTGCACCTTCTATTCTTTTTATTGATGAATTCGATTTTGTTGCCAAGAGCCGTGTGGCTGACGATCATGGGGCTATGAAACGTGCAGTCAACTCTCTCTTAAAAAATATCGATAAAATCAACCTGGTAAAAAATAATGTAATCCTGATTGGCGCAACCAATCATCCACAACTTCTTGACGAAGCGGCGTGGCGCAGGTTCGACGAAGTGGTGGAATTCTCACTCCCGAATGAAGAAATGCGGAAAAATATTCTGATGAAGGTAACTTCTTCACTCCAATGTTCACTCGATTATCAGCAGCTGGCTTCCCAGACAGACGGATTTTCCGGCGCCGATCTGCGGATGATGATCAAGGAGGCGATTCTTTCTTCCCTCATGGCCAATCGAAAGACTATCGGGCGCGAAGATATCGAAAAGGGCATTCATATGGTTAAACACCGGGATGCAATCCGGCACCTGACCTGGATATAACATGAAAATCACTCTTCTGGGAACCGGTGATGCTATTGGAACGCCGAAAGTGGGGTGTTCCTGTCCCCAGTGTGCCCATGCAATAAAAACAGGTGCGATGCGTCTTAGAACATCACTTCTTGTAGAGAATGAGGGAAGACACATCCTTATCGATTCATCACCGGATCTCCGGCAGCAGCTTCTTCTGCATGGCTCCCCACATATCGACGCCGTAATCTGGACTCATGGACACTATGATCATTTCATCGGATTTGGTGAGTTCTACCGGGTTCAGAAAATTCCACCGGTGTTTGCTGCTCCACCGGTCCTCAATTACTGTGCTGATACTTTCCGGTTTCTTACTTTTGATAAAGGAGAGGTCCAGCCTTATGAGCCCTTTGAAATATTCGGCCTTACGATTACACTGATCATGGTAAAACATCCCCCGGCATTTACCTGCGGCATAGTGTTTGAAACCGCAGACTCGCGGGTAGGATTTACCTCAGATACTAACATCGATATCCCACAAAAAAGTCTCGATCTTCTCACCAATCTGGATCTTCTGCTGCTTGATGCACTTGTGCCATCAGATATCACCATTCACAAGCACATGAATTACCTCGATGCCTGCACTCTTGCACGGATTCTCTCTCCAAAAGAGTATCGCTGTGTGCACCAGAGCCATCTAATCCCGTGGGATCTGCCTCATCTTGGGAAGGATGGAGATATATTCGAGTTCCGGTAACCATTGGTGTTTTAAAAAAATACGGTCCGTGTTTTCCATGTACGAACTCTGGTGTCCGGCATTACCCATACTTTAATAGTTTTCAGGTGCCCAACATAGGTGCATGATTGTAAAAGTACTCGATCTCGAAAAAGACAAAGTGCGGCTCATCATCAAGGGGGAGGGACATACGTTCATGAACGCCCTTGTTGAAGAGATTTTAAACGACCAGGATGTTGACGTAGCAACGTATGTTATTGAGTTCCAGTTTTCAGATCCCGAGCTTCTCGTGACTACAAAAGGCAAGAAAAATCCTCTGCCCATTATCAAAAAGGCATGCAAGCGCATTTCCGGTCACTGCAATGAGCTCATAAAAGAACTGAAGAACAACTGATTAGAAAAATTCCTGATAGGATATACTTTTTTACGCGCTATTTACTCCATTTATCTATGACTGTAATTTCCAGACGTGGCAGTAACCCACTTTTTAATTTCCCCACCACGGATACCGTTTTCATTCTCTACTTTTAGACGGGTGTTCATCATATCAGATTTTTTCTCCATTTTATGAGTCCAAGATAAAAATATACGATTTTACCAAAAAATCACGTTTCTCCTTACAAATTACCTGAACGGAAATGTTTCCTGCAGGATGGATTGAAAACAGTTATTAATGCCAAATAAAAAGGTTTTGGTTATATGATCGGTAATAAATTATTAATATGGATGGGTGTCTGCCTGGTAGTGATTATATTCATTGCAGGATGTGCGTCACCTTCCACTCCTGCACCTGAACAGACACCCGCACCGACTACAATCGTTGACACAATTCCCCCGACTACTGTCGAAGCAACCACGGTTCCAATCAATACTACCGTAACACCAAAACCCACAGAAACTATCATTGAAAAGGAAATCCTGCATGATACGGGTATCCTCACGACAAAAACCTATAAAACCTATGATTTCAAGGATATGGGGTTTAAATTCATATATCCGGGGGATACATTCAGGATCACCATCAAGGCAGAAAAACCCGTCCTGGGTTATGCACTCAATACAGAACAGGCCGGGCAGTTGCAGGGATCACAGCTGATTCCTCACTATGAATCCTATTCAACGAAAGTCCAGTGGGGCCTTATAGACCCCTCTTTTGTCCTTGAGAAAGCAACGGATTCCACAAAAGAGTTCATCTACGGAAATTATATCGAGTACCGTTATGATGGCGTCAAATACGTTGAGATGATTAAGACAAAAGGAGAGGTCCATCCATTAACCTATGTTGTTGACGGACGGTGGATGAGTTACGATCCCGTGTATGATAATGTCCAGACATTCACCTACGAGATCACCATCACAAAGACCGGGGGGCCGACCAAGCAGTCTTTTGATTTCTAAAAAGCGGCACACCACTGTAATGACATTTATAATTTTTTTTAATTACCCCTAAAGATCTTTCCCATTGAAAAAAATTCTGCACAATAAATTACTGAAATACCTGAGTAGTATTCCATTATACTGCTCCAACAGATCCGTTTTTTAAAAAGAACCTTGATAAAAAAAAAGGAGATTATTCTTCCGTTGCCCGTTCGGTAAATACAATCGATCCCGAAATCCTTGAGATTTTGATTCTAACCTTCTGCCCGGGCTTTGCATTTGCTACATACATGATATAACGCCCCATCTTCACCACGCCATCTCCCCGTTTTGATGTGGACTGGATTTCCACTTCCATGATTGTTCCTTCCTCAAGGTTCTCGGAAACAGGTTCAGTACGGGCTTTTCTCTTTCTGACAGGGCGATGACTTCCACAGGCATCGCAGCGAAGCTGCATGACACGGTCATCTTTAACAAGCCGGGTGTCCGGTTTGCCACATTCAGAGCAGATAACGTAATCCTCCACATAACTCTTAATCATCATTTTAATGAGCGAAATCTCGAATTTACCATTAAAAATGGCACGGTTCCCATCAATCTTCCCGGATGTTCCCAGCTCACCCAGGAGAAATTTCATCAGGTGATCCTGTTCGCGGCGGATCTTGCTCGCAATTTCAGAAAAATTTTCAAGGACTGTTGTTTTACCTTCAACATATGCCTTGGCTTCGGGAACTACAAAACGCTCTGAAGATTCTGTTTTTTCGGTGATATTGGAGTATGCCTGTTTGAGGAGATTTTCATATTCGTCCGTCATAGTTGTATAGTATAAAGGTGCCACCCGCCAAAAGACTTTCCCACCAGCTCTGAGGGATAAGGTGAGTGGAGCAGACAATCTCTACTTATATGTAAAACCGGATTCCGGCGACCGCTCTGTATAACAGATATTTTGTAATTATACGTTTAACTACTGATCATGACTTCTTTTATCCACCGGATAGAAGTTCACTATAAACAGGATCCCAGACTTAAATCCAGGACAGACAAAATCCGTTCTTTAGGTATATCCATCGAAAAACTGCATCTTATCGATGTCTATACTATTGCAACAAACTCAAGAGATTTTACCATTGATGAGCTTTGCCGTATTGGCGCACAACTGATTAATCCTGTCGTTCAGGAATATACCGTAGATACAGCGACAGAAGCAGATTTTGACTATGCAATTGAGGTAGGATTTCTCCCTGGAGTAACTGATAATGTAGGCACAACAGCGAAACAGACCATAGAGGATTATTACTCGATCCGGTTTAAAGAAGGGGAATCGGTCTATAGCTCCCAACTTTTTTTTGTTTGCGGAACCATTTCAGAGGATTCCTTACAGAAACTCGCGGCAAGGCTTGCAAATCCGCTTATAAACCGCGTTCATATCAAAACGTATAAGGAATATGGAAGTAAGGGCATGAATCCCACCGTGCCATCTGTACGCTTACATGAACTTCAGACTGCGGAGGCAGTTGATCTTAATCTGGATGACAAGGATCTTGCCCGTATGGGAAAAGAAGGGATACCGGATTCTGTAACCGGACAAAGAAGAGGTCCGCTTGCGCTTGACCTCCCCCAGCTTCATACTATTCGTGATTATTTTTCTAAAAAGGGAAGGAACCCAACAGACGTGGAACTAGAGTCACTCGCCCAGACCTGGAGCGAACATTGCAAACATACAATCTTTGCATCACCGATGGATGACGACGTCCCGAAAGGGCTCTATAAGACTTACATCCAGGAAGCCACCAATAAAATCCGCAGGGAAAAGGGAGACAGGGACATCTGTGTGACGGTGTTCACCGACAACTCCGGCTCGATTATCTTTGACGACAATTACCTCATCACGCATAAAGTAGAGACCCATAACTCTCCATCCGCGCTGGACCCATTTGGCGGAGCACTGACCGGGATTGTCGGAGTGAACCGGGATACGATCGGCTTTGGTCTCGGTGCAAAACCATGTCTCAATTACTACGGGTATTGCGTAGGAGACCCCGATACGGACCCGGTTCTCTTCCGCGGTAAAAACAAAACAAATCCGATCCTTTCTCCACGTCAGATCCTTGACGGTGTGGTAAGAGGAGTGGGCGTCGGCGGCAACTGCTCGGGAATACCCACCCCACAGGGGTGGTGCTGTTTTCATGACCGGTATACCGGTAAACCCCTTGTGTTTGCAGGCACCGTCGGCGTGATGCCGCTCACACACAAAGGCAGGAAGCTCTTTGAAAAACAAGCAAAACCGGGCGACCTCATTGTTGTGGCGGGGGGTCGGGTGGGCAAGGATGGTATCCATGGTGCCACTTTTTCCTCAGAAGCCCTCGACCCTGCCAGTCCGGTAACCGCCGTCCAGATTGGGGATCCGATTACCCAGAAAAAGTTATCCGATGTTATCGTAAAGGAAGCCAGAGACCGCGGGCTGTACCATAGTATTACAGATAACGGGGCAGGTGGTATTTCCTGTTCAGTAGCAGAGATGGCAAAAGAGTGCAACGGCTGTCATGTATTCCTTGACAAGGTACCGTTAAAATATCACGGAATGGCGCCATGGGAGATCTGGATCTCTGAATCACAGGAACGGATGACACTTGCGATCCCTCAGGAAAAACTCGAAGAATTCCTGGATCTGGTTCAGAGCCGGGAAGTCGAAGCAACCGTGATTGGTAAATTCACTGACAGCGGGAGATGTGTAGTCGAGTACCAGGGTGATGTCGTTATGGACATTGACCTGGATTTCCTGCATGACGGCCTGCCAAAGAAAAATCTGAAAACTACCTATACAAGAAAAGTGAACCCGGAACCAAAAACAACCTGCCCGGCCCGGCTGGATCAGACAATCCTTTCAATGCTGCGGAGAAAAAATATCTGCTCAAAGGAGTTCATCTCAACCCAGTATGACCATACGGTGCAGGGGGGTCATGTCCTTGGACCTGTCCAGGGCAAAGGACGTGTGCAGCCTCCTGCCTCGTTAACTAAGGTTGTGCTCGATTCTCAAAAAGGGGTCGGATTATCACAGGGCATATTTCCTTTGTATTCGGAGATTGACCCTTACCTCATGGCAGCTGCGGCGATTGACACTGCCATCAGGGGTCTAATTGCGATTGGAATATCACTGGATAACATCGCGCTTCTCGATAATTTCTGCTGGTGCTCATCAGATGATCCAGAGCGACTCGGGCAGCTGAAACTGGCCGCACAAGGCTGTTACGATTTTGCTACTGCCTTTGGTACTCCGTACATATCAGGTAAAGACAGTATGTTCAACGATTTCTCCGGGTTTGATTCAGAAAACAACCCGGTGAGGATATCAGTGCCCCCGACGCTTCTTATCTCTTCAATAGGAATTCATGATGATGTGGCAAAGTCCGTGTCAATCGATGCCAAATTTGAAGGTGACTTTATCTACGTCATTGGGGAAACATATCCGGAACTGGGGGGATCTGAATATTTCGCTTTCTTAGGCAGCACAGGAAATACCGTTCCGAAGCTGGAAACCGGAAAAGCAAAACTCCGGTATCAGAAACTGACAGCTGCGATGGCAAAAGAAATTGTAGCTTCTGCATACCCGGTCAACCATGGTGGTCTGGCAATGGCTCTTGCAAAAGTCGCCATCGCAGGTCACATTGGCATGGAAATCGCAATTTCCTCTGTTTTACGTCCGGATTATTTCCTGTTCTCCGAATCGCTGGGGAGATTTGTTGTAACGGTTTCCAAAGATAACAGGAAGGAATTTGAAGAGATTATGGGCGATGATGTGATGCTGCTGGGTATCGTCTGCGGCACGACTTTTCAGATCACAGGACAAAAGATCATTTGTGCTCTTCCGGTTGAGGAACTTGAGATTGCCTACAAATCACCATTCATGGAGTACTAAAATGACACCGACAGGCAATTTTAAGAAGAGCCCCTCGGGATTGGGGAAGAGCGATACATCAACTCCCGCAAAAACTGATCAAAAGGCCATTATCATGAGTGGGTATGGGATCAATTCAGAGATGGAAACACAGGTAGCATTCACACGAGCCGGGATGGATTCGGATATCGTTCACATAAATGACCTGATTGCGGGAAGAAAAAAATTATCTGATTACCGTTTGCTGGTTTTTCCCGGCGGTTTTTCATATGGTGACGATACCGGCGCGGGTAACGCGTATGCCAACAGGTTGCGAAACAACCTCTGGGACGATCTGGAGAAATTTTTGGATAACGATAACCTTGTTTTAGGAATCTGCAACGGGTTCCAGATTCTTGCAAATCTTGGTCTTGTTCCTGGGTTCAATAAAGAATACGAACGGGACATTGCCCTTATGCCCAACCGGAAAGGCGTGCTGGAATGTCGTTTTGCAACCCTGAAACCTGTTTCTGACAACCTCTGGACCCGGGGTATCGAACGGATGTATTGCCCGATCGCCCATGGAGAAGGAAATTTTTTCTGCTCTCCTGAAACCCTGATGCGTCTGAAGACAAAGAATATGATAACATTCCAGTACTGCCGCAATGACCTGAGCCCGGCAAACGGAATATATCCCGATAATCCCAATGGTTCAACGGAAGATATTGCCGGCATCACATCTGAAGACGGGAAAGTACTTGGATTAATGCCGCACCCGGAACGGGCTCTGGATTTCACCAACCTGTATGACTGGCCGTACCAGAAAGAAAAAATGAAACGGGAAGGGGAAAAACTGCCGCAGGAATCACTGAATATGCAGTTTTTTAAAAATATAGTCAGTTATTTCTGTTAGCAGAGAATTTTTTCGGAATAGTATCGGGGAATTATATTCTTCTGAATCCCCCAGAAAACCGTTTCTCTGGATTTTTTAAGAAATTACCGCAATGCCAAGAACTACAGGAATGAAAAAACCGATAATGAGGACAAGGATAACTGCGCTTATAAAATTCATCATCAGTCCTGCCCTGACCATATCTTTCATTGCGATCCGCCCGGTGCCATAGACAATCGCATTGGGAGGCGTTGCAACAGGCATCATGAATGCCATCGACGACGCACAGGCTGCAGCAAGCATCAGGATAACCGGGTTCATGCCGGAGCTCGCTCCGAAAACCACCATAATGGGCATCATAAGCGATGCTATGGCAGTATTTGATGCTACTTCTGAAAGGAAACTGACCGTAAGAATCACTGCAAGAAGGAGGAGGAGCGGATGGATTGCAGGAATGCTGCCGAGCACTCCCCCAAGTACACCGGCAAGACCGCTTTTAACAAAGGCGGCAGAAAGACAAAGCCCTCCCCCGAAAAGGAGGAGTATTCCCCAGGGTATCCCCGCTGCCGTCTTCCAGTCCATGAGCCGGCCTTCACCAGTTTTTCCTGAAGGCAGGATGAATAAAAGAAACGCTCCGCCCATTGCGATTACAGTATCATTGATTTCCGGGAAGATCTGGTCGAGCCCGGGTATTATCACACCGCCAATTTCCTTGGTATCACTGCAGATCCATGCTGCAGCGGTCAGCACAAAAACGCACATGGTCAGCATTTCTGCCCGGCTCGATGCGTCCCAGTTCCTCCATGCGGGTTTCGATTACCTGGAGTGCACCCGGGATAGTCAAAGGAATCTCAGGATATACCAGATTCGTTAAGTACAACCATGCAGCAGGTATCAGCAGACAGACCAGCGGGATGCCAAATATCAGCCAGCTGAAAAAATCGATGGTGGGGGCATCAGGAACAAGCAGGGACATCTGGGCAAGGAAGATCCCGTTCGGAGGGCTCCCGATAGGGGTTCCCATTCCTCCGATGCTGGCTGCCCACGCTACCGATAGCAGCAGGCAGCCGGTAAATGCGGTTTCCCCCGGTGTTGAGCAAGACGGGTCACCATTGCCGTTTTGAACCAGCGAGTGCCCGATTGCTATAGCTATCGGAACCATCATCATGGCTGTCGCGGTATTGGAGATCCACATCGAGAGGAATGCCGTCGCAACCATAAACCCCAGGATCAGGCGGCGGGGCGAAGTTCCGCCAATACGGATAATATACAGGGCGATCCGCTTGTGCAGGTTCCATCGCTCCATGGCACGCGCAATAATAAAACCACCAAGGAAAAGGAAGATGATCTGGTCAGCATAGGGGGCTGCGGACTGCTGCACTGTAAGAATACCCAGAAGGGGGAATAAAATTAGTGGGATCAGTGCCGTTACTTCAAGGGGTATGGCCTCGGTCACCCAGAGTGTGACCATAAGGACTGCAACTGCCGCTGTAAAACGCGCAGCCAGGGGAAGGACAGTATCCGGAATCGGAAGGGCAAGGACGGCAATAAAGAGTATGCCCGCTGCTACCATACCAGAACCAGTGCGCATCGAGGGAGTTTTGCCGGTAAAGGTAAGGAATGTTGTGATTGGTTTTTTATAATCACCGCATCTCTTTACGTACGGGGAACACAAAAAGGAGTGTTAGGATATTTCCTGAACGGTCAAAAAAAGGGTTTATAAGGGAAATTTAAAAAAAATTATTGCCTGAACTGGGGCATCATTCCGCGGACTTCTTTACCCACTTCTTCAATAAGATGCTCTTCATCTGCTTTGGTAAGCGCATTGAAAACCGGGCGGTTTACCATATTTTCAAGCATCCATTCACGGGCAAATTTACCTGACTGGATTTCTTCAAGAATTTCCTGCATAGCCTCGTAAGCTTCCGGACCAATAACACGTGGGCCCCGGGTGAGATCACCATACTGCGCTGTATTGCTGATATATTTGCGCATATTGGTAAGACCCCCCTCGTAGATCAGGTCAACAATAAGTTTGAGCTCATGGAGAACTTCGAGATATGCCATTTCCGGTTCGTAACCCGCATCGACAAGCGTTTCAAAACCGGCCTTTACAAGGGATGTGCAACCCCCGCAAAGCACGGCCTGCTCACCGAAAAGATCCGTTTCCGTTTCTTCACGGAACGAGGTTTCCAGTACAACTGCCCGGGTTGCACCAATACCCTTTGCATAAGCGAGTGCTGTCTGGTGAGCTTTACCGGTGTGATCCTGATGGATGGCAATGAGCGCCGGAACTCCTTTGCCTTCCTCGTATTGCCTGCGCACCATGAATCCCGGACCCTTGGGTGCAACCATAATCACATCTACGGTTGGTGGTGGAACAATCTGCCCGAAGTGTATGTTGAAACCATGGGAGAACATGAGGCATTTCTTGTCCGAGAGGTGAGGCATGATCTCATTTTTGTAAACAGCTGCCTGATGTTCATCAGGTAAAAGGATCTGGATAATATCAGCCTTTTTTACTGCTTCGGCAACCGGCATCACCTTCATACCGTCTTTGACTGCTGCGTCCCAGCTCTTCCCGGGCCGGAGACCGATCATCACATCCAGCCCGCTGTCCTTAAGGTTAAGAGACTGCCCTCGTCCCTGGGAGCCATAACCAATCACTGCAATGCGCTTCCCTTTCAGCACCGAGAGATCCGCATCGGCTTCATAATATTTTTTTAACATAGTAGATCCCTTTGATATCTGCAACAAAGCACATAAATATTATATAAAAAAACTAAAGAAGCAAACTTGATACAATTACCTGGATGCGATGACTTATTAAAAACCTGTCCACAGATGAGAGACCCGACCAGACGTTTGCCCGCGAACTGCCTGACATCCAGGCAACAATTCCTGATGTCCGGATAAACCTCACCCGGGTCGGTGTGAAGAACGTAAAAAAACTGGTCGAAGTACACCGCCCTGGAAAGCGCCCGGTCATATTTATCTCAAATTTTGATGTATTCGTAGACCTGCCCGGAAGCCTGAAAGGTGCCAACCTCTCCCGGAACTTCGAGGTTATTGACGAAGTCCTCCAGCAGGCGATTGACGGCGATGTCAACAAAATCGAAAAACTCTGCAGCGTAGTGGCGCGAAAATTGTTAGACCGTCATGAGTATGCTGACCGGACTGAAGTCTTCATGCGCAGTGAGTACATGATGAAGCGCGAAACCCCAATCAGTCACACAGCCTGTGATGAAGTTGTGAAGGTGCATGCACGTGCTGTTGCGAAACGCACATTCCGGGATCCGATTGTGCGCAAGAGCATCGGGGCGGAAGTCACCGGTATGACTGCCTGTCCCTGTGCCCAGAATATCATGATGGAGCGGGCAGATCATGTTCTCCAGAATCTTGGGGTTGGCCAGAACCAGATCGAGGCATTTTTTAATGAAATCCCCATGGCTACCCATAACCAGCGGGGTCGTGGATTTCTTTGCATTGAAACTGACGACGACCAGGACGTAGACCTTGAAAAAATTATCTGGATCCTGAAAGAGTCAATGAGTGCGGGTATCTACGAATTACTCAAGCGGGGTGATGAAGGGGCCGTTGTTCTCGCCGCGCACAAGAATCCGCGGTTTGTCGAAGACTGTGTCCGGGAAATGGCAAAGAAAGTGCTCGCTGAATTTGAGTATCTTGCCGGAGACTCGGTGATCACAATTAAGCAAACAAATGAAGAAAGCATTCACCAGCACGACGCATATGCTGAACGGCGGGCAACCATTGCTGAATTATTTGATGAATTAAACGGTGAAAAGCAAATATCTGGATAAAAAATTCCATTCTTAAGAGAAAATTCGAAAAAATTTTAAAAAATCTTTTTTATTCGATATACAATAATATATAAGAAAAATAGCGACGTAAAAGGTTTTTTGATTATATAACAGATTTTATAAAAAAATTTGTGGTTCTTCTCTTTCAAAGATCGTATAATAAGGGTTATAAAATCAATCGTGTAAAGATAGATCGAACGTACTTTGTACGGTCAATTATCTCTAGAGATGAGAGAAGTATAGAGTAAATTTTGTACAGCTGTATGAACAACTCAACATAAAATGAGGCGATAATATTGTCGAAAGTTGTAGAGATTTCCCCAACCACAAGACATGAGGGACACTCCAAGCTCGTCTTGAAGGTTAACGACGCAGGTATCATCGAGACGGGTAACTGGTGCTCCATTACCCCGGTGAGGGGAGTTGAAAAACTCGCCGTCGGAAAGACACCAGAACAGGTGCCCAAGATTGCATCCCGTGTCTGTGGTATCTGTCCGATTGCCCACACGATTGCCGCAACTGAGGCGATGGAAGCATCCATCAAGTGTGAGATCCCCAAGGACGCACTGATGCTCCGTCACATCCTCCAGCTGGCCAACCGGTGTCACAGCATTGCACTGCACGATATCCTGATCCTTCCCGACTTCTATATACCGGGCACTGAGACCAAGATCAACCCGTTCACACCTGAAGAGCCGGTACGCAGCGTTGCCAAACGCATCCAGCGGCTCCGTGAAATCGCTCAGACCATTGGCCAGATTTCCGGTGGAGAAGCAATCCACCCGAGCAACACCCGGGTCGGCGGTATGTACCGAAACTGCTCCCAGCAGGCAAAGATCAAGATGTACGACCTTGCCAAGGAAGGACTTACACTTGCCCACCAGCAGGCAGAGTTCATGATCGCGGTTATCCGCAACTACCACAAGAGAGACTTTGTGGATGTCGGCGGCATGAAAGTCGCTCTGCCCAAGACCCTCGGTTTCCACGACCAGGGATACCTTGCAACTCACGCATTCTATGGCAGTTCAAGCCTTGACGAATGCCCCAGCTGGAACCCTGACCGGTTTAAGGAAGCCCGGCCATGGGACTGGTACATGGGTGAGATGACGTGTAGATCTTGAAGAACCACGCTACCCGATCGGCGGAACCACCAAGGTGGGAACCAAGGTCAACCCGCAGATGGAAGCCTGTACCGGTATCCCGATGTATGACGGTCAGCCTGTCGAAGTCGGTCCGCGTGCACGTCTCGTCACTTACAAAGCCTTTGACGAGAAGGGCACCAAGGGCCAGAACATTGCCCGTGAGATGGAATACCAGGACTGCTTCTATGAGATGATTGACTGCATCGATGCGCTCAATCCCAACGGCAAAGTCGTTGCAGACTACATCCCTGACGGCGACGGTTCACTCGGCTGGGCCACCAACGAAGCCCCGCGTGGCTGCGATGCCCACATGGCACGGGTCAAGGACTGGAAGGTCCAGTACTTCTCCATGCTCGTCCCGACCACCTGGAACTTCGCTACCTGCAGCAAGGCACTCGAGGGTGCACCCTGGCAGCTTGCCGAGGTTATCATGCGCGGGTACGACCCCTGTGTATCATGTGCAACCCACATGATCGTACTGGATGAGGACAACAAGCTAGTGGCTCAGAAGCTTATCCAGTGAGTGTAACCCCGATGCTGTATCCGGAGATCGTAATAGCAGGATGTGGAAACCCCCTGTTTGCCGATGATGGCTTTGGCCCGGCAGTAATTGAAGAGATGCAGAAGCTCTCGCTTCCCGACAATGTAGCAATAGTGGATGCAGGCCTTGGCGGCCCGCACTTTATTTTTACGTTGCTCGACCCGGAAGTAACGAAAAAACTCATCATCGTTGATCTTGCTGATTTTGGGGCAGAACCCGGATCAATAACGAAACTGCGTGTTGAGGATCTGCCGCCAGGGGCGTATCGCGATGCCCATTCATGGGATCTCGCTGAACCGCTCCAGCGTATCAAGGATCAGATCGAAGTGACGATTATCGGATGCCAGCCAGCGAAGGTTACATTCCCGGAATTTGAACTCGGACTTTCTGAAGAAGTTCAGAATGCAATTCCGAAAACAATCCGGGTCATACTGGAAATTATTGGAGTGGATTATGGGACTACTATCAAGTGTCTTCAAGAAGAGCGCCAGCGAGGAACCGCCAAAAGCTGCGGCTCCACAGAAACCCGCTGACGTGGTAACAAAAACGGAAACAACAAAAAAGGAGGTTAAGCCTGTGGCAGATAAGATTACAGTAGGCTACACACACCTGAGTGGGTGTACCGGTTGTACTGTTGCATTAGCAGACAACTATGCCGGATTATTAACACTCCTCGACAAGTACGTTGACCTTAAATACATGCCAACACTTGCAGACGCAAGGCACGTCCAGAAGGTCGATGTTTCATTCGTCGAGGGTTCATGTTGTATTAACGACAAACTCGCAGTGGAAGAGCTCAAGGAAACACGGGAAAAATCAGCAGTCGTTGTAGCACTCGGTGGATGCGCCTGTTATGGCAACATCACCCGGTTCTCCCGCGGTGGCCAGCAGAACCAGCCCGCACACGAAGCATTCCTGCCGATTGGTGATGTCATCAAGGTCGATGTATACATCCCCGGATGCGCACCGACTCCCCAGATGATCAGGAACGTAGCCGTGATGGCATACCTGCTGCTCAAGGGAACCAAGGAACAGAAAGACCTTGCAACTGCATTCCTCAAGCCATTAATGATGGCAGCAGACAAGGGTACAAGCGCATGCTTCTGCGACCTGATGACCAATGTCATCAACCAGGGTCTCTGCATGGGATGCGGCAGCTGTGCAGCAGCCTGCCCGGTCCGCGCAATCACCCATGAATATGGGAAGCCCCAGGGTGAGCGCGACCTGTGCATCAAGTGCGGTGCCTGCTACAACCAGTGCCCACGGAGCTGGTTCAGCTTTGATGTGGTATCGAACTACGAGGCGATCAACGAGGCCATAATGGCGGCACTCCAGTGAGGTGATTGAAATGGGAGCAGAACTCGGAAATTACAAATCATGCGTCTCAGCCCGGAGCACCGATAAGGAGATTCTCAAGCACGCACAGGATGGCGGTATTGTCACCCAGCTGTTTGGATTCGCACTTGATGAGGGCATTATTGATGGCGCAATTGTCGCGGCAACCAAGGAATTCGCGCACAAGCACCCGGAAAAAGCCATGATGGACAACTCGAACATGGAGTTCCATGAGCCATGGAGACCAATTCCGGTCGTTGTCACAACAAAGGCTGACATGATTGCTGCAGCAGGTACCAAGTATAACATCAGCCCGAACGTTTCCTTAATCAAGGAAGCGACCCGCAGCTTCGGCCTGGACAAGGTTGGTATCGTCGGCACACCCTGCCAGATGCAGGCAATCCGTAAAGGCCAGCTCTACCCGATTGGGCTTCGTGATGTTGGATGCCAGTATCGCTCTTGCGGTCGGTATCTTCTGCATGGAGAACTTCCCGTACCAGAGCATTCTTCAGCTCGTGGAAGACCACGCAGCCATGAAGACTGGAATCCGTCAAGAAGATGGAGATCGGCAAGGGCAAGTTCTGGGTATACGGCAAGCGCGGACAGGTCGTCCAGCTGCCACTCAAGGTGACCCACAAGTATGAGCAGCCCGGCTGCCACGTCTGTCTTGACTATGTTGCAAACCTCGGTGACATCTCCACCGGATCTGTCGGCAGCCCCGATGGATGGAGCACCGTCTTTGTCAGGTCCAAGATCGGAGACTCGGTCTGGGGCAAGGCAATGGCAGCAGGATGCTTTGAGACCCAGCCAATCGAGAAGGTCAAACCAGGTCTTGAACTCGTTTCCAAGCTGGCAAACGAGAAGATCTCAAAGAACAAAAAGACGCTCGAAGAGCGTGCAACCTTCGGTGTGGGCAAGGCACTCCGCAACCCATACATCTAAATTTTTTTTATTTTACGAAAGGTTATCCAGACCCGCAGGGTTTGGAGAAAAAAGTGGTTTTTTAGTTTTCAACCTGTTTTACCAGGTTTTCCATTACTGCATCCACCGCTTTGCGTGTCGGCGATTCCGTGTGGCGGAGAATAAATGCTCTTCCTTCATCCCCGGCCTTTACCATTTCGGGGTCAAGAGGGATGGCACCGAGGTAGGGAACACCCAGATCCTCAGCGGCTTTTTCCCCACCACCCTTGGAAAAGAGGTCAATCGTACCACCGCAGTGGGGGCAGATCATCCCGCTCATGTTCTCGATAATCCCGATTACCGGTAGTTCCAGTTTCTCGATGAATTTTGCTGCCTTGATCGCGTCCATGACAGCAACATCCTGTGGGGTGGTCACGATGACTGCTCCTTTAACATTGGGTGCAAGCTGGGCAATTGTTAAAGCCTCGTCACCGGTTCCCGGAGGGAGATCAACAACAAGATAATCCAGCGATCCCCAGTTCACCTCTGCAAGGAACTGCTGTATTGCCCCCATCTTCATCGGCCCTCTCCAGACAACCGGTGTGCTTGTATCCGGCAGCAGGAACGCCATCGACATGACCGAAAGGTTGCCGGTCACATGGACAGGTTCTATGGCATGCGCAAGCACAGCCGGTCGCTGGTCTTCAATACCCAGCATCTTGGGGATGTTAGGGCCATGGAAGTCCAGATCGAGCAACCCGACGTTTTTACCATGGTTCGCAAGGGCAAATGCGAGGTTTACCGAGACGGTGGATTTTCCCACACCGCCCTTCCCGCTGAGAACAAGGATGACGTGTTTCACATCGATTTTCGCTTTGGGGGGCAATCCTTTTGGAGCACTTTTTGGTGCATTCTGTGGTTGTCCTGAGGTACTTCCAGAATAATTTTCATTACTTTCCTGAGGGGAAGTTGTTGGATTTACGGTCATGATGGTGTATCAGTATGTATCATAAAGTGGCGTGTGTAAACGCCGTTAGTCGTTCTTCTCTTCTTCAGTAACTTGTGAAAGGATTTCATCAGTCGTCCCGATACTGATAATCTTCCCACCCCGCATCAGTGCAAGACGGTCGCAGATATCGCGGACAAAATCCATGTCATGGGATACAACAATAAAGGTCTCATCCATCTCGTCACGGGCATGCAGGATCGAGTGTTTGACATCCTGTTTGGTGATCGGGTCCATGGTCCCGGTCGGCTCATCGAGGATTACAAGACGGGGTTCCCTGATGAGCACCTGCGCAATCGCAACCCGGTGCCGTTCCCCGTCAGAAAGCTCTCCTGGGAACCGGTCAAGGATCTGCCGGGATTTTTCTTCGGTAAATCCTGCCATCCTCAGCGTGACCACCGCTTTTCTTAATGCAAGCTCTTTGGGGAACTCGAGTCCGATCGAGTCGGTCAGGTTATCAAGGACATTACGGTGCGGGAAAAGGTCATACTCCTGGTGCAGGAGCCCGATGTATTCTTTGGCCCGTCCTCTCTCGTCAATACCGGGTTTTGTCATATCCACCCAGTCATCACCGATCAGGATATTCATCTCCCCGCTCGTGGGTTCGATAATGCCGGCGATGATACGCGAGAGCGTGGTCTTACCCGCACCACTTTTACCAATGATACCGAAGATTTCTTTCTTCTGGACATCGAATGTCACGCTGCTGACCGCTTTCACCATGCCCCGGTCAACGGAGAGATACCGCTTGGAGACTTCACGGGCTGCAAGAATTTTCCCGCCCAGTTCCGGGGGTGCTGCCTCATCCAGCTCCTTATAGTCTTTGACAAACGAGCTGATCACGTCCTTCGGCGAACCAAGGGCTGCTATTGTACCATCAGCCAGCAGGATCGCACGGTTCGCCATGTCTTCGATCACGTGCGAAAAATGTGAGGTTACTACCATACCCATGGTATTCCTTTTTGCCGCGTCGATGAGCATCCTATGCACCAGCCGTGCTGTCTCAGGGTCGAGAGTGCCGGTCGGTTCATCGGCAAAGAGCATAGCCGGGTCCTTTGCGAGCTGGCGGGCGAGCACGACCCGCTGCTTCTCTCCCCCGGACAAATCACGGGCGATATGCATCATCCGGTGGGATAGTTTAACCTGGTCGATAAGGTCAGCAGCGCGGTTGATGGCATGTTCCTGGGGGTAATTGGTGTCGTCAAGCGCGTGGAGAACGTTCTCGATTACCCGGTCATCACCGTAAAGGGCAAACGAACGCTGGAACATGATCGCGGTACGGTGCATGACACGGGACTTCAACCCATCGCTCTTCTCATCCCACAGATCGACATCCCGTCCAACCAGCTCACCCCCGCACTGCGGGCACTTCCCGCCAGCCCGGCTCTGCACATCCATATATTCACATGTGTCACATGCGGAGACGTGATAGATAATCGAGCCCCGTGTTGGTGGCTGCTCAATTCCCCGAAGCAGGTGCATCAGGACGCTTTTACCAGCTCCGCTCCTTCCGATAACACCGACAATCTCTCCTTCAGGAATCTCGAACGAGATATTGTTTAATACCCTCGTTCCATCAAATTCCATGCACAGGTCGTTTACGGTTATGAATGGCAAAGACATAGGTTCCTCGAGTTCTGGATCATTCAAAGAGGTTTTTCATCTTTAACCGGAAGACCGGTAAAGTTTGTCTGATACCTGCATCCTTCACTGCATTTTTTACAGGGATCCGGCCACAACCTGATTATCCACCCTCGTTGAAGCGGCCCGGTTCCGTCAAAGTTAGGCATATCGATTACTCCCTGTTGTTTTAGTAATAATTACACATATGCGCATAAAGATTTAAGCATAGTGAACCAGATTCCCAGAATATTTCATAATTCGCATCTCACGTAAGTCTTCCACGGGTTTGTGTACGCAGGACTTTATTGAAAATTTTAACAGCATCATAATCTGTACATAGATTATGATCACTCGTTTCTGGCAATCTTGGTGCGTGAAAACCAGAAGGATGGGTTGATTCTGCTGAAGGGTCGGTATATCCTTTCCGTGGTTCCAGTCTCTTTTTTACAAGATATCTGTTAATACTCCTGCGTTGCGGTGTGTCCACCAGAACTTTTTCGATTCTTTTCACCCTGTACTGATAGGAAAAATATGGTCCATGATAAATCCTGCGCAGAAATCCTGATACAGCGTGTGCAGCGGATTCATCAAGGTTAAAATAAGAACGCAATTCGTAGACAGTAATCCATCGCTCAGTCGTTCCGCAGGTCTCCATGTACTGTGCAAGAAGATCCGGAATCTCATTATTGCGTGCCATTGTGTGTAACCTCAAAGGATAATAAAACCAACCTCATACAGGATTATCCCGGTTTCTGGTAAGTGACATAGTTACAGGCTCCCTGGGGGGTAGATTCCAGGCACCGGGTTGTCTTTTGAAGTGCAGGGGTGCGATCCCGTAATTTCAGAAGATACCGGCACTTTTTCGGATCGGAAGGATTTACACCTGCTTCACGTGTGATCTTTGCAACAATGAAAGGAAACCGTCCGAATGGCCCGAACTCCAGCCGCCGCAGGAACGCAGAAACGGTGTTGCTCTGGTAGCGTGTCAGGCTGAATCGGTCACGGAGTTCGTGTACAGTTATCCACCGTTCGTCGGCAGCATTTTCCTCCATGTACGCTTCGAGCAGTTCAGGGATACCGGGATATTTTCTCATCGTGGTGCTTCGATAATTTTCATCAGATGTCCGTTAAAATGGATTGCCTTCAGGACTTGACCCGTCTTATCAGGTTTTCCATCACGGCATCCACTGCATTCCATGCGGGTGCGTCTGCATGTCATCGTTTCACCGGGAAACGTAGCCCGTAATCATCAACTCTTCAGGGACGTGCTGTGATTCACAGAGGTTAATGAGCACACCCCTCATGATCAGGGCCGTGAGTGCAGCTGCTTTGACCCTGTGCAATGTTTCCTGATATGAAATCCGTGATTACGGAATCTATTCGACCCCGTACTCCAAGGAAAACCTCAATATTATTTGCGCAGAACAGGTCCACTGCCCGTGGGCCCATGCCACCAGCGAGGACGTGCGTGACCTTGTGCGTGGCAAGGAATGGCGGCAACTTTCCCGGCTCGTGCCCGGGGCTCTCGAGAATTTCCCGTGAGGTGATCTTTGAATCTTCGATAACGAACACTGCGTATTCAGTGCAGTGCCCGAAATGCTCTGACACGATATCTCCGTCTTTTGCGATTGCAACTTTCATTAAAATAACCTCGAAAAATATTGAATTATTATCCCCGGAAGCGCCTGCCGCCACTGAATCCAAAGCCCCGTCTGCACCCGCAGGGAATCCCACCGCGCCCGCCACCGTAGACCGGAATATTCTGTTCAGAGGACTGAGTCATCGCGGGTCCGTTCTCATCATGAGCCGGCTGTGCTGTGGCTGCAGGTACAGGTGCCATGCGGCACCTGCCAAATCCCCTGCCACTCATCGGACCATTCCCCTGTGGTCCCGTTCCGTTTAATCCTGGCATTGATATCAACCTGGTACCACGTTCAGTACCTTATTTACTCATATGCGCATAAATATTTAAAAGAGTGGGTTTGGGCAAATCTTCAGGAGTCCGGAGTCTCTGATCGCTCGTTGTTATTTCCGCACATCGGTTGTGCTGTTTTAGGACAAAGCCCTCCACCTTTCTTCGGACACATATCGAGGTTCCTTTGGGGGCATTGCCCTTCGAGCTTGCGTGTACACCCGGCCATCTGGATAGTTTTACCGTGAATAAGGGCATCAGCAATCTTGCGGTGCGTCTCGTGGATATCCCGCCAGATCGTCTTTCGGGAGACGCCGAGCACCGCTGCTGCCTGTTCCTGTTCAAGGTCCTGCAAATCGATTAATTCCAGTACCGCTATCTCTTCAGGAAGCAGGGTGATAACCTCATCCTCTTCATTCGGGCTGCACTGCGGCGCATAGCACCGCGCTGACGATCCGCCTTCGATAGACCTGTTCATACGGGGTCGTCCCCGCCTCCGGCAACATTCCCCCCCTTCACCGCTGGTTGTCATGGATTGTCAGCTCCTGCTCAAGATTGGTTTTCAGTATTTGAATGGCTTGTGCTGCGGGGCAGTTACCTGCCCGGGTAACGGGCACTCCCTTCCTGACCGAATCAATAACCACGGGATCAAAGGGGATTTCTCCCACCACGGGAATGCTCTCTTCAGTACACCATTGCCGGATAGATTCTGCAAGGGATTCATCCAGGTCAAACCGGTTGATTGCAACAAGGATCCGTGGTCTGAATTGCCGGCAGACTTCAACAACCCGTTTGAGATCATGAAGACCTGATACACTCGGCTCAGTGACGATCAGGACAGCATCAACACCGCTGATGGTTGAGATGAGCGGGCAACCTGTTCCCGGAGGACCATCGATCAGGAAGAGATCACAATCCCGGTCCTGTTCAAGGGCCATCTTTTTAACAGCATGGACAAGCAGGCCGGAGTTCCCTGCCCCGGGAACAAGTTGTGCATGCACTAAATGCCCCCGCTCAGTTTGTGAATACATGACCTCTCCTGTCTGTCGCGGTTCCATGGAAACCGCCTGGACTGGACAAACATAGTTACAGACGGCACATCCCTCGCAATGGAGTGGACTTACCTGGTAGATATTTCCTTTAGGAAAAATCGCATTGAACCTGCAGTGACTCTCGCACTCCCCGCACCCGATGCAGATGTCTGGATTGATGACTGCAGACTTCATCCCCATGAACGGTTCCGTGCGGATAATCTTCGGGTTTAGGAGAAGCTCAAGATTCGCCGCATCCACATCGCAGTCCGCAAGTACAAGAGTTTCGGGAAGCAAATGGGCAAGTGCAGCTGTGATCATCGTCTTTCCCGTGCCACCCTTGCCGCTGATAACCGCGAGCCGGATCATCATTCCGCTCCGGCAAGGGCACAGCATTTGCCATAAAGGGCGCTGAATGCCTTCAGCCATTCCGGCCTCACCCGGCAGAGGAGATCTCCCCTGCTCTGGATGGCGGCAATCCCGCGGTCGAAAGGAATGGTCATCATCACGTCAAGGTCATGATTCGTGCAGAAATCGAGGGTTTCCTGATCTTTACCATCGCTCCGGTTGATTACGACACCTGCCGGGATGCCCAAACGGGCGGTTACATCCACTGCAAGCTGCAGGTCGTGCAGACCAAACGGGGTTGATTCCGTGACGAGAATACAGGCATCACATCCATCCAGCGTCTCAACAACAGGACATGATGTCCCGGGCGATGCATCGAGAATTACCAGGCTGTCTCCGGCAGTCGCCGTTTTTGCTGCCCGTATTACGGGCACGGCAAAAGGATTTCCTGTATCCAGATAACCCGAGACAAGATCCAGCCGGGGCAACGGTTTGGCGTACGTTACAATTCCCACTCTTTTTGGCTCTTCATGAATCGCATTTTTCGGGCAGACCAGCATGCACCCCCCGCAGGAGTGGCAAAGTTCAGGAAAAAACAGGACACGGTCACGAAGCACGGTTAAAGCGCCATACTGGCAGAATTCCCCACACTTTCCGCACCGGTCGCAGATCTTTTCATCAATAACCGGCACCGGGACAGTCACGTTTTTTGCAGTTGCAGGTGCCGGAAAGAAGAGGTGAAGATTTGGCTCCTCCACATCACAGTCAACAAGTGTGACATGACAGGTTTGGGAGAGGGTGAAGGCGAGATTCGCGGCAACCATCGTTTTCCCGGTACCGCCCTTGCCGCTTGCAACCGCAATCTTCATTTTTTATCACCCACTGAATGTCACCATTACACTATTCTGGTCCGGTTGTGCTGCCATGGTCACTTTACGCCACGTGTTCAAGGGTTTTTTTATTGAACTGGTCCAGCGCATCCCTGACGCTTCCGCCGGCGCGGTACGTATACAACTGGATGCCTGCTGCAAGGAGGACTTCACGGGCATTCCCGCCGACCATGCCACTGACCAGTGCTGTTACCTTGTGGGCCATAATCAGCTGCGCTGCTTTTGGTCCAACCCCGCCGCTTCCTCCGGCAAACTGGTTTTCAATGGCTTCAAATGATCCCGTGTCCGTCTCAACGATAATAAAAAATGGTGCCCGCCCGAACCGCTCCTCTGCCAGGGCATCGAGAGTTGCCCCCTGAGATGTAATACAGATTTTCATGATTTCACTCAACCTATTATTACTCATATGCGCAAAAATAGATAAACATACTGTTCGTATCAATACTAGTGTCTCAATAATTTATGATTAGCATGGGAGGAGCAGTGTGAAAAGACATCATATTTTCGGTCCGGTTTCGTCACGGCGTCTCGGGCGTTCACTTGGTATCGATCTCGTTCCCTTTAAGACCTGTACTTACAATTGCGTATATTGCGAATGTGGTGCAACAACACACCTGACAACCGGGAGAAAGACTTTTTTTCCGGTAGAAGAGCTGTACGCAGAACTTTCGGACTTTTTATCGTCATCACCAATACTGGATTTTATCACGTTCTCCGGATCAGGTGAACCAACGCTATCCCTTTCAATTGGGGAGGTAATCAGGTTCCTGAAGGATAATTACCCGTCATACCGGGTTGCAGTCCTGACAAACGGCAGCCTTCTTTCCGATCCTGATGTGCGCAGGGATCTTCTCTCCGCCGATATCGTCCTGCCCACTCTCTCAACAGTAGTAAAACAGACCTTTTCGAAAATCCACCGCCCTGATCCCAAAATCTCCCTGGAAAGTATGCTCACGGGGCTCGTGCAGTTCAGGAGGGAATATTCCGGCGAAATCTGGCTGGAGGTATTCATCATCCCGGGCATCAATACGTCTGACGAGGAACTTGCAGGCCTTCTGAAAATAATCAGGGAAATAAAACCGGACCGGGTCCAGCTAAACACACTTGACCGGCCAGGTACAGAAGAATGGGTGCTTCCGGCAAACCGGGCTGAACTTGACCGGGTTCAAAGAATGCTTGATACCGCAACACCGGAAATCGTGGAGTCTTATCCATCCCGGGTCCAAAAATCTTCATATGTGGAAGACCCGGTCGAGCAGATCTATGAAATGCTCAAACGCCGCCCCTGCACGGTTGAAGACCTCTCTTCTGCAACCGGTCTCCATTTTATGGAGGTCGAAAAGCTGTTGCGGGAAATGGCACATACCCATGATCTTTTAGTAAAAAGGGAGGACCGGGGACTTTTTTATTATTTCAGGGAGTGATTCCGGTCTTCACGATCCGTATTCATCCTTCTTTTTTCCCGTTGCTTTTATCCACCGTTCGGAGCACAATCACAGCTTATCGATGCATTGCTGAATGAATGTGCCCAGGTTATGAGCATCTGTCTGTTCTATTTCTATCCCGCCATCCGCAAAGACATACCCCGGCCCCTTTCCTGCCAGATCTTCACGGGTTGCGATACTATCGGGTTTGAATGTTACGAGAAAATTTGCTACGGTGAGGCCCTTGCCCTTTGTTACATGCTCGTGAGGATTTTTGATGATTTCAGTTCTTTCCACGTTCTTTTTTGGGATATCGATATCAACAAGGGCAAAATAGGGAGCCTCGCCAAAATGGCCGCTGATTAATCCTTCGTGATTGGCAAGCGGTACTGCATACCGGATCTTTGTGGTATGTTGTGGTTCATAGTGGATAACAATATGATCCATATTGGGAACTGCTTTTGCGATTGATCGTTCGATTCGTTCACTGATCTTATGTGCACGTTCAAGGTCAGGGGTCCGGAGTGTGATGTCAGCCTCTGCAAACACGTATCTTCCCGAATTCCGTCCCGTTACATCCTTTACTTCCGCGACTGCGGGATCGTTGTTGATTACAGCCCGGATTCGATCCAGGGTCCTGAAGTCGATTGATGCATCGAGCAACACACGCATACCATCTACAAGGATTCCCCAGCCAGCCTTCACGATAAGTGCTGCTATAATAATCGCAGCGAACTTGTCAACAGGAACCTGCAGATATTGTCCCAAAAGACCGAAGAATACGATCGTGGATGAGAGCACATCAACCGTGAAATTTTTCCCATCGGCAACTAGGCTCGGGGAATTATACCGTTTTCCCATACCGACCTCATACCGGCCAAACAATAAAGGTACCGGGATCAGTGCAGCGGTCAGTACAAGTATCCACCCACTGAACGCGTGAATTTCTGAAGGGGCAAATAAAGCCTGGTATACAATCTCGTAGGCAGTACCAAAGAGCAGGAAAGAGATAATTATTGAAACAATATTTTCCACTTTATACATTCCATAGGGAAAGCTGCTGCTCTTTCTCCGTGAGATGATAAGACCAAGGATGAGTGCCCCGGATCCGATTATATCAATAAAAGAGTGCACCGCATCCGCTTTCAGTCCCAGGCTTCCGGTTAAGAATGACAGGATAACCTTTATTGTTACAAGCCCGGCATTTACCAGGAGCGAGAACACCGCAACTATAAAAAGGGTCCTGTCATCCCCTGTTTCCCCTTTTGTCATAACGCTCTTTATTATTGTGCGACAGGATTCATGGTGAATGTAACGATTGGTGCCGTTGTCCGCCTATGACGACAGTTCCACGTGTTGCCCGAACCAATAAATTAATGTTGATATGAATATATATTCATCATCCGAGGTAAAAAAATGCCTGGATTTAATCAGACTGGCCCGGCCGGGTATGGACCCGGTACGGGAAGGGGCATGGGTACCTGTGGCAGAGGTATGGCTTACCCGAGAGGATTCCCACAAGGGTATTGCCGGGGCTTTGGCCGGGGGCGGGGCTTTGGTATGGGTTCTGGCCAGGGATTGTTTGGAAATTATATCGAACCTGAACCGTTGAGCAAGGAAGCACAGAAACAGTTGCTCGAAGCAGCACTCAGACGACTTGAGGCAGAAAAAGCTGAAATCGAACGAAGGCTTACTACTATTGAGTAATGCCAGGACGAAGACGCTGCCGGAGGGTGGGATTTCAACCCGCCTTCACTTCCTTCAGACCTGCAGGAGCAGGATTGACAGAACCTGAGGAGATCATCCTTACCATAGATGAATTTGAAGCGGTGAGGCTCAAGGACCTTGAGGGGCTCGACCAGGGTGCATGTGCAGAAAAAATGGACATTTCTCAGCCAACATTTCACCGGCTGGTGATAGCCGCCCGGAAAAAGATTGCTGATGCGCTGACGCATGGAAAATCCATCAAAATTGAAGGTGGACATTATCGTTTCTGATCCATAATTACAGAGACACGATGAATTACTTCCCGGTCTGCTGACTATTTCCTGCCGTGCGTATTTATTCTCTTTCAGATAGCGCTACCCACACGCTGTTTGAACGATGCATCGTCCATGGCAGTCCATTATCTGGCAACCAGTTTCTTTTTTGCTACCACAACCCCGTACGCAGCTGCACTGACGAGGATGATGGTTGCGCCAGAGGGGAGGTTCAAAAATGCCGAGAGGAAAATTCCCGTGGTAGTGAATGTCATCCCAAGCAGGACAGCGTACAGCATCATCGTCCCTACCTGTGAGGTGAATTCCCGGCTGATTGCGGCAGGGAGTGTAAGCAGGGCGATGACAAGGATGATGCCTACAACCTGAATAAGCATAACGACCGTGAGAGCGATCAGCACCAGCAGGATCAGTACCAGGCGCTCCACGGGCAGGTTGATAACTGTCGCAAATTCCTCATCAAACGTAACTGCGAGAAACTCGTTGAAGAGCAGTCCCACAGTCAGTCCGATGACAATAACAAGGAGAAGCATGAGCAGCAGGTCTCCTGCCGGCACCAGCAGGATATTACCAAAAAGATATCCAAAAAGATCGGGTGCAAAACCGGGCGTGAGGTAGATGAAGACGATGCCCAGTGCCATACCGGTTGCCCATATTGCACCGATAAGCGTGTCCATGTGTTGCTCTGCTCTCTGTTCGAGCTCCCCCATGGTCAATGCTGCACCAACAGTAAACACCAGAGCCCCGATGAGAGGGTCGATACCGAGGTAGTAACCAAGGCCAATGCCACCGAATGCCGCATGGGAAATACCGCCACTGATTGCCACCATGCGTCGTATGACCACATATGTCCCGATGATACCGCAGGCTGCACTTGCAAGCATCCCGGCAATCAGGGCATTCTGGAAAAATTCGTACCCGAGAAGCTGGAGCACAGCTAATCCTCCGGTGAATGCGGCCTCAGAACCCGGTGGGGGTGTCCATGGGCAATGATGTCAACCGGGCACTTGTAGGCACCCTGGATCATATCTTCGGTTAATTCGCGCGAATCATGGGTATACAGGTGCCGGTTGAGACAGGCAACCTTGGTGACGTGGGAAACAATTACCCCTATATCATGGGTAACCAGCACGATCGTCATCGATCGGGCCAGATTTTCGAGAATATCAAAAAACTGCGTCTCGGTCGGTGTATCCACAAAAACAGTCGGTTCATCAAGGAGGAGCACCCGGGGGTTGCCGACCAGTGCCCGTGCAATCACTACCCTCTGCTGTTCACCGCCGGAGAGATCCCGGATTACGCGGTCGGCAAGATGCCCGATTCCCATGGTCGAGAGCGCCTTGTCTGCAAGTCCGGTATCTTCAGCGTTAAAAGTTTTGATAATGCCTTTTTTCTGGCCGAGCAGCCCGGACAGTACCATCCCGCGGACGCTGAGTGGATAATTGAAATCAAATGTCCGCAGCTGAGGGACATAGCCAAGCAGGTGCCGTTTCTCAGCCGGTAACCCGCCAAGGATACGGACTGTGCCGCGTTCAGGGGGGATAAGACCGAGGATAACCTTAAGCAGCGTCGTCTTTCCCCCACCATTGGGCCCGATGATTGCGAAAAAGTCCCCTTGAAAGACCCGGAGGTTGATTCCTTCCAGGATCACTTCGCCATTCCTGCTGAGCCAGAGGTCTTTAACCTCAATTACCGGTTCTTCTGTCACCTGATGCTGCCCCGTGTAAATGCAGTTGCTACATTCCTTAAATTTCCCAGGTAATCTTCTTTGAGCGGGTCGAGAAGTACCACGCTGCCACCGATCTCTTTTGCAATCACTTCTGCACTCTTTGTGCTATATTCAGGTGATGCGAAGACTACAGTAATATTACCTTCCTTTGCCTGTCGTATGAGGTTTTCTATTCCCTGCGGGGACGGGTCTTTGCCATCGGTTTCAATGGGGATCTGCAAAAGGCCATAATCGCGGGCAAAATACGACCATGCCGGATGATAGACCATTATGGTGTGGATATCCCTTTGGGAGATCTCGCGCCTGATGTCTGCATCCAGCTCATCAAGCTCCTTTAAGTATGCATCGGTATTAGCCCGGTATTCACTCATATGTACGGGATCTGCACGAGCTATTCCCTGGTAGGAGTTCTCTACCATAATTTTTGCATTTTTCGGCGAAAGCCATATATGCGGATCTGTTCCTGTTGCCTCTTCGGATTCATGCGGTGGGGCACCCGTTGCCGAATCTTCTTCATCATCGTCATGGTAACCGGAGATGAGCTGTATACCTGTGGAACTGTCTACTACCGTCATTCGGGGATTAATCCTGCTGAGCTTGTCCATCCATGCCCGTTCAAATTCGATACCCGATCCTACCTTAACATACACCGAAGCCTGACTGATATCCTCCAGTTGTTTTGGCGTGGGTTCATGGGTATGCGGGCTTGCCCCCGGAGGAACAAGGACAATAATGCGGGCATGCTCACCAGCGATGTGCTCCACGAACTGTTTCTGCGGCAGAATGGTAACAGCGATGGTGAATGGGGCAGTCCCATTATCAGCAGGTACATCTGCCCCGGGCTGCTGAACACATCCGGCCGCCATGAGAAGAACAATTGTCATTACCGCCAGGTACAATGACAGGATTACCCTGTCTTTTCTGCAGTTTCTTAATCGATCCTGCTTCCCCGGCAGCCTCGTGGAATTCGGTTCCTGCATGCAACTCACCTGAATTTGGAGTCTATCCAATTTTTTATGGAAATCTATGATCCCTGTTTATTGATAGGAGCAGATGAGTTCCGCTCCCTGACGATGCAGCCATCTTCATGGGTGATCTCACCGCACACTCCCTGCCTGGGGTGTCCCATAAACCGGCAAATCCTGTCAATTGCCTTTTTGGAAACCTGGCTTTCAAACCGTGAAGCCTCACGGCAGGCCTGGTGTGCGCTCAGCCCGTTTCTGACCAGCATAAGGCTGAGGATGCGGTGTCGTTTGACGAGGAATTCTGCATGACGCTTACCGGAATCGGTCAGACAGACACCATGGTACGGGATATGCCTGATATATCCTGCAGTATTGAGTTCTGCAAGGGTTTTTGTAATTGTCGAAGGATCAACGCTGAACGCAGTTGCGATCTCATTTGTCCTCACGGTGCCACTCTTTCTGAAGATGAATTTCAGGTATTCCACTTTCCGGGCAGAAAGGACGAGACCACGCTCAGGCTCCATGGAAAATGATATGTCCGGGTATCAGATTAAGTTTGGTGTTCATCCAAATATCCGGCAGGGTGTTGTCATGAGGAATTGAACCCCGCTCCGCGGCTTCCCTCTGGATCCGTTCATATGAATTCGTGGTATCATCATTGTGGATGGATCCCATCTGTTCCCCAGATTACAGGAAAGGACCGATCCTTGGGGAGATCACCTTCCTCACCTGCCAAAATCGTGATCCCTACCTCTCGTCAGGATAAAATTCCTGCAGAGATCCTGGGACACCATGACGGATTCACTAAGGAACCGTTAATTTTCTTCTGCATCAGGATCCCGTTCACCTGATGAATGTCCTCCGGACTGACTCAAATTCTTTTCATCTGCGGAAGACATGATTATCTGGCGTTTTATGGAGGATTGTCTGGTTGTTTTTCGTGCAATATAAGCCCGTGCAGGAAATTCCTTTGACCGCTTTTTGTCCATCCAGACCGGGAATTTGACGGAATCTGTCAGTAGGAACCCATTCTTCTCCAGCCAGCCGGCTATCTGTCCGGGTGTATGGAGGTACATCGTAACGGATCTGCCCGTGCCGGTCTGTTCCGGGCCGGCAACGATTTCAGCTGGTTCTTCCGGGCTGCGATCACCTGTAACAAAGGCGAACCTTCCGCCTTCCGGCAGGATCCGGGCAACTTCGCGGAAAACAACGTCAAGGTCGGGGAAGAAATGGAAGACACCCGTGGAGATGGCATGATCGAAGATTCCCTCACCAAACGGGAAGGGGACAACAGTCAGGTCGTGGCGGAGAAGACAGGCAGCAAACCCCTTCTTCCGGCAGGCATCCAGCATCTCTTCACTTACGTCAATCCCGACAACGCGGAGTCCTGCCCGGAAAAAGGGCTCCGATCCCAGCCCGGTTCCAATTCCGATATCGAGGATGGTCTGACCCGGCCGGATAAATCCTGACATAAGGCCGAATACCAGCACCGGGCCCTGCCACTCGATTTCCAGTGCTGCATCATCATACCCGTTTGCCTGTTCATGGTAGATCCTATCCTGATCCTCTCCTGCCATACACATCACGTTTATTTACAATCCTTCTGTTCATGAACCAGGAGTACTATCACTGGCTGGACAGAGTTATTCAGGCAGACTCTCATCGGATTTCATCATCGCCTGGTGCCGGTTGCACACAACAACGATACAACTCTACTCACCTAATCGTACGCGAGGCGGGTCTTCTCTTCCGTGAGCGTCGGTGTAATCAGATCTTTCCACGTACCAGATTCCCAAGAGCCGAGATTCTGGTGGGTAGTGTAATATTTCTGGGGTATTGGATGAGTGCCCACCACCACTTCCATACCATATTTTTCCCGTATGAAACGGCAAAAATATGAAATCCGTGGACACGGGGGATACCCGACAACCATGCCGGTTGCAAGGTGGATGATCTCCGCTCCATTATTCTTCATTTCCTGGGGTACGTACTCGATATTTCCACCGGGGCAGCCGTTGCAGGTTGCAAACCCGACAAGTTCCACCTCTCTGCCCCTGTACCGCTCAAAGGCACCTTCGCGATTGCGCAGTGCCCGCAGGCATTTACCTCCGGAGCAGGTCCGGTACCGGTCGCATATGATAATTCCCAGTTTTACAACATAATCCATGATAATTTCCTCACCGTTTCATACCCTTGGATTACCTTTTTCATTTTTATCCAGATATATCCTGTTCTAAATGGCAGATATCTGCAAGAGGAATGGTTTATACTTCTCAACGTTTGATAAAATCAGCCAGCCGGATACGAATTCTTTTGAACAGGAATGTGTAGTACTGCCGGGGAGAGGCGGGAGGCGGGTTGCACAATATTTAAATAAAGGAAAATAAGTATTCTGCATTATTCTCCCAGGAGTTGTTGATTTTGGCAGATATTCACGAAAAAGATAAAGTAGTCTTTGCGGCCACGATGGCCTCAACCTTTGAACCCGACTCAATGACCAATGATAAAATCGAAGCTGCAACCAAAGGGCACGGTTCACTGGTCATACCGGTTTTTGCAGCTGCCAATTCTATTGCGGAAGACATTTTCTGTACAATAACCGGACCCGAGATGAGCCTGATGGGGCGGATGACTGTTGTGGATGCCTCAGTCGGGGAACTGCCCCTTGACATGGTGATAAAAAAAGCAGTCCGGGCTGCGATGAATGCAGGAGCTGCACCGGAGAATGCCGCTCTTATCGTGGCATCACTTGCGTATTTCTCAGGATCCTGCGCCAGATCCGGAGTCCCTCTCGGCAACCGGAAACTCGGCGCCATGGCAAGGATGCATGCAGGGGCAGCCAGAACGAGCGCTATTGCGCTTGTCACCGGAAAGTCCACACACCGTATACAGTCGTTCCCGGCTTACCTTGCCATCTATGAGGCCATGATGGATAAAAAACTCACGAAAGTAGACGGCTCTGTTCTTCCGCCTTTCATATCGGGAGGTGCAATCTATGGCCACTCTGCTCTCGGTGAAGACTACAATATTCCTGAACTGGCCTATAACGCCGCAAATATCGGTACTCTTGCCATGATGAAGGCCATGGCAGGAACCGGAGTAACTCCTCTCGCGTTGTGGCCTGCCCTTATCGGCGCTGCAGTTACGATGGAGATCGTGCATCCTGACGCTCTGTTAGGTGAGGAGTTCGGAAAGTTCGGGAAGGTCGATTCATCATATCTTGCCGGGAAAGGTGCCCGGGACGCTGCAAAATTACCGGAAAAACTGCATATAAGGGGAACTCATGAAGAATATGACACTGCCAAGGTTATCGGTGAATTCGGGCTTATCCTCAAGGATATCGGGGGACCCTCGGTCATAGGTTCGATGGCCTTGTCTGAGATATTTGCAGCATTCGAAGAATCTCCATCAATCGGGGCGGGATTTTCCGGAGGTCCGGTTAATCCACCACTTGGTCATCTTGAAGGCGATTGTGTACCGGCTATCAGGCTCCTTATGAAACATCACGGGGATATTTTTGCAGTTGCCGAAGTAATCAGGGATTATAAAATGAATTCTTTTATAGACCCTGAAATGGCTCTCTGCGGGCTCAATACCATTTCACGAAAAGCAGAACAGGTAACCCGCGGCAAGATAACGAAAGCCTGTATCCTTGCATCAGAAGGTGTGAGAGACAGGGCGATTTACCGCCGTGCTTCACATACCTATGACATCATCAAGAGCGGTAAGACCGTCGCAGATGCGACACGGATCCTTGATGAAGAGCGCAAAGAGTATGTTGAGCGCAGGGGTTCAGCAGTTCTGTCAGCATTCACCGGACGTAAAATTGCTTTGAAGTTTACCGGTATCAAACCCCATGGCAGGCGTACCGACAAGTTCACCGAACGCTACTGGGGTTTTGACTCGAATGTCTCGTATGATGTCTCCATTGACGGAAAAACTCATCATGTTGAAAATCTGAGCGGAAAAGAGGTACCTGACTTTGCACTCAAGGGAAAGAACCGTGATAATCCTGATTGGCCGGTTGCCCTTTTCTGCGGTGCTGTCCTTACTCAGGAGCTCCAGTATATCGGCCATACCATCATCAACATCACTGTACCTGCAGCAGTAGCAGGTGTACTTGGAATGGAGGCAGTTGAGGCTGCACAAAAAGCCGAAAACGGGGCTTTCCTGACCCGGGCAATTCCGGGTGCCGGTGACAAGGCCCTGGAAGTTACCAGACTTGCCCAGAAAGTGTATGAAAAGATCAACGAACCATTCCCACCCCAATAAATGAAATTGATACTCCTCGATCCCAGGACGGGAGGAATAGCCGGGGACATGCTCTGTGCCGCGCTTGCAGATCTCACCGGCTCGGCAGATCCTCTGCACTCATTGGCAGATGCGATTGCCACACTCCCCTGCTGTTCTATGTTCGAAATCTCTGTCGAACGGATAGAGGACCCCTGCAGCGCAGCATACCTTTCGATAACTCTTGAAGAGGAGCGGGGTGGATCAGACCGTGATATTGCCTGCGAAATGGAAGAGGTTATCAGGAAAATCGGTCTCTCCGCTTCTGCAGCAACACTGGCAAACGCTATCCTTACAGATCTTATTTCTGTAAAAAACCATCTTCACCCGTTAGCATCACCAAGCCGTACGCTCGCATCAGTTGACACAATCTTCGATATCATTGGACCCCTTGCCATTCTGGAGGAAGCCGGACTTTTTGGTTGCCCCATTTACACAACACCTCCGGCACTTGGTGGGGGGATGATCCAGACTATCGGCAGTGAAGTTGGGGGGCCGGCTCCGGCCTCCCTTGAGATCTGCGCCAGGCACTGTATACCAGTCTCCGAAAGCTCCCTGGCTCTGGAGCTCACGACACCGACTGGTGCTGCCCTCCTTGCCAACCTTGCAGATGCAGTGACCCGTTTTCCGGCAATGACTCCTCTGCGTATCGGCTATGGAGCCGGTTCAAACAAAAACGACTCAGGACCAAATATCCTCAGGGTTATCGAAGGAGAGATACATGATCTGACAGAGGAACGTATTGTTATCCTTGAGACAAATCTCGATGATACGGGGGGTGAAGTGATCGGATATACCAGTGAGAAGCTTTTTGCTGCCGGTGCTGTCGACGTTTTTATCACACCGGCGTTTGGCAAGAAAAACCGCCCTGTTCAGGTCATATCGGTAATCACTTCCTATGAACACTACAACGAGTTAATCCGTATTCTTATGGACGAGACCGGGACTCTTGGTGTCAGGGTACGGGAGGAACCCCGCCTGGTCGCTGACCGGAAAAATGAGGTAATTGCTGTAATGGTAGACGGGCATCCCTGCACAGTTCGGGTCAAGACATCGCAATCAGGTGGACGTATCATCGCGATTAAACCCGAATATGAGGATATGAAACAGATCGCTCTCAGATTTGGCCTTCCATTCCGGTATGTAGCCCAGGCTGTATACCAGCAGTTGCCTCCTGTCCGCTAAGTACCTGCTGCGCAGGTGCTTCAGGTAATACTCGCCGGCCACCGGTACATTTTCGTTGTGATCTCAGGAAGAAAGGGCCATTTGAGATCCAACACCAGAATGAAAAGGAGTTACCTTATTCGTCCTTTCTGAACAGCGCTGTACGGCTCAGAAAAATAAAAGGAGAACCAACCATGTGGAACCCGGCCGAGGCTGCCATTGCCAGAGTCTTCTGGAACTCTGCACCTGATACGACAAACATCGGTTCAGCAACAAGAAATGTCCCGCCCGGGACCAGAAGCGAAAAAACTTCCTGTATAAGCCGTGCTGGATTGGGTACTTCATGGACAACATAGATTGCAAAAACAACATCGATGCTCCCCGTCTCCGCAAGACCCAGAGAATCGGGCTCAGCCTTATGGAGCCGGATACGGGAGCTGAGTCCTTCACGCCTTGCATTTTTTTCAAGAAGGTGCAGCATCTCCTCCTGAATGTCAACTGCGATCACGTTCCCGGAGTCCCCCACCCTCCGCGCAATCGCCCGGGTGAAGAAACCGGGTCCGCACCCGATATCAAGAACTGTGTCACCGGGCCCGATGAACCGTTCGACAAGGCGGTCAGTACCAAACAGGAACTTTCGCAACCAGCTGTCCAGATGGCTGGCACGAGATACAGAGAATACTCCGTGTGATGGGGCCATGGTGCTACCTCAATAATTCAGGGGCATGTGATCCGTTTTCAGGGAGGTAACTTTCTGTTGCATCTTCCATCCTGGTGAGAAAACCCGGCTGATGCACATGTTTCTGTTCCCCTCGTTTTATCCTGTATAAATTCTGTTGTAGGTGATTGTATACCTGCCTTACATTATTGTTTAAAAAGAAAATTGTAAAAAAATTGTGAAAATATAATCAGCAGAATATCAGGATGTCTTCTGGGAAAGTTCTCATAAAATATTCCAGGGATCTGTACCGATTGATATTTATTCAGGCAGCTGATACATTATTAGGTATACCTAAAGGTTTCATCATGGAAAAGCCAATAACCTCTCTTGAAACAGGAAACACCGCGGTAATTCTTCGTTTGGAGGGTGGTTTCCTGTTCCGGAAAAAGATGGGAGATCTGGGAATTCGTGAGCGAAAAACAATCCGTCTCGTGGCAAAACACCCGTTCCACGGACCGGTAGTTATTGAGATTGACGGAAGGGAAATGACAATCGGCCGCAGGATGGCACAGCATATCATCACCGGGGATCCGGAATGAAAAAAATCGTTCTGATGGGAAACCCGAATGTCGGGAAGAGTGTTGTCTTTTCGCGTCTCACGGGAGCGAATGTTATCGCTTCAAATTATCCTGGTACCACAGTCGATTTTTCAAAAGGTAAGATGTGTCTTGGGAAAGAAGGACATGAGATCATCGATGCCCCCGGAACCTATTCGCTCGAGCCCTCCAACAAGGCAGAAGAGGTAGCCCTTGCGATGTTTGACCAGGCCGACCTGGTTATCAATGTGGTTGATGCCACCAATCTTGAAAGAAACCTGTATCTGACACTGCAGCTCCTTGAACGGAAAAAACCCGTGATCCTTGCCCTCAACATGTGGGACGAAGCACATCATACAGGTATTAAAATAGACGTCAAAAAACTCGAAAACGAGCTCCGGATCCCGGTTGTTCCCACGGTTGCATTAAGCGGGGAGGGCATCCATGATCTGATATCCCGCATCGACGAAGCCCGTTCACCGGTAGAGATCCAACCTATGAACGAAAACGACCGGTGGATAAAAATCGGGGAGATTATCAGAAATGTGCAGCACGTGACGCACCGCCATCACACGTTGCGGGACTGGATTTCCGAAGCATCTATCCGGCCACTTACCGGTTTTCCCATTGCACTGGCCGTGATATTTGCTGCACTCTGGCTTGTCATTTTTATCGGAGAAACCCTGATTACGTATATATTCGACCCGCTCTTTTCCCTCTATACACCCTTCGCCATGAGTATCAGCACATGGCTCGGGCCGGGTTTTCTGCAGGCACTCCTTATCGGAAAACTCATTGACGGCCAGATCGATTATATCCAGTCGATGGGGCTTCTCACCACGGGTATTTATGTTCCCTTTGCCATGGTGCTCCCCTATATCGTAGCCTTCTACTCGGTCCTTGCGGTCTTTGAAGATTCGGGATACCTGCCACGGCTGGCCACCCTTACCGACACGATCTTCCACAGGTTCGGGCTGCACGGGTTCGGGATAATCCCGGTGTTTCTCGGCCTCGGGTGCAATGTTCCCGGGATACTGGCGGCAAGGAGCCTGGAAACAAAAAAGCAGCGGTTCATTGCTGCAACCCTCATTGCGATATCAGTTCCCTGTATGGCAAAGAATGCGATGGTGTTCGGTATCCTCGGACAATACGGTATAGGCTACATTATTCTTGTGTTTGCAACGCTTTTCATCGTATTTGTCGCATCAGGTCTTATCCTGAACCGGTTCATACAAGGAGACAGCCCGGAGATCTGCCTCGAGATCCCGCCATACCGGAAGCCGGACACCATGACCGTGCTGAAGAAGACATGGATGCGGATCCGCTGGTTTCTTCAGGAAGCTATCCCGTTCCTGTTTCTCGGGGTGCTTCTCATCAATGTCCTCTATACCATTGGGTTTGTGGAGTGGGTTGGCAGTATTTTCGCTCCTGTCATCCAGGGGTGGTTCGGACTTCCCAAGGAAGCCACCACAGCGCTCCTGATCGGTTTTTTGCGCAAAGACCTTGCCGTGGGTATGCTGCTCCCTCTTGGCATGTCCCCACTGCAGCTCGTGATCGCAACTACCCTCCTCACGATTTACTTCCCGTGCGTCGGTACATTTGCGGTGATGTTCAGGGAACTGGGGATCAGGGATATGATCAAGGCAACCGCATTCATGGCAGGGACTGCATTCCTGATCGGCGGTGCGATGAAACTTATTTTGCTTGGTATATGAGGCTGACCTAAAATGAGGCATAAGACGATTGAAGAATATATCGAAACCATCTGCGTTCTCGAAAAGCGGGATGGGCGTGCACAAACTGGAATGATCGCTTCGCACATGGGCGTCAAACCCCCCTCAATCACCGAGATGCTGCAGAAACTTGAACGGGAAGGGCTTATCCATTACGAATCCTATACCGGTGCAACCCTTACCAGCTCCGGAAAAAAGATGGCAAGGGAACTGATGCAGAAACACCGGGTTATTGCTGATCTTTTAGATATCCTGGGAATTGAAAGGGAAAAAGCCGAAATTGATGCCTGCCAGATAGAACATCACGTCAGTCCCGAAATACTGAAACGACTGGAACAGTTTGTAGAATTTGCAAGGAAGGATCCGATAACCGCCCAATCGATCAGCCGGTTTCGAACAATCTGCCAGAATAACAGATCGGAAAAACAGGTCAATGCGCAATCCCATGCAGATGATCAGTAAACAGACCCGGTTTTAATGATAAGAAATCAAAAGTGACAGGTAAAACCATGGAAACATTTGCCGGACCAAAACCGTTTGTGGATAATCCTGAGTATGAGCGAAACCGTCTTGTTGCACTCAAAACATTACGAAGCCTGATTGCAACCGGAAAGATCGATCCCCCTCTTGTTGACCAGATGACTCTTTTTTCCCGGGTTTCCCATTGCTACACCATCCAGAGTCTGCTTTGGGCATTTTGTTCATGAAAGGGAATCTGATGAACATACTGCAGCGAGGCTCGCACCCTATAAGGGAATGATTTCCACAGTGTTTTACCGGATTGCATACATTGCATTCGTTCTTGAAAAGAGTGAAAACGGATTTGTGCTATGTCGCGATCTCAGAGCGCTGGCATTGCGGAACCCCGGGTATATTCAGTTTGGCAGTGCCGGCTGGTTCTGGGAGCAATCTGTCAATACCTACCAGATCCAGGTCGCTTTCGAACGGGAAAAGGAAAAAGATTCCTTTTGGGCTACATACGATGAAGCTCTCCGGTTGGAAAATGTTCGGGACCTGCTGATTCGCGAGATGGCAGCGATTGCCAATAACCATATCCGGCTTGCCATCACCTCATAAAAACCGGATCTTTTGAAAAGGGTTTATCCTTGTATCGGCATATAAAAAGTGTGTTTCGGCATGTGAATCCTGCCGGTCATTAAAAAAATATTTTTAATTTTATGAGATTGCGATCTGTTCGGTTTCATTAAAATGGATTAATGACGCCAAAAAAAATGTACGGTATCAGATTTTTTTGAAGCAGAGATACCAGTCCTTGCACTCATACCCCTCGGTCAGCCTCTTCTCCATCTCAACTGCCGTCTTGGGTGCCGGGACAACAACCTTATCACCGGGCTGCCAGTTAGCGGGTGTAGCTACTTTGTATTTATCAGTGGTCTGGAGCGCTTTTACCAGGCGTATAATTTCAGGCATGTACCGTCCGTTCTGGAGAGGGTAGTAAATCATCGCCCGCATAATGCCCTTGTCATCGATGAAAAAGACCGTGCGGACGGCAGCAGTGGCTGACTGCCCTGCATGGATCATACCGTATTTCTGTGAAATTTTCATGGTGAGATCTTCAATAATCGGGAACGGTATTTCAACTCCCATCTTCTCCTTTATTGCATGCACCCAGGCCAGGTGTGCCGAGATACTGTCTACTGATAGCCCGATCAGCTGGACATTCAGCGACTTGAGTTCATCATGGATATTCGCAAATGCCATGAACTCGGTGGTACAAACAGGTGTGAAATCTGCCGGGTGTGAGAACAACACCACCCATTTTCCCTTGAGCGATGATAGTTTCAGGGGTCCATGGGTGGTCACTGCTTCAAAATCCGGTGCCGGCTCCCCAAGAACGGGGAATGTGATACAAGTTTTTTCTTCCATAATCGATACTCCTTTCCAGTTCAGGGCATCATTTCATCGAGCTTTGCTTTACCGTAAACATATGCAGGCATACCAGAGAGAAGGAACGTGACCCGGAGCGCTTCTTCAACTTCCGCTTTGGTGACACCAAGATTTGCGGCTCCGGCCATCTGGGCATGAACTGCGTGCTGGTCGCGGAGGGCTGCAGCAATCGCAATGGCGATTAGCTTCTTGGTTTTTCGTGTCAGGGCTCCATCATCCCAGATGTATCCCTCCATGTTCATCACGAGCTCATACATCTGAGGCTCTTTTTCAGTCAGTTCTTTGAAAAATTTGGGTACTTTTCCAATCTTCTTTTCCAGTTCTTTGAGTTCTTTTTCTGTTCCCTTTTTAACCATAGTCAATCCCTCTGTTAGCTGAATTATGTCACCGATGCAGACGTGTTTTCTTATGCCGGCAACCGGGCAGGAGCATGAAGATTTCTCATCACGCATCACCGTGCTAGAGATCCGCCGGAACATTCTGTTACAGGGGAAGCACTTTTTTGCCTGGCGTACAGGTTTTCCACCATGCATCGATGAAGGTCACAGGACTGATACGCTGTTCAGGGTACATTGGCATCAGGCAGGTTCATTGGTGCACCCCATTACTCTTTCAGGTTCTGAGTGATGGGCAGATCTCCCTATTAGCACTCATATGAGTAAAATATGTTAAACATTGTGATCAAATCCAATACATGAAGATGCTGCCGGATACGAATATGACGCATCAGGATCCAGAGGATCGCGTCGTAAAAAGGTTCACCGGATGGATTTTAAATAACAGATACTGCATACACCAGCGATTGGATGATACATGATGAAATTAACCGTTCTTGCCGATAACAATACCCTAATAGATCATTATCTGACGGGAGAGCCAGGTCTTTCTTTCCTGATTGAAACCGATGCCCGGAAAATTCTCTTCGATACCGGCTATTCAGATGTTTTTATCCGGAACGCACAAAAGATGGGGAGCAGTTTATTCGATCTCGATTATGTCATATTATCCCATGGCCATCTTGATCATACGTGGGGACTTGTACACCTAGTGAAGGCTTTCACTGAAGCCGCAATTGAAAAAAGGCAGGTCCGGTACCCGGAGCTTGTCGCTCATCCCTGGTGTTTTTACCCAAAACCGAAGCCCCCGCTTGGCAATTCCGGTTCATTGCTCACTGAGGCGGAGGCAGGTCACTGGTTTCCTATGAAACTGTCACGTACGCCATTCTGGCTGACCAGTAACCTCGTTTTCCTCGGGGAAATTGAACAAACGTTTGATTTTGAATACGTCGATCCGGGTAAACGCAGAATTGTCATGCCGGACGGGAGGACCGAACCCGATCAGCTCCGCGACGATTCTGCACTTGCCTGCCGGACATCTGAAGGGCTGGTGATCGTCACCGGGTGCTCACATACCGGTATATGTAATATTGTTGAGTATGCCAGAAAGGTTTGTGGCGATGACCGGGTACGTGACATTATTGGCGGCCTTCACCTGAGGGATCCCGGTACAGAACGGTTGGAAAAGACCTGCCGCTATCTTGGATCTCTTGGTCTGGAGGCACTGCATGCCTGCCACTGCACATCATTATCATCAAAAATAGCCCTTGCGGGGTATTGTCCCGTGCAGGAAGTGGGCAGCGGTATGAAACTTGAATGGTAAGTTGCTGCTCCTTTTTACCGGAGTTTTTTGGCAAGGGCACGTTATCTGAGTGGAGAACCGGCGCACTAAGGGTTTTCGGACTCCTGGTTTCCTTTCGGGCTCAATGCCTTGTTGATATTCCGGAAAAATTTCCAGTGCAGGAGCAGGTGGATAATGAGCAGGGCGGCAAAAATAAAACTTGAATTGTCATGCATGGTCACCCACTGGGTGCGGGCGATACCAAGGTATTCTGCCCAGCCGCTTCCCCTGCCACCGCCAGACGGGAGAACAAAATACAGGACAAGCCCCGAAATAAGTGACGGGATGAACATGATCAGGCAGCCGATGTCTACAAGTGCGTTTATGGTAATGCGTTTCATAGTGAATACCTCATTTCTGGTTTGAGGGATAGCAGGTAATAAAACTGCCGGCACAATCAGGAAAAAGTGACATTTTTTTAAGGTACCAGAGCATGTCACCCCAATCACCAGCCTGATTATCCGATAATCTCCGAATTGGGGGGGAAATGCGATGAAAACAATGTGCATGTTCGTAAAAAAACTCAGGGTAATTTATTGGGAATAAATTCGTACCCGCATCAGGTACAATGTCTTTTACCGTCATTCGATTTTATGGGAGTGAAAAATAATAATCGCATATGAGTAATAATTTATAGACTGCGTTAATAATTAACATTCATGAAAAGTAACTACTTGCTTTTTATTACCGGATTATTTATCATTGGAATCGTTCTGGTGTGCGGGTGCACATCACCACAGAGTACGACCCCTGCGGAATCCACCGTTTTCCCGGCAACAACCGCTGCAGTGACAGGAGAGAAGATTGCCGTTAAAGTCTTCCTTGCAGGAAGCCTGACAGGACCCTTTGAGAAGATCAAGGCCAAATTCGAGGAGAAATACCCCAACACAGAAGTGCAGCTCGAACCCGCCGGGAGCGTTGACGTGATTAAGAAAGTGACCGACACCAAAAAGCCGGCAGATGTCGTGGCGTCGGCTGATTACGCGCTCATTCCCCAGTACATGGTGCCCAATGATGTGGATTGGTATCTTACCTTTGCCAAGAACTCCATGGTGCTTACCTATGTAAACACGAGCAAGTATGCCGATGAGATAAATGCGGACAACTGGTACAAGATCCTCGCAAAGGACGATGTCCGGTGGGCATTCAGCGACCCGAACGCGGATCCCTGCGGATACCGCACGCCCATGGTTATCAAGCTTGCCGAGAGCAAGTATGGCGACAACACTATCTTCAAGACCCTTGTCGAAGACCACAGCAAGATCACCGCCACAAAGAACGGTAGTGTGTGGACCCTCGATGCAACCAACCCCTCACCGGATGGCAAATCACTCACTATCCGGCCAAAGAGCGTGGAACTCGTCCAGATGGTCCAGGCCGGCGGTATCGATTATGCCTGGGAGTACCACAGCGTTGCAGTCCAGAACAATCTCAAATTTGTCGAACTGCCCGAGGAGATTGACCTGTCGGCAGTCAAGTATGCCGATAATTACAAGACCGTTGGCACAAAAGCGGTCAAGGGTAACGGGACGACTACGTACACCGGCGCTCCGATCGTATATGGTGTCACGGTTCCCAAGATTGCCGAGCACCCCGATATGGGGCTTGCATTTGTCGACATGCTGATTGGCCCCGAAGGACAGGCTATCCTCACCGCTGACGGACAGCCTCCCATTGTCCCGGCAGGCGGGTTTGGCAATGTCCCGGCTTCTCTTGCTTCTCTTGTAAGCAAACAAACCTGACATTAAACTTTTTTCCTTACCAGCGTAAACGGAGACAGGAAAGCCACCATGCAGATCTGTTATAAGCCAATCGGGATCATCCATTCCGGGTTCACCGACCAGAAAACAACACCGATCCAGAGCATTTTCAGTACCGCAGAAGGCACGATTGAAATCTTTCCGGAATATGCTGCCGGCCTAAAAGATATCGAAGGTTTTTCCCACCTGATCCTGCTCTATCACTTTCATAATGCAGGAGAGATGGTCCTGGTGCAGCGCCCGTTTGCTGATGTAGAGTCAGAAAGGGGTATATTTGCCATCCGCCACTTCTGCCGCCCCAACCCCATCGGGATCTCGATTGTTGATCTGCTGGAGATACAGGTCAATATCCTGCGGGTCCGGGGTATTGATATTCTGGATGGGACCCCGCTCCTGGATATCAAACCGTATATTTTCCAGTTCGATAACCGGACCAATGTTAGGAGCGGGTGGGTGGACGCCTGTGATTTTTCCGGTGTGAAAGATGATCATGCAACCCCGCATTGCCTTAAAGATACGTAAAAAAAGACCAGGAAGAACAGATGAAAGACACTGCGGGAAAACGGCGTTGGGTGGAGATAAGGGGAAACGCGGGGCAGATTGACTGGTGCCTGATAGGTTTTGCGCTTATCGGGGGTGTACTGGTGCTCCTGCCCCTCCTTGCACTTATCAACATCACGCTCGGTCAGATTGAGGACATCCCGTTCCTTATTGAAATTGCAACACAGAAACAGGTCATTGATTCAATCCTGCTGACATTCGGAGCCGGCCTTGTCGCGGTGATTATCCTTGTAATATTCGGAACGCCGCTGTCCTATGTTCTCGCCCGCACCCAGTCGCGCATCAACCAGGTTGTCGAGAGCCTGATTGATCTCCCTTTGGTGCTTCCCCATACCGTAGCCGGCCTGATGGTCTATATCCTCTTCATGCAGCGGGGAATGATCGGTGCCCCGTTAAAGAATATGGGGATTGTTTTTGAGGATGCCTTCCCCGGTATCGTGGTTGCCATGCTGTTTGTTGCCATGCCGTTTTATATCAACAGCGTGAGAGAGGGGTTCCAGAATGTCCCTGTACACCTTGAGAATGTTGCACGGACGCTGGGAGCGACCCGGTTCCAGGCATTCTGTCTCATCGTTCTCCCCAGTTCCGTGCGGCACATTCTCAACGGGTGCATCCTTGCGTGGGGACGCGCCATCAGCGAGTTCGCTGCCGTAATCATGATCGCCTATTATCCCATGGTCATCTCCACGCTGATTTATTACAAATTCACGACCGGTGGCATAAAAGAGAGCAGTGCTGTGGCATTTGTCATGATCGCAGCATGCCTCATTGTCTTCCTTGTATTGAGGTCCTTCACACGATATCTGGGGAGATATGATGATCGAGTTTGACCGGGTGTCGATCGCGCTTGGAGATTTCCTCCTCGATAAGGTCTCACTCTCGATCAGGAAAGGGGATTATTATTTCATCATGGGTCCTTCCGGATCAGGGAAAACCATCATTCTTGAAGCTATTTCGGGCCTTCTTCTGCCGGACAGCGGGCGGATCCTGCAGGACGGACATGATGTGAGTGGCATCCCCCCGGAAAAACGCAGGATCGGGCTCGTGTATCAGGACTACTCCCTCTTTCCCCATATGACCGTTGAGAAGAATATCGCGTTTGGCATGAGGATGCGCCGCCTGCCAAAACCCGAAATTGGAGGGCAGGTAACGCAGCTGATGAAACAATTCGAGATTACCCATCTCGCTCAAAGGGCGCCACTTACCCTGAGCGGGGGAGAGCAGCAGCGCGTGGCAATTGCACGGGCGCTTGCAATAGAGCCGGAGTTGCTTTTACTTGACGAACCACTTTCCGCTCTCGATCCTCTGTCACGGGAACGGTGTATTGAGGAACTCCGCTTTCTCCACCGGGATCACGGACTCACTATTGTCCATGTCACCCATGACCGCCGCGATGCAGCAAGCTTTGGCACCCGGATGGCCATGATCATCGACGGCCGGCTTGTCCAGGAAGACCTGGTAGAGACCGTCTTCTCTTCCCCATGCAGAGAACGGGTCGCCCGGTTTATCGGATATGAGAACATCATACAAGGAACGGTTGTTTCCTGCGAGGACGGGCTCTGCGTTGTGGATATTGGCAAAAACCTGGTGTCAGTGGTAGCAGGCGCCAATAAAGGCGATAATGTTACGCTCTGCATATGGGCCGATGATATCACCGTTTTTTTGAGTGACGGGAGGCAGACGAGCGCACGCAATACCTTTGAAGGCATTATTATCCGGAAAAGCGTTTCCGGTTCACTGGCTACCATCACGATTGACACTGGTGTTGAAATAACGGCAGTTGTTACCGTTAAATCTGCAAAAGAACTTGCGCTTGATACCGGCACACGCGTGTGCATATCATTCAAGGCAGCTGCTATTCATGTCATCCGTGAACCGTGATTGATGAACTGGAGATTTCAAGGGAATAAGACAATTTTTATCATCTCTCCGAGGAAGTGTAGATCTATAATGACCACAAAAGAGGTATTTCATGGTGTCCCGGGAATCCTTCGCCCGTTCAAGGATTATCTGGAGAAGAAAGGTTTGAAAAAAGGCGATCAGGTTGTCTATTACGGGGTTCCGGGGACATGCACGCCATTTGTCGAGCTGCTCGGGTTTGCCGTCCGCTCGCTCGAATTCGAACAGGTCTTTGTACCCATGGTCGATGAGAGCAAGGCGCATACGATCCATAATGTCCCCGATATCGGGATGCAGGCCGGTGCTGCGACAGGGAATCTAAAGCCAAAGGCAATCGTTATCATGGGAGGGCTTTCCATGCCCAACGTACCGGTACAAGCGGAGCAGGTAAAAGCGGTGATTGACCGGCACTCCGGGGCACTGGTCATCGGTGTCTGCTTCATGAAAATGTTTGAAAAAGCCGGGTGGCTTTCGACAATTACGTTCGACTGCATGATCGATGCGAATATCGATCCGGTTGAAGTGACGAGAAATACCTGAAGTGCATGTACTGTTGGTGGATGGACACAGATCCCGGAAACCGAATGGCGAGAAACTGATATCACGGCAATTGCAAAAAATAAAAAATCCGATCCGTTCGGGTCCACCAGCCCACGTTGAGGTATTCTTAATCAGCGAAAAAAACCGGCATCGGAAAAACAAGCCTTTTCCCCTTTTCAGACTCCAGCTTATTCAGGAACCGGTCGGACATCTGGAATGCGCTTTCAGGGATACGGGATACCCGCTTTTTTTGACCAAGCCTTCAAGCGTAATGCTTTAGTGGAGAATAACGAACTATACACACAGGTGCAGCGTGGAAAAGGACTTCTTTTTTGATGACGGGCAGACACGCATTATCAACGAGGATATTTTCACAACAAAAAAGATCGCTGCCGGAAGTATTGACTTAATCGTCACATCGCCGCCCTATAATGTGGACATCCAGTACAATTCCCATAATGACCAGCTCACCTACGATGAGTACAGGGATTTTTCCCGGCGGTGGATGAAACGCTGCTTCACCTGGCTTAAGGATGACGGAAGGTTCTGTCTCAATATCCCGCTTGACAAGAACAAGGGTGGCCAGCAGAGCGTGGGTGCAGACCTCACGACGATTGCTAAAAAAGCCGGCTTTGCCTATCACTCGACAATTATCTGGAACGAGGGAAATATTTCACGCCGGACCGCATGGGGTTCGTGGGGGAGCGCATCGGCACCGTATGTTATTGCCCCGGTGGAACTGATCGTTGTACTGTACAAAAAATCGTGGAAGAAGACGAGCGGGTCAGGAGAGTCGGATATTTCCCGGAAGGAATTCATGGAATGGACAAACGGTTTGTGGACGTTCAACGGTGAGAGAAAGAAAAAAACCGGTCATCCCGCACCGTTCCCGGTCGAACTCCCGCTCCGGTGCATGAAACTTTTCTCTTTTACCGGGGACACTGTCCTTGACCCGTTCATGGGCAGCGGTACATCGCTTGTTGCAGCATTGCAGTGCAACCGGAATGGAATCGGCATCGAGATCGATCCCGGTTACTGTGAAACTGCTGTTTCCCGAATTAAAAAAGAAGGGAAACAGCACCAGTGACCGATGAAACTGGCCGCATTGCTCCAATCATGCAGCAGGAACATTTTTTTGCGGGTATCGCGGAGTGCAAGCTTTCATATTCCGGGGAGCGTACCGATACACGAGGGATATCCATGGGAGGGATTGCAGAGGTATTCATTGCCGGTGCATCGGATCGCACCATTGGCGTGCAGCGGGTTCTAAGGGACATAGATATGTCGGTTTTTTCGGAGGCCGAAATCGCCATCAAGGCAAATTACAATAGTGCAGATCCTCCACCTGCCTCCACTCATATCGACACGCTGGATGCGCTCTGTACGGTAATCCTTGCAGAAAAACCCAAAAAACTCACCCTTGCCGAACGCAGCGGCATGGGAAACACCCGCAGTGTGCTGGAAGAGCGGGGGGTGATTGCGCTCGCGCAGGATCGGGGGTTTTCCGCAGTCGTCCTCGATGAACTCGACCGCACCGGATGGAGAGAGGTCCAGGCTCCCGGGCTGCACTGGTCCCACGGTTTTTTTATCGCGGGCATTTTTGCCCGTGCTGACAGGGTCGTCCAGACCTGCTGTCTCAAGACGCACCGGTTTGGTGGGAATTTCACGATGTCGCTGAAAAATTCGGTCGGGCTTGTCGCAAAGCGGGTCCCGGGGGTCAATTATGATTTCATGGGTGAACTGCACAGCTCGCCTTACCAGCGGCAGATGATTGCAGAGATCAATAAATTCTACCGTACAGACCTGGTCGTTATGGATGCAACGGAAAGTTTTGCAACCGGCGGGCCGGATAAAGGGAAACTCATTCACCCGGAAGTAATCATTGCCGGTACTGACCGGGTCGCCATCGATGCAGCGGGGGTTGCCCTGCTCCGCTCGTACGGGACGATGCATGATGTGATGGAGGGGAGGATCTTTGACCAGGAACAGATCGCCAGGGCCGCTGAACTGGGGGTCGGGGTCTCATCTGCTGAAGACATACGGCTTTTCCCGATTGATAAGACCGCAGAGTCCGTAGCAGGAAGGATCCAGGTCCAGCTGGATGCAGACCGGTAACCCCCGGCAACATTCCGGCACCTTTTTGCACTTGAACTTTCCACCGTCTATCCATGGCACTGCAGCAGGATAACTGCAAAGAGGAGCTTGCTGACGCAGCGAAGAACTGGCTGGCCATGGATGGTCTCTGGTTCCAGGCAGTCGAGCAGACGTACGGAATGGATGCAGCCATTTCCCTGGACAGGGGGGTCTGGGAGCAGTTTGCCGTCATTGAGGCCGGGCGGATAAAGGAACGGCTTGCCCTGCCAGAGAACGGAGGGCTGGATGCACTGGAGATCGCTTTCAATAACCGCCTTGTCACCCACCTTAACACGCTGGAGATCTTCCGCCCTGATAAAAAAACCCTTGTTGTTACCATAAAAACCTGCCGGGTGCAGGCTACCCGGATGAGAAAAGGAATGGCACCGTTCCCCTGCAGGTCAGTCGGAATGGTTGAATTTCCGGTCTTTGCCCGCACTATTGATGCCCGGATAACGACCACGTGCCTTTCATGCCCGCCCGAAACCCTCCCCGGCGTACCGTACTGTTCCTGGAAATTCACCCTTGAGACAACAGTTTGAGGATACCAAAAGATCGATAAAATTACCCTAAAAGGGCTCTGTAAATTCCTTTTATTCTAGCACAAAATAAAAAAGACACATGGTTTGAAGGAGGGGACAGTGCCTGTCACCCGGGACCGCCCCTGCGCAATGTGATAGTGCTGTTATTACCTTCTCGGGGTTATCGCATTGGGGGGAGCCAAGTGGCGGGGGTGAAACCCCCATGAACGCTCGAGTTTTTTCAAACATTTCTACAGAGCCCCTAAAAGTCCTCTCTTATAGAGTGCCGGAAAAAAGTCCGATATCTGTCGGTAGAGATGTTATCAGGAAAGGATCGGTAGGAAAAGACGGTTTTTTAGGGCAGGCAACAGTATACTGTAACCTCGAATTCGTTAAAAAATTCCCAGTATTTTCATAGCTTTCACATTTACCTCTGCCTGCGAAAGTTCTTTTGCACTTTTTTCCACAAGTGGCTGGTACTTTGCACGATTGTAGAGAATTTCCTGATGAGTGCGGATGAGCTGGTTAATTCCCGATTGTAATTCCCGTTCAACCGGTTTTAACCTTGGCTGGAACCTGTGGATGAGTGCCATGGAATCCGATTTATCCGGTCCTTTTAAGGGATCACATAAAAAAAGTTTTTCCAGGTTTTTGCGCCAGGAGAGTAATTCCTCGACCTGGACACGGCCCAACTGGCATCTGCCCGCCAGGTTCGATCGCGTGATATCTGCAGCAGTCCTGATACCATATGACCTCAACCGGATTGTCTGATCTTCCCGGATATGCGGTATAACGGAGTCTTTAATCGTGTACTGTTCTAAAAACTTTTTTTGCTGCCACTCCCGGGTCGCATGCTGTAAGGAAACCAGGGCAATTTTATATTCTTTTTCGATGGTTTCATAATTGCTTTTTACGACGAATAAACGGTCCAGTTGCATTCTGAACGCGTCATCACCCGCTTCATGGTGCCATTTTTTAGTCCATGAACGCCAGCTGTACCGCGTATTTTCAAGCAGGTTTTTCCTCCGCTTCTTTTCAACAATTTCCTTCCCAGGATGAAGGAATAAAATCTCGGCTACGATCAATGCTGCAACAAGTACCAGGTAATGTACCAGGTAACCTGCAATTCCGCCTCCGGCAAGGATAACTCCTCCCACCATGAACCGCAGTTTTGTACGGCTGAACGATTTTTCCAGGTCAGCCGGGAGAGGGTCTGGCCGGAAAGGGTAGTCTTCCGGGCTGATCCGGTGTGCTGGTCCGGGGGGTTTCAGTGCCATCACTTTCCGCCATTCAGTAGTGAGATCCATTTTTGTGATCGAGTCTGCACTTAAAAACGGCAAAACCCCGGACGTATCTTCAAATGCACACCAGGGACACTTCACCAGGCCCTTGTAATAGTAATGAACAGAATCCCGTCCGCATCGTTTCAGGTGTTGTTCGAGGTCTTCTAAGACATTCCACCACCCGGCTGCACTGGGGCGACCGCCGGGCTGAACTCCGGTTTCTGAAAAAGCCCGTTCAAATAATTCGGCCAGTTCGGCAGGAACAATGGATAATCCGACCGAGTTTGGCGGGGGGGAGATCGATCGTTTGTGGGAGAATTTTCCATACGCGAAACGGTGTTGTACGATTGCCTTTTCTATCGGCATATCTTCTCTTCCACGGTAGACACCTGAATAAGGGTGCCTGCCCATAAACAGCAGCTGAAAAATCAGGATTGCCAGCCCGAAATTATCATGGTTTTTCGATCGCTGCATTTTGAAATTTCCCGATTTCTGTATTTCGGGAGGTGTGAAATGGGCAACGCCTACTTCGCAATAATAGATACACTCTTTTGACGGGACCTGGAATGAGTCGCAATCGATCAACTGAACACATGCCTCGTCATTCACCAGAATATTTCCCTCGTTGACATCCCCGATAATGTACCCGAATTTATGCAGGACATGAAATGCAGCAGCCAGGTTTTTTGCTGTTCTTATAAGGAATTTCCAGTCAGCACAGGGATACAATTCTTTCCGGTGAGATGGTCCGTAGATTTTATGGACGGGTTCGTAACCGGAAATTTTTGGCATAATGAACCCCCGGACCGGACCATTCTGCCCTGAATAGATGGTATCGGTTGGCCACGCAGCAATCCCTTTTAACTCGGCATTACACCCCCGGACCATTAACCGGAGTTTTTCCTGCTTCCCTATCTCAAGAGGTTTATGGTATATTTTTGCAACAAATTTCCGGCCGGATGACACGATTTCAAACACGTCCCCCTCGCCGCCGCTCCCGATTTTTTTTCCTAAAATAAGGCGGCTGCCTTTACTATCATAGTATGTGGGGAAGGATGAAGCAGGCATGGTTATTCCGGGATCCGCACTGCAAGAATCAGGGTTTTATCATCATCGCTCCGTTCACTGATTTCACGGTGCAGAAGAAAGTCTGTTTAATTGTGGGGATGACCCGAAAAATTCATGATCCGGGTCTTTTTTGAGGGTCTCAAATACTGGCTTAAAAAATCCAGTGTGGGCTTTTTTTTGGGAGAACGATAACACCATGTTCTGGAGCCCGTCAGTAAATAATGCAATTTCCTCAAACGGACTATCCATTACGGTTATATTGAGGTGGTCAAGGTAATCCTCATCGGATAGAAAACACGTTGAATTGATATACTCGCCCTGCTCCGGCCAGAAAATAACACGGTAATCCTGATCGTCGTTTATTACTATACCCCCGTCCCCGATATGGAAAAAGAGTGCATGGTCCCTTCCGGCAACTGAACCAATGCAGGTACAGGCATAATCTGCCAGCACCCTGCCTTGTTTTTTTGCACAGATATCGACTGAATCCCGTGCACCGGTAATCCAGCCGGTGATGTCCTGTTCAGTAATAAGAGATAGATCTTCTTTTTTTTCCAGGGTCTGCACTATAGAGGTATAGAGTGTATCACACGCGATTTCTGCGCCGGTTCCCCCGTCTGTTGTACTTCCGGCTCCATCGGCAGCTAACCCGATAAAATATTCATTTTCTGCCAGCCTGACTATCCCCGACCGGCAGTAATCCTGCCCGCTTTCATTCCGATCGCTGTGCGCTTTTCCCGTGACTGATGCTGTTATGCATTTCCATGTCATATCTCACTCCAGCCCAAGGGTGAAGGAAGCAGGATCCGGTCTGAAGGATTACTTCGTGAGGCTGATTTCATGGAATTTGATAACCACTGGAAAAATTCCCGGAATTTCAATCCCTGGAGTTTTAACGGTTCCCTGACAGACAGACTGCCGGAGGATGTTCATATCCGCTTTCTGGACACCAATGGCAAAAAATGCAAAGGATTTCGCCATTTCCCCTTGTTTTATCAGGGCAGCAGCACTCTGCCATTCATCGGTGGGTGCGCCATCCGTAATTAAAAAAATCCAGGGACGGTAAAACGAAATACCATTTGCCCGGTACTGGTCCTTGCGGTTTTTAATCAGTTCGATACCTTTTTTAATTGCTTCTCCCATCGGTGTATCACCGACAGCTTCCAGCTGGGGGTCAAAGAAACATTCGGCAGTATTGAAATCACTGACAATCCTGACCGGCCCAAAAGAAAGGAGGGCAACTTCAACCCGTTTGATGGCGAGAGAATCATTTTGTAACTCATCATAAAAAGCCCGCAGCCCGGCATTTAATTCGTTAATCGGTTGTCCTGTCATGGAGCCGGAGGTATCAAGTAATAATAAACAGGGACATCTTGGTTCAGGATTTTCTGCAAAGGTTACTGCACCCAGTGGCTGCTGGTCAAGGGATATATCGTTGCGCATAGGGGTTCACCACAAAAAAATTTCAGCTGGTACAGTTATTCAGCTGTGTATCGTTCTTTAGGATTTCTAAGTATTTTTTGATAAATTTTTTTATTTTTTATTCCATGAAAGGGATTTTGGCGAGTTGGAGCCGAAAAGATGATGCTTCTCGGTATAAATTTCATAGCCGACAACGTTAATTCGTTTTTTAAACGAGGCCATCCAGGTATGCGTATAATCCTTCGATTGAAAAACAGCACAGAATAATTATGAAAACAGTTTAATATGAAAATTAATTAATAACCCATGTTATTTTGGAGGGAAAATCGTGTTTACCCATATTCTGGTTGCACTGGATGGGTCAGAAGCCAGCCATCGGGCGCTTATCCGAGCTGTTGATGAGGCGAAAAAGTGGAATGCAAAGGTCCAGGCCACCTATGTGGTTGAGACTTCCCTGTTCTCTTTACTTTCCACGGGAACTGCATTTGAAACGGGAAATACCGTTGAAATTATATATCGCATTTTAGAGAAAGAGGGGGAAGCGGTACTTGAAAGAGCAAAAAAATACTGTGCTGATCAGGGTATTGAAATCATCACTCATTTGAAACAAGGACATGCAGGAATTGAAATTATTTCTCTTGCTGAACAGGAGAAATCTGATCTCATTGTAGTCGGTTCTCATGGCAAGAGTAACATTGATCGTCTGCTTATCGGGAGTGTCAGTTCATTTGTGGTTACCCATAGCACAATAACAACAATGGTCGTGAGAAAATAACCAATCCGTTGCCATGCCAGCACACAATTACTGATATATTCTGACAAGCGTCCATAAAACATGAAAATACATTTTTCTGAGCTGTTTGCGAGCATCGGATATCCCCCGAATTCTAATTATGATAAAGTATCACCGGAGAGAACAAAAACAATCTATAAAATAACCGTCAATCCATACCAAACAGATAGCGGGAACTTAAATGTATCATATCCTCTATGTCGATGACGAACCTGACCTTCTTGAGATCGGCAGACAGTTCTTAGAGAGGGAGGGACAGTTCAGCGTTGACATTAAAACCTCTGCTTCTGCCGCCCTTATGCTCCTTTCATCCACAAACTTCGACGCCATTATCTCAGATTACCAGATGCCTGTGATGGATGGTATCGAATTTTTAAAAAAAGTAAGGTCATCGGGCAGTACTATTCCTTTTATCCTTTTCACCGGCCGAGGGCGTGAAGAGGTTGTTATCCAGGCCTTAAACGAAGGGGCCGATTTCTATCTCCAGAAAGGGGGGGAACCGCTCGCACAGTTCACCGAGCTCGCTCATCACGTGCTGCAGGCTATCAGGCAGAGACAGGCAGAGGCGAGCATCCGGGACCATGAGCGCAGGGAAGCCGATATCATCAATTTTCTTCCCGACGCCACTTTTGCAATAGATTCCAATGGCGTGGTGATCGCATGGAACCTGGCTATGGAAAAGCTAACCGGGGTCCCGGCAGAGCAGGTTCTCGGGAAGGGGAATTACGAGTATGCTCATTCACTCTACCACAAGCGCCGCCCCATCCTGGTCGATCTTGTCCTCTCGGATAATCCTGCTACCGAAGCTCATTATCCTCATATCACGAGAGCGGGGAAAACTCTGTTCTCCGAGATAACGGTCCCTCACATGAATAATGGCAGGGGTGCCACCATGTGGTTCACTGCGTCCCCGTTATACAATACCCGCGGCGAAATAATCGGTGCAATCGAATCGATCCGTGACATCACCGAACGGAAAAAAGCTGAGGCAGCCCTCAGTGAAAGTGAAGAACGCTACCGCAATCTCGTAGAACAATCACCGGATGCAATTATCGTCCATACAAACGGTCTGGTTGTGTATGCCAACCTTGCCTGTACCAGGTTGCTTGGTGCACAGAGTCCCCAGGAACTGGCAGGCCTGCCCGTCCTGAATTTTGTCCATCCGGATTTCCGGCATATAGTACTTGAACGCATCCGGGTTATGACAGAAAAAACAGAACCTGTTGAGCTCCTGGAAGAGAAGTTCCTCCGGCTGGATGGAACAGTCGTTGACGTTGAAGTAGCAGCGATACCGATCATCTTTGAGAATAAATCATCAGTGCAGGTTACCTTCCGGGAAATTACCAATCGGAAACGATCGGAGGATGCCCTCCGGCAGGCAAACCGGAAGCTCAACCTCCTCACCGGCATAACCCGTCACGATATCAACAACCAGATTACCACGCTCCTTGGGTTACTCCACATTCTTGAAAAGAAGCAGCCCGATCCAGCTCTCAGTGAGTATTTCCAGAAAATTTCAACTACTGCAAAAAGGATCTCCGCAATGATCCGGTTCACCAAAGAATACGAGAAGATCGGTGTCCATGTCCCGCTTTGGCAGGACACCCGTATGATCGTCAGGACAGCAGCAAAGGAAAGCCTGCTCGGAAAGGTCATGGTAAAAAATGATCTTCCTACCGGAACAGAAGTGTTCGCTGACCCGTTGATTGTCAAGGTCTTCTATAACCTGATGGACAATGCGGTGAGATATGGCGGGAAGATCACGACGATACGGTTCACGGCACAGGAATCCGGTGATGCCTACCTGATTCTTTGCGAGGACGATGGCGAAGGTGTCCCTGCAGAGGAAAAAGAGAAGATCTTCAACCGGGGTTTTGGGAAAAATACCGGGATGGGTTTGTTCCTTGCCCGGGAGATCCTTTCGATAACCGGCATCACCATCCGTGAAACCGGAGAACAGGGAAGAGGGGCACGGTTCGAGATTATCGTACCAAAAGGGGCATTCCGGGTCGTTGATATACAGCAAAAAATCATCGCTGAATAAAAACTGTTTACCAAAGTGAAGACGAGGTATGACCCTAACCCGCATGTCGGAAAATATATGTGGATATCCTGGCTGGTGCCCGCAAGTCCGAACTGTATCGCGACGACTTCAGGTGCTTCATGAAACAGCAGTCCCCCCAAAAATCAGTGCTTTCAGTCACCGTATAATTTGTTTTTGATCGGGATTTCCAATAGTGCCAAAAAAGAGTTGATTATACCGCCGGTGCCACCGGGACCGGTTGTGGCTCACCCTGATTATAAACAAGCGTGAAGTACCGGGCAAAGAAGATCGAGAAAAACGGGGCTACTATGAGAACGATGACCCAGCCGATGTAAGGGATAAAAGACAGGATAGCAGAAATAATGCCATAGATAACCGAGATAATGACGAACACGATAAGGGAAAGGATATACGACAGCCATCCCATGGTCCGGATCGTTTTAAGGATCTGCGAGACCCGGATCCCTTCGCGGATACTTCCCGTTCGGGCAAACCGGACTGCACCGAGGATTCCAAAGAATGCGACAATCACAAAGAGGACAAAACCCACGAGAAGGAGGAGGAGCACGGTGAGAAGGAGGGTGATATTCGGTGCGGCGGTTACTTCTGCGGAGGTTGCCCAGGTGGAAACGTAACTCGCATACGCGATGACGATTCCCGCAATCAGCATGATGAAGATGGGCAGGAACCAGAGGAACCAGACGATGGCAAGCCTGATGCCATCAATGAAAAGTTCTGTCCACCCGGTGAAATCGGGAGCGGGTTGTACTCCCCGGTATATCCGGACAATATAGCCCGAGATGAAGAACGAGAGGATGATACCCAGTCCGATAAGGAGAGCCATCTGGACCCACGGGAATGCATCCAAGTTCATATCAGTGCCGGCCGGGATTTTCTCCGGATCGAAGATGAACCGGATGAGCGAGAACGGGATGGCGAGGAGGATGAAGATCGCCCACCGGGCCCATTTTCCTACGAGCGCTTCCTGTGCATAGGCAAATGAATCTGATAATAGTGCCCCGATATCCATGGAATAATCACGTGAGATCATGGTATATCAAGTGTTGCTAATGGTGTTCCGGGTGCGGTGTTTCAGGTTCAGCAGATGTTTTCCTGATGGCAGGTTTCAAAGAAACCCGGCTTTTGCTCCTTTCACCGGTTAGGCCGGAACAGGACCTCCATGAATCTGCAATAATTGCGATATTATTAATAAAAAACTAAAATACATATCGTATGACTTTTGAGAGAACGATTGCCCGGCTGTTCAGGATGGACGATGCAACCTGGCTGCGCCACGCTAATCCCTGGAGCGTGATTTTGCGTTTCACCGTTCTCCCCCTCCTCATCCTCGCCTTCTGGAGCCGGCTCTGGCTCGGTTGGTGGGCAGGCTATCCCGGTTGTCCTTGCCCTCCTGTGGACATGGGTTAACCCCAGAATCTTTCCGGCACCCCGATCACTTGATCACTGGACGTCAAAGGGTGTTCTGGGGGAACGGGTCTGGCTAAACCGCGATGCTGTGCCCGTGCCATCATATCACATGAAAGTGCCAAACATTCTTTCAGCAGTCTCCGGCATAGGCATGCTCTTTGTCATCTGGGGTGTAGTAATGTTTGATCCGTGGCCGACCCTGTTCGGCATCATGACAGTAAATCTGAGCAAATTATGGTTTGTCGACCGGATGGTGTGGCTCTGGAACGATATGCAGGATGCCTCACCGGAATACAGGAAGTGGCGGATTTTATAATATCCGAATCTGTCATGATTAATTATTTATAATCCCCTGGAGAAATATGAATTAATGTACCATTTTGTTATTCCCGGTACCATCAGATCCGGACGGGTACATACCGCACTGACTAAGCGGCAGCTGTTTTTCATCGGATAAAAATCTGGTAATCTTCTGTCAGAAAATGACAAAACAGGTATCGTGTTCTGATTATCATTTCAGGTGAATCATGGGTATGATTGCGGATAGTATGGTTGATGAAAGGATCAGTTCCCTGGCAAAAACAAACGGGATCTACAGCCTCATCGAAAAAACAACGAGTAACAGGAGTATAAAAGAGCGGATGTGGGCAGTTATGGCCCTTGGAAACAGCGGAGATCCCCGTGCAGTACGGTCACTGATTGACTGTTGCCAGGACCAGAACCCGGAGATCCGGCGCGGTGCGATTGAAGGGTTGCAAAATTTAAGGAGCGGTCGGTCAGTAAGTGTGCTCATCGACCGCCTCAGGGATAAGGAAGAACTGCCCGAAACCCGGCAGCGTGCAGCTTCAGCACTGGCTGCCATCAGAAGTTTCAGTGCGGTTCAGGAGCTGAGGAGCCGGTACGCGGATACCAGTGAAGATGATACCCTCCGATCCCTGATTGGAGACGAACTGGACCGGGTAAAAATATGGTGAGCGCTGGCATCACTACGGTACCTGTTCATTTTTCCCAAAATTCATTTCTTTGCTCATTACCGCCAGTACAACCGAGTATCGCCGAAGGGCAGCAAAGGGAATTTAGACCCCGAGGATACCCCTCACCTGACGGATCTGCCGCCGTTTACGAGAGAGGTGATGAAAATGATTAAACATGTCAAGAAAGAATCAACTACTACAACAGGGTGTTCCAAAATGTCCAGATCAACGTTATTCATCACAACTTTCTGTATTTCACTTGTACTGGTTTTTATGGTAATGATTCCGGGTTGTACCACAACTCCCTCCAATCCGTTAGGGACAATCCCGGAAACCACCTTACCTTCAACAACTGTATCCCCTCTGTCTTTAGTATCACCCATACCCGCTTCAACCTCAAATCCTGACCAGGCTGCTGCAAACTTCCAGTTGAAAGGTAATGTTTACGGATTATCATCAAATCCGCAAGTGGGAATTGACACCATTACTTTTACCATCGGTCTTGCACCGCAGGCACCAACGGTCGACCTGACCAGGATGCAAATTGTCTTTTCCACCACGGGTACTGCCCCGGTAATCCTCACCCACGGCACGAGAGATTCAACCAGAATTTTTACCACTACTATGGGCAACTACGCCATCACTTCAATACGTCCCGGTGATGAGGTTGAGATCTCTTTCAGAGTCAATGGGGTCCCGTCAGGTGCCACCGCGAATGTTGAGCTGAGACCGCCTGCTGGTGCTGCATTGCCCATTTCGATGACGGTGCCCGCAATGGTTACATCGATGAATGTTCTCCATTAATTTCCTTTTTTATCGATCATGAAAATTGCCGGAAAAGAATGTCCGGATACCCAAAACCAGTTGGTGAGCGATCGTTCACCTCATGGAAAGTTACCTGCCGGCAGCCAGCCTCTCAGATCCCGTAGGTCTTTGTAGTGGAATTACGGCAATGAGAAGGATCTGAACCTGAAAACTTCCGCGGTTTAAAGGATAATTCCGGCTTCACCATCGCGGTGGTGCGGACCTTGGTCCTATATACCCCGGCTTTCACCCTTGTTGTGGGAATAAATTTTTTTAGCGGGTTGGTATTTTTCGTCCCGGATAATTCGAAAAAAGAGAAATGAATTTTTGTTTCCGGCGATTTTTTTTTAAAGAGACCCGGGTCAGACTCTGGGTCTCATTGAATTCAGATGTAAGGGTGTTCAGATATGGGATAAAAAATCCAGAGCTGAATTGATTATTTACCCTTATTTTTTTATCGCCATCTGTACCCGGAGAATGGTATCAGCGGTCAGGACTGGCATTTTGAGTTCGGTTTCTGCATATTCGATAAATTTTCTCATAACTTCCCGCTCATTTGTCCCGGTCAGTTCGAATGAATAATTCATTCCAAGATCGCTGCTGTTTAATGATACCATAAGAAAACACCTTCTTTTTTGTTATCACCACTCTTCCCAAAAGAATAATAAAGACTGGCGAGGCACCGTTGCATTGCGCCGCTGTCTTGCAGAATGGCGTTTTTAACAGATTCACGAGAGAAACGCAGTGCCCGCGATGGCCGGACGAATCGGTCAGCGATACATTTCACTCTCTCGCAGACGCACTCAACACTCCTTCCCATCACGACACCTCCAGGGTCCGCTGTGAATACGGGAGGTTCATGCCCGGAGCGATGCGGGCGGGAACTGCGGTGCTGTGCCGTCCCGCCTATGTCTTCAGCCGGCGCAATCTCGATGATGCGGTCAGCCTGTCGCATCAGCACCGAGAACGGGCGGTCGACCGACGGGGTGTACAGGATAACGAGTGACTCGCGGCCGATATCTTTGAGCATGCCCGCAATCTGCGGGAGCATAATCTCTGCACCTTCAAAGAGTGTCGGGTCATGTTCGAAGAGGAGGATCGTGTGGCTCGCCTCTTTGAGTATCGTGAAGAGCTGGTGGGCCGTGAATGCCCGGCGGACCTCAAAGTTTTTGGATGACCGGCCGATCGAAGAGAGGAGGCGAGAGTAATTGCCGCTCACGTACAGGAAGAGGAACCGCTGGAGGTCCACGTTGGTGTTGAGAGCGGAGACCATCACCTTCTCTGGTGCGATTACTGCGGTAAAGGTGCCCGGGTGGAGCGTCATCCCCTTGCGGAGTTCGATCAGCATAGCACCGGATCACTGCTGCTTTGGGGCGGATAAGGCTCAGGGATGAGGGGGGTGAAAGTGAGGTGTGGTTTTTCAGGAATCTGGTGGATATGGTTGCGAGTGTCCGGATTCGAATCCCCTTTATAATGTAATGGCGATGCCACATGATGCAAATAGAATCCGAAAAACGGTCTTGGTCATTGCTAGGGAAAGGAGTGAGTGAAAAGAAAGGAAACAGATGTTCCCAACCGTCGCCCCTCAACAAGTATAACCTCCCCCACCACAAACTCACTAACCGCGAGAATAACGTATGGGCGTCTTCAGGTTCGAGAACAAGTATGCAGCCCCGACAAAGGAGCAGCGGGAGCGGTACATGAAAGGGGAGCATGAGGAACTTCATTTCGGGCCGGACGGACAGATCGTGCTCATCCTGTATCCTGAAGCAGCATACCTGAAAGACGACATCGATAATGTCCGGATCCTCTTTACCGGGTTCCAGGATAAACAGAAAGTGCAGGACGAGGTGAGGAGACTGGTGGAGTACCATTCGCAGAAAGACGACCGCACGGGATCATTTTCTACCGGAAACGGGAACTGATATCGCTTTCATCCGGTTGTGGTTGTGCGTTTTTCATGGTGTTTCATATCTGTTGTGGTTCATATCTGTGTTGCACGTGACCTGAAAGAACCACGTTCCTGTTCTCTCCATTCTGTACGAAACCCTGGCCCCAAAAAGCAGCCCTTTTTATGCTATCGTCGTCAGAAAAAAACCCTCATAGCGGTGTTCTGGCAGGGTTTATGGCCCGTAATGGGATCAACTACATGGTGAAATGTGCCTCGGTTTAAATACCGTTAACGGGCCATAGGCGAGGTGTAAATCTGCCGTATTTTGGCAAACCGAGCGGTAATTAGGCATATTTTACACTCGCATCGAAATGGACGGTTTTACGGGCTTTTTCATAGAGGAGCTGAGGAAGGTGAAATAATTCTGAGCCCGAATCGGGCTTGTTTTCCTGTAAGATACATATGACAGGTTAAAGTACCGTATCGCTCCCCTATTCGTTCACGTTGTTCCACGGTTTCTTCCCCTGCATAACACAGAACCCGCTGGTTCTTTCAATAATGGAAACCCGTGCAAATCCAGTGTCTTTGAAAAACCCGTCCACGTTTTCAGGAGTCCGGAATTTCGCGAACTGTAAAAACTTTCCTTTTTTTGACTCGTTCTGATATTTACGCTGAATTTTCCCACCATCTTCAATGAACCCGACAACGAGTATCCCGCCGGGCCTGAGCACACGGTTTACCTCCTGAAAAACAGCTATGGCATTATCAAGAAAACAGATGACCGTCATTATCAGCACGTAATCGAAGGATCCTGGACGGTAGGGAAGATGCTCCCCCTCACCAATCACTGCCTCGATTCCCCGGCTCTTTGCTATCCGTGTGAGTTCCCGGGAGGGATCGATTCCGCAACGGATGCCAAACGGTGCTGCAAACCGTCCCGATCCAACCCCCACTTCAAGCCCGCGACCATGATCCGGGAGCGATGTGCGGAACATCCTGAGTTGTGCCTGATAAACATCATCGTGTTCATCGAACCACTGGTCATACTCATTGGCATACTCATTAAAGATTCGGCGGGATGGGATCATGAGACTGTTCCCGGGGAATGGCCTTGACCGGATCTTTATCTTTTCCTGGATTGATTGCTCCTGCCCTTTCAGTGTTGAGATCCCCCGTTCGCCCTGGTCGTAATAGTAGAGCAGGAGATGGAAATAGTCTGCTACAAGGTCCTGGAACTCTTTTTTGTACCGCACCTCGACATTACTGTCCCCGACAAAACCCTTGATGGAGATGAACTGCTCTTTTTCAAACGAGAAGTAGGGTTTTCTGAGCTGCTCAAGGAACCGGACTGTGCCGAAGTTTTCCAGAAATTTCAGGAAGTCTCCGGTCAGCGGTTCATCGAGCACGTACTCCTTCATGAGAGACCCGTCTACACAAACTTTAGTCTGAACTGACCTGAGTATCCGCACTCTCTGCCACCTCACGGATCGCCTGTACTGCTGCGCTGCATTCATCACGGGTATTGAAATACGAGAAACTTGCCCGGATACACCCTTTCCCACTGTCAATGCGTTCATGGACGAGCGGGGCACAGTGGAGACCGGTCCTTGTAATCACATTGTAGGCCCGGGCAAGAATGAATCCCGCCTCATGATTGTCGATCCCGGTGATATCGAACGATACGACCGGAAGGTCAGGGTTTTCATTATAGAGAGTGACACCCGGTATGTTTTTCAGTTCGCGGATGAACCAGCGGGTAAGACCTGCATTCTTCTCCTCGATTGCTTCCTGGCCGGTCGATGTTATGAACCGAATTCCGGCGCAGAGCGATGCGATGCCGGGGTAGTTGGGGGTCCCTGCCTCAAAACGCATTGGCATCCCGGAGGGATGGGTGAGGACCCGTGAATCCGTCCCTGAACCACCCTGCCGGGTGATCGCAATTGTATCAGGTTCAGAAATAAAGAATCCGCCAATGCCCGGGATGCCGAAGAGTGCCTTGTGACCGGTAAACACGAAAGCACCAACGGGGATATCGGAAAGATCTACCGGGATGTGCCCGGCGGTCTGCGCACCGTCCACGATGAAAAAAATATCATTGGCATGGAGGTATTCTGCAATCGGTCTGATATCCTGCACGGACCCGAGCACATTACTCCCGTGAGTCATGACAACGAGGCGTGTATCTTCGCAGATGACCTTTTTTATCGCATCAAGGTTCACGCGGGAATCGGTAAACGGTACAACCGAGAGCCTGATTACCCCGTCCTGCACCAGTGCAGTAAGCGGACGGAGTACCGAGTTGTGTTCGAGTCCGGTGGTAATCGTATGGAACGGGATACCGGACTTTTTTACAAATCCGTGTACCAGCAGGTTCAGGGAATCGGTGGCGTTCTGGGTAAAGACAAAGTGTTCCGGGGGACCGGCATGGAAAAAAGCTGCAAGAGCCTCACGGGCAGCAGAGGGATAATCGATAGATCCATTCCCAGTTGTCCTTCCCGGTTCGTACAGCGGTTGCCGCAGGCAATGTGCAACTTCATGAAGGACCTCATTTGGCTTTGGCCATGTTGTTGCGGCATTGTTGAGGTAGATGAGCGGAGTGTGTGCATCCTGCGGTTCGGGATTCATTATGATGACCTGTGATGTGCCGGTTCTTTGTTTTTTTGATGGCCTGGCTGTACCGGACCCGGAAAGTTGTTACTGGAACGCGAGATACAGGAAATAAATTCCGATTATGACAATTACTACACCGATGATTTTATCGAATGCTTCGCCACTCACCCGTGCCGTATCCTTGATTTTTTTACCAAGCGCTCCTCCAACCGAACTGATGACGATAAGAGGAATTGAGAGCCCGACAGCGTAAATCAGCATCGTGAAAAATCCCTGGAACGCGGTCTGGTAGAGAGCGATATACGTCAGGACAATGATGAGCATCGGGGCCCCTCTCCCAACGGTAATTGCACCAAACGAGAGCCCGAGCAGGAATGCACCGGTTATCGTGAATGACATTGGCACTCTGAAGAAATTGAAAATACTTCGTATAGGTGGTTTGTAGAGAAGAAGGAGTTGCAATCCCATCAGGATCAGGAGCACTCCTCCAATCGCCCAGGCGATGGTGCTGTTGAGGAACAGCAGGTATTTTCCGATAAATCCCGCAATTACGCCGAGCGGGAGGAGCACGAGTACCGTACCGATACAGAATGATACGGTCAGTTTGAGAATATTGGAAAGAGAGAGATGGGTATTCCCGCTCGTCAGGTATCCTATCAGTCCGAGGCACAGGACGCTATTGCATGGGCAGATACCGGCAATCAGCCCGAAGATGAAGATGCCGAGGATTGAAGGATCGAAGGCTGCCATTTCATTACCGTATTACACAAAACGATAAATAAATGTGTTATTCCCCGGTCTGGCCATAGATTACTCACATCTGGTTTTTATTGCCTTCTTTGAAGAGATGTTGTCATCATGGCAGGACCCCCTGCAGGTGTGCTTATTGATAGTATCACGTTTCTCTGCCCACCGTATAAGGGGGAGCACGGCCTCACAGAGTTGTTTCCCGTCTTCAGTCAGCGAATACTCAACTCTTGGCGGGATCTCCGGGAACGATTCCCGGTGGATCAGGTTTTCTTTCCGGAGATCTTTTAACACATCGGTAAGGGTCTTGGGACTGATCCCGTCAAGCCTCTGCATAATATCATTGAACCGGATCTTCTGGTGGTGGCCGATAATACTGATGATCAGGATCGCCCATTTTTTTGCAATGATATTGATGATTCCTTCAAGGGGGCACAGGCAGATGTGATTGCTATTGTTTTCCATAGTCACTTCAATACAATAAACTTGACACTATTAATACTATTCAATTGAAAGTAATTAAAGGAAGAAACAGAGTGCGGGGTATAGACATATGTGCCACATATCAACAGGAAAACAGGAATCGCAGATGAACGCCCTTTGCACCTGTGGATGCTGCTGCCTGGTCCCTCTCCCGATCGATGATGAGATCATGAAACCCTGAGACAACAAAAAATCCTTCAGGACAGGATTGATAGTATTGATAAGAAGATCACCGGTCCGAAAACCGTGAATGAACAATGAACGCAATACAGGTCGATCATCTGGTCAAAAGATTTGGTACCGTAACCGCGGTGGACGATGTCAGCCTTGCGGTCCGCAAAGGAGAGACCTTTGGATTCCTCGGCCCCAACGGGGCAGGAAAAACCACAACAATCCGGCTGCTTACCGGTGTTCTCACACCAGACGCAGGAAATGTCCGTATCAATGGTATTGATATCCACCGGGACCCGCTGGATGCCAAGATGCAGATGGGCGTTATTCCGGAGAGCAGCACGGTCTACGGCGACCTTTCCGCAGAGCAGAACCTCCACCTGAGCGGAAAGATGTATGGCATGTCACGGGCACTGCGGGAAACGAGGATCGATGAAGTCCTTTCGCAGCTGGGCCTGAAGGAACGAAGACGCATCCCGGTCCGGACATTCTCAAAAGGGATGAAACAGCGGGTGAGTATCGCGTGTGCCATCATCCACCGGCCCAGCGTCCTGTTTCTCGATGAACCGACCAGCGGGCTTGACGTGCAGAGCCGCAGGCTCGTGATCGAAACTATCCGTACCATGAACGAACAGGGCAGCACGATCTTCCTTACTACCCACAACATCGAAGAGGCAAATACCCTCTGCCAGACGGTCTGCATTATCAACAAGGGGAAGATAGTTGCACAGGACAGTCCTGAACGGCTCAAAAAAATGTTTGATACAACGCAATCGGTCGAGGTTTCCTTTGACCGGACAGTAACCCGGGACCTGTTCACAGCGGAAGGGATTTTGCGGGCAGAACCGTACGGTGACAAGTGGCGACTGTATACGGACAACCCGGACCGTGTCCTGAAATACCTCATCAGGAGTGCTGAACGCGAGTCTCTGGGCATTACGTCCCTCACGACATCGGGCCCGAGTCTGGAAGAGGCATTTGTGCACCTGACGGAGCGTGCATGATGGAGATCCCGCTGTTCCTCCGAGGCATCATCGTTATTACCGGGAAAAACATGAGGCTGTATTATACCAAACCGCCCGTCCTGATGTTCGGGTTCCTGTTCCCGCTCTTCATGTTCTTTGCATTCTTTGTTGGCCGCCATCTCGACCTGACCACATTCTTTCCGGCGTTTCTCGCAATGATGTTGTTTTTCACTGCGTCATCGGTTGGCCCGCTGATCACACCATGGGAAAAGCGGGAAAAGACGTATGAACGCCTGCTCTCGTATCCGGTGACACAGGACAGTATTATTCTTGGAGATGTCATCGCAGGCGCTATTTTCGGGATAGGTATCTCATTGCTCGTATGGATAACAAGTACATTTTTCATTCCGGTTGCGATCGTAAACCCGGGATTGTTTGTCCTCGCTTTCATGCTTGGCACACTTTCCTGTGCCGCACTTGGGGTCCTGCTTGCGGCTCCTGCATCCGACAGCCCGCCCAATGTGATGATATTTTCAAACCTGATACGGTTCCCGCTCATCTTCATATCCGGTATCTTTGTCCCCCTTGCGGATCTGCAGGGGTGGGGGAAGTTCCTTGCATATTGCTCTCCGCTCACGTACCTGGTTGACCTGTTCAACGCCGCTATGTCCGGAAAATCAGTATTTTCTCCGCTTCTGGACTGTGGTGTGCTCATCGCCGTCTGTGCCGGGTTTGTTCTTGCGGCACGGGTCATCCAGAAAAGGAATATGATGAAGGGAATGTAAAAAACACCGGGCGCCAGGCATAAGGGCGATTAAAAACGACAAGAATGGTGCGGGGAGCGGGCGGGACTTTAAAAAAGGAAAAAATTCAGTTGAGATAGCCCCGTAATTTCTGGATGTGTGCGAACTGGCTGCTGACTTCATTCTCCTTCTTCTTCTCAATGCTCTCCAGGATCGCGGAAATCGGTTGCGCGAGTTCGTAAATCTTGACCGGTCTCCCTTTAGTCTCACCCTTACTCTCCCTGCTCCTGATCCAGCCCTTCTCCATCAGGTCCTTCATTGCAAGGCTGACCTCAGGCTGGCGGAGATCTGTACCGCGCTCGATCTCACGCGATGTTACTTCCGGAATATTGGCAAGAAAAACCAGCACCTTGGCGACATTTCTCTTTGTACCGATCCCGATAAGGAGGTTTACAAACTCCTCTTCCTTCTCCGTGAAATACATCACTTTCTCAGTGTTCACTGGTCACATCCACACTTTTTAAAAATTTCTGATGCGTAAGCTGTTTTTTATAACGAACCCGACACGGTGAGGTATCGACCTTGAACACACAAGGACCCGATAGCTCGTCATAGTTGTTTTTGGAATTCTTCTTAACGTGCACTACCTTGTTCATACGCATTACGAAGTTCATAATTCTTTTTCCTCAGGTCAAGTTCTACAGTTTTCCAGTCCGTACTATTGCGGCCGACTGACGGGTATTCGGCAAGAACGCCGGATTCATTAAAAATCGCCCGGTAGCTCCATTGGTGCCCCCGATCACCGCAATCCCATAAGAAAAAAGCGGGGAGGAACTCCAGGATTCTTTATCGGCTTTCATGAAGAATCAAATGAAAGAAGAATTGAACATATGATTTTTTAGCATCATCCGATGTTCTGATAATATTCGGGTTTATCCCGAAAGATTTTCCCGGGCACCAGCTCATGGAACCGTTTTGCCGTAACCCAGGCAAGGTATGCCTCGAAATCATCCGGGTGCATAGGCACGTTCTCAGTTTGATCCCGTGATGATTGCATACCGGGTGCACGGGTAAGAAATTTTTTCTTTTCCGGAAGACTCATCATATTCCTCACAATTTGTGTCTGATCGGACTTCGTTGATCCCACCGTTTTAGTGGATCTCGACACGCTCTCCGGTCTCCATGTAATTCACATTTTCCGCTATCTTACACGCATGGTCGGCACAACGTTCGAGATAGCGGGCAACGAGGATATAGTTGGTGCAGCGGGTGATGCTCTTGGGATCTTCCATCATATAGGTAATCCCTTCGCGGAAGATCGACTGGCGGAGTGAATCTATAGTATCATCCCGTGCTGAAAAATCTGAGATCACCGTGATAGTATCTTTCTCGTACGCATCGATTGCATCGTCAATCATTTCAATCGCCAGGTCTGCCATGTGTGGGATACTCATAAGATTCGCAATGTGTGGCTGGTCTGAAATTTTTTGCACGATATTTGCAATTACCTTGCCGTACCGTCCGATACGGAGCGATGCCGTTATTACCTTAAGCGTGCAGGCGATGACCCGCATGTCCTTTGCCATTGGCTGGTTCAGGGCGATAAGATGGTAACAGTGCTCTTCGAGACGGACCTCCATCATATGGATCTCTTCTTTTCTTGCCACAACTGATGCTGCCAGTTCATTATCCTGGCGGATGAGTGCATCAACTGCCGTCCGCAACATGAACCGCCCGAGGTGAGCCATCTCAAGCGTTTCATTTTTGAGGTTTTTGAGTTCATTATGAAATTTTTCTGCCATACTACTTTCCTACCCGAACCGCCCGGTGATATAATTCTCCGTCAGTTCCTCTGTTGGATGTTCGAAGATCTGCACCGTTTTCCCGCATTCGATGAGTCTGCCCAGGTACATGAAACCGGTATAATCGCTCACCCGTGCAGCCTGCTGCATGTTGTGGGTGACAATGATCACCGTATAGTCCTGCTTGAGCACTTCGATAAGGTTCTCGATTTTTGCAGTAGCGATGGGATCAAGCGCTGAACAGGGCTCATCCATCAGGATCACCTCCGGCTCTACCGCAAGGGTTCTGGCAATGCAGAGCCTCTGCTGCTGGCCGCCCGACAGGTCAAGCGCGGAATCATTCAGGCGGTCTTTTACCTCGTCCCAGAGGGCTGCATCGCGCAGGCTCTGTTCAACAATTGCATCGAGCCCGGCTTTGTCCTTCACCCCATGCACACGCGGGCCGTATGCCACATTTTCGTATATGGATTTGGGAAAAGGATTGGGCTTCTGAAAGACCATTCCGACCTTTTTCCTGAGCATGACCACATCCGTTCCCGGGGCATGGATGTTGTTATCATCGAGCGTGATCTCCCCGGTAATTTTTACGTGATCGATAAGGTCATTTAACCGGTTGAAACAGCGGAGCAGTGTTGACTTCCCACAGCCGGAGGGACCGATCAGGGCAGTCACCTTGTTCTTCGGGATCGTCATTGAAACCGACTCAAGTGCACGTTTCTCGTTATACCAGAGATTTACGTTATTTGTTGTAATAATTGCAGATTCAGACATTGTTTATCGCCGTGTTTTTTTCTGGAAATGGTTCCGTACAATGATAGCGACCGCATAGAACCCGATGACAAGGAGCAACAGGACCAGCGCGGTGCCGTATTTATTCGTCGATGCGCCCGGAACATTGGTTGCCAGGATGAAAAGATGGTAGGGTAGTGCCATCACTGGCTGAAAGACCGAATCAGGCAGGAACCTGGACGAGAAGATGACCGCAGTGAACATGATCGGGGCGGTCTCACCAGCCGCTCTGCCGATAGAGAGGATCGCACCCGTAACAATACCCGGTACTGCCCGGTGGCAGGACTACCCTGCTGATCGTCTGCCACCGGGTGGCACCCAGTGCAAGACTGCCTTCCCGTAACGACTGAGGGATGTTTTTTAATGATTCTTCAGTTGTACGGATTACTGTTGGCAGGACCATCAGTGCAAGCGTGATCTGGCCGGCAAGCATCGACACGCCAACCCCGAGATACAGCACAATGAATGCAAACCCGAACAGGCCAAAAACGATCGACGGAGTACCGTTGAGCAGGTCGACACCGGTCCTGATGAGCCGGGTTATGCGACCTTCCCTCGTGTATTCTACGAGATAAATTGCCGCTCCCACGCCAAGAGGAAGAGCGATCGCGATCGCACCCAGGACGAGATAGAGCGTGCCAATAATTGCCGGGAAAATTCCACCGGCTCTGCCAAGATCCTTTGGAGGCTGGGTCAGGAACTCCCATGAGAGTGCAGGAAGGCCATTGAGAATGATATCCTGGAGGATAATGACCAGGATACCGATTACAATGATTGCCGCCAGTATGATAAAACCAAATGAGATCATCTCGATATGTTGCCTTGAGAGCCGGTCCCTGCCATAATACCAAACACCCATGGCAAGCAGGATACCTGCTGCAAACCACCAGGGAAAGGTTACGAGCAGGAATACGGGCAGGGCTGCAAGTACAACCAGCCCCAGGAACCGTTTCAGGTGATACTGAAGGGAAGTCGGGATGAAGGGTTTGCGGCTGGAACCGGCAGCCCTCCCATTGTGAAGGTGGCGCAAAATCGCAACTGCGGACAGGTTGATGATGAGCGTGATAATGAGCAGGACCACTGCAACACCGAATAAGGCACTGTAGTGATCACTGCCAACGGATACTTCACCCATTTCAATACCCAGCGTTGCGGTAAGTGTCCTTACGGGGGACAGGATATTCCAGACGGGATCCGGGATTATCGCTGCGTTACCGGCAACCATCAGGACAGCCATGGTCTCGCCGATTGCCCTTCCGACACCAAGGATTATAGCAGCAGCAATGCCGGAAAGAGCAGCAGGTACCAGGACCTGGCTGATTGTCTGCCATCGTGTTGCACCAATAGCAAGTGACCCTTCTTTGTACTCGTAAGGCACTGAACTGATTGCATCCTCAGAAACACTGATGATCGTGGGAAGTGCCATGATCCCAAGAAGGATCGAAGCCGCAAGCCATGTTTCACCGGTGGGGAGATCGAAGGTTACCCGGATAAAACCGGTAAGAACGATAAGCCCGAAGAAGCCGTATACGACTGATGGGATACCGGCCAGTAGTTCTACTGCCGGTTTCAGTACTTGTTTTGACCCGTGGGGAAGCGAGTTCGGAAATGTAAATTGCACAGCCGATGGAAAGCGGGACAGCAAAGACCATTGCCCCGATGGTGACCAGGAGCGTACCGACAATGAGCGGGAAGATACCATAGAGCGGCTCAACTGCAGTCGGGGCCCAGGATTCACCAGACAGGAATGTAAATACGCCAACATGCTCAAAGATTGCGTACCCGTCCCGTAACAGGAACAGGAGTATGAATAAGACAACAATAACGGCAAAGAAAGCTGTGATGAAGAATCCGGTTTTGATTGCCTGCTCTTTTACCAATGACAACCGGGCAGAGCTTTCGGAGGCGTTCAGGACTTCATTCATTTTTTTAAAAAATTTCACCATGTACGCCACCCCTGGAAAGAAAAAATTTGGTGTTCCTTATGTCTTATCACGTTCCGCCGATGCGTCACGTAGCCTTCATCAGCGACAATTTTCTGGCCTTCGGGGCTGAGGATATAGCTGATGAAGTCACCTGAAAGTCCGCCGGGTTGACCATTGGTAATCACGTAAAGGTCACGGGAAACCGGGTATGTCTTGGATTTTACATTATCAATCGTCGGCGCTACGAACTTCTGGGCATTGTACCAGATGGGCAGGGCTTTGACATCTTTGCTGACAAATCCAATCGAGACATAACCGATAGACCCAGGAGTCTGTGCAATGGTCTGGAGAACAGCTCCATTGGAATTCTTTTCCAGCATGGTCTTTGTCGGGGTTGCTTTGAGCAGGATTGTTTCATCGAAATACGAACGGGTACCGGAAGCACTGTCACGGCCGACAATCACGATCTGGTTATTGGTCCCGGGAACATTCGCGCCGGTAATCTGGGTCCATTTGGTGATAGTACCAAGATAGATGCCTTTCACCTGGTCCAGCGTGATATACTGGATCTCATTTGCCGGGTTTACGATGACCGCAATTCCATCCTGTGCTACAGAAGTAACGACAAAACCGGGATACTTTTTCATTTCATCTTTGGTGACTTCCCTGGAGGACATCCCGATATCAACAGTTTTCGCACCAATCGCCTGGATACCAACTCCGGATCCACCACCGGATACCTGGATATCTGCATCAGGGTGAGTTGCCATATACTGGTCGGCAGCCTTCTGGACAATCGGAAGCACGGTGGTCGAACCACTGATCCTGATAGTCTGCTTCTGGCCGGTTGAGACCGTACCAGTAGTCGTCACCAGCGCTGCTGTAGACGATGCCGGTGCCTGGGTTGTTGCACCAACGGTTGGGGATGCAGGGACCTGTGTAGTCTGTGTTCCGTTGCCTGTACAGCCTGCAGCGAACGCCAGCATGAAAACTGCGATCAGGCTCAGGAGAATTAACAAAAACGAACTATTTTTTGCATTCATGGTATTCTATCATCCATTTTACCCGGGTTAATATACTCTTTTTCGCCATAAACTATAGTAATATATATATATGAAATAGACAGATAGAGGAGAATAGAGAAATCAGTTTTCTATTATTATTAGGTGATAAAGATGGAGATTCGACGGGTTCAGTTCACGGGGGGTTCCTCCTTTGTGGTAACACTCCCCAAGGAATGGGCAGATGGGCAGAAGATCAAAAAGAACGATCCGGTTGGAATGACGGTCCAGCCTGATGGAACACTCCTGATTACGAAGAATACCACGGATGAAATTCTCCAGCAGCTCAAGGAAATTGACTGTGGCACCATTGCAGACCCGGCATTTTTATTCCGTCTTTTAATTGGTAGTTATATCATGGGTTTCAATATGATCCGGCTTACCTCAAAACAGGGTTTTCCCCCGTTTGTCAGGTCTGTGGTGCGGGATTTCACCCAGATGACTATCGGGCAGGAAGTTGTCGAGGAAACAGAGACAGTTATCGCAATAAAAGACCTGCTCAATCCGGCAGAGATGCCGTTTGACAATACGATCAAGCGCATGTTTGTAATCGTCAAGAACATGCATAAGGATGCAATTTATGCGCTGGATACCCACAATAAGTCCCTTGCAGAAGATGTAATAAAACGTGACATAGATGCAGACCGGCTGAACTGGCTGATCGCCCGCCAGACCAATATGATCCTGCGGCATGCATCCCTGTCCCGGAAGATGGGAGTATCACCGGACATGGCAATGCATTATTATTTACTCAGCCGGATTATCGAGCGGGTAGGCGACCATGCGGTAAGAATTGCAGAACATGCCCTCCCCATAATTGAGACAGATCTCGATAAAAAAACCATCACGGTTATAAAAAAGGCAAGTGCAATGTCGCTTGAAATTTTTGACCGGAGTATTGTATCTTTTTTCACCTTAAATTTAAAGGAAGCTAACCGGAATATTGAATCGATCAATGCCTTAAAAGACCTCTGTGGAGAGATCAATAGTATAGAACTTAAGCAAAATACGCTGATAGCCATCTCCTTAAACTATATTTCTGAAAGTATCCGGAGAGCAGGGGAATATGCAGGAGACATATCTGAAACAGTTATCAACTTATTAGTAGTGGAAGACGGGTCACTGAAGAGGGGGAAACCTGTAAAATGAAGCTGACGGACTGATAACGAGGTATTACCCCAACAGACCTTCATTTCCATAGGTTTTTTTCCCGCCCGCTGCAACGTACTACAAGGCTCTCTTTTTTAAAAAAGAGATCACGGACTGGTTCCATGCAGTACCATTTTGCCGACAGGCTCTCGCATGCCCCGAAATCATTTCTTGAAGAACTTTTCAGAGTCTCTGCAGATCCCACTATCATATCCTTTGCGGGCGGACTTCCATCATCTGCCCTGATAGATACCGAAGGGATAAAGGAGGCAACATGCCAGGTCATGGAAGAGGATCCTTCCACTGCTCTCCAGTACACCACAACGGATGGCTACCTCCCCCTGCGTGAATATATTGCCGACAGGTACTGCTCCCGGCTCGGCATCTCGGCTACGGCCAAAGAGATCCAGATCGTGAACGGGTCCCAGCAGTGCCTTGACCTCTTTGCAAAAATTTTTCTCAACAGAGGTGACCACGTGGGCATAGAACGCCCCGGTTACCTTGGTGCGATCGAAGCGTTCTCGCTCTACGAACCGGTCATTGACACGGTACCGCTCGAAGAGGATGGCCCCGATCTGGCTGCTTTTGAGCGGCTCATTCGCGGCACTGCGGTAAAATTTTTTTACGGGATTCCCAACTCCCAGAACCCTTCGGGGATGACCTATTCGCAGGAAAAACGCCGGGCAATCGCGGATATCCTCATGGACAGCGATACAGTATTCTACGAGGACGACGCATTCGGGGAACTCTTCTTTGACAACCGGCCCCGGCTGCCAATAAAGCGGCATATACCGGACCAGGCAGTGATATCCGGTTCATTCTCAAAGATTATCGCACCCGGTATGCGTATCGGCTGGATATATGCACCTTCCGGGATCCTCACGCAGTTTAATATCGTAAAACAGGCTGCAGACCTGCATTCCAATTTCTTCTGCCAGAAAATAATGCACCGGTACCTGATCACACATGATATCGACGAGCATATCAGGAATATTGTCAGGGTATACAGCAGGAAATGCCGGCTGATGTGCGACCTCCTCGATGACCTGTTTCCGCAGTTGTCACATACCTCACCGGAAGGAGGTATGTTCCTGATGGCTACGCTCCCTCCGGGTCTCTCGTCCAGGACGGTTTTTAACGAAGGGATCAAACGGGGAGTCGCCGTGTTGCCCGGAATGCCATTTTATATCGACGGCGGAGGTACAGATACGATCCGCATGAATTTCTCAACGGCATCCGAAGAGCAGATCCATGAAGGGATGGCCCGGCTGGCCCGGGTTATTGCAGATTCCACGTCCCGGTAAACCCTGGTGCGAGTCTAACACATTTTTCCTCGTAAAATAACGATATATATATAGTGAACTTTCCTGATGTAAGATAGGAGAGGATATTTTGAAAAAATCATTTACTGTTCTTCTGGTAATCCTTGTGCTGTGTGCACTGCTTTATCTGACGGTTGCTCCCGTGGCCGGAGCGGGAGTGGAGCCCCTTCCCACGGAAGTGATATTTAATCCGGTAACAGAACCACAGACCCCTGTCCCCACAACCGAACCAGTTCCCGTGGGGGGAGGCAAGGGGTGGGTTGATGTCTACGCCAATATTGACGGTGCGATTGTCTATTTTGACGGTATTCCGCAGGGTAACACGGCCGGAGGCATCCTCTCGGTCGCTGTAACACCTACTGCAACACCGGTCAGGACGGTCCGGGTGTCAAAATTTGGATATACGGCATGGTCGGATCAGCTCTCCCGCATGCCCGCCAGCGGCGAACATGTTCAGGTATATGCTATATTAAACCCCATCCCCACCCAGACCACGGTGCCGCCAGTCCAGAACGGAGCAATCTATGCATATTCGAACCCGGCTGGTGCTGCAATATCGATGAACGGTAAACTTTACGGTTATTCCCCGGTTACCCTTACAGATCTTGCACCTGGCACATACTCTATGAAAGCTTCCCTGAACGGGTATACTCCGGACACCCGGCTTGTCACCATATACGCCGGGCAGACTGCATCGTATTACCCCAATCTCCAGCCATCTCCCCCGTCACCTCGTCAGACCGGGACCGTATCCGTGACCTCCAGCCCGGAATACGCACTGGTCTTTGTTGACAGCAATTACCAGGGAAAAGCTCCGCTGACGGTCACCTTATATCCAGGAAGCCATACCTTCAGGTTGACACTCTCCGGGTACAATGACTACACCACATCAGTATACGTAAACGGAGGGACTGCCCAGAACCTGAACACGGGGATGACACCGGCGGTCTACGGCTCGGTGTCTATCACCTCGACGCCCGGTGCAACGGTCTTTCTGGACAGCAATTCCCAGGGAAGAATCCCCCCCTCGGGAACCCTGACGCTTAACAATATCGCCAACGGGAACCACCTTTTCAAGCTGACTTCCCCCGGTTACAATGACTGGATCAACACCATTTACGTGATCCCCAACACCCTGGTACCGGTAACGGCAGTCCTGGTTCCTGTAGGGCCCAACCCGACACCGGTACCGGCCACAGGAGGGTTTTCGGTAGTATCAACCCCGTCAGGTGCAGAGTTCTTCGTCGATAACCTGTTCCGCGGGTATACGCCGGCAACGCTCAACGGCATTACTCCCGGCCAGCATATCGTCCTGCTCAAGTATACCGGATACCTGGATTCCACGACCACTACTTCGGTGAATCCAGGACAGATCACGCCGCTTGCAATAAGCATGCAGGCCGTACCAACTCCCACTCCGGAATCTGCCTCGTCATTGGTTATCATGGCAGGGGGACTGGCAGCAATAGTGGGGATCGGCGGGGTTCTTCGGAGGCGAGTTTAAAATGACTTCTTCTTGTTCATCATCCACAAAGGTATGGATTAGCGCATTCCTGGTGATTGTCATCATCAGTGTACTCACTGCATTCGCGTACACGAATTCAGAAAATGCTATCAGGAGTGCTACCCAGATGGGAATGAAAAACACTGCAGGAGTGATAGCAACCCAGATCAATGCAAGTGAGATCGCCGGTTTCAATCCTGGTGACGAAACCTCACCGGAGTACGTTGCAGTTGCCCACAAACTGCGTACGATGCGCAGTATGAATGATTACATCCTGAACGCGTATATCCTGAAGGTGAACCCTGACGGGACCATAACCTTCCTGGTAGATGATCTCTATCCCTATGACCCGCAGGGTTCGGCAAAGATCGGCGAAGTCTCAACTGCCCCGGACTCACTGGAAATCCTCGGTGCACTGTCGGGTCCGACTGCATCCAAGGCGCCCTATACAACAAAATACGGATCGTTCATGTCTGCCTATGCTCCTATCGATAATTCTGCCACAGACTCAAGTGGCGACACTTATGCCGTCCTCGCCATTGATATCACGGCCCGGGATTATATCGATTCTACCTCGCAGGGCATACTCATTATCCTGACCGGTATTATATCCATGATCCTTGCTGTGGGCGCGATCTTATATTTCGGCACAAAAAGTTGCAGAAATGAGGATTAAAAAATCCGGCTGACCGCGACAACAAACCGGGGGAAAACACCTCCCGCAATCTTTTATTTATTCCCCTGCTAACCTAAAATAGCGATGTCACCAATGCGTACCTGTATCCTGTCAGTTCTCCTTATTGCATGCTTTATACTCTGTGCAGGGTGCACACAGTCAGCCCCGGCGACAAGCGATACCAGTAAAGTAACGGGAACCACAACACCTCCGACAGAATTATCAAAACAGGTACGGTTGGAAACGAATATGGGCACGATTACAATCGCTCTCGATAACGAAATGCCCATCACGACAGGACACTTCGAATCGCTTGTAAAAACAGGCTTTTACAATGGTGTTACCTTTCACCGGGTCATGGACGGTTTCATGATCCAGGGCGGAGATCCGACTGGCACCGGTTTTGGGGGTTCGGGTTCCCCGATTAAAGACGAATTCACCAGCCATAACCGCAACGATCGCGGGACTGTTGCAATGGCAAATGCAGGCGCCAATACCGGTGATTCCCAGTTCTTCATCAACCTGGTGAACAATAACAACCTTGACAACAAACACCCGGTCTTTGGCAGGGTTGTGGAAGGCATGGATGTAGTTGATAAGATTGGCAAAGTGAAGACCACAACAAATAATCGCCCGGTTCAGAATGTGACGATTATCAGGGCAGAGATTATCTAAAAATTTTTCATGTAATTTTGGGATTCTTAAAACGTTTGCAACACAGGAAAAATACCGGGCCCTTTGATATGGCATACGATCGCAGTGCGGATTTCTATTTTTGGAACTGATTCGTGACGTTCCTGCGTTTTTATTAGTATCTCCGGGTTCGCGATTCATCAAAGATGACAATTTTTGTACAGCATTAAAAAGGAGTTCTTCACAAGACACAAAAAGCCGGGCAACGAAATATAATAACCATGACAGAACCACAAAAATCTGTACGGCTCGAGACGAATATGGGCAACATTACCATTGCGCTCGACCCTGACATGCCCGTTACCGCAGGCAACTTTGAATCGCTCGTGAAGAAAGGGTATTACGACGGTGTAATTTTCCACCGGATAATCAAGGGTTTTATGATCCAGGGCGGTGACCCGACCGGTTCCGGCATGGGCGGACCCGGGTACGTAATAAAGGATGAATTCACGAAAAACAACCGGAATGACCGGGGAACGATCTCCATGGCAAATGCCGGCCCCAATACCGGGGGGAGCCAGTTCTTCATCAACCTTGTCGGAAATAACTTCCTTGATGCAAAGCACCCGGTCTTCGGGAAAGTTGTTGAGGGGATGGACGTTGTTGATAAAATCGCCAGTGTAAAGACCGGCGCAAATGATCGCCCTGTCCAGAACGTCACCATTCTCCACGCTGTGATGGCCTGAAAAGAATTTTTTTATCCAGTTTTTTCCATCCGGTTATTAACCGTTTTTTACACCAGTCCCGTTTCCTTTTTATTCCGGTCGTGCATATGACCGTCCATATATGAAATCGGCATTCGGCTGGATTGAGACCGGCAATGTCCGGTATGACCATGACGTGATTATTCACCGGGACGGTTCTGTCAGCAAACGATCCAAAAAAAAATCAAAGGAACTCAAAAGTACGTACGGGCACACCCCTCTCTCCGATCACGAACTGGAATTTTTAGACAGGGAAAAACCAGAAATCGTCTATATCGGAACCGGACAATATGGGGATCTCCCCCTCACACCGGAAGCAAAAACTATACTCAGCCGTTTTGAGACGGTCATCCTTCCAACTCCGGAAATTCTGGATATGCTGGAACACGAAAATCGCACATTTGTTGCGATCATCCACGTAACGTGCTGAACGCAAGGTTAATGAATACATTATTGACCGGGTAAATGCCCGTTCCGGTGCGGTGGCAGGGTCTGTGCAAAAGTGCACAGTGCTTCAAGGGATTGTTTCCTGTCGATTGCAGATACTTTCACGATGGCGGCACCGCCGAACGCTTTTTCAATCAATTCGGGTCGGGCCCCGATACTGTCGCACTTGTTTAAAAAAATTATAAAAGGGATCCTGGCACCGGACAGCGAATCGTGAAGGTGGCGGATAAAATCATCCACAGGGCTCGTAACATCGACAAGCAGGATTGCCCCGTCCATTCCTTTCCCGATAATTTCACGGGCAAACTCAAACCGTTCCTGCCCCGGGGTGCCAAAAATATGGATATGATTTCCATCATCCCTGACCCGGCCGTAATCAAGTGCTACTGTTGTGGTCCCACCAGTACAATTGGCTTCCACATGGCTGGACCCTGGATCGAGAGTCGTTATCAACGTGGTTTTTCCTGCTCCGAACGCCCCGAAAACAACGATCTTGCATTTTTTTTCGTCAGCCATTATGAGAAAATATGACGGGAGTTCATTTTACCATTTCGGTACGAACTGGCAACATTAAAAAAGAAAAAATGGGAACGGGGTAAAAATTATCCCGCAAGATAATCGGACGGGGTCGGAAGGACTTCTTTAAGCCCTTTGCGCTTGCGGATCGCAACCACAACTTCCTTGAGCATACTGTTGGGCACGAGTTCGAATCCCGAAAATTCGGTGTTCCACATCGCACGCCCCTCGGTAGCAGACCGGATGTCACCGGCAAACCCGAAGAGCTCGGCTACGGGTGCCTTGCCAACGACAGTGATCGTGTCACCCTCGCTCTGCATGTCAAAGACCTGTCCGCGCCGTCCCTGGATCTGGGAGGTCGCAGCACCCATCTGGTCCATCGGGACCGTGATCTGGATCTTCTGGACGGGCTCTAACAGGGAATCACCTGCAACCAGCATACCGCCCTTGATTGCACCACGGACCGCCGGGATAACCTGTGCGGGACCGCGGTGAATTGCATCCTCGTGCAGCTTGACATCGACGAGTGTCATCTTGAGGTTCTGGACCGGCTCATCGGCAAGGGGACCACCGGCAAGTGCCTCGTGGATACCCTCGATGATGAGTTCCATGGTCTCGTTGAGGTACTGGACACCCTTGGTCTTATCGACAAGCATGTTGGTGCCCTTGATGTCCTTGATATTTTTCGCCTCGTCCTTGTCCATGCCTGCCTTGATGAGAATGTCACGGCGCTCGAGCATCTGCTGGTTCATGGAGACTTCGCCTTTCTTGATCAGGTCGACAATCTCATCGGGCAGTGGCTGGAGATCGAAGTAGAACCGGTTGTGGCGGTTAGGGGACTTACCCTCAACGGACTCAACCTTCTGGACCACGGTCTCACGGTAGACAACGATCGGTTCCGAGGTGACGATCTCTACACCCTTGTCCCGCTTGATACGGCCGGTGATAATCTCAAGGTGCAGCTCGCCCATACCCGAAATCAGGTGTTCACCGGTCTCTTCATTGATGGTGATGACCAGTGTCGGGTCTTCCTTTGCTACCTGCCGCAGTACTTCAACGAGCTTGGGCAGGTCTTTCATGTTCTTTGCCTCTACGGCAACCGTCATGACCGGTTCAGAATAGTGCTTGAGCGACTCGAACGGGGTCATTTCCAGGAGAGATGTTACCGTTGAGCCGACCATCGCGTCCTTAAGACCGGTGACTGCAGCAATGTTCCCCGCAACGATCTCTTCGACTTCTACCCTTTTAGGGCCCATGAAGATGCCGACCTGCTGGAGCCGGTTTTCCCTCTTTGCCGAGCCCATGACATAGAGTCCGTCACCGCGCTTGAGGCTTCCTGAAAACAGGCGCCCGGTTGCAACTTCACCCGCGTGGGGATCAAAGGAGATATCAGTGATCATCATCGCGACAGGTCCCTTTGCATCACAGGCGAGCATGGACTTGCCTTCAGGCGTTGTCTTGTCACCATGCCAGATAACGTTGACACGGCGGGGCTGGGCTTCAAGCGGGTTTGGCAGCTGGCGAACGACAATATCCAGCAGGACTTCTGAGAGGGGACTGTTCTTTGCCAGATACTTCATGTCTCCGGAACGGCACTTTTCATAAACATCCTTAAACGAGATGCCGCTCTTCTTCATGAACGGGGCAGACACTGCCCAGTTGTACAGAGCGGAGCCAAAGGCAACCGTGCCTTTTGCCGCATCAAGCTTCCAGCCGTTGTTATAGGCTTCCTCGTTCATTCCCTTGATCAGCTTGTTGACCTTATCGATCACCTTGCCAAGCCGGATCTGCATCTCCATCTCGTCTACTTTCAGCTCGTTGATGAGACGGTCGACCTTGTTGATGAAGAGAATCGGGCGAACCTGCTCTTTTAATGCCTGACGGAGCACGGTCTCGGTCTGGGGCATGGTGCCTTCAACCGCATCGACCAGTACCACTGCACCATCGACTGCACGCATTGCACGCGTCACGTCGCCACCAAAATCGACATGACCAGGAGTATCAATCATGTTGATCAGGTAATCCTGGCCATCATATTCATGCACCATCGAGACGTTGGATGCATCGATAGTAATTCCCCGTGCCTGCTCTTCTGCATCCGAATCCATGAAGAGCTGCTTGCCGGCAAGTTCTTCTGAAATAATGCCGGCACCTGCGAGCAGGTTGTCGGACAGGGTCGTCTTACCGTGGTCGATGTGTGCCACAATACCGATATTCCGAATGTGCTTCGGATCCTTCATGAGCTCAGTTGCGCGCTCAATAGATTTTTTGCCGCGGACCATGAAATAACCTCAAAAAAAGATATTAACGGGCGGATTTAGCAATACGCTCGCGTTCTTCCTTTTTTCCCACCGAGTAACATTTCATGTCGCCCTTTGATGCGGCGATAAGCTCATCGGCAAGGATTGCACTCGCTTTCTTTTTGCTTGAACGCGATCCCTTCAGGGTTGCTTCAGCAATAAAACCGAGTGCTGAATCGACCCTGCGCAGAGGTGCAGTGTCGACAGATTTCGGGACGTTGATACCACCATATTTAAGACGGACGGTCTCTTCCCTTGGACCGGAATTTGCGATTGCCTCGACGAGGACTTCAACAGGGTTGCGCTTGGTCTTCTTGTTGATAATCTCAAATGCTTCCCGGACAATCCGTATGGTCATCTGCTTCTTGCCGGTATTATTCTCGGTCTGCATCAGGCGGTTTATCAGGCGTTCGACAATCGGCATGTTAGCCTTGTTGAACTCCTGCTTTGAGAATTTACCGCAGGAATGGGGGATGATCAGGGCGGTCAGATTCACGTAGCGCACAAGACCCGGGTCATTAACCTTGACCTCGCTTGCGTCCCACTTGTTAAACAGCAGTTTTTTGCCTTCAGTTTCCTTCATAATGATCACCTGCGCGGTTTCTCCTTCCTGCCAATGACCATTTCATGGAGGCAGACATTGTTCACTTTGGTAACGACGTACCGCACTCCCGGGATATCTCCCATGGATCGCCCGAGACGGCCGCCAATTCCCTCGATCTCGACTTCATCGTGCTCATCGATGAAGTTGATTGCGCCGTCGCCGACTGCAAACGCAGTGACCTGTCGTCCATTCTTGATCAGCTGCACACGCACACACTTCCGGATTGCAGAGTTTGGCTGTTTTGCCTCAACACCGACCTTCTCCAGCACTATACCTCTCGCTTGTGGAGCACCCTCAAGAGGGTCTGACTTCACATCGAGATTGAGTTCACGGCGGGCATAGTTTTTATCCGCCCACCGGAACTTATTTGAGTCCCGAACCAATTTTCTGGCTGCAAATTTACCCTGTCCCATTAAATAGCCTCATTTCTGTTGTTTTTGTGGTTATCGATAACCCTCACTGAGATATATACAATCGCGGGTAACCGATTTATAAATTGTGGCACTCCACCTGCCTGTCTTATACTATTATCCCTTGCTCGTAATAATATTATATCCTTCCAGACCTATACCATACAATGAAAACCGGGATCTATAAAGAGGTGCATATCGATACCAGCCACCGACTGCTCCATTATGTCGGTAAATGCGCCAACCTTCATGGGCACCGATGGAGGATTGAGGTGTGGCTGGAGGGGGAACCTGACCCGGCAACGCAAATCCTGATCGATTACAGTTTGATCAAACAGGTCATTAACAAGTACGATCACCAGATTATCCTGAACCGCGATGACCCGATGGTATCCCGTATTGAGGAGTTCCACCCGGTTATCACGACACCCGGGGATCCCACCAGTGAACTGATGGCAGCCATTATCCGCGAGGATCTCTATGCAGTCTGCCGGGAACTGGGGATTAAGGCAACAATACCGAAGATCCGTGTCTGGGAATCCCCGACATCGTGTGCCGAGCTCACTGAATGAAGATCGCAGAAATTTTCCGGAGCCTGCAGGGAGAGGGCAAAAATCAGGGGAGACCCTGCCTGTTTATCCGGCTTTCGGGCTGCAATCTTCATTGCCGCTGGTGCGATACAGCGTACGCACAAACCGGTGGAACTGATATGAGTATCGATACGGTCCTGGAACATGCCGGGCACTTAAATTCTTCTTATATCTGTATTACCGGTGGAGAACCGCTCCTTCAGGCTGATGAACTTGAAGAGCTGCTCATCCGGGTTCACCGGCGGGGTACTGCGATCGATATCGAAACGAACGGCACGATCGATTTTACCCGCCTGCAGCCATATGCCTCTATCTGCATGGATGTCAAATGCCCGTCATCAGGAGAGCAGAGCGATCCCCGGCTGCTTGATGCACTACGCCCGCAGGATACGATTAAATTTGTGGTACAGGATGTGGAGGATTGCGAGTTCGCCCGGGATATTATCACCAGCCATAAGATTCCTTGTGAGATCTTCATCTCACCCGTTTCCGGCAGCGATTACAGACCAATAATACAGTTTATCCTGGAAAACAACCTTCCGGTGCGGTTCCAGATCCAGTTGCACAAAATCATAGGAGTGAAATAATGAAAGCGGTATGTTTACTCTCAGGCGGGATGGACTCTTCTACCCTTGCCTATGTTGCAAAAAGCAGGGGGTATGACATCCTTGCCCTCCACCTGAACTACGGGCAGCGGACCGAGCGAAAAGAACTGGCATGTGCAAAAAAAATAGCATCACTGCTGAATGCAGAGGCGTTTATCGAAATCGACCTGGACTTTTTTACAAAGTTTGGGGCAAGCAGCCTGACCGATGAAAAAATTGCGGTCGAGAGTTACGATCCCGGGCGGGCACATATGCCCAACACCTATGTCCCGTTCCGGAATGCAAATCTCCTCTCGATAGCAACGAGTTTTGCTGAAGCACGGGGTGCAGATGCAATCTTTATCGGCGTCCAGTCCCTCGATTACAGTGGATATCCGGACTGCCGCCCGGAGTTCATTGAGGCATTCCAGCGCGTGATTGACTTGGGTACAAAGGACACGACAAAAATCACCCTCTTCACTCCTTTCATCAACAAGACCAAAACCAATATCCTGCATGAAGGCCTGAAACTCGGTGTTCCCTATGAACATACCTGGTCCTGTTACCGGAATGAAGGCAAAGCCTGCGGCACCTGCGGGTCGTGCCATTTCCGTAAAGAGGCATTCGCTGCAGTCGGCAGGCGGGATCCAATCGAGTACGAGGAGTAAATGGAAATCTTCCGTGGAAGGCGGCTCTGGATCGAGAAGCGTGCGATACGGCTGCCGAATGGCAATGAGAGAGAGAGAATAATCGTCCACCCCGGTAATGCGGTCGTTATCTTACCGATCGACGGTGACCGGTGCAAACTGTTACGGCAGTTCCGTTATGCTATCGACCGATACATCTTTGAAGCACCGGCAGGTACGATGGAACAGGGTGAAGATCCCATGGAAACAGCGCGGCGGGAACTGATCGAGGAGACCGGTTTTGCAGCAAAAACAATGACAGAAAAAGGGTTCATATATACCACGCCCGGTTATACAGACGAGAAAATCTATTTGTTTGAAGCCCGTGACCTCTCACCGTCCGATGAGTATGGGAAAGATGAGGATGAGGTGATCGAGGTCGTGGACATTGCTACAGCTGATATTAAGCGCATGATCAGGGAGGGTAATATTGTTGATGCCAAGACTATCTGCCTGATCCATCGCTGCCTGGAGTGCTGAACCATGAGGACCGGTATCATCCTCGCAGGAATTCTTGCGGCCTGCCTTGTCCTTGCCGGCTGCACAGGAACCAGGACTTCATCATCATATTCCGTTGACGATAACGGTATTCTCTCGGTTTCGTGTGCCCCCGTGACAACCAGTGAAGAGGTAGTATTCAAAAACGAGACCTATACGAAGACAAAAATCGTCCTGCATACACAGAGCGGGGATGTAGTCACGTACCTTGCTTCACCGGATCATCCCAAAGCGGCAATAGTCTATGTACCCGGGGCCGGTGAAAAACCTGCAGGACATGAAGAGCGCATGGTACGCTACGCTGCGGCGGGTTATGCGTTCCTGTTTGTCGATATCCGCGGCAATGGCGGGCAGACACCCGGTTACCCGTTTAACCCTCAACTGGACTTTTCCCTGTTTGAAAAAGGTGACTGGCCACAGTACTATCTGACCGTCTGTGATCTCGTTGCATCGCAGCAGATTCTTTCTGAACGGTTTTCTGTCCCCGTGTACGCGATGGGGTCCAGCAACGGCGGTCGGTATGCAGCAGTTGCAACCGGCGTTGATCCGGACTTTGCCGGGTACGTGGGAATCTCCACATCAGACTGGGGAATAAGGGATGCTGTGGTCCAGCAGGGTTATGGAGCGGGCCTGCTACGGTTTGCCGCTTCACTGGAACCGGGCACGTACTTTGCAAAAATATCGCCACGCCCGGTCTGGGTCTTCCATGCAGAAAACGACCCTGTTATCCCGTTCAAATACGGGAAACAGTTCTTCCAGGATGCAAAAGAGCCAAAGACTTTTATTGAATTTTCCGGAGGACATGGTATCAATCCCAATGTTGATGACCGGATCATTATGCAATGGGCGCAAATTTATGCCACACGCGAGTGAATAAGTAATAGCTCTAGAGAGGTTTGAGACCGGCAATGGCAGAAGAACGGGAGATGGACGATGCGCGGAAGCGCTACGAGTTCAAAAAGGCACTCGAGAAACTCGAGTTGCAGCAGGGAGACGGGACGGAACTTATCACCATCTATATTCCCCCTGACAAGCAGATCTTCGATGTTACCAACCAGCTCAAGGACGAGTTTGGCCAGTGCGCCAACATCAAGAGCAAACAGACACGCACGAATGTCCAGAGCGCTATTTCCTCCATCCTCTCCCGGCTCAAGTACTACAAGCGCCCTCCACAGCATGGACTCGCGATTTTCTGTGGTACGGTCAAACTCTACGGTGATCGCACTGATCTCCAGTGCACGATCGTTGAGCCACCCGAACCTCTCAACCTCTATATGTACCGCTGCAGCTCGAACTTCGAGCTCGACCCCCTCAAGCAGATGCTCGAGGAGAAGTATGTCTACGGGCTGCTTGTCCTTGACCGCAGGGAAGCTTTCTGGGGCTTTTTACGCGGTAACCGTATCGAGCCTATGGGAGGTGCAAACTCAACGGTCCCGGGAAAAACACGCAAAGGCGGGCAGTCCGCCGCCCGGTTCGGGCGTCTCAGGGAGATTGCAATTGCCGAGTTCTATACAAAAATAGGGGAACGGGCCAGCGCCATATTCCTTGCGGAGAAAGATTTTTTCAACCGGTTCAAGGGTGTGCTTATTGGGGGTCCCAGCCCGACAAAGGAAGAGTTTGAAGCAGGCAACTTTCTCCATCACGAGATCCAGAAGCGGATCATCGGGATCTTCGATGTAGCCTATACCAACGAAGACGGGCTTTCCGAACTTGTGGATGCAGCAAAGGACGCTCTTAAAGGCATGGGGGTCGTCAAGGAAAAAGCGTTGATGGACAAGTTCTTAAGAGAACTCGTGAAGGATGCCAGCAATGCGGCCTACGGGGAAGAGAGCATCAGGAAAAATCTTGAACTCGGGTCTGTCGACACCCTGCTCCTCTCGGCAAACCTCCGTAAATCCCGGCTCCGGATAAAATGCCAGAACTGTGATTTCACCGACGAGAAGACAGTTCACATCGATGCAGGAAAATCGGCCCTGGACATCCCGCTGGGTTCATGTCCGAAATGTACTGCTCCGCTCATCCTCGAAGAGGAGATAGATATCATCGATGAACTGACAAAACTCGCTGAACAGAGCAGTGCCAAAGTCGAGCTCATCTCAGATGATTTTGAAGAGGGGTCGATCCTCTTCTCCGCATTTGGCGGGATTGCCGCAATTTTACGCTACAGGACGGGATGCTGAATGGAAGATATAAAAGACCCCTTCAAAAAAAGAAAAAATGTCATAGTCAGGGTGTTGCAGGAGATAACCCAGGAACAGGATGTCCAGGTGGTTGATGGCGGGGAACATGCTGATCTCGCTTCGACTATTGCCTTTACGCTGGCCAAAAAACAAAAAACATCCCCCGTACAGATAGCGCAGGACCTTGTGGGGATAATCAATAAAAATCCTGAATTTCAGGCAATCGGTGCCATTACTGAAGCAAAAGGACCTTATATCAATTTCATACTGGATACTTCGTACCTTATTGAGTCTTTGCAGGCCGCGGTTCAACCCGGCTATGGCTCATTCCCAAAAAAGGGAATACGTGTCGTACTCGAGCATACCAGTGCCAACCCGAACGGTCCCCTCCACGTAGGGCATATCAGGAACTCGATCATTGGCGATACGCTTGCACGGGTATTCCGGAAAGCAGGTTACGGCCTTGAAGTGCAGTACTATGTCAATGACATGGGACGCCAGATTGCAATCGTAGTATGGGGATTTGATAACCTTGACAGTGCACAGCTGGAAGGGGAGAAAGAGGATGCCCATATTGCCCGGGTGTACATTGCAGCCAACCGGGAGATAGAAAAGGACCCGTCAATAACCCAGCAGGTAAACACCCTGATGCAGCTCATCGAACATGGCGATCCGGCTATTGTGAAAAAGTTCCGCAGGGAGGTCTCCCGCTGCCTCGAGGGCTTTGCAGTAACGTTACAGGATCTCAACGTTGCACATGACCGGTTTGTCTGGGAAAGCGATTTTATCCGCAACGGGTATACCGACCGGATTATCGCAAAGTTAAAAAAACTCCCCCAGGCACAGGAGGAAGAGACCCTTGCACTCGATCTGAAGGAATTCGGTTTCAGCAACAAGTACGTGATCCGCCGGAGTGACGGGACTTCAGTGTACGCGGCCCGCGATCTTGCCTACCATGCCTGGAAAGCGGCTAACTTCGACCGGGTCATCGATGTGCTCGGGGCCGACCACAAGCTGATCGCTTCGCAGCTCCAGTGCACCATGAAACTTCTTGGTGAAAAAGCACCGGAAATCGTCCACTTCGAATTTGTCTCGCTGCCGGAAGGTTCCATGAGCACGCGGGCCGGAAAATTCGTTTCAGCCGATGACCTGATCACCGAGATCAGGAAACGGGCATTTGATGAAGTAACCGTCAGGAGACCTGAGCTGGATGAAGAAACAAGGAGATCGATCGCAAAATCGGTCGGGCTTGCCGCCATCCGATACGATATCATTAAAGTCACCCCGGAGAAAAGCACCGTTTTTGACTGGAAGGAGGCGCTGGACTTCGAGCGCCAGAGCGGGCCCTATATACAATATGCCCATGCCCGTGCCTGCAGCATTCTTGAGAAGGCAGGCACTTTTTCCCTGTGCTATGAACTTGAAACCAGCCAGGAAATCGCACTTGCCCGGCAGATCGCAAAGTTCCCATCGGTAATCGAAAAGGTCGCAGTTGAGCTCCACCCTCACGTGCTCGCCACGTATTCCCGTGAACTTGCTGATACCTTCAATACGTTTTACCATTACGAGCAGGTTTTAAAGAGCGAAGGGAATACCAGAAGTCGACGTTTGACGCTGGTGAAGGCTGTACAGAATACCTTAAAAGAATCCCTCGAAACGCTGGGGATCGATGCCATCAGCACCATGTGATGCCCTGCGCAGGCAGGGGTACCAGTTTTTTTCACCTTCATCGTCAGCCGCACTCAAGCCCTGTATGTGGAGCAAGCGTGCGCTTGCCGGTGGGGACATGTGCTACAAGCACCAGTTCTACGGGATTGCAAGCCACCGTTGTGTTCAGATGACCCCGACACTGCGCTGCAACCAGCGGTGCCGGTTCTGCTGGCGCTCGTTTGAACACGAAGTCCGCAACGAAGAAGAATGCCCCCCGGAAACGATCCTGGCAGGCATACATAAATTGCAGAAAAAGGCGCTTGCCGGGTATAATGCAGTGCTCGACAACACGGTTACTGATGAGCGGTGGCAGGAGGCGCTAGAACCAAAACACATAGCAATCTCACTTTCCGGTGAACCTACCCTTTACCGGCCGCTTCCGGAACTTATCGAACTGTTTAACCGGAATGGATATACGACATTTCTGGTGAGCAATGGTACAAATCCCGGTGTGCTCGCCCGCTGCCACCCCTACCAGATGTACGTCTCACTGGATGCTCCGGATGAAGAGACATACATTTCCCTGTGCCGGCCGCTCGATAATTACTGGGAAGAAATAAAAGAGAGCCTCTCTCTTCTGAAGTCGCGCCGGTCTGCAGTCCGGATCACCCTTGTCAAAGGTATAAACGATTTCGCACCGGAAAAGTATGCAGCACTCCTGCAGGACTCCGGCCCGATGTTTGTTGAGGTAAAGGGATATATGTATCTGGGATACAGTAGAAACCGGTTGGAGCGGAAAAATATGCCGGAGCATGAGCGTGTGCGCTCGTTTGCCGAAACAATCGCCGCTGCATGCGATTACCGGATCAAAGATGAGAATGTGCTGAGCAGAGTAGTCTGCCTGGAGCGTGAGATATGAAGTTCAATCCTGAAGACTGGAAGAAAAAGACACATGAGAATTTTGAAGGTGCCTGGCATGAAGGGCCATCAGTTCTGACACCTGCCGGGCAAGAAGGACAGTACCCTCACCTGAGCTATAAGCGGGCGTTGGCGCACCCGATCTTTACCACGATTAACCGGCTGCGCGAAACATACCTCTCGCTTGGCTTTGACGAAGCGGAAAACCCGGTAATCATCGAGGAAAAGGATATTTACCGCCAGTTTGGTCCCGAGGCAATGGCTGTACTGGACCGGGTGTTCTATCTCGGGGGACTTCCCAGGCCGAACGTGGGGATCGCACGAAAGCAGCTCGATGAGATCAATGAGATCCTTATGAGCCACCAGAGTCCGCTTGCCCATGCACATTCTGTTCCGGCTGGCGAAGCTCATCATCATGCATCGTACTCCCCCATGACCAAAGAAACCGAGGACCGATTGCGGGAAACGCTCCATGCATATAAGAAATCTGAGATTGATGGCGATGAACTCACCATCGAGCTGGCAAAAGTGCTCGGCGTGGATGATGCCCTTGTCGTGCACATCCTTGAAGCGGTCTTTCCGGAGTTCCGGGCTCTTGTCCCTGAGTCCTCGCGCAGCACCCTGCGCAGCCACATGACAAGCGGCTGGTTCTTAACGCTCGGTGCCATCTGGGATCGCTCACCGATGCCGCTCAGGCTTTTCTCGGTCGACCGCTGCTTCCGGCGCGAACAGGCAGAAGGCCCCACACGGCTGATGACCTATCATTCTGCTTCCTGTATTGTCGCAGGTGAGGATGTAACCAATGAAGAAGGAAAAGCCATAAGCAGGGCGCTCCTCTCCGCATTCGGGTATACTGATTTCCGGTTCCAGCCTGATGAGAAACGGTCAAAATACTACATGCCGGATTCCCAGACTGAAGTCTATGCACGCCATCCCGTACACGGATGGGTGGAAGTGGCTACCTTTGGTATGTACTCTCCGTCCGCTCTCGCTGAATACGGAATCGGTGTCCCTGTCATGAACCTCGGCCTCGGTGTGGAACGGCTCGCGATGATTGCGTACAATGCAAATGATATCCGGCAGCTGTGTTTCCCCCAGTTCTTCCCCCGGTCCCTGACAGATCAGGAGATCGCCCGTGCGGTCAGGCTGCGGGAAGAACCCTCTTCACCGGAAGGAAAGAGGCTTGTTGTCGCAATCGCCAGCATTGCGACCGCTAATGCCGCAGCCCAGGGCCCATGCTCGTTTGATGTATGGGAGGGGATGATTGGGGGTGCAACGGTGAAAGTGACTGTTGAGGAACCGGAATCCAATGCAAAACTCTGCGGCCCTGCCTGTGCCAATGAGATTTTTGTCCATGATGGCTCGATTCTGGGTGTACCGGATGCTGAAAAATGGAACCAGGTACGCACAGAGGGGACATCAACAGGAATCTCCTATCTCTCCGCGGTCGCTGCATTGGCAGCAGCACGCATTGAAGAGGCCGCCCGCTGCAGGAAATCCACAGTCATCCAGGTTAAGATGGCAAAACTCCCCAGCGACATTAACTTAAAAATTGATGAATTCGCGATGCGGGCAGTCACCGATAACAATAAAAAAGTTGATGTGCGGGGGCCGGTGTTTTTGTCCGTGCGATCAACCGTGCAGGAATAGATTTTCCTCTTTTTATCTGCCCTGAATAAGTCAGTTATCAGGTTGTAATGTTAGAAATAAATAACATTAATAAACCTGGATGTTAGAAATATATAACAAAGAATGTGAGCTGAATGAAACAACGAAACCTGTATCGTATAATTATCGGCATACTGATGGTTGTGAGCGGTCTCGTATCCATGATAATGACCTACGGTGAAGCAATCACCGGGACTATCCTTCTCGTAGCAGGAATTACTTTTCTTCTCACCGGAATTATCCGGCATAAAAAATATGGTGACGATCCTGAATCTGACGAACGATCGAAAAAGATTGGTGCCTATGGTCTTTCCTATGCCTGGCTGACCGGACTCTTCTTCATGTTCGGCCTGTTCTGGCTGGATTACCTGAATATCGTGAAGCTCGGGACCCAGATTGCACTCACGCTTTCCATTGTAGTTCTCGCGCTTTCAGCAGGGCTGTATCAGGTATACCTGTTCCGGAGAGGGGATGTTGAATAGGATTTTTCAGAGGTTATACCCGTGCAGACAAGAATAAAAGAGTACCGTGCCCGCGTGTCCATGACCCAGGATGACCTCGCCAGAAAAGTCGGCGTGCGAAGAGAGACAATTGTCTTTTTAGAGCAGGGGAAGTATAATCCCTCCCTCAGACTCGCAAACGACGTTGCCCGTGCCCTGCACGCGGGAATAGATGACCTGTTTATCTTTGATGATGAACCGGAAAGCCTGGAACACCGCGAAATACTTATAGATTGAATATTCCCGATGTTGGAAAAGCCTGCCCGGACTCAGCAGACAATCCGGGACATTTACTTTTTTCCCCGGAAAGACACAAGTCCCCAAGGATAAGTACAGCAGCCGCTTTATCGAGCGGCTGGTTATCGTTCCCGCATTTGGGCGAGTAGATGCAGGACGGGCATCCCTCATCGCACCCGCAGTCACGCACCAGTTCATGCGCACTTAAAAATACATCAGGGAGGAGCTCGTAAGCTTTCTCTGCAAGCCCGATACCTCCCTCGTAACCATCGTAAACAAAAACGGTAGGTTCGCACTCCTCACCAAACGCCGGAGACGATAATCCCCCGATATCCCAGCGGTCACACATTACATGCAGGGGCATGAGAGCGATAATCGCGTGTTCAGCGCCATGCAGCCCTCCGGCGAGATCGCGGTCTGCACGAAGAACGCGTTGTTCGGTATCCGGTGCAGAAACAAACCAGAATGCCTTTGTCCTGAAGGTAATCGGTGGCAGATCAAGGGATTCAACACCGATGATAGTGTCCTTCCGTTTGATCTTGTAACCGGTATACTGTTCAGTCACTTGAACTTCGCCAAACATACACCGTGCGCCCTGCACCATCCGCGTCTCCAGGATTTCGATAATGGAGAGATTGACCTCTTTGAGCGGTTGTGTATAGTAATCGACTTCAGTCTCTGTTACCCGGATAGTGTGCGTTTCTAAATCCATTTCACTGACTATATACGTCTCTCCCTGGTGCAGCATGATCGCCCCTTTATGTGCTTCGCGGTAAGCCTGCCCCCGGTCCATCGTTTCCAGCAGCCACCCATGACACAGGATCCGGAATGTTGTGCCGGGAATCCCGTCAAGCTTTACTGCCTCCGCCGCCCTGCCCCGCCCGGAATATACCCACCCGCGGCTTGTTTTCCTGATAAGGTCGGTCGATGCAAGTTCCGGAAGGAGCCCGGTAAAAGAATCTCCAAAATAGTGCCGGTCCTGATCTTCCCGCAATGGCAGCTCCGCAGCAGCGCACAGCAGGTGCCCGGAAACAATATAGGGATTTGCGGTATCGATAATCGCATGCTCGTGCGAACAGCTGAAAAAATGGTGAGGGTGATGCATGAAATACTGGTCGAGAGGGTTTGCAAATGCAACAAGAATCGCAAGTGAATCGCCTCCTTTTCTCCCGGCCCGCCGGCCTGCTGGCGGGTTGACATCATGGTTCCGGGATATCCGGCAATAATGACGGCATCCAGTGACCCCACATCGATCCCGAGTTCAAGTGCATTGGTTGACACAACACCGTTCAGTAAACCTTCTTTGAGCTGGCGTTCGATAACCCTCCGTTCTTCAGGAAGATATCCGGCACGGTAGGCTGATATCGATTCCGCGAGACGTGCGGATGAACGGCGGGCATCCTCCCGGGCCCAGAGCGTCACCAGTTCTGCCATTTTCCGGGAACCGGTGAAACAGAGGGTCTGGAGATTGTCTTTCACACAGGAAACGAGGAGATCCTTTGTTTCCTCGTACGTGGAGCGTTCACCGATACCATCGTAAAACGGGTTGTAAAGGACAAAATGTTTCCTGCCATGCGGAGAACCATCCTCGTCCACGAGCTCGAACGGCTGCCCCGTAAGCCTGCCCGGCAAACTCCAGGGGGTTTGCCAATGTTGCAGTCGAGAGGATAAACTGCGGTGATGAGCCATAAAAATTACACAGGCGCACAAGCCTCCTGAGCAATAATGCAATATGGGATCCAAAGACTCCCCGGTAGCGGTGCGCTTCATCTATCACAATAAATTTCAGGTTGGAAAAGAACACTCGCCACTTCGCGTGCCAGGAGAGCACCTGGTGGAGTTCGTGCGGGTTTGAGATAATAACCCGGGAGTTCTCACGAACCGCTGCCCGTTTTGACTGGGGAGTATCCCCATCGTAAATCGCCAGCCGGGCTGAGATCCCGGTGAACTGTGCCATCTGTTCAAGGGTGGCCAGTTGATCATTGGAGAGTGCTTTGGTCGGGTACAGGTAGAGGGCACGTGCGTAACGGTCCATTTCAAGACCTTCGAACACCGGAAGGTTGAATGCAAGAGTTTTGCCACTGGCAGTAGAGGTTGTGATGATCACGTTTTTCCCGGTTCGTACGCGGTTAACCGCTTCACACTGGTGGGAATAGAGGCGTATCCGGTGCTGGTCGAGATACGATTCCAGGGTTTCATCAAGAGGTGCGTTAAGCGTTCCGTACCGTGGAGGGATTGGCCCGGTTATTTCAGTATATACGGTCCGGCTCCGGTAGACGGGGTTCACACCGAGGAGCCGGATAATATCAGTGACAGCCACAGGACTCCCCCAGAAGGTTAAAAAAAAGCAGGGCAAGCGAGATTACGTCCTGCTTATTGTGTTCAATTATCGGGACAAGCGGACCACAGTTACCTGTCCTCAGGTACGTTTCGTAGAATTCCGGTACCATCTGCCCGGGAATATCATCGTTTCGGCAGATGCCCAGGATCTCTGTTTCCAGTGCAGTCAGTCGCAGGGACGGGAACTGCCCCTTCCATCTCCTGCGGCTGAAATGGAGTACATCATAGTGGGGGATTTTTGCCGGAGAGCCCATTCCGTAGTAGGCAAGCCGGTCTGTCACGTAAGGAAGATCAAACGATTTGCCGTTGAACGTTACCAGTGCCGGCCGGTCACCTGACACATGACCGAGTGTTGCCATGAGTGCAGCCTGTTCCTCATCGATATCTCGCAGCAGGTACTGGTATACGGCAAGGGAGCCGTTTTCGATGGTACCAATACCGAAGAGGATAACCGGGCGGGAAAAAAGCCCGAGTGTTTCAATATCAAGAAACACGTAATCTTCCGGTTCGTGGAATCCAGCCGTACCAAGAACACAAGGATGGGATTTTGCATGCCTGCAGCCGATTAAATCCATAATTTCTGCAGAATTACCACCATACAGGCATTTGAGTACATCCCTGGTATTTGAACGGAACTTCGGGTGCTGCATCAGATCCGGTAATGTCTGAAATCCTTTCGATTTCAGCCGGGCCTGGGTTCTTGGCCCTATACCATGCACAAGCGTGAGATCTTTTAAGATTTCAGAAACGTACCGATCGGGGTCGAGTAGTGGCAGTGCGAGAGATTGCTGGCTTTTTAAAGAAAAACAGACTCCGCATTCGTTGAAAATTTCATTACCCGAAAAGATATTACTGAACGGGACGTCCCGGTACTTTTCAACCAATACCTCGAGCTGGTGGTGAGCCTGTTCAAAGTCTGATGAAAAAACAACATTATTTGAAAAGCCGGTCCCAAAAACGTTCCCGTCACGGACAACTTCGTATTCCCGCAAGGTTTCCATGCGTTGCTGCCAGAGAGCACCAATCCGTGCAGGGGCTTGTATTGCCGACATCGTCTGAATAAAAAACGGCGCCCGGGATTTAAACATCCAGCCGCGAGGGGTGAAAGTAATGTCACCTTTTTTTTTAGAAAAACAGGCAGTCTGCGGCACTCCCCTCATTATCCCCCATGCAGGATTCCGGTTTCCCGCGTCATCCGATAGGTAGAATGAGACGTTTAATATTTACAGCGGAATAACTCTGCTTACCAATGCTGCCCGTAAAAAACCTGTATACAGGTTTGATCCGTCATCCGGATGCCCGGCTCAACGGGAACTATCGTTCCTGATTTCCAGATCGGGATAAAAAGATCCTCCCGATTGGGGATAAAGTATGATATTTGAATCATTCCTGTATTCCGAAGGGAATTGGCAGCGCTGCAGGTTACGTGCAAAAAATGAAAGGTATCAGGGGATTTCTTATCGATCTTGACGGGGTCCTGTATGGGGGGGACCAGGCAATCAATGGTGCCCGGGAATCCATTGATCTCATCAGGGACAAAAAGTATACCTTCAGGTTTGTTTCCAACACCACGCGAAAATGCCGGAAAACCATCGCAGAGCGGTTATCATCCCTGGGGTTTGACATTCCCGCAGAGTATATTTTCACGCCCCCTCTCGCTGCTGTTGCCTATATTAAAAACAGCGGAAAACACCACTGCTACTTTCTGACTACGGGTGATGTATACAAGGACTTTAATCAGGAATGTATCGGTAACGACGCTGTACCCATCGATTATGTGATCCTGGGAGATGCCGGCGACAAAGTCTCCTATGACAGCCTGAACACGGCGTTCCGTCATCTCATGAACGGTGCGGACCTGATTGCACTTGAAAATGACCGTTACTGGATGGCACCTGACGGACTTGCGCTTTCTGCTGGTCCCTTTGTTCATGCTCTCGAATTTGCAACCGGCAAGACCGCGACAGTCATGGGGAAACCCTCAAAAACGTTCTTTGAACTGGCCCTCCGTGATATGGGACTCCGTGCCGATGAAGTGGCAATGATCGGTGATGACATTCTTACCGATATTGGGGGGGCCCGTTCCCTGGGAATGCAGGGCATCCTTGTCCGGACGGGAAAATACCGGAAAGATGCGCTGGACAAAGCAGGTTTCAAACCGGACTATGTTATTGACTCGATTGCGCAGTTGCAGGATATTTTGTAATACATCAGACAAGCATCGAAATTTGGTGAAAAATGAGTAACCGGTTCTTTAAACTCACTGGCATATTTTTATTTATCATTATCCTGCTACTATCGGCAGTGCTGATAAGCGCAGTTATTTTTCCCAGAGAAGCAGTAATTGTGCCTCGTATCGCTCCTGATCTCACGCGTCTCCAGTCACCCCCGGTTATTATTTCCCAGCAATTCCCGTTTGAAAAAACCACCATCAGCCTGACCATCCCCATCAATGTCTCGATATATGAAGGTGCAAAGCAGGCAGAAAAGGCTACAACGGTGTATGGCAACATCTCCGAATCGGTCTGGCTTTCGAAAAGTTATCGTGCAATGGTACAGGATCCGGCACAGGACAGCCTCTACACAGCATTTCTCGCAGAAGCTGACAAGACCAGGATCCGGCAAAAACTTACCGATGACGAATATCTCGAACTTTTTGCGGTCTATGTTCAGTCACTTCAGTATGAAACCCGGGAGCAGAACCCGGCAAAATTCCCGGTAGAGACTGTTGTTGACCGTGCAGGGGACTGTGATGACAAGAGCCTCCTTTTGGCCGGATTATTATCACGGGAAGGTTACACTGTTGCCCTGCTCCTGTTTGGTCCTGAATCACACATGGCAGTAGGTGTGGGGTCAGACGATTATCGTTACAAAAACACCGGGTATGCATTTGTGGAAACAACCAATTACTCATTTATCGGCGTGCCAACCGATAACCTTGGAGGAGATTTGACCCTGTATTCAGATCCTGTCATTATATCCATCAGCAATGGCACTAAAATCTACCGGAGCGGCAGGGAGACACAGTATATTCAGGATATGTATATATCGTCTGAGATGAAAGTAAAGGAACTCGAAATCCAGGTAAAAAACATGGGAGCTGACATCACATCCAGAAAGGAAAAAATTACCCGGCTCGAATTACAGATGCAGGAATTAAAAACTGCCGGAAATACCGTCGGTTACAATGCACAGGTACCGGCCCATAATGCACTTGTCGCAGATTACAACACCCGTCTGGGCACCTACCGCGAGCTCTTTGCCCTCTATGAAAAATATGCCCTGGTCCATAATTATATCCTTGAGCACATGTACGACAGGAAAGGAGTATATGAATATCTGAAAATAAACATGTCGGCATAAACGGGCACGGGAGATGGCAGGTTAATCGGGTTTCATAACCATAATTGACGGCTTGGGATAATCCGGGGAGGAAAAAGTGCCATTTTCTGCGAGAACGGCAAGTCGCTGTAATGCCCTGTCACAGTACTGGTCTGATATATCAATACCGATAAAACGGCGGTGCAGCTTCCCCGCCACGAGTGTCGTGGTCCCGGCACCATTGAACGGGTCGAGCACTATATCATTTTTATAAGAAAACAGTTTCATCAGCCGCCGTGGCAGCTCCTCAGGGAACATTGCCGGGTGGTTGTAATCTTTCATACGGATCTCCGGAGGAAACGACCACCGGCCAAGCACCCATTCCTTGAACTCTTCAGCGGTGATATCGATATCCTCGCGCCGCCCGCTCTTCTTGTGGGTCACCTTGTCAAAGACTTCGATAAACTCCCAGGTATATTTGATATACGGCATCGATGGGGATTTCCAGCTCCCCCATGCCGTATACTTTGCATTGTAATTATTTTTCTCCCAGAGAAACTCCGCTTTCCATAAAAGCCCCAGGCCTGTAAGCTGGTGAGAGATAAGGTGGTGGGTAGGCACGTAGTCAGAAAAAAGGGGCTGGATATTTACTGCCATCCTGCCGCCCGGCCTGAGCACCCGTACACACTCTTTCCATACTCCGAGCAGTTTTTCAAAATAGGTGTTCCACTCGTGGGTATCGTCATGGGGATCATGGGCATAAGCATGCCCAAAATTATAGGGGGGCGATGTGATGATCAGGTCGATACTCTGGTCGGGTATGCGTGAGAGTGCCTGGAGTGCATCCGCACATATGATACGGTTGACAAAAGGTAAAATCTCATGCGGTTCGCTGGATAAAACCGAATTTCTGGCACCTTTTGTACCCTTCCTGATTACCGCCTTTCCGGCTTTATCCTGAACCTTTTCAGGTCTCATGAAATCCTATCCTGTGTGTAGTTTACCAGATGTGTTAAAGGTTCATATAACACTGGTAGTTGTTTGTCACTTCAAAAAGCGTTTAATGTTGTGATCGATATATCTCTACGGTTGTTTTATGCTGCAAATCGAAGACCTGCACGTGAATGTCGGCGAAAAAGAGGTGTTGCACGACATCAATCTTACTATTGAGGAGGGGGAAACCCACGTTCTTCTCGGGCCCAACGGCTCGGGCAAGACAACACTCCTCATGACTATCATGGGATTTGCCAACTATAATATCACTGAGGGGAAAATCCTGTACAAAGGAGAAGATGTGACAAGAATGAAAGCCCACGAACGGGCAAAACGGGGAATTGGCATGCTCTTCCAGCGACCACCAACCATCTCCGGGCTCAAACTGAGCAAGATGCTCACTGCTATCTCCCAAAATAAGGACGTTGACATCCCTGCGCTTGCCAGATCAGTTCATATGGATAATTTTCTGGAGCGTGACATCAATAAGGGGTTCTCCGGTGGGGAGATAAAACGCAGTGAAGTGTTGCAGCTGATGATCCAGAACCCTGACTTTGTCATGCTCGATGAACCGGAAAGCGGCGTTGACCTGGAAAATATCTCGCTTATTGGTACTGCTATTGGTTCTCTGCTGGAAAAAGACAGGCATCTTATCAACCGGAAAAAAAGCGGTCTTGTTATCACGCATACCGGGTTCATCCTTGATTATCTGGACGCTGACAAGGGGCATGTGATGTGTGACGGGGAAATCAAGTGCCATGGCAATCCCCGGGAAATTTTAAAAGATATCAAAAGACGCGGGTACAAGGAGTGTCTCGAATGCCGTCACCAGTGAAAGTCCCTGAGCTTTCCAAAGCGGAAAAAGAGCGGGTTGCCCAGGCAGGAATGGACCTGGCCATGAAAAACCGGTGCGGGAGCTATCTCCAGATGGACCAGGACATTGTTCAGGCAGAATGCTCACAGCAGGGGATAGAAGTCCTTTCCTATAAAAAGGCCATGGAAAAATATGACGGGCTGAAAGAATATACCTGGAAGGCAGTTTCCCCGGAAAAAGACGATATCACCAGATACGTTGCAGCACAGGAAGACCCGAAAGGATACGTCATCATTGCGCACAAAGGTTCAAACAATATCCTTCCCATTCAGGCATGCCTCTATCTGGGGCGGGAACAGATCCAGCATGTCCACAATATTATCGTGGCTGAAGAGGGGGCCGAGCTCCACATCATATCAGGGTGCACAAGTGGGACACACGTAGGAAAAGGCGGCGCTCACTATGGAGTATCTGAATTCTATGTAAAAAAAGGTGCCAAGATCAGTTTCACGATGATCCACAACTGGAGCGAGAACATTGAAGTATATCCAAGAAGTGCGGCGATCGTTGAAGACGATGGCGTGTACCTTTCCAACTACGTGTGCATGCAGCCGGTGAAAAAAATTCAGATGTACCCCACGGCAACCCTTACGGGAACCAACTCGGTCGCACGGTTCAGCAGTGTTGTCATCTCAACACCGGGTTCATACATGGATCTCGGGTCCCGAGCAATCCTTGAAGGCAAGGGTGCAAGCGCAGAACTCGTCACCCGCGCCATAACAAAAGGAGGCACAATCATATCACGGGGCCACATCAGTGGTAAAACTGCCGGGACCCGCGGGCATCTTGAGTGCAAGGGACTTATTCTGGAAGATGGGGTCATCTATGCAATCCCGGAAATTGAGGGGTCGGTGGTTGGCACCGAACTCTCTCACGAAGCTGCAGTTGGAAAACTGGCCCGGGATGAGATCGAATACCTGATGTCCCGGGGGCTTGACGAAGACGAAGCAACGGCGACAATTATCAGGGGATTTCTGGATGTGAAAATTGCCGGGCTTCCCGAAGCACTGCAAAGGCAGATCGATGCTTCCATTGATGTTGCGGAAAAAGCAGGATTTTAAAGAAAACGGGTACCTATGCCACTCTATCCACGGGCCGATGAACGTTTGAGGATGGTGGAGTACCAGATTGCATCCAGGGGCGTACATGACCAGCAGGTCCTCTCGGCAATGAGAGAAATCCCCCGCCACCTTTTTGTTCCGTCTCCCTATGACAAATCGGCATACGAAGACTGTCCGCTGCCGATAGGTTACGGCCAGACCATCTCCCAGCCATTTATCGTTGCGCTGATGACTGAACTCCTTGCCCTCAAGCCAGATGACAGTGTGCTTGAGATAGGGACCGGGTGTGGCTACCAGGCTGCAATACTCTCAGATATTGTCCGACAGGTAACGACCATTGAGCGAATTCCTGAAGTAGCAGGGCTGGCAAAGGCAAACCTCACAGCGGTGAACATTAAAAACGTTGATGTGATCGTAGGTGATGGAACACTCGGCTATCCACGAAAAGCCCCTTATGATGGAATCATCATCACTGCCGCGACACCATCGGTCCCAAAGCCGCTTATCGAACAACTGGCTGAAGGGGGCAGGCTGGTAGCACCCGTGGGTGGACGTGACATCCAGGAACTTATCAGGCTCATAAAGAAGGGTACATCGATAACTGAGGAACGTCACGGGGGAGTCAGGTTCGTTCCCCTCATAGGGGAGTGTGGATGGAGCGGGTAGACAGAATGAAAATTATCGATATCACGCGCCCGCTCTCAGAAAACACGCTTATTTATCCCGGGGATATCGCCCCGGAATTCCGGCAGGCGGATCATGGAAACTACCTGATTTCTGACCTGCACCTGAGCACCCATACCGGGACTCATATCGATGCTCCGGTGCATTATTTAAAAACCGGCGATACGATTGATACGATCCCCCTCTCGCATATCATGGGAACCTGCCGGGTGCTGGATGTAACCCGTGCGGGCACCAGTATCACGGCTAATCACCTGAAAGGGCGGCTGGATGGCATTGACCGGCTCCTTTTGAAAACGTCATTTTCCGGAACCGACCGTTTTTTTGAGAACTACCCCTGCCTGACAGCAGATGCAGCATGTCTCATCACCTCATGCAACATGAAATGCACTGGTATCGATTCCCCCTCCATAGAATCCTACAATTGCGACGGGACCGTACACCGTGAGCTGCTCAGCCATGGCTGCATTGTCATAGAACTCCTCGATCTCTCTGATGTTGAGGAAGGGGACTATAACATGGTGGCACTGCCCCTGCGCTTAACCGGGCTTGACGGTTCTCCTGCCCGGGTTGTACTCATTGATAACACTGGATGTGAATGATGGATCTGATTTTTGAAACGGTGAAAAAACTCGAAACAATGGTAAAAGAGAGCGGCTGCGAGGAGAGCGGCGTTGTTCTTGATGTACGTACAGATACCGTAAACTGCCAGTTTGAACGCGGTGCCTGCATGACTGCAACATTTGGCGGGAGGAGTGCGGATTTTGTAACCTTTGACCCCATCCGGGCACGAACAAAGATCTCGTTCATGTTCGGTACGCCGCTTGAAACACCTCCGGTGAGGGGGGCTGCTGTTGCAATCGTAAATGTGGCCTCGGGATTTTTCTGTCTTTCAAGAATACTTCACGCGTGTCCCGAATCCTCCCACACCGAATGTTACCGGAAACTGCACCATGAACTGGAGGGAAAACGCATTTTTTGTATAGGCAGCATGCCTGCGGTCGATTCTGCGTTCAGGAGCGCTATTGTCACAAATCCTCATGATGCTGACGTGATCCTCATCAATGGTGAAGGGATAATTGAACCGGGAACAGGTGAAATCATCCGCAACGTTCAGGAAAAAAAGAGGATCCTGTGTCTCGACCCGTCAACAGCCGGTGTTGCACGGATCAACCAGATTGAGCATTGGTGCCCCTTTGGTACATGCTGATACCTGCACACAACTGCAACCGATACATGCATGCAATCCGATAAAAAGGTAAACTCTTTTTGACAGCGATCCAATAAATCATCATGCTTTTCGGGTCTTCGGGAATACGAAGGAAGTTCGATGAGACTCTTATCGATACGGCCTTGAGAGTGGGATCAGCGCTGGCATTCCGTTCCAGCGATATTATTATCGGTATGGATACCCGGACGACGAGTCCTCTTCTTGCTCACCTGGTAATATCCGGAATCCTCGGGAGCGGTGGTACGGCGTATAATACCGGGATTGCACCGACCCCTTCTGTTGCCTATGGTACCCGGACGGTTAAAGCCGGGTGTATGATCACCGCATCCCATAACCCTGAGGAATATAACGGGTTGAAACTATTCAACCCTGATGGCTCATCTTTTACCCAGGGCCAGCAGGCTGATATGGAGGAACTTTTAAAAGGGCGGTACTGGACCGACTGGCAGCACCAGGGCAGTGAACGGTCAATAGATGCACTCACCCCGCATAAGAATGCCATTCTTGATCGTGTCCATATAAAATCCGGAATCCCTGTGATTGCCGACTGCGGGAACGGTGCAGGAAGTGTCCTTACCCCGCACGTTCTTGCCGATGCAGGAGTGAAAATCCACTGTATCAACTGCAATCCTTCGGGTCATTTTGCCCGCCCTTCAGAACCATTGAAAGAAAATCTGGGATATGTAGGGGAAATGGTGAAAAAAACAGGATCTGCATGTGCAGTTGTGCATGACGGTGATGCTGACCGGATGATGGCATTTGATAACAAAGGACGCTACATCGACGGTGACCATCTTCTCATGCTTTTTGCAAGGTATCTTGGCGCAAAAAGGGTTGTTACCACAAGCGATGCATCCATGATCATCGAAGAGATCGCTGAAGTAAAAAGGACACCCGTTGGTGATACCTATGTTTCTGAAGAACTTCTAAAATGGGGGGATTTCGGGGGTGAACCTTCAGGAGCATGGATTTTCCCGCAGATATCGCTCTGTCCCGACGGGCCGTTTGCTGCGGCCCTTTTCTGCGAGATCGCATCTGAATGGAATATCTCAGGGGAGCTGGATGCGATGCCATCCTACCCGATCCTGAGGGAATCTTTTGCCTGCGAAACTGCACGGGAGACTGTTCTGGCTCTTGGGGCGACGAGTCCTACAGACGGGATCAGGGTTGCAAAAGAGGATGGCTGGTTCCTGATCCGGGCGAGCGGGACCGAACCTAAAATCCGCATTACTGCAGAAGCCAAAACACCCATGAAAGCAAAGGAAATGCTGCAAGAAGGCCGCAGTCTGGTTAAGCAGGGGAAAACTGCTTAAACGTTGTAATACGAGCATTAGTATGGAATGTGTCGTTCTTGCCGCAGGAGAGGGGAAGCGGATGCGCCCCCTTACGGCGAAGCGCCCGAAAGTAATGCTCCCCCTTGCCAATCGACCGATGATGGAGCACCTCGTTCTGGCTGCACGGGATGCGGGGATAACCGACTTTATTTTTGTTGTTGGCTATGGTGAGCGGGAGATCCGCAATCATTTTGGGGATGGATCCGGTCTGGGGATTCATATCAGGTACACACCTCAGCGGCAACAGCGTGGAACAGCTGATGCACTGCGTTCTGCACGCGATCTTATTACGGGACCTTTTCTACTGTTAAATGGAGATATGATAATAAAAACCACGGATATCGCAAATCTCTGCACATGCCAGACACCCTGCGTGAGCACCAGCACAACGGATCATCCACAGGATTACGGAGTCGTCGTCGTGGAAAACGGTATGGTGACTGCACTTGAAGAGAAATCGAAAAATCCACAGTCCACCCAGATCAATGCCGGGGCATATCTTTTCTCGCCGGATATTTTCGAGTATATAGACAGGGTTCAGACTTCAAGCCGCGGAGAACTTGAACTTACCGATGCACTCTCATATTATATCGCGGAAAAAAAACTGGCTGCATACCATTTAACCTACTGGATGGATGTCGGGAACCCGTGGGATATGCTTGATGCAAATCTCACGCTTATCGGAGATATTTTACCTGATATCAGGGGGACCGTGGAATCAGGAGTGACCTTGAACGGAACCGTTGTTGTCGGGGAGGGAAGCGTGGTGAAGAGCGGAACGTATATTGAAGGGCCATGTATTATTGGAAAAAATTGTCGTATCGGCCCCCACACATTTATCCGTGGGGCTACCAGTATAGGCGACGATTGCCATATCGGGCACTGTTCAGAGCTCAAGAACTCCATCATCATGAACGGGACAAAGATCCCACATTTCAACTATATAGGGGATTCAATCATCGGGACGCAATGTAATTTTGGTGCAGGAACAAAAATTGCTAACCTGCGGCATGATCATGCCAATGTCAGAGTCTGTGGAAAAGATACGCGAAGGAAAAAATTTGGTGCCATTATCGGTGATGGGGTACAGTTTGGTATCAACTGCTCCATCAATGTAGGGACAATAATCGGGAGCAATGCAAAGTTTGCTCCCAACTCGTATGTTTCCGGGTGTATCGGGGAGAATGCAGTTATTCGCTAGGTGAAATGATGCAGGCAGTTATATTAGCAGCAGGAGAAGGAAAACGTGTTCGTCCGTTAACCAGGAGCAGACCCAAGGCGTTGCTTCCGGTTGCGAACCGCCCAATCATCGGACATGTCATTGAGGCGCTGTTGAAAAACGGGATACGCGATATTATCGTCGTTGTCGGGTATCGCAAGGAGCAGGTAATACGGTTTTTAAACGAGCTTGATGTGCCAATTACCGTTGTAGTCCAGAACAAACAGCTGGGTACAGCTCATGCACTCAACTGTGCAAAATCACACATTACCGGGGATTTTCTTCTTCTGCCGGGAGATAATTACATTGATCCCTATTCAGTCGGAAGAATAAAAGACATAAAAAATGCAATGCTGGTAAAAGAGCATCCCAACCCGTCAAATTTTGGCGTGGTACTGTTAAAAGACGGACTTGTAAGCGGGATTATTGAGAAACCAGAGCATTCACCAAGTTTCATGGTGAGCACCGGCATCTTTTCTCTGACAAAAGACTTTTTTTCGTTCACTTCCGGAAACGACATTACCGATGCCGTTTCCTCAATGCTCGCTTCCGGTGAAACCCTGCAGGGGGTTGTTGCAGATGACTGGCAGGACGCCATTTATCCCTGGGACCTGCTGAAGATGAATATGCGCCTGTTGAAAGATTTGCCCGAAGCTCGTGAAGGGTCCTCAAGCAGGCAGACCATCATCCAGGGACCGGTAAGAATAGGAAAAGGTACCACCATTGGTCCCAATACGGTTATATCAGGTCCGGTCATCATCGGCAATGACTGCGAGATTGGCCCTAACTGCTGCATCATGCCCGATACGAGTCTGGGTTCCCGGGTCAAGGTCGAACCATTCACGATAGTGGGAAATTCGTTGATTATGGATGACACCTCCATCGGTTCACATTCACGGATCATTGACACGGTAACAGGCCAGGGGTGCCGGTTTGCAGACCACACGAGCGTATCATTATCGGCAAGCCTGATGAATATCGAAGGGACGGTAATTAAACCGGAATTTGGTGCCGTGTTTGGCGATCAGGTCACTGCAGGACCTTTTACTATCTTCAATAACTGCATTGTCGGAAATAATGTAGCAATTGAAGGGGGAAGGCAGGTCATCTCCCGTATCCTTGCCGACGAATCCAGGGTGATATAACGTGTGTGGTATCGTAGGTTATATCGGCCGCAGGGAAGCTGCACCAATCATCGTGGAAGGGCTCAAGAAACTGGAATACCGCGGATACGATTCGTTTGGAGTTGCCACTATCAGCGGAGGTATTGAGCTGGACAAGCACCAGGGACGGATATCAGATGCTTCAGCCTCGGCGCTACGTCTCAAGGGAAAAAGCGGGATAGGACATACCCGCTGGGCTACCCATGGCGTTCCCAATGATGTCAATGCACACCCCCATATGGACTGTTCCGGCCGGATTGCGGTGGTTCATAACGGGATTATCGAAAACTATGCAGAGCTTAAAAGACAACTGATTTCACGGGGCCATATATTCCGGTCTGAAACCGATACCGAAGTGGCAGCACACCTCATAGAAGAGGAATATAACACGGAACAAGATCTCCTTTCAGCGGTCCAGAAGGCCGTTTCCAGACTGACCGGTTCTTATGCACTCCTGGTGATAGCCACTGGTGAAGACCGTATCATAGCAGCCCGTTATGCAAGCCCGCTTGTCCTGGGGGTCGGTGACGGGGAATTTTTTGCTGCTTCCGATATGACACCGGTTATTGATCACACAGAACGTGCAATTTTTCTCGAAGACGGAGATATCGCCAGTATATCCCATGAAAAAATGGAGCTGTTCCATGACGGTAAACCTGTTCAACGACCTCTGGAGCTGATAGACTGGTCCGGTGAAGACACCAGGAAAGGAGGGTTCCCGCATTATATGCTCAAGGAAATCTACGAGCAGCCACAGGCATTTTACAATACCGTCAGGTCTGTTACCAATGAAACACTTCCTGCACCGGTAAAAACCGCTGAATCGGTAACGGTTATTGCCTGTGGATCCTCCTACAATGCCGGACTTATCTTCAAGTACCTTCTGGAAAATACGTGTGCTATCCCGGTACGGCTTGACTTTGCATCTGAGTTTAAATATTTCCCCCCGCCATTAGAAGGGCTGTTAATCGGTATATCGCAGTCCGGGGAAACAGCAGATACCATCTCTGCACTCAAGCGGGCAAAGGCGCACAACTGCACCAGTCTTGCGATCACAAACGTACTGGGCAGTTCTATCAGCAGGACCGCCGATTTTACCCTTTTCATGCGGGCCGGGCCCGAAATCAGTGTGGCAGCAACAAAGTCCTTTATAGCACAGCTCGCAGTCCTGATGCAGATCACCAATCTCCTGCGAAATGGCGAATTTGAGGATGTGCTGCGGAACGGGCACCGGGCAATAGAAGAAGTTCTCCTGATGGAACTGTCAGAAGCAGTCAGTCTCTGTCAGAATGCCCGGAGCATCTTCTATGTGGGAAGGGGTCCTTTTTATCCGGTAGCTCTTGAAGGATCACTGAAAATGAAGGAGATTTCCTATATTCACGCAGAGGGATACGCTGCCGGAGAGCTGAAACACGGACCGTTTGCACTCCTCTCTACAGAGACTCCGGTTGTTGCAATTTGCATGCCTGGTGAAACATACGGGGTAATGGTTTCCAATATCAAGGAAATGAAAGCGAGGGGGGCACCCGTTATCGCCCTTGGAGAAGAGGGGGATCTGGAACTTTCCGAGGTTGCGGATATATTCATTGCCCTGCCGGTAACCCATCCTTTTGTACAGGTACTGACAACACTTATTGTACTTCAGCTCCTGGCCTATTACACTGCCGTTGGTTTGAACCGGGATGTGGATAAGCCAAGAAACCTGGCAAAGAGCGTGACTGTCGAATGATTGAGTATGGCATTAATACGGTTGGTACAGGTGCACAGATTTTCGAACCTGTGACCCTTGGCTTTCCCTCACGGGATAAAATGGGACAAACCGGTTTCACCGGAACAATCATAGGAAAAAATGCGGTGATCAGGTCCGGCACCATTATCTATTGTGATGTGACTATCGGGGACCAGTTTCAGAGCGGGCACAATGTCATGATCCGTGAAAAAACAACGATAGGCAACCGGGTTGCCATTGGTACGTCAGCCGTTATTGAGGGAAACACGATAATCGGGGATGAAGTAAGCCTGCAGAGCATGGTCTACATTCCGACTGACACCGTGATTGGGAACCATGTCTTTATCGGGCCCAATACCGTGCTTACCAATGACCGATACCCTCCGACACGAATTGGCGGGCTGAAAGGGCCGCAGATACAGGATGGTGCGGCAATTGGTGCGAATGCAACCCTTCTTCCTGGTGTCAGCATAGGTGAGGGGGCGCTGGTTGCAGCCGGTGCAATCGTTACCCGCGATGTCCCCGCATATATGCTGGCGATCGGTGCTCCGGCGAAAATTACCGATCTGCCTCAAAAGATGGTCCATACAGGATCTGGAAAATAATACCGGATTTTTTTTTACTTCCCTGTTTTTTAGGGTAACTTAAGACAAGAATTATTGAAAGGGAAGATTTTCCCAAAGATGGGTGCAAAAAATCACCCGTTCAGAGTTACCTGATATGTGGCAAAGATACGGTGATGGAATAACCGGAAGTCTTTTTTTTGAGCCGTAACAATTTTTTAAAGGAATACCGGTGGTTCAGAGGATTTTTTCGGGGGTTATTCCTGATGGAATCATCCATATTTATTAATGGTCTTAACTTTAAACCAAGTACCCAAGAAAGGTTGATTTCATGGTACATTTTGATCTTAAAAACCGCCGGACTCAACTGATTGTCGGCTTAATTTCATTATTTTGTGTCTTTGCACTGTGGCTTCGTTTGCTTCCCATGCTCAATATGGGTAACACTGACGTCCTGATGATGGTGGCAAGTGATGACCCGCTATATAACCTGCGACAGGTTGAACAGATACTGGCAAACTTCCCGCAGTATGCATGGTTTGATCCCATGTCCCTGTTTCCCACAGGAATGTCAGTTCCCTGGGGTCCCCTTTTCCCTACCATTGTTGCGACCATCTGCCTCATAACCGGAGCCACAACGCGACCGGAGATTATCAGTACAGGTCTTTTAATTCCTCCCCTTTTGGGAGTCACGATGGTAGCGGTCATGTATTTTGTCGGAAAAACCTGTGGTGACTGGAAAACCGGCCTTCTTGCCTCGGGTTTTACCGCGGTTGTAACAGGCCAGTTCTTTTACCGCTCATTTTATGGATATATGGATCACCATATCGCAGAGGTCCTTTTCTCAACTATCTTCTGCCTGTTGTATATGTCTGCAGTCTTCTCGGAAAAAGACATTAAAATCGACCTGAAAAATATCATTTCTTATAAAAAAACCCTTTTATTATCCGGTCTTGCCGGCATTGCCTATCTCCTTGGTCTGTTCGTCATGCCGACGATGATCCTCTTTGCAATGATCGTGGGTATTTTTACCATTATTCAGTTTGTTATTGATGTATATCGTGGCAAAACAAGCGAATACCTGCTGGTAATCAATACCGTAATTTTTGCCATGGCAATTATCGGGCTTCTGGCGTACGGGTTGAAAGATCCCGGAATTAATCTCATTTTTTATTCGGTCGGGCATATATACGCGTACCTGGCATTAATCGGCGGGACGGGTTTTCTCTACGGGATTGCCCGTTTCGTGAAAGAAAAAGAATGGTATTACTACCCTGCAATTCTTATCGGGAGCGGTATTATATTTTCTCTCATCCTCTTCATAGCCAGCCCCCAGTTGTATAACCTGTTTATCAGTTCACTCTTCTCATTTTTCGGGCAGCAGGCAGTCACCAATACGGTTCAGGAAGCCCGTGGCTGGGCACTGGACCTCGCGTGGATGACGTTTAACTATGGTCTGATTCTGATGGCGGGTGGGGCACTGGTCATGCTCTACAATAACATCAGGGAAGAGCACCCGCACCAGATCTTTGCACTTGTGTGGTCGCTTATCATGCTGGTTTCAACCTGGCAGCATATCCGTTATGAGTATTACCTGGCGGTGAATGTGGCCCTGTTGTCTGCAGTGTGCGTTAGTTTTACATTTGAGCATGGCTGGGCAGATATCCGCAGGCTTGCATCACGATTTTCATCCGATAAAGATGAGCCAGAATATAATAAAGGAGCCAACGAAGAACCCCAAAAAAGAAAAAAACAGAAAAAAGTCCAGAAGAAAGACGCTGGCTCATCACAGGGGAATTTAATTACCCTTGCATTCGTTATCCTTGCCATCGTACTCAGCATTCTGTTTGCTTACACATCTGCATCACTCAGTTATGAAAATGCAGCTGGCAGTACAATCCGGATGAATCCCGACTGGCGGGAGACCCTTGACTGGATGGGGAATAATACCCCGGATACCGGTGTGAATTATACCACCATTTACAATCGTGAAACATTCCAGTATCCTCCCGAAGCTTATGGGGTCATGTCCTGGTGGGACTATGGGCACATGATCACCTATATTGCAAAACGGATCCCAAACGCCAACCCATTCCAGTCAGGAGTTACCGGCCCGACTGGATCAGCAAATTTCTTCATGTCAATATCTGAAGATGAAGGAAATCAAATCCTTGACCGCGCCAAAACCCGGTATATAGTCACCGATATCGAAATGGATACCGGCAAATTCTGGGCGATGGCGACATGGTATAATGCTTCAGCGGGAGCAAATCCGTACCAGATGACGCTGCTTGCCCCGGCACAGAATAATCTTAACAGTTACGAATCAGTCCTGCTCAACACCCGTCTGTACTACTTTACCATGATCTCCCGTCTCCATAACTTTGATGGTTCTCTCAAAACCCCCACGAGTGCCTATTATGTTGAGTATGCTGACCAGAGTATTTCGCAGGTATCTCTTCCGGTGATTACGGGTGCGGAAGCGGTCAACGTTACCGAAGCGGTGAATCGTGCAGCTGAATACAACCTCAAGGCACCGGCAGGTTACCATGCTGCTGTGTTGAGTCCTGCAATAACACTCCCGGTTGATACCGTACCGGCACTCAGGAATTACCGGCTCGTGCATGAATCTCCCAGCAATGTGTTCAACTCGAATGTTACGGATGTGAAATATGTCAAAGTGTTCGAATATGTAAAAGGGGCACACATTAAAGGAGAGGGCATTATCCAGGTCCCGGTGATCAGTAACACCGGCAGGGCATTCACATACCAGCAACAGAGCATTAATGGTGAATTTATCGTACCGTATTCCACAACCGGGAATCCCTATGGTGTGAAGACCACGGGTAAATACCGGGTCGTTTCATCCGGACGGGAATATGATGTCCCCGAATCCGCTATAATGGAAGGCGCAACAATCCAGTAATTTTTTTTAAAAAAAAAGCACGAACCAAACCTTTTGAAAGCTGCAATTTAATATACGGATAATCTGATTATGACCCGGTGTTCCGCGATTTACGGGGAAATTTTCACTCATCATGACATGGAGAGCCATGATGAAAACGCTGCACGGCTGAAGGCAGCTCTGGAAGGAGTACCTGAAGGGGTACAGATAATAACGCCGTTATGTGCATCCGAAAGTGATCTTGCCAGGGTCCATACACCTTCATATATCCGCATGATCCGGGAATTTTCTTCCCGCGGGGGACAACATTTCCTTGACCAGAGCACCTATGTTGATGGAGAGACGTACAGGGTAGCTTCTTTTGCAGCAGGTACCGCAGCAGAAGCAGTGAACCGTTCAATCGATGGCGAATCCTGTTTTGCCATAATCCGTCCGCCCGGACATCATGCTGAACCCGACCGGGCCATGGGTTTTTGTATTTTTAACAATGCGGCAATTGCCGCAAAGCGGGCACTGGATCGGGTGGATAAAGTCGCGATCATCGACTGGGATCTCCACCACGGGAATGGAACACAGAAGATATTCTCATCAGATGATTCGGTGCTCTTCTGCTCGATACATCAGGGAAACATTTTTCCATATACCGGCTGGGTTGATGAAATAGGAACCGGGGCAGGCAAGGGATTTACCATAAACGCACCCTTACGGGCTGGATCGGGTATCGCCGATTACAGGCTTGTCTTTGAAGAAGTATTTGTACCTGCCCTTGACATGTTCAGGCCGGACGCCATAATCATATCCGCAGGTCAGGATGCCCTGTTTGATGACCCCAAAAGCAGCATGAAGCTCTTCCCTGAGGATTATGGAACGCTTGCCGCAATCGTGAGGGACTCGACCGATCATTCCCTGGCACTTATCCTCGAAGGGGGTTATGGGCCTTCGCATGGTGATGCTATACGCCAGATTTTTTCTTCTCTTCAGGGATCACCAGTTCCCCCAGGTCAGGGTGAACCTCGTCGCACTACCCGCGATATTGTAACAGCGCTCAAAAAGATAAGAATGTAATAATGGCTGATTTTTTGTAACAACACCTTTATAGCAGAATATACATCATTTTCCGGTATGTTGGCAGAAGAGATCAATCTGGGGATGCGGGTACGGTACCCGCGGACCGGAACCACCGGCACTATTCTGCGCATCGAGCAGGTACGGGGAGAAGTATTCGCCGAACTGGACAGCACAAATCTCCTGTACCGTATTGATCATCTTATCCCGGCGACAGGGCCGGAGAAATCATCAAAGGCAATCGTTGATGATGCAAAAAAAGTAATCGAAAGAGAAAAGGAGTTTGTTTCTGGACGTGACCTGCAGGACGCGTGGAAAGCGACCGACCAGAGCTGTGAGGGAGGGGGATAAAAATCCGCAGGATTTATGACTGGTTTTCCAGCATACTTCCTTTTTACATGAAAAACCTGTTTCAGGACCTGACTTTTCAGGAACAGGATTCAGAAAAGGACAGGAAATATCCCCGGTTAATTCCCTCATTCCACTATGAGCAGAAATGCCAAAAAAAAGTTGCGGGAACTGCGCTTTTTGACCGGAGCCTTTGATTAAAACTGATAGATTTTCCCCGATGAGCACGGTCACTGGTTATGTATAAGTATGACCATTATATATAGAGTAAGGAGGTTCGAATTTTTTGCATGATGTAAAAGTTCCCGGTGTTAATATTGGGGTAGTAGGTCATGTCGATCACGGCAAGACAACCCTGGTTAACGCACTCACCGGGGCATGGACAGACCGGCACAGTGAAGAGGTGAAACGGGGTATCTCAATCCGGCTTGGATATGCCGATGCAACCTTTTACCGGTGTGAGAGGTGCGAGGGTTCCGACGCCCTTTCAACCAGCCCTGATTGTCCGGTCTGCGGGGGAAAGGGGACACCATTCCGTTCAGTTTCCTTTGTCGATGCACCAGGACATGAAACACTTATGGCAACGATGCTTTCCGGCTCGGCATTGATGGACGGAGCGATGCTGGTCATCGCAGCAAGCGAGAAATGCCCCCAGCCACAGACAAAAGAGCACCTGATGGCTCTGGAACTTGTCGGCATTAAAAAAATCGTTATTGTCCAGAGTAAAATCGATGTTGTCAGCCAGAAAGAGGCTATCGACAATTATCACGAGATAAAAAAATTCATCAAAGGAACTATCGCAGAGAACGCACCGATTATTCCGGTTTCCTCCCAGAAAGGAATCAACATTGGTGCTCTTGTTCAGGCTCTCGATGTGACTATTCCTGAGCCGATGCGGGATCCAAATACCGAACCTGTTATGCTCATAGCCAGATCTTTTGATGTAAACAAACCCGGCTGCAACTGGAAAGATGTAAAGGGAGGGGTCGTCGGGGGGTCTCTTATACGGGGCATCCTCCGCGAAGGCGATGATATAGAAATCAGACCGGGAAGGCAGACACAGATCGAAAACAGGATTAAATGGATACCTATCACCACGAAAGTTACGTCAATCAACGCAGGCTCCAATAAAATTACCGAGGCAACTCCCGGCGGACTCCTTGGTGTTGGGACCAGACTCGATCCAGCTCTGACGAAAAGTGACGCACTTGCAGGTCAGGTGCTTGGTCACGAAGGTAAACTACCCCCGGTGTGGGACAAAATCCGGTGTCGCGTCACGCTCATGGAAAGGGTTGTGGGAGCCTCAAGCGAGCTGGTTATTGAACCGTTAAAACACAGCGAACCGCTGATGCTATCTGTCGGAACCGCAGTAACCGTTGGCGTAGTCAGCAACACGAAAAAGGACACCATTGAGATTCAGCTGAAGCGACCTGTATGTGCAGAACTGGGTTCAAGGATCGCCATCAGCCGGCAGGTGGGAGCACGCTGGCGATTAATCGGGATGGGAGTTTTGAGCGAGTGAAAATCCTTCTGGACGCCAATGCACTCATGATGCCCGTGCAATTCCAGATTGATATCTTCGATGAACTTCGCTCACTTCTTGGTGCATTTGAACCAGTCGTGCTTTCAGGTGTAATTAAGGAACTTACCGGACTCTCCCGGGCAAAAGGACGTGACGGAGCCGCTGCCCGGCATGGTCTTGCACTTGGTGAAAAATGTACCATCGTGGAAAGCGGGGATGCACAGGCAGGATCTGTCGATGCACAGATGATTGAATATGCAGTACAGAATAAATGTATGGTAGTTACCAATGACCGGCATGTCAGGGATGCACTGCTCACACGAGGGATTGGTGTAATATCAATGAGAAATCAGAAAAAACTGGAGATATTGCGGAGGTAAAAAATGTATCATAAGTTGATGCTTGAGGATAAAGTGCGGGTACCCCCCAGCGACTGGGCGAGAAACTTGAAAAAGTGATTCTTGAAGTCCTGCAGGAGCAGCTTGAAGGCAGTATTGATAAAGAGATCGGGATCTTTATCTGCGTGACGAATGTCCAAGATGTCGGAGAGGGAGAACTCGTGCCAGGTGACGGAGGCGTCTATTATGATGTGAAGTTTGAAGCACTCGTGCTCCGTCTTGCGCTCCAGGAAGTCATCGAAGGTCTTGTTGTCGAGACGACAAGTTTCGGTGCTTTTGTCAGCCTCGGTCCCATCGACGCAATGCTGCACGTAAGCCAGATCTCTGACGAGTATATCAACTACGATGAAAAGAACTCCCGTCTCATCTGCCAGGAGTCTAAAAGGTTCATCGGAGTGGGTGATATCGTCCGTGTCCGCGTTGTGACACTCTCCTTAAATGAGCGGGAACCGCGGGACAGCAAGATCGGGCTTACCATGCGACAGGCAGGACTTGGAACAGCTCTCTGGCTTGAAGAAGAGATGAACAAGGAAAACGAGAAAGACCAGAAATCCCCGACTGTACAAAAAGAGGCAGGAAAGGAGAAGGGCAAGAATAAGAGGAAGGAGAATGCCTCCGGCGAATAAGAAAAAGCAGGGAAAAGTCTGCAGGGATTGTCATCGTGTAGTAGATGGCGAGAACTGCGTGATCTGTGGGACATCAAATCTGAGCGAGGACTGGTCAGGTTATCTTGTAATTATTGATCCGGAAAATTCTGAGGTAGCAAAAAGGATGAACATCAAACTTCCGGGTCGCTATGCACTGAAGGTTCGCTGATGCTTACCCTTCCAGAAGAACACCGGAAGTTTTTCCAGGAACCTTTTGGCGAATTGCACCAGGATATCGATGAGATTATTCCAAAAATTGCTGACCGCATTGTATATTCCGTCGGGGATGTTGTCTCATACAACCTCCAGAAGCGGGGTATCACACCGGCAATCGCTGTTATCGATGGTTATACCATGCGATTACCCTGCAGACGGATGCCGGTAATACGCGGGGAATGCATCAGGGTTAAAAATCCGGCTGGTACAATAACCGATGACCTGATCCGCGCGCTCGATCACGCAATCAGGTATCCACCGGTTACGGTCGTTGTTGATGGTGAAGAAGATCTCGCGGTAATTCCTCTTGTTATAGCTGCCCCGGACGGTGCGGCTGTGTTATACGGACAGCCCAACCAGGGAGTCGTACTCCGCATAGTAAATCATCAGGCCAGGGAAACTGCCCGGCATTTTCTGACGCATTTTATCCGCACTGATGCATGAATTTTTCCTGTTTGTTTTTGTAATGCCCCTGTGAGAGGCTCATATTATAAATAACCCGGTTTCTAATAATTACAGGATATCGATGGACTTTGAGATCACCAGCGATAAAAGAAATGAGCTTTTATCCAGAAGAGAGGTTCAGTTTAACCTCAAATACGATGGTGCAACCCCCTCCCGTATGCAGATTATTGGAAAACTATGTGCCCTGCTTAATGTAAAAGAGCAGCAGATAACCCTTGATACGCTCCACAACAGCTTCGGTAAGACAGAAATTACCGGTTCAGCACGTGTTTACGATAATGAAGAGGGCAGGAATAAGACCGAACGCCCGTACCTTGCAGCGCGCGGAATGCCCAAACCCAAGGAAGAAGGAGCAGCGTAACCATGGCAGCAGCTAAAAAGGCAGCCGTTTCCAAGGCGCAGAAGAGAGGTGCATACTTTAAGGTCGATGGTGCCAAAGTCACCACGAGCAAGAAATACTGCCCACGCTGCGGGCCCGGCGTTATGATGGCAGACCATAAAGATCGGGCAACCTGTGGCAAGTGCGGATATACTGAATTCAGAAAATAAGATTCAATGCCTTTTTTTGGGCAGATACTGGGGATTGAGGGGACAGCATGGAACCTCAGTGCCGCTCTTTTTGATCGTGATCTGATATCACTTGCATCTGATCCCTACAGCCCGGTACAGGGGGGTATTCACCCGCGTGAGGCAGCGCAGCACCATGCTTCTGTGATGAAGAGACTTATCTCTTCTGTCCTTAAAGAACCGGATAAAATTACGGGAATAGCATTCTCGCAGGGTCCGGGACTTGGCCCCTGCCTCCGGACTGTAGCAACAGCAGCCCGATCACTGGCACTGGCACTGGATGTACCTCTGGTGGGCGTTAACCACTGTGTCGCTCATATAGAGATAGGACGTTTTGCTACAGGTTGTCGTGATCCGATTGTCCTCTATGCAAGCGGAGCAAACACCCAGGTGATCGGGTACCTGAACGGCCGTTACAGGATTTTCGGTGAGACCCTTGATATCGGCATCGGTAACGCTCTTGACAAATTTGCCCGGTCAAAGGGTCTTCCTCATCCTGGCGGACCAATCATAGAGGCACAGGCAAAGCTTGGCCAATACATCGATTTGCCGTATACGGTCAAGGGAATGGACCTCGCTTTTTCGGGGCTTGTTTCTGCAGCAAAAGATAGTAAGGCATCCCTCCCGGATGTGTGCTTCAGCCTCCAGGAGACTGCGTTTGCCATGTGCGTTGAAGTGACCGAGCGGGCGATGTCGCTTGCGGGAAAAGACGAGGTACTCCTGGTCGGGGGTGTTGGTGCAAACCGCCGGTTGCAGGAAATGCTCCGGATAATGTGCGAGGAGCGGGGGGCGCAGTTCTACGTCCCCGAACAAAAATATCTCGGTGACAATGGCGCGATGATTGCCTACACGGGAAAACTGATGCTGGAAAGCGGGTCGTCCCTCCCCATCGAATCCTCGCAGATCAAACCCTCATTCCGCTCAGATGAGGTTGATGTGACATGGAAACACGATATTAACCCTGCGGATATGACCCGTATCCCTGCTCATCCAGACCAGAAAAGAGGGGCAGAGGCAGTCATCACGTTCCGGAACGGCAATGCAGAAAAACACCGGGTCTCAAAACTGTACCGGGAGCCCGCACTTGACCGGCGGCTGATTGCCGAGCGGACCCGGGCGGAGGCACGTTTGATTGCCACTGCACGAAAAGGGGGTGTACGCACACCGGTCATCCGTGACATTACTGCCGATACGATTGTCATGGAGGAGATAAAGGGCATACAACTTACCCAAAACCTCACAAAAGAGGCAGTATACAATGCAGGCAGGGTGATTGGCAGGCTCCATACCGCGGGCATTATGCATGGAGACCTCACGACCAGCAATATAATCCTGCATGAAGAGCGATGGTCAATGCGTACTGATAGATTTTGGGCTTTCTCTGGTTAATTCCGAACTTGAACAGCGGGGGGTTGATGTCCATGTACTTTTCCAGACGCTGGAAAGTACGGCACCTGAACATGCAGATGTGCTGAAATCAGCATTTATTCAGGGATATGCAGAGACCTTTGCGGGGGCTGCAGATGTCATTAATCGTGAACACGAGATCGAACTGAGGGGGAGATATTTATAAAACTCACTATCGTTACGAGCAATGCCAACAAGGTAAAAGAGGTTGCGGGATTCTTTGGAGAGGGAGTTGATGTGTCGCATGTACCACTCGAAATTCCTGAAATCCGGTCTGATGATATCGTTGAGATCTCCAGGCAAAAGGCGAAATACGCATATGATCATCTCCTCACACCGCTCATCGTGGATGACACCAGTTTTTCCATCGAGGTCCTGAACGAATTTCCCGGCCCGTACGCGGCATACGTGCTGAACACGATAGGCAACAAGGGTATTTTAAAATTAATGACTGATGAAAAGGAACGCAGCGCACACTTTACCACGGTAATTGCGTATGCGGATCACACGGGAATCCGTGAATTTTCCGGAACAATCCATGGTACTATCGTCGCGATTCCCCGCGGAAGCGGCGGGTTCGGGTACGATTCGATCTTCGAAGTGAGAGGGCAAACCCTCGCAGAACTCCCCCTTCAGGAGAAAAATAAAATCTCTCACCGTGCGCAGGCACTTGCCGCTTTCCGTGACTGGTTCATGCAGGAAGATAAACATTCCAAAGGCAACACAAATGGTTAATAAGTCTTACAGCTTTGTTATAAGGGCAGACAGGAGTGAAGTTCCATGGCAAAATTTCCCGAAGCCGAAGCCCGGTTACTCAATGTGAAAGTATGTATGCATTGCAATGCCCGTAATGCGATACGCGCAACCAGTTGCAGAAAGTGCGGTTACCAGAACCTGCGCCCAAAGAACAAGGAAAGAAAAGCATAATTATATTTTTTTAATAATTTTTTTCTGTTTTTAATCTTCACATAAAAAAATTATGCCGAATAATAGGTAACCCGCTTGCCTTTCTTCGCATATTCCCCGGCAAACGTCTCAATATTTCGTTTGTACCCGATCCGTTCAGTGAAACCAAGCGTGCGGAGGGTCTCACGCACACGCATTACATCCTGCTCATCCGCCCAGTTTTTTGTATAAATATAGATGACTTTCCGGTTGTCACGGGATTCCGGATTCGGCTTTGATGTGCTCACTTTTGCAGATATACCGAGAATATGTGCTACTGTTGCATCCCGCACTTTCTTCCAGGATTCGTCTACGAGTCCCGGCTCCTGAAAAATTAACCATTTGCCGGCATTTTCATCCTCGATTGCTTCAGGAGCACTCCCCGGAGCATCCTGCACAATCCAGTACATCTGCGTTGTCTTCGATGGGATAACCCCTTCACCATTCCAGAGCATCTCATAAATTGTGTCGATGTCACTAAAACGCTTCAATAATACCTCTGCGAGCTGCGGGTATTCACCGGAAAACTTCTCAAAAATTTCCATAAGCTCGGCTTTGAAGTCAATTCTACCTTCGAAGAGTGCAAAAAGGTATTTGCCCTGCTCCTGGAGCCCCCGGTTTAAGGAGTGCTCAAAGATGCCGTATGCCACATCAGCCAGTGCTTCGGGATCGACATCAGTCATGCTATACCAGTCAGATGTTGGCAAGAAAATAGTTTTTGTATTGATCCTGCTGCGTTCGCACGATCCGGATCCCTGTTTAACAAAATTGCCCTGAGGTTGATCCCATATTTACCGGTGCTGATGAAATGTCTTTTATTGTAATTTTCGATTGTTTTAAGAGCGTCGCAATCGAAAGTGTACTACTTATGAAATGGAAACGTGACTGGGGCCTTACCGGCAGAGTCTGGCTGACAATGTTCTTGTTGTTCATCCTCTACCTGGTGTTCATGACAATACTCCTTGCGTTCGGAGCGGGTCTCTGGCTGATAGTGTTATTAGCCGTGGGAATGGGTCTGGTCCAGTACTTCTTTTCTGACAAGCTTGTGCTCTGGTCAACCGGGGCACGGATCCTTCAGGCCGATGAATATCCTGAACTGCACCAGACCGTTGAAAAGCTCTGCAGGGAAGCTGACCTCCCTCTGCCAAAAATTGCAATTATGCAGAGCCCGGTGCCGAACGCTTTTGCTACTGGCAGAAGTCCAAAACATGCGGTCGTCGCATGCACGGATTCGATCATGCGCCTCCTGAATAAAGATGAGCTCGAAGCGGTACTTGCACATGAATTATCACATGTAAAGAACCGCGACATACTGACCATGACGATGGCCAGTTTTATCGCCATGATTGCATCGATGATCATGCAGAGTTTTTTCTTTTCCGCATTGTTCGGTGGACGAAACAGGGATAACGGCGGGGGAACGATCGTTATCTGGATTGTCTCAATCATCGTGTATGCGGTAAGTACCCTGCTTATCCTCGCACTTTCACGGTATCGTGAATTTGCTGCTGATCGTGGCAGCGCCTATATTACGGGAAATCCAAGGGCACTTATGTCAGCTTTAAACAAGATCAGCGGGCGGATGGAGGTTGTGCCAGTCCAGGCAAAAGCAAAAGTTGAGAGCGCAAACGCATTCTTTATCATTCCGGCACTATCGGGAAAAAATGCCATCATGGAGTCTCTTCTCAACCCACCCGCCACTTGAGAAGCGGCTGGCAAATCTCGAGATGGTGGAAGCTGAAATTCGCGGGTATTAATCATTCTTTTTTCCTCTTTTTACCATCAATCACTGTCACTTTTAGGACTCAATTAGAAATCACAGATATTCCAATTTTTCCGTGATTGTTGCAATTTCTGGGAGGAAAACTTTCTCCATATTCTCCGCACGGAAAATTTCTTTTCAGTGTCGGATCTCAGAAATCTCCTTACAGACTCCAAACAATACGGGTTTCCCGTCCCATTCACCATTTGTGACCCGGCTCTCTACCGAGATCAGGTGACCGTCTTTGGTCATTACCGGCAGCGGACAGAAATCCATCGTTCCTGCCACTAATTCCTGCATGATACGCTTTGATTCTTTCCTGAGTTCCAGTGGATGCAGCATCAGAACTGATTGGCCGAGAAGCTCTTCTCTGGAGTATCCAAACCGTCGGATGACTGTTTCGTTGGTGTGGAGAATGCGGCCCTCCTCATCAAGCACAAAGAGGAACTCATCAATGGCGTTAAAAAATGTTTCATAATTATGATGGATCCGTTTCAACTGTTCCTCCGCCTGCTTGCGTTCGGTGAGATCAATATCGAGACAGTACAGATCCATTTTACCCTGCGATCTTTTGATGATAATATGGCTGGAAAACACTGCAACCCGTGATCCATCCTTTTTCATAAGGGATAGTTCTGATGCCGGGATTGATTGACCAGTCTCCGCCATATACACTATTGCTTTCCTGACCTCCTCCCGCATTTCTGGTGGGATGATCAGTTCGACTAGGTTCTTACCGATAGCCTCCTCTGCACTATATCCATAAAGGTTCTCGGACGCGTTATCCCAGTAGTTCGTTGTACCATCCATACTGTAGCCCTGAACCGCTACTGATGGGACATGCAGGAGCAGTGTGCGGAACATCTGCTCATTCTGTGCAAGATCTTCCTCTGCCCGAATCCGGTCAATGGCAGTCCCAATCTGGGTAGCGATAATTTCAACGCCAAGACGGGCATTTGTCGTAATTTCGTCAAATATATGGGAAGAGATATTGATGCAGGCAATTACCCTGCCCCTGGATATGACCGGGATGATTGCAAGGATTCTCAGCCCTTCCCGTTCCTGGACGGAAGTATGGACAATCCCGGTTTTGTTGTACTGGGTATAGACCGGTTTCCCTGCCATCACCATCTGGGCATTGGTCGAACCGGCAGGATAATGGGAAACGCTTTTTACGAATTCGTCGCCAAGGTTCAGTGAGACAATGAGGTCAACAGAGCCACTCATCTCATCGACTAAATAGATGCCCCCGGCATCCATCCCGGAGATCTCGATCGCTGCAAGCAGGCAGGTCTTAAGCGAATCATACAGTCCTCTGATTGACTGGAGGGAAAGACTGAGGTTCAGCTGGGTACGGAGGCTCTGTTCCTGCTTCTTTTGCGCGGTGATGTCAACGATGATGCCACGGAGACCGGTTATCCCGTCTTTTACGATAATTGGTGATGAGTAGTTGGCAATGGGAAACGTGCTGCCGTCTTTCCGCAGGGCCAGGAATTCTTCCATCGGTCCAGACTGCGGCTTTCCATTAAGTATCTCGCGGATGACGTCTTTAGCCCGTTCCCGGTCCTGCTGAGCAATCATGTTCAGGATGTTAAGCCCCTGTTCGAACTCTTCCCGGTTATAGTCGAACATGTCGAACGCGATCCGGTTCGCGTACATCAGGATCCCCTTCGCATCCATTTCATAGACGGCCTGGGGCAGCAGGTCAGAGAGCTCCCGGAATCGCTTCTTGCTCTCTTCCAGCGCTTCTTCTGCCTGCCTGCGTTCCGTAATATCTTCCAGAGTTTCCACGGCCCCGATAATTGCACCCTTAATATCCCGAATAGGGGCGCTGGTGAAATGCAACCAGACCCCGCGTGTTCCTATTTTGGGGAAGAAATCAGTAACTTCAAAAGCTCCTTCAACGAACGGGGATTTTTTGAATTTTCCCGGGTATAATTCCGGAAGCTTCTCTACTGCCTCATCTATCATGAGATCGGCGAGCACGGGTCGTTCCGCATCGTAGAACGCCTTCCACTGGTCTCTGGTACCCAATACTTCCATTTCTTTTACGCCGCTGTATTCTTCGATTGCTTTATTCCAGGAGATGACGTAATGATTTTTATCCAGTACAAATTGCGGAACCGGTGAACCGTGCAGGATGAAATTGAGATAGGATTCACTCTCTCTCAATACATCTTCTGCTCGTTTGCGTTCGGTGATGTCGCGGATATTGCCAATAACTCCGATAATCGCTCCCTGACCATTTAAATGTGGACTGTAAATACCGGATACCCAGCCCGATTTATTGGTCTGCGGGACATGGTATGGCATGTCCGGTGAACGGACGGTTTCCCCGGCCAGCGCCCGCTGCAGCAGGAGGTCCACATTCTGTTCTCGCAGGTGAGGGAAGAGGTCTGAGCCATTTTTTCCCAGCGTTTCTGATGCGGAGACGCCGGTGAGGGATTCCATAAAGGGGTTCCAGACAAGATAGTTGAAATTCCGGTCAAAGACAACGATGCCCTCTTTTGCATTGTGGATAATTTCCCGGGTAAATTGTTCGCTCTTCTGGAGTGCCGTTTCGGTATCTCTCCGACTCAAAAACCCGGCAACCTGCCGGATGAAGAAGGTGATGAGATCATGGTTTTCAAGTTCAGCTCCCCGAGGAAGGATGAAGGTGACAGACCCTTTGAGCCTTCCATTCCAGCTGATGCCAGCGCTGTACACTTTTCCAAAGAAGGGTATTGCCTCAATTTTTTTACAGGTCTCGTAGGGAAGCCCCCCAAAGGTGAGATCGGTTAATCCCCCCGGTATCTCATTGCATTCGCCAGACAGCATTTCAGGCAATTCCCGGTCAGGGACCGAAAATGCAAGCCCGTTCAAAGGCCGGCAAAGAATTGCCTCGATATCGGGTTGTCGTTGCCCGAGCCCTTCAACCACGTTAATGGTGATGGTCTTGGTGTCCTGATCAAAAGAATTGATAGAAATGATGGTATCTTCTGGTGTAATGTGTTTGAGCGTCCCGGCTATGAATGCATAAATATCTCCATCGGGAGGAAAATTATTGAGTTCTTCAAAGGTCCGGGATAATAATTCAAACCATTTCCGGTAGTCCTGCGGTTTGGCCAGGTAATATATTTTTGATCGCCCGTGAATCCTGAACTCAACTTCTTCTTTTGCGGTAAGTATGTCAACCAGCTTGGCAACGGAATTCCTGTTGATATTCAATTTTTCCGAGATTTCACGGATATTCAATCCTCTCTGGTCTTTTTTCAACAGGTTTTTTATTTTTGACAGGTTGTCCATAATCTCATCGTGCTCAGTTGGATTTCTAAGGTACACCATTCCTAATGTAAATATATTACTTTTTTATTTTTTTCAATGCATGGCATTAAAAGAGGCATTATTGCTTTGCGATTTCGTTTTAGGTGATAAATTCGAAGTATTATAGTGTATTAATCGACCGGGATAACATTAATCGATTAGGATAATCCTGAGAGGGTGTTTTATGATCAATGTTGGGGGTATGGCTTCCCAGAATTTCCTGGTGATAATGAAAAGGGAATTGCTCATAAAATTGCAGCCAATTCTTCCACATTAATTGTTAAAAGGTGAATATATTGCGAAAAAAACAAACAATTTCAATAATAGCCATGGTCATACTCATGGCACTTTTAATTCCAGCAGTCTCTGCCGAGCCTTGCTCGTTTTGCGAATTCATTAACCTCTCAAATATAACGCGTGGAGTTACCGATCATTGGTTACTTACCAATTTATCAGCGGATAGTCATCCACAATATATCCTTGTTTCCGGAACGCGACCGTTTACCGGCAGGCAGTCTCTTGGTGGGTTTAACCTGACGGATCTTCTCGATCCGGTTGCACCGCAGGATGCAGCGACGAAGAATTATGTAGATACCCATTCTTCACGATCAACCAATTTAAGTGCCATCTATCCCGTTGGTTTTGTTGTAATTACCTCAGACAATGTAAATCCAAACATATCACTTGGATGGGGGAACTGGTCGAGTCTTGGATCAGGGTATGTGATGGTAGGGGTGTAAATGAAAGTTTACTATTCCCTCATATTTTTAATTATTGTATTCGGAGTATTAGTGGTCCCGGCAACTGCAGTATCTGGTTATTATACTATCCCGGCAATGGCATTAACAAATTCTCCAGCGGATAGCGTAACAACCTATTTCGGCAATCGTCCGATAGCTCCGACAACAACCGTGGGAGTAAATAAAGTATTCATTCCCACAACAGGGACTATTGAACGTATAGAAATTTACGACTACTCAGGGACAGCCGGAACGAATCAGGCATATTCCTATTATATCCGGATAAATGATGCAAATGATTATCTAATCGCCACATTATCAGTGGCAGCAAATGAACGCCGTTTTTCAAATTCTGCGATTAATATTGCAGTTAACGCCGGAGACTATTTTGAAATAAAACGGGTTCACCCGGTATGGACAACGAACCCGGCAACTAATATCGTTGGGGGGTATGTAGTCGTCAACGCATCCACTCAATCGGGATACGTAATACCAATGCAAGCTCTAACCAACTCACCTGCGGATAATGTAACGAATTACATGGGGTTCCGTCCGATAGCCCCGTCAACAACCCAGAGCACAAATAAATTTTTCGTACCCTCCGGGGGCAATGTGACCCGTGTTGATATTTACGACTGCTCAGGGACAGCAGGTACAAACGAAGCATGGTCATATTATATCCAAGATAATAGCGGGAGTGACACGCTGGTTAGTACGTTGTCTGTAGCAACGAATGAAAGGATATTTAGTAACGCTGCTATGGATGTGCCATTACTTAAAGGCGATTTTTTTGAATGGAAACGGGTTAACGCATTTTGGGCTACAAACCCGCTTACAAATATTGTTGGGGGCACAGCGTTTGTTGATACCACCATTACCGATTCTGTCCAGGGGTATCCGTTATTTGTGCAAGCACTTACGTCATCACCAACAGATGCACAGACGGTTTATTTTGGCAATCTTCCCAAAGCTCCAGTCACTGGTGCTGCAACTAGTAAAATATATATTCCAAGATCCGGGACGATCAACCGTGTCTTCATAAATGCATATTCTGGGACACCAGGTACGAACGAAGCATGGAGTCTCTATATCAGAAAAAATAATGCCGAAGATACTTTAATAGATACAATATTTTCGTCATCGTATGAACGATTATTTGAAAGCACAAACCTGAACGTATCAGTAGTCGCAGGGGACTATATTGAAATTAAAGGGGTTCAACCAACGTGGGCAACAAATCCCCTTACTACAATTTATGGAGGATATGTCTTTGTAGATTATGGTCCGCCACTTGGTGGATGTTCAGGAGATATTGTCTTACCACCTGTTGCAGACTTCTCAGCAAATCTAACCGTAGCGAATAAACCGGCAGTAATCCAATTTTTCGATCAATCAAACAATACCGTTCCGGGAACAACCCAGTACTTCTGGAATTTTACAAATGGTGGCACAACTGTAGATTCGACAGATATTAACCCAGTATTTACTTACACCACAAATGGTACATTCACCATTAACCACACGGTAAGCAGCGGCGGAGTTGTAAGTACAAAAATAAAAAACGTGACAATATCAGGAGGTATCGGGAGTGAAGCCCCGGTTGCTACATTCAATATTGTATTGACTGATACATCAACGCAATACCCGACATCATGGATATGGAATGTCACCAATCTTCTGGGGAACAATACAGAAGTAACCTACAGCACATTACAGAACCCGGTATTGAATCTGGGAACCGGTAACTGGCGTATCAACTTAACGGCGACAAACGCTGTGGGTTCAGACACAACGAGCAAAATTATCGGATGGAATCTGTCAAGTCCTGTCGTGTACTTCTGGAAGAGGACATCGTAAAATGGAAACACCGCTGCCAATTCGGGAGATAGTAATATTTGTTTTATTACTCATCTCTCTTGCTGGTATAGCACAGGCTGACGAGTTCACCCCACCAAGCGGTATTACTATCTGCGGGTATGTCACGTATGCAAACGAGATAGGGATCTGGTGGTTTAATCCTTATGATCCCGATTTTGGCGGCGTCCAGATGTGGCTGGATGATCAGTATCTCGGGACTACCGGGGCTGGTGATCATTTTTATAATGCGTATTCTCCCGTAATTGGTACGCATACATTCTCGACGCATACTTTCGATAATTGGAGTAATGTCAACGCTACCTGGATAAACCTCACATTTATTACCGAAGAATATCCGGGATGTACAGAAAACTGGACGTGCGACACCTGTACTCCGCCGGTTTATCCGGTAGCTGACTTCACCGGAACACCTTCCTCCGGCACAGCCCCGCTTACCGTCCAGTTCACCGATTCATCGACAGGCTCCCCGACAAACTGGAACTGGTCGTTTGGAGACGAAAATTATAGTACCCTCCAGAGTCCCGCACACACGTATGCATTTACCGGGACATTTACCGTCAGTTTCAACGTAACCAATGCTGCCGGAAGCAACCGAATAATACGGAGCAATTACATCAACGTTACCGGCAGTACAATTCCTCCCACAGCTTCCTTCATCGGCACGCCCACAACGGGTACAGTCCCACTTACCGTTCAGTTCACTGACACTTCCAACGGGTCGCCGACGAACTGGAACTGGTCGTTTGGTGACGGGAGTTACAGCACCGCCCGGAATCCGACGCATACCTATCCGATTAACGGCACCTACACGGTTTCGCTGAACGCAACTAACTCTGCGGGGAGCAATACCGCCACACGGGCAAACTACATCACCGTATCAGCAATACCTCCCGAAACTCCAACAATTCCATCAGGTGGAAAAAATACACCCCGATTCGTCCCTTCGAAATGCGGAGCAAATGAGACCGGTGCAAAGGCCGGGGAGAGAGTAATCCTCCCATTTGCCGGGAACTGGCAAGCCGATGCCTCGGTTCCTGTTGTGGTAGTAGAGGTTTCCATCGTTCCGGCCATTGACATTCAGGAGATTATGGTGTCAGCGGAAAAGGCCAATATCGGACCAGATACAAAATTGCCAGGGAACCCCCCGGCTTACTATCTGGACACCAGAATAAACTGGGTCCGGGAAGATGCAGTCAGAGAAGGAAATATCTGGTTCTCTGTTGACGATGGATGGTTGAAAGATCAGGGAATTAATCCTGCAGACCTCATTATGATGCAGTACCATGACAAGACATGGAGTGACCTCCCCACACAAATGGAAGACTATACCAATGGACGGTACTATTACGATGCAACGACTTCCAGGTTTTCGTTCTTTGCGATAACGCGGAAAGGAGCAGGAACGCTCACAATAACACCCACTCTGACTTCTACCGCAACTATCCTTCAGCAGATAAAATCTGAATTCACGACCAGTGCTACCTCCTGGCCTGTCACCACGATCCCGGCTCCCGGGAAAGCAATGACTTCCATCACTCTCGCAGCTCCAGTGTCATACGCAGAATCACAGGAATTTCCCACAATCTGGATCGTTTTCGGTGTAGCAGGATTCACCATATTTATTGTTATTATTGTATTTGTCCGGCGCTGGTGGATCCGCAGGCAGAACCCGGCTCTGTTCCGGAAATACGATTAATACGCATGAGTATTCTCGTAAGGGTACACAAATATCCGGGAACTAAGGTATTTTATCCCTCATTCCTTTCTTCTGGCAGCATTCGGGGCAATATCACAGATTTAATCACTATCCAGATCTTCCTTTTTTTACGAGTACTGCTGTTATGAAGTGCCATACAGGAAATATGATAAAATGTAGTGTTGTGATTTTTTTCAGATATCACAATCATCCCTGTTTTTGATCTGATTAGCCTGCATATTCTGTACATTACGCGTACATCAGTCCCGGAGTAATTTTCTCAGATCGGGTTGAACCATATGCCGTCCGTGGTGAGACATGAATAGTACAGCTGATTGTAATAGCTCAACTATTATATCTGGCCGGAGTCATTGAACTAAGTAAAAGGGTCCTTGCCTTGCTTTCCGTCCTGTTGATCGATGATGAACCTGCGCTGCTCGATGCATTCAGGCTCTTTTCTGAACGTTCCCGGGAGATGAGTGTTCACACAACACAATCTGCAAAAGAGGCACTCGGGATCCTTGCCCAAAAAACATTTGATGCTATTGTTGTTGATTACGATATGCCGGAGATTGGCGGAATCGAATTTTTAAAAATGCTCCGCTCAAAAGGAGACACGACACCCGTAATCATTTTTACGGGTGTCGGGCATGAACATACAGCAATCGAGGCAATCAACCAAGGTGCCAATTTTTTCTTAAAAAAAGGTGAAAATCCAGAGATGCAGTTCCAGGAACTGGTTGGAATGGTTAAAACAGCCGTAGAAATGACCTGTCTCGAAAAAAACCTTGGTACAATAAAAAAAGTCATCTCAGACATGATCAATTTTTCATCGGACCCAGGATTTGCAATAGATCGTGAGGGAAAGGTTGTTGCCTGGAACACTTCACTGGAACAATTGACCGATACTACGGCAGGCGACATACTAGGAAAAAACGATTATATCTATGCTGAACCCTTTTTTGGAACCCGGAGAAAAATGCTCGTAAATCTCGTATTTGAACCGGATGATGAGATTAAACGGCATAAATACATGATAGTCAGCAGGGTTGACAAAGGTCCGGTAATCGCAGTTACCAAGGGAATAAAAAGGGATGGCAGCGAGTGGACGCTCTGGGCAAAGGCTATGCCGCTCTATAACGGGCAGGGAAATTTCATCGCGGCAGTCGAAACAATCCGGGATGTCACAGCAACATTTAAAGACATCGCGATTCATGATGAATCACAGGATGCAGGTGCACCGCTCTCTGAAGTTAAATCCCCCCAGTCTGCCAGGCCTGCAAAAGGAATTTTTGATAAGATCCTTGGTAAAACATCCTCCTATTATAAGGAAGGAGTTATCCTGTATGTTCAGGATAAGAAGTATCCGGAAGCGATCGTTGCGTTCAATAAAGCACTGGAGATCGATGACAAACTTCCCCATGTCTGGAATGACCTCGGCCTCTGTTACCGGGAAATGGGAGATTATAAAAATTCGCTCAAATCGTGTCTGCGGGCCGTTGAACACGCACCTGAAAACCCGGAATTTCTTTTCAACCTCGGCGAAACTCTTGAAATGATCGGTGTGCTGTATATGAGTAACAAATATCTCGAATCGGCAATCCAGACATTCAAAATGGTGGCAAATGTGGTACCCAATAACGCAAATACATGGAACCATATCGGCATTTGTTATAACGAGCTGGGAAAACCTGAGGAATCCAGGTTCTACTTTGATCGTGCCAGGGATATCCATATCTGGAAAAAGGATACACCGATTATACCCCGAAGGAATGAATTCATCTGAAGGATGTTTTTGCATAAGCCGGGATATTTCAATTTTTTTATCAAACTCCACACAACGACCTTGAATTCAAAAACGATTTCTCTGATTTTTCAGCCACGGTTGTCTGATAATCTCTTTATGTATATATGCCGGAGAAAATGATACACTTTGTATGGTTCGCAGATGGTTATTTCCGGTTTTATTCATTTTTATCCTTTCACTTATCTTCTCAGCAGGAGCCCATGTTCCGATAAATGCCGCAGATAATGATGCTGTCAGTTCGGCGTTATCGATCGAAAAACCTACAAAATCTTACGTGATATCCGGGCATCTCCACGATACCGGGGAGGCAGGGTATTACCGGTTGACTATGGGTTCTGGCGATCGCCTCATGGTTTCCCTTATGACTACCGGGTTTGATGCACCCGTCCCGGATATGATCATTATGAACCCGGACACCCATGGGGTTACAGGAAACATTCCGGCGTCTGTAACTGTCCCGCCGGGGTATAGTGCCGAAATAATCAGCGGGAAACGACCAGTGAGGGCAGACTATGAGCCATTCTCCCCGACAGCAATTTTTGAAGTTGCATCGTACTCAAAAGAGATCACAGAATCCGGCGATTATTATATCGCGATTGTCAGCCCTTCCGATGAAACCCAGTACAGTATTGCAACAGGTTACTTAGAAGAGTTCAGTGTCCAGGAATGGATATTTGTACCCATCAGCGTTATAACCGCCCACCTGTGGGAAGGGCAGTCGATCATTGAAGTCTTTGTACCGTTCCTTGGCATGGTTGTTCTTGGGTTCTTCCTTATAATCAGGCGCGAAAAAAAGACGGGGGGTATAAAGGCGCCCTGGTTCTGGTTTGCATCATGTACGGCACTGTTCTACCTCGGTGGTGCATCCATTGTGCTTGTCCAGATGATCAGGGCACTTATGATAACCGGGTTTTCCGGATCTGCGGTACTTACACTTGCATTTGTCCTTATACCAACAACCCTTGCGGTCTGGTTATTGCGTATAACCCGTTTTGCAGCGTCCCGATCTCTCATGGATCGGATATCCCTGGCAATTGCCGGGGTTCTCGGACTTGTGTTCTGGGCAGGTTTGATTATCGGCCCGGTGCTGGCTTTGCTGGCAGCTCTGATACCAGACGAAAAATCAGCCATCTCAAAATAATAATTAATTCTATTCTTTGTTTTCTAATTGAACTACTCTATGGGAATGATTATTACCCCTGCTCACTAAAATTGTAAAGCATCATTGCATCGATGGTCTAGTGGTATGACTTAGGCCTTCCAAGCCTATAGCCCGGGTTCAATTCCCGGTCGATGCATACGGGCTCGTGGTCTAGTTGGCTATGACGTCGCCTTCACACGGCGAAGATCTCGTGTTCGAATCACGACGGGCCCACTCGTTTTTCAGCCCCTCACAATTACGCATCTGTCATGATCAGGACTTCAGAAAGCGACCGTTTCGGGACATGGTGAACCCCGTTATGATCCCGCCAGTAATTCGTCCTGCCGTCACTGCCGACTTCTTCCAGAACCACCTGTTCTGCCGGGTACCCGAAAGCCAGCACGAGCTGGATTTTGTACTGTTCTGGTAGTGAGAGAACGGACCTGAGCTCCTCTTTTTTGATTGAACCAAACATGCATCCCCTGAATTTCCGTTCAGCAGCTGCAAGCAACAGGGTCTGGGCAGCGATACCGATATCATGTCCTGTATAAGGTGTGCATTTGTCCGAAGTAACTATTGTGATGAAGGCAACCGGTCGTTCTCCCTCGACAGGTCCACCCCAGTCAGGGATATCCAGGGCAAAAAAAAGGCAGTCCCGTATCCGGGCTGTAATTTTTGGGTCGGTTGAGACCACGTAACGCAACGGCTGGCGGTTTCTTGCTGAAGGACAGAACCTTGCGATGTCCACCAGTTCGATAAGGGTTTCCCTGTCGAGGCGCCTTTGTTCATCAAACCGCCGGTAGCTCCTGCTCTCTCTCACCAGCTGCCGTATACAATACTTCATGAAGTTCATTTGGTGCATGAATCAAAAAATGAATCTTCAGGCCGGTCAAAAACCGGATCTTCCTTCCGGCCTATTCCTCTTTCTCCCAATCTATCCTGTACCAATATACCTTTCCCCGCCCAATATTCCCGTACAAAAGGAGATCCCATGCAGATCACCCCTTCCATTCATGCGATCCGGCATTCGTTCAGGATCCCGATCGCACCCGGCATCATTCTCGACCGTTTTGTGTACTCATTCCTCATCTATGGAGACACAATTACCCTTATCGATACAGGTGTAGCAGGCTGCGAAAAAGATATTTTTGAATACGTCAGATCCACTGGCCGTGACCCGTCAGAGATTGCTCTTATTATCCTGACCCACGCCCACCCGGACCACATCGGGGCCGCACGGGCAATCCAGCAGGTGACCGGGTGCAGCATCGCGGCACACCCGGCCGAGCGGACATGGATTGAGGACGTGGATCTCCAGAACCGCGAGCGACCCGTTCCGGGATTCTGTACGCTCGTGGGGGGACCAGTTAGGGTCGACCACGAACTGATAGACGGGGACACGATAGAACCAGATGATACACGGGCTGTTGATATGCTGGTTTTCCACACACCAGGTCATTCAACAGGTTCAATCTCGCTCTTCCTGCATAACGATGGCGCACTCTTCTGCGGTGATGCAGTTCCTGTTGCGGGAGAAATTCCGGTCTATGAGGATGCTGTCGCATCAGTGCAGTCGGTGAAAAGACTCCGGGGATTGAATGGTATCCGCGTCCTTCTCTCATCATGGGACGAGCCCCGGAACGGGGATGCTGCTTACCAGCAGATGGACCTGGCGCTTGACTATCTCCGGAAAATCCAAAAAACCGTTCTGGCCATCGCGGGGGACGGTTCTTATGACCTGATGATACTCACACAAAAAGCGGCTGAAGCTCTCGGGCTTCCTCCCCAGGCGGTCTCTCCTTTGCTTGCAAGGACCTTTGCGGCAAACCTCCGGCGAAGAGATTAAAAGATCCTGTTATCGGATTTTTAAGAAAAGACACAGTCGTAAAACTTTTTGGTCAGATCCCGTATTCCACTTTGCGCACCTCGGCCAGCCACGCGTCAAAGTCCCGGTGAAACTGAGCTATCCGTCTCACATCATCCGGTGTGAGGACAGCAACCTTTTCACGATAATACTTCGCCCGGTCCTCCGCTTCCCAGTGATTTTTTTCACTATCGGTGGGACAGAGTTCCCCCTCATCTATTGCCAGGCCCGGATCATTTGTCACATTGTAACATAACGCTGTCCTTACCGGGGATTTGAGCGGTTTCACGGCACATCGTGTTTCAGAATACCCGTCCCAGTGATCATTCACCGGGAACCCGGCCTTTGCCAGAGGGCGGTCCCATGTCGCATCCACCAGTACCCAGCTGCAACCGATCTGTACGCGGCAGGCGAGATGGTGTGCGATTGGGAGTCTGGCCGCCTGTTCGCGGAGCCCAGGCGGGTAGTGGAGGGCCGGGTCATTCCATGAAAATGCAATTGTTGCATACACAACGCTTACATTCAGTTTCCCAAACATCTTCGCGAGCAGGTAGTGCTTGGGACCGCATGACCCTTTACCTGCGACAAGTAACTTTTCTGCGGAATTTACAGCACCGGACATTGGTACACTAAGCGAGTAAGGGATATCACGGATATGCGAGAAGATGGAGATCATACTCCCGCGGGTATCAAGGCCATTCGTCCATTCTGCAAACGTACCATTAACCAGAGAAGTCATTCAAGCCAGGCATTCTTTTTGATCAGTTCCCCGATCACATCATGTAAAGAGAATTACAGCAGGTATCATCCATGATAGTTTCCATTGTTTTTAAAAAAACTCCCGTACGTTTTTCTCCAGAATTACAGCAGGCAATTGCAGATTAAAAGATCCGGGACCGGCTCACCAGGGTATCTGAAAAAAATATGTACCAACAACGGGACAGTGTTCACTGAGATGTTCACGGCTTACAGGGTACTTTTATCCGGACGTTATGGACAGGAAAACAGATTGCCAGCGGAGAATGCGAGCCGACAGGCTTAAATGAAAAATATTTGCAGTCCCGCCATGCCGGATTTCCGGCACGCAGACGGACTGCGTGCAATAGCAAAAGTGAAGTTATGCGTTTTTCATCTTGGCTTTCGCGACGAATCCGTCCTTGCCGATATAGTACATGAAACCGGATTCTTTTGCGATCTTTTCAGTGCCGACTTTCTTCTTCTTGCCGGTCTTGTTGTGCTTCATCGGGGCAGCCCAAACATAGCCGTCCTTGCCGATGAAGTAAAGGTAACCCTTTTCACGCTGAATTTTTTCTTTTCCAATTTTGGTTCCCATTTAAACACCTCAAAACCGCTATTGGGTTTTGATAATGAGAGTTAACGCCTGATAATATAAAAGGTTTCCGTCGGATGTCCGTCGAAGTCTGAATTTTTACCAAAATTCTGCGGGTATTTTTGGCATTGTGGCACACTATTACGGCCGATTAGAATCGGGTTTTAATCGCCCCGTTTTGATTATTTCGACCAGATTTAAGGTTTATTCTCTGGTTACGTCGTTAGTTTTCCAGAAAGTCAAAGCGCATTTATACCGGTTCCAAACGGAACAGTCGTTAGAGGGCAGGGCATAGCACCATATTACCGGATAAGAATGCACTGTACTACTGAAAAAACCGAAGTGTCCCTATCCGGGGATGGGGATAATCGCACACCGGTATGGTTCGCGTTTAGTGTTCCCTTCGGTCAACAAGACGCTTTGGCCGGCCACCCAGTTTGTGGAGTTCGAGACCGCCAGGACCAGTGAAATTGAACAGGATGGGGAAGTTCCCTTCGTGATAGTCGTGGGCCAGGCCCGGCTTGTTTTTCAAGAACCGGTCAATGAACACATCTTCGATGAGTTTTTTATCGCAATGATCCCGGTCGTAACATTCCATGCTTACCCGGAGAATTGATTCGCCGGATACTTCGCCATCATACAGGAATGCTTCGTATTCTCCGGTCAGGTATTCCATACTTTCGGGCTGGAAGACTGCCGCCTCCACATCAACCCGGTTTAATGAGTTTTCATTGACCCATACGGTTTCGGCTTCACGCTGGGGGTTCCATATCCGCATATGGGTCCTGCCGCACCCGCACCGGTCCCGGGAGATGACAACCGTCGTGTCCTCAGTATCATAATTGATCAGGAGCATCCCGGTCTTTCCCCCGACCGGCAGGAGCGTTGTCAGTACTGACCGTCCGCACTCACCATCCCTTACAAATGATTTCAGACGGGGGTCATAGACATCAAGATGTACAAGGTCTTCAGGCACGTGGAGGCCGGCAAGCTGCGTGCATTCCCCGCACATCGTCCCTTCCGTGCTTCCATACGTATTGTAGACAGGACATCCCCATTGCTCCGCGAGAAATGCGCGGGATTCATCGGCAAAGCTCTCCCCCCGGCCACAAGCTTATTGATCGATGTCTCCCGGGGATTGAGACCATTTTCAGTAAGACGGCGTGCGAGCCTGAGAAGTTTGAAGACGCTGCCGACAATGGATGTTGGTTTGTAGGATTTCAGGATTCGAAATTCAAATGAACATTTGCCGATCGGGATAATGCACATTCCTATACGCTGGGCAGCAATCGTCATGGTATTCGCGCCGACATTCATGCCATAGGATGAACATACTACAATCCTGTCCTTGTCTGAGAATCCCTGGGAAATAAAACTCCTGGCGTATTTCTCTGCGTACCGCTTCCAGTCATCCCAGGTCAGGAAAAAGCCCTTGGGGGTACCACTCGTCCCGCTGGTCTCCTGGATGGAAAACACATCGTTCCAGTCAGTGGAAAGGAATTCAAATTCGGGGGAAACCGGTGGCTGGTGTTGTCGTATAGTACGACCCGAAACAACCGGCAGGCTAAGCAGATCTTCATGCTCGCGGATTTTATCAGGATTTATATTGTTTTTGCGGAACCAGTCCCGGTAAAACGGGGAGTGTTCAGCGGCATACTGAACAGTGTAACGCACCCGTTCATCTATCAGGGCATCGAGTTCTCCCCGTTCCATTGTTTCTATTTCCTGGGAATAGTACAATCCTTCGGGCATGAGAGAGAATTATGGGAGGATTGGTTTAAAGATTGCGTAGTAGGCCGGAGCTGGCTTACACATGTCATGTGCCCTAAATTTATCGTCTGGAAAATCCCATGATGATGAGGTTTTCTTGTACTTCCACCTCATCCTTACCGATGACTGCAACCTCTGCTGCACCTACTGCCGGGCCAGGATGTTTGAAAACCCTGAGGTGAGTATTGATTCCTGCACACCACAGATCGAAATCGATCCCCTTCTCCCTCCTGAACTGGACTTTAATCTTGACCTGCTCTATAGATTCCTGCAAAAGGATCCCTTGCCCACACTCACATTCTATGGTGGCGAGCCCCTCCTGCGGGCTGACCTGATTACCAGGATTGTCCGTGAGGCGCCGGTGCACCGCTTCATGATGCAGACCAATGGTATCCTGCTGGACCAGCTCCCTCCGGAAATTATCAACTGTTTCTTAACGATCCTTGTTTCTCTTGACGGGTGCGAAAGGCTGACAGATGCAAACCGTGGTTCAGGCACGTACCGCAGGGTAATGGAAAATATAAAAAAAATCCGCCGTGACGGGTATAACCAGGAACTCATTGCGCGAATGACGGTAAACGAAAGCACAGATATTGTTGACGAAGTCCACTGGCTTTCTGATAATCCGGATTATCCGTTTTCCTCTGTCCACTGGCAACTGGATGCAAATTTTTCCAATGATTTTTCACATCGCCGTTTTAAAGACTGGGTAAATAACAGCTACAATCCTGGCATCCTCAGGCTCATAACAGACTGGGTTGATTCTATGGAGGATGAAGGAAAGGTGCTGAGATGGTATCCATTTCTCGATCCCATGGAGGACCTGCTCCGCGGGCGTCCGAGCCGGCTGAGGTGCGGGTCAGGGCATGCAAACTACAGCATTATGACTGACGGGAATATCGCCCCGTGCCCGGTAATGCTTGGTATGTCAGAATATTACGTAGGCCATATCCGGGATGCTGATCCTCAAAACCTTAAGGTTATCGCAGTGAACGGCGAATGTGCAAACTGCCGGATCCTTGAATTCTGCGGGGGGAGATGTCTTTATTCAAACATCACACAACCTTGGGGTGAAGCTGAACGCCGGTTAGTCTGCAGTACCGTGGAAAACCTTCATGAAGGGATGAAGCATGTCCTCCCCCGTGTAAAGAATCTCCTTGCAGGAGGGGGAATAGATCTTGCAGATTTTTCCCATGAAAAATTTAACGGATGCGAGATTATACCGTAAGGAAATTAAAAAGGCGTTCCCTACCGCAACTATGCAGATGTATTTATAATCTTGACTGAAATATTTATATGCAGATCAAAAGCTGCATGAGTAATACAATGGAAAGAAAGAGTTTTGGTGGCCCGAGGAATTTCGGTCCCAGAGAAATGACAAAGACAGTCTGCTCAGACTGTGGAAAAGAGTGCGAAGTCCCCTTCAAACCAACTGAAGGCAGGCCGGTCTATTGCAGAGACTGCCTCCCGAAACACCGGAAACCCCGGTTCTGAATTTATCAAATTTTTTCTTTTTTTACCCGTCTCATCAACGAGCGAAGCCATTAACAAATCTTCATCGCGGGACAAAAAGTATCTTTTAATGACTGACCCATATTGTCACTATGGCAATATCATGGAGAGAGGCAAAGGAATGTGCCATACGCGAAGGACTCCCCCTGGTGTATCATGACTGCGATACCGGAATGTTCGGAGCATGTCGGGACGGAGAAAAACAGGGATCATTTAAAGAGGGCACATTTCTGGAACACCGCTGTATCTGTATGCCTGCACACCTGAGTCACGAAGAACTTGAAACAAAAGAAAAAAAATTCCACCAGGATAATCCGGACTGGTGATTTTTGCGCGGGAGTATCACTTTTTTTATTTCTTTCTGCGGATATCGGCGCGGAACCGGTGGATAATATCGTACAGCATAAGGCGGAATTCATCCCCGATTTCCTCCCACGATCTCGCATCGGTCAACGGTTGCAGTGTTGTATCGTAATATTCACCTTCCGCAACGTCCCCCTCTTCATATTCGATGTCGGGCTCTCTCCCGAGCTGAAACAGGATCTGGTAATAGCCGGCAACCAGTACAATGAGAAAAACAAACGGTACTATCATGACTGAGATCATCGAGAAAGGAGGATAGAGATTTGTAGCCGCTATCGCGTCCCCCCACTGGATTACCCGGAGTATAAAGACGATTAAAAAGACAATCCCGATCGCTCTGATAAGGGGTGCCGGCAGGTTGAGAGGGAATGCAAACACACCGAAGATATCGGCAATCAGCAGGACAAGGGCAATAATTATCAGCAACCAGACATTTTCATTCAGGACCGTAACAGCCGAGTTATAATACGGGTTTGTTATATAAATGACCAGGAAATTTGCCAGGACGACGATTATCAGAAAACAGATGATCCCCATCATCCATGATACAAATATCCAGCTCAATGGTTTATTCCTGCTTTCCCCCATACCGGTGCCTCAAAAATATTGTACAGAATTTGTAAGTGACGGTAAATAGATTACTGTATTTGCTTACCACTATCACAAGACCTATAATCCCCCTGATGAATCATCTGGTATGAAGGTCAACTACAAGAGATATGGACTGTACCTGTTGAGGTGGCAGGCGAGTACCCCGATTCTTGCCGGGGTCGGAATCCTTTTAGTCAACATGGGCCAGCTTATCGCAGCAATAGTGGCAAACCTGATCGGAGGTCTGATCTTTTTCTGGGTGGACCAGTTCATCTTCACATCCCAGTCACTTGCTGCCCAGTGGGAAGTCAGGGATAAGATTGCCTGTGTAGACTGCGGTAAGATTGCCCGGGGGTACCGGCTGGTCAGGTCAGGAGATTATGACAGGACCCATGACCATGAACCTGAGTTCAGGTGCGAGGAATGCTCCCAGAAAAAGACTGAGGAGCTCAAAGGAAGAGGGGTAAAAATCCATTGAACAGTTACATCCGTACTGATGTTCAGTTCAATAGTTCGTTCCTGCCAGAAAATTTTTTTTGGATTTTTCTGACTTCCCGTAGAGTATCATGATTATCGAGGATTCCTTTCCGGTTTTTCCTGGTACTAATGAAAAAAATCTATGAAACATTTCTCAAAATCAACTACCTTTTTCATTTCATTTCCGGCATCACGCTTCATTATATTCTCTTTTTTACTTTGCATTTAAAATGTAATTAAAAATGCAATAATAACCAAAAAATTACAATAATGTATAAATATGTACAAAGCTGATTATGATTCACGCAACTGCCTGAGATTGGGCAGCTGATGGAATGGTGATGCCGGTGGACTGGAAAAGGCTATAATAATTGATGGACCGAACCTGAATCTTGGACTAAATGAATACCTGACCGCGGTAAAAGACCAGCCAAAACCGTTAATCATCCCGCTTTGTGCTGAGCTGCCTTTGCCCGACATCTCGCCTCTGGATGTATATACAGGCACCCGGAACGGATGCGGATTCCTGCTCGAATCTATGGAAGGCAGCGAGAAGATTGCCCGTTATTCCTATATCGGCATCGATCCCGAATTCGTAGTCACGATAGGAAAGACTACAGATGTGCGGGGCAATGACCGGCTTACCGCAATTGCAAAAGATCCGGAAGGTGAAACACCGGTTGATAAAATCAAGTCAATCCTCTCCCGGTTCTGCTATGTAAATGTAAAGGCGCCCCGGTTTTTCGGGGGCATGGTGGGCTACTTTGCGTACGACTGCGTGTACTCGCTCTTTTTAAAAGTCCGCGAGGGCCACAAAGGCTCCACGGCATCGTTGAAGGCCAGGGACAGGAAGGATTATGACGCGGGCTTCATGCTCACCAAGGACTGCATAGTTTTTGATCATGCTGAACAGAAACTCTATATTTTCTCCAGCCCGTTCCTCACGTACGATTCTGACCTGACAGAAGAGTATAACCGGAGCATAGAAAAAATCCAGGCGCTGGGGGATCATATAGCATCCCTCGCATCCGGTAAACCAGCAGGGTTTGCAGAAAAACAGAAAAGCGCTAAAAAACCGGAGTATAACTCGTCCGTATCGCAGGAAGCATTTGAGCGGTCTGTCGGAAAGATACAGGAGCACATTATCGCAGGGGACATCTTCCAGGCAGTGCTCTCACGCAGGATGGAATGTGCAATTAAAAACGATCCATTCGCGATCTATGCAGCGCTCCGGGAGATCAACCCGAGCCCGTATATGTATTATCTCGATTTCGGGGACGAGCAGGTCATAGGTGCAAGTCCCGAGATGCTCGTGCGGGTAGAGAAGCGACGGGTAACAACGGTGCCAATCGCCGGCACCCGCCCGCGGGGACGCGATACCCGTGAGGATGCACAACTCGCAAAGGAGCTGCTCGAAGATCCCAAGGAGCGGGCAGAACACACGATGCTTGTCGATCTTGCAAGAAACGATATAGGCAGGGTGTGCCGGTTCGGTTCTGTCGACGTAGAAGAGTTCATGGGAGTGGAGAAATTCTCTCATGTCCAGCATATTGTCTCGACGGTCAATGGCGTGCTCAAAGACAACCTGGATTGTTATGACGCCTTCAAGTCCTGTTTTCCTGCCGGAACGGTATCGGGTGCACCGAAGATAAGGGCAATGCAGATCATTGACAGGGAAGAGACGCAGAATCGCGGGCTCTATGCCGGGGCAGTCGGGTATATCGGGTTTGACCGGAACCTCGAGTTTGCGATTGCGATCCGCACCGTGATTGTCCGAAACGGCATGGCATCGGTACAGGTAGGAGCGGGAATTGTTGCTGATTCGGTGCCGGAAAATGAGTGGAAAGAGACTGAAAGCAAGGCATCAGCGATGCTGCGGGCAATCGAACGTGCAGGTGTATCGTCATGAAAGTCCTGATCGTGGACTGCTATGACAGTTTTACCTTCAACCTGTACCAACAGGTGGGCAAACTCGGGGGAAACCCGGTTGTCATGACCTGTGACACACCGCTTGAACAGCTGAAAAAAAGCGGGTGTGACCGGATCATCCTCTCGCCCGGGCCTGGAACACCCCGGGATTCCGGTGTCTGCCAGGAAGTATTAGAGACGATGAGCAGGACGATTCCCACCCTCGGGGTCTGTCTCGGGCACCAGGCGATTTGCACCGCGTTCGGGGGGGAGGTCATCAGGGCACAGCACCTGATGCATGGCAAGACCTCGGTGATCCAGCACGACGGACAGGGAATTTTCACCGGTTTAACGACACCTTTCACTGCGACACGATACCACTCGCTTGTGGCAAAAAAAGACTCACTTCCTCCGGAGCTGCGGGTTTCTGCCACCAGTCTTGACGATCATTACGTGATGGGGGTCAGGCATTCTCTCTACCCAATCGAGGGGATCCAGTTTCACCCGGAAAGTGTCCTGTCACAGGAAGGTGACCGGATTATCCGGAATTTTCTTGACGGTAAAGGGGGGCATGGCGATGTTTAAAGAGACCCTTACAAAACTTGCAGGACGACAGGATCTTACTCCCAATGAGGCTTCAGAAATGATGAAGAGTATTATGGAGGGAAGGGCGTCGCAGGCCCAGATCGGTGCACTGCTCCTTGCGCTGCATATGAAAGGCGAAACTGCAGAAGAAATCGCCGCGTTTGCCCGGGTAATGAGGGATCATGCAGTCATGGTAACACCGGTAACCAAAAGGACACTGGTAGACACCTGCGGCACTGGGGGTGACGGGGCGCAGACATTCAATATCAGCACCGCTTCGGCTTTTGTTGCCGCAGGAGCCGGCTGCCCGGTGGTCAAACACGGCAACCGGGGGGTGAGCAGCAGGTGCGGTTCGGCAGATGTTCTCTCAGCGCTGGGAGTGATTATTACCATTGCTCCTGAAATGCAGGCACGAATTGTAGAGCGGGCGGGAATAGCATTCTTCTTTGCCCCGGATTACCACCCGGCCATGAAACATGTCATGACCGCCCGGCAGGAGATCGGGTGCAGGACGGTCTTCAATATCCTTGGCCCGCTGGCAAATCCTGCCGGTGCACAGGCACAGGTGCTTGGCGTGTACCGGCCGGACCTGACCGGTACCCTGGCTGAAGTTCTCAGGATTCTGGGACTCTCGCGGGCAATGGTTGTCCACGGATCCGGTCTTGACGAGATTACCACAACGGGAGTTACCATAATCGCTGAGCTCAGTAACAAAACTATCCGGACGTACACGATCCGGTGCGAAAGCTATGGAATTACTCCCGCATTGCCTGGAGATCTCACAGGAGGCGATGCACAGCAGAACGCCCGTATTATCCGCGACATACTCCAGGGGGAGCGGGGTGCTGCGCGGGACATCGTGCTCATGAATGCAGGCGCCGCAATTTACGTGGGTGGACTGGCACGGGAGCTTGGTGAAGGGATCCGGCTCGCCGCCGCGTCCATAGATTCCGGTAATGCATCTGCCCGGCTCGATGCACTGGTTGATGCAACACGGGGTGTGGCATGATCCTCGATGAGATCATCCGGCGTACTCAGAAACGGGTTGCCATGCTGCCGGAAGCGTTTCCTGAGAACGGTACCCGGTCTCACGCAAGCCTGATTGATGCAATACAGAAAAGGAATGGCAGGAATGCAGTGATCGCCGAGATCAAATGCGCATCACCCAGCCGGGGCATCATCCGCCGGAACGTGGATATGACGATGATGGCAGGCGCACTTTCGGGCAGGGGGTGCGTCGCACTCTCGGTGCTGACCGAGCCATATTTCTTCGGGGGAACGGGACAGGACATTGCCCGGGTGAAATCCGCTGTCGGCATCCCGGTCTTAAGAAAAGACTTCATCATCGATGAACGCCAGATCGCCGAATCACGGGCGCTCGGGGCTGATGCGGTACTCCTGATTGCAGCAGTGCTGAAAGAGCGCCTCCCTGCATTCGTCGAACTCGCACAGGCATACGGTCTCGAACCGCTTGTCGAGGTCCGTACCGGAAGTGAAGTGAAAAACGCCCTGTCCACAAATGCAGAACTGATCGGTATCAATAACCGTAACCTTTCTACACTCAGGATAGACCGTTCCACAACCCGGTTTCTCTCGGACAGTATTCGATCCGCGGGAAGAATGATCGTATCAGAAAGTGGTATGCAGTCAGCTGACGATATCCGGGAGATGAAACCCTACTGCGATGCATTCCTTATCGGCTCATCGATCATGGCTCACAAACACCCGGAAAAAAAACTGGAGGAATTTGTATGCGCATAAAGATCTGCGGGATCACCAGACCGGAGGATGCACGGTTTGCAGAGAACAGCGGGGCAGACGCAATCGGAGTGGTGGTTTTTTCCGGGGGTGTTTCACGCCGTGTTGTGGCACCTGAACGGGCTCAGGAGATTTTCGATGCCGTTGGCCCGTTCACGGCAACAGTCGCCGTTTCGCATACGAAATCTGAAGAAGACCTCCGGGAAATGCTTGCACTCAGACCATCTGCCATCCAGATATCACACCCGTTCGTGTTCGATGAGGATCCGGGCGTTGCAGTAATACGGGTTATCGGGCGGGGTGATCCTCTGCCGGATGATTGCGATGCTGTGATCGTAGATGACAGCCACGGGCAGGGAAAATCATTTGATCTGTCCTATGCACGTGACGCAGTGAGGCTTTCCAAAATCCCGGTAATACTCGCGGGAGGACTTATCGCCGGAAAATGTAGCGGATGCCATCCGGCAGGTACAACCGTATGCCGTAGATGTCGCAAGCGGTACCGAATCGGCACCGGGTATCAAAGACCACCGTAAAATTGCTGCGTTCATTGCAGCAGCCCGGGGGGCATAACGTGACAATAAAAGGAAGATATGGAAAATACGGCGGGCAGTACGTTTCAGAGACGCTGATGAGCGCACTCATCGACCTTGAAACCGCGTATGCAAACGTGAGCACAGATCCACAATTCGCCCGCGATCTTGCGGTATTGCAGACTGAATATGCCGGACGCGAGACACCGCTCACCTTCTGCCCGAATGCCTCACGGGGACTCGGGTGTAAGATATATCTCAAACGGGAGGACCTCGTGCATGGGGGTTCCCACAAGCTGAATAATACCCTGGGCCAGGCATTGCTTGCAAAACAGATGGGCAAAAAACGGCTGATTGCCGAGACCGGTGCCGGCCAGCACGGGGTTGCCACAGCGATTGTCGGTGCGGCACTCGGAATGCCCGTCGAAGTATACATGGGTGAAGTGGACATGCAGCGACAGGCACTCAACGTCTTCCGCATGGAACTGATGGGGGCAAAGGTGATCCCGGTCAGGTCCGGGACACGAACGCTCAAGGACGCTATCAATGAAGCACTCCGCGACTGGGTTGCAAACGTGAGGGACACCTACTACCTGATCGGTTCGGTTGTCGGCCCGCACCCGTACCCGCTGATGGTGCGGAACTTCCAGTCGGTAATCGGCAGGGAGGCACGGGAGCAGGTGATGAGAAAAGAGGGGCGGCTTCCCGATGCTGTCGTTGCATGTGTCGGAGGGGGATCGAATGCGATCGGGATCTTTTACCCGTTCCTGTCCGATGATGTGGAGCTGATTGGTGTAGAAGCAGGAGGTGAAGGGATTACAACGGGTAAGCATTCTGCCACGCTTTGTGCCGGAGATGCCGGTGTGTTGCATGGCACACTCTCGTATCTCCTGCAGGACGAGCACGGGCAGGTACTTCCTACCCACAGCATCTCGGCTGGTCTTGACTATCCCGGTGTTGGCCCCGAGCATGCAATGCTCAGGGATAACCACCGGGTTGCCTACGCAGCGGTAAATGATCCTGAAGTACTGGACGCGTTCAGTTTCCTGTCAAAAACAGAGGGGATCATACCTGCACTGGAGTCAGCCCATGCGGTGGCCTATGTAATACAGAACGCCGACCGGTTCGATAAAGATGATATTGTGATTATCAACCTGTCAGGGCGTGGCGACAAGGATGTGGCTGAAGTGGCAGCATTAAAGGCGGGTTCCTGATGGGGAGGATCGAGAAAGCGTTCGGCCGTGGAAAAAAACCATTATTCATTGGGTTTACAGTAGCAGGAGATCCGGACAAACTCACCTGTATCCGGATCGCCCGGGCGCTGATTGCCGGTGGAACTGACATCCTTGAACTGGGGATACCATTCTCAGACCCGGTTGCAGATGGTCCGACAATCCAGAAAGCTGATGAGCGGGCGCTCACGGCCGGAACGACCCCAGCTGCAGTGTTTGAGATCGTCAGGGAGATACGCAAAGAATCTGATGTTCCGATTGTTTTCCTTACCTATTACAACATTGTCTATCGCAGGGGGATAGAGAGGTTCTATCATGATGCGCGGGATGCGGGTGTTGATGGCATCCTGATTGCTGACATGCCGGTCGAGGAGTCAGAAGAAGTCTGCACGATTGCATCACGGTATGACATTGCCCCGATCTTTCTTGTCTCCCAGACGACTTCTGATAAACGGGTCGAAAAGATTGCAGCAAAAGCACAAGGGTACCTGTATCTTGTAGCGGTACTTGGGGTAACCGGTGTTCGTGACCAGGTTTCCGGCGGGGCAATCGATCTGTTTAACCGTGTCCGCCGGCACACCTCACTTCCGCTCGCGATTGGATTTGGTATCTCAACACCAGCACAGGCACAGACATGTGCCCGTGCCGGAGCCGATGGGGTGATTGTCGGGAGTGCAATTGTTGAAATTATTGAACGGAACCAAAAGGAGCCGGATGCAATGGAACGTGAGCTGAAGGAATATGTATCTTCCATGAAAAAGCGATGGTAAACAATTCATTCAACAGGAGCAGTTGATTCTCCTGTTACGCTACATTATTTACCCTGACCGTACCAAAATCTTTCCTGATATATCGTGATAACCAGAAAAAGCATTTTTATCATTCTGGGTCTCTGCGTTATAGCCGCCAGCATCATCACCGGCTGTACCCAGCAGGCAACCCCTGCGCAGACTCAGGCAACCACCCCTGCCATTGAGATCACTACAGCACCGACCTCAGCCGGTATCGCGAATCCCGCGTCGGTCAATTGCGGAAATCTCGGAGGAATCACTGAGATTAAAAAGAATGCAGATGGCAGTGAGTATGGCATGTGTACATTTGCCAACGGAACTACCTGCGAGGAATGGGCACTTTTCCGTAATGAAGGGTGCACATCAAATGTCACCGCAGTACCGACGAACTAATTTTTCTTTTTTAGTCAACGTGTTCCCCGCGATATCCATGAGCCGCAAGTGCATCGATCACTGCTTTTTCCCACCGTGTATCACTATGGGAAGGCAAAAACGGTGCTATATGTTCTTTCCAGGTCTTTGCAAGCATTGTATCCGTGGTACTGAGATCATTACGTCCCATAATCCTGCCGCACTCGTTCCCGTCACGGTCCAGGATCACCATCCGGTAGCAGCGGAATTCCCTGCAGACCTGCGGGCGTGTGGAATAGACTGCACAGGCAATCCCTTTCCCGGCAGGGTCCCTGCGCATAAAAGGGCATCCTTTTACCGGCTTTCCCTCTGGTGAAGCAAGAGGCGGACTATCTGTAAAATCACTTTCGATGTGAACCAGGAACAACTCGTTTTTTACCCCGTACCTGCAGTAATAATCACGGTCGGAAAGCTGTCGCTCGATTTTAATGAAGTCACCAAAGCTTGTGCAGCATTTCCCGCACCATGAACAATGAAATGCCACCATATCGTTACCGGATGTTGGCGGGAGGTCTCATAAAAAGAACGGAACATATGTGTCAATCGAACAGTTGACGGGTAACCCGGGTTTTTTAACGGAATCAAATTATTTTGATTTTTCTGAATTTTCTGAAAATTATAAATACTCTGGAAATTCACAATTATTATAAGGATTCGGATGACCAAAAAGAACACAGTCCCGGAAAAAAGTTCTGCCAGAGAAAGTCCATGTGGATGCACCCCGGTTACCGGGTGTAAGGTGGAGTCGGTATTGAGCATTGACGACCGCGGGCAGATGGTACTTCCAAAAGACGTTCGTGAGCGGGCGGGTATCAGTCCCGGCGATAAACTTGCCCTCATCAGCTGGGAGCGGCAGGGTAAGGTCTGTTGCCTTGCCCTTATGAAAGTTGAGAACTTAAGCGGAATGGTCAAAGATGTGCTCGGTCCCATCATGCACGATACAGAACCAGAAAAAAGAGGTGCAGAAATAGTATGACATCTTCAGAACCGGCAAGCTGTTCCTGCTCATCAGGACTGGATGTATCCCGGTGCAGCTGCAGTACACCTGCTCCGAAACCGGGTAAAATCCGCACAACTGACAGTGCTCTCACATTTACTCACCATTTCGATCATTTTCTCGCCCGCTGGGGTATAAACCGCATGGGACACAGGGTTGAACCTGGCCTTTACCGGCTTGAGATGCCGGATGCAGAATCCCGGGTCTTTGCATCAGCGAATTATACGCTGAGCTTTGATGCACTCCGGTCAGCGCTCTCTGGCACTGATGCCTGGCTACTGGTGCTGGACACCCGGGGGATCAATGTCTGGTGCGCTGCCGGAAAAGGCACATTCGGCACCGATGAGCTGGTCAGCCGGATTGAAAATACCGGGCTTGCCGGCATCGTCACTCACCGTAAGATCATTGTCCCGCAGCTTGGAGCACCGGGAATTTCCGCGCCTGAAGTGCAGCGCCGGTCCGGGTTCCGGGTTGAATACGGCCCGGTCCGGGCAAGCGACCTTCCTGAATATCTCATGACGGGAAAAGCAACTCCTGAAATGCGCAGGGTGCAGTTCCCGGTCCGCGACCGGATTGTTCTGGCACCCGTTGAGGTAGTCCATGTCGCTCTGCCGGCCATCGTAGTGGCAGCCGGACTCTGGTTCCTTGCAGGGCCGGTCGCCGCACTTGCAGCGATATCTGCAGTGGTTGCAGGAACCGTACTCTTCCCGGTCCTGCTGCCGTTCATCCCGACCAGGGACTTTTCAACAAAAGGCTTTCTGCTCGGGGGGATCGTGGCAATCCCGTTTGCCGCAGCATTCTCTTCAGATACAACCCTGCCCGGCTGGGCTGCACTCATCGCCGCGATAACTCCGCTCCTCATCATACCTGCTGTGACTGCATACCTCTCCCTGAATTTCACCGGTTCAACAACCTTTACCTCACGGACAGGAGTTAAAAAGGAAATTTTCCGGTATGTCCCTGGTATGGCAGTTATGGCCGTCACCGGGATAATTCTGGGTATAGTGCTTGGAGTGACCCGTCTCATGGGGGTGATCTGATGTTTGATTCCTACGCGGAGAATACCCTCCGTTACTATAAAGATCGGTGTATCAACTGCAGGCGCTGTACGCAGGTCTGCCCTCACGGAGTATTTGCAGAAGGACCTGATCATGCAGAGCTTGCTTGCCCGGCGGCATGCATGGAGTGTGGCGCCTGCGCCCTGAACTGCCCGGTTGAGGCAATCGAGGTTCAGAGCGGGGTCGGGTGTGCATGGGCGATGATCAATGCTGCCCTGAGAGGAAAGGATATGGACAGCGGGGAATGCAGCTGCGGTGGGGCTGAGGGGTCCTGCTGTGGCGTTCAGGACGAGAAGTCCTCCTGCTGCGGTGAGAGATGACACCAAAAACACGGATCCTCTTTGTCTGTACGGCAAATGCCGCCCGCTCCCAGATGGCAGAGGGGCTCCTGCGGGCAAAATACGGGGACCGTTACGAGGTTTTCTCCGCCGGCACCCGGCAGGCGGACGTAAGTACCCGGGCAATAGCGGTGATGCAGGAGATCGGGATCGATATCTCACACCACCGTTCAAAAACCCTTGCAGAGTATGGGGGAGTATCCTTCGATCTTGCAGTAACGCTCTGCGACAATGTCCACGCAATCTGCCCGGTCGTGCCTGGCGCAAAACAGACCATCCACCACGGTTTCCCTGATCCCCACCTGACTCCTGGCACCGGAGAAGACATCCTTAACGGGTATCGGGGGGTACGGGACAGGATTACCATATGGATTGATGAGACATTCGGTGCGCCCGCTCATCAATAATCCGCTTATTGGCCCGGTATCACGATTTATTCAGCAGGGTTCTCTTTATTAAAACCGGGTGTGTCCAGGACACGGCATACCTTCGTCAAAAGAGCGTGATGTCGCAGGACGTGATCCATGTGAGTGCTGCTTCGTTCATCCCTTGGCAATGGTATCCAAACAATTCCGCAGTCCGTCTCCCGGAGGATCAGTCCCTCGGCGGGGGCTGGCTGGAGCGGCCGGGTTGCTTCCCCTTCCAGCAGGGAGGATATATAAGACTCATCCGCTTCACCTTCGCCAACCAGTAAAAGCGCCGCAGCCATGCACCGGACCTGGTGCCACAAAAAGCTTTGTGCCTTCACTTCGACGTACACAAAACCCTCTTCCTGTCCAATGCCAATATCAAGGATCTTCCTCCACGGGTTTTTATCCAGGACACGGGCAAAGTTTGTGAAATTGTGGGTGCCGGTAAAATACTGTGCAGCCCGCTCCATCAGCTGTCCTGTCAGAGGGAGTCTTTGAAAAATAGTACCGGTATGTCCTGGACTTTGCATCATATCGCGGATGGAACTCAGGGGCTACCTCAGCAACGCCAGTACACCAGCAGTCTGGCGGGAGCTGGAGGTTCAGGGTACCGGTGGCGCGATCAGGCTCATCTGTGGTGAATGCGGCAACCTGTCCGCATGCATGAACACCACGATCGGTTCTTCCTGCGAACTGGAACCCGGCTTCGCGCCAGTCTGAAAAAAGGCTGAGTCGCTGGCAGGCAGCGATGAATTCCCCTTCCACGGTCCGGTAGGCAGTCTGCATCTGTGAGCCATAAAAACTGCTACCCAGGTACGATACCCGGAACGCGAGTCTCATCGGAGCTGCACACGCCGTGTGAACCGTTTGATCTTTCTCCATGTATTATTCAGCGACTGGTGAGTGTATGTGCGCAACGGGGTCTGTCTGCCGCCGCAGCTTACTTTTCCGGCACGGATCGCCGAAAGAATTGAAGGTAAATCCCTGTCAGCATCTATAAATGTCCTGCCGTAACCGACAAATCTCGCATGATGGGCATCGCTTCCTGCTACACAGGGTTTTCCCAGCTTCTTTGCGATACGTGCAGCTTTACGGTTGGCTGAGCCGACGATGAACCGACTATTGAACGTTTCGATTGCATCAACTACGATCATGCCGGCTTTCTTCCGGCGCGCAACACCGTGTCTCCAGACATGGTAAGGGTGCGGGAGAATCAGGACCCCGCCCATTTTTCGTGCAATCTCGACCGTCTTTACTACATCAAGTCCCGCCGGGATTATCTCGGTTACTCCCAGGACTATCAGGTGTCCCTGCTTTGTAGAGACTTCGATACCTGGAATTACCAGGACGGACGAATTACAGGAAAGTGCTTTTAGTGCACCTTCAATCGAATCGTGGTCCGTGATCGCGATTGCATCGAGTCCGACCTCTTCGGCTTTCTTTAAGATCTCTTCAACACTGCTCTCACCATCTTTTGAAAAATTGGTGTGGACGTGTAAATCGCAGATGAGCATCTGATCATAGTGTTTTTATCTATCTGGTATTAAGGGAACTTATGCGCATCCTCCTGCCCACTGGTGCTGCTACAGAAGAATTGGTGAAATCTGCAGCGGCAGCCATTGACGCGGAGGTTGTGGTAACCGGAAAGATTGCTTCGTTTCTTACGCCCCACATGCTCCATGAGCTGATTAACAAGGGAACATTCGATATGGTGATTGTCCCGGGCATGTGTACCGCATCCTTTGAACAGGTTGAACGCGATACCGGTGTCCCTGTTTATCGTGGTCCACGGCATGCTTCAGACCTTGCACTCATCCTCCCGTTACTTGGGAGAATAACACTCTCGCGTACGATTCCGGCTGATGATTTCCTTGCGGCGAAAAAAGCAGATGATGCCCGCAGGAGGCTGGATGAAATGGAAAAATCTGCTGAAAGTGATTTCATTGCACGTGGAACAAAGATCGGTGGCACGTCGCGGATGAAGGTGCTTGCAGAAGTGATGGACGCCCATCTCCGGAAAGATATCGGCGATGTGGTGGAGGGATATTTTGCAGCAGGCGCTGATATTGTTGACCTCGGTTTTGGGTTTGATGCTGTACCGGCAGATGTTATGCGGGTTTTTTCACAACTGGATGGAACAGACGGCATGCTTGCAGTGGATACCCAGGAACCTGAGCTGATACGGGCTGCACTTTGCCGGGCGGATTTGGTACTCAGTCTTCAGGAGCAAAATATCCCGGAGGTGGGAGAGGAGATAGCAGAAGCCGGTGCTGCTGCAGTAGTAGTACCTGGCGAGAGCACGCTTGCAAAGAATATTGCGCTGGCAAAAAAAGCAAAAATTGCCTGCATTATTGCCGATCCACTGCTCCAGCCGGTCGGATCGGGTCTTGTTGCTTCTTTGAAAAATTTTAAAAAATCAGCATATCCGCTTTTTTTCGGTGCGGGCAATGTCACCGAACTGATCGATGCCGATTCGGTCGGGGTGAATGCGCTTCTGGCGGGTATGGCAATGGAGGTAGGTGCGGCGGTAATCTTCACCAGCGAGCATTCCGATAAGACAACCGGATCTGTAAGGGAGATGCGACGGGCAACAGAGATGATGGCACTTGCCGGAGACCGCCCGTATCCCAAGGACCTTGGCATCGACCTGCTGGTGCTCAAGGAGAAACGCCGGCGCCGCGAGCCGCCACTTGAATACGATACCACCATCCCCGCTATCGTGATGCCGGACAAGATTGAATACGATCCCAAAGGTAACTTCCGTATCGGGATTGAAGGCGACCAGATCGTGGCGGTGATCCACGGCAGGGCAATCAGGGGGAAGCGCTGGCAGGACGTCCTGCACACAATCCTGTCCCACAAAGATGTCTCGCTCCTCGATCATGCCGGGTATCTCGGGCGGGAGTTATACAAGGCTGAGCTCTGCGATCCGGTACGGGCGGGGTTTCGAGCAGGACGGGGAGTTTTAAAAAAAGCGCCCGGTAAAAAAACAGATTTTTCTCTGATCGGAGAAGATTCGGGCAGAAAAATACAGGCTCTGAAGAAAACCTGATTTTGTTCATCTTTTCGTTGAATTACAAGAATACGAAGGTGACCCCCACTCTCCCCAATAAGGCGAGGCAGCCCACGGGGTGCATTCCCTTGAGCCCGATTTTTTTATCTGGTTGACCTTATGATAAGTAATTAAAATATCGGTTGAGGCTCAAGCGGTGGGAGCGAAGGTAAAACCAAAACCCAACCAGGAGCGTCATGATTTAATTTTTCTGAGCAGTGAAAAAAAACACATCGTCCACTGTGAAAAATCGCAAAAATGATAAGAGTGACGCTTCGCTACAAGTGGATCGCCTGGGCGATGTTCATGGGTCCTTGGTCTGGAGCCCGTCCTCCCATCCGGGAGGCTATCGTAAAAAAATGTATACATATCACCTGGATCGGGCTCCCTGGTCGCTGGCAAAAACACACAGTCCGTTGTGTATTATTTAAAAAAAAAAGATGTTTTCCTCTTCATGAACTCTTTTATTCCATCCCCCTAAATTCTATATATGGCTATACAGGCACGTGCATCACATATCCTTGTCAAGACCGAAAACGAGGCAAACAATATCCTCAAACGACTTGCCGATGGCGAAGAATTCGCTGTAGTTGCAAAGCGCTTCTCATCATGCCCATCAAAAAAGAACGGGGGAGACCTCGGCTGGTTTGGCAAAGGACAGATGGTCCCGGAATTTGAGAAAGTTGCATTCGAAAACGATGCCGGAAAGGTTGTCGGCCCGGTCAAGACGCAGTTCGGGTACCACGTCATCAAAGTGACCGGCAGGAAATAATTCCCCGGCAGTGGGTCATGGACGCAAAATTTTTCCTTGGCGTAGGTCTTGCAATAGTACTCGTCTTTGCCGGTGCAGCAATTTATACCAGTTTTTCCAGATTGCCCGCCGCTTCTGTAGTACCTGAAGATCGCGAGACCCTCTATCAGGTATCAACAATCGATGCATTGATGCAGGGAGTGTATGACGGCGTCCAGCCGGTCGGGGAAACAAAAAAGCACGGGGACTTTGGGATCGGTACGTTCAATGCACTCGACGGCGAGATGATCGTGTTCGGTGGAATTGTATACCAGGCAAAAGCTGACGGTGTGATATATGTGGTCCCGGATAACGCCACCACACCTTTTGCCACGGTCACATACTTCGAACCTGACATCAGGGTAACAACCAGCCGGCCCATGAACTTCTCTTTGTTCTCGACAGATATGAGCACCCGTTTACCCTCGCAGAACATGATCTACGCGGTACGGATGCATGGCACATTTCCCTCCATGAAGGTGCGGGCGATACCTGCACAGCAGAAGCCCTATCCCACGCTCACGGACGCAGCAAAGCACCAGTCGGTTTACACATATTCTGATCCCACCGGCACCGTAGTCGGGTTCTATACCCCGGTCTTTTTCAAAGGACTCAATGTCGCCGGCTACCATCTCCATTTCCTCAGCGATGACCGGCATACCGGGGGTCACATCCTCGATTTTGAGGTACCGGCAAACGCCACGGTAGAGTATGACATCACGCCGGTATTTGAGATGACGCTTCCGACCAGCGGCGCATTTACCGGAGTCGATCTCTCGCAGGACCTGAGTGAGGGGCTTGCAAAGATTGAATCGTAATCCGGATTTTTCCTTTATTTTTTCCGAGCATTTTTTGACAAGCAGCACTCATATAATCGGTACAACGCCCGTGTAGCGTGCCAGGTTCTCAACCATGAACATCCGCGGAATCAAAAATGATCTTCTCAGGCTGCTCCTTGAACTGGGGCGGGACTCACACCCCAACGAGTTTGTGGCACTTCTCCGGGAAAATAACGGGGTTATCGACGAGCTGAACATGGTCCCAGGTACCATCACCGGAGAAAATTCTGCCTCGGTATTTTTTGACATGATGCCGCTTGACATCCACCTTGCGGGCAGTGCTCACAGCCACCCAAACGGTGTGCTCCGGCCGTCAGATGCGGATGTGCATTTCTTCCCGAGGGCCGGGCGGTTCCACCTCATCATCGGCTACCCGTACCGCAGTGGCGACTGGCAGTGTTTTTCTGCCGATGGAGTGCCGTGCACTATTGAGGTGATCGCATGAGCGTCCGCAGGGTTGTTGCCACCGGGACGTTTGACATCCTGCACCCGGGTCACATCTACTACCTTGAGGAATCAAAAAAACTGGGTGACGAACTCTGGGTAATTGTTGCACGGGACGCCAATGTCAAACACAAACCCCGTCCGATCATTCCTGAAGAGCACCGTCTCCAGATGGTTGCCGCCCTTAAACCCGTGTCTCATGCAGTCCTTGGCAATAAGACAGATATGTTCCGCCCGATACAGGAGATCCAGCCAGACATAATAACCATAGGATTCAACCAGCATTTCGATGAGACAAAACTGCGCCAGCAGCTCGCTGAACGCGGGATGACACCGGAGATTGTCCGCATCGGGAAGTACGCTGATGAAGACCTCTGCAGTTCCCGGTTCGTTGTGCAGCGGATCATTGAAGTGCGGGGAAAAAATGATGATGCCTGAGGAAAAACCCGACCGCTCCTTTACCCTGCATTCACTTCCTGTTTGAGAACAGGCAGATCGAGGCGCCAGCGTCAGGGAGAGAGACACAGGAAAATTTTCTCCGGATATTCCTTTCTGATGCACTTTTAAGCACAATTTCTCCGGATTACAAACCTTTATCGATTCGCGTTCTCATCCATTCTCTACAGGTGATTCATACGGTCAGGGAAAGCACCGCAGAGATTGATAAACTCGCTGGGATAGCACATGGAAGGAGTGTGGACGCCCGGATTATTTCACCGGAAAAAATTGTTATTTCGCAATGGGTCCGGTTCAAGTGCCGGTATGGCTGCAAGGGGTACGGCAAGCATTTCGGATGTCCTCCCTATGCACCGTCTCCCGATGAGACCCGCAGGATGGTTGACGAGTACTCTACCGGGATACTGTTCCGGTTCGATGGGGTACCAGGACGGGGTACGTTTGGCCCCGAAGACATCCCGGATGACTTCCATGACTGGTTCAGGGACCTGATACTCTGGGTAAACGGAACAATCCACATGCTCGAAAAAACTGCTTTTTATGATGGTTTTTATAAGGCATTCGGGTTTGGCGGCTATCCCTGTATATATTGTGAACACCAGCACTGCGTTGCTGAAGAAGCCACAGGGATTGTAGACGAGAGCATGCGGCGGAAATGCAGGCACATGGATATGGTACGTCCAAGCATGGAGGCGGCGGGCATAGACGTGTTCGCAACCGCAAAAAATGTCGGGTGGGAACTGGAAACAATCCCCTGTAAGGATATGGAGTACGGCAAGATCATACATCCCGATATCCACTCGATCGGGCTGCTGCTGATCGAATAAAAATCAACGGTCTGAATGCACCCGGTAGGGGTGGGATTTTTTCCTTCCCAGGTGCATAATCCATCTTCTCAGCGAAGTGCTGTATTTTGCAGTAAAAGATCCAATAATGGATGTCACGATAACCATTGCTGCTATCGTCGTCCCGACAAGAGGAGAGCCATACAGGACGGCAATGGCAATCGAAAATTCCCCCCTTCCGATTGTATTTCCCCAGATTTCCAGACCGGATAGCGCTGATCTATGAATAAATATCCCGGTAAGGACGCCGGAAATGAGCTTGCTCAGTATGGCAAGAAGGCAGATAACCGTGATCATGTACCAGTTCACGCCACCTGAAAAATCGATAGTGACACCGAAAAAAACGAAAAATACCACCAGAAAAACGTCTTTGAACGGGCGTGCGTGCTGCTCGAATGCATCCGGGTCCGTGGTTGCGAACGCGACACCCAGTGCAATCACCATCATGGATTCCGGTATTCCCAGGTACATCGAGAATGATGCGGTGGTGAGAACAGCAGCAAAGGTGAAAAGGATCGGAAGCTCGTCATCCCGGTCAAGAATCGAGATAAGGAATTCTTTACCGTAATGGGCGAGTATATAGAGCACTCCAAGAACTCCGAGGATCTTGACAAGGAAGATGATCAGGTTCTGGTTGCCCGCCGAGATGAGTGCGAGAAAGATGATAAGAATGATATCTTCAAAAACCATCAGCCAGATGACCGTTTCGGATTCACGGAGCATCAGCTTCCGGTTTTCAATGAGCGATGTGAGGGCCATCGCGGTGCTTGAAATATAAAATGCAGATGCTACAATGAGCGACTCAATGAGAGAGAATCCCAGCAGGTATGCTGCGACAAAACCTATAATCATATTGACATTCAGATCGATGATCCCGCTGGTGAGGACTGCGGACCGGTTCGCTGCTATCCGCTCGGGTTTCAGTCCAAGACCCATGAAGAACAGCAAAAATATCAGTCCCATATCTGAGAAGAAGCGACTAATCTCATCTGCAGCCACCAGGCCAAGCCCGGCTTTACCCAGCACTATCCCTGCAAGGATATAGAAGGGTATGACAGGAACCGACAGGTACTTGGTGATGAGCGCCAGTACCAGGCAGAGAAAGAGTGCGAGGACGATCCCTTCCATCAATCCACCATGATTTCCCGCTCAAACATTTTTATCTGGTCGCTCTCTCCGATAACCAGTGCCGCATCTCCGGTTTCAAATACAAATGAAGGTGCCGGATTGATTATGTTCATGTCATGCCGGCAGACTGCAATTACAGTTGCCCCGGTCTTTGCCCGGATCTGAAGGTCTTCCAATGTTCTTCCGGCAATAGATTTTGGGATGAGGAACGAATGGATGGTGACCCGAAGATCGGCGAGCGCCGAAAACGCAATTTCAACACTTTCCTGGTCCGCCTCAATAATCGCACCGGTGAGGATATTGCCCAGCCTTCGCGCTTCGACAGGAGTCATCTCCGCAGCGCTTGGTGTATTGCAGCCTTTCTGGAGGGTATACATCTGGATGGTACCGGTTTTTGTGAAAAAAATTGCAACCGTATCACCTTTATCGGTCTGAAATTCATATTTTGTTCCAATCCCCGGAAGATTGAGCGAGCGAAGTGACATAGCAGACATTAGAAAAATGATCCTAAAATATATTATGATATGTGACAGCGTATTCCGACGCAATAGCGGAAAACAAAAAGAAAAGAGGAATTGTTTTGGTTTTTTCAAGGGTTTTGAGAGGTCGGGAGGAGAACAGGGGGTTCGGCACCTGATTTTTTGAGGGTTTTCATCCTCCCCACATACCTTGTTGAAATAATATTCATTTAAAAACCCTGCCGGGTGGGGTGAAAGTGTTGCACTTATTCCTGACAATGGCGATAAAAACACAATGCATAATTCTTTTGCAGCTCGATCCTGTGATTATGCACACGCAGAAATTCACGATTCTGCATTCGAATGATATGCATGGCGACTTCCTGGCTGAAGCTTGTGGGGAGGCGGGATGTTTAATAGGGGGACTTGCACTCCTGTCGGGATATGTAAATAAGGTTAGGGGGGAGGAGGAGAATGTCCTCTATGTAATCGCCGGCGATATGGTTCAGGGATCGCTTATTGATACTGAATACAAGGGCATTTCCACAATTGAGATTATGAACTACCTTGCCCCGGATATCGTGTCACTGGGCAATCATGAACTCGATTACGGTCTTGAGCACCTGTTGTTTCTCGAAAAGATGGCGAATTTTCCTATAGTAAATGCAAACCTGTACATAAAAAAATACTTTAAACGATTGATGATGCCGCATCTCGTGATAAAAAAAGCCGGCCTTGATATTCTCTTTATTGGCATCATTACCGAAAAAGTTATGGACACGATTTCCCGTGACTCAATGATTGGGAGTTTCATCTCCATTGAAGAGGCAAGCCGTGAAGTCGGGAGGATCTGTGATGTTTTCCGGAATGATGACATTGATCTGACTATCCTCCTCACTCATATCGGATTTGACTCAGACCGCGAACTGGCAAAAATACTTGATCCTGTATGGGGTGTCGATATGATAATCGGTGGACATTCCCACACCATTCTCGAGCAACCCGTCATAGAAAACAACATCCTGATCGCGCAGGCCGGGGTTGGCACAGATCAGATCGGCAGATTTGATATTATCGTGGACGATGACACAAACAGAATCGTAGACTTTTCCTGGCACCTTATAGAAATTTCAGAAAAATCTGCAAAACCGGATCTGAAATTACTGGAGTACATCCATTCATACAAACAGGATGTCGACCGGAAATACAATGCACTGATAACAAAATTTACCATACCGCTCACCCATCCATGCCGCGAACAGGAAACATCGTTGGGAAACCTTGTTTCTGATATCCTCCGGGAAGTGGCACAATGCGATATTATGCTTATGGGATCGGGAGCGATCAGGTCGGCAGAACTCGGACCGGCGGTCAAGCTTGGCACCTTGCGGGAGTGTTTTCCCTTTGAAGATTCCCTTAAACGCTTCACCGTCAACGGTAACCGGATAAAGCGGATCTTTGCCCATATTATGCGGCCGGAAAACCGGATGGGCGAAGGGGAATGCTACCAGGTTAGTGCAGGTGTCCGTGCTGTTTACAATGATCGTACAAAAACTCTGGAGTCACTTACGTTGAAAGGAGAACCTGTTGACGATGCCGCTCAATACACTATCGGCTTGATTGGCTACCATGTCGACAACTGTACAAAGAACCTTGACATAACTCACGAGGAGCTTGTTGCAGGCGGACCTTTTAAAACGGTAGCGACATCAACAACTGCGGTGCTCGAGGAGTATCTCCGCATACATCCGAATCTTTCCCGCCGGGTTGAGGGACGGATCGTGTACATTTCATAAATTGATGCGGGGTCGTGCACTCTGTGTCCTTAATGGTGCATGAAACCTTTTTGTCTGTTCATGCCGAAACGTACAGATAGTTCCGCGATCTCTTTAGAGCGTTTACCTATCTGTTTCAAACTACTGCAAGGAGTTGGATACCATCCCAGAAATTCCCAAAGAAGAATATATACTGAAGTGCACCTCTGCATGCGCCGGCTGCGGCGATTCGCTCGCTCTCCGGTATGTGCTCAAAGCAGCAGGACCGGATACGGTTCTTGTCGTTCCGGCCTGCTGTACCAGCGTCATACAGGGCATCTACCCGAACACTGCGTTCAATATACCGGTCTACAACATCGCCTTTGGTGCTGCCGCTGCCTGTGCATCAGGTATGTCGAATGCATTCCGTGCCACCGGAAAAAAGACAAATGTGATTGTATATGCCGGTGATGGCGGGACCCTTGATATCGGAATCCAGGCGATGTCCGGTGCATTCGAGCGGGGAACTGATTTCCTGTATATCTGCTACGATAATGAAGCATATGGCAATACGGGTATGCAGCGGTCAGGGGGAACACCGATGGGAGCCAAAACAACAACGACTCCCGCCGGAAAGACCGATGCGAAAAAAGACATCGATGCAATAATCGCTGCTCACAGCCCTCCCTATATGGCCACCGCCTGCGCCGCATATCCCCAGGATCTTTTCAAAAAAGTGCAGAAGGCGCTTACCTTCCGGGGACCTTCATTCATTCACATTCTCGCACCCTGTCCTCCGGGATGGCGGTTTTCAACGGAAAAAACAGTCGAGATGGGCAAGCTTGCAGTAAAATCCGGTATGTGGATTCTCTACGAGCGCGAATACGGAAAAATTACCATCAACCCGCAGTCAAAAGCCGCAATAAAAAAACCCATTCCTCTCGAAGAGTATCTTGCACCACAGGGCCGGTTCAAGGGCATTGATGCAAAGACTGTTGAAATGCTCCGGCAGCATCTGGCAAAGAACATAAAGAAACTGTTAGCTGAGGAGGCGGAAGCATGAAAAAGATTGCAACCGGCAACAAAGCCGTCGCTGAGGCAGTAAAACAGGTACAGCCGGCAGTTGTCGCCGCCTATCCGATTACCCCGCAGACAGAGATTGTCGAACAGATCGCAGAATTCGTTTCCACCGGTGAACTGAAAAGCCGGTACATTCCGGTAGAGAGCGAACACTCCGCAATGGCAGCATGTATCGGAGCAAGTATTACCGGTGTCAGGACATTCACCGCGACAAGCTCCCACGGGCTTTTATACATGCATGAAATGACGAACTGGGCTGCAGGTGCACGCCTCCCCATCGTGATGGCAAATGTAAACCGGTCCCTCGGTCCAGGCTGGAATATCTGGGCTGAGCACACTGATGCGATGCAGGAGCGTGACACGGGGTGGCTCCAGGTATTTGTAAGTTCAGTGCAGGAAGCGTACGATACTATACTGATGGCATTCCGTATTGCCGAGCACAATGACGTGCTGCTGCCAGTGATGGTAAATCTTGACGGTTTCACGTTAAGCCATATTATGCAGCCGCTTGATACCGTAGAAACCGGTGATTTTATCCCGCCGATGCACCTTCCCCATGCAATTGATCCGAAGCATCCCATGGGCTATGGAGGGCTTACCGGCCCTGACCAGCATTTTAAATTCCGCTGGGACATCGAACGCTCGATGCGTGATTCGGTAAAAGTAATCGAGGCAACCGAAAAGGACTTCGCAAAGCGTTTTGGCAGAAAGTATGGATTCACCGAGGACTACCAGTGTGAAGATGCAGATGTGGTCGTTGTATCAATGGGCACCCTTGGTAAGGAAGCTGAAGTCGCTGTCGATACCCTCAGGAAGGAGGGTATAAAAGCAGGCTCGATGCGGCTCCGGTGGTTACGCCCGTTCCCGAAACTCAACATTAAAGGAAAGGACATTGTCGTAATCGACCGTGACTATTCATTTGGCTTCGGGGGCATACTCGCAAGGTCCATTGAGGCTCAGCAGAAGACTGAGGTGTACAGCGTGATTGCCGGCCTCGGTGGCCAGGAAGTCACATATGAAGATATTGCGAATTTCATCCGTACCCGTCGTATCGGAGAAGAGTTCTGGTTCGGGGTGAATGACCATGTATGAGATCCGCATCCATTCCCGGGGCGGGCAGGGCGGCGTTACTGCAGCACGGCTCCTGGCACTCTCAGCAATTCATGACGGAAAGTATGCAACCGCGTGCCCGTTTTATGGGGCAGAACGCAGGGGTGCACCGATTGTATCGTTTGTCAGGATCGATGATCACCCGATTAAGATCTACAGCCAGATAAAAAAACCGGATATGGTTATTGTGCTCGATGCGAGTGTAATGGATGTCGTTGATGTGCTGCAGGGATTAAAAAAAGGCGGTAAGGTTCTGATTAACAGCTCCCAGAATAAAGAATTTGCCGGATTTTCCTCAAGCCATGTGGACCTGACCGGCATCGCACTGAAAGAAAAACTTGTGGTTGCGGGAAGTCCTATCCTGAACACTCCGGTACTCGGGGCGCTGGCAAAAATGGGAATTATTTCAGTTGATTCGGCAAAAAAATCAATCCGTGAGATGTTTGCTGATGAGCGCAATGTCAAGGCAGCTGAATCTGCATACACGGAGATGAGCCCATGAGTAAGGTTCGTGAACGCCTCGCAATGAGCAGACCAACCGAAGGTGCAGCGGGAAAGACCGGAACCTGGCGTGTCTTCAAACCTGTCGTTGATAAAGAAAAGTGCAACCGGTGCGGGCTTTGTGAAATGTATTGCCCGGACTGCGCAATAGATGCCGATCTCAATGTTGACCTTGACTTCTGCAAGGGGTGCGGTATCTGCGCCAATGAATGCCCGAAAAAAGCAATTGAAATGGTACGGGAAGAAAAATAGGCAGCTTACCTTACCCGCAACCTTTTTTTATCTGCCAAGGATATATCCCCGTATGAGGGGTACAGATGAATGTTAAATTTTTTGGGGACTCCAAAGACCTGTTTAAATACGATCTCATAACCGATATACTCAAAAATTTTCATGGAAAAATCGACCGGCTGGTCATCGTTCCCATGCTAACCTCATATTATCCCCGTTTCCGGGGCAATACGGGATGCAGGAATAAAAACCTGATCGAATGTTTCCGGCGCTTTCGCACAAAAGAAGATGTAGATAATTATTACACGACCCTCAGACAGTATTTCAAAGATCTCAAGGGGAGCATCGGGGTAAAAAAAGTGCGGGTACGGATCGAGAAGGATGAGACCTTTTCCCAGCAGACCCGGTCTGTATATTTTTCCGGTATTTTTGAACATTTCCCCCAGGCATGTCTGCTCTTTATCGACCCTGATACCGGTGTCAAGGAAAACAATTATACTGCAAAACACCTCTCGTTTGCCGAGCTGAAAGAATTCTGGGATCGGCTCGATAACGAATCTGTCCTGATGATCTACCAGCATTTCCAGCGAAACCGGGTTCTGGGGGGCAGTGATCCCCAATCCAAAGCAGCAGCCATATCCCGGTTAATCGGCATATCCCCCCTTATCATTGCAGACACCACGGTTATGTTCATTTTTCTGATAAAAAACCCTGAACTCCGGTCTGAGCTGAAGGAGATTTTAAAAAACTACGAGAAACGGACCCATGACTCGATAAAAGATCCCAAAAAGCGTCGTGTTCTTACCATAACCGGCTAGGACAGGCACAAAAATACCCAATGTTTTTCCTGACAGGGAATCACACGCAAAAGACATCAGAAAAATAGAGGAATTTCCTGCTATACCTTGAGTTCGTCTTTTGCTATATACTCGAGGTCGAATTTATAGAAATGGGTAAACCCGCAGTTCCGGCAGCGGACCGTGAAATCCCGGCAGCCAATAGTTACATCGTGGAGGCCGGTTACGTGGCAGTTCCTGCATTCGGCTGTTTCTGCAATAGTCCAGAGGTCGTAACACCCGATTTTTGTGAAGGTCCCTGGCTGAGTGACATCTTCAATGCGGGGAATAAAGACCCGGGTCGCGCCGCAGTTGTCACACTCCACTTCCGCCTTGTAGGGAACCGCTTTGATGATCTGATCTGCGACCTGCCTGCAATGGTAGCAGTTTGTCCGGAATTTTGTGAAAATGAACTTTTCGCTCATGAAAAATAGTGGAGGTGTCAGGGTTCTTTAATCTGTTGCACGGTATCCTGCATTGCCCTACCTTTGTGCATCCGGGAGCAAAGATATCAGGTGACAAAAATCAGGGATTGCAGGTTATCATAGGGGGGAGGAGGGAAATATACCTGCACGGGGAATAACAGATGTGCAGCCTCTGATTTTTTGTATTTCGACTTGTGACTAAAAATTTTGGCGCTTATGATGCAAAATAATCACAATGCGGGTAAGTAAACTTAATTAAAGGGGACTCCAATTTATTCTCCATGAAGAAAATTATTGGTTTTACCATTCTCCTGATTGCATTTATTGCATTCACGGGTTGTACCCAGCAGGCTGTTCAGGAACCGGTCACGACCGTACCAACGACCGTAGAAATGACAGTTTCAACACCCCTCCCGATAACAACCGAGGTAACCATTGTTCAGACAATGGTGCCAACAACGATTGCGACGACCGTACTTCCTACAGCAACAAGAACCGAGTCACCGTTAAACAAACTCGTCACCACCGTTCATATGCGGGATAATTCATTTGTTCCCCGGGTACTGACAGCGCTTCCAGGATCAGGAATCACGTGGATTAACGATGATGCTGTTCCCCATTCCTTAAAAATGAGCGGATCCGATGGCAGGTTTTTTAATTCCGGGGATATTATGCCAGGTTCGGTATATGGTTATACATTCGGGAAGACAGAGGGGAATTACACGATCAGCGACACACGTTACCCTAACATGACAGGTACGATTGTTATTAAGATGACATCGTCAGTTATCGTATAGGCTGCGTTAACAACATACACCAAATCCTTCCCTCTTTTTCTTTTTTAATTTTTAGTTCGTATCAGCTCCGGATATCGGAGACAAAAATCAGGACCATGCAAAAACATCGGGAAAGGGAAAAACAGGAAAATAAAAAAAATGTCTGGATTAGTAATCGCCCATTCCGGGGGGCATACCGCCCATTCCGCCCATGCCACCCATACCGGGGGGCATTCCACCCTCGGGTGCATGGCTCTTGGACGATGCGATGACATCATCAATACGCAGGATCATGATCAGCTGCTTCTGCTGCAGATGAGATAGCCTGTGTCTTGACGCGAAGCGGCTCGACAACGCCGGCTGCCTTCATGTCGACTGCCTTGCCCTCGAATACATTCAGGCCGTGGGTCTTCTTGCCCTTTTCGTGCGCTGCACGAATCGCAACAAGCATATCGATGGGGTCCAGTCCTGCATTTTCTGCGAGGGTGCGCGGGATGATCTCAAGCGCGGATGCAAACGCTTCGATGGCGAGCTGTGCCCTGCCACCAACGGTTGCACCGTACTCGCGGAGACGGAGCGAGAGTTCGGTCTCTGGTGCACCGCCACCGGCAACAACCTTCTTGTCTTCAACAACGACACCGACAACGCGGAGTGCATCGTGAATTGCACGTTCAAGTTCGTCGACTACGTGCTCGGTGCCACCCTTGATGATAATTGATACCGCCTTTGGGTTCTTGCACTTCTCGACAAAGGTCATCTCTTCGCCGGAAACTTTGCGTTCCTCGACAAGTCCTGCTTTCCCAAGTTCTTCCTTGCTGATCGCATCAATCGAGGAGACGAGGCTGGCACCGGTTGCGCGGGCGAGCTTTTCCATGTCGCTCTTTTTGACACGGCGGGTTGCAAAGAGTCCTGCTTTTGCAAGGTAGTGCTGGGCTATATCGTCAATACCCTTCTGGCAGAAGAGAACGTTTGCGCCACTTGCAACGATTTTGTCAACAATACCTCTGACCATATGCTCTTCCTCATCAAGGAACGCCTGGAGCTGGTCGGGGCTGGTAATGTTGATCTCTGCGTCAACTTCCGTCTTCTTAAACTCAACTGCAGCATTCAGCAGGAGGATCTTTGCATTGGTGACTTTCTTTGGCATCGAGGGGTGAACGCGTTCCTTGTCAATGAGTACTCCTTCAACAATCTCTGAGTCCTCAATGCTTCCACCGGTCTTCTTCTCGACTTTGATGTTATCGATGTCGACCGTGCCGTCATCATCGGTAACCATCGTGATTGCCTTGACGACAAGGTCGCAGAGCTTGTCCTTGGATGCCTCGGCTCCCTTGCCGGTCATTGCGGTACCAGCGATATTTTTCAGCATCACCTTGTCGGTTGCTTTCACATCGAATGCCATTTCCTTCAGGAGTGCCTGAGCCTTCTCGGCTGCCTGGCGGTACCCGGCGGCAATGATGGTCGGGTGAACGTCCTGCTCAAGGAGATCCTCTGCTTTCTTGAGGAGCTCACCGGCAATGACGACTGCGGTGGTGGTACCATCGCCTACTTCATCATCCTGTGTCTTGGCGACCTCGACCATCATTTTTGCGGCCGGGTGCTCGATGTCCATTTCCTTGAGGATAGTGACACCATCGTTTGTGATCACGACATCGCCGATTGTGTCGACGAGCATTTTATCCATGCCCTTTGGACCGAGTGTGGTCCTGACTGCACTTGCCACTGCCTTTGCGGCGGTGATGTTCATACCCTGAGCGTCGCGGCCCCGGGTACGGGTGCTGCCTTCTTTAAGAATAAGTATCTGCTGTCCTCCAAGTTGTTGTGACATAAAATCACCACTTTTAGCACTAAAATTGGTTTGTGGTTCTATATAAACATTATCTAAAAAGAATCATTCCCCGATCATATCGAGAAGCTCAAAACCATCCGTAATCCGGTGAAGGCGGTCCTCACCAATAACGAGAGTTTTTCCAATCTTTTTCTGCTTGTAATGATCCGTAATGACACACATTGCATGCTTCTTGGCAATCTGGGAAATATTACCAATAAGAGCTGCGCGTTTGATCACCTTATCTGCGGGACCGTATCCGGTGAGAATCGTGTGCTTCTCAAAGGTGAGGAGTGCCTGGAACGGGGCGCCATGAAGCGTGTGCAGCTGCATCCCGATCTGCCTGAAAAACTCTATAGGGCTCTGCTTGCCGGGCCCTGCATCCTTCGGCTCCTCCATAACCTTAGGCGGCTCATGAAGGATCAGGTTGATGGATTTTACGACACCGGTATTAAAAAATTCCTCAATGCGAATCGCCACATCCAGGGTAGTACCCATACCGCTCTCATATTTACTGATAGTGCGTCGTGATACTCCAAGCACCTGCCCCAGATCTCCCAGCGACATACTGCGTTTCTCCCGGAGATCGCGGAGCACCTCGCCATCGATATTCACGTACAGTCCCCCGGGAGAGGCATAGACAAGCGGGGGGGTCAGCTCCACAAAATAGTCATAGAGTGTTGAGGGACTGATCGCGTAGATGCCATACCGGACATACACGGCGCCCCGTTCCAGCTCTGCATCACGGGCGCGCTCACCAATAATAAGAGGGACTCCTCCTAGGTGGCGCGAGATCACTTCAAGGTCGAATGCCACATCTTCGCTCACGCTGTCGATGTGGGATACTACCTTGACAATAAGCAGCGTCCCGTTCTTGCGGGCCATGAGGTCAAAGCTCCGCGGACGGATGGAGAACCGTTCGGAGACCTCGAAACCTGCAGTAATCATTACACTGGTGACCAGCTGGAGCTGGCGGTCCTGGGACATTTCCGTTAAGAATGGATATAGCCTGAGGATATATTAATATAGATATGCTCATCGGGATTGATGACACGGACTCACCCCGGGGAATGTGTACGACTTACCTCGGGGCGGTCCTTGCACGCCGCCTGATCCGCGAACACATGAAAGTTCACGAAGCGCGACTCGTCCGCCTCAACCCGAATGTTACGTGGAAGACACGCGGTAATGCGGCGGTTTCACTTCTTGTCGAGGGTAATGCCGCGAAGGCGTTTAATATTACGTGTGCGACGGTGGAAGAGCTGGCTGATCTCTCCTGCGAGAATACCAATCCCGGCGTTGTTGTTGCTGATTGCCAGCCGGACCCGGCATTCTACCGGAAGGCGGTCACCGACTTCTGCGAGATAGAAGAAGCGATCGGGGTCCTTGAAGCAGTTGGTGCGCACTACCGGGGGTACAAAAACAAGCGCGGTCTGATTGGCGCCACAGCGGCCGTCGCAAGTGTGCTTGCAGACAGCACTTCTGAAATCCTTGTGTACCGTCAACCGGAACGATGGGGTACTCCTCGCGAAGTTGATCGAGCAAGTTTGTTTGCAGCAGAAGAAGCCACGTTCCCCCATACGTGGGACACGGTAGACACCGCAAATGATGTTGTGGTCTGCGTACCGCACACACCTGATCCGGTACTGTTTGGTATCCGTGGCGAAAGTCCTTCGTGGGTGATGGTTGCCCGGCAGATGGTCCAATCAGAGAAACCGGGGATCGAACAGATCTGGGTGACCAACCAGGGAACAGATGCACATATCCTTGCCGGCAGGATTGGTACGCTGCACGATGGGCTCTCCTACCAGCTCCAGGGCGTTGTTGCGGACGCACCATCGACGATGATCGGAGGACACGTGTCGTTCACTATCCGTGAGGATGAACATACCGTCCGGTGTATGGCATACGAGCCCACAAAAAATTTCCGGCAGGTCATACGGCAGCTCGTGCGGGGCGACGAAATAACCGTATACGGGAGTTACAAAAAAGGGAGTATCAATCTTGAAAAAATCAGGATCCTGAATCTCGCCACCCCGATAACCTCACGCCCCCCACTCTGCACTGCCTGTAACAAGCGTATGACAAGTGATGGTACCGGAAAAGGCTACAAGTGCAAAAAGTGTGGGATCCATGCGAAAGAACCGGAGTTTCAGACAATTTCCCGCACGCTAAAACCAGGGTGGTATGAAGTCCCTCCAACTGCACGGAGGCATCTTGCCAGACCACTGTGCCGGGGCGAGCCGGACGGTTGATATCTACCCGGTATTGTTTGTCCACCTGTTGGAAGAGTAAGCATTTCGACAACAAAGCGTATCTACATCTCCACCATTCTTTCCTCAAAAAACGATTCGGGAAGGATTCCTGTACATACAAACAGGAGGAATATCATCAGAGGACCACGGACAACAACCATACGGGATGAAGCACGGATCTGTGCTGAGCGGATGGGATTCCACTGGCTCACGAATACCGATCCGTCGGTTCATTTCGATGGACTGATGTACCGCATGGCTGTAGTCGTTGCTGTGAAACTGAAAAAAGTGAGGTACGGGCTCAGCAATGACTGCATTGTCGAGAACAAATTCCCGGATGATGTCGCAGATCTTCGTATGCTTCCCCTCCCGCTGAACGTGCTCCGTGAGCTCTGGGTGCGGACCCAGAACGAGCGGGGATGGCGCCGTTTCTATATCCTGCCGGAAACGACCGCGGAAATTGAGTATAATATGGCGGAAAGGTTACCTGAACACCCACTTCCGGGAAACGTACTGGAAGAAGGCACCGTACCGGATCGACATCACCCTGATGGGATCAGGAGTAGATGAAGTCAAATAAGCCCGTAAAAGGCTCCTTTTGGCAAACGGACGGAGGTCATTTTTTCGCATGGGAAGTGGCGTCCACGGACATGAAAAATGCTGATTAAAACAAATATATTTCAAATTGAACTGATTTCAATGGATTTTCACCCTGCAATTTAGCGGTGTTCAGACAGCCACTTTTTCGATTGCACCCGATGTATTCCGGTGGTTGTGTGGTACTTCCGGATGGCCTGCGAAGGAAATTGCAAAACGCATCGAGGTTCCGGAAGATGATGTGCGGAGCTGGTGCGAGGGGAAGACTAAACCGGTTTTACCTTTGACAAAAGTTGAGAAGCTCTTCTGAAGCATTCAAACGACCACTCGCCGCGTTCCTTCTTTCAAAACCGCCAGAAGAGGTAAAATCACTTCCGGATTTCCGGAAACTTCCCGGTGTTAATGGTGACTTTTCAAAGGAGACTCATCTCGCGATACGGAAAGCACGGAGATTGCAGAAAGTCCGGCGCGAGCTGATGGAGAATATCAGTATTGATGTGCATACTAAAATCAGAAATCGCACAACACAGGATAATCCAGAAATTGTCGCCAACGAAGAAAGAGTGGATTTGCCTATAGATGTAGATCGGATCAGTATAAGCACGCCAACCAAACTCTTTCAAATCTGGAGAGACTGGTTTGAACAGAAGAATATCACGGTACTTCAATTAAAAATGCCCGTTGAGGATGCACGTGGTTTTTCTCTCACGGATATCGAACCATTCGTAATTGTTGTCAATGAATCGGATGCGCCCAATGCAAAGATCTTCACTCTCTTCCACGAATACGGGCACATGCTCTTAAACGAGTCCGCTGTTTGCAACCGGGACAGCGAAGAAATAGACAATAAAAAGATTAAAAGGATTGAGTACTGGTGTAACCGATTTGCCGGGGCATTTTTAGTCCCGGAAGATTTTCTTAAAAAAGAATTGGGTATCGAGACCCTTCGTAAGACAACGCATTATTCCAGAATTGCTGGGTCGATAGCGAACCGGTTTAAGATCAGCAAAGAGTCTGCTCTGATGCGGTTGCTCACTCTTGATTATATCAGTGCATCCGAGTTCAGAACCGAACGGGATAAAATACGAACAGATGCTGCGCTGAAAAAAGAACATTTGAAAGAAAAACAGAGGCAGGGTGCCAAAAAAGCGGACCTGCGATCTTCCTCGATCAAAAGTGTCTTGATGAAAAAGGGCATCGCTTCGTTTCGTTGGTCCTGAAGAATTCTGATCTGGGATATATCACAAGCCGTGATGCTCTTGATTATCTCGATATTAAAATGAAAAATTTGGAAAAACTTCGGGCAGAATCTTGAGCGTCTGAATGCACGGGAACGAAAATTTGTATATTATTGATTCATCTTCTCTCATTGAACTACAAAGGCGTTACCCACCTGATATTTTTCCCACTGTATGGGAGCATATACATGATCTCGCGATTGCCGGGAGACTGATTGCCCCGGTAGAAGTAAAAAAAGAACTTCTCGAAGGTTATGATATCCTGCTTCAATGGGTAACTGATCACGATTTTGTATTTAGGGAATTCGATGATGATTTTATCGTTAAAACCCAGGAAATCTTAAAACAATTTCCCCGGATTGCAGATTCCGAATCTGATAAATTATACCATGCAGATCCGTTCGTTGTTGCTTTAGCTTTAACCATGAAGGAACGACCACAACAAACCTTGATAAAATACAGGATTTGCGTTGTCACTAATGAAAAAGGAAAATTAATTGGTAATCCAAATCTTCACCAGAATAATATGAAAAAGATCCCGGATGTCTGCACCCATTTTGGCATTGACTGTATAGATCATTTCGGAATGTTCAGAGAAGAAAATTGGCTGTTCTAACCAATCAGTTATTATTTACCAACGGAGTCTTCCACCACTGCAATCTCATCTGCGGTCAGCCCATAGAGTCCATACACCAGCGAATCGATTTGCCGGTCGGTCGACTCGATCTCCTGCGTGATAAGACGTTTTTCTTGATCAGTCTTTGCATTGCTCAAATGTTTGTGCAATTCCAGCATTTCGATAACGAGTTTGACCATGCGATCATGCCGGGCTTTGTCATCCGGGTTGTCGAAGTCGATAGTATAGATGGGAAGTTTTGCGATATTCTGAGTGAAAAATTCAGATATCCCCCACGAATTAGAGCGGCAATTTTGCTATAATAAAATGTGATCAATTTTGAGTCCAAAATTCCAAGTAAAAATTTTTGATCGGTTACAAGGAAATATACAGTATTCCCGCAATAAAATGAACCGTTAACGTCCAGAGTGAAGTACCTCTGGGAGCAATATCCGGGTACATTATTTTTGGTTTTTCAAATTCAGTAAAATAATCAATAGTATCTTGCACTTCATACCATTCGTATGCTCCGGGTTTTCTTCCATTCCACTTTTCACCAATCCAATCGCTCGGTCGTGGTATTAACTCATTTTTAAATTGCTTTAGGTGGTTGAGAATTGCAGGATATTGTTTGATATCAATCCCATGACGAGTAAAAATTAGAAATTTTCCTTGATTATCGGGAACTTCATATCGCTTTAATATCTTTCCCAACTACGAAAGGTTTGATTATCTCCGCACTCTTTGGATCTTCTTCAATTAATTTTTTCTTCGTCTGTTCGTCGATCACGAATGCTTTATTAAGCCCGGTCTTGATGCCATAGAATATTTGTCCCATCACGTACTCTTCCAGAGGACCGCCAACACTCTGCAACTTCTTCAGCAAATTCTCCGTCCGCTTATCACCCAGCGTCCACCCGTCATCCGTGAGTGAACGCTGATCCATCGGGTGCCGGTGCTGCTTCACGTATTCATCAAGGCTCGGAAAGTCAAGTGTTTCCACCTTTGAAACACAGAATTCCCGTATAGGTTTGTTATTGGAGACCCGGATGATGCAAGGGTACGTGGTCGCAGATTTAAAGACCGGCAGATCACCAAAGTCCACGATGTCCTCGATCTGTTTTGTCAGCAGGAACTTCCGCAGGGGCTTACCATAGTTCGCCCGCATCCACTTGTTCGCAACAATGTACGAGAAGATCCCGCCCGGGGCGCAGGAGCGAGATCCCCCTCTCGATGAAATACGCATAGAGATCAGCGGTGCCCTGATAAACAGCGTAGCGCGACTGGTAGTACTCCTTCTGGTCCTTTGAGCGACTCCTGCCGGACGTAGGGCGGGTTGCCGATCACGACATCAAAACCACCCGCTTTCATCACCTGCGGGAACTCCTGCGGCCAGTCAAATGCGTTCACGTGCTTGCGCTCTTCCATGTTGAATGGGTGATCCTGCTTGTACGTAAAGTAGTCCGGTGCAACGAGCGAATTTCCGCACCGGATATTTTGGTGCAGGGAGGGGAACGCCCGTTCTGCAAAAAGTTTGAGCTGCCGGGAGCACATTTTCCTCGCTTTCCTCTTCCAACACTTTCAGGAGCAGCGAGAGTTTCGTCACTTCTACAGCCTGCTTGTCGATGTCCACCCCGTAGAGGTTGTTTAGGAGAATGCGTTTGCGCTCCGCAATCGTGAGGCGCCAGTCGCTGCGCATCTTTGATCCGTCACTATTGCCAGCCTTGTAGACCGGTCAGTTCATACATTCCCTCCTTGTTTGCCGCTTTTCCCGGGGCAATCGGATCCGGCAGGAGGGCTCGGACTTCCGGAGATGCTGGCAGACGATCTTTAAGCACCGGCACAAGATGCTCGATATACCAGTCGCGATGCCAGTTGAGCAGGAACCTATATGCCCCGAGCAGGAAGGAACCGGAACCGCACGCAGGATCAAGAACCGTCAGCTTCGCAACATCGCGGGGGGTCTTGCCCTTCACGAATTCCCCGACGGTCTTCATCACGATATAGTCCACGATATACGAGGGTGTATAGAAAACCCCTCCAGCCTTGCGCACTTCTGGCTTGTCCTCCACATCAGCACGGTGGGCAGCGGTAAGCCGTATAACTTTGCCGAGGAACTGCTCGTACACCTGCCCGAGAATTTCGGCGGGAATAACGGAAAATTCATAGGGGCTCTCTGGGTAATAGAGCCGGTGAATAATATTTTTTAGGACAGTATCGTCAATGGTTAATGACGGAGTGATTGTATCCGGCATTTCATCGCGCCCGGTCTCTTCCACGAAGTGAAAAAGTCCGGAATTGTATTTATTATCCGCAAGCTGGAACAAGGTCACAGAGATGAGAATAGATTGTTTCTCCGTCTGAAACTGCACGGAGGGTTTCGTATTTTTCAATCCCCCTGTCTTCGCAGATCCGTAAAAAAATGAGCCGGTCGATGATCAGCTGGACAGCAGTGTTGACATCCTCCTGTGAGAGTGCAAGATTGCGCAGGGCGATGTTCCGGGCAAGCAGCAATCGCCAGTTCTCAATATCCTCAAGGAATTTCTCATCTACACCCGCAGTGCCATGTTTTTCGCCATGTGTCGCAACGTATTTGTCATATGATCCCCTGAGGATGCCTTCCGGGGAAAAAACAGAAACAATGCGATCCCACCGCTGCTCATATTCCTTATACGGGAAATACGCAATTCTCGCTGTCGCAGCAGTATCCTCCTTCCTGATCGGTACATTGCAGTCATAGACAGCAAACTCTTCGAAATTTGTCAGGATTGAGAGTTTCAGGCTGGCATTCCACGCATAGCGGCGCAATTGCAATGCTGCATCTGTATCATCCTTAATCTTTACCGCTGGTTTTTTTGCTTCCAGAATGAACTTTCGCACTCCGCCGACCCGGAACGAATAATCAATAAATTTGGTCTGTCCCCGTATCCGGATTGGATCTTCGTGGGCAACTTCCTTATAGGCCTCTGAATACCCTTTATTGTTATCCACATCCCAGCCGAGAGCACGGAAGAATGGATCAAGAAACTCCCTGCGGAGTTCGGTCTCGTTCTTCTGTCCTTTATGATAGACCGGACTATTGAACTCATATCGTTCAACAAGATCATGAATAGCTTGTGGTACCGTCATAGACGAACTCATCTTTCGTTATGGTAGTTAAGCAGGCGTACCAGCATCTATCTTTCTATTATTTACACCAGAATCCATTCAATAGAAAAATGAGACACGGTTCCCCGATTAGAACCAATCATCACTTCCCCGCTACTCCAGCCCGATGGCTTCTTCCCCCTGACCGCGGGCATCAGCACAACTCCTGGCAATTCCAGGAACCATGAAGAAGAACGTTATCATCATAGCAAACCAATATCCAAGCAATAACCGGGAGGGGAAACAATGGCAAAACAGTGCGATGAACCAGTTACCCAGATTCACCTGAAACCGAAGATGACCGTGAACGAACTGGTCATGGCGATGGGGAAGGCCGGGGCGTACAATGGGGGATCTTTGTCTCGCGCCGCTGATATTTATCATCAGATGCTGCTGGATCCTGAAACAACGAAATTTTTCGGTCTCGCTGGCGCGATGGTCCCGGCCGGCATGGGCGGGATTGTCTCAGATCTGGTGAAAAACGGGCATATCGATGTCCTCGTATCAACCGGTGCGAACCTCACGCATGATATTATCGAGGCGATCGGCTGCAGACACTTTCACGGCACAGCGTTCTGCAATGATATCGAACTGCGTCATGACGAGATTAACCGTATCTATGACGTGTACCTTCCCAACGAAGCTTTCGAGCAGTTCGAGGAATTCATGCAGAACATGTTCGGCAGGCTCGAACCCGGAAGCACCGTGTCAATATCCGGGCTCCTGAACCACCTTGGCGAAAACCTGAGCTCCGGCATTCTCCACACTGCTGCGAAAAATCAGGTGCCGGTCTATTGTCCTGCGGTACAGGATTCCATGATTGGGCTGCAGGTACTGGCTCTTTTCCCAGACCAATCGGGTAACTGTCGATGCATTTGCTGATATGCCATCACTCATGGACAGATGCTTTACGACAAAAAAAGCCGGGGCATTCCTGGTTGGCGGGGGAGTGCCGAAAAACTTCATCCTCCAGAGCATGCTCATGACCCCTAACGGTTTTGACTATGCGGTGCAGCTCACCGGAGACCGACCTGATCTCGGCGGGCTCTCGGGTGCAACTCTTGATGAAGCCCGTTCATGGGGAAAGATAACGGAGGCCGCTCAGGCAGTTACTGTCTATGGCGATGCGACAATCACCCTGCCGGTTCTTATTGCAGCGGTCATGGAGCGGATACACCATGACTGAACTGATCCTTGCACTGGATGTTACAGAAGAGAAGAAGGCACGTGAAATTGCACACGAATGTGCGCCGTACCTTGATGCAATAAAACTTGGTTATCCGCTAATCCTGTCATGCGGGCTCTCCATAGCAGAGGAACTCGAGGTCGAGGACCTCCCGCTTATTGCCGATTTCAAAGTCGCTGACATCCCGAACACGAACCGGCTGATTGCAGAACAGGTTTTTGACGCAGGGTTCTCATCGATCATCTGCCATGGTTTCACGGGAAAAGACGCGGTGCAGGCATGCGTAGACACCTCATCTGATTACGGAGGTGCATGTTTTGTAGTTGCAGAGATGAGCCACCCGGGAGCAACCGAATTCTTTCATGCCGGGACTGCCGAACATATCGCACATCTTGCAATCGAATGCGGGGCAGATGGTATCATCGCCCCGGCTACCCGCCCGGAAAGGGTAAAAGCATTGCGAAACATTGTTGGCAACCGTAAGATACTTTCACCAGGGATCGGAGCCCAGGGGGGCGATGCTGATACTGTTGCAGGACTTGTGGATGGAATAATTGTGGGCCGGGCAATATATGAGTCGGAAAAGCCGGGTGCCGCGGCCAAGTCATTTGCGCGTATCCGGACAACCTGACAAATTTTTAAAAACTCCATATTGCGGCCGGATCCGGATCTGCGCGGTTGTTTATCCAGATATTGCCGGTTCATTGAACTAAAAGGTTCTAAATATTTATTAAGGACATATGCGATGTTATAGTATGGATTGGACTGCAGAACAACGAATACTCGCTCAAAAATATAAGAGAACGGACGATATTCCGGAAAAGGAGCGTAAATACAAGTGCTATACCTGTCATCTTATCGTTAACGAAAACCCGTGCCCGAAATGCGGAGAGACGCATCTTGAAGTCATGTGCCCGCTTGACCACTGCCACTGCACTCACGAGATAGTATCGGGTATTGAGTACTGCCCGTTATGCGGGAAAGCAGTCTGCCCGGAGTGCGGATCTCACGATGTCACCCAGATCAGCAGGGTAACCGGCTACCTGCAGGATGTCTCAGGCTGGAACGCCAGCAAACAGCAGGAACTCAAAGACCGGGTGCGTTATTCAATCGCTTAAATAAATATTCTTTTTTCGGTAATTTTTCTTATCGGTAATAAAATAGAGATCTTAACAATTCAACCCGATACGCATCAACATGAAAGGAAATTCACCATTCTGTGTGATGCCAGAGCATATGCCGGTCCTGTGATCATCGGGTTCTTTTTCCAGAACCTTCTGTTTACCGGTATCCCATTTCATTGCTTCACGCTGCTTTAGCTTCTCTATAACCAGATTCCGTTTGAACCGTGCCTCTGCATGGAGAGGATCGATATCAAGGACTTTATCGTATTTCCTGATGGCATCTTCATACTGTCCCAGCTCATCAAGAAAGTTTCCCATCGAATTATATGCCTTGCAGAAGCGGGGTGCTATAAACACAGCCATTTTCAGGTATCTCAGGGCATCTTCTTTCTTTCCTTCCATCGACATGTCCTGTGCACGCCGGTAGCAGGTACTGAGCCTCCAGCGGAATTCCGTTATTTTGTGCTGCCATTTTTTTCCTCCCGTTGCCGGGCATCCGTTATCGTGCCATCGGCAAATGATCGTAAATCCGGCAATAAAAATAAGAATTTGCACACCTGGATTGCTGTTGATTATGCAACTATTATCCGCATGGATATCTGCCTTGCAGATCTTCTCATTATCCAAGTTGTGTCTTATTAAAAATGGAAGAATTACCTCAAAAATTCAGATTTTCCAAAGTCTCGGGTCGTTCAGGGATTCCGTAGCATTTTATTCCACATTCTTTATAATGAGAAAATATATCTACTATACCTGATGCTCAGGTAATTACTATGGCAGTTCTCGATCAAGAGAGGATTAACCGCATCAAGCAGATCCTCAAATGGCACCCAAGGGGAATGACCATATCAGATATAAAAACTCAGGTAAAAATGAACAGAAATCTGGTGGCAAAATATCTTGATATGCTCCTGATATCAGGCCATGTGGAGATGCAGATTGTCGGAGCCGCCAAAGTCTATTATATTGCCAGAATGGTTCCTGTTTCAGCTATACTTGAGTTTTCATCGGATCTTGTCATCATGGTTGATCGCGATCGGAAGATCCTTCAGGTTAATGAACCGGTTCCCCATCTCTTAAACGAGACCAAAGAAGACATTGTAGGCAAGCGGATCGATGAGATTCATGAGCCATTCATTCATGATCTTCCGGTAGACACCGAGAGAAAAGATAAAACAATAATGTCTGAGTTCATTACAGAAAAAAACTTTACCATCCGTGGGGAAAAATATCATTTCCGGATCAAACGGGTTCCAACAGCTTTTGAGGACGGCACTCATGGTTTCACCTTCATTATTGAGGATATTACTGCCCAGAAAAAATACCAGGAAATGCTGGAGATAAGCGAAGCAAAATACCGGGGACTGGTCAGATCTTCAGGTGAGGCAATAATAGGGACAACTCCTGAAGGCAGGATCGTTTCGTGGAATCCTGCAGCAGAACGGCTTTATGGGTATTCAGAGGAGGAAGTGAACGGAAAGCTTTTCACAATGCTCGCAGATGAGATACACTACGGGGATATCGATGCTCTCCTGAAAGGCATTTTGCAGGGGGATTGTATCCAGAGACGCGAATTAAGAATGATTACTAAGAATAATACTGAAATCTATGCCCTGATCACCATCTGTCCGATTAAAGGAGAGGCGAATGCAATTGCAGGAGATTCTGTTATTATTCGTGACATTTCGCAGGAAAAAATCGAACAGCATATGCGCGAACATGAAGACAAGTACCGCACGCTGGTTGAAGATCTCAAAGTTGGTTTCTACCGGAGTACTGGTGATCCCCGGGGGAGGTTTGTATGGGGAAACACGGCACTTCTGCAAATTCTCGGGTATCCTTCCGTATCGGATCTCCAGGGGATCAATATTGTAGATGTTTTCCAAAAGCCTGACGGAAGGAAAGAACTGATCGATGAATTACGGAAAAGCGGGTTTGTAAAAAATTTTATTGTTCACCTGAAAAAACGGGATAATTCTCCAATCTCAGTCAGTGTTACGGCTCTTGCAGAATTTGATGAGAATAAAAATCTGGTGTTCATCAACGGTATTGTCCAGGATATCTCCTGATCTGAAACCAGCAAGAGATAACGTGCAAGCTGCAGGATATTTCCAACCAGTAACTCCAGAATACCTCAATGAATGACGACAATGATACATGCTATCGCTCGTCGGAGAAAATGCCTGAAAACCGGAATATAAGATACTTGTCACCCATCGATTTTTATTCGGTCAAATCACATCGGACCGGGTTTTTTATTTTAAGGGTGCATGAGATCAATAACTAACCACATGAAATAACGGAGGTTTTTAAAGATACCCCCACATTATTGTTTAAGTGGAATTCCGATGAGATATTTTATTCAAAACAATACCCTGTTCATCCGTGGAACTTTCCGCGCAGCGAGCACCGGTATCTCCGGGGGAATCCGCTCCGTTTCTACACTTATCAACCATACCGTACCTGCCGGCTGGAGCCATGAGGACCCCCAAAAGGAACTGGAATTTATTGCCGCAGGGTCCGGTATCAGCCATGATTTTTTTGGGCTTCTCACCGCAGTACCGGTTCAGCAGTGCTGTGTGCTCCAGTATGATTTTGTAACAGTTTTCATCACCGCAGGCATCCGGAGAGAGCCCCCCGAGTCAGCAGGGACAATTAACATCTTCGTAACAAGCAGTGAGGGTATGGAAGATGCAGCACTGCTCGAAACCATTATGGTCGCCACGGAGGCAAAAGCCGAGGCACTCATGGAAATGGATCTCCCTCTGACCGGTACCCCTACCGATGCTGTTATTGCCGGATGCGAGGGTATCGTTAAACACCGGTATGCCGGGAGGCTCACAGATATCGGCAGACGTGTTCGCGAAACCGTACTTCACGGAATACCGGAAGCCATCAGGCGACATGATGCACCGGGGCAATCAACCCATTCCCCATTTTTCATTTTCAGTCGTTTTCAGGGAGACCACTGGGTGGAATGGTCCCCGGATGATTGCCCCTACGTTCCCTGCCATTTTCCCGGGCAGCGGTGCGACTTCTGCTATTGCCCTTTCTATCCCTGCCGGGACGAAAATCTCGGGGAGTGGGCAGAGAGTTCACGTGGCGGAAGAGTATGGAACTGTTCCCGGTGCACACTCCTGCATGAACCCGAAATTGCAGATTACCTAATAAAATTCCCCGGTGCATCTCTTACAGAATTGAAACGCCTGCGTAATTTAAAAAAAGAAGTTCAATAATTACTCTTTTATCCCAAGCGCGGAAAGGAGCTCGGCAAGCGGGATGCCATGTGCTTCGGCAGCCTCGCGGATTGTTTCGCCACGGGCGATAGCGCATCCGACACACCCCATACCGAATTTGAAGAGTGCTTCAGTTGCCTCGGGTTTCGCTTTTAAAAGTTCATAAATCGTACTGTCAGCGGTAATTTCAACCATAGTATCATTAAGTCAATGTGGTAAAACATAAATCTCTGCATCGCGACTGTTCACTTTCGCAATGCATACTTCGCAATATATAGCCATGATCAGAGCCGATGAGTAACTGGAGATGTATGAATGGACTTTTCCGAAACAGCAGAAAGAATCTCCCGAAAGTTTTCCCAGAAAGGGACTGAGGTCGATCCAAAGAAGATCGAGGGCAAGCTACGCCGTCTCGTCAACGAGTTCGGTGTCCAGCCACCAGAAGCAGAACGGAGTGTGAACAATGAACTCGCCAAAGAGTTCAACCTGCCCGCTATGGCAACAGGCGGCAGTGGCAAGAGCAGCGGTGCAGCCGAGCAAAAAAAAATTGCTGATGTTATTCCCGGTGACTGGGTAACCATCGAAGGCAAGGTTGTCGCACTCTCCACTCCCGCATCGCCTGCCATTGCCCAAAGCGGGATTATCGCAGATGAGTCCGGAGGTATACGGTTCATAGCATGGGCAAAATCGAATGCTCCTGCGATGACCAAAGGTTCATTTTACCGTATTGAATCGGCAGTAGCAGATGAGTTCAAAGGTATTACGAGCCTTAAGATCCACTCCGGGACTACTGTGAAAGAATGCGAAAATGATGGTGTACTCATTCCGAATACGGTCCCCGTTGTCAGCCTTCATCCCGGTGTCGGCAGCGTCCGTGCCAAAGTTATCCAGGAGTGGGAGTCTTCCCATGAAAGGATGCTACAGTCCGGTCTTTTGGGTGATGAAACCGGAACAGTCAAATTTGTGATCTGGAAGGAAGCGGGAAAGGAAAAACTTGCGGTGGATTCTGTATACACTATATTCTATGCTCTCGCAGACGAATTCAACGGCAGGCTCTCACTTAACCTGAACACCGCAGAGATTATGCCAGAGGATGGTGACATTTCGGTAAGCGGGGGCACTTTATCGGTCCGCGGGGCTGTTGTGCATATTGCACCCGGCTCCGGAATTATCAAACGCTGTCCTGTCGAAGGGTGCAACCGTGCCCTCTCGCGCCAGAACTACTGCCCGGTCCACGAGATCCAGCCCGGATTTATCTATGATCTGCGAATCAAGGGGTGGCTCGATGATGGTGTAAAGACACACAATATCCTGCTCCAGCGGGATGTCGTTGAGTCACTTACGGGCATAACGCTTGATGCGGCAAAGGAAATTGCGGAGAACAATCCGCTTGGCATGGACGAAGTATTCCTCAGGATGCGCGATGCGATTCTCGGGCGTTACATCGCCTGCCATGGAAGGGAGATCGACAACCGTCTGCTGGTCAATGCATGCGAGCGGCTGACCTATGAGAGTGGAGAGCATACAGCACTGCTGAACCGGTCCGGGGGCGTCTCATGAGCACGAATCCCAGGGACCTGGGACGCAGGGAAGGAGCATTCGAACGCGAACCGGCGAGAAGGGTTTTTGCCGCTGAGCTTCGTGAGTGCCGCTACCAGTTCAGGGACGGCGATGATGAGAAGAGTCCGACATTTGTCCTGCTCCCTTCAGGTGAACGCTGTAACCGGATCTTTCTTGTAGGTACCCTGACGGAAAAACAACGCCAGGGAGACCAGAACATATTCTACCGTGGAAGAGTGGTCGATCCCTCCGGTACATTCTTCATAATGGCAGGCAGTTACCAGCCGGAAGCGATGCAGCAGCTTGCAAAAATTGACACCCCGGCATTTGTCGCTGTTATCGGAAAGCCGAACCTTTACCAGACTCCTGACGGGGCATTCCTGGTCTCGGTCAGGGTGGAATCGATCACTGTTGTCGATAAGGAAACCCGCGATCTCTGGATTCTGGATACAGCTGCACGCACACTCGACCGGATCGATGCGATGGCAACGGGTTCTTCACCGGATATTGCCAAGGCAAAAGAGCAGTATCCCGCAATTGACATGGCGGTATTCAGGAAGACAGCGTATGACGCGCTGGCGCAAATAAAAATATAATCATTTTTTTCCTCATAATCGTGAGGAAACCTTATTTTATCAGGTACTAATTATTTTTTGATCTCTATGGAGCAGAAAGAATTGAGTGCTCTCATCAAGGACCTTGACACGAAGGTGCTCAGGGATGAGGCAAAGAAACTCGGGCTGAAACTTGGGCGGTGCCCGACAAAGATGAGCATTGCAAAAATGTTACCCGAAGAAACACTCAGGAAATTTTCAAAAAAGTAAGCGGGCGGTTGCAGAAAAAGGTTCTTACCTCATCTGCACATCCAACCGTGTTTAGAACGAATGTGAGCGTCAGAATACCTCAATAAGTCCCTTACTTTCCCCGGTGATGGACCGGCCACCCTGAGGTGTCACGATAAAGGTGTTTTCAATACCAACAAGGCCGACTTCCGGGATACCTTTCTTGGGCTCAAGGGCAAAGACCATTCCTTCCTCAAGCGGCTCATCGAAACCTTCCGCGATAACCGGGGTCTCATCGATCCAGAGCCCAATACCGTGACCGAGGAACTTCACCCGGCGATCGCCAAAACCCATGAAGTTGGTCAGGAATGACGGTTCAATTCCTGCCATGATGGTCCGGTAGATTTCTGACGGTATGGCTCCCGGTTTCAGCATGGAGGCCATCGTATCCTGGATCTCCACGCAGCGGAAGTGCTCCTGTATTGCTTCATCCGGTACAGGCTTGCCAAACATATATGAAAGGGTCTTGTCAGTCTGATATCCGTTATACCCGCACCCTATATCGATCACGACAAGGTCGCCTTTGCCAAGCTTCCGTTCCCGGCAACCCATCTGCGGAACCGAGGGGTGCATACCGGAGACACCTCCCGGAGTATCCACGCAGATCGGGCTGATGGAGCTGGTACCAAACCCGATCTGGCCGAGCAGCATCTCGTTGAACATACCGAAACGGATGATACCCTGGTGGCCTTCCTTCACCATCAGCGAGTACAGGTCGCACCCAAACGTGACCTCGTCAATTCCTTCCGTGAGCATCCCCGGCACACAGTCCTCAAGGACATGGCGGTGGGTCTTCCCGGCCCGCTCCATAAGGGAGAGCTGGTACGGGCTCTTCTTCGCTCTTACTGCAGATACCTCTGCATCCACCGGTTTCACCTGAGTAAACGGCAGGTGCTTCTGCATCCGCTGGAGCTGGGCGATCGGTACAAGGTCAGTCTCGAGGAACACCTCCCGCGGGATCTTCCCCATGCCAGACGCCACTTCCCGGTAACTCCTCATCTTCCGGAGGTCTGGAAAGAATGACTCGTCAGTCGCCCGCTCGTAACTCTGCCGCACCCAGAAAACTGCATCACCGTCACGCGGAACGAGGAGAAGACCGTCCGGCATCGTGCCCGTGAAGTAATAGAGGGGGACCTTGCCGGTAATCGCTGCCATCTCCCAGCCGGGTTGCGTCTTGTCCATCCTCGCCCGGAAACGATTCAGCCGGTCTTCGAGTTCGGTGAGCGGGACCTTCATAATGATGAAAATGGGTCCGAAGGGATAATAAGAATGATGAAATGCGTTTTTGAAAAGAGGATAAATGCGAAGGGGGGATTTTTGAGAATGGAATAGATCAGCGTGAGGATCGTTCCCGATCCCACCGTTCCATTACTTCAGGGCCTTCGACAAATGCAAGCCGGTGTTTGCGGGCATAGAGCCTGGCATCTTCTTTTGAGAGGGCATAACCGGATTCGTCATCCAGCATCTCGCAGATGGTGATTGCCGGTGTGACGCCTGCCATCAGTGCCATTGCGATTGACAATTCTGTCTGTCCTTTCCGCTGGTCGAGAAGCCCATCCGCAGCCCGCAGTAGCGCCATATGTCCCGGTGTGCGGAATACTTCATGAAAGCGAACACCGCCGCCATTGAGCGCTTTTTTTACCTGCTCGGCAATCGCGTTTACGGTCAGTGTCCTGTCCCGGTCAGTGATGCCGGTGAATGTGTTGCGATGGTTCACCCAAAGCGAGAAGGAGGAATGGTTCTTCCTGTCGTAGGGAATATCCCCCTCCCGTTCTGCCACGGCACTTGCCCGGAGGGCATCACTGGCAAAAGGCAGACCGAGGCGTTGGGCTGCCAGCGGGTGTACTGCCGTGCAGATTAAACCGCCCCCATCCTTGCGCATCTGGACTATATGACGTGGTGTAACTGCATCGGACCTGATTGCAAAATCTGTCTCGCCTTCCCGATCATCGAAATCATAGAGAAGGAAAAATTTTCCTTCCCGCAGCGCGGCCAGAGCATCATCTATCATTGCCCCACCTCAACCGTTACGCTATCCGTATCCTCGACACCGAGTTTCCTCCGTAACGCTACAGGTGCGATCACTTCAATGATATCCTCGGGATAATGCGTCCGGCCTGGCACGACAATGCCACAGGGAATGTCGCCAATACGGCACGGAAGGCACTTTGCATCACCAAACGTCCTGCCATCGGTTGAAAATCCTTTGATACGGATCCAGTCGAGCCCATCAATCTTCTTGCGCACCGGAAGGCGGGAAGACGGAAGACGTATGTTGAGCGTTCCCGGGTACGGCTCAAACCCGAGATGTTCCTTAAACTGTTGCTTGTAGGGTTCGAGGCTCATATAGTACTTACCTTCACCAATTCCGCTGACTACGGTGCCAGTCAGAGTATACCCATTGTTGCGCTCAGAAAAAATCCGGCAATACTCATGGTACTCCTTCCGGAGTTCCTCTTCACCGGTACTGGTTACGGTGACATGCTGACCGTCCGGTGCAATTGTCCGGGTGATAAAACCCTGGGATTCGAGCGCTTTTAACCGGCGTGATGCAGTCTGCTGACTGATTGCGAGCATATCACCAATCGTCTGTGATGAGACAAAAACCGGGCCTTTACAGCCCCCCCGCAGTGCGATTGCCTTGAGGCACTGGAGGTCCTCAGCTGGAATCATGCTTATCAAAATTGAGATGCTTATTATTTATGGGTTGCTCTCCGGATGTTTCCGGGTAATAATTCGTTCACTGTCGAATTCGTGTTCGTTAATTATTTAATATTCCGGGTTCTTTGTAATGAGCATGAAATCCGGATTGCGGAACCAGCTTGCTGAAAAAATGGCAGGCGAGATAACGCTGTCGGACTCTCCAGGGCACGCGCTGAAAAAGTGGCGCATGAACTTTGAAGTAGCCCCGGGCATCCTTGCTGATCGTCTGGGTGTATCTCCTTCTGTCATCAGCGATTATGAGAGTGGCAGAAGAAAAAGCCCCGGCACCGCAGTTGTCGGCAAAATTGTTGACACACTCCTGGACATGGATGAGGAAAATGATGGTAAACATATCCAGAAATTTTCCACCATGCTCTTTGCCAATGTTGAAGATGATGTGATCTATGACATTCATGAGTATGCCACAGCTGTTCCGCTCAGGGATTTTTCTGAAGCGATCGGGTGCACGCTGCTCTGCGGATCCCTGGAACAGGTTCTTTTTGGTTATACTGTAGTGAACAGTCTGAATGCCATCATGCAGTTCTCATCTGATGAGTTTAACCGCATCTATGGCTGGAGCACAGAACGGGCAGTGGTTTTCACCAATGTGTCAACCGGTAAATCACCAATGGTTGCGATCCGTGTCACTCCGTTCAAGCCCCGTGTTGTGGTGCTGCAGGGAATCGATCCTGCCGATGTCCACCCTATAGTGGAGAAGATGGCAGAAAGGGACCGTATCACGGTGATGTGTACGATGATGGATATTGACAAAATTGTGAGTACGTTGAGGGGAAAAGAATGGTAGGCATCATTACGTATGGTGTATATATTCCGCGATACCGGATTAAGGTTGAAGAAATTGCGAAAGTCTGGGGTGCAAATGCTGGAGAAATCTCCGGGGGATTAGGTGTTTTTGAAAAGTCCGTCCCAGACCTGGATGAGGACGCTGCAACAATCGCGGTCGAAGCGGCTCGAAATGCATTACTCCGCAGAGCGATCGACCCTGAAGATATTGGTGCAGTGTACGTTGGCAGCGAATCCCACCCCTATGCGGTCAAGCCAACCGCATGTACGGTGGGTGAGGCGATCGGTGCAACTCCGAATATGACTGCTGCTGATTACGAGTTTGCCTGCAAGGCAGGCACCGCTGCAATACAGACATGCATGGGGCTTGTAAAAAGCGGGATGGTCAAGTACGGTTTTGCCATCGGTTCCGATGTATCTCAGGGTGCACCAAGCGATGCCCTCGAGTACACCGCGGCAGCAGGAGGTGCCGCGTTCCTGATTGGACGGGATAATCCCATCGCTACTATCCATCATACCTGCTCGTTCACGACTGACACACCTGACTTCTGGAGACGTGAAGGGCAGGACTATCCCCGGCACGGGGGCCGGTTTACCGGAGAGCCGGGCTACTTCAAGCATGTAGAAGGAGCCAGCAGGTTGTTATTCGAGCAGACGGGAAAGACCCCGAAAGATTACACGTATGCGGTCTTCCACCAGCCGAACGCGAAGTTCCCCCAGAAAGTAGCAAAGAACCTGGGATTCACATCCGAACAGATCAAGCCTGGCCTCGTAGTGCCCCGGCTGGGTAACACATATTCAGGAGCGTCTCCTATTGGTCTTGCCGCAACACTCGACATCGCAAAACCGCACGACACGATATTTGTCTGTTCCTTTGGTTCCGGTGCAGGCAGCGATGCGTTTGATATTGAGGTCACCGATGAGATCCTGACGGGAAAATTTCAGCGGGATGCCGCACCAGGTGTTGAACAGTTGTTAAAAAATCCCATCTACCTGGACTATGCCCGGTATGCTGTACATAAGGGGAAGATCGTGATGCAGTTATGAGAGACGTTGCAGTAATCGGAGTAGGATGCACGACCTTTGGTGAAAAGTGGTCGAGTGGATTCCGGGAACTCTTTGTTGAAGCGGGTGCGCTTGCGCTTGAAGATGCGCAGCTTTCCGGTGAAAAGATCGACGCAATGTATGTAGGCAATATGAGCGCAGGACGGTTCATCGAGCAGGAACATATCGGCGCGTTAATTGCAGACTATGCCGGGCTGGCAACGCACCATATACCCTCGACCAGGGTTGAAGCTGCCTGCGCCTCAGGGGGGCTTGCCTTCCGTCAGGCAGTAATTGCGGTTGCAAGCGGAATGGAAGATATTGTCGTCGCGGCAGGCGTCGAAAAAATGACCGATGTTGAACCGGGAGCCAGTACCGATACTTTGACCGGGGCAGCTGATCGGGAGTGGGAAGGGTTTGTGGGTGCAACGTTTCCCGGTCTCTACGCGATGATAGCGCATGACTATATGCACCGTTACCCCCTGACACGCGAACAGCTTGCGCAGGTTGCTGTAAAAAACCATTATAACGGAGCGAGAAATCCGATTGCACAGTACCAGCAGGAGATCACCATTGAGACCGTGCTGAAATCCACGATGGTTGCCGATCCCCTCAGGCTCTTTGACTGTTCCCCGATTACTGATGGCGCTGCTGCAGTAATCGTGGCGCCATTAGAACGGGCAAGGGAATTTACCGATACACCGATAAAAGTGCTTGCGAGTGCCCAGGCAAGTGATACCATCACGCTCCATGACCGCCGTGATATTTCAACCCTCGATGCGACAGTTGCCGCCGGGAAGAAGGCATTCAGGCTGGCGAAGCTTTCGCACAAGGATATCGATATGGTGGAAGTCCACGATTGTTTCTCGATTGCAGAGATCTGTGCAATTGAAGACCTCGGGTTCTGCAGGAAAGGCGAGGCGGGGAAATTTACCGCAGATGGTGAAACTGCATTGAACGGAAAGATCCCGGTTAACACAAGCGGCGGGCTCAAAGCCTGCGGACACCCGGTGGGCGCAACAGGGATCAAGCAGGTATACGAAATTGTGCAGCAGCTCAGGAACGAAGCAGGTAAGCGCCAGATCGATAACGCGAAGATCGGTATGACCCACAATGTGGGGGGTACCGGCGCTACGGTGGCCGTCCATATACTCGGGAGGGTGTAAGATGACCGTAGCACGATTCTGGAGGAAGATCCCTCAACGGTATAACATGATAGGGACAAAGTGCGAAACCTGCCAGAAGCACTTCTTTCCCCCGCGGACATTCTGTCCTGACTGCCGCAGGAGTGGGAAGATCGTCAATCATAAGTTTGCGGGATCTGGCACGATTGTTACATATACCATTATCCATACGGCAAATGAACAATTCGAGGCATTTACACCATATGTGCTTGCCATCGTTGCACTCGATGAAGGACCACGCATGACCGCACAGATTGTCTGCCGTCCTGATGAAGCGAAGATTGGAATGCGGGTGAAAAGTGTGTTCCGCCGGATCGCCACCGATGGTGAGAGCGGTATTATTCACTATGGTACGAAATTTGTCCCGGTGCAGTAATTTTTATCTTTTTTTATTGTTCTCAAAACTTATTGTCCCTTGATGATCCATGTCGCTCGGTACTGATTGCGTGCCTCATGAGGACGTTTGCCGTCCGGTCCGAAATTTCCCGTGATTTTTTTAACCACACACTCACCAGGAGGCATGATACACCTCCGCTACGCTTCGGACGGGCATGTGGATCATCTGATAGCCCTGAAACCTGCCCGTCCCAACTCAAGGGGGCTTCCTGCCACGTTCCCTTACCTGCATGAGGGATGGCAAGCGTAAAAGGGGGGCAGTTTAAGCGTTGGGATGCTCAACCCTTCCCGACTCGCACATCGTATACTGCATGCCACTGACCCGGCGAGTACGACCGCACGACCCTCTCGGCAATAACCTCCCCCCCGAGATCCGATATAACACTGAGGTGCTCACCCTCTTTTGACACGAGTGAGTAATAGTGGATTGTCCCCCCGGGTTTGCAGAGCCGGAAGGCATCGGCAAGAAACGCAGTTCCGGACAGGGGAAGATTCATGATGATACGGTCAAATCGCCAGGGGATGCATGCGGGGAGATGATGGGCATCTGCCAGCACGGGAATGACATTTTTTATGCGGTTCTGTGCAAGATTTACCAGCATCAGCCTGACCGCAATCGGGTTGATATCGGAAGCGACAAGGAGTGCTGCCCGTGCTGCAAGGGTAATTGCGAATGGTCCGACACCGGCAAACATATCAAGAACGATCTCGTCATCCCCCATTCTTTCAAGAATGCGCTGCCTCTCTGAGGAGAGACGGGCGGAAAAATAGGCTGCTGAAAGATCAACGGTAAACCGGTGCCCGTACTCGATCACATCGGTTCGTGTGGTAGGTTTACCGGCAAGTATCTCGTACTCGCGGGTACGATACTCCCCGGAGACTTCACCTGCAGCATACACGACCGTATGTATTGACGGACGCGAAGTGATGATTTTTAACGCACCTGCCGGGTCGCGGTCCTGCATGATCGCAATACCGCCAACGAGCTCGTGTCGTGGAAGCGCCTGTCGCCCGGGCAAAAGCTCAAAATCGCAGAGTTCCGAACCCTCGCGGGGTGCGGTTACCGGCAGGATAAGGTTGGTGCCATCACGCCGGACTTTAAGGGAGAGATCAAGCACACCTTCCTCAATAAGCCCCCGCCGGATTTCTTCACCCCGCTGTGCCGGTACCCGGATACCCCATTGCTCGACCATCATCCATAACCACCTGTATCATAAATTTATACGATGTATAAATATTCATGGCTGATGATGCGGAGCACCGCGGTGAGCCCATCCGCGGAGAGGGATCCAGTCGGGAAAACGAGGAGGAAGGTATTATTTATACAAGGCTGAAGAATGGCTCGTGTAAACTCTACGAGCTGGAAAAAGAACTCCCGCCTCTCGATGCAATTCGCGTTCGACGGGTATTTATCGAACAGGAAACCGGGACAAAACTTGAGAACATCGGTATTTTCTCTATCGATATCGAACGCGTGGTAAAACGCAACTGCGAAAATATGATCGGCACTGTCCAGGTACCGGTCGGTGTTGCCGGACCTATTCATTGTAGCCGGGGAGTACGCGCAGGGAAGTTTCTATCTTCCTCTTGCAACAACAGAAGGTGCGCTTGTTGCATCCGTTAACCGTGGCTGCACTGCAATAACGCAGGCCGGGGGAGCGCAGGTGCGAATTCTCCATGATGGTATGACACGGGCACCGGTTTTTGCTGCCGATGATATCGTGCATGCCAGACAGGTAGCAGACTGGGTGTCAGCTCACCGTGACGAACTCCGCGCGGCTGCAGAGAGTACAACCTCGCATGGAAAAATGACCGATATTGTCACCTATATTACCGGCACCAGTGTCTTTGTCAGGATAGAATTCGATACCAAGGATGCGATGGGAATGAACATGGTGACGATCGCAAGCGCAAAGGTAGCTGAGCTGATTGCGCAGGGAACCGGTGCACGACTCATTGCCCTTTCCGGCAACATGTGTACCGATAAAAAACCCGCCGCAATCAATTCTATTATGGGGCGCGGAAGAAGTGTCGTTGCCGGTGTTGCTCTCTCCCATGATTTCATCAGCGGGATCTTAAAAACGGATGCAAAAAGCCTGTTCGAAGTGAACTACCGGAAAAATCTTGTAGGATCAGCCCGTGCAGGATCGATGGGGTTCAATGCCCATGCAGCAAATGTCGTTGCTGCCATGTTTATTGCCTGCGGGCAGGACGCTGCCCATGCAATTGACGGCAGCACCTGTATCACCACCGTAGATCTCACGGATTCAGGAGTATATATCGCAGTAACGCTTCCTTCACTGCCGGTGGGAACTGTTGGGGGGGGTACCGGGCTGGAAACACAGCAGGAGTGCCTCCGGATACTCGGTGTTGCCGGAGGCGGGAATCCCCCGGGCGCACATGCCAGAAAATTAGCGGAGATCATCGGCGCGGGCGTGCTTGCAGGGGAGATCTCACTGCTTGGAGCCCTTGCAGCCCAGCACCTCGCACGGGCACACCAGAAGCTCGGGCGTGGTTAAAACCTGAACCACTTCATCATCACGAGAGCATCTTCCCCATTGGAATAATAATTATCGATCAGGAAAACGTTACGATACCCCAGACGGCGGTAGAACTTCTGCGCGGTCGTATTGGAAACCCGCACTTCCAATTGGACAGCGGTTGCAAGGTCGAGCATAAACTGGTGCTCGAGCCGCCGTAACAATAATCTCCCGATCCCCCTGCGCCGGTAAACAGCATTCACCCCGAAGTTGCATATGTGTCCGTAAATATTTTCACCCGTGTTTTCCAGTCCGCCAACGATAAATCCCGTCACCGTTCCCTCACAAACCGCAACGAAGTAGGTTTGAGGAAAACAGGTAAATGCTTCGAGGAAAACAGAGGGTTCCCATGGATCAATAAATGATTCTTTTTCAATGGCAACAATCGCCGCGATATCTGATGGCATCGCCTTGCGGATATGGGGTAGCGGGTAAATGGCAAGATCATGTGACCGTATCATTGTTTGTGACTCCTGTTCCCCTCTGATTAGTAGTATCAACAATGAGATCTTTGTAGTACATAGTGTTTTTCCCGTGACTTTGGGTGGGAAAATATATGGTATTACACACAACTATGAGGACAGGTTATTTCTTTCGCGTTCGGAGGGTAATTGCATGGTCACGATATATCGTTTTGCAGGAGTGCGTCCCGATCGTTTTGCAGCATCTGCGATTGCGGCTGTTCCCTACGATGTCGTGACCGCTGATGAAGCACGGGCAATCATAGCCAAAAATCCTGAAACCTTTTTACGGGTAAGCCGACCAGACGCAGAATTGCCAAGTCTTGCCCCTGATGATGATCGCGTATACCAGCGGGCTCATGAAAATTTTATTGCGCTCGAATCGGATGGACGAATGAAAAAAGACCCTGCACCAGGCATGTACCTCTACCGGGTTTTACAGGACGGAGAAATATTCCTCGGGATCTGTTGCTGCCTTGATGTTGAGGATTACCGGAATAATTACATCCGCCGCCATGAGCAGACACGGTATGACAAAGAGGAAGACCGGACCCGGCATATTGAGGCGGTAAAAGCCCACAATGGTCCTGTGGTCCTCCTTTACCGGAACAGCGGGGAAATTTTTTCCTTTATTGAATCACTTGTCAGTCCGTCAACAGAACCGGATGCCGAGGTTACGACAGATACCGGGATAATTCACCAGATCTTCCGGATCACAGACGGAAAAATTCTCGATCGGCTTGAAACCTGCTTCCTCTCCGTACCATCATTATACATTGCTGATGGTCATCACCGGGCAAAAGCTGCCCTCAATGTTGTAGATCGTCGTATCGCTGCCGGAAAACCAGCAGAGGGCGAAGTAACACGGTTCATGGGGGTGATGTTTGCTCATGACGGTGTAAAGATTCATGGATACAGCCGGCTGCTTACTGATTTGGGTTCTTTCACTCAGGAAATGTTCCTGGACAGTCTCAAAGACTGTTTCGATGTCAGGGAATACGGTCCGGTTGATGGAAACGGGTACAACATTCCTCCACGAACTGCCATTCCTGAAAAATTCCACGTGATTCACCTGTATCTTTCGGGGCACTGGTACGAGTGTACACGTCCGATTGATCCCGGTCTGCCGCCACTCAGAACCCTTGATGTCGCCATACTCCAGAAACATGTGCTTGAAAAAATGCTCGGAATAACAGATCCACGGGGAGATGCACGTTTGCAGTATCTCGGGGGTGCCCGTCCGGTTTCTGATCTGGAGAAACTCGTTGATGAGGGCAAATACCAGATTGCGTTCGCCATGCAGCCGGTAAGAGTTGAAACAGTTCTTGCTATTGCAGATGCTGACGGTGTGATGCCGCCAAAATCCACATGGTTTGAACCTAAACTACTCAGTGGACTTGTCGTTCACACGTTCAAATAAAAATATCCACACCCTTGCCCTTTATCGGTTTTTACAGCGATTTAATCTGATATGATTACTATCGCACTTCCAAAAGGCAGCCTTGAGGCGCAGACACTCCAGCTTTTCAAAGAGGCTGACCTTGAGGTCCGGCGTACTGACCGCGATTACAATCCCCGGATTGCCGATTATCGGATCGGCAAAGTAAAAATACTGCGCCCTCAGGAAATTCCCACCTATGTCGAGAAGGGATATTTTGATATTGGTATCTCTGGTCTGGACTGGGTAAATGAGACCGGGTCCGATGTCATTGAAGTGGCAAATCTCTCGTACAGCAAGACCGGGGAAGGGAATGTAAAGATTGTCGTTGCGGTTCACCGCGATGAACCGATTGATGATGTCAGCCGGATCCGCCCGCAAAGCAGGGTCACAACAGAATACCCTGAACTTACAAAAAAATTTTTTTCACAATTAGGAATCCCTGTCCAGTTATTCCACTCTTTTGGGGCATCGGAAGCAAAAGTACCGGATCTCATGGACGTGGTTGTTGACCTGACGGAAACAGGCACGACGCTGAGGAAAAACGGGCTGAAGATTATCGGACAGATTATGGAGTCCTATACCGTCATTATTTCAAACAAAGCAAGCTGGGCAGATCCACAGAAACGGCGGGAAATCGAGGAAATAAAGACTCTCCTCTTTGGTGTAATCGAGGCACGGAATAAAGTACTCCTGTCAATGAACGTCCCGACCGGCAGCATGGATAACATCGTCGCGGCCCTTCCCGCCATGAAAAAACCAACGGTCAGTCGTCTGCACGGGATTGATTACTATAGTATCCAGACGGTTGTTCCCAAGAATTCAGTCAATCAGCTGATCCCCAAACTCAAGGCATGCGGTGCCGAAGATATCCTCGAGATCCCAATTACCAAAATCGTACCTTAATCGGAATAATTGTATCTTTTAATCCTTTTTTATAAAGAACGAACATTAAGGTGTAAATTCCGGGTTTCCCAAAAAGGGAGATCCCCAGTGAACATTTTTTTAATAACCATGCTTGATACTACTAAAAACAATACCAATATTTATATCTGTTCTTATCTAAATAAGCCTTTAAGAAAGAATATGCGCAGAAATATCCCCGCTAGTTTCGCCATCACGACACTTATTGCGATAATCCTGATTAGCGCATGCGTGGCGCAGCCACCGGCACAACAGTTATCTCCCCAGGACCAGGGTCTTGCCCGGATAACAACAAATGGAGATTCTTCCCGATTCAGTTTCGAAGAAGCATTACAGAATCTCCGGGAATATCAACCGGATTCGATGAATGAACCAGGATATGGAAAAAATGTATATTATTTGCTTTCCCGGGATTTGGATGAATCTGGAACTGCCACAGCCTGGATCTTTGGAATTTCCGGAATTAAAGGGCCGGAATTTCTGGTTATAGACAATGCGGGCCGGACAACAATAGAAAATGTAATACTCCCGCCAGATCCGATCCTGTTTGAAAATATTGTTACACCTGAAGATTTGATCAAACAAAACAGAGCAGCAATTTTCACCAATCCATCCCCGGGAGTTCCTGAACGGTGGGATCTTGAATTACAAAGAGGGGTCTACTCGCTCACCATCACTTCCGGAAATTCGAGCAGAAATCTTATATTTAATGCAACCACCGGAGTGTTGATAACATAACAATGACTGACGACAACGGAAATCTTTCCATCGATTTTCTCGTGGGCTTTACGATTTTCATACTTGCATTTATCTGGGTAGTATCGATGATCCCCGGATTGTTAATCGGGTTGCAGTCCTATACTATCGATTATGATGCAGTGGCATACCGGACCGGTGTTATTCTCGTGGAAGATCCGGGTGGCCGGCCTCGCCCCCATGGGAGTCCTATGGCGACCTGCAGAAATTTAACGTGACACGGTTCGGTCTCGCTCTGTCAAGAGACACACCGAATATCCTTTCAGAGGATAAGGTGAACCGGTTCTTCTGCACAACTGCTTTTAACTATCCTGATGATTATCACCAGAGAGCAATCTTTGGAGACTACCCGTACCAGTTCAATATTTCCATTCGTGATATTGAGAGAAACAAGATTCAATCTGTGGGAGAGATTATACCGGAGGGTTATGGGTATTCCCGGCGGTTAGTCAAGATAAAAGAAGGGAGTAGTGCCTCCATTAACGGTACGTCCTATCAAAATATTGACCCCGTCAGTACGCACGTTTTTTCCATCAAGATCAATAACACCTATCTTCTCACCAATATCACAAATCTGGCTTACCAGATTGATCCGTCCCGGGAAAAGTTCGTGATCAACATTACGAATCTGGGTCCGATGTGTACAGGAATTACGCTGACAAACGTAAAAATTTATAAACTGGATGCCGGGGTATATTCCAATGTACCCTTACCCGTTTCAAATTACCCGTATATCGATGGCAGTACTGCACGATTATCATCAATGCCGGCACCTGTTACAGACAATGTCACGCTCCGGTTTACCCCATATTTCTTTGACCAGATGAAAGCCCAGAATTCACAGATTTTCATCGCCATGAGGTTTGATGTGGCCCCGGCCTGTACATTCCTGAATAATACCCAGGCACTGCCGGATTATAATAATTTAGACGGGATTCTGACATATTATAACCCGGTTACCAAGGTAGAAAATACCAATTCAACCCCCTTTGATTACAATTACGATCCCATAAATGTCACTCAGCCGAAGCTCAGAGACGCTATTGTGGAGGTGGCGGTATGGTAAGGAGTGACGGGGGGCAACTCTATACAATCGAGGGTATCTCTGCAGGCCTGATCATGATCATGACTGCATATCTGGTTGTCAGCGCTACATCTGTGTACACTGCCGGAGATACCCATATCAGCGATATGCAGCTTGAACAGCTGGGTACTGATGCACTGAGGATTATGGACACTCCCCTCAATAAGGACACCCCGAGCAATCTGAATGCGTTTGTAAAAAATGATGATGGGGCGGGATTCAAAATAATGTTTTTTAACCTTACAAACAAACGCACCTTATCAAATCCGGACCGCATTCAGTTTAGTGCGAGTTATACCTGCCGGAATAATCTTGATAGTTCAATCACCACCTATCCCCTCGCTTACACCCGTAATCTGAGTGTTGGGGAACATGCGGTCCGTGCGACGAAATGGGTTATCGTGAATAAAAATGTCTGTGGTAATAATTATTTCCCCGTACAAGACCGTGCCGTACTTGTGGAGGTGCTGATGTGGCGCGACTGAATGATGATGCCCAGTGGATCATCCTGATGGGATTTTTGATCAGTTTCAGCTTTTTCTTCCTGGCAATTATCATCAACCAGTCCACAGTTGTCGGACAGACCACTGCGGAAAGTGTAATCGAATTTCCGAAAACTGATATCCGTGATATTACCGGAGTAATCACGTACAATACAACTCGTTCGAACAGCACGGTAGTTAACAGCGATATTACTGTTATTGCACTGAACCGCAAGAATGCAATAGTCAAATATTCTGTTATTTTGCCTCAAACTCCTCAGGACACACATTCTTATGCTCTCATTCATTACAACAACGGGGTGACCGACTATTATGAGAACTGGACATCACTGTAACCACCAGCATTCTGAATCGGCAGTGGTGAACCTGATTGAGTATATCATGGTTAGCGGAGTACTGATGGGTCTTCTTATCGTAATGCTCCTCCTGGTAAACACAAACATCATGGAGGATCCCGCCAACAGGCTCGCTTATGTTGCCTTTACTGATATTGGCAACGGTATTTCCACGCGGATCGTTGATGTATATTCAATTGCACCGAGAGATGGAACGATTACCACCCGTTTTGATATCCCTGACGAAATCGCCGGGAAGGATTATTTTGTCGAGATCGGTCCCGGTACAAACCCTGTCGATCAGGATGTAATGATTTCGCGGGGATACCTTGAAACGCATGTTGCACTTGCCGGGGTAGGTGCAACACGGGGAATAGCGGGAAATACCACAGGAAGGGGATTGAACAAGATCAGCTATAATTCGAGTGGGTATTAATGGATAACAATACGAGATCAAATGAAAGCGGAGTTTCTGAAGCGATTGGATTCATGCTTATCTTCGGAATGGTGATTGCCGGTATCGGTCTTGTGATGCTTTACGGATATCCTTTGCTCCTCCAGCAGCAGGTAGGTGCTGATGAGAAGATCATGGAAAAGAACATGATTGTGTTGCAGAACGATGTAAAAAGCCTGGCGTACAAGACCGTGCCGTTTAAAGAGACCTCCCTGAAGATCGGTGGAGGATCTTTGACTATTTACAATTCAAGTCATGACACACCATCATCATCCATCATGATCAATACTTTTGCCGGAACGCAGTCGTACCTCCCTCCTTATATTCCCAATACCAGATTTATACCCGGTGAGCTTCGATATGAGTCAATGAGTTCACAGACGGATATTTCACTCCAGAACGGAGCCGTGGTACTGCGCAGGCATAGTGATCCGGGATCGGTCATGCTTGCAGAACCCCGCTGGTTCTTCGATAGCATAACGAATAAAATGGTAATCAATCTCATCAACTTCACCAGCACGAGTGTCATGGCAAAAGAAGGGATCGGTACAGTACAGATGTCGCTGGCAGGTGATTCGTATTTCAATGAATCTGTTATTCCTGTGGGTCAGGAGATTGAAATAGTGTTTACACCCGATGCAACCCAGGATTATTCAGTTGCATGGGATAATTATATCTGGAATTCGTGGAATATTCCGCAGTCATACAAAGTAGCGAGAACCGGAACGCCAGGTACTGGTCTGCCGATAACCTATAGAATAAAAAACACTGCATCTTCTGATATGACACTGGTAATCAAAATATTTGAGGTAAATATCAAATCAATCTGATACCTCGGTTTTTTTTGAAAAAAATGAAAAATTAAAGATAATTATTGCGCCGGAGCCATTCGACCTGTGGACCGGTATAGCGATAGATGATATCGCATTTTTCATCCTGGAAATTCCAGGGGATGATAATGAGGATATCCCCTTCCCGTATCCAGACTTTCTTTTTTATCTTTCCCTTGATTCTCCCCATCCGGGTCACACCATCGTAACATCGGACCCGGATATGGTTTGCACCCATCATCAGCTCAGCGTTCCCGAACATTTCCCGGTTTCGCTTCTGGGGCAGTTTTACCCTGATGATCTCATCACCCGGAGGTGATCCCGGCTTCTTGTCTGTCAGTACAACCTCTCCTCTTTTATCCAGTTTTACACTTTTTTTTACGTGCTCAATTTTTGGCGCAGGAGAAAATATATTTATTCCTTCCATTAAAACCGAGCGCACCAGAACCGCAGAAACCAAAAGATTCCGGAATGTCCATATTCATTTTTTCCGGGCGAATATACTAATCCGGCGACACTGTTCCTGATGCAAAAAGAGCCTATTAAAAAACCGTAGTTCACGCAGGAAGACCCATCGTCATAACGAGCAGGACTGAGCATGCCTGTACCACAACAGGAAATAAGGAGTCCGGATACTCGATTGATCAATCCAAGGGTCCCTGCGCCAAGACGGGAACGCATGGTTCCGATAGTCCCGCAAAGAATAATCCACCAGACTGTTGAACCAAAAAAAACACCGGCAATAAATTCCACAGCGGACAGGAAAGAACTGCCATTGATTACAATCCCGAATCCCGGCAGAATTATCAAAAAGAAGATGAGCGTAAGTGGATTTGCAATCGCAATGGCAAACATGGACAGATAATCCTTCAAATACGTCTCGTGCACAGTTTTCGTGCTGATACATGGGGGTAATGACATGAAGACCCGTATGCCGATAAGGATTAAAACAATCCCGGCAATGGACCGGAAAAGGTATTGCTGCGCAATGATCACCCCGGAGATAAAGGTAAGGCCAAAAACCGTAACAGCTGCATAGAATGAATCCGCGGTTGCTACCCCTATACCTGAAAGGATACCATGAAGCCGCCCATCCGCAACTGAGCGCTGGATACACACGAGGGCTATCGGGCCAACCGGTACAGCAAGGGTGAGACCAATAAAAATTCCTTGTATAAACAGACTGATGTCCATGCAGCACCTGAGAGTTGATCGTTGACCGGTTCTTCATCCACCATAATGTAAGGGAATGTTTTTTATTGGATAATGAATGCCCGCTTGAATAGTAACGTACTATTCTGTTGATTGTGACCCGTCATCAATGTTGCATACATGACCGGAAAGCCAGGAAGGGAAGGCGGGTGTTAGTTCATACTTCCCATAAACAGGCTAAGCGCGAGTCCGGTAATAAGGGCCACCAGGGCATCGGTGGTGAAATACGAGAGCGACAGGAGATGGTCAAACGGAATTGCTCCCCAGAAATACCCAAGGATGAGCGAGAGAGCCCCGCCGATAATCAGCGCGGCGGCGAGGTGACGGAGCCCTCTTAAGTAATCATGGTAGGTCAACCGGATGAAGACAACACTTGCCAGCAGGAAACCCACGAAGAATAACAGCCCTGCCTCGATAGTCGGGGCGGCAGTGGTCTTTGAAGAGAATACTCCGAACTCGGCAATAATAATATACGCGATCACCGCCCCGATGGTCTTGTCGCTCTTAAGAGACTCAAGCGAGAACTTCCTTTTCACCGTCGCTGGCAGAGCGGGCCTGGAAATCGCTTTCTCTGCAGGGACAAGCGCTTTTTCCCTGGATTCAGCAGCAATATCTTTGGGAGGAGGAACTACTTCTCCCTTTTCTGCGGAAGGGACCGGTTCTGTAACCTCTGGTTCCCGCAACCTCACGATTGAGTGGAGGGCTACGTATAATGCAATGAACATTGCCAGAATACCAATACCCGCACCGGCTGTCCCGAAGATGATGGTTTTGGGGGTAATCCCCTCAAGGGCAATCCTGAGTGCGAACACCTGGACAAACCCATAGAAGGCAAGTACCACTATTATCAGGAGAAAAATTTTCTTTAAGACAATAACAAGAAGAGTGGTGAATTTCTGGATGATATTGATTGCAATATACAGGAGGATGAAGAAAATGACAATGGCAAAGACATTGCCTCTCAGGATCTCGTCCGGGAGTCCGTACAGGTTACCGGAAGCATACTGCTGAATCTGGACGATCAGGGAAAGGTCAACCATCGGGGATCACCAGTGGATGTACCACCTACCACGGCTGCGAATTTATCCATTTCTGTTCATGTACAGGGAGAATAGTTACCGATCTTATCGGTAAATTCCCGACAGGTTTCCTCTTGCTGCCGGGCCGGCGCTCTCTCTTTTGACCATAGGTAAAATCAATATAAAAAATTAAAAAAATGCAAGAAGCAGGAGTCGAACCTGCGAACGCCTGCGCAGAATCGATCATAAGGGGGTATGAAGAGAGCCGGAGAATCAGCGAGAATGAATGAACATGACCGAGCGTCTATATCTCTCGAAACAGAAATTGTAGAGATCGTCTATCGCGTTGCACTCTTCGCATGATTACGCATTCCTCGCACCGCTTCGCAAACCGGCTCATTCTAATCTATTTTTCCTGCTTTTCTTCAGTACCATCAGATGTCCGGATTAGCAATACCGATGCAATGCGCACACGCGGATCATGAGGCATTCTTCCTGCGGAAAAAGAACCATGATCCCCCAATAAGGAGACCGATCTCGCGTTTAAGGACAGGCCGGTCCACGGGCTCTGACACGAATTACCCTTTTTCCTGCTAAGTATTAATGATACGGGTGAGTGATCCCGGAGAGATATTTCTTTACCTCCTCTTTTTTTGGGAATCACAATGTCGAAGAACCGGGTTCTTCTCCTGCTATATTTTTTGGGAAAGATCATAACGTCGGAAAAAATGACCTTCATATTCGCGTTCTGGCAGCCTTTCTGTGCCCGGATGGGATAAATTAGGTGATAAAAACCATCTCGATTTAACGGTCTTTGGTAAGCTAGGAGAGATACAATTCTGCCGTATTTTGGCAAATGGGGTACAATAATGCCCCCGTTTCTCCATTCGCCGAAACGAACGATTTTACGGGCTTTTCCGGATAAGGGTACGTTACATGGAGCCCGATTTGGGCCTATCCACTCTCATTGTCAGAACGAACCCCAACCATCGATGGGCATATTTTTATAAGCATGAGCACAGGAATAATAATTCTCCCTGCCAGTTGAGTTCATATCAGAGTCCTTGGGATCAGAGAGGGTATTTATATGGATACAGGGCTAGTCCCATCAATAATCCGGAACCAGGTAAAACCAGCGATTGTAATTTTTTTTCTGCTCACGCTTATCACCGGCATTTTCTACCCGCTTTTAATCACCGGCATCGCACAGGTGGTCTTCCCTGTCCAGGCAAACGGGAACCTCATCGTTCATGACGGGAACGTGGTCGGTTCAGCTCTTATCGGGCAGCCGTTCACATCACCTGGGTATTTCTGGGGCCGCCCCTCCGCCACATCCCCGGCGCCATACAACGCCACGCTCTCGTCAGGTTCGAATCTCGGACCCTCGAACCCTGCACTTACCAGTGCGGTGAACATACGAGTCGAAGCCCTTCATGCTGTGGATCCGTCCAACACGCTCCCGATTCCAGTTGATCTCGTTACGGCTTCGGCAAGCGGGCTTGACCCGGATATCAGTGTTGCCGCCGCATACTACCAGGTTCATCGGATCGCCCGTGAGCGGAACATAAACGAGGATGAGGTAAATACCCTCGTAAACAGCTATATTGAACCCCGACAGTTCTGGATCTTTGGTGAACCCCGGGTAAATGTCCTGAAGCTCAACCTCGCTCTTGATGACATGATAACAAACCATGTCATCCCTTCATCACCGGTACAGCCAGATACCACCCTCCCCCACGAAGCGGGATTGCGAATTCCGGACTGGATTTATCTCGTCCTCTTTATCGGCGTTTTTGTGGTGACGGTTGTCCCACTGGGAAGATTCATGGTCAGGGTCCTCAAAGGGGAACCGCATCTCCTCTCCCCCATCACCGGCCCTCTGGAACACCGGCTCCTTGCATGGTCACAGGTGATGGCTGATGACGAAATGGACTGGAAGACTTTCGCCATCGCAATGATGGTCTTCTCGCTCATCGGGATCGTCTTCCTCTTCATACTCCAGCTTGCCCAGCCCATCCTGCCGCTCAATCCGGCGAAAGTGGGATCGCCATCGTGGGACCTCGCGCTCAACACCGCGGTCAGTTTCGTCACCAATACCAACTGGCAGGCATATGCCGGGGAAACCGGTGTCAGCTACCTTACCCAGATGATGGGGCTGTGCGTTCAGAACTTCACCTCAGCAGCGATGGGATTGGCAGTCCTTGTCGGGCTTACGTACGGTCTCTCCCGAAAATCTTCTTCAACCATCGGAAACTTCTGGGTGCTGCTCATCCGGAGCGTGATGATCCTCCTTCCACTCAGCATCATTATCGCGCTCATCCTCGTGTCGCAGGGCACAGTCCAGACCTTCAGCGGACCGGTCACCGTACCACTCCTCGATCCCGTAAAGGATGCAAGCGGTGCGCTGGTCACGACCCAGACAATCCCGCTCGGGCCCGCTGCATCCCAAATCGCGATCAAGCAGACTCGGTGTAAACGGGGGTGGGTTCTTCGCAACGAACTCTGCTCACCCGTTCGAGAATCCTACCCCATTTACCAACTTTATTGAAGTTATCGCGATCCTCCTGATTCCATCGGCACTCTGCTATTCCTTCGGGAGGATGGTCGGGGCCGGGAGAAAAGGTGTCAGCATCCTGATCGCTATGACCATCATCTTCCTTCCGCTCCTGGGCTTTGCCATCTGGGCGGAACTCGAGGGCAATCCTGCATTCGCCGGTCTTGGAATCGACCAGACCACGACCGATTTCCAACCGGGCGGCAATATGGAGGGCAAGGAGGTGCGGTTCGGTATTATGCCCTCCGCACTCTTCTCCGTAGTTACTACGTCAGCCTCCTGTGGTGCGGTCAATTCGATGCACGATTCCTTCACTCCACTCGGGGGTTTTGTCCAGCTGCTCATGATGCAGTTCGGGGAAGTTGTCTACGGCGGTATCGGGTCCGGCCTGTATGGCATGCTCATTTTTGTGATCATCGCGATGTTCATTGCCGGGCTAATGGTCGGCCGGACACCGGAATACCTTGGCAAGAAGATCGAACCCCGGGAAATCACGATTGCCACCATTATCATCCTCCTCCCCATTTTCCTGATCCTCATCGGTACTGCGGTCGCGGTACTTGTGGATCCAGGAAAAACAGCAGTGCTCAACCCGGGCCCCCATGGATTCTCGGAGATCCTGTATACTTTTACTTCCGCGTCACAGAACAACGGCAGCGCCTTTGCAGGGTTGTCTGCCAACAGTGTATTCTATAATCTCATGACCGCAGTCTGCATGTTCACCGGCCGGTTCGGCACCGCCATCCTCACGCTCGCCCTTGCTGGCTCATTGGTAGGAAAAAAGATTGTACCGGTGGGTGAGGGAACGCTGTCAGACCACCGCCCGCTTTTCATTATCTGGCTGGTCTTTGTCGTGATCATTATCGGGGCGCTCAGTTTCCTTCCGGCTCTCGCACTTGGTCCTGTTGTCGAGCATCTCATGCTTGGTGGAGGTGTGTGAGCCATGCCACACCCCTCCGGAATTCAGTCCAAACGTCCGATCCTGCCAGTTATCTATCAGCGGGCGTTCATCGATGCGGTCGGTAGACTCAATCCACGCATGATGATCAAAAATCCTGTCATGTTCGTTGTCGAAGCTGGCAGTGCACTAACCACTCTGCTCTGGATCCAGGCACTTACCGGAAACGGTGAAGCTCCCGCCGGTTTTATCGGTGCGATCTCGGCGTGGCTCTGGTTCACCGTCCTCTTTGCAAACTATGCCGAAGCGCTCGCTGAAGGAAGGGGCAAAGCGCAGGCTGAGTCACTGCGGAAGATGCGGCAGGACACGATGGCAAAGAAGCTGTATCTCGGGTACGTGATTAAAAAAGGCGGGGAACCTGCCCTCTCCGATTATCTCGAAGTCTCATCCTCGACCTTGCACAAGACCGATCTTTTCTATGTAAAGGCCGGGGACACGATCCCGGTCGACGGGGAAGTGGTCGAGGGCATTGCATCGGTGAACGAGAGTGCGATCACGGGAGAAAGTGCGCCCGTCATCCGCGAATCCGGTGGGGACCGGAGCGCTGTCACCGGTGGCACGGTCATACTTTCGGACTGGCTCATCATCCAGGCGAGCGCCAACGCCGGTGAAGGTTTTCTCGACCACATGATCAGTCTGGTTGAAGGAGCAAAACGGCAGAAGACACCGAATGAAGTTGCCCTGAATATCCTTCTTATCGGCCTTACGGCAGTATTTCTCGTGGTCTGTGCAACACTCTGGGCGTTCTCGTTATACAGCGTACGGGCCACAGGTTCTGGTATGCCGATTACGGTTACCGTTCTTGTTGCCCTGCTTGTCTGCCTCGCACCGACCACCATCGGCGGCCTGCTCAGCGCCATCGGGATCGCCGGGATGGACCGGCTTATCCGACGGAATGTCATTACCACTTCTGGCAGGGCAATCGAAGCAGCGGGGGACGTGGATGTTCTCCTGCTTGACAAGACCGGCACGATCACCCTTGGCAACCGGCAGGCCGTTGATCTAATTCCGGTTGACGGAAGGAATATGTTAGACCTGGCAGAGACTGCACAGCTCGCATCGCTTGCCGATGAGACTCCCGAAGGCCGCAGTATCGTTGTCCTGGTAAAAGAGAAATATGGGCTTCGTGGCAGGACTGTAGGTGCAACGGAGTCCGGTACAGGGTTGCAGTTCGTCCCGTTTTCAAGCCAGACACGGATGAGCGGTGTCGATTGTGGCGATATTCATATCAGAAAGGGCGCTGCAGATGTGATGTTTAAACATATCGAGATGAACAGCAGTCGCGTATCAGATGATCTCAAAAAAGTTGTCGACACGATCTCGCTTGCCGGAGGGACACCACTCGTTGTCACAAAGTCCGGCAAAGCGTTGGGTGTCGTTCACTTGAAAGACATCGTAAAAGGAGGGATTAAGGAACGGTTTTCCCAGCTTCGGAAAATGGGTATCAAAACGGTTATGATAACGGGGGATAACCGCCTGACTGCCGCGACTATCGCTGCTGAAGCCGGTGTCGATGATTTCCTTGCAGAAGCGACGCCGGAGAGTAAGCTCAATCTCATCCGCGAGTACCAGACCGGCGGGCGCATGGTGGCTATGACGGGAGATGGGACCAATGATGCCCCGGCCCTTGCCCAGGCAGACATCGCGGTTGCCATGAATACCGGGACGCAACCCGCACGCGAGGCGGCAAACATGATCGATCTTGACAGCAATCCGACAAAACTTATCGAGATCGTCGAGATAGGGAAACAGCTTCTCATGACCCGGGGGGCACTCACCACGTTCTCGATCGCAAACGACCTTGCAAAATATTTCGTGATTATCCCTGCCGCATTTATCATCACGTATCCCGCCTTGTCTGCACTGAACATTCTTGGTCTCCACAACGCGATCCTGTCGGCAGTGATTTTTAATGCACTGATTATTGTTGCTCTCATCCCGCTTGCACTTCGTGGCGTGACCTATCGCCCGATGACTGCGGAAGTTGCCCTGCGGAATAATATCGTTATCTACGGTATAGGCGGGATCGTTGCTCCTTTCATTGGGATAAAGGTTATCGATATCGTACTCGTATTCATGGGTGTGGGGTGATCAAATCTTATGGTCATTGCTCCTGAATGTCGTCCAGACCCTGATGTCCTCCTTGCCCGCGTGCAGGGTGAGGAGCGCCAGAAGAACCGGGGCAAACTGAAAATTTTCCTCGGGTACATTGCGGGCGTCGGGAAGACCTACGACATGCTCAAGGCAGCACACCTCCGGCGCTCCGAAGGGATTGACGTACAAGTCGGATATGTCGAGACCCACGGCAGGCCCGAGACCGAAGAGCTGCTCGAAGGGCTTCCACTCATTCCCCGGAAGATGCTGGAGTACCGGGAGGTCAGGCTCCCGGAGTTTGACCTCGATGCAACTCTTTGTCTCCACCCCTCGCTCGTTCTTGTCGATGAACTCGCTCACACGAATGTTCCTGGTTCGCGGCACACCAAACGCTACCAGGATGTTGAGGAACTGCTTGATGCCGGCATTGATGTCTATACAACGCTGAACGTCCAGCATATCGAGAGCCTCAATGATGTCGTTGCCCAGATTACCGGCGTGCTCGTGCGTGAAACGGTTCCTGACAGGGTGATCGATGAAGCATCGGAGATCGAGGTGGTCGATCTTACCCCATCGGAACTTCTCCAGCGGTTGCGGGAGGGGAAAGTCTACGTCCCGGATATGGCAGCACGGGCGATCGAGCAGTTCTTCAATGAGGGGAACCTTTTTGCACTGCGTGAACTTACCCTCCGCCGTGCTGCAGAGCGGGTTGATGAACAGATGCTCGCCTATATGCAGACCCGGGCGATTCCAGGCCCATGGGCTGTGGCGGAGCACATCCTTGTCTCTGTCGGTACAAGCCCATTATCCGAGCGACTGGTAAGAACCGCCCGGAGGCAGGCCGACCGGACAGGAGCCCAGTGGACCGCCATCTACGTTGAGACCCCGGCCCACCACCGGCTTTCAAAGGAAGCCAAGGAACAGCTTAGGAGGACACTCCATCTTGCAGAGAAACTGGGAGCTACCACTGTAACCCTGTTCGGGCTTAATATTGCATCAACGGTGATCGATTATGCACGCCGGCATAATATTACCCGCATCATCATCGGCAAAACACTCCGCCCGCGATGGCAGGAATATGTATTTGGATCCGTTGTCGATCAGCTCATCCACTACAGTGGTAATATCGATATCTACGTTATCAGCAGCAGTGATATCATTCAACAAAAATTCGTCGATCTCGATTTCCTGCTCCCGGTAACCCCCCCCAGAGATTACCTCGCATGTTTTGCGCTTATCGCCGCCATTACCCTCATGGGCTGGTTGATCAAGTCATTTATATCCCCGACAAATCTCGCCATGCTCTTCCTGCTGGCAGTGGTTATCGTGGCGTTCAGGAAAGGACTCCGGCCGGCAATCTTTACTGCCATAATCGGTGTTCTCGCCTTTGATTTCTTCTTTATCCCTCCCTACCTGACGTTCAGGGTATCCGATTCCGAATATCTCATCACGTTTGCGGGTATGATTATTGTCGGTTCCCTTGTCAGCCTGCTTGTAGCAAGGGCACGTGAACATGCGTATGCCGCACAGGCACGGGAAACAGAGACCGGGACGTTGTATGCACTTTCACAGGACCTGTCTGTTGCTGCAGATACAGATTCAATTATTGCGGCAGTTACCCGGCATATACGGGAAATTTTCCATTGGGAAAGCGTGGTTCTTCTTCCGGATGAAGACCACCTCATCGTTCACTCCGCAGGTACCAAGCTTGTCCTCGATGAGGATGATATCGCTGTTGCAACCTGGGCGTTCCAGCATGGTGCTGTTGCCGGTTATGATACTGATACCCTCCATGGATCCCGGCTCAGGTATATTCCGCTGCAAAGTTCGGCAGGGGTCCTGGGAATCATGGGAGTGGAACCCACTGATCCTGAAGGCATCATCACGCATGAGGAGGAACGTATCCTCACTGCGTTTGCCAACCAGATGGCTCTTGCGCTTGAGCGGGCGAACCTGGTCAGAACTTCTAAAGTATAGAGAAAATAATTTTTGTGAAGTCTTCCCATTTCCTAATTTTTAATACCCTATGAGATTTTTCCGTCCCATTTTTGTACCTTATTCAAGTATTTTTCACAGGTGAATTTAATGAATTCAGAGCGCCTCCTGCGTCAAAGGGACTACTGAACGTCTGGTATGTTTGTTACGATCAACAGCGACGAACACGATGCAGAGCATGGTGTGAGGAGCGGGCCGGAGCAGCAAGCCCGAAGCGAACCGGTGAGTGAAGGGGTGCGTCATCGTTCCAACAGGAAACCGTGAGAAACAGCGAGGTGATGTGAAGCGAGCCGGAGTGCAGTGAGCGTAAAGCGAACGAAACGAGGACGCGTGAACATGACCGAGCGTCACCGGCCCGACCAATAACCACAGATCGCCGCCCGCATCGAACACTTTGCACGACTTCGCCGTGCTCGCACATGCTCCGCGACCGGCTCAAAAAATGAATAAATATTCAGAGCGGCTTCGTCTCTTCGGTGGGTTTCGGTACCTTCACGACCAGCACGAGGAAAACCGACTTACTCTCGTTGGTCCACTTATGCGGAATCCGTGCCGGGCTCTCGACCAGCATGTCCTCCCCCGCGGTCTTCTTTTCGTCGCCAATCTCGATTACTCCGGTTCCTTCCAGAACATAAAAAAAGACATCGACCGGCGTAATGTGTTTCTTGAGTGCCTCGCCGGGCTGGAGCGTGATTACTACGGCCATCGCATGCGGGGTGTCGTAGATCTTACGGGCATCGACATGATGTGGGTTCGGGCCCGATACGACCTTTGCAACTTCAGTAATCTTCAAAGTCATTTCACCTTCTCAATCTGGGTATAAGGAAGTAATATCAGCAATTCGGATTTGAGGGTTTCCTTACTGACACGTTCCATAAATCTCGCCGTCCGTTCGTATGGATTTGCTTATTCCCAGATCCTTAAATGTTAACCATGAAATGGACACGGCTTTTTGCCAGAGTATTGAATATCAATAGTACTATTTTCATCATTCACCGCGTTTTCTCAAAAATTTCCCGGCTTTGGAATCGTGTCTCAATATCAGTGATATTGATATGAGTGATAAGGAAAGGTTCATTCTTTTCGACTGAAACTCTGGAATCCCACCGGGGTTCAGGATATAAACGGTATCCCCAGGTCTTGTTATCATTCCGAAAAATAATATCGTACTGGTACTGTCCGGTTTTGTTATTGTAATCGAGAATGATGATATGAGGCACTTTGTCAATATTCTGAGAAAAATCAATAACATCACCGGCTCGATATCGGGGCATTATTTCCGTGTCGGCTACCGGCTGCTGGTTGATATCAGGTTCACCGGGGGTGTTTTGGGGAGTAATGAAGAAAGACGGAGCTTCCTTCTCGACAGGTGATATGGTTTGTACGCACCCGGCGATCAGAAGGAAACACATTAGAGCTACCAAAAAGAAAAAAATTCCTCGCATTTGGGCTAACCCCAGCCTTTCAGCTCAAACGACTGGAATGGATCCACGCCATCAAGGTATTTATTCGGGAATTGATATTGGACCGGTACGGGAATTCCTTGTGCAACCCAAAAAGTAATGGGGGTTCCATCATGGAAATTACCCCTGTATTTACGGGCATTCGGAAAAGTACCCGCCGGAACACTCACGGTTTCAGTGCCTTTATAGGTAAGCGTGATATTCATCTCACCAAAAGGCTCGATTCCCAAATAACCCCCCGGGCGATCCTCACGGCTCAATTGTCCAATAACCGGGAGATCTGTTGCAGGCTTCACGATCCCTTTAATTGTCTCGGCTGAGGTCCCCCCGAGGAACCTGTTCGTGGATATATCATAGTATCTATCGGAGATTACGATCATTCCATTTGCTGTATGTATGAGTTTATCGCCAACCCATTCCGGATAATCAGATGTTGAGGTGATTTTGTAGTGAGTTGCAGGAATTCCCTTGTAGTTGCCAGTGGAGAGTTCTGCTTTGAGATCAGTCTCCCACTGGTAGCGGGGATTTGGCGGCATGGTTACGGCATTATTGTTCCGGTATTCAACCCAGCGGTAATCTCCATTAAAAACCCTGAACGGATCCTCCGTTGCTTTAACTTCTATTAGGGTGGCTGGTTGCCGGGTTGTGATAACTGAAGATGTTCCGGTAGTCTTTGCAATGGTCGATGTGATTTGCGGAGTGGTAGCCGAAGGTGCCTGAGCGGCAGAATCGGTACATCCGGCAAAAAATACGGCAGTCAGTATCAGAAAAATTGTAATAATACTAATCCGGGAAATATTCACCGTCCCATCTCCTTAACTCTCAAAAAATCTTCGGACATACGGTGCCAATGCTTCTGGGCACCAACCCAGGTAGCGTTTTACAGTTTCAGAGAAGTACATATTCAGGCCTCCCGTGCCAGTGAGAGCATCAGGCCGTCTGATACCAGGTGGCGGTTTGTCCGGGATTCCCAGATCCACGTCACCAGCAGAATCCACCAGAACAAAATGAAAATAAATCCCCCTATAATTGAATTTAACATTATCATGGTTATCCCCGGTACAGCTCCAAGGAAGACAGCCGCCGGGACCATGGCCACAATCACAGTAAGGGCCAGGGTTGTTTTGTCATAGAGCGTTGCCAGAAATACAGCCCCCTCGTCCCGGACTTCATTCATCGTCTTCCAGAACCGGATTCCCTGGAAAACCGCGAGCACCGATCCTGCGAGAACACCAATGAAGAACATCGGGAGGTTAATTCCGCCCAGGAACACCGATAGCAGAACACCCACGACCGAGAAGTACAATGCCAGAACAAGAAGCTGGTTCCGGAATATACCCAGCCAGTTTATTGCCCGTGCTCCGTACTTCGGTCTTCCGGAAGTATTTTTTTCGACAATACTATCAGACTGGGCAAACGCTGTGCGGTTTTGTCTCTTTCCCTCCGGGCACCAGCCGAGATATTTCCGGATTGTTTGTGCAGGGTGCATGTTCAGACTTCTCCCACACGCCACTTGGACAGCATATCAGACATCTTACCGGGATCATCGATGTATAAGCCGACGATTTTTTTGGTTTTTGTGTGTATCGCAAGTACATGAGAATAACGTGATCTGATATGCTGGTGATAGAACAGTAACCCGAAAAATACGATGACAGCCAGGTAGTACGACACAAAAACCGAGAAGGAGACCTGGGAAATCACCCGGGAAATGAACAGTGACTGCCCACTGAACAGAATGGAGGGGATAATACCGACAAAAAAGATCACCATCGCTGCACGAAAAAACCATCGGTGCGAATGGTGGATATTTTCGCGGACCTCGATGGTTGTTATCGTATCTTTTGCGATGATCACAGGTCTGAAGAGAGGGCGCCAGACGGTAATAGCATCCCTGGTAAATTCGATAGTCGCTTTTTTAATGTCCTGGTAAGCCATCCGCACAGCAACACCAAGAATGAAGATGCTCAACATCAGTATTCCAAGGGAAGACCATCTTTCAAACAGGCCGTATCTCATGATGGCGAACAATCCTGCGATCGTAATGGTAAGGATAAGGGTAAAGAAGGATATTGACAAGCCGGTCGAACCATAATCAACGATTACCTCGTCATTAACATTGGCACCTTGTGTTGGAAGGATGTGGAAATTCATCTCTTGCCACGCCATCTCCATCCTGACAGGTGTCATTCTCCGGTTCGGGCACCAGCCCAGCCACTGGTGAATCGCTTCAGAAATGCGTGTTGTCATACCATCGCCTTCACTTTCGTAAAAAGTTCTTCTGCCATCTTCGTCGGGTCAGCGGATTTTTCGATCCTGATGCCGATCTCGGTTGCATAATCCCAGAGCAGCTCGATACATTCGGTAAACCGCTGGCACGTATCGCAGTCGCCGTCATGATCGTACCAGACCTGGACCCCGTGCTTTTCGGAGACGAAGATAATTGCAGCGGTCTGGAATGGTATCGACCGGCCGAGCAGGATCCCCCGTTCCGCGTTGATCGTATCGATCGCGATCTGGTTTGACCGCGCCATATCCCGGAGTGCTGATTCTATCTTCCCGTCCATGACAAGAAGTGCTTTGGATACTGCCTGCCGGGAGATACCCAGCAGGTTGGCAATAGTAATATTGGGAGTACCGCTACGCCGCATCTTCCAGAACGCGAACTGTTTTTCGTCCATGGGCAGAAGCATAAGTCAACTTATGCAGGTTGACTATATAAAATTATTTGGAAATAATGGAGGCCCATTAAAATAGCGAAGGAAAGAGGAGGAGTCTTTTCTCCTGTGGATGCAGTTATTTTACTTCGTTTTCATCTCCTTCTTTCCGTTTTCGCCACATAAGATATCCGATGCTTGTTACGACGGCGACTACTGCAATCAGTACGACAACGAACGTACCGGGAGACAGGGATACTCCAATTGTCCTCGGTCCTGCAGCCATCTCCCCTTTTGCCTCCGCAACGGTCCCTTCGTACATAATCCCAATTTTAATCGGCGTCGGGGTTATCGGATATTTAGAGATTATTGTTTCGTTCGGCAGGGACGCATGTGTGACGTTAAGATCCCGGGCTTCGGCAAAACCTGGAATCTGATCATTCATATAAGGAGAAGCACTCGACGCTGAAATACATACCACCAGAGCCACAACTGAGGCGATTATAAAAATACCCACAGGAAAAAAATTTCTGCTCCCGTTGAGTTTCATCAAAAAATATACTGAGACCAGAATAATAATAGGTTTGTGGGGCTGGGAGAGAGGGCATACTGAAAGTTTCGTTTCGGAGAGGCGGTGAAGGTAGTGCGGTACGCGAACGAGTCACTGAGCGTTATGCATGAGAACGATCAACAGCGACGAACACGATGCGGAGCATGGTGTGAGAACCGGGCCGTGACAGCAAGCCCGAAACGAGCCTGCGAGTGAAGGGGTGCGTCATCGTTCCAACAGGAAACCGTGAGAAACAGAGAGGTGATGTGAGGCGAGCCGGAGTGCAGTGAGCGTAAGCGAACGGAACGAGGACGAATGAACATGACCGAGCGTCTGCGTCTCACCAGTGACCTTCGTCTATCAGATTGGTTCAAAAATGTTCCATATGGAACAAATGGTAACCAGTGAATGGTACGTAAGATAATGGCAATTCAGGATTTGTCAATAACAGCAAAGATCTTATCTACCAGATCCTCTGCCACTGACAAGGGCAAACTTCGCTTCACTTTCCGTTATGGAGCCAGCGGTGTCATAGACAGAACTGTTCCGTTTGCGTCGCATACGGTCAAAAATAATACTGTCATTTTTATCAAGATACAATTCGACAAATTTCACCACAGAAACGTGCTGGTTTGATCCATCAGGTCGGTAGCCTTGTGAGAACATGAGGGCCCCGGCCTGCCTGAAGTATTGCATTGTAAGCGATGGTATAAGCCCAGTCCAGATCGCTGCCAAGTATCGTCCGGGCGGTAGTGATATCCCGCAGTGCAAGATCACGCGCATCCTGTATTTTTTTCTTATCGACGGGAACCGTTTTGATAAGTCCCTGCCGTTTGAGATCGTCAATCATCACAGGTTCCGATGATCATAATCTTAGGTTCCTGTATTACATTCTTTACGAAAGGGTCTCCGGTCCGTTTTCGTTTTTTCATCTCATCGCGCCGCATGAGCGTATAATTGATCTCACGGTTTATCGCACGCTCACTTTCATGCACAAGAGGGATGAGCTGGTTCTCATCCAGGTTACCGACCACAAAAAGGTCGATATCGCTTTTTGCTCCGGCTTTTCCGCTTGCAAACGATCCGTAAATAAACATACAATCGATCGTTTCCAGGTCCGCGAGGTTTTCTCTGATGACCCTTGCAATTCCTTCCGTTTTGAGGAGGATCTTCTGGAGGTCCTCGTAAAGGAAGAAATCGCGGTTGACAGTATAGTACTGCTGGTTTCCTTTTTTCATTCCTGATATGAGACCGAATGATTCGAGATTTGCCAGTTCTCTCCGAACAGCGTTGATATTCTCCTCCGTCATTCGGACAATCTCGCGGACATAATATTCGCGCCCCGGGCTGAGCAGGAAGAGCGTGAGCAGTTTCACCCGGGTTTTGGATGAGATGATCGCTTCCAGCATGAATACATATTGTATTCAATTGAGTAAAAAATGTATTCATTTGTAGGGTCTGAACTTTTTTTCAAAGCACCTATTCCGAAATCGGTTCAATTAGTCCCCTTTTCGCAGCAAGTTCGATCAACTTTTTAAATTTTGGATCGTTTTTCAACTTCGTTAAATCCCTTTTGATTGCATCCAATTCTTCCCACCTTTTTTTCTGTTCTTCCTGAAGGTAGCGAATCGTGAATTCCTGGTAAACTAATTCTCTTCTCATCGATGAAAAGTCGTATGGGTCCACACAGCAATGTTTTCCGACTTTCTAATAAAGGTAGTTTACCGTCGTAGAATTTGACTGTTCAGCATGTCTTTTTCCCAAAACTCCATTTTTTGAACCCTTCTTCGGAAAAAATGAGCCTCATATTCGAGTTCTGGCGGCGTTTCTGGAGGTATATGTCCCAAAATAGGGAGTGAAATTCAGCTCAATTTAAAGGGCGTTATTGGCCATTGAGTGAGGTTCAAATCTGCCGTATTTTGTCAAACAGAGCAATTATTGAGCTTATTCTCCATACGAACAGAAAAGGAAGGTTTTACGGGTTTTTCCGGAATTGGCCCGGGCACAAGAGAGGGAAAAGGAGCCCGTATAGGGCTTATTTTATTGTATTTTGGGATCCCCCTTTACGATACTTTGAGAGTGCTCTTTCTTTTTGTCATCAGCACAAGTTTCACCTTCACTCGACGTTTGTAAAACGTGACGCAATGTATATATCATTGTTAACTCGAATCTCTGGCTAATCAAGCCAGAGATTTCGAAGCTTGTTCAAAGTTGGGAGAGTGAAATATGCCAACAATTGAGAGAAAAAGTCTGAATCAGCCGGAAGAAATTAATACGCCCGAAAAGTTGAAAATGGAGGCCATCACAATCAGAGGTCTAAAAATTCGCCGGGTCACCACCCAACCTGGATGGCAGTGGTCAAAACACTTAAAACCCATCCAGAAGACTGAAAGCTGTCAAGGAGACCATATTCTGTATGTCATTTCGGGCAGATTGGGTGTCCGAATGGATGACGGAAAAGAAGAGAAATTTGGCGCTGGTGATGTGGGCTCAATTCCACCAGGGCATGATGGCTGGACCATAGGTAATCAACCAGTAGTCTGGCTTGAGATTTCGCACTAGAATGGATAAATTCATAATTCCTCTATTTATCGGCTAGCCCCTCTTGTGATATGGATATTTACCCGGTATCCTATCGGGTGAATAGTCCGGATGCTGATAAACCCAGAGGTCTCACCCTTTAATTCCATACTAATGTAATTGTAAAAATTTCATGATCGAAATCGTTACCTATTTTTTAAAGTGATTCCAATCAATGATTATATGAAATTCCCCCTGTTTCTTATGCTATTTTAATTGCGATTGTTTTCGTCTGTGGTTGTGCTCAAACAACCCCGGAGCATAATCCCGGGCCGGCAACGGATATTACCTCACCTCCAGCGACGACGGATACAACACTGACCACGATCCCTACAACCATTCCTGTTCCACCCAAAGATCCGATCATTGGATCATGGATGTGCAATAATTATCTGGCAACCGGCAGGATCCAAAAAGTCTGGACATTCCTGGAGAATAACACCTGGGATACAGGGAGATGTTAGCAACGATCGCCAATGTAACAGAGAAGAAGAAATTGACTGCAAACAGCCGGGAGATTGTTATCAAGGCCAGGGGGGAGCAGATTGATGGACATACAATCGATTTCTCCTCACTGATCGGGAAAATGCAGGAAAATGAGGGGGTGGAAGTACCTGAAGAAAAACCAGAATCGATTCCGCAACGGGTGAACAAAGGGAAAATTACCATTGAGCTCGATACAGAAGTAATCGAAAATGCAGTTTTTAATGTTCTGAAAAGCGAGAAAGGACAGGAGCTTATTCAGTCAATCCCCAGGAGGACGAAAAAAATGAACACGGCAGTTTCTGATTCTAAGAATGCGAGAAGCAGGAGTTGAACCTGCGAACCCCTTCGGGAACGGATCTTGAGTCCGCCTCTGTTGGCCTCTTAGATATTCTCGCTTAGAATAATGTTGGTTCTGAAAGTAAAAGGCTTTGACTTTTGATAAATGTGCTCTTTGACCAAACTTGGTCAACAAATCTTGAGTCGATCACCGTTGACCACTTGGTTATTCTCGCTCAGAATATTATTGATTACAGGATAGTAAAAGGCTTTGACAATTCAAGAATCTTGCGCAAGTTTAGTTGAAAATTTAAACCGGATTATTTTTCTCTGATACTCAGGCTGAAGGGATATAAATTGGAGGGGAAATCAGTGATGGTATGGGACGACTCTGTTGTTGTCATCCATGATTTTAAAAGATCTGATCCATCAGAATCCACTTCTACATAAAATCAGCAAGCCCGAGCTGTTGCTGTTTCTCTTCACCAAATGTGGATGTAATCGCAAGGTCAAGCACTTCGACCCTCTGCTTGGTGTATTCCGAAACCTTATATTTTCTGCAAATTTCCCGGGACATCTCAAGATATTTCTTCACTGAACCTTCATGAACCGTTGGGATGATATTCCCGTTGCAGAGTCCTTTTCCCTTAAATTTCGTGCATTTCCCGGCAAGCGGCATCCGGCGATAACTCGTATTACACTTCGTGCACCGGAACTTCTGCTTGGAGAAAGCAGAGAGGTTGCCCATCAGGTCGCGGATGAAGTGGGTAGTAAGCACCCGTTCTGCAACATCATCGGCATCAACTGCACGAATCTTTTCCGCCAGAACCAGTTCCGCCTCGAGTTTTTCGGTCATGGTCTTGAGCTGGGTATACATTGATTCAAGCGGTCCCGCAGAGATATCCGATGTGTCGTGAGTGAACTGGAATCCTTCAAGCTGTGCGGGTGTGCCGATCCTTTTTTCAACCCGGTCAATGAGCCCCGTTATCGTTTTGGGTTCAACATAAGCAAGTGCGCTTGTGTATAGTTCAGGAGGATAGTGATCGCAGACATCGATATTCAGAGCTTCCTTATCAATTTCCGCGGGATCGATTCTGCTTGTCAGCACTAGCGGGGCGTCCATCGATCCTCCACGGTTCTGGGGAAGGAAAGATCGTGAGAAATTGATAAGACCGTCAAGAAGCAGCATGATGCAGTCCTCATCACCATCGCATTGCCCGGTAAAAATCCCATTTGCGACCAGCGTATGATCATCTGCAACAGTCAGGCAGTAAACTCTCTCTTCCGGTGCGGGCACTATATCAACCGACAGGATATGGTCAGCGATAACGTTTGCACCTTCGAGTACCGGGATTGCGTCGCCCTGTTTTAGTTCCATCGCCCGGATCTTCCGAAGATACATCGTGTCCCACACCAGCATAGCATGATCGGGTGTGACCGTAATCTCTTTTCCGAGTTTTGTCGCAAAATGGAGAAGCGTTGCGGGTGACCGATGGATAGATACAGATGTGATCCGGCGGATGTGCATGGTTCCCCCCGTATCTACGGTCCGGGTAAAATACGGCTGTGCCGGATCGGAGTAATAGGTTCCAAGCCTGTCAATGCCAGGGCGGCTTACATCGAAATTTTCAAGGACAAATTTCCGTACAGGAGATTTGTTCCAGTGCTTTCCATCGTACACCTCGATCCCGGTATCACCATAGAAACAGTTTCTCCGCTTGGCAGCATGGAAAAATGGATGGGCATAGCCGACATTTGCACGGGTAAACCCGATGATCCGGGCAAGAACTCCGGCACTTGTATGGGGAGCAAGACCGATGACAAGGTGCCCGACGAGATCCTCAGGTTTTTTGACATTGTAGAATGGTTCAAGTCCATAACATTTCACCAGCAGATCATCCATAAACTTCGTTACGTTTACCAGGTATTCCGCACATGAATCAGAGACGAGAATATCCTGAGGGCGCAACTCTACAACCTGTGTTCCGTTCTGGAGATCGTATCCCCGGGTATCTTTCACATATCCGAGTGATCGGAGTTTTTCAACAGAAACCCTCACCTCATCAGGACGGATATGCGTGAGTGGCAGGTCGATCATATCAAACCGCGTAGTCCCATCCTTGAAAACAAAGATATTCTGGATGGCCCGAAGGATCCCTTTCTCCATCGCTTCAACGGTTTTTTCCCGGGATATTACACCTTTTACTCCTTTCACCAGTGCCACACTATCGGGTTTAAGGCCAAGCCGCCCCATTGCTTTTGCATACTCTGCTTTCACGTTCAGGGAGACTTTCTGGCTGCAGGTTGTCGGGACGTCACAGCCGGGGCAGCGCTCCTGAAAAGTTTCCCGGTTGCATTTGGGACAGGTAGTGATCGCAATTGTATGTGCCCCGCATTTCTCACACCTGTTGGTGTACGTAATTTCCTGGCAATCCGTGCACCTTCGTCTCCCGACCTCGATCTCGATTATCCCCCCTTCCTTCTGGAAATCGATATCGGTGATGTTCGCATCCACTTCTGCGGTATGGTTGGATGCAGACTGGAATGATCTCCGGGATCCTCCTGAGTCCCCGAGAGGAAAAAGGACGTGCGGGGGAGGATTCATCTTCCTGGGTTTGGATTTCCCCGGTCTGCCCATACGTCCGCCAATTCGCGTCCCGGCCCGTGAGCGTAGTTTCAATCCGGACAGATGCATTACAAGATTCAGGGGGGTGTCGGAAGGAGCATTATTCCATACATCGCGTTTTTGCAGGTTTTCGTCAAGTCCAAGGCAGGAAATAAACGCACGGCAGGTTTTGATGTGAACACTATCATGACGAACCTCATGCGGTATAAGCATCTCTTCAAGAATTGTTTTTATTGCAGGTTCGTTGGGGATCTGCAGGAATCCTTCGGTTATTTTACCCTTACGGGATACTGCGTCTGTAAGGGTAATTATTTGCTCTACAGAGAGGTCATCCCAGAACCATGTATAGGCAGGATGGAGGTATCCTCCGGCACTTGCCAGGGAAAGGGCTTCCTCTTCGTTTTGAGGGATTTTTATTCCAGGGCCGGAGTCAAGCAGCCACCACTCCTCGCAATAACCACACGGTACAAGGGGGTGGTTGTTCTCCAGAAATTCACCGAACGAGATGAGAATTTCTCCGACATCAAGTATCCTCTCAATGCCGGGTCCGAGCTTTTTCGCTGTTGCTTCATCGTCAATCCGGAGAACATCGCCATTCTGCATCCGCACGGTCGGTCCTTCTATGGAATCCACGGGAACGACACCGCAGGCCTTGCCAGGGCGTTCGGTCTTCATCTGGGTACCGACTGCAAGAAACTCTCCAAGTATATACAGCGTCGCAGGATGGAGCCCCGCGGCTGCAAACCCGGTATTGCGGGACCTCCCGTACCGGAGCCGGAACCCCCCTTTTCGCATAGGATAAGAAAAAACCGGTCTCCCGCCAATCAGGTCGCGCAGGTACTTGTCAAGGGGCTTTATACTGACCGTTCCTTCGTCTGTTTTGTTTTTGATGAGTTTGCCCAGCCAGTCCCAGCCGTCCATATTCATTTTTTCGACTTTGCTTTTGAGTTTTGGTGCCTTTCCTGCAATCCCTTCAGCAAGAACCAGCGCCATACCCCCCCGCACCGTGTTTGTTTCAACCCGCTCGAGGTTACGATGCCCTGATACTTCTTCCTGTTCGGTAGCTTCCCCGTCAATACAAACCGGGCAGTTTTCCACAATGAGCCGAATTTCCTGTTCGCTGGGAAGGTACTGGAGGTTCATAATAGTATTGTACTGTCGGATTTCCTCGATATACCGCTCAACCTCTTCCTGGCGGGGATTATAACGGTTGATATTGAGCTGGCGGCGGACATAATCGCCAACGAGTACCGAGAGTGCCTGAGCAGTCCCACCTGCACTTCGGATGGGGCCCGCATAAAATATTTTAAGGTACTGGCTTCCGTCATCGTTTTTCCCGAGTCCCACTTTTGCAATCCCTTCTGTAGGTGCTGCTACGACACCTTCGGTCAGCAGAGCCATTGCTGTACGGATGGCATGGTCGAGTATCTGTTCATTTGTGGTCTCTCCAAATTTCCTGGCAACAAAATCGTCGCCGATGCGCAACGCGACTTCTTCACGGGACATCTGGGATTCAAGATCACGTATCCGTGCGGCCACACCTTTAATCCCCAGAAGTGCTTCAACCCGGTCTGCAAGGTCGCTGGCAATGGGTATCTCGATATCGGTTGATGGATCGAGACCAACGGAACGGGCTTTTTTCGCTATCGCTATTGCAAAAAAGAGGTCATCCATCAGAGATTTTTCATATGCCTCCATTGCTGGAGAAAGCACAAGCATACCGGTAGGATTTTGCGGGAGTGGATTTATCTGTTCGTGTTATAATGGAAAAATGTAAATGCCGGTCCTGTTATGATTCTCCGTCTATTTTTTCGATCATTGCCGGAAGCCCTGGTTCGCCCATCTGCCAGAGAGTCAGGGTGGCACACGACCGTATGATCTCATCAGCGTCATCTAATCGACGGATAAGGGGTTCAACCGCAGGTTTTCCGATCCGGCAGAGAGCAGCTGCCAGAAAACCCCGCATCTGCCTGTCATCGTCTGCCATTGCATCGATTATGTGTTCTATTGCAGGAGTGCCGATATTTCCCAGTGCCGCCGCTGCATAACGCCGGAATTCAGTTTCCGGATTACTCTTCATTGCCGATATCAGCGGCTCAACCGCCGCAGTTCCGGTTCCGGAGAGTGCCATTGCTGCATACCAGCGTTTATCATTATCCGATGCTCTTTTTAGTTCCCGGATCAGTGGTTCAACAGCTGGTTTGCCAATTGCACCAAGTGCCCGCACTGCCTCGTGGCGTGTATTAACAGAGGTATTTTTCAAGGCAAGGATGAGCTGCTGGATTTCCATCTCAGTCGGGGGTTGCACCCCTCCATTATCATTCTTCTCCATCATACTACTCCGGACTGATCCTTTCCTTCTTCTTTTCCTCTTCTTTAGTATTACCATTCCGAAGTTTTTGCACAAGAGGTGCAACGGAGGGAATCAGAATTGCATCAAGTGCATCCGCTATTGCTTTTCGTTCTTCGTCATCAGCATTTTCAAGCATCTGGATGAGCGGGTGAATAGCGTCCGAATCTTTTAGCTCACCAAGAGCTGCAACAACTTCAAGTTGTGCAGATCCACCGGAAATTTTTAAAAACTCAAGGAGCGGAGCCAATGCAGGTTTTCCAATTCCTGCGAGGGATGTGGCAGATTCGGCACGGACATTCTCGTACTTGTCCGCAAGTGCCTTGATAAGTGGTCTGACAGCCCGTGTGTCACGGATTTTCCCCAGTGCAATGGCAGCACCCCAGCGAAGATTGCCATCACCTTCCTGGAGCGCATGAATGAGGGGGTCAACGGCAACTTCCCCGATTAAACCAAGAGCGTGAGCGGCGCGGCCTTTGACAAACCGGTCTTCGTCGCAAAGCAGGGCGATAAGAGGTCCGACTGCTCGCGGATCTCCAATCTCACCGAGTGCAATAGCTGCCTTCCACCGTACATCATCATCGTGGTGCTGCAATGCCCCGATAAGAGCTTCAACGGCAGGAGCACCGATTTTGGAAAGGGCTTCTGCTGCCTTCCACCGGACCCCGCTCAATTCATCGTTTTTTAATGCAGTTATCAGGGGTCCGACAGCCCTGGCATCCCGAAGATCACCAAGGGCTTCTGCTGCATCATACTGCACTGCCGGATCTTTGTGTTTTAATGCGAAAATCAATCCCTGAACATTTCGTTTTTCTCTAAGCTTTTTGATATCTGTTCCAAAGAGCCCTGAACAGGTAAACCGGTCAAAAAAAAACAGGTCCACCACAATGAGTACCACCAGGTATAGTTGGCTTTTTTTTTGTCTGAAGTACCGCGCAACGGGTTCCATCTGAAAATAGTATAACGATAAAACAGAATAAATGAATTGTGTCTTCCGCAATCCGAGCGTGAAATCGTTCCCGCACAAGCACAAATCCATACTTTTTACTGTGATAGCAAATTCAAGTGTGCAGGATCACTGTTTTGATATCTGCAGCAGAATAATAATCATCCGGAGTGCCTTGCACGGGATATCGTAAGTATGGAACAGCTCATGATCACCAACATCCTGCTCTTTTGTATTTTCATTATTGTACTGGTGCTCCCGTTCAAAGTCAAAAAAGTTGAAGAGAACCTTGAAGTATTTCTCTTCAGCTGCGGGATCGCTGCACTCAGCGTTTCCAGCTTTGCAACCCTGCACGGGGAAACATTCGGGTGGACGACTGCCATAGTGATTGAGGCAATCACTGCGCCGGTCATGATTACAACCATTGCCGGCATTCCCGTAGGTATTGTTCAGATGGTCCTCGTTGTTGGCCTGATTATCTACCTGGCACATGCGCAGATCCAGGGGGCTATCCAGACCATGGTAAACAGGATGCCTCTTTGTGCACTGATTTTCTTTCTGATCTGTGGTCTCGGGATTATTTCCAGCATCATATCTGCGATCCTTGCCGCCATCATTCTCGTCGAGATCGTGTGCGCCCTGCCCCTGGGGCGACAGGAAAAGATTGGTGTGACGGTAATCTCCTGTTTTTCGATCGGTCTTGGGGCTGCACTTACCCCACTGGGAGAACCACTCTCCACCATTGCTATCTCAAAACTGTCCGGGGATCCGTACAATGCAAAGTTCGGGTTCCTTTTCGACCTGTTGGGGGTCTATATCTTTTCAGGAATCCTTGCTATGGGAATCCTTGGGGTTGTATTCTTACACCGGCAGGGTACACCCAGCGAAGGGCTTGAGTGTAATCTTGTCCGTGAGAGCCTCCGGGATGTCATGATCCGTGCAGGAAAAGTCTACCTGTTCATAATGGCACTGGTATTTCTGGGAGAGGGATTCAAACCGATTATCCTTGAATATATCATCCGGATTCCTTCCGAAGGACTTTTCTGGGTAAATATTGTATCTGCAGTCCTGGACAATGCAACCCTTGCGGCTGCAGAGATTGGGCCTCAACTCAGCCTGATTCAGATAAAAAGTGCGTTGATGGGCCTTTTGGTCTCAGGGGGAATGCTGATTCCGGGCAATATACCCAATATCATCGCAGCCTGTAAAATGGGAATCACCAGCAAGGAATGGGCAAAATACGGCCTGCCTCTCGGTTTTGCCCTTATGCTGGCCTACTTTGCGATATTTTTTATGCCCGCATTTCTGGGTTTTTCCTGATATCTTTTAATAAGGGGGGACTATTTTGCTGTGAACAACTACCAGGCAATTTTCAATCATTATGAATCGTGCCACACGCACATATCCGGCACAGAGAAATCCCCCGCTATTTTATATCCCTGTTACGGAGAAAACGGCTGATTCATCAATGAGACCAATGAACAAGAATCTGTAGAGGCTTTGGCACGACCACTTTTCTATTGCATCACCCTTCTTTTTTTTGGAGTCAATGGCATCTCTGGAGGTAAAAATACGTCGTTCGGACCGATCCGTTCCTGCTGTAATAAAGTAAATTTTGCAAAAAGACAACAGCAAACTATTTATTTAACTTCTACGGTATAGTCCAATTGATTATAAAAAACATTTGGTCGATTATGGGAAATGATCTCTCAGAGACTATCAATACTTTGCGAAATGCTGCTGTCGGGAGATGCCGGGAGCGGCTCGAGCAGGCGGCCCAAAAAGCCAAAGGCTTCCTTAATACCGATCAGTCACTGGATCGGAGCGATAAGCACCCGCCATGTAAAGAACAATATGGGGTTACTTCTCTTATGAAACGGAAGCATGGACTGTAAAGGAGGATGTATGGAACAGGAAAAAACTCTGCTGCAGCAGATACGGGATAAAGAACAGGAATTTTCCAAAACTATCGAAATAGTGAAACACGAAACAGAAGCGCAGATAGGAGCGGCACGTGCCGGGAGAGAAAACGCCCTGCAGGATGCTGAGCGAACAGGAAAAAAAGCAGCTGAAGAATTATCCCTCAGGGAAAAACAAAAGACAGACACCGAAATTGAGCGGATGATAAAAGCAGCAGCTTCCGAAACCGAGAAGGCAAAGGTAAAAGGTGAGAACAATCTCAGGTCTGCCGTAGAAAAAATAGTTGGCTATGTGATCATGGAATGATTCAGCGACATATACTATGCTCCAGAAAATGAAAAGAATCCAGGTAGTCGGGCCGAAAAAGGAATTTAATCACGTAGTTGACCTTCTCTATCATGAAGGAACCATTCACCTTGAAGATATCAGCCAGTGCATCTCTCAGGAGGAGATTCATCTTTTAAAAGCAGAGAAAGAAAAGGCCGCAGAAGTTGCTGAAATTTTAAGCACGGTTTCCGGTATCCTTGCGGCTCTTCCAAAAATAAGTACAGACACAGCAGTTCAGGAAGCCATTGACCGCGAATTACAGGATAAAACCAGGGATGATATAATTCAGCGAGCAAAAAAGGTAATCCGGGAACTCGAGAGCTCAACAAAAGATCTTGCTAATAAAAAAAGCGACCTGAAATTATCCATTACGACCCTTGAGAGGTATGCAAAAATCCTCAATATTATCCAGCCCATGGAACGTGAGCTTCCTATTCTCGAGAACTATGAAGTAACAATTCTTCTTATTCAAAAACAGTTTGAGAATATACTGGGCCTCGTCAGGGAAGAGATGGAAAAGATCACCGGCAACCGGTTTGAAATATCCTCAACTTCAGTGGATGAAGAAACGCTTGCCACTCTCATGATCTTCCATAAGCGTTATTCCCAGCAGGTTCACTCATTTATTTTTTCGGTTAACGTCAACGAAGTCCGTCTTCCGCAGGAATACATGGGGAAGCCGTTTTACGAAATGTTTGCTCAGATTGAAACGGATAAAATCCAGAAAGCAGAGGAGATAAAATTTATCGATGAAAAACTAGCCGGACTTTCAACCAGATGGTACCAGGAACTGGTGGTACTCAAAAAAACTTTTGAAGATATCAGCGAAGAGCTTGAAGAGTTCAATAAATTCGGACATTCCAAATTCACGTTTGTTGTAATGGGATGGATCCCGAAAAAGTTTCTGAAACGATTGAAAGAAACCATAACCAGTGCATATGGTGACAGAATCGTAATCGAAGAACTCAATACAAACGCTGAAGATATGGAAAAGGCCCCTACATTTTATGATAATCCCCGGTGGATCCGGCCATTTGAGTTCATCATGCAGCTGGTCAGACCACCCAAGTATCTGGAGATCGATCCCTCCCCGGTCCTTGCAGTATTTTTCCCGATTTTTTTTGGACTGATGGTGGGGGATATCGGGTACGGGCTGGTCATTCTTGCTTTCGCACTGATCCTGAAAAATAAATTAAAGGCAATAGTATTTGTAAGAAACCTTGCTGATATACTGATTATCTCATCTGTACCGACAATTATTTTCGGATTTCTTTTCGGCGAGTTTTTCGGGGATTTCGGGGAGATTATGGGCTGGATTCACCCGGTTCATTTTCTTGGGGTGACCTGGAACCGGCTGGAAGCAATCATACCCATGCTCATCTTTGCAATCGCCCTGGGAGTCATCCACATCTTTTTAGGTCTGATAATCGGCATTTATAACGAAATAACCAGAAAAAACAAAAAACACATATCAGAAAAAGTGGGGATGTTGCTCGCACTTTCAGGACTGATCGCCATCATTGCCCTGGGTCTTGAGATAACTCCGGCATGGACGTTTTACCCGACAATTGCCATGGTTATCATTGCACTTGTATTGATCATCTATGGTGCCGGTGCTATGGGTCCATTGGAAATCATGAGTTCCGTAGGCAACATTCTGTCCTATGCCAGGCTTATGGCAATTGGTCTTGCATCCGTCATTCTGGCTTTTGTGGCAAATAAGCTTGGCGGAGAAATGGAAGTCCTTGCTCTCGGAATTCTCGTTGCTGTCCTCCTGCACACCCTCAATATCATTCTTGCAATGTTTTCTCCATCTATCCATTCGGTGAGACTGCATCTTGTGGAGTTCTTCTCAAAATTCTATAAAGGTGGAGGCATTACCTACAAACCGTTTAAAAAAGAGATTAAAGGGATTATTGAATCCCATCCCCCCGGATAATTGCATCGTTTTTACGAGGGTTGCAGTTTTTTTTTCTTTGCAGTTTTCTTCTTTCTCTCTATTATGGTTTTTACCTTCTTCAACCGGAACAGATCCTCTCTCTCACGTTCTTCAATTGCATTCTTGATGTACTTTGCCTGATTTTTCAATTCGGGAATAAGGATCTGTTCAAGAGCGTTCACCCGGCGCCTGTTCATCTGGATTTCAGAACCAAGTCTTCTCATGGCTGTTTCTGTTTCAGCAAGTTCAATGAGAAGATCAAGTTCAGCTTCAAACCGCTCAGCGGTTTCATCGATTCTTCCGCTCGTTGATATGATACCATACCCTCTCTCAAGTATGCTTTTTGAAACACGTTTTTTCTCAATAACCGGAACTGGTACACCCATGATATTTTTTCCGCTGATACTCACGGTAATTGCTTTCCGGGTGGCAAAAGAGGCGGATTTCAAGGTAAGAGGATCATCTACTGCCTGGGCAATTAGAAGAGCAAAATCGGCGGACCGCGAAACCTGCTCAAGCTCTTCGCGGGAGTTGGAAACCGTAGTCAGGATTTTAAAAAATTCCTGAATGAGTGCATCCATCTTTTCCCGCAGGAGATCCCGACCCTGCTCTGCAAGTTTTATCTGGGCTTTTTTTTTCATCAGCTCCATTCTGGTCGGTTTTACCTGCTCCATAGCCTATCCTTCCTTGTCATTAGCGGGGTGATACTTTTTAATATACTCGTGTTTAATCCGCTTGAGCTCGTCTTCCGGGAGGATGGCAAAGAGATCCCAGGCAATCGACAGGGTTTTTTCGATGGAGCGTTCTTCATCACCCTGGGAGATAAAACGCTTTTCAATCTCATCTGCAAACTTCAGATATTTTTTATCCATCTCGGTAAGCGCTTCCTCACCGACTATAGCAACGAGCCTGCGAAGATCTCTCCCATAGGCATACGAGGCATAGAGCTGGTCTGCAACACCCCGGTGATCTTCCCGGGTTTTTCCCGGACCAATGCCAAGATTCATGAGCCTCGAAAGACAGGGAAGTGCATCCACCGGAGGGTCAGCACCCCTCCGGTACAGGTCGCGGGAGAGTACAATCTGTCCCTCGGTGATGTACCCTGTCAGATCAGGGACAGGATGAGTAATATCATCATCCGGCATTGTCAGGATAGGGATCTGGGTAATGGAGCCGGTTTTTCCTTTCAGCCTGCCGGCCCGCTCATAAATTGAGGAAAGGTCAGTATACATATAGCCGGGATACCCCCGTCTGCCAGGTACTTCTTCACGGGCTGTTGAGATCTCACGGAGAGCTTCACAGTAATTGATCATGTCAGTCAGGATCACCAGTACGTGAAGGTTATGGGTGAACGCCAGAAATTCGGCAACCGTAAGCCCACACCGAGGTGCTGCCAGACGTTCAACCGTTGGATCATCTGCAAGGTTCATGAAAAAGACCACGCGCTCCAGCGCTCCGGTGCTTTCAAAATCCCGGATAAAGAATGAGGCCTCCTTATGGGTGATTCCCATTGCTACAAATACGACGGCGAACTGCTCCCCCTCTCCAAGGACTTTCGCCTGCCGGGCAATCTGTGCTGCAAGTTTGCTCGCGGGCAGACCGGATCCTGAGAAGATGGGCAGCTTCTGGCCACGGACAAGGGTATTCAGACCGTCTATCGTGGACATGCCGGTCTGGATGAAATCTGCAGGCTTGTCCCGGGCGGAGGGATTAATAGGAGTTCCGGCTATATCAAGAACAGATTCCGGTATAATATCCGGGCCCCCGTCACGAGCCTTCCCGACACCATTGAATACACGGCCCAGCATATCAAGGGACACATTGATCCGGGCGGGTTCACCGGTGAACCTTACTTTTGTCGCCTGCGTATCGATACCTCTCGTGCCTTCAAACACCTGAATAACGGCCATCTCCTCGGAGATATCAAGTACCTGCCCGGTCCTTTCCTCACCATCCTTAAGAAAAATCCTGACGATCTCCCCGAAAGAGGCTCCATGAACGTTACTGACAAAGATCAGAGGCCCGGAGACATAGGTGATTGTCTGGTAATCTTTCGTGAGAAGCGATGCCTGTTTCATTTTTCCACCTCAAGCGATGCGAGCTCCCGGCTGGTACCATCAATCATTTTCCTGATGCTTTCCAGATCAGGGATATCTTTCATCCGTCCGATACTTGCCTTGAGAGGAAGCGTCTGGATTTGTTTTAATGTGATCCCCCGGTCCATTGCCTGATTGACCTGTGTATAGTAATTCATAATCACTTTGAGCATCAGGTACTGCTTTTCCATGGGGCAGAATGAGTCAGTATCACTGTAGGCACTCTGCTGGAGAAAGTCCTCCCGAACCATCCTGGTCACATCGAGAATCGCCTTTTCGCTTTCAGGCAGCGCATCCGGGCCAACGAGCTGGACAATTTCCTGGAGTTCGACTTCTTTTTGTAACAGGTACATTGTCTTTTCCCGGAGCTCCCTCCAGTCTTTTGCTACATGCTCCACATACCAGTCCCCGATACTGTCAAGATACAGTGAGTAACTTTTAATCCAGTTGACCGAGGGAAAATGCCTGCGGTATGCGAGATTGGTATCAAGGGCCCAGAATGTCCCGACAACCCGCAGCGTATTCTGGGTGATGGGCTCTGAGAAATCTCCGCCAGGGGGCGACACTGCGCCTACAACAGTAACAGATCCCGTTCGCTCTCCTGAACCGATACACACAACCCTGCCGGCGCGTTCATAAAAAGCGGAAAGCCGCGTAGCGAGATACGCGGGATACCCCTCCTCACCGGGCATCTCTTCCAGTCGTCCGGATACTTCACGCAGCGCTTCACCCCACCGGGAGGTTGAATCTGCCATCAGGGCAACATCGTATCCCATGTCCCTGAAATATTCTGCAATGGTAATTCCGGTATAAATCGATGCCTCCCGGGCAGCAACCGGCATATTAGAGGTATTTGCGATAAGGATCGTCCGTTCGATAAGCGGGAGATTTGTCCGTGGATCGATAAGTTCGGGGAACTCAGCGAGCACATCCGTCATCTCGTTCCCGCGTTCACCACATCCGATATATACTACGATCTGCGTGTCGGACCACTTCGCAAGTGTCTGTTCTGAAACTGTCTTTCCGGTCCCAAAACCGCCGGGAATCATTGCAGTTCCGCCTTTTGTAACAGGGAAAATACAATCAAACACTCTCTGACCGGTAATAAGCGGCAGTATAGGATCAAGCTTTTTTTGTATTGGTCGGGGAATCCTTACCGGCCAGACCTGCATCATGGAAAGCTGGATTGTATCATCAAGAACGCAAACAATATCTTCGACGGTAAACGAACCATTTTTAATATCGGTTACCCTGCCGGAGGTATTGTGGGGAACAAGGATCCTGTGCTCGAAATGGAATTCATGGACGATCCCGATTACATCACCTTCTGCAACAGTTTCACCTTTTTTTACAAAAGCAGAAAACTCCCATTTTTTCTGGCGATCAAGTCCCGGCGCTGAAATGCCCCGTTCAATAAAATTCCCGCTTTTTTCAAGGAGCACCGGAAGGGGGCGCTGGACCCCGTCATAAATGGAGGCGAGAAGACCGGGGCCAAGTTCAACTGACAGGGGTTTCTCGGTATTCTCCACTTTTTCCCCGAGGGTGAGACCGGTCGTATCTTCGTAGACCTGGATAACCGCATCGTTTCCTTCCAGGCGTATAATCTCTCCTCTCAATGCCTCATCCCCGACTTTTACTACATCATACATTTTTGACCCGTTCATGTCGCGGGCGATGATAACAGGGCCGGAAATTCTCGAGATTTTTCCTGATATCATACCATCACCTCCTCAAAACGATGTTATAGCCGATTGCTTTACGTAAAAGTCGTTCAATGTATGATCTCCTGTCAAGTTCCCTGGATTTTGAGGGAATGGGGATGATAAGGGGGCGGGTCAGTTTTTCGATTCGGTTCATCAGTTTTTCATCAAGCGTAAGCATAAAATCCTCATTCACCGCGACGATCCCGATATCGTCTTTGTAGAGAAGGGGGGAAATTACTTTTTTTGCTTCCTCAGGACTGTCTGCTTCCAGTACTTCCACACCTGCCAGACGGAAACCTGAAGCACGATCGCTGTCTGTTACGATGACAAATTTATACATAAACCAGTTCCTCTTTGAGCTGTTCACCCGGAAGATCCACGGTTTTACAGCGTGAAATTATCCGGATATTGGTGATTTCGTTATATTTTGCCCAAAAATAGCCAATAACTGAGGCAACACTCAGGGGATCACCTAAAAATGCGTTTACTCCTTTTCTGATAAGGTATTTTTCAAGTTGTTTTTCCAGAACAGAAATTTTCTGGGTTTTTATAGCAATTTCGGGAACATCAGCGAGGAACCTGTACGGTGTTTGTTCCAGTTTTTTAATCACCTCATCAACAGAATGCAGGGTAATGAACTGATGCAGGATTTTCGGAGGCAGTTCCTTACCCCCGGGAATGAGGAATTCCTGAGCTTCTGTACTATCGACGTGATCACGCACCATGCGTAAAATGGTCTTGATATTTACAACATCGATTTCTGTTGTAAGGATATCACGGATCAGCATATTGTTGTATGATGCAGTTTTTACCGTTTCCAGGGCTTCTGAAAAATAATACTTGTCAAGTGCACATTCAAGAAGGGCAAGGTCACCTTTTTCAGAATATTCGGGGAATTTTTCAGTCAGGGGTCTGGCATATACAATTCCCCAGGTTGCGAGCAAATCGATAACTGCCCTGATATTCGGCTGCCTGACAAGTTCGGTCAGTGTCACCTCATCGAGCTCGCCAGCTGGCACGAGGCAGTCGAGTATCTCTTCATTTGTTACATGGATATTTTTTCCACGGAGTATCGTTTTTATGTTCTGAATATCCCAGCGGTGCAGGAATATCCTGATATATCGTTCGGCATCACTTTTTTTTACGAAATCAAGAATTTTACGGAATGTTCTGGTAAAATTTTTCCTCAGGGCATACTCAATGCAGAGTACCCCCTGGCATCGGACTTTAGCCTCGATGATATCCTCTTTATACGGTGTCTTTTCAAGAGTGGAGATAAGAGAATCAAGATCAGGTTGAAAAATCATGTCTTCGAGTGTGGGCTGATCCAGCAGGCGGCTTTTCATTCCCCGGATCCGTGCATTCACATACCCGTAGTCCATGTCAATCACCATTCAGGACTGCATAGATTGAAAGCTTTTTTTGTTCCTTTGCCCGGTCCAGCCGTGATTCAATGGTATTCGAGATTTTTACAGATTCATCTGGTGTACTGACAATAAGTCCCCCCGCACAATGGAGGTCAGTGATGACCTTTCCTGAATAATTCAGGTCAGACAGGATCCCTTTTATAAGGTGTTCATCCTGTTTGTCGATATGGACAAGAACCTTCGCTTCTCCCAATGCTTCGACTGCTTCCCTGGCCAGATTTTTCAGGATCGCCGGATATCCCGGATCCATTCGTATCTTCAAAAGACGCTCTTGTGCTTCAGCAAATGCAGTTGAAAAAATTTTTTCCTTTGTATTGATCAGTTTTTCCTTGTTCTCACCTTTGGTAAGATAAATGCGTTTGTTTCTCTCAATTGCGGCAGCCTTTTTTGCCTCTTCAAGAAGAGACTGCTGAATCGCTGCTGTCTGATTCCTGGTTTCTTCAGAAATTGCCTGCACAGAAATCCGAACTTTTTCTCTGAGCTCACGCTCTTTTTCCTGTGCGCTCTCTTCCACCGATTTCAACAGGTTTTCATATGCCATCGCTTCACCCGCTTTCCTTAAAAGGCATGTCTATGACCGGATGTTACTTTGAATGCTCCCGTTTATTCCCGGTTCGGAAGCCCTGAGAAAAGGTTATTGCTCGTGGGAATGCGATGTAAACACTGCGCTGTTTTATGTCGTGATATTATTTTACCATCAGGATAATCATTGATGCAATCACAAATCCCAGGATGACCAGTGTCTCCGGAATAGCTTCAATAATGATGATTGACCCTGCGGTTTCCGGTTTTTCCGCAATCGCTCCTGCTCCAGCTGCACCTATCCGTGATTGTGCCCATCCCGTTGCAATCGCTCCTGCTGCAAAGGCAATTGCTGCACCTATAGGGACTTCCCATCCAACCATTTTTTAAACCCCCCTCAATGTTAGTATCCTAACAGATTCATATATTTAAACTTATTGTTATTATTGTCAATAAATTAATAAATAAAAATAAAATAATATTTATTGTTAAAAATTTATAATTCCTTTTGTAAAATAGCATCCAGCGAAGATAATAACCCTTCACTCATACTTTTTTTGGCTATTACCTCTTTTCCAAGAGCGATGATGGAATTGATATCGGTTATTGACAATTTTGAGAAACTATAGGTGCTCCATCGTGGCCGCTCAATTGTTATCCAGACTTCTCCCAAAATATTTTTAAGTATTTCACGGTCTGATGAAGGGATTGAACTCCATTCGGGACCTGTCCTGCGCCGTATCTTTTCTAATGCATCTTCGACGGCTTTTTCTTTCTGCACCTGAAAAAGTCTTCTTCCCAGATTATCATCAGTAGTGCCGGACATAGAACTATACTGTGAGGGAATTATACCGTTCCCGGTTAATATTTGTTTTCCAGCTGCCCTTGATATCTCAGGATGATTTTTTGACAAGGATTGGGACTACCTGAAGTAAAGTGTCATTCCCCACAAAGTATATAGACAGGGAATGGGATTGTTTCATCATCCCCGGATGAGGATGCGGAGGAGGACTCTATGCCAGATGTGTCACAGAAAGAGGTGGGAAGGCGGTTGTATCATGTACACCGTGAAAAAAGAGTGGAAGAAACAATAAAAAAAATCAGACACGGTGTAGGGACTGACTGGAGCTCGTTTACTCTCGAGGACATCGATCTTTTGGGTCATCTGCTGCAATGTACCTGGAACGTCATTGATCAGAAAATATGGGATAACTTACCTTTCGGCAGTATGACCAAAAGCGAGGTCAGGAAAATACTTTCATTCGGAGAAGGAGTCAGCCCGGGAAATAATCCGGATCAGGCCGCTGTCGCAGAAATTAAAAAGATTTTGCTTTCCCTTAAATAATGAATTCTTTTTTTTAACAGACCAACCCTGCCAACGATAAGGTGATAAAAAATCTGGTGTGTGACCACTGGATTACGATGTTGCAACAGCCACACAGTCCTCAATTGAGCCAATCCGGGCAACCGCACCGCACATATCCGGCACATACGCAAGCGCCTTACCGCTGTTCACCATGATTGCCGCGTATCGTTCCATGACCGGAGAGACCACCATACAGGTGTCTGCAAAGACCCGGGCACCACTCATTTCAATGATTTCAACAGTTTTTAAATTTTTATCGATAACCCCCTGTGCCGTAAAAATGTAAAAGGGTTTTGTGACCTTTTTTCCTTTCAGGAGCCGGGCGATTTCTGCAAGTTCATCGGGTGAGCAATGCGGGCAGCCTACAGCAACCGCATCAACCTGAATCTCTGAAAAAAGGCGGTCGATTTCAGCGGATTCTACCGTGATACTTTCAAGACCTGAAAGATCATACCGGTTCTTCTTTGCCTCCGGTGTAATATCCTCGACATGATAGATCGCCACCGCCCCTGTAGCAGCCATTGCAGCGCCAAGTGCTTTCAGCTGGTCTTTGTCAGGACGGATGCCCCGGAAATATGGTATTTTATTGCCTGCCAGTTTCCCGGCATGATACCCAAGCGCACCGTAGCGGGCAATACTCCAGTCCTTATCAGTGGGTTTTACTTCAATGACTACGTGGGGTTTTCGGTTTTTTTCAAGATGCAGCCCATAACAGGGAGTTTTTCCAATCAGGGCAGCAGCAAGCGCCCCCGGCCCTCCCTCCCGGTTTGTCCGTGCTCCGATCACAGAGTTTGCATAACTGACAGCTGACGATTCCGACCAGGCAAGATGATCCCCAAATGAAGTTTCATGCAGGTAATAGGGAGTGCAGGTGCATTCAAGGTTCACACCGAGACGCTCATATGCTTCGATTACCGCCTGTTGCCTTTCGGCAAAAACTGGTTCGACACCCATCTCTTTCCAGCGTTTGCGTGGCATACCAATAGGATTCAGCACCGCCGGAACCACTGCACGGGCGTCAAGACTCGACAGCCATGCAAGCCCGTATTCCCCGATTGTTTTGTACGATGCCCCGCTGACCTGTGCACTCCTGATACGGACAAGGCGTTCTGCACCAAAGACCGTACCGAGAGCTACGAGAAGTTCCAGCATCTTCTGCCGGGTCTCACCTTCCTCGCCGGCGAGGATCTTTTCTTCTTTCAGGTCAAGGTACATCCGGTTCACCAGGTAGCCCGCGAAAAGTCGTCCTCGCGCCCGAGAACCATCGTTGCATCGACTCCCACTTTTACATTGGTCCCGTCATCCAGCTGGCAGGGATCAAGGGACGACCCACGTACTCCGGTAATTACCATGATATCCCGATCTCCGTTCACCCGTGTCGCTATCGCGTACTCCACATCAACAGGATCACAGGGATCGATATCCTCGTCAACAATTACAACGTGTTTAAGGGACGTATGAGCGGCAAACGTTGCCATTATAGCATTTTTTGCATCCCCCTGCGTGCTCTTTTTGATCTGGATTACTGCGTGAAGGTAGCCACAGCCACCTTTGGTGAGAACCACGTTTTTCACTTCAGTGACACCGGCCACAGCACGGTATATCTTTGGCTCATAGGGGGCACCCATCAATACTTTATGTTCGTCCCCGCCTGGCAGGATACCATGGTAAATGAAATCCGGCTTGAGATACATACCGGTGAACTCAATCACGGGTTGCTGCCGGACGGGATCATAGGTGCCGGTTATATCCACAAATGGACCTTCAGCAGTGAGATCACTCCCGATATACCCTTCAAGGACTATCTCGGCGTCCGGGACACGGACACCGTTACTGCACTGCCGGACCGCAATTTCACCGCCAAGAAGTTCCGCTGCAAATCCGAGTTCCATACCGGCGGGAACACGGGTACAGCTGGCAAAAGTCACGGCGGGATGTGTACCAATCGTGACAGCAATGGGGAGTTTCTCACCCTTTGCCAATGCTTTTCCCAGCATGACATGGGTGTGCCTGCCCTCAACAAGCCGGGCCGCCACCCGGTGATCGTCCAGGACCAGCATCCGGTGGATTGATGCATTCTCCACTCCTTCAAACCGGGAGAAGACAATTGCCGAGGTAAGATACTTCCCGGCATCCCGGGGAAAATGATGCATGACAGGAAGTAAGGAGAGGTCGGGTTTTTTCATCGTCATCGTCCCGGAAGTTTTCACTCTGCCATCAAATTTCGCATCGGCAAGTGTTTTCACTATTTTCTGTTCATCAATTCCGAGAGCGATGGAGAGCGCGCGTCGGCTGGCGGTGAGGTTCATTACCGCCCGGGTGCCTTCGATTTTATGGAAAAAAAGGAGTTTGTCAGTGCTTCCCGCCATCTTTGGAGCCTGCATGTCAGCTGAAACAGGCTCTTCCACATCGGTAACGAGCCCGTGTTCGCGCATTTTTTCAATAAATTCACGCATGGTAACCGCTCCATCGCTTTGCAAGATTATGTTCCACCCCAAGATGATCGAGCACGCGGGCAACGACCATGTCAACAAGATCATCGATCGTTTCCGGATTATTATAAAACCCGGGGCTGGCCGGCATAATCGTTGCACCGGCATCCTCTGCAGCAAGCATGTTCCTTAAATGGATCTTTGAGAGGGGGGTCTCCCGGGTGACAAGAATACATGTGCGGTGTTCCTTCAGACAGACATCTGCACTCCGTGTGATCAGGTTATCTGCATATCCCGTAGCAATTGCAGCAAGGGTCTTTGCACTGCAGGGGATTACTACCATCCCGTCAAACCTGTGGGATCCACTTGCGATGGGTGCGGAAATCTGGTTGTTAGAATGGTAGGTTGCCCTGAACCCTTCAAATGAAACACCTTCATGCGTGGCAATCTGCTGTGCAACATCCGAAACGATGATGTGAACTTTCGCATCCCTGCAAAGCACCTCCAGCAGACGTCGGGCATAGCAGACCCCGCTTGCACCGGTTACTCCAATAACAAATTCTTTTTCCATCGTATCTTCGCGCTCTCCTTTGATACCAATGTCTGATTCAGGATAAAAAGAGTTTATGCCGGAATCTTAAAGAAAACGGCCGATTCATTTCGATTTGGGTGGTGCAAAGAAACGGTAACGCACGTGCGCTTCCTCTACGCGGCGTGCATTTTTCGGGTTAAGATCCCGGCGCGCTTCGATCACGAGGGTATTGAGAATATTGTGAAGCCGGAGTGTGTCATAATCGTTGTCCCTGTGTTCATTTAAAAAGTCCAAAAGGTCACTTGTGCTCTTGAGCACACCGGAACTCCCTACGAGGTTTAAGCGATTGAGCGTCATGGCGAGGTTCTTTTTTGCGATATCCATCTTGTAGGGGTCACCTGTGGCGAGGTTCAGTTCGGTAATCGAATTCAACAGATCTGTATAGACCTTGAGCTTGTAGGTGTTTTCATGCACCCTGCGTTCTGCATTACGGAGGTTAAACAATGTCATGGTTATGACCACCACAATTGCTACCACACCACATGTCACTACAATCCAGTCTTCCAACATCACGATCACCTCAAAAATTATGGGTTCCTCTTTGCCACGGTGACATCCACCTTGACACGATTTCCTCTCATCTCGAATTTATACAGCCCGGTGTTATACATTGGTATCAGACGCTTGAGTTCAAAACCGTTAGTACGGCCATACCCATACATTTCTGTCTTATTGGTGTACACATTGGTTATTTTCATTTCAAACCAGCTATAGATTACATCATCTGTAAGGGGGAGCACATCAAAGCCTATACCCCAAGAAGCGTTATCCACCCGGACCTCTTCAACAAAAACATCCTTCTCACTCTGGAAAGAGTACGACTTTTTCAGGTAATGGCTGCCCATGGAGAACGAGGGTTGTGGGACGGGAATCTTTGGGGTATCTGTAATCGCTGAAGTTTCCTGAGGGCCACCCAGCGAATTAGTATCAGGAGTGATTCCATTGATACATCCGGCTATGACTGCCCCGGCAAAGATCAGCAAAAGAATGGCGACCACACTTCTTTTCATATGGGTGAAGTGTTGGGGGTGGGAATATATTATTTTAATTTACCTTTTGTATCAATCCGGGTATGTTCTTAATGCATTTTTGAACAAGGGATATCATAATGAGGATCCGCTTTTATCCGAAATCCCGCAGTATTCTGATAAGAAGACCTTCAATGATCCAGACCTGGACAGTAAAAATTTGCAAAAATCCGTTAAAACAGCGTTTCCTGACGGGTTGGTTTTCTGATATGTAAGACCTCACATCCTGATTCAGCTACGGCTTCCCGGTATTCCGGGAGGGTATATACTCCAAGACGCCATTGTTCACGTCGTGTAACATTGAGGGTCCGGATTCGTGGGGAGATCTCTTTTAAACCAACCACCGTGTGACGGTTCTTCACTCTCACTCCGAGCGACATCTCCCCGGGAATTGATGGTATATCTACCAGTACCTCATGAGGGAGGAGACCGGCTTTTGAAGCGATCATGGTTGCGAATTCCCGACATTTTTCTATCGGGACACCCTGTTCAAAATATGTGGTGTTCACCTGATCGCTTCCCACATAGATTGCCCGTTTATAGAGCCTTCGCTCATAGAGCCGGTGGGCAAGGTCCCGGGAGATGGGATTTTCTGATGTACGCAATTCGTGCATACAGCTCGCATCATCCATCCGGAGGAGGCGTTGAATGACATCGTTATTTACACCATCAAGATGTTCCAGTACTGCCAGCTGGAACATACTCTCTCCAATCCTGCTCACATGATGAAAATACACTGTCGGCCGCATAAGCGTGCGGGCAATAAGCAGCGATTCTGCCGCATTCACTCCATTCTCGTCAAGAACCGTGCCCTCACTGGTCCGGATCAGGTACCGGATGAGGCGCTGTGCATCGACAGAACCATACGGGGCACCAGTATAATAAGCATCCCGGAGAAGGTAATCCATCCGGTCGACATCCAGATCTCCGTGAATTATACCGGACAATGAATGATTTCCTGTTACAACATCGCAGAGTTCAGAGGGATCAATTCCCCATTCACGGAGCAGGTACCCTACCTGTTCCTCAACAATTATTTCAATATCATCATGGGTACGCTGCAGGAATTTCTCAATGAACGGTTCGCTGGCATGCGAGAATGGTCCATGCCCGATATCATGAAGCAGCGCTGCAGCGGTTATCAGTGTATGCTCATGATCCGAAAGCCCGAACCGCCGTGAGGCTACATCTGCAAGAAACATGGTTCCCAGCGAATGTTCAAACCGCGTATGGTTGGCGCCCGGATACACGAGATACGAAAATCCGAGTTGTTTAATGTAACGGAGACGCTGAAGTGCAGGAGAATCAAGAAGGGCAAGGGCAAAATCCTCAACCTCCACATAGCCATGTACCGGGTCTTTTATTATCTTCACGAGTGCACTAAAGAATCTTCATATACAATGCATAAAAGTATTGATTAATGATCACGTTCCTTTCTGGCGGGACCGGGACACCCAAACTCCTGCGGGGCATGCAGAAAGTGGTAGACCGGCATAAGATCTCCGTCATTGTTAACACAGCTGAAGATATCTGGATTTCAGGAAATCACATCTCACCCGATCTTGATACGGTAATGTACTTGTTTGCCGGAATCCTCGATACCGATAAATGGTGGGGCATCAGGAATGATTCTTTTATTACCCACGAAGAGATCGTTCAGCTTGGTGTTGACGAGTTTATTTCAATCGGGGATAAGGACCGTGCAGTTCATATCGCCCGTGGGGAAATGTTGCGAAAAGGAATGCGCCTTACGAATATAACAAAAATCCTCTGCGATCGGTTCGGAATTCGCGAGACGGTCCTGCCGATGACCGATACCGAAGTTACAACACAGGTAAAAACAGATCTTGGCCTGATCCATTTCCAGGAATACTGGGTACGCGCAAAAGGACAAATCGATATTGAACAGGTAGTGAGGAGTTACATCGATCCGCCTGTAGCAACAGAGGAAGTTCTTGCAGTGATTGAAGCAAGCGATATAGTGGTGATTGGACCATCCAATCCAATCACCAGTATTTCACCAATTCTGGCATGTGAAGGAATAAAATCTGCCCTTATGGACAAAATGGTAATTGCTGTAAGCCCGTTCATAGGCAATGCTCCGGTGAGTGGGCCTGCTGGTGCTCTCATGCAGGCTGCAGGTTTCGAACCAGGTTCACTCGGAACCTTAAACTGCTATGATGGAATCACAGATATCTTCGTGCAGGATATCCGGGATCCAATGAACGTGAGCAATTCGGTCCGGTTTGACACGCTCATGACTGATGAAGAAAAGAGTATCTCACTCGCCACGGAAATTCTCCGCCTTGCAAGGTACTGTTGAGCCGCTGCACATGCTTTTTTTCAGACCCATTTTTGCAAACCTATATAATGCTGCGCAGTAACGGTTATCGTGGGAGATATGAACCAGAAAATAGACCGGAAGATTGTTTTTTCAATCTTAATTTGTTTAATACTAATCTCCGGATGTATATCCGGTCAGGAATCCGAAAAAGGCACCCTGCACTTTACGTCATCGCCTTCCGGTGCAGAAATATATATTGACAATCAATTCCAGGGAAGTACTCCCTGTACTGTTTCCAATGTGCAACAAGGAAATCATACGCTTGAATTCCGCTATCCTGGCTATCGAAGCAGGTCAGTGGACATTTCAGTTTCGCCAGGAGAGTCGAATTATGATGCTGCTTTACTACCTCAACCCGATAACCAGGGGTCTGCAGAAAAAACTCCACTGACTACAACTTCGCCATCAAAAGTTACTGTCCAGGCAAGTAAAAACACCATGATTATTGGAGAATCGATTCTGTTTTCAGGAACCAGTGTTGGTTCTGATAGTGTTATTCTGACACTATACGGGCCAGGATATTATTCAAACGGGGTTCTTCTGGACCGATTAAAAGTAAATTCCGTCGGTTCGTGGAGTTATATCTGGAATCGTGGGTTTTCTATCCAGTCGGGTTCATATACCCTGGTAGTGGAGGACGCCCAGAAAACTACATCCGGCAGCGTTAAATTTTCCGTTGTTGGGGGAGGGGAAGTATCCATTGCAGCAAATTCTTACGCGGCTGCCAGAGGCGAGACCATCGCATTTTCGGGCCGATGCACTACCGGTGCTCAAAATGTATTACTGGTTTTATACGGCCCTGAACGATTCTCCGGAGGTGTTGAACTGGGTTCGCTTTCCGTTTCGGCTGATAAAACGTGGAATTTTATGTATACCCTTGATAACAGCATGCCTACCGGTAGTTATACAATGTATGTCTATGATATCCCCAAAACGTCTTCCGGCACCACACAATTCACTGTGGGTTTCACGTCATGAAAAAAATTTTTTGCCCTTTTTTACCAGTAACGGTTTTTTTAAAAAAACTCACCCTTTTTTCAGATTGGATTTTAAAATATCAAATCCTCTGAAATTCCCATAATAACACATTAATTGATTAAAAAACGGGTTTAATTATCCCAAAAGTGAGAAAAACCTGTCGGAGGTACCCGATACCTATTTGAGGGTTTTATACTAATACTCGTTCGGAGAACTCACATGGGTATTACAAAGAAATTCCTTAACATGTTCAAATCAGGAAAAAGCGAAGATGGGGGGGAGAGAGAGAAAGAGAGGGAGGAAACCCAGGTCCGTACGCAAAAAGTACGATATGAAAACTTCCTTACAGCCCTTAATGATAGTGATCTTGATATCCGGTGGAGTGCAGTACGATCAGTCGGCAACCTTGGGGAGCCATTCATCGAACCGCTTATCCGTGGTTTAAAAGATGATTACTGGATCATCAGGCGTGGATCCGCAGATACTCTTGGAAAAATTGGCGCTCCTGCGGTCGGATCGTTGATTGAGGCACTCCACGAACCTGGTGAGGATGTGCGACAGGAAATCATCCGTGCACTTCAGTTAATCGGTGAACCATCTGTGGGTGCATTACTTCAGGGGATGAAACACAGTCACCCGTTCGTCAGACGTGGTTCTGTTCAGGCGCTTGGGACAATGGGTGAGATACGGGCTGTTCCCCAGCTTATCGAATCTCTTAAAGACACTGATGCAATGGTCCGGTACGAGAGTGCAGTTGCACTTGGTCGTATCGGGGATCCACGGACAATCGGTCCACTCATTGAAACGCTCAATGATGTAAAAGAGCAGGTTCGTATGGCCGCTATGGCAACACTCTGTTCACTTGGAGAGCCCACAATAGAACCGCTTATCCGTGCACTCATTGATCCAAATGAGGACATCTGTCGCAGGGCAACGCTTGCTCTTGTCACTATTGGCGAACCCTCTGTTGATGCTTTAATCAAATCGCTCAGTGATCAGAATCCGGGTATCCGCAAGGGTTCAGTAGAAGTACTTGGGCAGATCGGAAATACCCGGGCAATCCCGCCAATTATGAAGGCACTCGATGACCCTGAAAGATCAGTCCGTATAGAAGTCGTTAAAGCGCTTGCAGCACTGGGAGTACCAGCCATTGCACCGCTCATGCAGGTTTTCCGTGAGGGAAATCTCATGATGAAAACAAGCGCAATGGAAGCCCTCTGGTTGCTCGGGCAGCCTGCAACGACACCCCTGATCATGGTATTAAAAGATGATCAGAGCGATGTGAGGAAGCGGGCGGCGCTCCTGCTCGGAGAGATCGGCGATCAGAAAGCAGTTGACCACCTGACAGGCCTCCTTAACGATGATAACGTTGCAGTAAGACGGGAGGCATTTGAAGCACTTGAGATGATCAAGAAAAGAAATGCATAATAATTGCCCCTCTGCTCTTTTTTCGTGATAACTATCAATGAATTTTTTAGTCTGATTTTTACTGCGGTTGTTGTATCAGAGATTCTGTTTTATGGTTAAACGTAACCATCATAACCTCCTGGATACCTTTTTCATGCATGGTTTCACTCGCTGATATCCAGGCAGCTGAATTGAGGATTTCCCCCAATATTATCCGGACTCCCCTCGTGTACTCACCCACGATTTCTGAGAGAACCGGGGCGAATGTTTACCTTAAGCTTGAAACACTCCAGAAAGCCGGGTCATTCAAAGTGCGGGGGGCGACCAACAAAATCCTTACAAATATCAATACAATCAGGGAACAGGGCGTAGTCGCTGCATCAGCAGGAAACCACGCACAGGGTGTTGCAGTTGCAGCACATTCTGCTGGGATTCCTGCTACTATCGTAATGCCGGAATGGTCTTCTATCTCAAAACAGGAAGCTACCAGAGGTTATGGGGCGCAGGTCATTATTCATGGCCGGTCGTTAGAGGATAGTATCGAAAAAGCACAGGAGATCTCGCGCGCAGGTCAGGTTTTTATCCACCCGTATGACGATAATGAGGTGATTGCCGGGCAGGGAACCATCGCTCTGGAGATTTTCACTGATCTCCCGAATACGGATATGATTGTTGTCCCGGTTGGAGGGGGAGGGCTGATAGCCGGTATCGCAACCGCAGCAAAAGCAAAAAATCCCAAAATTACCATCATCGGGGTCCAGGCAGGGGAGTGCCCTTCTGCCAAAGTGGCGATCCGGCAGGGATTCCCTGATCGGATTCCTGCAGGAATGACCATCGCTGACGGCATCCGGGTGGCAGAAACGGGTAAAATACCACTGCATGCCATTTTGGATTATGTTGATGACATTGTACTTGTTTCTGAAGAAGAGATCGCTGATGCAATGCTCCTGTTACTCGAACGCAAACATGTGGTCGCAGAAGGTGCAGGGGCAGTACCGCTCGCCGCTGTTATGAACGGTTCTGTTGATATCAGGCCAGGGAGCACTATCGTACTGGTAATCAGCGGAGGTAATGTCGAAAGCGCACAGCTGTTCCGTATCATCAGGCAGTCGCTTACCCGGCAGGGACGGATCATGCACTTTTCGGTAATACTCGATGACCAGCCCGGCACTCTCGCCCGGCTCCTTTCCGTGATTGCAAAGGAACGGGGCAATATCCTTCATATTCACCATACACAGGGAGATAAGGATATACCAGTGCAGATGGCAAAGGTTACCCTGGAACTGGAAACACGGGGCCGGGACCATATTGAAAGTCTTAAAAAAGCTCTGTCGGATAACGGGTACGAGATCCGGGAAGTGCCCCGATAAAAAATTTCGGAATCCTGTTTATTAAAAAGTTACATCTCACCAAGACCTTTCCAGTGATCATACTCATGCTTCCAGAGATCTTTATTGAACATCACCAGGCGTTTGAAGTACTCCTTCCGTTCAGCATGATGTTTTTCCTGTACCGGATCCATCCATCTGGTCCTGATGGAATCAGCAAGTTTCCGTCCAAGCTCCTTTGCCTGTTTTTCTGCAGGTTCAATCGCGTTCGGATCGGCACCGAGCAGGACTGCTACCCTGCCAACGGTTGTCGCACCAAGGTTCATCATCGTGGAGTTCATATATTCCGCGACCTCTTCTGCCATCGAGCCACCCGCTGTGGAGACAGCGCAGCCATATTTTCCTGCAAATGACTGACAGTGGATGGAGTCCGCCATCCGGTCTAACATTGTCTTGATCTGGGCTGTGACTGAGTTGATATAATTTGGGGAACCCCACACAATGCCGTCTGCATCCAGCATTTTTTCCAGAAGCATTGGGAAGTCATCATCGTGGATGCATTCACCTTTCGCATAACAGGTACCACACGCTGTACAATACCTGATATCAAGGCTGCAGAGGTCAATAAACGTTATATCCGCTCCTGCCTGCCGTGCACCCTCTAAAACACCCATAACGAGCCGTCGTGTCTGGCTCTTCTCCCGTCTGGGACTCCCGTTAATGCCGATAATCTTCATCCTTTACCCCAATATAGGGATTTCACTAAGGAAATATAAAGATATACAGGATAGAAATCCTCTGCCTGAAAAAGGACTCAGTAGAGGGCGGATGATGGAGAACTATATTGAAAAATATCAGATGTATTACATTCGTCAGCATGCATCACGGCTGGAAACTGATATCTGTACATCGGGATAACCATATGACTGTTTATGAGCGGAATGGATGAGAGAATGAATCATCATATCTCAAAAAACCGGTTGGAGACTCTGGTCGATGGGATCTTTGCCATTGCGATGACAATTCTGGTGCTGGGCATCACTCCTCCAAAACCTGACAAATCCCTGGCTCAGGTTGAACTCACCAGCCAGATTATCGGTCTTTTTCCGGAATTCTTTATTTTTTTGGTATCTTTTCTGATTCTCGCGGGTTTCTGGCTGGGTCACCACCGCCAGTTCCATTTCGTTCGTGTAATTGATTCCCGGTTGCTCTGGATTAACATTTTACTGCTCAGTTCTCTTGTTTTTATACCATTTTCCACCGATGTGGCTGGAGACTATCCCGATATCCTGATTGCCGTGCTGCTCTTCCATATCAACATAATAATTATCGGACTCATTTTCTCATATCACGCGCTGTATATTTCGCGATCCAAAAATCTGTGTGATCCCGATACCAATAAGAAATTTCTGATAGTCCAATTACATCGATCTTTACTGATTACCGGTATTGCGTTCATAGCCGCATTCATATCACTTGTCAGTCCTTCAGTCTCGCTGCTGGTATACCTGGCTGTTCCGGTCGCAGGATATTTTCTACCGCAGTCCGGTTCCTGAACAAAAAATAAGGGTAAAGGAGGATGTCGGGGGCACACGTTATTCCCAGTAATATTTTACAAAAAGTTTTGATTTCCGGATCTTTGGAGTGAGGTATCTGAGAGAAAGAGGGACGATGAGAATTGTCACGATACAATTGCCGATAAACCACATTGAAAAGATACCGGCAATATCACCTGTTTTAATAATGTTTCCAAAATTGGGCTTTGTAGAAATGTTTGAAAAAACTTAAACGCTCATGGGGATTTCACCCCCGCCGCCTGGCTCCCTCCAAATGCGATAACTCCTGAGAATGTTATACAGCACTATCGCGCAGCGCAGGGGCGGTCAGGGGGGACAGGCACTGTCCCCTCCTTTATATTCTGTGCTGTTAATTTTATACTCTGATAAAAATGAATTCTACAGAGCCCAAAATTGAGTGTTAATGTACCCCACGCTGCGCCAATGATATTGTGTATAAGAACGCCAAACAGGAGAAAAAAAGTCCAGTCCCGCCGGTTTCCAGGAGAAAGATCGACATTAAAGTTACGGAACGCCATAAACGGGATTAATACATACAGGAATCCTGCAATTGCCCAGATTATTGCAACTTAAGGATGCAGTATGAGTTGATCTGATACGAAGAATCCTGCCCCGGCCAGTGTTCCGACATACGCAGCAATCGCACCGTAGGCCAAACCAGAATGTGAAAAGTATCATAAATGCAACAGCTATAAAGATCCAGGATACTCCGCTGGCACCTGCGGGAGCAAGTTTCACGGAAAGCCAGGCAAGAAGCGTATCAATCAGGATGAGAACAAGGTAAGGATAACGAAGGAATACGTTGGTTCATGAACAATTCTCATGTAATCACCATTATTCCATTTTTTTCCGATATAAATAGCATATATTTTCTTATCGTGAAAGGGGATACAATCGGACTATTCCCGCATATTCAATGATCCCTGAACTTTCACAATTTTTATCAGCGCAAGACGGTACGTATTGAGTAGGGTGCAAAAAAGGGATGATAACAACTAAAGACGAGGCAGGGCTCGATTCTATATCTGAACAGGAAACGGATCTGATACGGAAAGCTGTTCGTGTTCAGGAAGAAAGGCGGGGCACCGGGCTCGAGGGATTGGTTGGCAATCTTGATTCAGTTATTATCGCCACGGAACCTGACCATCTTGTTCCTGCAGTCTACAATCTCCTGAGATACACGGGTTTGTCATGCACAGAGTCGTTTTTTGATACGGATTCGCAAAGTTATGTGCTGAGTTTACCAGAATCTGCATCGGTCATAGTGCGATCACGACCTGCTGCTGATAACCCGTTTATAGCGTTCAACAAGGCAAAAATGACAGGAAGACTGCCCAATACTCGGCTGGAGACCTTTGTCTTTAACACCAAAAACCTGAGGGATTACGTCACTATCCAGATGAAACGGGGTGTGAGGTTCCTCACACCTGAACCTGTAGATTCGGAATACTGCTCATTCATCCAGACGGCCCCATCACGATTCACGGGCAATTCGCTCGGGTTTATTGAGTGGTACGATAAGGAACGGTTATACGTCCCGCAAAATGGAACACGTATTGCAACCGATATTGTAAAACCAGAATACCGGCACCTGAAAAATATTTCCGTCCTTGACCACACAGCAACAAGAGTAAGGGCACAGGACCGTACTGCAGCGATCCTTGAATTTATTTCGCTTACCAATTATCATTACGATTTTGCTGTCCATGTCAAACCACTGAACTCGATCACGAGTGTCGCACGTCGTAATAAGGAAGACTTCGCGATGGTCTTCACTTCAGGTATTACTTCATTTTCAAACGATGCTGATTCCGGCCCGACCGAGAAGTTCATCCGGAATTATGGAACACGTGTCCATCACATGGCGTTTCAGACGATTAATATCGAGGCAACAGTTAACGCTCTGAAAAATGATGGAATGGAGTTCCTGCTCGACATAGTAGGTTCTGAAGAAGAAGGCCTTAAACAGATTTTTTCCGAACCCTCGCACGATACCCTGATCGTGAACGAATATATCCATCGCTATGGTGATTTCGACGGTTTCTTCACGAGGAGTAATGTGGAGATGTTGACAAAAGCAACGGAAAAACAGTGAAATTTCCCCTTATTTTTCAGAATGCGCCATGTTTTAGGTTCAGTTTTTTTCGAAGTCAACGCCAGTTTGATTATCTCTTACTCCCAAAGGGTCATGGATCAATTATGTCTTGCAGGAAACTAACCCTGATCGCACTTACTTCGGTTGTGCTCATTCTCGCTGCAGCCATCGCATGCGGCTGCATGAGTGCGACCGTAACTGCACCCGCAGGGGATATTAAAAAGTTCAGCTCAGCGGAAGAAATCCGCGATTACATTAAGAACAACACACAGCTCGCACAGGATCTAAATTACCGCAATGGCGGGGTCTTGACACCAGTACCTGCTCCGGTCATAGCAGCTCAGGAATCATCAGCCAAGGGTGTTTCCATATCTGATGCACTCCCTTCAGTGGGGGGGATCGGGTCGCATGACTATTCACAGACCAATGTGCAGGTTGCCGGGGTCGATGAACCCGACTTCGTGAAGAACGATGCCCGGTATATCTATGTAATCTCAGGCAGCACGCTTACGATAGTCGACGCATACCCGGCAGCATCTGCATCTGTCCTCTCAAAGACCGAACTGGAAGACTCGCCCCGTGAGATCTTCATCAGCGATAACAGCCTTGTCCTCCTGAAGACAGGGTCGGCAGAAGTTTCCATCACAAAAGACCAGCCAGTTCCATCTTCTGCCGAAAAGGTGGCCATAATGCCACCGCGATACCCGTATTACCGTTCAGCACCAGTTACTCATGCAGTCTTTTACGATATCAGTGACCGGGCCCACCCGAAGGTGCTTAAAGACTACACAATTGACGGTGATTACGTAAACGCGAGGATGATTGGAAACACAGTATACCTCCTGTCCCGCGAGTCGATATACCCATATGATGACCGGATCATCGTTCCTGCAGTGAGGGAGAGTACCAAGGTCATAATGGCACCGGATGTCTACTATTTCGATAATCCTGAACAGCAGTACGACTTTACAACAATTACTTCATTTGATGCACGCAACGGAGCCACAAAAGATGCAAAGACGTACCTCGTCGGAAGCGGAAATATCCTCTATGTTTCGCCTGTAGCGATGTATGTGAGTTACCAGAAATACAACAATATTTACCGCCCGATGAGGGGTATGGAGGAACCCGCTGTAGTGGGAGTGAAGAGTTCCAGTGGATCATCTTCAGGTATTACACGGGTATCATCCTCTCTCATGGATGATTTCAACACGATGACTGAGACAGAGAAGCAGGCGCTCATCACTGATTTGAGAAGTGGTGAACAGGAGGCGATCCAGAAACGCGAGATCGACCAGAGTATCACCATAATCCATAAGATCGGAATCAACAACGGTGTAATCACGTACATTGCAAAAGGTGAAGTGCCAGGATACCTCAAGAACCAGTTCGCCATGGATGAGTATAATGGCAACCTCCGTGTTGCTACAACTTCGGATGTCTGGACAACCCGTGGACAGTACGAGTATAATAACGTCTTTGTACTTGACGGTTCGATGAAGTCAATCGGTTCACTCACGCACATCGCTGAGCAGGAGAAAATCTACTCAACCCGTTTCATCGGTGACCGGCTGTACATGGTTACGTTCAAACGCATTGACCCGTTCTTTGTGATCGATCTCTCAACTCCTGCCAGCCCGAAGATTCTCGGAAAACTCAAGATCCCGGGCTACTCCGATTACCTGCATCCGTATGATAAAACCCATATTATCGGCATCGGTAAAGAAACCGGAACCAATGACTGGGGTGGTGTCTCCACAAAGGGGCTGAAGCTTGCGTTGTTCGATGTTTCGGATGTAGAAAACCCGACTCAGATCGATAAAGTGGAGATCGGTGATTCCGGTACAGAATCTGCCGCACTTACGGATCACCGGGCATTCCTTTTTGATAAAAATAAAAACCTGCTCGTATTCCCGGCACGGGTAGTCATAACCAACGATAATCCGGATAAATACCGTGGCGATCAACAGCGGATCTGGTACGGGGCATACGTGTTCGGTGTTACACCGGAGACAGGTTTTGTCCTGAAAGGTACCGTTGAGCACAGCACCAGCGGGGGGTACGCGTGGTACGGTTCACCATCCGAAGTGAAACGCTCGCTCTATATTGGTGATACACTCTACACGCTCTCACAAAAACAGATCGTTGCAAATTCCTTAAGCCAGATCAATACTACAATCGCCACGATACAATTGCCTGGGGGAGGAGATGTTCTCTACCCGGAATTGAAAGGAATCTGAAATAAGTCAACGTACATTTTTTTAAAAATATATTTTTCAGGAATTTTACACATAAAATGTCTGAGCTTGTCAAAGCGATGGTGTCCTTCCCATAAAATCCATAATCCCATGCACCCCATAGATATAGGATTTGATCATGCGCATTCCCATAAAATCAGTTACTCCCACAAGCGGTCAGGCAGAAGTCTGGGGCTGGGTCCACGAGGTTCGGGACCTCGGCGGTCTTACCTTCTTTTTAATCCGCGACCGGAGCGGAATCATCCAGGTAACCATCCCTAAAAAGAAAGCTTCTGAGGCCGTGCTCTCTGCTGCAAAAAATGTCTCCCGTGAATCCGTTGTACGGGTCGCGGGGATTGTAAAGGCTATTGATAAGGCACCGGGCGGACGCGAGCTCGTGCCGGATTTGTTTGAAATCATCAGCATGGCTGACAGTCCGCTCCCTCTGGATGTTGTGGAGAAGGTCCCAGCAGATCTCGACACCCGGCTCGATGCCCGGTTCCTTGATGCAAGGAGACCCCGTGTTGCCGCTGTATTCCATATCCGCAGCGCTGCAACGCACGCCATCAACCAGTACCTGCATCACGAGGGATTCATCAATATAACCACCCCTAAAATAGTTGCAGCAGCAACAGAGGGTGGAACAGAGCTCTTCCCTATTGCCTATTTTGATAAAGAGGCATTCCTGAACCAGAGCCCGCAGCTCTACAAACAGATGATGATGGCTGCAGGATTTGAAAAAGTCTATGAAATAGGGCCCATCTTCAGAGCAGAGGAGCATAACACCACCAAGCATCTGAACGAAGCCACCTCGGTCGATATCGAAGTCTCGTATGCAGATCACCACGAGGTAATGCGCATTCTCGAAGAGCTGGTCGTTAAAACCTACGAATATGTCAGGGCAACCTGCGGGGATCAACTCGCTAACCTTGAAATTTCCGATTTCGCCATTCCGACAGCCCCATTTCCCCGGCTTCCCTATGCAGAGGCAATCGAGATTGCAAAGAAAAAGATTGAAGATCCCATCAAGTACGGGGATGATATCAATCCCGCAGCTGAAAGAGCAATCGGAGCGGAAATGGGAGGACATTACTTCATAGTGGACTGGCCCAGCGAGATCCGTCCGTATTATGCCATGCCATACGACAATGATCCCTCAATATGCAAGGCTTTCGACCTTATGCACCCGAGAATGGAGTTATCGAGCGGTGCGCAGCGTGTGCACCAGCACGATCTCCTCGTGCAGCAGATTAAAAAGAAAGGGCTGAATCCTGAAAGTTTCGAGTTTTACCTGCGTCCGTTCCGGTACGGTATGCCACCCCATTCCGGCTGGGGACTGGGAGCCGATCGGCTGGTTATGACAATGCTCGGGTTGTCAAACGTGCGCGAGGCAGTACTATTCCCTCGTGACATGCACCGGCTTGTTCCATAGAAATCTTTTTTTTGCCCCGGATCTTCAAAGGGGAAAAATAAATATTTGGCTGGTCTTGGGTTCATAGTGCAATATCAGGATCCCCGGTAAAGCTACTCCGAATAGACAACCGTGATCTTCGGGGTGAGCAGGCAATACCAGAATCCCGTTCTCATGGATGGCCGTCTTACAATAATGACGCCCCTTGAACCGTATAATATCCCCATCACATACCCATTTAAACCGGAATATGAGGCTCTGTTTTGCCAATGGATTTTTTATCTGCCGGGATAGAATTTCCATGACCACGAACTATTTTTGCATTCAGAACAATTCTGTACTAATAATTGCCATCCTGGTTCTTCTATGTCAAAAGAGTATTTTATCAATAAAGTACTGGCGACAACCGTAGTCGGGAGTTACCCGGTAGTGAAAGGTGGTGGCTTAAGAAGCTTCTTTGATCCACTCCACTCTGCAGTCGAAACAGCTGTCTCCGATCAGATCTCAGCAGGTATAGATATTATATCGGACGGGCAGGTGCGTGGAGACATGATCGGGGCATTTGCCTCAAAACTTCCCGGGGTTAAAGAACAGGAAATCATCGGTAAAGTGCAGCCTGCATCCGGATCCATAACCGTCGGAGATACAAAGTATGCACTCTCAAAAGCCCCCAAAGTAAAAGGGATCATCACCGGACCCACAACGCTTGCCCATGGGCTCCACATCAGTACGCCTATGTACAAGAACAAGGAGGAACTCGCACTGGACCTTGCCGCTGCACTGGTTCCCGAGGTAAAAGCACTGGAGGCCGCAGGAATAACCCTGTTGCAGATTGACGAACCGATATTTTCCACCGGAATGGCTGATCTTGACGCTGGAAAACGCGCGATAGGGCTTATTACGTCAGCCCTGCGAATTCCCACCTGTATGCATGTCTGCGGGAACTTAGGGAATGTACTGGATGAAATCCTGAAGTTCAACGTGAATGTGCTGGACTTCGAGTTTGCAAATAACCCGACAAACCTCGATCTCCTCTCCCGCCGCGACCTTACCGGGCGGATGATCGGGTATGGTTGCGTGGACTCATCGATTGACCGGGTTGAGAGCGTTGCCGAGATCAAAAAGCGGATCGAAAAAGGCGTGGAGATCTTCGGACCCAAGATGATGCTTATTGATCCTGACTGTGGTATGAGGATGCGGAGCCGGGAGTCGGCCTACTGGAAACTCAAGAACATGTGCGATGCTGCAAAAGAGGTAAGGATCGCGCTCTAGATTTTTTTCACATTATTGATTGTTAAAAAAAATTTGTAATTATTCACTTCTTTCTATCCTTTACTGATCTACCCCGTAACCCGTGATTTCACCTTTGAATCTGACGTTCTGATCGCAGATACAACTGCCGGAAGTATCCGGTCAATGACACCATGGATTACCGAACGTGCCATAACCGGAATTGCCAGGTGCTAAAAAAACCACAAACCCGAAATATCCTGCATAATGAATAGTAATCCAGAAAAGTTATGTCGGGAGAAAGGAAACATCCAATCCGGGTCAGGGCATTTCAGCACACCCCATCAGAACCGCTCGGCTATTTTGAACAAATCTTTTCCGAAATGGAGATCCTGTTTGAATACACCCGGCTCTGGGAAGGTGACCCCGTCAGCGCCGGTAATGCAACGCATCTTGTATTCCTTGGCGGGCCGATGAGCGTGAACGATGAGAGGGAACTTCCATGGCTCAAAGAGGAGAAGGAGCTGATCCAAAAGGCTGTAAAGAGGGGCATTCCCGTTCTGGGTCTGTGCCTTGGCGCTCAGCTGATCGCGTCTGCACACGGCGGAACCGTGTACCGGTTTGTGAAAGAGACAGGCTGGTACCCGATCCACACGGCACCCGGTTGCACCGGTGTCTTTGCAATCTTCCCGGATTCCTTCCACGTCTTCCAGATGCATGGCGAGACATTCCACCTGCCGGTGGGTGGGAAACTTCAGTGCAGGGGAGATAATGTGCCTCACCAGGGATTCCGGCTCGGATCCGCACTCGGGCTCCAGTTCCACCTTGAAATGACTGAAAGTCTGATCCTGGACTGGACCAAAGGTGAAAGGAAATTCCAAAAAGAAAAGATTGAGCGTGATACGAAACGTTTCCTTGAAAGGAGCAACATTCTATGCCGGGAAGTGGCAAGGGAGTTTTTTGTACGGAAATACTCATAGAGAACAGAATATGATCAAAAAATGATACTATAGTACTATTAAAAAAACCTTCATCATTATCTTCCATAACAATTTTTTTAAAAACAAACATTATCGGAATCGGGATTTTGGACAGAGGGGGAATCCTGCATAAACAACCAGGTATTCCCACTGCAAAAATTCAAAAAAATTTCGGGTTATACGACACGGGAAGTCGTGGATGCTTCAATACCATTATCAGTGATGATGAATGGCAGCAATCGCCGAGGTGATGCCGCATCCTTCATCTTATGTACCGCAAGCGTCCGTTCGATCTCGGCCTGGTGTATTTCTGTTTTAAACTCTATGACGATATCGGTCGCTCGCATAATCCTGGTCATTTCCACGGGAGCATGAATACCCGTATAGACAACAAACATTATGTTGGCACCCCGTTTCTTCACTTCTTCGCGGGCAAGTCGTAAAAACTTGAGCGCTTCCTCAATCCCATATTTAATGATAATAGTCGAAAGTGAATCAACAACAATTCGGCTTCCGACCATTTGTGCCATGTACATTCCGGGATGAAGGTCAGTAGCATCAATCATTCCGACATCGATGTCCCCATCGTTCATCAGATAGGTGCCCTCTTCTCCTTCCACTTTCCAGAACTGAAACGCAGCAAGATCTACACCAGCCAGCGGGGTCCCGTAGATCATGATAATGGTTCCTTCGGGAAATCCACCATTCAGTAAAAGGTTAAGACCTACAATTCCGGTAGTACGTTTTTTCTGTTTTACACTATCCGGAATGTCCTGGATGTGACTTTTTGTATCTGCCAAAATGCTTCTGCCATATGTTTTTTTTAACGCTTTAAAAGGTTTGTGTGAACATTGGAAAACCCGGCAGGAATTTATTCGTGGATTTTTTATGGTAATGGGGAATGATTGCCATATATTTCCCGCAGGGTTCTTCGCAGCAATTTCCACCCATGGACCCTCGGCAGTGAATCAACGATAACCATCGAGCGTGGTATTTTATAACCGGCAAGGTGAGTGCGACAAAAAGTACCGAGTTCTGCTTCCGTAAGGGAGGTGCGGGGTTTGAGTACAACCGCTGCTACCGGAACCTCACCTTTGCGTTCATCTGGTATACCAAAGACGGCGACATCAGCGATTGCCGGGTGCTGGATAATTATGTTCTCGACTTCAGTCGGGTAGATCTTCCAGCCGGACATGATGATCATGTCTTTTTTCCGGTCGGTGATGAAAAGGATACCCTCTTCATCGAGATACCCTATATCACCAGTGAGGAACCAGCCATCTTTCCGGAAAACCGCTGCAGTTGCCTCTGGCAGATTCCAGTATCCCCTGGCTATTGAAGGGCCGCGTAGTGCGATCTCGCCCCGCTCACCGGACACTAATTCTTTTTCCGGATTATCTACATCAACAATGGACACTTCAGTATATCCAACCGCGACCCCGACACTCTGGTAATTCATGGTCAGGTGCGGGTAATCGGGGAGAGTCGTAGTACCCGATCCAATCACAATTGTTTCTGATAATCCGTAAGAATTAGCAACGGGAATATGGTATCGATGGTCAAACGCTTCCCAGACAGCTGGCAGGAGCTGCCCGCCGCCGGAGATAATCGCCCGTGCATTTATAAGACGTTTCTCGGTGCCGGAAGGAGCATGAACGAGGGAGTGAAGAACCGGGGGCATACCTGCGAGAACTGAAACCCTGTACTGTTCGGCAATTTCGAGATACCGGTCAAGCTCAAAACGCTCCATTATCACATATGTGCCGCCCGCACGGAGGACGGAAAGTCCCCAGGAGAGCCCCACGTGTCCCATCGGGTATATACCGAGATAAATATCATCCTGCCGGAGCCTGAGCGCCTCACGCTCTGCGTCAAGGGCATTCATCCAGTTACCGTGAGTGAGCATTGCACCTTTTGGTTTTCCTGTTGTCCCTGCAGTGTACTGGATATGACAGAGGTCATCCGCAGCGCAGTTCACCGCCCGCATGGCTGCTGGTGCATGAGGTAACGATTCCCATGAGACGGATCCATCACACGAGCTTCCGATACAGATAATGTAAGAAAGTGTCGGAGCGTTTTGACGGATGCCGGCAACGACGTTTACTCCCAGACAATCTGTGATGATCGCAGATGCACCGGCATCTTTGATTGCATGCAGCAGTTCATCGCCACGATATACGATATTGGTTGGAACAGCGACAGCTCCAATCCGCCAGATTGCAAAGTAGCTGATAATATATTCTGGCGAACTGTCGAGATAGATACAGACCCGGTCTCCTTTTTTGACTCCGAGATTTGAGAGCCCAAGACCAATCCGGTTCATCTCATCCCGGAGCTTTCCATAGCTGTACGTCTCGTTTCTCGAGGGGCAGATTAAGGCTGCTTTTACAGCGGGAACGCTTTTTGCATCAAGCAGTGTGGTGACATTGGACATGGCAGGTAGATTAAATAAGATGATACAAAATTTGACGTTGGGGTATATAGGTGTGCATTATTCTGGATCGGTCAACGCGGTTGAATGACGCGACCTTTCTGACGTTTTTATGTACTAAAATTTTCCCTGTGATTTCCGCGAGATTATTGTCGATGAAGTGAACAAGAACGCGGCTTTTTGGCGACATGAAGGGACAAGATATATCTATACAACTCCCGTATTTCCTGTCTTGACCAGTATGGCTGAAGATACCAGGAATCCGCAATCGTCCCAGAAAACGCAAAACGTCCAGAATACCTCCAAAGATGTTCCCCGTCATCATAGCAGCCGCAGGAACAACAGATACCGGGAACAAGGCTCACAGCCTGCAGAAAAGCCGGAGGAAAAACCGCAGGAGTCAAAAGACCCCGGGCTGGATGAAGAAGAGACAGAGCATGACAGGAGCTCTGACACACCCCGGCAGTCCCGTGGAGGTAGTCGTGGGAAGCCCCCGAAACGGGTTATTGAGGAGTGGGCTAACGATATCTACTGCGAGTGATAGGGGCGGCCCGGCTTGCGATAAGACCTGGAAGTTCCGATCTTTTTTAATTTTTTCCACAAAAAAGATCCAGAGATTTCCTGGAATTATAACCTGCCAGTTCGCTTTGGTAGTATCACACCAGTTCATTCCAAACACTCAAAACGGCTTTTTCTTTCAGCACGAAATCTTTCAGCATGGTTATTCCCATCAGACTATTGATACATGGAATGTAACAGATCTGCAGCAGATTTTTTTGGAGAGACCATGGACCCGTCCCTGTATTTTGCCAGTCTCGTTATAACCGGGATTACGGCCGGGACCGCTTCCGGGCTCTTCGGGGTTGGCGGCGGGTTCCTGATGACCCCGGTCCAGTACTGGCTTTTTACATCGGGTGGTATGGACAGCACGCTCGCCACACGGCTTGCGTTCGGTACCTCTCTCGCCGTAATGATCCCGACGATGATAAGCGGAACATTCGCCCATCACAGCCGCGGAGCGGTGAACTGGAAAGCCGCTATCCCGATGGGGTGCGCCGCAATCTTCGGTGGACTTTCAGGAGGGACACTCGCCACGCATCTGCCAGGCCACGTACTCCGGACTATCTTTGCCATCCTGGTTATAGCGATGGCTGTCCGTATGGTCTGGCACCTCCAGAGCTGCCGGGTCTGCGAACCCCGTGGATCTGTTGGTATCCACCTCTTTTTCGGGTTTCTTATAGGTATTATATCCGGACTTGCAGGTATTGGCGGGGGCATCCTTCTCGTACCATTGCTCGTGATGTTTCTCGGGTATCCCATGCACACCGCCGTCGGTACTTCCTCCGCCTGTCTGATCTTCTCGTCAGCAGGAGCGGTAACAGCATATGTTATAAACGGATTAGGAGTAGCTGGCCTGACCCCTTGCTCGATTGGTTATGTGGATCTCATGACGTTTGCGATCCTCGCCACAACCACAATTCCACTCGCCCGTTTCGGTGTGCGGTGCGCCCACGGCTGCTCTGGCCGGAATCTGCAGGTTATATTTGCCGTGGTGCTGATCCTCGTTGGCGCAATGATGCTTGTTTAGGGGTAAAAAAAGTTACTGGTATTCCGGCGGCTGCACTTGTTTGGAAAGACCACCTTTGAAATGCTGCTGGATATTTTTGTAATATTCTCTGAGCCTCTCGTTCATCATCGGGTGCACCTTTTTCTGGGCTTCCACAAAGTGGCGCTGGGTGACCATAATGGCATCTTCTCGCAGCGCCAGCATGCCCGCTTCCCGGCAAATTGATTCAAGATCCGATCCGACAAAACCCTCCGTAATTTCAGAGAGTGTTGTCGCAAGCCGGTCTCGGGGTGGATCTGCTAAGACCAGATGTTTTTCATTCAGAAGTTCAATAAAGCGTTTCCGTCGTATACCCACAGATGCACCAGTCCTCCCTTCAGCTGCTTGTATGATAAGGGGCTTTATGTCTTCGAGATCAAAAGTCCGGTCTTTGTCCAGTTTCTCTACAAGTTCCGCGATTGCCTCCTCACTGTAACCTTCCGTCAGGTGCATGATTTCTTCAAGCGCTGAACCTTCAAGCGGCATATATCTTGTATGGATTTGGATAATTTTTTTCCGGCCTTCAAACGTGGGTTCCCCAATATAGACAAGCCGGTCAAACCGTCCCGCCCGTAGGAGGGCTGGATCAACAATATCAGGACGGTTTGTCGCCCCCATAACCACAACATCTTTGAGCTCCTCAAGACCGTCCATTTCGGTCAGGATCTGGTTAAGGACGTTGTCGATCACGTGTGAATCGCTGGAAGTACCCCGTGCAGGTGCCAGTGCATCAATCTCATCAAAGAAGATAATTGATGGTGCGACCTGACGTGCTTTCTTGAAGACCTCTCTCACAGCACGTTCGCTCTCTCCAACCCACTTGGAAAGAAGCTGCGGCCCCCGGACCGGAATGAAGTTCGCCCCGCTTTCGCTTGCAACTGCCTTGGCAATCAGTGTCTTGCCTGTACCAGGAGGACCATAAAGTAGTACGCCCCGGGGGGGTTCAATGCCGAGATCTTCGAATTTATGCCGGTGGGTAAGCGGGTACTCAACTGCTTCACGGACTTCAGTCTTTGCATCTTCGAGTCCACCCACATTATCCCATTTCACATGCGAAACTTCGAGCATCACTTCACGCATCGCGCTGGGGCCAACGTCACGCTGGGCGCTGCGGAAGTCACTTGGGAAGACCTTGAGCTTCTCGAGCACCTCCTCCGGGATCTCGTCGGCATCGAGATGTTCAGAGAGTTCCGGCAGGTAGCGGCGGAGGGCACGGATTGCCGCCTCACGGGCGAGCGCTGCAAGATCGGCACCGACAAAGCCATGCGTCTGCTTGGCAAGCAGCGTCAGGTACTTATCCTTGGCCTTGTCCTCGGCCTCCTTGATATTCTGCTGTTCAACCTCATTGCGTATCTGCTGGCCGAGCCGTGTCAGATTCTTGTCCTCGGCAAAGGGCATGTTCCGCGTATGAATCTTGAGGATCTCGATCCGGTCCAGCTCGCTCGGGACACCAATCTCAATCTCGCGGTCAAACCGTCCCGGTCTGCGAAGGGCGGCATCGATTGCATCAACCCGGTTCGTCGCTCCAATCACAACGACCTGCCCGCGCTCTTCCAGACCATCCATCATGGTCAGGAGCTGAGCGACAACGCGTCGCTCTACTTCTCCCGTAACTTCCTCCCGGCGGGGTGCAATGGAGTCGAGCTCGTCAATAAAGATGATTGTAGGAGAGTTCTCACGTGCCTCTTCAAAGACTTCGCGGAGCCGTTGTTCGCTCTCACCATAATATTTCGATATGACTTCGGGGCCGGCAATCGAGATGAAGTGTGCACCGCTCTCATTTGCAACCGCTTTTGCAATCAGCGTCTTTCCTGTCCCGGGGGGACCATAAAGGAGAACTCCTTTAGGCGGTTCTATCCCAAGTTTCTGGAAAAGTTCGGGGTGTCGGAGCGGAAGCTCGATAGTTTCGCGGAGCCTCTGTAGTTCGTCCTTGAGTCCACCAATATCCTCGTAAGAGAACTGTTTGATACCTTCAAAACCTGCTGCAGGTTTGTCGGAAAACTCAACAGACGTATTCTTGGTGATGATGACCGCTTCTTCCGGCTCGATCTCCACGACTTTAAATGCCACAATCTGGGGTTGGATGAATGGTAACCCAAGCATGATGGGCACAGAATCGTTTTTCGCAATCGGGAAATCGATAAGCCCGTTCACGACATGGGGATTGTTGGCGATCGGTATTTTTTTCGGGAGATCCTCCGGCGGTGCCAGAACAACCCGCTTTGCTTCTATTTCATCGGTGATTTTTACGACTTTAACCGTATCACCAATGCTGACTCCGGCATTAAGCCGGGTAAAATTATCAATCCGTATCTTTCGCTGGTTCCAGTCCTCGACAAGCGCCCGCCAGACCTTGGCAACAGTCCGGCGTTTCCCTTCAATTGCCACAAGATCACCAGGTGAAATCTTGAGGAGTAACATCGTCTCGGGATCTAGCCGGGCTTTTCCGCCACCCTGATCACCGGGGTAAGCGGAATCCACCCTCAATTGAACTTCAGGCATTACCTTAAAGGTCATATACGCAGGGATTTATAAGTACTGTAAATGCGAGTCCTTGTTTTTGATCCATTCCACGGCGCGGCAGGAGATATGATCACTGGTGCATTACTGGACTGCGGAGCGGATAAAAAATGCGTGATGACGGCGATGCAATCCGTGATCTCAGAGCCGGGCATTACCGAAGTGACCAGGGCCGGCATCAGGGCGATTAAAATAGACACGCATGCCACCTCCACCCACCGTACATTGTCAGAAGTTATGCAACGACTCGATGATGCAGGTGCTGATGTCCCCCCGGTCGCACTCGCAATGGCAAAAAGGGTCTTTAAGAGAATCAATGATGCCGAGGAACAGGTTCATGGAGCCCACGCCCACTTTCATGAGGTTGGAGCGGATGATGCGATTGCTGATATAATCGGGGCCTGCACCGCACTGCTCTCGCTCCGTGTTGATGGTGTAGCAGTGATGCCCATCGCACTTGGAACGGGATCCGGGAAGGGATCTCACGGCACATTTCCGATACCGGCCCCGGCAACTGCTGAAATTCTCAGGCAATCGACACTGTTGATCAGGGAGGGGGACGAAGAGGGTGAACTATGCACTCCAACCGGAGCTGCTCTCCTTGCAGAGTTCTCCACGATTACTGCGACAGATCTCGGAATATATTCTCTGAAGGCGGTGGGGTATGGAGCCGGCACAAGAAATCCAGCTGAAATACCCAATGTGATCAGGGCAATGATTGTCGAAATTGCTGGTGATACTGGCGCACTGTCCCATGACACGGTCGATATTCTTGAGACAAATGTTGATGATGTCAGCGGTGAGGTGATTGCCAGTGCCATAACACGGTTTCTGGAAGCGGGTGCACGGGATGCAAGTGCAATACCAATTATTATGAAAAAAGGAAGACCGGGCTTCCTTATCCGTGTTATCTGCTCCAGCGAGAAGAGTGTTGAACTCGCGGAACATATGGCACGGGAACTGGGGACACTCGGAATTCGCTGCTTACCTATGACTCACCGGTTTATTGCTGAACGGACTATTGAAAACATAGAGGTCGAAATCTCAGGGAGCAGACGGAGTATACCGGTAAAGTACGGATGGATGAAAGGAGAGGTCTTTACCCGTAAAGCCGAATTTGACCAGGCAATGAACTGGGCAACAGAACTGGGAGTCCCTGTGCATGTAGTTTTACATGCTGTTGAAAACGCCGGCTGGAAATCTGAAGGGAAACCAGGACAGGATCAGGAGACTAAATGAAAACTGACCGGCGAAGTATCGGGAATATCGCACTGGACCACCTTCTCGGTGGCGGCCTTGAAGTACGGACCATTACGCAGTTCTATGGAGAACCTGCGAGTGGCAAGAGTACAATATCCATGATTGCAGCCGTAACCTGCCTGCGCGCGGGTCATACGGTAGTGTTTATCGATTCTGAGGGATTTTCCATTGAGCGTTTCCGGCAGATCGCAGGGACTGATACAGAAAAAATTGCCGAAAGGTTATTTTTATTTGAACCACTGGACTTCGAACACCAGGGTGCAATGATAGCTGAAGCTGAAAAGGTACTTAAGACTCAAAAACCGGGATTGCTGGTCATGGATTCTGCGACTGCACTCTACAGAACCGATCTTGAGAAGGGCAGGGACTCTATCCAGATGCTCACCCGGCAGATGATCCAGTTACTGGGCTATTCCAAACGATACGAGATCCCGGTAATCATCACGAATCAGGTATACATGGATACCCAGAAAAACACGTACTTCGGGCTTGGGGGTACTGCACTGGAACATATCTCAAAAGTGATTGTCCGGCTCGAGAAGACCGATAGTCCCGGATTCCGCAGAGCGCGACTCGTCAAACATCGTTCACAGCCGGAAGGGGCATACTTTGATTTTGAAATCACCGGAGACGGGATCAGATCACGGGAGTGATCGGCTGGTTTTCCTCAATTTTATAACCTTATCGTATCGAATTTGTTCGTGTTTTCATTCAGGTATTTGTAATATCTGAATTGTTAAATCGTAAGAGCTCAATAAAATTCTCAAGAATGGTTCTGAAAAAAGAGATCACTCATCAGATTAGAGAGATTTTAAAGGAAAATCCACAGGGCCTGAGTATAACGGATATCGTCAGGGCAGTAAATATCAACCGTAACACTGCAGGGCGATACCTTGAGAACCTCCTCGTATCAGGGCAGGTTGAGATGCGCCGGTTCGGGATGGCAAAGATCTACCAGCTGTCACAACGAGTGCCACTCTCTGCGGTACTATCTCTCTCTTCAGAACTTGTCCTGCAGCTGGACAGTGGCCTGCGGATTGTCTTTGCAAACGAACCGTTTCTCAGTCTGGTTGGAACCGATAGTAAAAACCTTCTCGGAAAAAATATTGAATACACACCTGTTGCTCTGGTTTTTGATGAAGCAATTACTGGATTTATCGAAAATATCAAGGAGGGAATTGCTGGTAAGGAATGGTCCGGGGAGATTGCACTCAGTACTAATGATACTATCTTATTTTGCCGGATTGCACCGACGGTTTTTGAGAATGGACAGAGGGGAGTGTCAATTATTTTTGAGGATATTACCCAACGTAAACGAGCGGAGATGGCTTTACTCGAGAGTGAAGCGAAGTTACGATCAATCACTGATAACTCACCGGATATGATACTCCTGCTCAATCCAAAATTGGAAATCGTTTTCATCAGCCAAACATATACGCTGACTTCTGACCAGGTTTGTGGCAGATTGGTATATGATTTTATACCTCAGGAATTTCATGCTGCAGCTACTGCATGTTTCAAACAAGTACTGAAAACCGGAAAACCGGCAATATACGGCACGGAACATCATTTCGCGAATGGAAACACGTTATATTTCGAATCCACGGTCGGCCCGGTCTTTGAGGGAGGCAGGGTTTCGGCACTAGTGATCAATGCACGGGATATAACAGAACGTAAACGGGCAGAAACGGCATTACTCGAGAGTGAAGCAACTGCACGTGCACTCATTAATGCACCGACAGATTCTGTTATATTAATGGATGCACATGGCGTAATTCTGGCACTGAATGAAACAGCAGCTTCACGCTTTGGAAAGCGGAGTGATGAAGTGGTGGGTATCCTGGCAGATGATCTCCTGCCAAAAGAAATTGCACAATCGAGACGGTCACTGATTACCCAAATACTGGAAAAGAAAACGATGGTGCGCTTTGAGGATATGCGCGACGGCAGATGGTTCGACACGGTTGCTTATCCTATCGTAAACGAGACAGGAGATGTAACCAAGATCGCGATTATTGCCCGTGACATCACGTATCGAAGAAATATTGAAAAAGAGCTCATCCTTAACGAAACGCGATTCCGAAATCTTATCGCAGCTATTGGGGATATCATCTGGGAAACTGATGCTCAAACACGTTTTGTATACGTAAGTCCTCAGGTTGAAACACTGCTGGGCTTTAAACCAGATGAGCTGATTGGACGCACACCCTTTGAATTCCTCCCTCAGGATGCGATTGTTGCCAACCAAAAAATGCTACAGTCTGCAGTTGAGAGTCACGGGAAATCTGTCATTCAGTTGTCCCATTGGATGCACAATGATGGCAAAGATATACATTTTAAAAGTTACGTAATCCCCAAATATGACAGCGACGGTTCCTTTTCGGGGTTTATCGGGATTGATCATAGACAAGAATAATTATTTTTTCAAGTAGGATCATAAGCCGAGGGTCTGATCAAATAGTGTAAAAGAAAATTCAAAATGGGATTTTTCCAGAAAAAACCGTGGTTGCAGGTCCTTCCATTTTTGCACCGTCTTTGAGATAGATCGTAAGGGAACCTCCCCGGGTTTCCACTTGAACTGTTTCTCCGGTATACCCAAGTTTATGCACGACTGCAGCTGATGCGGTAGCGCCAGTACCACAGGAGAGGGTCTCTTCCTCCACACCGCGTTCGAACGTTCGGATTCTAATACTATCGGGTCCGATTCTCTCAACGAAATTCACATTCGCCCCTTTTTCAAAGGTTGAATGATGACGGATTGCCGGAGCCACGGCTTCAATATCGATGACATCGATAGCATCAACGATAATGACTGCATGGGGGACACCGGTGTTTGCCGCGTAGACATCGAAATCCCCAATCCTCTCCCTATATTCCCCATCACCTGATGCCGGGATATCCTTTCGGTCAAATTTCGGTGTCGGCATGGTGATTGTCGCAGAAAACTCGTCTTCCGTGTATCCCATGATAACATTGATCTCGCCGGCAGGAGTTTCGACCGTGCAGGTTTCCTTTGCATAACCGGCATCAAAAGCATATTTGGCAAGGCAGCGGATGCCGTTACCGCACATCTCCGCTTCGCTCTCATCCGGCTGGAGAATCCGCATTCTGATCGTGCTTTTTTCAGATTTGGAGAGGTAGATGACCCCATCCGCACCAATCCCGAAGCGACGATCGCAGTAGATTGAAGCAAACTGCCCTTTCATATCATCAGGAATGACAATTTTTTCATACTCGTCGATCAAAACAAAATCATTGCCGTTTCCGTGTAATTTCGTAAATGGTATTTCCATGCGTATATCCCTCAGTTGCTGTCCCCGTTGTCTGAAGCACCATTCATATTCTCATTCCTCATGCCTTGTATTAATTTTAAAGGTTTTATGGAATTCTTCGATACCCCATCCAAGATACTCTCTGATAATAATATAGGCCATTTGTGGTGGAATAGCACCTGCTTCCGTTACAATAAGATCGATATATTCCGCGGGAGTCACATCAAAAGCGGGATTACGGACAGTGACATTCGGGAGAGTGCGGGCGATCTCATCGGCCAGCACCTCGTTTCCGGCACGTTCTTCAATCTGGATCAGATCACCGAAAATTGTCCGGGGCGCAAACTTGTAGGTCTCAGCCGCGACAAGAACATTCACCCGTGCTTCATGAGCGGTATGTGCAACCTGTGATGTGCCGATCTTATTCACCACTGCACCATTTACCGTAACCGCATCTGCTCCTACAATCACAAGATCAACATCGTTAATGAACGAACGCACGGCTGAATCAACAATGAAATGGGTCTTAATCCCGGCATCATTGAGTGTCCTGATGGTAATATATCCCTGGTTTCGCGGGCGGACTTCTGTTGCAAAGACCTCAATCTCCTTTCCGCTCCGGTGCGCTTCTATAATGCATCCAAGGGCAGCTTCGGAATTGCAATGCGTGAGAAGTGTATCCCCGTCGCGTATATGTCGCGCGCCGAATTGTGCGATATTTTCCTTTGCGTGCAGGGATGACTGAATGAACTGCTCCGCACGATTGATCACTCCTTGTCGCGCGTCTTCAAGGGTTTCTGCCCGTTCAAGTCCGGACATAACAATATGAACCGCATTTGGAAGGGAAACCGCGGTCGGGCGTGTAGCAATCAGGGTCTGTGCGGCAGCATCCATCTCCCGCTGGAACGATGCGAGATCGCCGGCCTGGATTTCAGTAGCATGTCGCCGGAGCCCTTCAGCAGCCGCACGCGCAATTCTTCCGGCACCCCGGATCTCCATGCTCTTTATCTTGTTTGCGGTTTCAGTTACGAACATCAGCTTCAATGATTCAATGTTCAGAAAAGTACATAGAGTTTATCACCGGGTAGTATCATGTCGTTAGCTGTTGTTTTTGACAGTGCGGGAACACTCCTGAACACGTACCGGGTTGCAAAGGATATTGGCAATAAAAAGCTCCTGCCCGGTATAGAAACTACAACACTTACGTTCAGTTCACCTGATCGCGTCCTCATCGTTTTACCGGTTCACTCAAAGGACATCATAAAAACACCGGGCGATATGCTGCTTTCTTCCTATCTTACAGAACATGAACTGGGATTCGGTGTGAGTTGCACAAGAAAAATTGTCACCGCTGAAGAAATAGGGGATATTCTCTATACTGACACGCGGGTCCGTGTGAGTGATCTGCAGGAATGCATCCGGAATGTCTGGTCAGTTTGTAAAGCAGAATCCATCGTTACCCTGAATAGCGGAGCGATAGCCAACATGGCAGATAAGTGTATAGAATTTGCCATTACTGCCGGGGGGTGGCCATTTGACGGTGCAAAAGAGGCAATCAACGCCCTCCATCGCCTGGGTGTACCGGCATTCATCGCATCGGGTGACAGGGTAACAAAACTTGAAAAGATGGCTGACCACCTGGGAATTCCCCGCGACAGGGTCTACGGTGTCGCAACACCCACAGTAAAAGCACAGATAGTCAATGACCTGAGGCAGGAATACGATAAGGTTGTGATGGTGGGTGATGGGATTAATGACCTGTGTGCCATGCAGAACGCAGATATTGCAATACTTACTATCCAGCAGACCGCAGACCGGCCGGTAGAACTCTACAACGAAGCTGATTATGTGGTAAAGAACGTGAATGAAATTGTTACGATCGTTCAGAATATTCTTACATCAAAAGGACATTGCGATCGTGACGTCTGTGATGCAGCATATAAAAGGTAATATGCCACAAGTATCACATTAGGTATTAGGGTATTATGAAAGCTCCACTGATTACGGTCGACAACCTCTGCATGGATTTTGATGGCACGAGGGTCCTCAAGAACATTTCTTTTGAGATTACCGAAGGGGAGATACTGGGAATTATTGGCAGGAGTGGCGCAGGTAAAACAGTTCTCATGCACCTCATTCGTGGCGTGGAGCAACCTCCGACAGGAGGGCGGATTATTTACCATGTGGCTGGATGTCAAGGGTGCGATTACATTGATGTCGGGAGTGCCGCAGGGAAATCCTGTCCGCATTGCGGGGGTACATTATCTGCACTCGAAGTAGATCTCTGGAATGAAAAAGATGAGCATTTGAAACGCCGGGTGATGCGGCGTACCGCAATCATGTTCCAGCGAACCTTTGCATTGTATGGCGATGACAGGGTCATTGAAAATGTACTTCATGCGCTCGATGACATCGATTACCCTCAGGAGAAGGCCATAAACCGTGCAGCTGACCTTATCGACCAGGTAAGACTTTCGCACAGAATGATGCATATCGCACGTGATCTATCAGGGGGAGAGAAACAGCGTGTGGTTCTGGCACGTCAGCTTGCAAAAGAACCGTTCATGCTCTTTGCCGATGAACCGACGGGAACACTCGATCCCGGAACTGCGAAAATAGTTCATTCGATGCTGTCTGATGCAGCCAGCACAAACAATATGGGGATGGTTGTTACATCCCACTTTTCTCAGGTAATTGAAGATGTGGCACATCGCGCAATCCTTTTGGTAGAGGGCGGAATTGCAAAAATTGGGACCCCCAGGGAAGTCATTTCGGAATTCATGAAAGGGTATGATGACACTGAAAAATTTGAAGATACCGAATTGGGGGAGAAGATAGTTGTTGCCCGGGACCTTTTCAAACGCTATATCTCTGTTGACCGCGGGGTTGTCAGGGCGGTAAACGGGGTCACCTTTGAGGTATTCGCCAAAGAGATCTTTGGGATTATCGGTAAGAGCGGTGCAGGAAAGACCACCCTCTCGGGAATTATCGCCGGTCTGATCGAGCCAACCAGTGGGGAGATGAATATCCGGATTGGCGAAGAATGGGTCGATATGACCAAACCCGGAATTGAGCAGCGCGGGAGAGCAACGGGATATATTGGTCTACTCCATCAGGAATATGATCTTTTTCCCCATCGTAATATACTTGATAACCTGACAGATGCGATCGGTTTGGAGTTCCCAAAAGAGCTCGCTATGCGAAAGGCCCTCGTAACGCTCAAGATGGCGGGATTTTCTGATGATAAATGCAGGGAGGTCCTCGAACGAATGCCCGGGCAACTCTCCGAAGGGGAGCGGCATCGCGTGGCACTCGCGCAGGTTCTTATTCGTGAGCCCCGGATTGTGATACTGGATGAACCAACTGGCACAATGGACCCCATCACAAAGATCGATGTGAAACATTCAATCATGCACTCCCGCGAAGAGATGGAGGAGACATTTATTGTCGTTTCCCATGACATGGAGTTTGTACGGGATGTGTGTGACCGGATCGCTCTGATGCGTGGCGGTAAAATCGTGCAGATTGGCAAGACGTCAGAAGTGCTCGCGTTCCTCACTGAAGAAGAGCGTAAGATTATGAGCCAGACCACCGCATGAGGAGAGTAATGATTGCCATCCATCTCGATGGAGAGGGGGTGGAGGTGAATGAGGGGAGCACTCTCGGTTCTATCATTTCTCACCATCCACCCGGATGTAGTGTAGCAATTATTCGCCCGTCGACTCAGGAACAGGCAAAGACCGACAGTCTTGCAATCAGCACGACCGCAGGGGAAGTCACGATTGAGTTCGTTGGGGGGGGAGATAATTTCCTTAAATCTCCTGAAATCGTGCAAAAACTCACCCTTCACTGGGCTGATCGTTACGCGACGGCATTCGGGCCATTCCCCTCGACGATTCACCCGCTGCGCAAACCGCACCTCTATGAACGTGGGGATGTGATTCTTGGCTGTGGGGGCTATGAGCCGGCACGATCCTACCTGATTTTCTCCAAAAGCCGCCATTCCGCAGATCATGGGGCTGACGAAAGCGGGGGGGTCTTTGCAAAAGTTGTGAGCGGCAGGGGGGTACTTGACCGCTGGACAACAGGGGATCGTATTACAAAAATCGAGCCGGTCGTCAGCTGGGCGGACACAAGCCGTTCCTTCACCACAACCGACATGAGCCTGGTTATTGAAGACGGGATGCAGATAGTTACCAGGGTAAACGTTATCGCTCAGGGGTATACTCCGGAACGAATCACGACGGAAGCTTCCGGTAGTGTAGAACATATGCTTCTTGCACTTCCGGTCCGGAAGATTTTCGGTCAGCCGGGTAACCAGCACCCATATCCTCGATTCCCATCTCGCTGGTACTACAGATATTGAACCGGAATTCCGGCACCCGCGCAGAGAGGGGACGGTTACCGTACGAACTACGGGGCAACTGGCCGGGGGGATCTATATTTACCGTGATGATGTCCCCAGCAGTCCCGTTCACGATGTGGTTGGCCAGGTTGTTCATGGCATTGAAATGGTAAAACTTGCCAAAGAGCAGGACATCTTCACCGTCAATGTTCTGCCACAACGGATTGACCTTCTCGGACTCCCCCTCACGAAGGCAAAGGAGATTAGCGCAGCTCAGAAAATTTCACTAAACGTTGATAACGAAGAGGGCGAGAGGATTGTCGTTTCGCAGGATCCGGGAAACACCCTGGATGTCCTCAAAGATCGGAAGGTTACCGTAACGACAGCACCCCTGGAAAAAGTAATAGATATTGAGCTGGATGACGAAAAAGCACCGGTCAGCTGCGATATATTCCGCCGTATCACAGGACTTAAACAACATGATACCGGCATGATACCGGTCTTTTTTAAATTCGATGACGTAGTTTTGTTCAGATCAACCATCCCGTCGGGGACTAAAATCAATCCTGAGAATACACCCAGGGACGAGGTTCCTGCAGCAGCACTTGCAATCACCAACGATTCCCGTAAGGCTTCCGGATTTGTGGGTGTCCGCCTGTCGGCAAATAAAGAGTTCGGTCCCACATCCGAACCATTCGATGGAACCAATATTCTCGGCCGTGTTATTGATACAGAAAAACTGAAAACAGTAAAGGAGAAGGAAAATGTGTATATCAGGGTGGTAAAGCGGTGACCGAATATACGCCAACGCATGTAGGTTCCGTAACGAAGTACGTGGTGGTGGAATCGTTCGAGGTTACTCCGGCTGATCTTGCACTTCGAGGTTACGAGATCTCACAAGGGGTGATGATAAAGGAGACCTGTTTTGGCGTTGTTATCAACGGCAAAGAGGAAGAGGTCGACAGAATTATCACCGAACTACGGAAGATCGATCCCGATCATATATTTGTAAAAGACCGTGGCTTCCCCCCGGGGATGCCCGCCGATGCCGTGCGAATCTCGGCGGTGCACGGCCTGGATACAATGGTATGGAGCACGAGATGACAATCATCCCCTACATTTCACACGGGCTAGAAGAACTCAAAAAACGTGATGAGAAGACCATCCCTGCCCCGGAAAATCCGCTGGAACACCCGTTACTTGACATCTATAAACTCAAGAAACTGATCGATGCACAGGAGTCCTGACATGGTAAAAGTATTCATCTACCCTGCAACGAGCCTTATCCTCTCTGACATGGTGGCACGCTTCGGGCATACCCCACTCAGTTCTGCCATCGCCATCCGTGAACGAATCCAGACTGCAGGACTCGAATCTCCCCCACTCCAGATCACTCCCGAGGAGCCTAAAAAAGGGCTGAAGTGGGCTGCAGTCGAAGTTCCTGCCGGTGTCCGGGGCCGCATGTCACTCTATGGGCCGATGATCGGAGAGTGTGAAGCAGCGATCATCATCAACGATGCTGACTTCGCATTCGGGTGCATGGGATGTGCCCGCACCAATGAACTGATTAAGTTTCTCATTCATCAGAGAGAGATTCCCAAGCTCGAGCTGAACTACCCGGAGAATGAGGATGAGGGTGTAAAATTCGTTGCTGCCATAAAACGCTTCCTTTCGGAGCTTGGAGCGTCGAAATGACACCCCCTGTTCGTATTGCACAACTTTCCTGTGGGCCGGAATATTCCGGTATCCAGCACGAGATCGAAACCGCTGCACGGGAAGTGGGCGGCGAGATCTTTTACCCGGATGTCGCCCTTAAAGACATACGCCGCGATTTTGATACATTCGGACTGGATGTAAGGAGCCCGGATTTAAAACTCGCAATTGCAAGGGGTATGGCACTCGTGGAGGGGCGCGTGGATGCAGACGCGGTTTTCATCGCTACCTGTTTCCGGTGCGCAGAGGCTGCAATCGTTCGCAACGAACTCCGGCGATACATCAATGAACATTCAAAACTACCGGTAGTCAGCTACTCATTTACTGAACGCACTACTTCGGGAACACTCCTCACCCGTATGGAAGCGCTTACAACCATTGCCCGGCGTCGGGCACTGCTCGCACGTGAAACCCAGGAGGGCATAACCCTGGGACTTGACTCGGGTTCCGCAACAACAAAAGCTGTTGTGATGAAGGACAACAAGATTATCGGCACTGGCTGGCAGCCTACCACCGAAGTTTTAAAAAGTGCACAGGAAGTGATTGCCCATGCCCTTCAGGAGGCAGGAATCACCCGTGACGAAGTACAGGCTGTCGGCACTACGGGTTACGGCCGTTTCCTTGTAGGGAAAGAGATCCATGCTGACCTCATACAGGAAGAACTGACGGTAAACTCGAAGGGAGCTGTATATCTCGCTGACAGGCAGCATGGACCCGCAACCGTTATTGATATTGGCGGGATGGACAACAAGGCGATCTCGGTGATGGATGGGATCCCGGGAGTTTTCACGATGGGAGGTATCTGTGCGGGGGCAAGCGGCAGGTTCCTTGAGATGACGGCAAAGCGGCTCGGCGTCGATATTACCGAGCTCGGCCCGCTTTCCATGAAAGGATTTGGTGACCGTGTGCCAATGAACAGTTACTGTATCGTCTTTGGGACGCAGAGCCTGGTCAACGCACTCGCAGCCGGAAGTTCCCGCGAAAGTGTTGCTGCCGCTGCATGTCATAGTGTGGCCGAACAGGTGTTCGAACAGCAGTTGCAGGAAGTTGATATCAAAGAACCGGTGATTATGGTCGGAGGTACGTCGCTCATTGAGGGGCTTGTGTTTGCGATGGGTGAACTGCTCCAGACAAAGATAGTAGTTCCGCCCAATTCGCAATATATAGGTGCTGTTGGATCGGCGCTGCTCGTATCAGGATTTATAAAGGACGATTAGATGCTTGCCATTGAGTACTTTGAAGTGGAATGCCCCGAGCCGTTAGGTGCTGAGTACTACAGGCAGATCGCAAATGACGTCCTCCTTGACCACAACCTCCTGCGAGTTATACATAAGCTTCATATCTACATCGATCCGAAGGTGCCGGTTTTTATTGCAGTAGGTATTTTGAAAAAGATCACCACACGCGTCCGGGTTGGTGATTTTGCCAATGTAAATCCACTGGAAGGCAAGATCACCCTTGTTCTTTCAGATGAAACGTACCTTGCACCCATGCTGAAGATTTTCTGGCAGAAATTCGGCAAAGATCATGTGGAACAACCGGATCGTTTCACCGTTATCCTGTACGATGTCAAGGCTGATCTAAAAGAGATCGAAGAGATTGTTGTTGCCGATCCGAGCGAGTCGCTCTACAAGGATCTCATCTATGCGTTCCGGTGTATTGCACCGGAAGGCTTCCGCCTGCGAAGCGAGAAATTCAGCAAAGAAAAATTCTCATTCGCAGCGAGTGAGAACACCCTCGGAGAGGATGTCGATGAAATTGTCAGGCAAAAATTTAAGCTTATGGGGGAGACGCCATGACTCTTGTCCCGATCACGTACAAGGGAGGTATCTACCAGCACGATATAGTCACCGATCTCATTGAGGATCTTGGCGGGTATATTATCCAAAAACATGTAATCGCTGCAGAAGTTGTACTCCAGTGTTTTGTTCCCAGGGACGATATCGAACTTATCCGCCAGATCTCAAAACCGCTTTTTGGAGAGGTGACCGATACGCCACTTGTCGGCACGGAGATTGCAATCGTCAGTATGAGCCTTGAGATCCATCACCTGCCACACCCATCCTGTGATATCGCGGAATACGTGCGGCGGATCGGGGCCAAGAGCAACATGGTCAGTCTCGCACGCGGTCCGGGAAAAAGGATTGCTGGTTTAAATGATGAGGAAAGGGACGTTATAAACGAACACGATATTGCTGTATATCTTATGGGTAATTTTGAAACCTGCATTGAATACAAGATGCCCACCCTCAGAAGAGGTATCGAGGTACCTATCGTGCTCTGCGGGGGCCCGGATAAAGAGACACTCAAAAAAATTATTGATCCACCAGTCGACGGATATGTCGGCAATGTCGGCAGGTTCATGCGCCGGACAAAAGAGGCAGATGAAATTGGAAAGCTCGATGAAATCGTCGACGAGATCACACGGGTTCTTGAAAAAAAGCGTGAAGAAATCCAGAAAGATCCCCTCTCTGTTTCGCCTGCGAGACTTATGGGTCTGATTAAAGAAAAGGTTCCCGCTATACATGGTGTCACCTCACCGACTCCTCTCACGGTACAGATGGCCGGGCTTCGGGTTAAGCTGCCTTACGATATGTTTGCCGGGATCTAAGGAACCTCGAGATCGAGGATGGAATAACGCTTGATGATGTCTCTGAAGTTGTCCCTTCACGAATGCGGGACTATATCCTTGTAAAAATCCTGCCATTTTCAGAAACGAATACGGTGATATAATGGAGAAAACAACGAAAGAGGTATTTGAGGAACGTCTTGCACAGATTGTGGCGCGTGGGGCAGACATCACTGCCGATGCCTGGATGCAGGAGATTGAGGAAGAGTACGGGCGTGTACCACTTATCTTTAAACGGATGGGGGAACGCCCGGAGGTACTTATCTCCCATCTTCTGTATAAGGGAACGGTGGTACAGACAAGTCCACTCGATCCAAAGTACGTGGAACTCATCAGCCTTGCCGTGGGAGCAGCACTAAAATGCCCGCACTGTACCGGTTATCACATGCAGGCAGCTCTTAAAATGGGAGCGAACAGGGAAGAGATCCTTGAAGTTATCCTGCTGGCCGGGATGATCGCCAACTCATCAGTACTCGCGAACTCATACCGTATCTTCGACGAGAAGATGGAGCAATGCATTCCCTGTGAATCAAAATGTATGAACTTGTCGAAATCAAAACGAAAAACTGCAGCATCCAAAAAGAAATAATTATGCAATAAAGGTGGGAAACTGACCACAGGTCTTTTTTGTTTCTATTAAAATATCCCGGACAGGATCGAATCCTATAAATGGTGACTCCGGATAGAATTATGTGATAGATTTCTGAATAGTGTTGTATAAAAACCGTTCAGGATTACGGATAAAATATGAAATCCATCATTCTTGCCGGAGGTGTCGGGACGAGACTCTGGCCCCTCTCCCGACAGTATTATCCCAAGCAGTTCATCCCACTGGATGGTGTATCGCTTTTTCAAAAGACATACAAACGGGCAATCCTGCTCTCAGATCCCGGGGAAATATTTGTCGTGACCAATGAGATCCACCAGTATCTCGTCCGTAACCAGATTGAGGAATTGGGATATACCATTTCTGATGACCATCTTCTTGCAGAACCAGAAGGGAAAAACACGTTGCCTGCCATTTCGTGGGCTATGCAGCGCATCCGGGCTATCTATTCCTCAGCTACAGCAGTTGTATTCCCCAGTGATCATATTTTAGGAGACTCCGCACTGGATCAGATCCGGGCTGCAGAACCGCTGTCGCGAAAATACCTTGTCACGTTTGGAATAAAACCAACTGGACCCCACACAGGTTACGGGTATATCAAACAGGGAAAAGCCCTTTCCCAGGGTGCATCTGGTGTTGATGAATTCAAAGAGAAACCCGATGAAAAAACAGCACAGGAATATGTCCGGAAAGGCTACCTGTGGAACAGTGGGATATTTCTCCTCTCTACCGACTGCTTTTTTAAGGAACTGAAAAAATATCGTCCGGATCTATTCGATGCATTCGCCGAGGGACACGTTGCAGATTACCGGAAACTTGAATCGGTATCAATTGATTATGGACTCTTGGAACATTCAAAAAAAGTTGCTGTGGTGACTCTTGAGACCGAGTGGAGTGATCTGGGTACTTTCAAAGCCCTTTACGACAGCGAAATTCATGACAGTGAGGGGAATGTTGGGAACGCGGAGTATTTTTCAGCAATGAACAATTTTGTCCAGGCACCGGGAAAACGTGTCGGACTGATAGGAGTTCATGACCTTATTGTTGTTGATACATCCGATGCACTTCTTATATGCGACAACCGGTATACAGAGCAGGTAAAACATCTTGTCAACCGGTATAATGAGCGCGGCGATCCAGTTACCAAATTTCACCGGCAGGTACACCGGCCGTGGGGATCTTACACTGTTCTGGAAGAAACGGAAATCTATAAAATCAAACGCGTGAGCGTTAAACCCGGCCAGAGACTCTCCCTTCAGCTGCACCATCACCGGAGTGAACATTGGGTCGTGGTAAGCGGGACTGCGGAAGTCGAACTGAACAATGAAACCCGGTTTCTCAGGCAGGGTGAAAGCACCTTTGTCCGCAGTGGCGTGAGGCATCGTTTAAAAAACCCGGGAATTATCCCGCTTGAAGTCATCGAGGTCCAGCTCGGGGAATATCTTGAAGAGAATGACATCGTCAGATTTGATGATGAATATGGTAGAAAATGATTTAAAAGTCCAAACGGAACAAAGTCGGGAGTATATTCTCAAACATCCTATCACCGTTCCAAAAACCTGTTCTTTCCGGGAATTCCTCTCCGTCGTAGTAAAAATACCCATGAATCATGGTTTTTTTGGTAAAAATACCTTGAAATATTCGTCTGTTTTCACCCCGATTTTAACAGGCCGCCAATGGTCGCCAGGTAGCCGATCCCAACCCTGAAAGGATACAGCAGGCTCAAGATCAAAACTCACGCAGCTTTAGGGGGTCGGAATTGGAGCGCATAATGGAGATATTTAGCCGAAAAAACCTCAAATTTCTGATTTTAAAAGAGGGGCACAATCGGGGCATTTTACGGGGTTTTCCAGATCGAAAAATTGGCAATCGGAGCCAGATACGGGGTTATTTTACTATGGGAAGAGCATGGATATTGATAGGATTCTAAATTTTTTATCAAATGGTATCATGGGATGGAGTTGGAAAAGGAATTCTCGTTTATCCCGGATTCCCAGAAAGAGAGGGGATCTGATGTCTGAATCGACATGCCAGTGGTTGTTATATCCAATGCAGCTGGAAGAACCCATGATAACCCATGGACACAATAAACATTCATTGTCAAGGTGAATGTTATCGCGGGGGATAATCTGAATAACCGTGATAAATATATGACAAACGATATAATTGTCCTCTGGAAGGGAAAATATGCCGTATCATAGATCCATGCTATGTACGGAAATTGAGCATTTCCTGCCAGTTGGAATACAATCATATGAACTGATTTCTCAATAAGAGCACGTTTCATATACTTCTGAAAGACCCAATACCAAATGGAGAAGACAAATGAGATTGCTGAAAAGATTTCCATTAGTAATTGTGGGGATTCTCGTAATGGCATTGGTTATCATGCCGGCGACTGCAGATCTGAAAACAACCCAGACCGATGACGGAAAAACATTGATCAGCAACGGAACATACTGGATTTCGTGGGATCCTATTGGTGATCATATCGTCGGCGACCAGTTCTTTATTAATGGGACAACAAACCTCTCCGCTGGATCGGAAATATATTATCAGTTCTTTGCCCCTACGGGGGGTTGCCACACAAAAATCTGTAATAGAAAAAATGCAGGAACGGGAGGAGACATTATTTTTGAACCGAGTATTAGTCCCGGAATCAATAAATTTTCCATATTAATTAATACAACGGATTGGCAAAACAACGTCTTTATTTTTTCATTTGATATGATTAGATCTTCATCTCATAATCCAGAAGAGGTTGATGCTTTTTATCAAGAAGAAGGTCTGGTCGATTCATCTATTCTTCTTTTTTCCGAAGACTTGCGTGGCATTACTGAACGTTCCCGGACTACACATCCTGATGCCGGTATTTCCTATTGGATGTCTGTCAGTAACGTTGTAGAATATACAAGGCCCTGTTACGAATTAACCGGTATAACCAACCTTCCTACAGGAGAAACTCTTTCCTACAGTTTTTTGGATCCTAGCGCTGGTGTCAAGGGCCTGTATCGTGGCGGGATTGTGGTTCCCGGTGAAAAACCTAGAATGAACCGGTTTATTATTCCCATTAATACCAATAATTCGACAGAATGGATAAACGTAATAGTCTGGAATCCCAGGTACAATACATCGAACCCTAGTGATTCTATATCAACATCGATGGAATTTCGCCCCTTAGCCTCTGCTCAAAATGTTACTACTACCTGTTCAGTTCCGCTGCCAGTGACAACACCGGATTCTCCTCTGTCTTTAATAGGAACATGTGGAGCCATTCTTGTGTTTTTATGTATGTGCCTGGTGACTAAAAGAAAAAAACAACAAAGGTGAACAAAGTATGAAAAATTATTTTCGAAATATTATCGGTCTGGCTTACATCATGGTTCTTTGCATTGGATTTGTTAATGCTGCCGATTCGGGAACTGCTACAGGGTACGAAGCAAATGTTACTCATACCGGTGATGGGAAAATCCTGATAAGCAATAACATAAATTGGATAAAAATCGATCCGGTCAGTGACATCTTTGCTGGTCAGTTCACAATTACCGGCACGACAAATCTTCCCGCTGGATCTCCAATTACAGGACAACTCTACATAGCAACCAATCCATGCCACCAAAAAACATGTAACGTGGATATGAGTTTCTATGGAAATTTGAGTACGGTATTAATTCAGTCGGGAGCAAATAATAGCAATAACACATTTTCCATACCTTTTAATACAAAAAATGTGATCTCTTCAACTGATTATTATTTCCAAATTGATTCCAGTGTTGGATCGTATGGCGATATTAAAATTGTAATTCCTGAAATTTTTAAAGAACAAATCCAATCCTCCATTTCCCCGTCTTCGCATTCTTCTGAACGGTACTGGATATGGATTAACCCTCTCACTGATGAAACAGCGACGCATGTGAATATTAAAGAAGTTGATCCCCGCTTCCAATTAACCGGATTAACAAATCTACCAGCGGGAGAGAATATCCCGTATATCATTATACCCTATAATTATTTTGATGCGAGGTTCCCCGACAGAAACTGGACAATTTCACTCATCAGGAATCAAGGTTATGTTATCCCAGGTGAAAAAGCAGGGATCAACAGTTTCAGTGTGGACGTTGACGCCACCCAGTATTGCCCAGGGTCATATTTTGTGATCCTCTGGAACCCAAGGTACAATTCTTCTGATCCGAATGACTTTTTGGCAGCATCTACAGCTTTTAGATTCAGTGAAAATGCGAATCTCAGTACAATATCCAGCTGTCCTACTGCCCCAATGTATCCTCTGACAATAATAGTCAATGGTTCTCTCATAATTGTATTCGGGCCAACGTCTCCGAGAACAACTACTCCAATCCCGTTATCCACAACAACTCCATTAACCACATCAGGAACATACGCAGCACTGGTCTGTTCATTCTGCATCTTTTTAGTGGTAAAAAATTGGAAAAATCAGTGAATTAGTATGACTTTGATGAATTCCGCAATTTGCTAAATCGGACTGTACCTACGGCAAAAGTGGTGTAGTATCAATTTCTTTTTTCGTTTTTTGTGTGTTTTAAGGCGTATTGGGTGGTATCCCTGAGGTCAGCAGGTATCAGGCACTGCCTGCCATTTCCGATAAGATCCGTTCTTCCAGCCAATTTAAGCCCTTCAATTATTAATTTCCGGTTTTTGGGATCACGGTACTGCATCAGCGCCCGTTGTATCTTCTTTTCAATCCCTTTCGGTACATGAACCGGCTCAAGCGTGAAAGGATTGAGGCCGGTATAATACATACAGGTCGAAACACTCATCGGGGTGGGTGTGAAATCCTGTACCTGTTCGGTGTAGAGCTGGTGGTCACGGATATAAATCGCAAGCTCAACCATATCCTTTATGGTGCAGCCAGGATGCCCCGACATGAAGTACGGGAGCAGGTACTGGCGTTTCTTTTTACCCTGCTGTAATGTTTCGAAACGTTCGCAGAACCGGTCAAATATTTCACGTCCGGGTTTATTCATTGCTTCCGTGACCTTTTCTGTCACATGTTCGGGAGCGACCTTGAGATGCCCGGAAACGTGATGATCGCATATCATTTCGAGATAGCCGGAGTCGTCTGCAAGAGCGAGGTCATACCGTATGCCGGAACCAATAAAGACTTTTTTCACACCCGGGATTTCGCGGAGTTTTTTTAAGAGTTCTGCCTGATAGCCGTGACTCGTGTTCAGATTTTTACATGAGGGACTGCAGTGTTTGTCTTTACACGCCCCATATTTTTCCCAGAGAGGACAGGACAGGCAGTACATGTTCGCTGTCGGGCCACCAATGTCCTGCACAATACCTTTGAATTCCGGCATCCGGGTCATTTTCGTCACTTCACGGATGATCGATGCACTGCTGCGGCTCTGGATGATCCTGCCCTGGTGATGGGTTAAGGCGCAGAAAGAGCAGGCACCAAAACATCCCCGGTGACTTGTTACAGAAAACTGTACGGGTTCGAGTGCAGGAATGCGTTCTGTATATGAAGGGTGTGCACGGCGCGAGAACGGCAGATCATAGATGTGGTCGAGTTCTTCGGTCGACATGTGGCAGTGCCGGGGGATTCTGAATCACAACCGTCTTCGGATGGGGTTGTGTGATCGTTCTCCCACGGACGGGATCCTGCTCGTGGTAATGCATGGCAAATGCCCGGGCGTACGACAATTTATCCTGTGCAACTTCAGAAAATCCGGGGAGTTCGATACTCCCTTCCGGCTTTTTACTGCGCCACTCCGCAATTTCCATCCGAAATGCAGTTCCACGGACATCCCGTAATGAAGAGATGGTTTCACCGGAAGCAAGTCGCCTCGCTATCTCGACAACCTGCCTTTCCCCCATACCGTAAATGAGAAGATCTGCCGGGGCATCAGCAAGGATAGATTGCCGTACCCGATCCTGCCAGTAATCGTAATGGGCAAACCGTCTCAGGCTTGCCTCGATACCCCCGATAACAATTGGAGTGTGAGGAAAGAGTTCGTGCACCCGGTTGGTATAGACAATGGTTGCCCGATCAGGTCGTCTGGGGACTCCCCCAGAAGAGTAGACATCATCACTCCGGCGTTTAAGATTGGGAGTGAAATTATTTACCATGGAGTCAACATTTCCCGAAGATATCCCAAAGAACAGACGCGGTTTTCCCAACTCCGTGAAATCAGCAGATGTATTCCAGTCGGGCTGGGCGATGATTCCCACGGTAAAACCAGCATCCCACAGGACCCTGCCAACCAGTGCAGTCCCAAAAGAGGGATGATCAACATACGCATCTCCAGTTACCAGGATGATATCAAATTGACGGATACCAAGCTTATTTCTCTCGATGTCTGACAAGGGAATAAATCCTGGCTGTTGAGTCATAAAGATTGAAGATGTCAGAGGATATTCTGATGACCAAAAAATATTCTTCACGATGAATAATTGCCAGTCAGATCACGGATGAAATCCGCTAGTCCTTCTGGTAGATCATCCGTCTGTTCTTCGTCCTGCAGGGAGTCTTTTCTGGATTCCTCCGAATCCACTTCACCCTTGGTGCCGGACGAATCTGTGTCCTCTTCTTTGCCCAGCACCGGAAGATGGACCTGGGTTTTTTTATCAAATTCGCGTCGTGCGGTAAGACCGGTAAATTCCAGAATAACCGCTTCAATGATAAGATATGTTATTGCTTTTTCCCTGATACAGCCGGTAAGGGCATGCCCGGAACGACCTACCGACGCATGATAATGGATATGCGGACCACCTTCACCCGGATAAATAGTCCCTACACCAAAGACTTCCCAACCACCCTCAAACATAACAAAATGAGGGACAGGCGGTATTACCGGCTCTTCGGGCCCGGTTACCATTCTCCCGTTCATCAGGGCGCCAAGGAAGAGGATCGAACCGGCCTGGATTGCTTTGTCATCGATGAACTGTCGCAGAGATACCAACATATCTTCGCCGTTATCGATCCTCACGACAAAAACCCTGCCGAGCTGACCTTCCGTATATTGCATATATTCAGATTCCTTTTTTGGTATTCAAATGGTTTGTGCGGATTAAAACCTTCTATTTCTGAATCCCTAGATCGGCTATGACCCTTGTCAAATTTCTCGCAAATTGATTGAGGTTTACGACTCCGGATGCCGGAATGTGGGGAGATTTAAAGATTACCTCCCGCCAGCACCGCCACCGCCAAAGCCTCCTCCACCACCAAAGCCTCCTCCGCCACCAAAGCCACCGGATCCTCCGGATCCTCCATGGCTGGGGGGGGTGAAGCTGAGCAGGGGGAGAAATGCATAGTTCATTCCGACAACCCCCAAAGGTACACCGGTATCGGCAACCCGAATGTTTAATGACTTCATTGCCTTTTCTACGTTTTCACCCACTCCGAGTGCCGTTCCATAGACGAGCCATTCACCCCACATTGAAAGGTCGGATGGAGCGTATTTCTGTATCATGGTGAGATCAGAAAGGAAGTGGGTAAATGCGTCCCATTCCAGTTTTTCCTTGTACCGGTCGTCTTTCCAGTGTCCAAACAGGGTGGATGGGGCTGCAAAGGCAATTACAACCTGTACAAGCGGTGACTCCACAGAGTAGAGCTGCCGGGAACAGGAGATAGGATTGCATGGATGCAACGAATGCAAGGAGAATCGTGACAGCAAAAAGGGTTATGCTGATAAACAGGAGGGGGATGATATGTTCCCGTCCGTCAACCACGTATTGTGCGGGGAGTACCGCATCTGCTCTGCTTGTTACATCGGTTAGCATCTTTTTGTACTGCAATGCCTTTTCCTCAGCAGTATGGTTTATCTGTGCCTTCTTTGCCAGTGCCTCGATTTTATCTGTATCGAGGACATCATTTTCCGACAGTTGCTGAAGGAATGCAATCACCCTCAGCTCGTAAGGATCGGACGTCGCCGTAGAAAGAATCCGGACCTCAATGCCTTTTCCAGCTCCTTTTTCTGTTATTTTAATAATTTTTCGTCGGTGAAACTCAAGCAGTGTCGCATAATAACCATCTTCATCAAAGGTGAGTGCATCGTCTTTGAAAAGAAGGTTCACCTGCCACGGTTTAAGCGCCGAATTCGGAATGGTGCTCAAATATTCCGGTACGGTGAACATCTTCTCCCTGCCGTATCGATAATATATGTAGAGCAGAAGGAAGGGTATCAGAATGACTGCAACTTTTGCGAGAATGTTCAGCAGATTTGCCAGAATGTAGGGAAGATTATACCAGAAACTCCCGGAATCAGTCTTACTTTTAAGATCCGCCACTTCACTCCTGAAACCTGGTATCCCGGACAGGCCGTCCGCTTTTGTCAGGATTTCGACCGCCACATTTTCATCGGCAGCTGCACTGCCGGTGATTGTGTAGGTATTCCCGTCATTCCGGATATCCATAAAAGGGGGATACGCATAAACCTGCTCCACATTTCCTGCCGGAATGGTGATTTTTACAGAGCGGTAGGGAATGTGATTCGTTCCGGCAAGTTTCAGGTTCAGGTGCTCATTACCGGAATCAAACTCGACTGGCGGGTGAATGATATAGGTGTACCCAACCGAATAGGTACCGGAGTCAAAGTAATCCGGTTTGTAAATCCCGACCTCATTTGATTCAGCGAGGGATTCCAATTTAGTAATAAATGACGTTTCCTGTGGGGCATCTTTTATGAATGTGGTATGCAGGTCATCCTTGGCATAACCATATGTTCCCGCGGGGGGTTCTACAAAAAGAAATTGAATTGATGGTTGATTCGTGGAATTGAAGACGAGGGGGGCATCCCATGAACGGTAGAGCATACGGTACTCTCCGGAATCCTGTACATCATACGTATAATGTTCAGTCAGTGTGCCGTTTTCATAAAGTACTGCCTCGTAGGAGTCGACAACAAGGTTGCCTTCAAACAGCGGGGGAACAACCGCGATCAGCACCAGGCCGATTATCCCGATGATCAGACTTGCGATTACAATTATCGCCAGTTGTTTTTTTTCACTCACGGTAATTACCCATTAGAACTCAATTTTCGGCGGGGTCTTGATTGCTTCTTCAAATTGCAGGTATTCAAGCTTGATAAGCCCGATTAATCGTCCGATGATATTTGAGGGAATCGTATCCATCATTGTATTAAATTCCTGCGAGATGTTGTTGTACGTGTAGCGCTGCCGGGCAATCTCTTCCTCAACACCTTTCACCGAGTCCATGAGACTCATAACAGTCGTATTGGTCTTCAGATCAGGATAATTTTCTGCAACCGCCAACAGGCGCCCGAAGATCGAACGGGATTCGGCTTCAACTTTATTCAGATCGCCAGGTGAAGCCGTCGCAACACTTGCCCGCATTGCGGTAACACGTTCGAAGGTCTCTTTCTCGAACTTCGCATAACTTTTCACGGCGCCGAGAAGCTGTTCAATCATATCCAGCCTTTTCTTCATGGCCACCCGGATTTGACCGAGCGTAGCTTCCGAGGAGTTTTTCAGGCTGAAGAAACGGTTATAGATGCCTACAGCCCAGAAAATCAGTCCAACGATTACAAGGGCGATAACTCCCAGTATAATCCATACAACAATGTCCATAATTATCACTGTACTGATAATCCTGCCACTACATAAGTTATTAGGAAACAGGAGAAAATACTGAAGATTATTGGGAGGAGAATGAGAAATTAAGGGAGCGTGAAAAAAAATTACGAAATTACGAGACTCCCGACAACACGGAGTTTACCACCTTCAAGGTAGTGGAGAACAACCCGTGCCTGAGGAGGATATATGAGCGCTTTTTCCATGGTTAGGGTTATGTGAGGCATCCTCCAGTCCCCATCTACGACAACTTTTTCCAGGCGGGTGGGAATGAATTGCATCCAGTGACCTGCATAAATCACCATCCCTTCCTTGAGAGGGGCGGGCCAATAGTTGACCAGCTGCGCTTTTCCTGATATTGTGGTTGCATATTTTATCTCCGGGTCATTTGTTATGACAAAGCCGCGATCCAGATCTTCTGATTCAATATTTTTTAATGCGAGACCCACCCGGTCCCCGGATACAGCAGACTCTGCATCATCATCATGTTTCTGGATTGAGCGGATCTGGGCGGTTTTTTCTGTCGGGAGTACCTTGAGAATATCGTGCTTTTTTATCAATCCCTGCGCCACAAAACCAAGCACAACAACCCCAACTCCCTTTACATTAAAATGTGCATCGACCGGAACGGCACCTTTTCGGCCGGTATCATGGGTTTTCTGGTGGGCGGTCTGTTTTATGGAAATATCGAGAAATTTCTCGCGAAGGCCAACCATATCCTCCTCGATTATTTCATAATGTTCAAGAACGGTTCCTTTAGTCAGCGGTGCGATCTGATCCGGGGAGATATAATTCCTGAGAATAAGATATCCATTGGATTTCCCTGCGCACTGGAGCATCAGGACACATTCACCAAAATTAGCGTTTATTTCATTCACAACCAGCACCACACGATCTGCAATGGATACCGCGTAAAACAAGGAGGATAACTTTTCCGGATACCGGGTCGGTTCAATGAACGTTACGGTTGCATCCCCTTTTTTCAGATTATAGAAGGTTATGTCGCTGGTTGTACCTTTCTTTCCCAGATCTTTTGCATAATCCGGAGGGGCCAGAACAGCGACCGTGAGATTGGACATTATTATCCATTGGATGTGGGGAAATAAGAGGGTTTATACAAAAAAGCGGCACATAATTCTTGACAGGATTTAAGATCCTTAATGAACAATCCATAAATATAGCCTTTATGTTTAAAACATGAGATATTCGGTGACTCAATGCACTATGACCTGACTGTTATAATTCCCACATTTAATGAAGAAGATAATATTGAAAAAATGATAGTTGCGGTCGATAGTATATGCAAAGCCCACAATATCATCGAGGAAATTCTCGTCGTTGATGACAGTTCGTTTGATAATACGGCAACTATTGTAAAAAGACTGATGTCTGGATATTCTTTTCTCCACATTATAATCCGGACACAAAACCCGGGGCTTTCCCCATCACTTTATGAGGGAATTAACAACGCAAAAGCAGATCTGGTTCAGTGCATTGATTGTGATTTCTCCCATCCGCCGGAAAAAATCCCGGTTTTTTACGATCTCCTCAAAAATGAAGGATATGATATGGTAATCGGGAGCCGCTATATTGAAGGGGGTGAAGTAATTAACTGGCCTGTACTAAGAAGAATGCTCTCATCGGGTGCAGCGCTCATCAGTCGGCTCCTGATCCCTCATATTAAAGATTCAGGGAGTGGGTTTTTTGCAATAAACAGGGCTATTCTGAAAGATACGCTCCTTTCACCCCGTGGCTTCCGAATGGGGTTTGAAATCCTTGGGAAATCTCACTGGACACGGGTACAGGAAATCCCTATTATTTTCAAGGACAGGGAGTTCGGACAAAGCAAACTGAAAGGAAAAATTATATACGATTTCCTTATCCAGTGTGGTTCAATACTCCGGTATAATCTCATCGCACAGAAGAGTAACAATATCATCCGGGCATGGAAAATATTCATACGCAGGTGAATTTGCGGGAAACCAGGATACTCAAAGAAGGATAACGATCTGATGAGACGAAGTTATTTAATCACTATTGTTCAGGGTATTGTTGCAATTGCGATACTGTTATTCCTTGTCAATACTGTTGATTATAACCTTACACTCTCACTACTGACGAATCTTGATATCCGGTTCATTCTTCTCGCGGGTATATGTTATTTCTTAAATAACCTGTTAATGGCATATCGAATAAAGAAAATTCTCTTTGCTCTGGGAGAGAATATACGGTTCAGGCTGGTTTTTTTTTCTCATATGGCAGGTATGCTCCTTTCTGATTTTACACCAGGACGTAGCGGATACCTCTATGTTGCACTTGCATTGAACAAAAGGGATGTCCCCCTGGATAAAGGAATGAGCACCATTACCAGCACGTATCTCTACGATCTCACATTTAAAATGATAGTTGCCATCCTTGGTGCATTTTTCATCTATTCTTACATATTTGCTGAGCGCCTGAGTTATGCGGCCATAATAACGTTCTTTCTTATCCTGGGTGTAATTACGGTGTATTTTATCATAATGTATCCCGGAGAACGGATCAGAAATCTCCTTCAAAAGCGGGAATTCTTAAAAAAGATCCTCCTTTTTGGGGAACAAAGCCATTCAATCCAGAAATATGCGGCATTTATTCTTTCGATTACCCTGGCAGGCTGGATCCTCAGAGGACTTCAATGGTATCTGATTGTGCTATCAATGCACCAGATTTTTCTCAAGCCACTTGATGCGCTTTTATTAAATCCGTTACTTACCCTTTTCTCCCTCATGCCGCTTACTCCTGCCGGTTGGGGAATTCAGGAAGCAGGTATTGTTTTGGTATTTACTGCTATGGGTATCAGCACAACAATTGCGACATCATTTGCCCTGCTCACCAGATTTGTTGAGGTAGGAATCGATCTTATCGGCATGAAGGAGCTTTTTGTAAAATCCTTAAAAAACGAAACCCTTTTCGCATTTTATAATACGATCCAGGGAGATATCGATGAGAAATCTTTTAATTCCGACATGCTGGTTCAACGATACTTCCAGAGAAGAAAAACCGAGGTAATAAAGGATGCACTTGCAGTGGATACTCACGATGTAATCATTGATATTGGATGTGGAAGTGGCGTCCAGATGAAAGAAATCGGCAGACATGGGTATTCCCTTGCCATAGGAATAGATGTTAACCTCAATGCAATTAGGTTCGCACGGGAAAGATTCCTTCCCAATACCGAATTTATTATCGCCGATGCTCAGTACCTTCCCATTAAATCATCCGTCGCCGATAAGATCCTCTGTGCCGAGATCATAGAACATCTTAAGTGTCCCAGCCGTCTTGTTAACGAGATAGCCAGAGTCCTGAAACGGGGTGGTGCGGTAGTCATCACTACTCCAAATGATAGATCTGTCTGGGGAGTCTATGAATTTCTTTGGGATGTGTTTGGCAGAGGCAGAAATTATGGGGAGACGCACATAAGATTTTTTTCTGAGTCCGGTCTCCGTAGTAATTTTTCTGGTTTTTCGGAATGTAAAACCCAATCTCTCTTCTTTATATCCCCTCTTTTTGCACTTTTCAATAAAAAAGGTCTGTTAGAACTGGGGATGAGATTAGACCGGATATTTGAGCGATGGGGTTTAGGCGTTTCAATCCTCCTTTATGCAAAAAAATGAGAACAGACACCTGTCACACACGTTCAGAATTAAAGGGAGGTAAGAAGATATATCCCTGTACGCTCCGTTTCGAGTCTGGCATTTTGCGAAAGCCACGCAAGAGCATCTCCTTGAGGATTCATTGCTGAAATATCACCGGTTACAATATAGAATATACTTCTGTTTCCTTTCAGCCGGGATATATTTTCAAGTTCCGTACCGTTATCCGCACCATATTCAAATGTTTTGTCAGTTGCATTCGAGTAATAATAATTGAACGGCCCCGACATATAGCTTGGAACAAGCACGATCAAATCACCATTCTGGGTTTTTGACTGGACAATTCCGGAAAATCCCCGCCAGTCCTCTTTTGTATATTGGGAGTAATACTCCGCGAGAAGTGGGGCGTTCATAACACCAATCAGGATAACAATGAGATAGAGCAGATTCCTGTTCAAAATAATTCTGAATATAACGGGATAGACCATGGCAATGAGTGTAAAATAAACAGGAAGAAGATAGATCAGGTATCGGGGATTCATCGTCATCTTTGAAGAAATCAGAACACTGATCACAATTGGCAGGATGAGAAACATCGCTGAAAAGAGGCACTTGTCCCTGTCCTCACCATACAGAAAAACAAGTCCTACAATCATCAGCACGAGATAGATGATAGTAATAATACCATTTAGCGAGGAGTAACCTCCAGAAAATCTTATGAGGGTCTCCTGGATCAGCATTGGTCCAAGCACCCCGTAGGTTGGAGGAGACCCCGTAAGTTTAAAAAAACGCTCACCTACAATGAAAAGCAGAGGAAGGATTAATATTGTCATAGCTGAGAATGCAAAAAGAAGATTCTTCCCTTCACGAATGCCTTTTTTCAAACGATCCCTAAGGGTAATTATTGAATGAAGATAGATGACACCCAGCCCTACAAAAACGTAATAATGTGTCCAGAATGCAATCGCCGAAATAATCCCGAACAGCACCCAGCAGGAGATATTGTCAGTTCGAAGGGCTACCAAGTAAAATAAAATTACGAGGGAGAAAATAAAAAGGACCATTGAATACGAGTACGCTTCCTGCGAATAGTAGATGCCAAAATACGAGAAGGTCAAAAGGGCTGCACTAATAATGCCCACATTCTTATCGCGGAATTCTTTTCCTATCAGATAAAAAACCGGAATGGTAAGAATTCCAAGCAGGGCTGGAGCTGCACGCAGAATGAACTCGCTCTGGCCGAAATAAAGCATGAAGTGTTCGATCCAGTGAAATAAAGGCGGGTGGAAATCTGCAGAACGGCCGATTTCCCAGATTTCAAAAAAACTCATTTTCGACCAATGAAATGTTGTTGCTTCGTCAAGCCAGAGGGAGTTAAAACCCAGATTATAAAAACGCAGGATAAAACCCATGACCGTTAAAGATATCAGGAGTTGTGCATACCGGCTGTGATATATAACTGACTTACAATTTTCAAAAGAAAGATCCTGAAATGATCGGACAGGAGAGATATATTCGCCATCAAGATTAATGCCTTGATTCGGTCTTAATTTTTTTTCTTTTCTCCGATCTTCGCGTTTCTTTGCCATTGCAATCAGGTACTATATCAGAAATGTGCTCATATAGTTTATTCCATTAAAATGGTTGTCAATCATTTCCTTTCATTGATTAAGATTCCAAGAGAATTTTAGTCATTTTAATATCTCGTGAACAATTATGAATCATTATTTGCTACGAGTGGTGATTTGATTGCCTCGATGAGATGGTTCGTGATGGTCACCACAGTTGCCGATTCTTCGAGCATCAGGTTTACTTTTTCATGATTGCCGGATCGGCGGAAATCCGTACGTAACGCTATTATTTGTTTCCCGCGTGCAAATGCATAACCCATTTCCCACGCAGTTCCGGAATCTGCATCCGCACCATCGATAATTGCAACGATTATATCCGCACTTTCAAGAGCCTTTAAATTTGTTGAAAAAATCCGATCCTTTTCCTCTTTATTTCTTATATCTGAATCATCGCCTGCCTGTTGAGGCAAATATACCTCAAATAAGTTTTTTCTTAGCAATTCTTCAATTGACAGATTATATGCTCGTTCAGCTTCTGAAAATAGAGGGGCTGCCATATACACCCGATATTGAGAAAACGTCGCAACATCCATCGCCAGGATGCCAGGAAATTTTTCGAGAAAGACCCCCCGCCCTTTCCTTTTTGAATAGGTTTTATCGCTGCTGCCATAGTATGTACTCGTCACTCCACAGGTTGGTGATGAGTTTACGCCAATTATACAGAGTGGCGGACCACGTTTTTGAATGAGTTGTTTAACTTGTCCTTCAAGCTCTTTTACCAGGAGGGCAAATTCAGGAGTATTCAGTCGTTCGAGAAATGTCCCGGGCCTCCTGTCAGGGCCCAGATACAACGTTTCCGGACAGGGAAGAGGGATCATTTCTATTCCGAATTTTTTACATCGCTCTATTGCACGCTCGAACAGCACGATATCCGACTGTTTCGTAATCCCCTTTGCACGCAGCGCAGGATTGAGAATACAGGGACTGCAAAGTACGTACATTGATACAGTGTGTGCACGCACAGATGATCAATGATGCCGCTGTACGCATACCGGGATAACACATGTGATCCCAGGAAGTGTACAGTAAAGAAACTTGAAAAAGCGGGATTTTTAAAAGTATATACCAGAATTTCCCAGATTCCACGAAATACGCTGCTCCTTGATCCCACTGCCGAGCAGGCACTCTCACCAGCAGACAGGTATGTAAAATCAATAACGGTACCTGGATTGTTCCTGGGCTGTTTTAGACACCGGGAAAGTCCGGTCATGGCGAATCCGCAGGGCGCTTCCTTTTTTAATTGCGGCAAACCCGGTTAATTTTGGCAAACCGTGTGTACTTTCCTCTGTTGAAGCACTGGCCGGCGCACTGTATATAATTGGTGAGAAAGACCGGGCTTTTGAACTCCTCACAAAGGTCAGCTGGGGCATCCGCTTTTTTGAAGTAAACAAAGAACCACTCGACCTTTACACAACTGCAAAGGACAGTAGTGAAGTGATAAAAATTCAGGAACTCTTTCTCTGAAGTGCCCTTTTAATTTACACACTATAATTTTCGGAATCAATAAAAAATTTAAGCAATTCGCCTTTCTGACAATTTAAAATTCGGGGGGACTAAAATATTATAGATTACCTGTAATAAAGTAACTGTAATACCAGTATCTGGGGCAACATACGGGGTGTGGAAATTACTTTGTCCGATCTTGAAAAAATTTCTATTTTGTGCGTGGATGATGAAACATTATTATTGGAAGTTATCCAGGATTTTTTCAACCGGGAACCCGGGTTTTCAATAACAACATGCACGAATGCAACAGATGCTTTAGCTCAAGTAAATACACAAACATTTGATGCTATTTTGGCAGATTATGGCCTTCCCGATATGGATGGGATTAATCTGCTCAAGGAAATCCGGGCAGGGGGATTTATTGGGCTTTTTATCATCATCACGGGGAAACATCGTGCTCATGTTGCTATCGATGCATTAAATAACGGTGCGGATTATTACGTGCAAAAAGGAGGGGGGATGATAAATGATATGGCCACACTCGTTGAATTCATCCGAAATGGTGTCGGAAAAATTCGGGCAGAAAAGGCGATCGTTGAACGTGAGAGCATGTATCGTTCGATTATCGAAAACAATCCCGATCTTCTTTGCAGTTTCCTCCCTGAGGGAGAAATTCGTTTTGTAAATGAAGCATACGCTGCGTTTGTGGGAAAACCTAAAGACGAATGTATCGGTACCAGCTTCCTTTCATTAGTATCCGGAGATGAAAGTAAAAAAATTAAGGGACAGTTACGTAATCTGACTCCTTCAAAACCTGCGATTCTCATTGAACATGCACTCAGGAAGAGTGATGGATCATCAGCTGTAATTCAATGGAATTATCGTGCGATTTTCAATACGGAAGGAGAACCTCTCGAGTACCAGACAGCAGGAAGAGAAGTGTCAGGATCTGTTCAGCATCATGAACCACTCGCAATAAAGAGTGAAGGAACTGCGGTCTCCTTAGTTCAAACAGCATTGACAGGTTTGGAACCTGAGGATGACTGGAAAACATTTTCCGATACCATCGATGCGCTCGAGAATCCTGTTTTTGCTATAGACAAAACCGGTGTCATCATTACATGGAATAAAGCCATAGAACAATTAACAGGTATCTCATCCAAAGAAATGGTGGGAAAAGGTAAGCGCGAGTATGCAATTCCATTCTACGGCGAACCAAGACCTATGCTGGTTGATTATATCGTCATCTCAACCGATAAAAGACAATCCGGAAAATTCCCGGGAATAAAACGTGTGGGAAACACCTTTACCAGTGAGATGGAAAAAGTCAGAATTCGCGGAAAAGCGATGTGTTTATGGGGAAAAGGAACTGCTGTTTACGATGGTAATGGTGTGTTGATTGCAGCGATCGAAACGATAACTGTTGTTGAACAACAGCAGGATATTCTCAAGCCGGGTGAACCAGAAAAGGAAGTATATATCGGGGGCCTGTCGAGCCCGACCCTGAAAGTTGGTGGGGGAAGCGCGAGTGGTGCGATTGCCGGTCTCATCCCGTCACCTCCAAGGGGTTATGGGATTTATGCGACAAACAAGCGATTGTTTGTAATCCAGAATCCTGATTTTGATCTTTCAAAACCCAAGGGAATGCAGTACGGACCCTATCTTCTGGACGACCTTTTTGGTACCAGGACAACAATCGATAACCGTCCAAAGACTATTGATACTATAGAAAAACTGTTGGTCTATGAAATTGCAAAACAAGACCTTGTCTCCATAGAATTAATGAATCCTGTCCTGCTTCCGGGTTTTCTCACTCTCTATAACAAAACGGGGGAATCGTTCAGGATGTTTATCGATCATAAAACGGCATTTTTACAGATTGAACACCTGATAAAATCGTTCTATCCGGAAATTTTACGGATTGAGTAAATAGAAATAATGTATTTTTAATAATTTTTCTTTGGAGAGTAGTGGTTCAAAACGTATTAGTTTCTATGAAAAACCGTGAAAATATCAATATTATCTCTTTAATATTACATCATAGGTAGTCAGGGTTGCTTTTAATAATCATTTCACATTTTCAAATAAGAGGCATCGTATTAATGATAGAATATTTGGTGCATGCAGGTTTGTCGTATCCCCATAGCTTTTTTGTATACGACCACCATGTACGATTGTATGATCAAGGTTGCCATCAACGGTTACGGCACAATCGGTAAGCGCGTTGCTGATGCAGTTGCCGCCCAGAAGGACATGAAAGTGATCGGTGTATCGAAGACCCGCCCGAACGCTGAAGCATTTGTAGCAAAACAACGAGGTTACCCGCTGTACATTGCAGATTTATCAAAAAAAGCTGCCTTTGAGAAAGCCGGGCTTGCAGTTGCCGGATCGGTCGAAGACATGTGTAAAGTGGCCGATGTTATTGTCGATGCAACACCGGGTAATGTAGGAGCAACGAATAAACCGTTGTACGAGAAACTCGGAAAAAAGGCGCTCTGGCAGGGTGGCGAAGAGCATGAATTGGCAGGTTTCTCCTTTAATTCATCATGTAACTATAAGGAGGCAATTGGCAGGCAGTTTGTGAGAGTGGTTTCCTGTAATACAACAGGACTCTGCCGGATCATTCATGAAATCGATAAAGAGTATGGTGTTTCGCATGTGCATGCTATTATGGTAAGGCGTGGATCCGATCCTGGCGAGATCAAAAAAGGTCCCATAGATGCGGTTGTGCTCGATCCTGTGAGTGTCCCCAGCCATCACGGCCCGGATGTCCTCACCGTACTGCCACACATTTCCATCACCACAATGGCGATGATAGTGCCCACTACTATGATGCATATGCATGCGATCCAGATGACCGCCAAAAAACCGGTTAACCGTGAAAGAGTTATTGAACTCATCAAAAACCATCCACGGCTGGGACTCATAAAAAAGACGTTGGGAATTAAAAGCACAGCCGAACTCAAGGAATTTGCAATGGATCTTGGAAGGCAGCGTTCTGACCTGTGGGAAAACTGCATCTTTGAAGAATCAATTTACGCAAACAAAAACGAACTCTGCTTTTTCCAGGCAATTCACCAGGAAGCGGATGTAGTTGTTGAAAATATTGACGCAATCCGGGCGATGGCTGGTGTTGAAAAAGATGCGGCAAAATCCATAATGACCACGAACGGAGCACTCGGGTTCAGCCCCATCCAGAATAACCATTAACACCCATCATAACCCACTATTTTTAATGGATACATACGAGCGGGTAACCCGGAATACTGTTGAAGTCGTCACTGATGACGAACTCCGCACACTTCTCGCCCAACCGCAAAAAAAGGTCTATGCAGGGTATGAACCCAGTGGCGAGATCCACCTCGGTCATCTCGTCACCATTAACAAGCTGGTGGATCTCCAGACAGCTGGTTTTGAAGTCACGGTTTTGCTCGCCGATCTTCATGCATTCCTGAACAGGAAGGGAACTATGGAGAAGGTAGGAGAACTGGCAGAATATAATAAACGCTGTTTTGAGGGACTTGGTTTAAAGAACGTAAAATATGTGCTTGGATCCGATCTTCAGCTGAACCGCGACTATGAATTGCTTGTACTCCAGTTATCCCAGCAGATTACCTTAAACCGGGCAACGAGAAGCATGGATGAAGTAGGGAGACAAATGGATCATCCGACAGTTTCCCAGATGGTGTACCCGATCATGCAGATGGCCGATATCGCCATGCTCGGTGTAGATGCTGCTGTTGGCGGTATCGATCAGAGGAAGATCCATATGCTCGCCCGTGAGCACCTTATCAATTTCGGTTACAAAGCTCCGGTTTGTATCCACACGCCGATTCTCAACGGGCTTGACGGAAAAAAGATGTCATCCTCGCAAGGCAATTACATCTCTATAGCTGACACAGAGGAGAATATTTTAAAAAAATGCCAGAAGGCGTTTTGCCCTCCTGAAATTCCGGAGAACCCGGTTCTCCAGATATTCCAGTATCATATTTTCCCGCGTCTCTCTGCTATTACCATTAAAAGGCCGGAAAAATTCGGGGGTGACCGGACTTTTTCGGATTACAAGGAGTCTGAATCATCCTATGGCCGAGGTGAGGTGCATCCGCTTGATCTTAAGAAATCCTGCGGAGTGTCACTTGTCGAAATACTCGAGCCGGTGCGGGAATATTTAGGGTAGATAGCAAAATATATGAAAATTGCTGGTGGCTTGTTGTGAGTGTAGAAAAACGAATCGATCAGTTCGATAAGAGACTTGAAGAGATGGGTGTTCGTATCAAAGATGCGAACCAGTTTAAAGTGTCTGAGGATGTTTTTGACGATGTTACACTCCATGCCCTCTACAAGCTCGTTCATAAAAAATATCTGTCTGTAATTGGCGGTTCAATAAGCACCGGTAAAGAAGCGAATGTTTTCTATGGTGAGCGTGATGGAACGAGCATAGCAATAAAGATCTATCGAATACGAACCGCGAATTTTACCACAATGAGCTCATATATCATAGGTGACCGGAGATTTACCCGTGTGAAAAAGTCCCGGAAAGAACTGGTTTTTGCCTGGACAAGAAAGGAGTTTTCAAATCTTGCACGAGCCCGTGAAGCAGGTATTCCCGTTCCCGAACCTATCGTATGGGACAGGAATATTCTGATCATGTCATATTTAGGAGAGGACGAAATACCTTACCCGCAGCTTAAAAATGCTCATTTCGATGACCCGGCGGAAATCTATTCCATTATTATGAAGTATATAGACCTCCTCTACAACAAAGCTCAGCTGGTACATGGAGACCTGAGTGAGTTCAATATATTATACGGCGACCAACCATATCTCATTGATATGGGCCAGTCGGTTACCCGTGATCACCCCCGTGCGTACCAGTTTTTGATGCGGGATATCCGCAATATCAACAGATTTTTCAAAAATCGCTGCGATGTGCGTAATGATGTCGAAATATTCAATGCAGTAACAGGACTGGATACAACTGAACGATGATATCTGTGGAACACGATATTATATATATCCGGGCAGTGCTGTGAAATGTACAATTTAATCCCGTATTCGAGTTGAAACTAACATGATGCAAGAAGTTAAAATCGCCGGAAGCAGAGTGGGCGTGCTTATTGGAAAAGGCGGTGCGACAAAAAAAGAGCTTGAATCAAAGACCCATACAACAATTACCGTCGATAGTAAAGAAGGCCTTGTAAAGGTCGAAAGTTCTGAAGAACATACCGTACCTCTCCTGCGGGCTGTCGAGATTATCAACGCCATAAACCGGGGGTTTTCACCAGAACGTGCTTTTGAAATGATTGAGGATGAAGATCTTCTTCTCGATGTTATTGATCTCTCAGGTATGGCTGAAGGTCCACGGCAGCTCGACAGACTAAGAGGAAGAATCATTGGAAAGGATGGTCGTGCACGGGAACAGATTGAGGATATGACAGATGTGGAGATTTCTGTCTTTGGAAAGACGATTGCTTTGATAGGTTATCCGGAGCAGCTCAAAACTGCACGCGCTGCCATTGATATGCTGATAGAGGGTGTTCCCCATGAGAATGTGTTTGCATTCCTCGACAGGAAAAAGAAAGAAGCAAAGCAGGATATGATTAGTTATTATTACTGATTTGGAAATATTATCAAATTCCTCTATTCAAAAGGAAAATACCATCTTTCTATTGAAAAATTATTCATCGTTATGGTTTAAGTTTTAAAAAAAAGATGCTATTGCATCGGATTTTAATGCAATGAATGGTGTTTGTCAAAAAGGTTGAACATGTTAATTCAGAATCTCGAAATACCCGATAATCTCAAGCAGAGGTATGCTCATGCCGGTATTTCAGAGCTTTATCCCCCCCAGACCGAATGTGTGGAAAAAGGAATACTTACCGGAAAAAACACCCTTGTTGCCATTCCGACGGCCAGCGGAAAGACTCTGATTGCCGAAATGGCTATGCACAATGCCATCAATAAAGGGGGGAAATGCCTCTATATCGTTCCTCTCAGAGCACTTGCAAGTGAAAAATATGAAGAATTTAGCAATAAAGGAGTGAAAACGGGTATTGCGACTGGCGATTTTGACCGTCGCGATGACTTGCTGGGGAGAAATGACATCATAGTCGCTACCAGTGAAAAAGTGGATTCTCTCCTGCGCAATAATGCAACGTGGATTACGGATATCACACTCCTGGTTATCGATGAAATCCACCTGATTGACTCCCCGAACCGGGGTCCGACACTTGAGATGGTGATTGCAAAAATGCGGTTCCGGAATCCTGCGATGCAGGTAATCGGACTCTCTGCAACTATAGGAAATCCTGATAAGCTTGCCGGGTGGCTTGATGCCGAGCTTGTGACGAGTGCCTGGCGTCCTGTAGATCTCCGGCAGGGAGTGTTTTTCAAGGATTGCATCCATTTCAGGAACGGGACGCGCTCAGTCAATGCAGTATCAAAGAACTACGATGATCTCAACCTCTGTCTTGATACAATAGCTGAGGGGGGGCAGTGTCTTGTTTTTGTGTCATCCCGGCGTAATGCTGAGGCATTCGCAAAACGTGCTGCCGGTGCAATAAAAAGCGAAGATCCTGCACTCGCTGCGTATGCTGATAAGATCCAGAGAGGTGCAGAGACCGAAATGGGAAGATCACTTGCTGCCTGCGTGGCGAAGGGAGCTGCTTTTCACCATGCCGGATTGGGCAGGCCCGAACGTTCAGTTGTGGAAGAAGGATTTCGAAAGGGTCTGATCAAATGCATTTCTTCTACTCCAACTCTTGCTGCAGGGCTAAACCTTCCTGCACGGCGGGTGATCATACGGGATTATTACCGGTTTGCTGCCAATGAGGGGATGCAGCCAATTCCGGTAAGTGAATATCACCAGATGGCAGGAAGGGCCGGTCGTCCACGGCTCGATCCCTATGGTGAGGCTGTTCTTATTGCAAAAGAGCAAGGGCAGGTAGAAGAGCTGTTTGAATGGTACATCGAAGCGCCCCCGGAGGAGGTCCACTCCAAAATCGCTGAACCGACAGCGCTCTATACCCACATATTATCACTCATCGCATCCGGTTTTGCACAAAACCGTAACGAACTCACTTCATTTATGAACCGGACATTCTATGTCCACGAACACCGGCAGGGACTCCTGATACAAAGGGCAGTGGATGCTGCACTCGCATTTCTCGTGTCTGCAGATATGGTAGTAGAAATCGGCAAACACCTCGGTTCAACTGAATTTGGGACATTGGTATCAAGACTTTATATTGATCCAAGAAGTGCTGCAATCATTGTCAGTTCCCTGCGCGAGAAGGATAGATATACCGATCTGGGTCTCCTCCAGGTAATTTGTAGTACGCCGGATATGCCCAAACTGTATGTCCGGAATACCGACATTGCAGCACTATCCCGGATGATAGAAGATCATAGTGAAGATCTCTGGCTCACTCTGCCACATGATGATGACGCAGAAGCATATTACCGTGCGCTAAAAACTGCGATGCTCCTTTCTGACTGGACAGACGAACTTTCTGATACAAAAATCTGTGAGCGGTATTCCGTGGGACCTGGAGATATTTACGGAATGGTGGAAAGTGTAACCTGGCTTCTTCACGCCAGTGCAGAGCTTTCACGAATGTCTGGTTCGTCGTTCCATCAAAAAGTGCGGGAATACGAGATTTGCATGAAAAACGGTACGCGGCGGGAACTTCTGCCACTTATCCGGTTGCAAGGGATCGGAAGAGTCCGTGCCAGAAGATTATTCAACAACGGGATGACAACTCCCGATGAGATTCTGGTACGGGGTATTGAAGTGGTGACCACCATACTTGGACAGGGTGTAGCCGAACAGGTTTTTACTCAGCTTCTGCGAAAAAAAGGTGTTCTGTCACTGGATGAGAACAGCAAAAATTCTTCATCAGATCAGTCGACACTCAGCCGTTTCAGGTGATTTTAATGGATTCTTCTGGGGAAAATTACGAGATTCGTCGGGCAAAGATGACGGTAAACGATCGGGAAGGATGCCTTTTAATGATACAAGAGATTGCCCGGCATCATTCTACACATATTGTTTGTTTTAATGCAGACAAATTAGCCGGACAAGAGCATGCAGACACCGCAATACGATACGCGCAGCGATCAATATTATCTGCAAAACCCATATCCAACTCATTTGAAATGGAAGCATTATTATTTGCATCTGGATCGCGCCAGTGCAGCGTAGCTGCTTTATTCGGTATTCATGAAGGGGAAAATAATATGTTTGTCTGCTCGTATCCGGCAAAAGAGGATATATGGATGGCTCTTTCACACCATATGCACTTTGTAGCCGAATCATGGGACGACTGGAATGCTGATAAAATTGCACGTCTGATATCGTTGTTCGGGATAACTCCAGACGAACTCGAAACCGTCGGCCAGGAACGGATTAAAGATCTCGTGCTCGAACGTATAGCCCTTCTTGAAGTGTACCGATAGAAAAGTCTGTTGTCACCACATAGGTACATTTAAGTGAGAGTAATTTATGATTTTTTGAAAATCCGTTCACCATTTTTTACTGGATATATTCAGAAACATTTGTCAGTTTTATGGATAGGTTTTTTTAATATAGATGAAAGAAAATCTGGTAAAAAATCATTTATTTGCATGCGAAAGAATATGTGCAATTTCCGGAACAATAAGATCTTTAGTTGCAAGAGTTACTGCAGCAGTAGAACCTGGGATACAAAAAATAACTTTACCGTGACAGATTCCAGCAATAGCACGGGACAGCATTGATGATGTACCTATTTCATTATAACTTTTCATTCTGAAAAGCTCCCCAAATCCATCAATTTTCTTTTCCAGAATTGGTAAAACAGCTTCGATTGTGCAATCATCGTGAGTGAGACCCGTTCCGCCATTAACTATTATACAGTTTGAACTTTTTAATGCACTATAAATCTCAGTGCGGATTACGTCTATCTGGTCAAAAGCAATTGCATAATAATCTACAGGAATTCCTGCAGATTTTAAAATCGTTTCAATAGTCTTTCCACTTGTATCATTTTCTTTTGTTCTTGTACTGGATACTGTAATAACCGCGGCACGTATTGATATTTGTTTGATATGTTCCTGATTCATACTAAAGAAATAGGATTTTTCCCATAATAAACTACGATATTCATAATAGCATTTTACAAATTTTTTGCCAGAAGAAGATACAATCTCAAAAGGGGACCCCTTTGTTTCGTGTGGAGATTTAATTAATTCCTGTCTCTTTCACTGAAAACTAATCAATTTCTCATTATAATCACATAACAAGGTTTCTTTCTTTTTTATGAAATCTTTATATACTTTAAAATGTAAACAAAAATGAGCTCATTTTATTGTTATTTTTAACAACAACTAGTCATTCAAGGTATTTCCACACGAAACAAAGGGGTCTCCCCTATACGAATCCAGAGAAATTTTTTAAAGAATTGAGAAATATTATAAAATTTTAACACAATAAATGAAAATTAAATAATCAATGATTATAATATTTAAATCAAAATTAATATTATCAGGCTTTGTTTGGTAAATCAACAAGAAAACAAAGCTTGCTCCACTGGAAATAAAGGGGTTTATAAAAGGGATAAACCGATCGTTTTTTAGTCTTATGTCACTAAGTGTTTGTTCCTTAGTGTCACTATGCCTGAAACAGAAGATTCCTCCACAGGATTATTTAAAAAATACCTTGCCAATAACAAGATATTTCGCGACCGTGAAGTACTCAGACACTCTTACAGACCTCAGACACTCCCCCATCGAAAGCCTCAGATTGATAATGTTGCTTCAATACTTGCCCCCTCCCTCAGAAACGAAACTCCTTCAAATATCCTCATATATGGAAAAACAGGGACCGGTAAGACAGCTTGCGTCCGGTTCGTTGGTTCCGAGCTTGAAAAGGCAAGTAGCAAGATGGGTACCATATGCCGGATTGTCCATTTAAACTGCGAAGTAATTGATACGCAGTATCGTGTCCTTGCCCAGATAGCTAAAAATCTTGATGGGATGGACGAAGTTGCAAGTGATAAGGCAAGAACTCACATCCCGATGACCGGGTGGCCCACTGATCAGGTATATGCCGAGCTCAAAAATCAGCTTGAAGCTGGTGGTGGTGTACTGGTTATTGTTCTTGATGAGATTGATAAGCTTGTAAAAAAGAGCGGTGATGACACTCTTTACAATCTCACACGAATCAACTCAGATCTTAAAAATTCCAAAGTCAGTATTATTGGAATCTCAAATGATCTGAGTTTCAAGGATTTTTTGGATCCTCGTGTCCTCTCATCGCTCTCTGAAGAAGAGATTGTATTCCCTCCATACAATGCCCCTCAGCTTGTCGACATCCTTGCACAGCGGGCTGATACAGCATTCATGAAAGATGCTATTGCTGAAGGTGTGATCCCGCTCTGCTCCGCTCTCGCCGCACAGGAACACGGAGATGCCCGCCGGGCTCTTGACCTCTTGAGAATTTCGGGTGAACTTGCCGATCGTGACGAATCGGATCAGGTCAAAGAAGAGCATGTCAAGCAGGCTCAGGCCAAGATCGAGACTGATAGCATGATTGAATGCATCGCAACGCTTCCCACCCAGAGTAAACTCATCCTCTTCTCGATGCTCATACTTGAGGAGCTGGGACAGAATATATTTACAAGCGGTGAAGTTTCACGTATCTATCAGGATATTGCACCGAGAATTGAACTTGATGTGCTCACTCATCGCCGCATAACCGATCTCATATCAGAGTTAAACATGCTCGGCGTAATCAACACGCGGGTAGTAAGCCGCGGGCGATATGGCAGAACAAAAGAGATGTGGTTTGACTCAAACACGGACAAGATCCGTGAGGTTGTGCTCAAAGATTCGCGGCTGAATGGGTTAAAAGATCTTGATGTGAAGCAAATGGAAACAAAATGGTTAAAAACCTGGTTCAGGTGATGTGGTATGCAAGAAAAGGATCTCGAACTCCTCTGTATTCTCGAAGATAACAGCCGGCTCTCTGCACAGGAAATTGCAACGATGACTAATCTCACTCCCTTTGAAGTTGAGGAACGGGTTCATGCACTCGAGGCTGCCGGAGTAATCCGTAAATATACCACCGTCATCAACTGGGAAAAGGCAGGTAACGGTGAAGTCTCTTCAATCATTGAACTGAAGGTAAGTCCCGAACGCGACTTTGGCTATGACCGGATAGCAGAGCGGCTTTCCCGGTTCAGGCAGGTAAAAACCCTGCGCCTGATGACGGGCACGTATGATCTCCAGCTCCAGGTAACCGGAAAGAATATGCAGGAAGTTTCCCGCTTTGTCTCTGAACATATAGCACCTATGGACCGGATACGCGAAACGGCGACTCACATTATTATGAAGTCGTACAAGGAAAACGGCCACGTGCTCTTTGAACAAGAGGAACCAGAGCGTCTCCCGTACTCATTCTAAGGTGTGGGTTGGAATGCGGAATTTTATTTCTGAACGTGCACAGAATATCCCGCCATCGGGGATAAGAAAATTTTTCGATCTTGCTCTCACGATGGAGGATGTTATATCGCTGGGTGTTGGTGAACCCGATTTTCGTACTCCCTGGAATATCTGCGAGTCAAGCATTTACTCAATTGAACAGGGTGTCACCTCTTATACCTCCAATAAAGGACTGCCGGTACTCCGGGAAACTCTCTCAAACTATCTTCAGCAGCACTATAATCTGTCCTATAACAGCGACAATGAAATTATTATCACGAGCGGTGTTTCGGAAGCGCTTGATATCGCAATCCGGGCAATTGTAAACCCTGGTGATGAAGTGCTTATAGCGCAACCGAGTTACGTCTCATATGCGCCCTGTGTTGCTTTGGCAGGAGGTATTCCCGTTCCGGTTGAATGTACAGAATCCGACCGGTTCAAACTCAACGCGGATGCAATCCTGGAAAAGATCACCGGGAAAACAAAAGCGCTTATGATCAATTTCCCGAACAATCCAACGGGTGCGGTAATGAACCGGAAAGATCTCGGGGCGATCGCGGATGTCGTTATCGATAAGGATCTTCTGCTCATTACCGATGAGGTGTATGCAGAACTCACCTATGAAGGAAGTCATGTTGCTGCAGCAACGGTAAGTGATCTTTGGGAGCGGACAATTACACTCAATGGTTTCTCCAAAGCGTATGCGATGACCGGATGGCGCGTCGGATATCTCTGCGCTCCAAAAGAGCTTTGTGAAGCAGTCCTTAAAATTCACCAGTATGTGATGCTCTGTGCACCTGTAATGGGACAGGTTGGTGCGCTTGAAGCGATTCGCTCTGCCGAAGAGGATAAAAACAATATGGTTCAGGAGTATCGGTTAAGACGAAATATGTTTGTTGCAGGATTAAACCGCATTGGGCTTCCTACACATGTCCCAGAGGGGGCATTCTATGCATTCCCATCGATAAAAGATACCGGACTATCAGACACCGAGTTTGCTGAGCGATTATTAAAAGAGCAACAGGTTGCGGTTGTACCGGGAAGTGTCTTTGGGGCAGGTGGAGACTATCATCTGCGATGCGCATACGCAGTTTCAAGAAAGCACCTGACCGAAGCACTTGGCAGGATCGAAACGTTCCTTTCGGATCTCTGAAACAGGTTGGTATAATATCCCAAAAAACCATTTTTTCAATCAGGCTGTAAAGGCTGCCTGTTCTAAGCATACTTTATTTTGCAACTCGACCAATACTACTTGATATTACAATGAGCTGCACGATCATCGTTGGTGGATTTTTTGGAGATGAAGGAAAGGGCAAGATTGTTGCCCATATTGCATACAAGGACAAACCCGTTATCATCTCCCGCGGCGGTGTTGGGCCGAATGCCGGACACACTGTTCAGGTGGGAGATCGGGAATATGGTGTCCGCATGGTTCCTTCTGGTTTTGTGTACAAGGAAGCCAGACTCTGCATTGGCAGTGGAGTGCTGGTCGACCCCCGCATCCTGAAACAGGAAGTCGAAATGCTCGACGTTAAAGGTCGGATATTTGTCGATAAACGCTGCGGTATAATAACTGAAGATCACATCATGAGGGATAAAGGGAGTGCCCACCTCTCAAAGAAGATCGGGAGTACTGGATCAGGGTGTGGACCTGCAAATTCAGACAGAGTGATGAGGCTTTCCCCTCAGGCAAAGGATGTACCAGAGCTTGCCGAATACATAATTGACGTTCCCAAAGCAATAGATGATGAGCTGAAACAGGGCAGAACGGTACTGCTTGAAGGAACACAAGGTTTTGGCATCTCTCTTTATTATGGTACGTATCCTTTTGTCACGAGCAAAGATACCTCTGCCTCCCAGATAGCAGCGGACAATGGGGTAGGACCGACGAAAATTGATGACGTGATTGTAGTTTTCAAGGCATATCCCACCCGGGTTGGGGAGGGTCCTTTCAGTACTGAGATGACGTCTGAAAAATCAGATTCAATGGGAATCCAGGAATTTGGGACGGTTACCCACCGGAAGAGACGTATTGGTGGATGGGATGGAGACATGGCCCGGTATTCAGCGATGATCAATGGATGTACACAGGCCGCGATAACCGGTATTGATCGGGTTGATAAAAGCTGTTTTGGAGCAACGGAGTACGGGAAGCTGACAAAGAAGGCAAAGGACTTTTTAAAGGATGCTGAAGCTGATATTGGCAGTCCAATCACCCTCATTTCCACCGGACCGGAAATGACCCAGATTATTGATTTGAGGGAAAGACAGGAATGAGACATTCACTCATGGATATATTATGTTGCCCGGTATGCAAAGGGGATCTCTCTCTCAATGTCGAGAAGGAGGATGAGAAGGAAATTCTCGAGGGCGGATTGCTCTGCGCAGCGTGCGGCGTAACGTATCCCATACATGAGGGTATCCCAAATCTTCTTCCAATAACCTCCCAGAAAAAATAAAATGAAAAACAGGAGCAGGAATGAATTTTCCGACAGCACTTACAATTCTCACTGCTCAGAATCCGGGTTCACATGAAACATCTTTTGATTTTTTTCTTAACCGGTTAGGAATCAATTTAATCGAAATTCCCCGGGAAAATGTATGGGCAGAGATTGGGGGCACCCTGCGATTAATTTTTAAAAACCGGGGAGCCCCCACTCACCTTACCATATCCTCTCCAAATGCCGGAATCTACACAGATTTTTTCCATGAGAATATGTATGTCGTTGATGAAACTGTGTTGACTATCCCTATACGAAAAGACTGCGCTGAAGGTTTTTTCATTCTTGAGATAATCACGGGATATGGGGGAATGAAAACTTCCCTTCGTGTTGATGTCATACACGGAGTAGATGTTCAGAAATCTATGGTAAAGAAAGAACCCCCTCTCCAACCAGTTGCTCATGGACGCCCGCATTTTCTGATGATCATGATGGGAATCGCATTAATCCTCTATAGTGCATTCCTCTATACAAAAATTGAATTTCTCAATACTGCCGCATTTATCATCCTTATCGTTGGTGCACTCTACACATGGTACCGTCAGCAGTAGTGGCTGGAGTAATTGTATTATTTGCCGCTCTTGTTGTTGATCGTCTGATTGGTGATCCTCATTCGTCTTACCATCCTGTGGCTATCCTTGGCCGGTTTATCGGGTGGTGGGGCAGACCGCACAAGTACTCCCCAAAAATCCAGCGTTTTGCTGGCGTTCTCTTCTGGCTGATTACTGTGATCCTGTTCACACTGCCGTTTTATTGTTTTGCAGCAGTTGCTCCATGGTACCTGTATCTGGTCTTTGCACCACTTCTCCTCAAATGCTGTTTTGCCTGGCGTTCGCTTGAAGAACATACTCTTGCAGTCGTGACGGCATTAAATGCGGGAGTAGAAGACGGGAGGGCACAAGTCAAAATGCTTGTATCGCGGGATACCGCTCATCTTGACCGGGCACATATTCTTTCAGCAGGGTATGAATCTATGACTGAAAACCTTACTGATAGCATTATTTCCCCACTTTTTTATTTTTCCCTGTTCGGACTTTCGGGTGCAGCTATCTACCGTGCAGCAAATACCATGGATGCGATGCTCGGGTATCATGATGAGCGGAAACGAATAGGTTGGTTTTCTGCCCGGATGGATGACATCCTCAATTTTGTTCCTGCCCGGCTCACGGTGCTGTTACTGCTGGTATATTTTGCCTTCATCGGGACGTTTTCAGATGCAGTGCGTGTTATGCATCGTGATGGTCGCAAACGTCCCGGTTTTAATGGCGGGATTGTCATGGCAGTGATGGCTGGTGGAACCGGAATACAATTCGTAAAGCCGGGTGTTTATTCAATTGGTGATGGTGAAAGAACATTTGAAAACGCAGGTCCGGATATTATCCACGCCGGTCGAGTCGTAATCATTGCTTTTGCAGTGCTTGTCAGTGGTACTCTGATTTTATTGGGATCATTGATCAATAGTACCGGCATATGAAACTTGAAGAACTGAGATTTGGTACTGAGCTTCTCAAACGTGGCTTTGCATCCATGCAGAAAGGAGGTGTCATCATGGATGTGGTCGATGCCGATCAGGCCAGGATTGCCGAAGAAGCTGGTGCCGTCGCAGTCATGTCCCTGGAACGGGTGCCATCTGACATTCGGAAAATGGGTGGCGTTGCCCGAATGGCGGACCCGGAAAAAGTTATTGAGATTATTGATGCCGTCTCTATACCGGTCATGGGTAAGGTGCGAATTGGGCATTTTGTCGAAGCACAGGTCCTGGAGATACTCGGTGTTGATATGATTGATGAGAGTGAGGTCCTGACACCGGCAGATGAGCAATACCATATCGATAAAAAACATTTCAAGATACCCTTTGTCTGCGGTGCCCGGGATCTGGGAGAAGCGCTCCGCAGAATCAACGAAGGCGCTGCGATGATCCGGACCAAGGGTGAGGCAGGGACCGGTAACGTGGTCGAAGCAGTCAGGCATATGCGTAATATTATGGGAGAAATCCGGATACTCAAAGGCATGGACCGCCAGGAGATGATCGATTATGCACGGGAAATCGAAGCCCCCGCAGAACTGGTTATTGAGTGTTCAGAACGTGGAAGACTCCCGGTTGTGAACTTCTCAGCCGGGGGAATTGCCACTCCTTCAGATGCAGCAATGATGATGCAGCTGGGTGCCGATGGTGTTTTTGTCGGATCCGGGATTTTCAAATCTTCAAGTCCTGAGCGAATGGCAAAGGCAATTGTTGAAGCGGTCAATCATTTCAATGATGCAGCCGTAATCGCCCGGGTAAGCAAGGGCCTTGGAGATGCGATGCCAGGGCTTGATATCCATACCCTCAGGGACGATGAGGTGCTGCAGACTCGTGGACGTTAAGATCGGCGTACTTGCACTCCAGGGAAATGTGTACGAACATATCGAGGCTTTCCGGAGGGCACTCACAAGAATGGGGCGGGGAACCTCATCAGAAGTGTTTGAAGTCAGGCATCCTGCAGAACTCGCCGGATGCACCGCACTCGCAATTCCCGGCGGGGAATCGACGACCATCTCCCGGCTCATTGACAAGAACAACCTGTACGAGCCAATCCGCTCATTTTCCGGTGGTATTTTTGCCACCTGTGCCGGTATGGTGCTGATGGCGACCCAGGTTGGGGATACCCGAATCCATACGCTGGGCCTAATCGAATTAAAGGTGGATCGGAATGCATTCGGGCGACAGAGGGAGTCGTTTGAAGCCGACCTCCCGATTTCGGGTCTTGATGGAGGCCCATTCCATGCAATTTTCATCCGCGCACCGATTGCAACCTTCGCGGGTCCCGGTGTTACGGTACTCTCCCGGATGGATCAGGGGATAGTTGGGGTTGAGTACGGGAAGTACATGGCACTCTCGTTCCACCCGGAACTTTCGTGCGACACTCGGTTGCATGAGCGGTTTTTAAAGAATCTTGGAATTTGATCCCTGCAGAATTGAATGCGAATACCTTATTTTCGTGTCTTGCGGGCACCATAGAACTTTTTCAGGACTCACCGTGAGATAATCTGATGATCTCACAATCGATACTCTTTTTACGTATTTCGCGATATGTAGCCAGTATATAAGGTGATGCGGGATGAATGAAGTAAATCTCTTTGATACGGTGAAACAGCACGTGTGTGCATGTGCCCTTGACCTGAAACTCTCATCTGATATTGAAGCCCTCTTAAAAATGCCTATGCAGGAACTTCACGTATCTGTACCAATCCGTATGGATAATGGGACAATAAAGGTATTTCCCGGATACCGTGTTCAATACAATGATGCACGCGGTCCAACAAAAGGGGGCATCCGTTATCATCCGGATGTGACGGTTGAGGAAGTCCGCGCTCTTGCCGCCCTGATGACCTGGAAATGTGCCCTCTATCGCCTTCCCCTGGGAGGTGCAAAAGGCGGTGTTATCTGCAATCCCAAAGAATTATCAGCCGGGGAACTTGAACGTTTGAGCAGATCTTTTGTCCAGAAGATCGGATATTTCATTGGACCGGATCGTGATGTTCCCGCACCCGACGTTGGTACGAATGCCCAGACCATGTCCTGGATGATGGATGAATATTCAAAATTAGTTGGAAAGACGTCGTTTGGTATGATCACCGGAAAACCAATGAGTATCGGGGGGTCAGAAGGACGCCAGGACGCCACCGCCAGGGGAGGCTGGTACGTCATCAGTGAAGCGGCAAAGGACCTTGATATCCCTCTTAAGGATGCGACAATTGCAATCCAGGGATTTGGAAATGTCGGTGAAAATGCGGCACTCCTTGCACAACCCCTGTGTCAATGCAGGGTGATTGCAGTCAGTGATAGCGGCGGGGGGGTAATGAACCGGGATGGTCTCGATATACCAAAGCTCAGGGAGCACAAAAAGGAGACAGGTTCGATTAAGAATTCAGGACTTGGGGTGGATATCACCAACAAACAACTCCTGGAACTGGATGTGGACATTCTCATACCTGCGGCACTTGAAAATGCAATCACCATGGATAATGCGGATAGAATCAAAGCGCGTATAATTGCCGAATTCGGTAATGGTCCAATAACATCAGAGGCCGACACCCACCTGAATGCCAAAGGCATTCCTATTATTCCCGATTTTCTCTGTAATGCAGGAGGGGTCATCGTGTCGTATTTTGAAATGGTGCAGAACCTGAATATGGATCATTGGGAAGAGGACACTGTACACTCGCGGTTGAGGATGCATATGATGGACACCTATCGCACGGTGTTTGAAATGGCAACAGTCAACAAAATTTCCATGAGACGTGCAGCCTACAGCAGGGCAATGGAACATGTAGTAGAGGCGATGAAGACGCGGGGGTGGGTATAAGCGTATTCATTAACCGACATAAGAAGGAGGGATCCTGATGGAAATCTGTAGGGGAAAATTCCGGATTTATGATGTAAAATATGTTTAATACCTCAGTTGTCACAAAGTCCCTTAAGGAAACTGACAGATAATGCAGGTATTTTAGATGAATTCAACACAGATTGTTGACAGCATCCTTTCGGCACGATACCTCAGGGAAGGTGAAAAAACATTTGAGGATATCTGCCGGCGCGTTGCATCGGCGGTTGCAGATAACGAGGATGAGGCGACCGCTTTTTACACTATCATGGTCTCTCTGCGTTTTTTACCCAACTCCCCCACACTCATGAACGCCGGGACAGATCTGGGACAGTTATCAGCCTGTTTCGTTCTTCCAGTACCGGATTCTATCCCCGGTATCTTCGACGCCATGAAACAAGGTGCGATAATCCATAAGACCGGTGGGGGAACAGGGTATAATTTCTCACATATCCGGCCACAAGGTTCCCGTGTGCGTTCTACAGACGGAGTTGCTTCAGGTCCGGTATCCTTTATGGGAATCTTCAATGCAGCAACCGAAGTAATCAGGCAGGGTGGTCGCCGCCGGGGAGCCAATATGGGGATATTAAACGTCTGGCATCCCGACATCCTTTCATTCCTGTCAGCAAAATCACAGGAAGGGGATATCTCCAATTTTAACCTGTCTGTCATGGCGGATGATAAATTCATGGAGCTGGTGTCACGGAAAATGTTTGAAACTACCTGTGTCACTCATCCACAATCCGGTGAACCGATTACAGTCGGACAAATATGGTCAGGAATTGTGGACGGGATCTGGAAGACCGGGGAACCCGGTATACTTTTTTATGATGAAATAAACCGGCACAATCCCGTTCCGGATCTTGGTACCATCGATTCAACCAATCCCTGTGGTGAACAACCCCTGCTCCCGTACGAAAGCTGCGTTCTTGGAAGCATCAATCTTGCCTCCTTTGTCCGAAACGGGATCCTTGATGAACACGAACTGAATGAAACAGTGCGAACAGCAGTCCGGTTCCTTGATAAGGTCATTGACAAAAACGTCTACCCTATTCCGGCAATTGAAGAAGCAACGAAAAAAACCCGGAAGATTGGTCTGGGTCTTATGGGCGTCCATGATGCTCTTCTTAAGGTTGAATTGCCATACGATTCCGTTCAGGGAAGAGCCTGGTGCGAACATGTCATCCGGACTGTCACCGATACCGCAGTAGACGAATCACACCGACTGGCGGAAAAATACGGGGCGTTCCCGGCGTGGAAAGAGAGTATCTGGAAAGAGTTCCCCATAAGAAACGCAACACTGACAACCATAGCACCGACCGGAACAGTATCCCTTCTTGCCGGGTGCTCAAGCGGTATTGAACCAGTCTTCTCTTTTGCCTATACGCGAAGAAACACCGTTGGCAAGACGTTTGTTATTGTAAATCCTGTATTCCGGACCGCTCTTGAAAAAACCCTGTCTGGTGCAGGATTGTCCAATTTAGAACAAAGAAAAAAGGCCGATGAAACCATTAACCACGTTCATGAGCGGGGGACGGTCCAGGACCTCAACTGGCTGCCGGAGAAATTCCGGGCCCTCTTCAGGACTGCACTGGATATCCACTGGAAGGACCATATCCTGATGCAGGCTGCATTCCAGAAACATGTACATGCCTCGATCAGTAAGACCATTAATATGCCCACTACCGCAACGAGGGAAGAATGTGCAGATGCTCTCCTCATGGCGTGGAAGCTAAATCTGAAAGGGATCACGATATACCGGACCGGAAGCAGGCAAAATGAGGTTCTGTCCCTGAAAGATGCAGCATTGGATTAAAATTTGCCTTATAAATTTTATAACACCCGGCAGAACTGCAAAAAAAATTATCCCTTATTCGAATCCCCTAACCTGCCAGTCTTTCTTCATCGCTTCAGTTTTTCGCTCTTTTGGTAACAGCTCGATTGCGTACCGCAACGCTGTCCGGGGCATCATCTTTTTATTTTGCATAACAAAATCAAAGACTTCTTTTGGATGATTGCGGCTGGCCTCTTTTAAGAGCCACCCATATCCTTTCCGGACCAGATCATCATCGTCAGTAAGCAGCAGATCTGCAATTTCAATTGCCTCTTTGAGGAATTTCCCGTGTTTTGCCGGGACAATCAGTGATACAGCTGCTGCCCGCCGTATCCAGCGGTTATCCGATTTCGTCCAGCGTTTCAGCTCATCAATATATTCCGGGAACTTTTCAATAAAGTCACCCATGGTATGGTTGCAGAAGCTGTCACAGGCAGCCCAGTTGGAGATGTATGCATCAATCCAGTGCCGGAACACCTGGAAGTCCTCTTTCTCGTAACGGTCAGCCAGAAGATGAGCCCAGCTGGAAACGACAAAGGCCTCTTCGCAATAGCCTGATTTGTACAGCTCCTCGCAGAGAGAAAATATCTCTTTTTTGTCCCTTTCTTTGATCTCTTTCCAGTACTTCTTAGCAATCTTCCCGACAGCCGGAACTTTAACACCGTAATATCGGACCTCCTCTTTAAAGAACCGCTGGAATGTTTTTTGGGTGGCGGGATCTGCGCTGTTAATGAGATCGTTTCTGATTAATGTGATAACCGGATCCATAGTGAATGGTTGGTGGCGGGGGGAAGATAAGAGGTGCGGGTTGGAAGACGGGCTAGGAACGCGACAGATCTTACGAATGCATGAGTGCTGTACCATGAAACAGGTCGCAGAGATCCTGCCCGTCAAAAGAAAATCCGGAGAATCCGGGCAAAAAATCGTTTTAAGGAGTGATCCCTCACACACCTAATTTACCGGGGAGATCTTTTGTCCATGCCCGGATCGCATCCCAGTCACGGAAGTCACCGGTCGGGACTTTCAGAAGCCATGCCAGACTTCGCTCAGCAACGTTCAACCTGTCTGTATCAATGGCGCTGATAAACATCGTCACTGTGACCAGAAGAATGGGAGCTGAATACCGCGACAGGCTGATCAGTGAACACTTTCACATCGCCGGTCTTTGGATACACCGGAGCAATACCTGCAACAAATCCGGCCACCGGTAACATAAAAAAGCTCGCCTTTGTTGGCAGTGACAAATACTGCCACATCGCCTGTTACCTTTTTTGGTGTACATGGGTGCTGCTATCCCTCCAACCGCATGGTATCCCGCAAGTGAAATGACCGTTTTCATTTCACTGACATCAGTACCGTATCTTTATGAGAGCAGTTGCTTGCCGATTACCTGAGCGATCTTGGCATTCGACCCTTTCTGCGATGCATACGCTACAAGAATTCGTACAGACAAGCGTACATTTGAATCACTTCTGGCACAAAACACGGCTATTCCCATTCCAAAAATACGCACGTTTTTCACTTTTGCGGACCACACCAACGTAATGCAGTTCCCGCCCCATCTCCCCAAAATCCTTCCGGGGGATCTCATCCATAACTCCCCGGTCATCTCACTCATTTTCGCCAACTTAGTTACTATTGTACTTGCCATCCTCGGAAACTGGGACCTTGCAACGGTATTGTTCATCTACTGGTCGCAGAGCATCATAATCGGCATCTTCACGGTCGTCTCGCTCCTGAGTGCCGATACCGCAGCCCTTGCAGCAGACTTCGAAAAACCGGGACAGGCACGAGGTGGGCAAGGCACGGTCAACACCCGTCATATCTGGTACTACAAGTGCTTCCTTGCCGGGTTCTTCACCCTTCACTACGGTCTCTTCCATTGGGGGTATTACACCTTTATCGTGGAATCCGGGCTCTTTGGAACCGTTCATTTCGCGGATCCCAACATCTGGCTCTCCTGTTCACTCTTCTTTGCAAATCACCTCTACTCGTATCTCACGTACCGGCACCAGGAGTCCAAAGGAGCCATATACCTCATGGAGCAGTTCTTCAGGCCTTACCAGCGGATCATCCCCATGCACCTGACCATCATCTTCGGCAGCATCGTGGTTTTCGCCCTGCAAGTGTTCGGAATACAATCGACGATGCCGGCCCTCGTGCTCTTCCTCGTCCTCAAGACATATTTCGATATCTCCACCCATCTGATCAAACATTCAGAGGAAAAGACCCCTTCTGATCCAAGTCCGGTATACTGGATACCCCGGATCCTATCGAACAAAAGGCGATAACACTTAAGGAAATACACTGATTCTATTCAGGTTAAAGAGGCAACCAACCATGTCAACCGATCCTGTCTGTCTGATGATAATTGATGAAGAAGGTGCTGAATTCACCACTGTGTACAGAGACCAGAATTATTATTTTTGCTGCAACTGGTGTAAAAAGAAGTTTGATGAGAACCCAAAGCGATATTCGCGTATTTGTCCCGATGCCAGTGTTGACCTGACGCAAGTAACCTGAACAGTATTTGATTCTGGCGGGAAATACTGTCAAAAAAAACCTTGCAGCGGATATTATTTTAAATCCGCGTGGGCAGATACAGGTACAATAATCCACAGACAAAAACGATCGGGAATTTTTTTATGAAACCTGAGGATGATCCCTGGCTAAAAAGTGCACATAAAAATGCAGAACTCCTGGACCGTGAAATCAAAAACCTGTCGTCATTAACCAGTCCGATAAGGGAAAACCACCCGATAATAACCAAATACCAGGATTTCTGGAACCAGGCAAAACATATCACCGGGTTATTCAAAGAGCTGAAACCGCTTGCCCGAAGTGACCGGGATCTGCTCTGGAAACAGTTCAATGCTCTCTGCGGTGAGGTGAAGGAAAAACAAAAGACCGGGTACGGGGCGCTGGAATCCCTGTCGCAGGGTCATTTTGATGAAATTATGAAGCTTGTGGAACAGTCGAGGCTCCCGTTCGATGCCCCAGTTGTGGAGATCCACGATCTGGTGGAACGCGGGCTGGCGCTTAAAAATGCCGGTGATCTGCTGGGGAAATTCAAGCACGAGATGATATCAAAACACAAAAAAATCTGTTTTGAGAATATCCAGAAGATCCGTAAAACCCACGATGCTGCATGGGAGCCGGTAAAATCGGGAAAGCAACGGCAGCGGCCGGAAACAGAATCCCATGTCCGGAAAAATCTCGAGGTCAATTATGAACGTTACCGGAAAGCAGCTGGCGCTCTTGAGAATTTCCAGATCGGCAGGGGCCACTTACACACATTTCTTGCCACATGTGAGAACCCGGAGAAGGCTGCACGGGCAACCGCCCGGTTAGCGGAAACGGAAGCCCGGATTAAGGATATTGAGGAAGGTATCCGGAAACTGGAGCAATGGATTACAGAAGATGAGCGAACGCTGAAGGGGGAGTAATCACTCTTTATAGTGAGACCTTTCACTGTCGGGGTGGTCTGCTGACAGTATTTTTATGGTTCACGTCAATGATGACCTTACCCGTTTCTTCCAGTTCTGAGAATCATGTGAGGCCGGGTGTGCTGCCGACACTCCGTTTTTTCATGCGGGCTGAATATACGAAGAATGCCAGCTCGCCGTCCGGGGTGATGCGGTAAAGTTTTTCCTGATCATTGCCCGGATCGGTCTCCTCACGGATAAGTTTCCACCTTACCAGGGTTGCAATAAGACGGGAAAAGGCTACCGGAGTAAGCTCCTGTCCAGAGGTTCTTTCACCCGTATCCCGGGCCGGGATCTGCCAGACCTTTGTCTCGTTAAACAGCGTCTCTTTCGGAATCAGTGTACTCGTCTCCTTCCCATGCGCCTGTCCCCGGAAGAGGATGGTGAGGATCACGAGATAGTGAGGATTGGCCGGCAGGTTCTTTGTGGGAAGTGTCGGAACCGGGACTTTTCGTATCGGAGAATTTCCGAATGCGTAATAGGAGTCACCATCGACCCAGAGCGACATCGAAAAAAGACCCAGCGAAAGCCTTTTTGAGCCTGCAGAGATATCGAACGAGTAGTTGGCATCCGAATGATTGCTGAGTATCCCGAGAACCGGGTCTCGAATCGAGTTAAACGTTGCCCCATTGATACAGATCAGTGCACAGGAGATACCCCTTGAAAGCGAGATGGTGTTTACCTGTTCAACCGCATCGCGGATGGCACATTTCCACATTCGTTTTTTGGCATCATCCCGGGCCGAGTTGGTATAGACCTCTTTTTCAGCAAAAATGAACGTATGGGTGACGGTCTGGAGATCATTAAGAACAGCAGGATAGGTTTTATGGATACTGTCACCTGCGCTGATGATGTGGATGTGTTCCTGCAGATCCATGAATATTTTCCGGATTTAGATGATAAATGGGTGTCCAGTATAATGGCACCATTTTTCCTGTAAATCTGTAAAAGAGAAACAGGGAAAAAATATTTTTTTAAATGAACAGCGGCGCTAGCACGAGGGTCAGCGTAGCAAGGAGCTTGATGAGCACGTGGAGTGACGGCCCGGCTGTGTCCTTGAATGGATCGCCGACCGTATCCCCGATGACCGCTGCCTTGTGGGCCTCGCTCTTCTTGCCGCCATGGACACCGGTTTCGATGAATTTCTTGGCATTGTCCCATGCACCGCCACTATTGTTGAGGATGAGTGCAAGGAGGATACCGGTGATGGTCGCTACCATAAGGAAGCCGGCGAGGGCTTCGTACTTCATGGTGACTCCGATGACGATTGGGAACAGGATCACCAGAGCGCCAGGAAGAACCATGTTCTTCAGTGCACCCTGGGTCGTAATATCGATGACTGCTGCATAGTCAGGCTTCTTGGTGCCAGCCATGATTGCAGGGTCCTTGAACTGGATGCGGACTGCATCGATGACAGACTGTGCAGTCTTGGAGACTGCACGGATGGCGAGGCTCGCAAAGAGGAAGACGAGCATGGCGCCGAGGAGTGCCCCGACAAAGACGGGCACGCTGGCCAGGTTGACGACCTCAAATGCCTTGCCGGTGAGCTTGGCAATATCTGCCATGTAAGCGTTAAAGAGCAGGAAGACCGCGAGGGATGCACTGCCGATGGCATAACCCTTGGTAAGGGCTTTGGTGGTGTTGCCGGCTGCATCGAGCTTGTCCATGCGGTGCCGGACTTCGTCCGGAGCCTGGCTCATCTCAACGATACCGCCGGCGTTATCGGCGATAGGGCCGAAGGTGTCCATGGTAAGGACATAGGCACAGACCATCAGCATACCAATGGTTGCCACGGCAGTTCCGTAGAGACCACCGCTCGGGATTCCGGTCATGGTCCCGCACCAGTACGAGATGAGAAGGGAAACACCGATAAGGATAGCCGGAACCGCGGTAGTTTCGAGACCGACCGAGAATCCCATGATAAGGTTGGTTCCCGCCCCGGTCTCAGAGGCATTAGCGATATCCTGTACCGGGCGGTAGTGGTGGTCGGTGTAGTAGAGGGTGACCCTGAGGAAGGCCACGGAAAGTGCAATACCAACGAAGCCTGCAAGGACGAGGTAAATCCAGCTAGTCGTGTACGGACCGAGAAGATAATAGACCCCGCCTGTGAGGAAGATCGCCGAGATGATTGCGGTGATATAGTACCCCCGGTTCATGGCATCCATCGGGTCGGCACCATCTTTGCCCCTGACTGAGAGGATACCGATCATGCTCGCCAGAAGGCCGAGCGAACACATGACGATTGGGAAAAGGACACCGTTGACACCAAAGGTTTGGAATAACACGACACCGAGGATCATTGCACCGATGTTCTCGGCTGCAGTGGACTCGAAGAGGTCAGCGCCACGACCTGCACAGTCGCCGACATTGTCGCCCACAAGATCTGCAATGGTGGCCGGGTTCCGGACATCGTCCTCGGGGATACCGGCCTCGACCTTACCGACAAGGTCTGCGCCGACATCTGCAGCCTTGGTGTAGATACCTCCGCCGAGCTGGGCGAAGAGGGCCACGAACGAGGCACCGAAACCGAACCCGATGATGACGAACGGTGTGTGCATCGGATCTGCACCTAGCGCGATATAGGTGAGTGAGACACCAAGGAGCGACATCGAGGTGATGATCAGGCCGGAGATGGCCCCGCCGCGGAACGAGAAGTCAAGTGCCTTCCCGTCGCTGGTCTGGGCTGCTGCTGCCGTGCGAATGTTCGTTCTGACAGCAATCCACATGGCGACAACACCGGCAACGGCACTGCAAGCTGCACCAACAACGAATGCGGCTGCCGTTGACAGGGCAAGCGCCTGCTGTCCGGTGAGGTAATAAACCGCGAAGATTACCACTGCAAACACGATGGCTAGCACGGCGATAGTCGAGTACTGACGCTTGATGAATGCTTCCGCACCCACCCGGATCGCATCGGAGACCTCTCGCATCTTGGGCGTACCCTCATCCTGTGAAAGGAGATTACGCGTAAGGATTGCTGCAAGACCCAGTGCGATAACACATATCGCGATCACGATTAGTAATACAAAGTCGATCATTCCATGACCTCCTGCTGTGTCTCCTGACCTCCTAGCAGAGGACAGAACTGCATGTATATACTTTGTGGACATGCATTACCCTCTGGAGAGGGACCGGACAACACATCAGGTCTGATAAATTGGCATCGGCAGAGATCTGCCTGACCGGAACCAAAGGAGGGTGTAATGGCTTTCGGGAATCGCTCCTGAAAACTTCCACAATCCATCCTAAGAGATCAATAGTGCTTTTTTGAAACATTAAACTTTTATCTAAAGGATCCGGTGAAACTCTTACATCAGGTAGCCATTAAATGGGAATATTCTGTCAATATACGGTATTTTTTACATATTTTGTCATAAAATACGGATACGTACACAATTCAATATGATTAATAATGAAAAATACCTATATTTTTCAAAGGAGGATATCTGGTGCAACTTTTATTGTTTCTCATTCTTGGGCCGCTCATTACTGCATTCTTCATGCTGCTTGTGCGTAATGAACCGGAACGTGACTGGATTGTAAAACTTTCTGCTCTTGGCATAAGTGCGGTTACGATTTTACTTCTCCTGAGCCTGTCTGACAAGGGAACACTTTATTATTCATTTGCCGCTGAATCGACAAGTCTTCTCATGTTTTTTATTGAGATGGCAATTGCAGTAATCATACTGTATCTTGGATTAAAGTACAGGAATTATCTTGTTGTAGGCCTTATCCTCCTGCAATCGGCCCTGATGGTGTATTTTGAGGCCGTATATGCGCACACAACCGATGTGAAGAACCCTCTGTTTATTGATCAGTTTTCGATCATCATGGCCTTTATTATCGGCATTATCGGGTGTCTCATCTGCGTGTATGCTCTGGGCTACATGAAGGATTTCCACGGGCACCACAAGGAACTTCCGGACAGCCGCAATTACTTTTTTTTTGTCATGTTTGTCTTCCTCTCCGCCATGTTCGGCCTGGTATTTTCCAATAGTCTTCTCTGGGTGTATTTCTTCTGGGAGATTACCACGCTCTGTTCATTCCTCTTAATCGGTTATACGAAAACCGAGGAAGCTACCAATAACGCATTTACCGCACTCTGGATGAACCTGCTTGGCGGAATCGCATTTGCTGTCGCCATCCTGTATCTTGCAACTCAGGCCAGTGGCAGTATGGGAATTGACGAATTGCTTGCATCGGGAAAAGCCATCGCTCTCATACCTGCTGTACTGATAGGGTTTGCGGGTTTGACAAAAGCTGCCCAGTTGCCGTTTTCCTCATGGCTGGTTGGAGCAATGGTGGCACCCACCCCTGTTTCGGCTCTGCTTCACTCGAGCACAATGGTAAAGGCAGGTGTTTATATCATCGTGCGACTTGCCCCCATTTTCCAGGCGACATTCTCCGGCTACGTCCTTGCATTTATTGGTGCATTGACGTTCCTTCTCGCTTCCGGGATTGCCATCTCCCAGAGCAATGCAAAACGGGTTCTTGCCTATTCAACCATTGCAAATCTGGGTCTCATCGTCGCATGTGCTGGTATCGGAACCTATGAAGCGATATGGGCCGCAATTCTCCTGATCATCTTCCATGCCATTTCCAAATCGCTTCTCTTCCTTGCTGTCGGGACAGTGGAACACAGGATCGATAGTCGCGACATTGAAGATATGAACGGGCTTATTGTCCGGATGCCAAAGATCGCTGCCATGATGGTCATTGGTATTGCCGGTATGTTCCTTGCCCCGTTCGGGATGCTTATTTCAAAGTGGGCAGCTATCCAGGCATTCATAGATGCACCATTCGGATTTATCTTCGTCATCATCCTGGCATTCGGAAGTGCACTTACCCTCTTCTTCTGGGCAAAGTGGATGGGACGGCTGCTTGTAGTCACACAACAACAAGAGAATATCGAGAGGAATATTAATTCAAATATCTGGACTGCACTGGTGATCCTTTCCGGGTTGACGGCAATAACGTGTTTCATCTTCCCGTTAATTTCCTACGTTCTCATCGAGCCTTTCCTGCTTGCGAATTATGGCAATGTCACCAGGCTTTCTCAGGATAATATCATCATAATGATAATGATGCTCTTCCTGATTGTTCTCCTCCCTGCCAGCATACTCTTGTCCCATCACAAATACCGTCAACTTAAGCCCTATATGGGCGGAATGACAACACATGCGGACATGTCATACACCGGTGCAATCAACCTGAAACGGGAAATGAAACTCTCAAACTATTACATGAGTTCATGGTTTGGTGAGGTCAAACTCCATACTCTTGGCATTTATCTCTGCACCGGACTGATCGGTATCATGTTTTTAACAGCAGCGTACGTGGGAGCGATCTTATGATTTCTATTGCAGGAGTTGTCGCATTCATACTTCTCTCACCAGTGATAGGAGGGCTTATTGCAGGTATTGACCGGAAGATAACCGCACACATGCAGGGTCGGGTCGGGCCGCCCATTCTCCAGCCATTCTACGATGTGGGCAAACTCTTTGAGAAAGAAAAGACCGTAGCAAACGATATTCAACGCTTCTACGTCATCAGTTATTTTGCCTTCATGATCTTTACCGGAGCGATTTTCTTTGCCGGTGAAGATATCCTGCTGGTGATCTTCGCCCTCACGCTTGCCCAGATCTTCCTTGTGCTTGGAGCGTATTCAGCAAATTCTCCCTACAGCCATGTCGGGGCAGAACGTGAACTGATCCAGATTATGGCATATGAGCCGATGGTCATTCTCTCTGCGGTTGGCATGTATGTTGTTACAAAAAGTTTCAACATCGGAACCATTGCCAGCTACTCTCAACCCCTGGTTCTTTTCCTGCCAGGGATCTTTTTGGGCTTTATATACATCCTCACCATCAAGCTACGCAAATCACCGTTTGATATCTCAACTTCGCACCATGCCCACCAGGAGATTGTCAAAGGAGTCACCACGGAATTCTCCGGCCCCACACTGGGACTAATCGAAGTGACTCACTGGTACGAAACTGTTATCCTCCTGGGATTCGTGTACCTGTTTTTTGCGTTCAACCCTCTTATCGCCGTTGTTGCGGTTATCATAATCTACCTGCTCGAACTGCTGATAGACAATGCAAGTGCACGGGTGAAGTGGCAGTTCCTCGTGAAAAGTTCGTGGGCGATTGCCGCAATAGTTGGTGTGGTAAATCTTGCAGTCCTATATTATCTGGGAGTGGGTTGAGCAATGACATATCTTTCAAAGTCTCCCTGGATACTGCATTATGATGCAACGAGCTGTAATGGCTGCGATATCGAAGTGCTCGCAAGCCTGACTCCGATGTATGATGTGGAGCGGTTCGGGATCATCAATACCGGAAACCCGAAGCATGCGGATGTCTTTGTCATCACCGGCTCGGTAAATGAACAGAACCGCGAAGTGGTGAGGAATCTCTATGATCAGATGCCAAATCCAAAGGTCGTGGTCGCAGTCGGAATCTGCGCATGTTCAGGAGGAGTTTTCCGGGAATGCTATAATGTGGCCGGTGGGATTGACAAGATTATCCCGGTCGATGTGTACGTTCCCGGTTGTGCTGCCCGTCCCGAGTCGATTATCGATGGAATTGTGACAGCACTTGGAATTCTTGAAGGAAAGCGGAATGCACCACAGTCCGGCGTCAACGAACAACAACCGGTGGAATTGCAACAAGGAGGTGGGGCACAATGACAATTGAGGAACAGACTATTATCCCGGTCGATGTGAGCGAGCTGGTCTCCCATGTCGAAAAGATGAAAAAAGAGGGCAACCGGCTTGTCCAGATCGGTTGTACAGGGGTCGAAGAAGGCTACGAGATCAATTACTCATTTGACAAGGACTACAAATTCCAGACCATTCGGATCCTGATCAAACAGGATACCGTTGTGCCCAGCATCAGCAGTGTCTATTGGGGAGCGTTCATCTATGAAAATGAGATCCATGACCTGTTCGGGATCACTGTTGCAGGAATGAATATCGATTTCAAGGGAACACTTTACCAGACGATGGTTAAATATCCGTTTTCCATACCGACGTTCAAGGAGGATAACCCATGTCAAAACGAATAATAATCCCGTTCGGCCCCCAGCACCCGGTGCTCCCCGAACCAATTCACCTTGACCTTGTGCTTGAGGATGAGACGGTTGTCGATGTACTTCCTCAAATCGGTTACGTTCACCGCGGGCTCGAAAAGCTTGTTGAAAAACGGGAATTTACTGAATATACCTTCGTTGCTGAACGCATCTGCGGGATCTGCAGTTTCATCCACAGCCTCGTCTATGTTCAGGGGATCGAACAGATTATGGGAATTGAGGTGCCGGAGCGGGCACATTACCTGCGGACAATCTGGTCTGAATACTCCCGGCTTCACTCCCATCTTCTCTGGCTTGGATGTTTTGCTGATGGTATGGGCTTTGAGAACCTTTTCATGAATTCATGGAGGATCCGCGAGCATATCCTTGATGAACTCGAGGCAACCACGGGCGGCCGCGTGATCCAGAGTGCCTGCAAGGTCGGGGGCGTGAGAAAAGATATTTCCGGTGAACAACTGGATGGAATGCTTTTCCGGCTCAAAGACATTAAAAAAGACCTGCACACCATCACCAGTGTGTTTCTGGAAGACAGCTCGGTTAAACACCGGTTAAAAAATGTTGGGATGCTGTCAAAACAGGATGCATATGATTGTGGTGCGGTGGGGCCCACTGGAAGGGGAAGCGGAGTTGCAATTGACGCGCGGGTAACGGGATATGCTGCTTACGGCAAACTGAACTTCAAACCGGCTGTTGCAACTGAAGGTGACTGTTACGCACGCTGTGATGTCAGGATACAGGAACTGTTCTCGTCCATTGACATCATTGAACAGGCCGCAAAGAAGATACCGGAAGGCCCGATTGATGTGAAGGTTACAGGTGCCCCGAATGGTGAATATTTTTCAAGGGCTGAGCAACCCCGCGGTGAAGTTATCCATTATGTGAAAGGAAACGGAAAAAAGAACCTTGTTCGATCAAGAGTGCGGACCCCGACGTTTACCAATATCCCGCCGCTTGTAAAGATGTTGACGGGTTGCCAGCTCGCGGATGTTCCGGTTATTGTCCTGTCTATTGATCCCTGCATAAGCTGTACGGAGAGGTGATACACGATGGTAATTCTTAAAATGGCAGCAACAGCCATTAAAAGTCTTTTCTCACGCCCGGCAACGCTGATGTATCCCGCACGCCCGGCAAAACGGACCCCGGCAACCCGCGGACATATCGTGATCGATCCCGCAAACTGCATCACGTGCCGCTCCTGCCAGCGGAAATGCCCTACGGGAGCAATTTGTGTGGAGGTAAAAGAGAAGACATGGCAGATCGACCGGATGCGGTGCGTGATCTGCAATGCCTGCGGGGATGTCTGTCCCACCAAATGCCTCAGCATGGACCCTGCTTACCCTCCAGCACTGACCGCCAGGGGTGGAGTCTATAAAGTGGCAGTTGCCGGGCCAAAGAAGAAGGAACCCAAACCCGCTGTAGCAGAAAGCGAAAGTCCAAAAACCGGATAAAATTCTTTTTTTATAATAATACACAACGGACTGTGTGTTTTTGCCAGCGACCAGGGAGCCCGATCCATGTGATATATATACATTTTTTCAGGATAGCCTCCCTGATGGGAGGACGGGCTTTTGACCGGGACCCACGAACATCGCCCAGGTGATCCACTTGTAGCGAAGCGTCACTCCTGTCATTTTTGCGATTTTCACCGTGGACTGTGTTTTTTTATAAAAACGTAAATGTTTCCGGGATCAGTGTCTGGAGATCGACTACCACTGCCTGAGCCGGTGTAGGATTCACGTTCATCTGTTTCTGGAACGCGGTCTGGGACTGCCATGTACCGGCATTAATCCCGAGCACACCCCGATATTGGGTAAGTCCGCGGATATGGACGTGACCGGTATGCAGGATCTCCGGCAACGGGTCGATAATCAACCTGTCGGTTTTTCCTGCAGCAATGGGTGTCCTTCGCCCGTATGCGGGAGCCAGATGTCGTCGCTGGAGCATCTCATCCATCATAAGCCCGCTCTGATCATAGGATGCACCTGGGATAAGACCGATCATATCATCTATCGATCTCCCGTGATACATGAGAACCCGAACTCCCTGAAGGTTGACGAGTGCCGGGTTCTCAACAAGCATGCAGTTTTCCGGAAATTTTTTTGTAAATTGTTGTGGGATGACGGGTTGCGGTTCTGCACCCCGGACCACATCATGGTTACCAGGCGAGATTATGATCTTCATATGAGAAGGAAGGTCCTGCATCATTGCACCGAATGCATCATATTGTTCATAGATATTTTTGATCACGAGCTCGCTTTCCTGGCCCGGATAGATACCGATACCATCGACAAGGTCTCCTGCAATGAGGAGATATGAGAAATCAGAATCTGAAAGCCAGTCTGCGAACCGGTTCCAGCACTCTTCAAGGAACGTGTCGCTACCAACATGGACATCTGAGATGAAGACCGCCTTACCGGGCTGTTCGCTTTTAAATGGGGTATTATCAATACGGATGTCCGGGCGGTACAGATGCTCTGCAAAAAAGAGTTTCCCGTCATTGGAGAGTTTGCCCTTCACTCCGATAACCTCATCATGGATAATGCGTTCCGCATCGGAAAAGACCGGGCGGTCTTTTCTGAAAAGCACAGGAACGTTTGCAGAAGAATCCTCAATTTCGGCAATCCGGTGTCCGTTTGTCGTGGTTTTTACTTCAACAACCATACCAATAATAGTACATTCTTCCTGGCGGTAACGGGTATTCCGGGTCAGGGCCTCGATCGGCATTGCACCGCACCGGCTCCGGATCATACTTCCCAGACGGTTGTATCTATCACGGAAATAGTGGAGATAATCACTTGTTCCGGTTACGCAACCAGATGTTCCCGGACTGCCGCTGATTATTTCAACCGATGGGTCAGAGAGGAACCTTGTCCCATCCCGTGTTGCATACATGCCGGGAATATGTCTGGCTGAAACCACGATGGTCTCCCCGGGAACCTGCGCGATGATACGGTCTATGAGATCCAGTTCATCCTGTTCCTGGATATAGCGCACGACATCGGGATGCACCTGCAGTTTGGTCTCAAGAAACCGGAGTGTGATCTGCTGTGCATCGAGCATGGATAGTATATTGGTCACGAATAAAATATAGGGTTTTATCCTGACACCACCCCACATCCCGGATGTCAGTCTGGATGATAGTGAATAATTGATATTCTTTTCAGACGAAATTACTCTGAAGAAATTTCAAAAAGATCCCCATGTTTGAAATATTCCAGATGTTAATCCTCGGATTTGTTATCGGTCTGACCGGAGCACTCGCTCCCGGTCCAACGCTGGTTGCAACCATCAATGCATCCATTGCCGGTAACTGGACGACCGGGTTGAAAATTTCTCTCGGACATCTGATTGTTGAACTATTTCTTGTTATACTGATACTTTCAGGACTGGTATCCGTTGCCCTTCCCTATACATCAGCGATTGCAGGAATCGGAGGGATCGCGTTGATTGTATTCGGGGGGCTGACAATCGCTGATAGCAGGAAGGGTACCCTGATTCACTCATCTGCCAAATCGTTTACCAACCCTTATATGGCGGGACTGATTACCAGCGCGGCAAATCCATATTTCTGGATCTGGTGGCTCTCAATAGGAAGTGCGATGGTAATTGCAGGTCTCCAGGGTGGACTGGTGCTCGTGGGTGTTTTCATGATCGGGCACTGGTCCGCAGATACGGTATGGTACACGCTGGTTTCAAGCGGAGTGTCAAAAGGCAGTACTATCTTTTCTGATTCTACCTACCGGAAGATCATTGCCCTCTGTGGAATTTTCCTCATCCTTTTTGGGATTTATTACCTGTCACATCTGATTATCTCACCTTGAAACCCTATTGCATTTTATTATGCCACACGGCTAATTATGAAGGGTCAACAGTACAATAAAAAACCAGCATAAGAGCGTTAAGAAATGGCAGATATTGATAAAAATCGGGATGTTCGCACGCTGATTTCACAATTCCGGGACAGTGATAACTGGGCGGTGTCACTCGCGCGCGATCTGCTCTGGATAGGTGCAGTTGTCGGGGGAATTGCACTGGTTTTATTCCTTATCTGTGGTACCTGGCCTGCAGTTGTAACCATCGAATCTCAGAGCATGGTACCAAATATGAATGTGGGGGACCTTGTTGTTGTTGTCCAGAAGGACCGGTACGGGTCTTTTGAAACATGGTCTGAAGGAAAAACGAGCGGCAGATTAATGTACGGAGAGTATGGTGACGTCATCATCTACAAACCGAACGGTCTTTCCAGCATTCATCCCATTATTCATAGAGCAATACAGTATGTGGGTGACGAGCCGGTTACAGAAATCAGGGGAATTCAACTCCTTGGAAATTATACACCCCCTCATCCGGGATACATTACCTGGGGAGACAACAACCCGCGTCCCGACCAGGGTCTCAATTATCCAGGTATCGGTATAATCGAGCCGGTCAAGGATGAATGGGTGATCGGGAAGGCTCTTTTCGCAGTCCCCCTCATAGGATACCTCCCCCTCCATATTATTGAAGTCACTGCTGTTATCATCGGCATCATGATACTGCATGAGCTGTACCTGCGTTCACAGGATGCTAAAAAGGGGAAGCGACCAAATAGAAGCGGGAAAAAACAGCGCTAGACCTGGAAGCAGCTATGTCAGAGATTTCACTTCTCCTTTCCGATGTACTGAGCGGACATCGACTTTCTGAGACAGAAGCAACGCGGCTCCTGAACTGCAAGGACCGGCAGATTCTCCGAATTGCAGCTGCTGCAGATGAGATGCGGGAGCGACGTGCAGGTGACATTGTAACCTATGTGAAAAACCAGAACCTGCATGTTACCAATATCTGTAAGAACCTCTGTGGTTTCTGTGGTTTTGGCAGGCGTGCGGAGGATGAAGGTGCATATTGTAATGATAAAGCGGCAATCCAGGCAAAAACACGCCTCGCCATCGAACGGGGTGTTACTGAGATCTGTCCCTGAGTGGAGTGCATCCCGAATTTACTATTGACACTTACTGCGATCTGATCTCGTGGGTACACGAGATAGGACAACATATTCACCTGCATGCGTTCAGCCCGGATGAGGTCTCCCATGCGGCATCCAGGAGCAATCTTACCAGCATTGAAGTTCTTGGACGATTGAAGGCGGCCGGTCTTGGGTCGTTACAAGGTACCGCAGCAGAGATCCTTGTAGATTCTGTGAGAAAAGTGATCTGTCCCAGAAAATTGAATACAGAAGAATGGGTTCGAATTATAAAAGAAGCGCACACCATGGGGATCCCATCAACGGCAACTATCATGTACGGCTCCTGCGAGTCGGTAAAAGACCAGGCTGAGCATCTTAATATCCTGCGCACTATTCAGGATGAAACAAACGGTTTTACTGAACTGGTTCCCCTGACATATATCCACACCAACACTCCGCTCTATAAAAAGGGTATTGCCCGTGCAGGTGCGACAGGCCGGGAGGATCTGCTGATGATCGCTGTTTCCCGGCTGTTCCTGGATAATTTCGATAATATCCAGGTCCCGTGGGGGAAGCTGGGACTCAAGATGTCTCAGCTGATGTTGTCGGCCGGAGGCAATGATCTTGCGGGTACCATGTTCTCCGATGATGTCACTGCGGATGCGGGGGCAGGCGATGCAGATTACCTCGATCCTGCGGTCATGGAACGGATGGTATCAGACATCGGGAGAACCCTGAGAGAGCGGACAACCCTGTATAAACTGGTTTAAGGAACCAGGAAAAGCCCCATTTAAAAAAAATTTCGGGAAACCAGAGCATCCTTTTTTCAATAATACACAATGGCCTGTGTGTTTTTGTCAGCGACCAGGGAGCCCGATCCAGGTGATATGTATACATTTTTTTACGATAGCGCCTCCCTGATGGGAGGACGGGCTCCTGACCGGGACCCATGAACATCGCCCAGGTAATCCACTTGTAGCGAAGCGTCACTCTAATCATTTTTGCGATTTTTCACAGTGGACTGTTTAAAAAAAATGATATCAGAGAAGTTCCAGCGCCTGCCGCCCGGTCATACCGACACGGATACCTCGTCCGAAAGCAGACCGGTTCGCTTCCTTGATAATCCCTTTCAGGATATCATCAGTATCTACAATTGACGGTCCGATTGCGGGCCGTACCTTGGCAGCCGGATACGCTGAAAGAATCAAGTGCGGCAACGTCAAAAGCACCGCACCCGATCATCCCTATATCCGTCATTACAGCGACAAGATTCGCCGGGCCTATGGGGATAATAAATCCATTTGCAACCTTTCTGGTCAGTTGAACTTCAACCTGTTCCATATCTCTCCGGTAGAGATGATTGGTGCAGGGGGATTAATAATCATGTGGCATAAGAATACGATAGAGATATTTTCTCCGGACGTATCAAGGTCTGAAGAATATCCTGGAGTGAGCCATGGAGAATCACCTGCGCACATTACTGGATGATATAAAAACCGGTTACCGGATGAGCGAAAGCGATGCACTGGATCTGTTCCATGTGCGGAATCGACAGGTCTGGAAGATTGCGGCAGTTGCAGATGAGGTGCGGGAACAACGGGTAGGCAATGCAGTTACCTATGTCAGGAACCAGAACATCAATGTAACCAATCTCTGTGTTAATGCCTGCGGTTTCTGCGGTTTTTCAAAAAAACCCGGTGATGACGGCATCTATTTTTACGACAAATCCGAAATCCAGAAGAAGGCAGCCCTTGCAAAAATGCGAGACGTATCCGAGATCTGTACAGTGAGCGGGCTCCATCCGGATTTTAATGCCCGATCCTATTGTGATGTCTACCGCTGGATTCACGAGGCCGCACCCGGGGTCCACCTTCATGCAAGCAATCCGATGGAAGTTGCGTATGCAGCCGAAAAGAGTCATATGAGCACGCAAAATGTGCTGGCCGCGATGAAGGAGGCAGGGCTCGGATCGATGTGCGGGACAGCAGCAGAGATCCTTGTTGATGCAGTCCGTAAAAAAATCTGTGCGCAGAAGATTTCAACTGATGAGTGGATTCGCATTATCCGGGAGGCGCACATCATGGGCATCCCGACGACCGCGACGATCATGTATGGTCACTGTGAGAGTGTTGAAGACCAGGTGCGTCACCTCTCAATCCTGCGTGATATTCAGGACGAAACACACGGGTTCACCGAATTTGTCCCTCTCTCATTTATCCACATGAACACTCCACTCTACCGCGCAGGACTTGCACGGGCGGGAGCGACAGGTAGAGAGGATCTTCTGATGGTTGCCGTTGCACGCTTGTTCCTGGACAACTTTCAGAACATCCAGGTTTCATGGGTAAAAGAGGGTATCAAGATGGCCCAGTTAAGTCTGGTTGCCGGTGCCAACGATCTTGGAGGAACGATGTTCGAAGAGAGCATTTCAAAAGGGGCGGGAGCGGTCAATACCGATTACCTCGATCCTGCTGAGATGCAGCGGGTTGCAGAGGATGTCGGCCGGACGCTCAGACGCCGGACAACGCTCTATGAACTGGTCTGACCGGGACTTATCGATACCAAATAGTACTTGACCAGGGGGTACATGAGAAGAACCGATCGTGAGATCACGGATCTCGCCGAAATTGAATCTATCCTCAAAAATGCGACTGTCTGCAGGATTGGAATGGCTGATGGTGGTGAGCCCTATATTGTCCCGGTCTGTTTTGGCTATTCCGACGGAAAAATATACCTTCATTCAGCCATGTCCGGAAAAAAAATTACCCTGCTGGAGAAAAATCCCCGGTGCTGTTTTGAGGTTGACCAGTGTGATGGCATCATACGAGGTAGACAGCCGTGTGCATCGGAAATGCGATACCAAAGCGTGATCGGGTTTGGCCGGGCGAATATCATTTCAGACAGTGCGGAGAAGAAACAGGGCCTGAACTGCATCATGCGCCATAATGGGAGCGGGGTGTGCGGGTTTTCCGATGATGATATCAGAAATGTCTGTGTAATCAGAATTGAAATTGACTCAATGACCGGAAAAAAATACGATTGAAGGAAAAAATATTTTTTTTATATTCAGTCGTGATCGCGTTTCACAAGCCGGACGATTTTATCCCCGATTTTCTGTGCTTTCTCTACGGCTTCCTCGTCAGAGAGTACATCGCCTTTCTGGTAACCTTTCCCTTTAACGGAACCCAGAGATGAAAATTCATGGGTGCTTAAAAATCCCTCAAGTGTCTGGATCGTCCGGCTTGCACCCTTATTTGCATGAACAGCTACGGCGATGCCCTTCCTTCCTGCAAGCTTCCGGTCATGGTAGAGGGAATAGGTGCGGTCGATGAAGTTTTTCAGGTGGCCACAGACATCGAAATAATAGGTAGGTGACCCGATGATAAGTACATCGCAGTCCAGTACTTTCTGTATCACCCCATCCCAGTCATCGTTCTCTATCACACACCACTTCTTCTCCTTGCATTTTTCACAGCCCAGACACGGGTGGATTTTTTTTCCGGAGAGCGAGATAAATTCGGTTTTGATCCCCGCATCATCACACCGTTTGAGGATGACGTTGACCAGTTCTGAGGTATTGCCATCCTTACGCATGCTTCCCGATATCCCGAGCACTTTCATATGTTATCCTCAACCTGTGGATTAATGATAGTTTTGATGATAGGGTCGAGCTGGAGTTTGCGGAATGCAGTGAGGATCTCCTGCCGGGGATCGCCTCAGCCGGTACAGGAGATGTGATGCGCAGGAGCAGTCACTGCACCCGAACTTCTGAATGCTGTCGTGGTTCAGTTCACGGGCAAACCGGCATTCATGGCGATCCACAGTGACTGCAGAGACTGTATACACCAGCGAAAAACCGGGTGAGGTAAGGAGATAATCAACATGCCATTTCGGTGTTTTGTCACGCAGCCGGCCAAGCGAGATATGACGTTCGAGCCGTTGTAACCCCCCACTTCCAAGGGCGGATCCGACATAGATGTACCAGCCGGCCCGAAACGGAATGACTCCCAATGCACCTACCCGGACCGTGCTGCCGGTAGTCTGAAAAACGAGACTGTAAATTCCCTTATCCATAACCGCTCTTCATCAGCCCCAGTGCTGCTGCTATGCACCGACTGCCGTTCTCTTCGACCGGCTCTCCATGGCCTGCAAACAGCCCATTAACTTCGAGCAGCGAGAGCCTTTCGAGTGATTGTGCAAGTTCCCTCCTGCTCCCGCCAGGAAAATCATAGCGCCCGAAGTATCCGTCAGCAAAGACCGTGTCTCCGCTCATAAGTACATGGTCCCGATCAGAAAAAAGGCAGATACTTCCCGGTGTATGACCGGGTGTATGAAGGACGGTTAGTCCACCGATGACGTCCCCCTCAGCTAATACGATATCGGGAGCAATGCCAGGGGAACGTGCACCAAAGTTCATGGACAGGCTGTGGATGTCATCAACAAGCCCCCGGGCATCATTTTTGTGAATAGCAACCTTCGCCTTGCACATGTGGGCGATCTCCTTAACCCGGGCTGTGTGATCAAAGTGGCAGTGTGTCAGGACGATTGTCTCGATCTCGTCCTTGTATGGCCTGATAGCTATGGGCGACAGACCTGCGTCAACGAGGACGGTGCCGTAAATATAGGAATTCGCAAAGGCAGACTGTTCAGGGACCCACGTAACCTGCATGCACAATAATAAGGACTCCCGACAGATGTTTCTTATGGATTCGCTAAGCCGCAGGTGTGCTTCCGGTGTTCCCCGGAACTTAATGGAGTGGCATTGGCGGAAGGGATAGATCCGGCGCGGTTTGCACGGGGGATAGCCGCAGGAAGGATCGTAGTTCCGGCTAACCCGAAGCGGGTGCACCACCAGTGTGCGATCGGAGAAGGGTGCCAGGTAAAAATAAATGTGAATATCGGGACCTCCGGCACCCGCTGCGATCCTGCACTTGAAGAGGAAAAAGCAAAAGCTGCGCTTTCCAATGGTGCTGACGCGCTCATGGACCTTTCCACGGGAGGTGATCTTGTCGCAATCCGGAAAAAAATCCTTGCGTTCGATACTACGGTGGGGACCGTGCCGGTCTATGAGGCGGTACGCCGTGCGGGTAATGCAGCGGATGTTGATGCGGACCTGCTGTTCAAGGTAATCCGCGAGCACTGCCAGCAGGGTGTTGACTTCCTCACACTCCACTGCGGGGTAAACCGGCAGGCACTTGCGGCGCTCAGGAGCGATCCGCGGGTGATGGGCGTAGTGAGCCGGGGAGGTTCATTTCACTGTGCAATGATGATGCAGCGTGACGAAGAGAACCCGCTGTATGCTGAATACGATTACCTGTTGGAGATCCTCGCGGAGTACGATGTGACGATCAGCCTGGGTGACGGCATGCGTCCCGGCTGCCTGCAGGATGCAGAGAAACTCGCCAAGTCGGTGGAGTATATCACGCTCGGCATGCTGGCAAAACAGGCGCTGGAAAAGGGAGTCCAGCGGATGATCGAAGGGCCGGGCCATATGCCGCTTGACCAGGTGGGCTACAATGTGCGGATGATCAAGGAAATTACCGATCATGCCCCGCTCTACCTGCTCGGACCGCTCGTTACCGATATCGCGCCGGGCTACGACCATGTCGTGGCTGCCATCGGGGGAGCAACGGCCTGTTTAAACGGCGCTGACTTCCTCTGCATGGTCTCACCGAGTGAGCACCTCGCCCTGCCGGATGTCGCTGATATAATTGAGGGAACACGGGTAGCAAAGATCGCTGCCCACATCGGGGACACTGTCCGGAAGCACGAGGGCTGGCGGATGGAACGCGAGGTGCAGATGGCCGAGGCCCGGCATGAACTCGACTGGGATGCCCAGTTCAGACTCGCCCTCTTTGGCGACCATGCAAAGAAGATCCACTGCCGTGACGGGGACATGGAGACGTGTTCGATGTGCGGGGATCTGTGTGCGGTTAAGATAGTAAACGAGCTGTTTGGGACAGGAAAGATGGGGAAAGGGCAGAAGAAATAATCAACCGATTCAAATTGTCGAATTTTTACCTCTTTTGAAGGTTCCTTACTTCAATAGTGGTATGGAACGGTTTTACCACTGCTTCGGATGCTTTCACGTAGTTCAATACCTGACGATAAGGTAACCCCGATTGCGCATTATCTCAAGGCGAAGGAAACTTTCAGGAATTCAGCGGTCTTGCCTTACCGTTCCCCGTGCATACGATGCAGCGATACCGACCAGACTGATCACGAAAAAGACGGTAAACGCTATATTGACACTCTGTTGCAGCTCGGGATACACATCCGGAGAGATCCGGACTGTCCCGATGACCGCAGAAAACACGAGCATCGCGATCGCAAGGCTGAGCATCTGGCCGATTGCCCGCATCGTCGAGACCATGCCGGAAGCCAGACCGAGATACCGCACCTCTACGGAACTCATGATGGCGTTGGTGTTTGGCGAGGAGAAGAGGCCATACCCGAAACCGAGAATGATTAATCCTGCGATAATGACCACAAGCGGCGTTGTGGGGGAAAGGAGCATCAGGACACCGAGACCGGCCGTGGTGCACGCCATGCCAGCGGTGGCAAGGATCCGGGGCTCAATCCTGTCCGACAGGTGACCTGCAGCCGGGGAGACGATCATCTGGACGATCGGCTGGGCGATGAGGATCAGTCCCGTGGTCTGGGGATCGATTCCGCGGTTGAACTGCAGGTACAGGCTCATGAGGAACCCGACAGCAAATACGACGGCATAGTTGATCAGGGCTGCGATATTCGAGAAGAGAAAGACAGGACTCTTCCGGAACAATGCGATCTCGACCATTGGTGATGGCACCCGCTGCTCCCACCAGAGAAAAAGGACAAAAACCACAATACCAAGTATCATCCAGATGATACCTGGCAGGGACGGCAGCAGGGTGAGGCCGTAGATGCACCCGAAGAGCATCAGGCTGTACAGGAAGGCACCGGGAAGGTCGAACCGGCGGTTGCGGCTCTCTGCCCATTCCTCCGGTATATACAGGATGGTGAGTGCAATGACGATGAGAGCGAGGGGGATGTTGAGCAAAAAGATGCTGGGCCAGCCGATATTGTAGGTGAGGATGCCCCCGATGAACGGTCCGAGCGAGAGTCCTGCATAGACCGTTGCGGTGATGATACCGATCGCCCGTCCCCGCTCCCCGGGTGGAAAAACGGTGGTGACAATGGCAATTGAAGTTGAGAAGACCATGGCCCCTCCCAGGGCCTGAATAACCCGGGCCAGGATGATGACCGTCCCGGACCATGATATTGCAGCGAGTAGGGAGCCTGCCGCAAAGAGGCAGTTGCCGAGAATGAAGAACCGTTTACGCCCGAACATGTCGGAAAGTTTACCGAATGGGACAATGAAGATGGCCGCCGTCAGAAGATACGCGGAAGTGACCCAGCCAAGCATCACGGCATCGATATCAAACGATGCACTTATGGCAGGAAGTGCTACATTCAGGGAAGAGACGGTATACGGGACGAGAAACGAAGCAAGAGAGGTGACTCCCAGAAGGATACGCTTCTTACTATCCCCGAGCATCAAAGGAGATGTTGGGTGCGAAGGAAGATGAGGATTTTTATCTGCAGCATTGATCTCATTGACCACAAAGCACTCTAATTCCCTCCTCCAACCCTTGAAGTATAATGTCACTCGATAAGTTTTTTTACCAGGTATTCGAGTTCCTTCCGCGGCAGGGACCCGGGTGCACGGGTGCGACAAAGAACGTGTTTTCATATCTCCCACCCCTCTCAAAAGACGCGAAGATCCTCGATATTGGGTGCGGTTCAGGAACCCAGACCCGGGACCTGGCCGCACTCACCTGCGGCACTATCACAGCGGTAGATAATCACCAGCCGTTTCTGGATTCCATAAACGCATGGGCCGTAAAGGCAGGTCTTGAAGGGAGGATCCAGATACACTGCGCTTCGATGGATGCGCTGCCCTTCGAACCGGGGCAGTTTGACCTGATATGGTCCGAAGGGGCAATTTTCATCATGGGTTTTTTTGAGGGACTCCGGGCATGGAAACCCCTGTTGAAAAAGGGCGGGTATATGGTCGTCTCCGATGCGGCATGGTTTGAACCAGAGCCCCCTCAGGAGCTTGTGCAGTGGTGGGAAAAAGAGGGGTATATTCCCAAAACGGAGGATCATCTCAGGGAGCAGGTAAAGAACGCAGGTCTTCGTCTCATTGCCACATACCGGCTGCCTGAAGCCGGCTGGTGGGATAATTATTATGTCCCGATGCTTGCCCGCATAACGGAGCTCAGGAAGAGTCACGGATCTGATCCCGCCTGTGCTGCACTCCTTGATTCCTTGGAACATGAAGCGGAGATGTACCGGAAGCACAAGCGGTATTACGGGTACACGTTCTTTATTATGCAGAACCCGTGACCTGAAAAGCCAGCGGCGTTAGAATAATTTCCGTTGTTTGGAATACATCCCTCACTTTTTTTCAATGTCAAATCATTTCCGCTGTACACCCATTCCGTTGACACTATCCTGATGTTCCTTTGAATCCCTCAGGTAATTATCCATGAACCAGGATATCGACCGGCAACTGCAAATCCTGCAACCTCCTTCTGGCGCAGACTACTTCGGCGTGGCGGATCTTACCTCTGCTCGTGATTGCATCCCGGCACAGGGTGGGGAATGGGTTGCCCGGTATCCAAGGGGGATTGTGATCGGTATAGAGCTTGCAGGACAGTCTTGTCAACCTCCTGCCGGAAGGATCGGTAAAGCGGCAGCGATCGTGTATAAGCACAACAGCTACGATGTCGTGAACCAGATCGCTCGACCAGATTGGCGTCCGGGTGGCAAACATGCTCCAGCGATACGGGATATAGTGCCTTTCCTGTACCTGCATCAAAACGGACTTCTGACGAGAACATCTGCGGGATCTTCTCCCAGAAACTGGCGGCACATCTTGCCGGTCTTGGCTGGATCGGAAAGAGCTGCCTGCTCATCACCCCGGATCACGGGCCCCGCGTCCGCTGGGTCAGCAGTCCTGACCGATGCACCACTCCAACCGACGGGAATTCCTATGGAACCGCGGTGCGGTGACTGTACTGCATGTGTGGATATCTGCCCGCAGAATGCGTTCACGGGAAGGATGTTCTGCTCTGAGGATGAGCCCCGCGAAGCACGGTTCGATGCTGCAGCCTGCGACAGGTACTTCAGGGAGATGGAAAAGAAAGCAGGGTGTTGCGGTCTGCGGACTGTGTCTGTATGTCTGCCCGTATGGAAGGAAATCAAAAAGTTCGAACCAGGAAATAACTCAAAAAAGAATTTCGCACTGGTTAAAACGTGGCAACTGATTATTTTCCCACGATTTTCAAAATCCGTATCGCCAGCCATGCCGCATTGTCGCCGTTGTCGACACCAACACAGGCAACCGGTACACCTTTAGGCATCTGTGCAATTGCAAGGAGTGCATCAAGCCCGTTGAGCGTCCCACTCACAGGAACACCTATCACCGGTTTATCGGTTTTCGATGCGATCACTCCGGGAAGTGCCGCAGAAAGCCCGGCGATTGCTATGAATACCTTCGCCTCACTTTTTTTAATATAGGCATCCAGCTTATCGGGTCACGGTGAGCGGAGATAACCTGGGCATCATCGAACTTCACGTTATTCTCATTCAGGACCTTTTTTGACTTTTTCTGTAATGGTTGCATCAGATGCGGATCCGGAAATTACAGCGACGTCTGCCATATCTGCCATCCAAACTTATATCCTGTCTATATAAATATACTATGGGCAGATCCACATGGAAAAAGAACTACTCCTGATGCTACCGGGCCCTGTGCCGATGCCGGAACGGGTAAGGTATGCAATGATGCGTCAGGCAATAAACCACCGCAGCGCCGAATTCGGTGCTGTCTATGCTGACTGTGTTCGGGTATTAAAGACCGCTTTTGGAACAACAAATGACCTCTTTGTGATCAGCGGATCCGGAACTGCAGGCATGGAAGCTGCGGTTGCCAACTTTGGCAGGGACAAGGAAATTGCCTGTCTTGTCAACGGGAAGTTTGGCGAGCGGCTCTTTAAAATCAGCCAGCGCTATGGAAAGGCCCATGAAATCAGGTTCTGAATGGGGAACACCGCTCAACCTTGCGGCACTCGAGGAGCGACTCGAACAGGGTGCACAGGTGGTCACGCTCGTGCACAACGAGACATCTGCCGGTATCAAGAACCCGGCACGAGGAAGTCGGCCGCATTGCAAAAAAGCATGATGCACTGTTTTTAATGGATGGCATTACCTCCATCGGTGGCGATGTTGTTGAGGCAGATACGTGGGGAGCGGATGTTGCCATCGTCGGATCCCAGAAGTGTCTTGCTGCACCGGCAGGACTTGCCGGATCTCTGTCAGTAACAGGGCATGGGAGCAGACTTTGTAAGAATCCACCGTTCTATCTCGATCTTGCAGCGTACAAAAAGAGTGCTGCGGAAAACCGATGGAGACACCATACACACCGGCAGTCCCGCTCTTTTTGGCACTGCGGGAGGCATGTCTTATGATCGAGGAAGAGGGTATAGCCAACACGGATTGCACGCCACCAGAAAATGGCGCAGGCCGTGCGGGCAGCAGCGAAAGACCTGGGGGCTCTCCCTGTTCCCGAAGATCGATGCAAATGCACGAATATTCCAGCCACGGTCACCGCGATTTCCTATCCTGACGGTGTAAAGGATGACGAAATGCGGGCATCATCAAGAAGATGGGGATCGTCATTGCCGGCGGGCAGGACCACCTGAAGGGGAAAATTTTCCGGATCGGGACAGTATGGGTGCCGTCAGTGCGCCGGAGATACTTGCAACGCTTGCGGCAACCCAGCATGCCCTCAGGAAGTGCGGGTTCAAAGTCCAGGGCGATGGTGTGCAGGCGGCCTGCGAGGTGCTGGGATGAGGGTGGGCGTTGCTGATACCACCTTTTCACGCGTCAACATGGGAGCGATCGCCATCGATGAGCTTAAAAAAACATGCGAGTGTGGCCATTGAGCGGGTAACGGTCCCGGGGATCAAGGACCTCCCTGTTGCCTGTAAGAAACTGATTGAGCAGCGTAAGTGCGATATCGTAATGGCACTGGGCATGCCGGGAGGAAAGGAGAAGGACCGGCTGTGTGCCCACGAAGCCTCGCAGGGTCTCATCATGTGCCAGCTCATGACGAATACCCACATCATTGAGGTCTTTGTGCATGAAGACGAGGCAAAGGATGGACGCGAACTCGCATGGCTCATGGAACAACGTACCCGCGAACATGCAGTCAATGCAGTAAAACTGGTCCTTTACCCAAAAGATCTCGAAAAAGAGGCGGGAACCGGCCAGCGACAGGGATTTTCTGATGCAGGCCCGGCACGCGCTAGAAAATAACAAAAGCGTATAAATTTATCAGATCCGATTCACAAGAGATGATCAACTATGTGTGATACAAATCCGATAAAACTGGGATTCGTTGTTGCGGAGTTCAACCGCGACATAACCTATATGATGGAGATCGAAGGAAGAGAGCATGCAGCGTTTCTCGGAGCAGAAGTGACCGAGTGCCTGTATGTTCCGGGGGCCTATGACATGCCTCTGGCAATAAAGAAGATGCTGCAGGCGGGAAAAGTCGATGCAGTCGTTACTATCGGCTGTGTTATTGAAGGTGCTACCCAGCATGATGATATTGTCGTTCAGCATGCAGCCCGGAAGATTATCGATCTCTCGCTTGAATTCGGCAAACCGGTAACTCTTGGCATATCCGGACCCGGTATGACACGCCTTGAGGCGAATGAGCGGATTGATTATGCAAAGAGGGCCGTTGAATCTGCCATCAAGCTTGTCAAACGGTTGAAATGAGACCTCTCTCGGAGAAGATCGCTGGCGTTGTCGAATCGGCAACGATCGCGATCTCCAACCGGGCCAAGAAGATGCAGGCAGAGGGGATCGATGTTATCAGCATGTCGATCGGTGAGCCCGATTTCGATACCCCCCGGCACATCACGGATGCCTGTATCGATGCCCTGAACCGGGGCCAGACGCATTACGCCCCGAGCAACGGCATCCCTGAGCTGACGAGTGCTATCAGCCGGGAAGATCATTCGGGAGAACAAGTTTCCCTGTACTCCCCAGCAGGTGATCGTTACCTGCGGGGCCAAGGATGCCATCTACGAGGCATGCGAAGCAGTCCTGAACCCTGGCGACGAGACGATAATCCTCACCCCTGCCTGGGTCTCCTACGAGCCCTGCGTTCAGATTGCCGGCGGGAAGGTGGTGAAGCACACGATCAACGCAAAGACCTTCCAGCTCGACGACTCTCTTCTCGAACGGGTCAATGCAAAGACCAAGATGATCGTGGTCAACTCCCCGTCGAACCCCACGGGTTCTGTTTTCGACACAAAGTCCCTGAAGCTCGTTGCGGATCTCTGCACGGATTATGACATTTATGCGATGTCCGACGAGATCTACGAGAAGATGGTCTACGGCAAAGAACACCTCTCGCTTGCCGCAATCGGCGACATGGCGCAGCGGACGATCACCATCAACGGCTTCTCGAAGGCTTATGCCATGACCGGCTGGCGGCTCGGGTACGCGGTGGCCCCGAAGGAGATCATCGCGGAGATGTCCAAGGTGCAGCAGCACACCATCAGCCAGGCCACGACCTTTGCGATGTGGGGCGGGGTTGCCGCACTCAAAGGCGACCAGTCCTGCGTCGAGGAGATGCGCAAAGAGTTCGACCGCCGGCGGAAATACATCATTGCCGAGCTGAACCTGATGGGCTACGAGACCGCACCTGCTGACGGGGCGTTCTATGCCTTTGTCAAGGTTGCCGGCGATGACATGGAAGTGGCAACCCGCTGGCTGGAGAAGGGCCACGTTGCGGCAACTCCGGGCAGTGCGTTCTATGCACCGGGGTGGATCCGGCTCTCGTATGCCACATCGATGGAGAGGTTGAAGGAAGCGATGGGAAGGATCAAGAGGGTTGGGTAGAAGGGTTAAAACAAGTGAAGTGTCAATAATCGTTGTTGCCCATGACTTCAAAAAAAATCCCAATCGTGGAATTATTCTAATGTTAGATGCATTAGGAATTTCATCTTATTCTCATGAAGAATGCAGGGATTTTTTAGAGAAATTCAGCCGATTAAAAATCAAATTACAACAACAAAAAGAAAGTTTTGATCACATTACTTTTTCAAAGTTTATTCTATTTGGCGATACTGTAATCGTTTATTGGCCCTTAAGCCAGACAGGATAAAGTTTTGACAATTTGTTAATTCTTACATCAGTTCAAATTAGTGAAATTTTTGAATGGGGATTAGAGAATAAAATACCTTTCAGGGGATCAATTGCAATTGGCGATTATCTGGATAAAGATAACTTCCTCGTTGGACCAGCGATGTTTGATGCAAATGATTGGTGTGAAGTCGCTGACTGGTTTGGTATTATCTGTACACCTAAAACTCGATTATGGATTGAGTCTGTATTCGAAAAAATAGGCCAAAATGAATTGGAAAAATCTGGTTTGCAAGAAATATTTGTAGAATATAATGTTCCATTGGCTAAACCAATTGACAATGAAAAAACTAAAAAATTTTTAACATTTAATTGGTGTTATTATCCCGCTTTTAATGAGTCGTCACAAAATCAGACACCCCTCGGAAAATTCTTAGATCTTGTGTATGAATTTCCAATGACCAAACATGGAGAGAGGAAAATTTCGAATGGTGTAAAATATTTTAGAGATTCAAAGGCAGGGTTCAAATCTTAAAATGAAACATCAATTGAAAGCATATTCCGCTCACTACTTCATACTCTGACCCCCCGAATCCCCGATCACCGGCTAAACCCCAAATCCCCAGCACAGTTTTAGGGCCCTTTTTCCACCCAATTGATTCTAATTAAACATTTTCCAGTCTCCGACGGGAGAAAAACAATCCGGGTTATTTATGAGGAGGAAAACAACCTTATAGTACCGTTTTCCCCCCAATTCGATCTATTTTCGGATACATGAAAAAATGGCCCGGATTAAGTCTATTATACGGGCTCAGATTGCCAATCCGGGCATTTTAAGAGAGGTCGATCCTCAACAACCCTTACCATTTTCTAATGGTATTTCTCCGACGGAGAATTCGACCGGGAGTGCCTGGACCGGGGGTATGACACCCACCCCGGTACGGGTCTGATGTCCTAGGGTTAGCGGCTGCCCTACGGTTACCGGCCCGGGTTTTTCCGGCGTCACCGAGCAGTCGCGGCTGAGCTCGACTAGCCCGGTGTCCGTGACGCGGAAGAACCGGAACGCCCCTCGGGGCAAAAAGACCCAGAGCTCGCGGGAGATCCCGGACCCGGACGCGATGGCCCGGAGTGCTGCGAGTGCATCGGCTGCCTCACGCTGGATCCATGCATGGTCGCAGTGGACGCGGGTGACCCGCTTGATCCGGACGTGGGCTACAATACCGGGGCAGTAGATCACGAAATTGCAGATTGTGCCCGGCTCGTGCATGAACTGCCGGGTCTCGCCCCGCTTCTTTGCGATCAGCACGGCCTCGCGGAGAGCCATGAGCGGTTTTCTCCCGCGGGTCATGGTCCGTCTCCACTATTTCTGTCCTGGGTTTTATACAGCGAAGGGTGTTCCATTGCTGCACGGTTTTTGTTATGGGTTTGCGGAATCCGGTCGATGGCAACAGCTCCTTACGTTATTGTGAAGATGCCGGTGGTATTTCCGTGCGTTCACGGGCCAGCCACACTGTTGCTCATCGCATTAATCTCAAAATTATATACTCTTTGTAGTATGAGCGGCTCATCAGAGCCGTGTACAGGAAAAGAAATCTGAAAGAGTTCTTCGATTTACGAGAACCGGTTCAGGATTTTCTCGTTCTCCATCGCACATGTGCAAAGGTCGAGTTGCCCGAGATCACGATCGCATTCCCCTCTGTTCGCATCATCGGCGTGACATACTCATCGACTACCTTTTGCTCTTCGGGTGTCCCTGCACCGAATCGCTTCCGGAAGAACCCGAGCATCTCCTCCCGGCTCCCGAAGCGGTACTCCTTTGTGAGCGGCAGCATGGTCACGTCCGGGTAAATTCCCATCTGGTAGAGGACTCCGAAGAGACAGTCGGCTTTCGGCCCGGCATGGTACGGGCTCCCGTGCAGGGGCTCCCAGAGATCGGCATACATCCGCTCCCAGAAGGGCATGTCAACGAACCAGAAGAGGTGGACGAAGCCTGAGGAGGTAACATCCATCTTCTGGAGTGCCTGCCGGATATCCTCCATAGTAAGCGAGAGCGAGGAAATCACGACATCATACAGCCCGTCCAGATCGCTGGCGGGATCGATATCCTCCCATCGTTTTCGGATACAGGTTATATTGGTGATACCCTCCCGCCTCGCACGTTCATTGAGGACGGAGATCATTCCCGCACCGGGTTCAACAGCGGTTACTTCTTTGACCCGCGGTGCAAGTGGAATGGCCAATGTACCGGGTCCGGCGCCAATGTCAAGCACCCGGGAATTTTTTGTGATGTCCAGACCGGCGATCGTGATCTGTACCCGGTTATCGTACTCACTGCGGGACGTGGAATCGTAGCGTTCGGCATTCTCCCGTTTGTTCCAGTTATGCGATGGGTCGTCAGAATGTTTTGACAACCCGTGCAGTTTCTGCCTTTCTTTCCAGATCTCATTCCAATCCGGATCATTATAGGAATGTGCCGGGGGGCAGCTCATACCATTGAGTATGCACGCAGCCGGTTAAAATTATTTATCTGGCAGGTACGACTTCTCAATAAAAGAGAGTTATTCGTGCCTGAGCGCATCAATCGGGTTGAGATTCGCTGCCCGCCACGCCGGGTAGATCCCGCAGATCAGGCTGATGATAATACCAAATGACATACCGTAAACGATATGGATCAGGCTTGAACCTACGAACAGGTATTTAGTTGTCTGCAATGCCAGCGAGCTGATTGCATATCCCCCCAAAAGACTCATGACACCTCCAATAATGCTTCCAACGACCCCGAGAATCAAAGCCTCGTAAAGGAACATCGACATCACTTCTTTTCGCTGCGCTCCGATGCTGCGCATGATACCAATCTCCTTGATCCTTTCTGTCACTGACATCATCATGATGTTGAGAATGGAAACCCCGGCAACCAGCATCGATATACCACCTATCGCAGAAACAAATGTAGTAATCTGGCCGAATGCCTGGAAAATGGTTTCCATAGTCTTACGTGTATCTACAACATCAACGATTTTATCCCGTTTGTTCATCTGGTTCTCTATAGCGGTTTTAACTGCTGGGAGGTCATCCAGGTTCTTTACCTTGACAACCACCTTGTCGTAATCTTCGCGATTGTATGTCTGGTCAAACCAGTTCTTTGTCACGACTATTGCAGAGTCAGTACTGACATCAAAAGCCATACCGCGTTCTTCAATGATACCGGTCACCCGCAGTGTGCCTTTATTCCCGTCTGTTCCGATTGCGATCCGGGATCCGACCTTGACATTGTGGTCCTCAGCGAATGTTGATCCCACCAGACACCCCGAGTCACCACGGCTGTATCCTCCCTCTTTCAATTTAAGAAGGTCCGGGACATCATCCGGGTTAAGACCGTAGATGGCTGCAACGATGTCATCGCTTCCTACACCGAGTTTCATGCGGTCTGAAGTCTGAAGTACAGGGATTGCTATATTCGGGGCAGAAGCACGTTTTATCTGCTGGAAATTTTGTTCTGTTATTCTGAGTGATGATGATCCCCCAGCACCCCCGCCGAAACCTCCCGCATTGCCCCCGATATGGGGTGTTACGATTACGCTGTCCCCGACTGTTTTTAAGCTGTCTGATACCGTGAGTACCAGACTATTGCCAAGAATACCCATGGATGCGATCGCAACCACACCGATAACGATCCCCAGCATGGCAAGCGATGACCGGAGCAGGTGGATCCTGATATTCCGTTTGGCAATTTCCCAGAAAATCATTCCACGATCCTCCCGTCAGCTGATACGGATCGTTCTCCGGGAATATTTGGCAATGTTCGGGTCATGTGTGACCATGATAATTGTCGTGCCTTTACGATTGAGTTCCGACATGAGTTCCATGATGCCGGCACCGGTCTTTGAATCAAGGTTTCCTGTTGGTTCGTCACAGAGCAATATATCAGGATCATTGATGAGTGCCCGGGCTACAGCCACCCGCTGTTGCTGACCGCCCGAAACCTCCATAGGTGTATGGGTGAAGAGCGAATCATCAAGCTGAACTGACCTGAGTGCCGCACGTCCTTTTTCCGGGTCCACTTCTTTTTGGGATTTCAGCATCATCGGGAATGTCACGTTCTCGATTATGTTCAAGAGCGGGAAGAGGTTGAAATACTGAAATATAAACCCAATCCGGTCTCTCCTCAGCTCAGTGAGTTCTTTATCAGACATGTCGCCGGTACGGGTACCGCTTATATAAATGTCCCCCGATGTTGGCGTGTCAAGGCACCCCATCAGGTTCAGGAGGGTCGACTTCCCGGAACCCGAAGGCCCCATTATCGAGATGAACTCACCCCTCTCAACCTTAAAGCTGACCTCATCAAGAGCGGTAACGTCTCCTGATGGTAGCGAGTATACTTTACTTACGTCTTTGAACACCATGACTGGTTGTTCGTTCATAGAGACCGTCACTTCTTGTTCCTTCTGACGTAGAAGTACCATCCACCAATACAGGCGCCGAGGACGATAACGACTGCGATTATGGGAAAGAGCAGGTTTGATGCCCCGCTATTCTGTGAACCGGTAGCAGATGCTGAAATTTTTACTTCCTGCACAGAAGTGTACAGGTTGCCATCTGTATCCTTATATGACAGTTGTATCGGGATACTCGTCGTGCTGTTTGCGGAGAAAGTAACTTCAAAACTTCCGAAATCATCGGGTTTGAGGGCTCCCACGACATAAGTCTTATAGGGGTCCTGCGGAATAGCCGGCGAGAGTGAGGTCACCATCACGGTATTAGCCGTTTCCAGTCCGGCATTGTTTACATCACCGGTGATGTGGTAGATACCACCTTCAGATTTTACCTGGACGTTACTGACGACGGGGTCTGCCTGCTTTTTATCAATTCCAAAGGTTAGCGGGAGGTACATCCTCACGTTATGTGGATTGTTACCATTGTTGTACGTTACCAGGAGAATCAGGTTTGTCTCCAGTTCGGGAGTAACGGTGAAGTTGACTTGTGATTTACTTCCTGGTGCGAGGTTCCCGATGAATATTTTTTCAGGAGTCGATGTAACCCCCGTGCCGGAAACCTCAAGCGTTACGCTCCTCACCTCATTTTTCCGGGGATTAGCCACTTGCGCAAAAATGGTTGCTCTCTTCCCCTGTGCGAAAGTATCGGGTTTGTCGATAATCGTTAGTTCGAGCTGGGTGTTATCTACCTGGATTGGAACTCTGGAATAGAGACTGTCTGCATCACGGAAACTCAGGGAGAATGTCGGGTAATACGTTCCCTCGGGGGTATCAGCAATAACGGAAAAAACGAACGATTGTTTCTGGAGAGGACCGATATTGGATGTGGAATCGTAGGGAGAACTCGTAAGCCTGATATCTTTGTCACCGAACGTTACATGATTTAAGCTGACACTCTGGTCGGTGTTTCCATTGGTGACAAATACCATCACGGTACCCGTATCCCCGGCAAAAAAAGATCCGGGATCATACGTGATATTGCTTACATATACATTACCGGCCGCGATAATGGATTCCGGAGTCTGGAATGCAGTTACTGCACCAATTCCTGTGCTGATGATCAGGACCAGGGTAGTTAATATAATAAATCGTGTGTTTTTCATTTAAATCCCCGTCATGGAATAGATCATATAGAGAATATAGAGGACAACGGGTATTCCAACGCAGAGAGCGGAGTCCCTTTCTGAAAGCTGGCGGGCATTTCTTATGCCAGAGATCCAGATATTTGCACTCCAGAGAAGAAATACGATAGAAATAATCGAAACGATCTGGGTCATCTCCACCATTGCAGGATCATGCATCAGCGTTTTGATCGCTTCCTGGACAATCTGGGGATCTTCCTGGATTGCACCCGAAGCAAGTTGGGGAACAACAACTCGGGGGACATACTGGATCGCAACGATCAAAGTAAGAATTGCCCCAAAAATCTGGGGAAGATAACCATATCCGATAAATTCAAAGGTTCTTTTATATGTCCCGTTACCCTTGAAAAAGGATGAGATAAGGTAAAATACTCCTGCCCAAATTGCCCAGAAGATGAATATCCCGATTAAAGCACCAAGAGCAGCAAAACCGGCAATGATTGTTTCCATACCCGGTAACAATCCGGCCAGCATCTTTCCTGTCACTTCACTGATTAAATACGCATATAATGCGGAAATAATCCCCAGCACAAGAACGATAACTGCGGGAATTTTGAGGTTTTCCTTTTCCACGACAGCATCCTTAAAGAATGCCCCGGGTTTGATAAGAATATCAAAAAGTGAGTGTTTCATCCTAAATTGCCTCTTTTTTGGATCGATTTGTTGTTGCGGGAATAACAACTTGATTACAGTTTTTTTCTCAAAGTGTATTAATGGTATGGGGAATGCTGATTCAAAATTGTTTTTGCTATGTCCAATCAGCAGGAATGCTACATCGTGTCTGCCGCAATTTCCGTGTTAAGAAAATTCGAGTGATTTTATCTCTGGTTCTGTATCTCCGAAAGCGCTTCACGCGCTTTATCAACCATGTTCAGGGCAGCAGTTATTCTCGGTTTTATTGTTGTGTACTCTTTTTTCTCAAATGATGCCTGCGCTTCCTTATACAGGCTTTCGGCCCGGTCAACCCGTCCCTTGGCTTTTGTGACATTGGAGCCTTCGCACGTAGCCATGTCAACTTCTTCCTGCACTGCAAGCACCTGCCCATAGAGATCTTCCAGCATTCCACGATACTCTTCTTCTTTTGCAGAATCTTCCTCAAGTTTTTGCCTCCCGCGTTCGCGTATCGCCTCTTTTGCCTCTACTTGTCCTTGAATGATGTATTGCAGTTCATCCTCGACTTCTTTGATGGTATCAGCAAGCACAGCGGCGAAATTAGTGCGGTTATCTTTTGATTCTTCGTACCCGTCATATGCCCCGTATGCCCCCCCGGCAGCTGCACCCCCGAACACACCAGTGATCGCATCACCGAGTCCCTCATTTTTTCGCAGCACATTGCCGAGAACTCCCCCCAGTCCTGCGCCCGTGATTGCCCCCATTACACCTTTGGAGATCTCTTTTCTCTGGCGCTCAACGGTGTAAGAGACCCTGACATTCTCATTCTCAACAGCAATATCAAGATGGCCCTGCTCGTCCGTATGTTTCACATGCATCTGTGCAGCGGTCTCTTTGAGCACCTGCTGGGTAATTTCGGTCCCCCCGAGTGCAAGATGCGACATTAAACGCTCGGTAAAATCAGGGTACAGCGATGCAACCCCCTGGCTGAAATAAATAAACGGCATGATCTTCCTCGTTTCTTTTAGTATTCATGTATCATGGAAATAAATTTCATTATTTTAATTTACCCTTTTGTATAATCACGGATTCCTGTTCGATCAGGATGCGCAATTACAAATGTATATTGACCGTCAAAAAACTTCATATTTGTACAATAACGTATATATTTGTACAAAACAATAAATGTGTATGCAGACAAAAATCGTCCTCGATGAGGAGCAGATGCCAAAAAAATGGTATAATGTTCAGGCGGACCTGAAATCCCCGCTTGATCCCCCGCTCCATCCCAAGACCCAGAAACCTATCGGTCCTCAGGATCTTGCCGCCATCTTCCCGATGGAACTGATTCGACAGGAAGTGACCACTGACCGTCATATCGATATACCGGAAGAGGTACGGGATGTCCTGCGACTCTGGAGGCCAAGCCCCCTGTACCGTGCCCACCGGCTTGAAAAATTCTTAAAAACACCCGCGAAGATTTACTATAAGTGGGAGGGGGTCAGTCCGGCAGGGAGCCATAAGCCCAACACTGCTGTTCCTCAGGCGTATTATAATATGAAGGTGGGTATGGAGAGAATCGCCACCGAAACTGGTGCAGGCCAGTGGGGCTCGGCACTTGCATTTGCTACCATGCTCTATGATCTGCAGTGCACCATATACATGGTCCGGTCAAGTTATACACAAAAACCCTACCGGAAATCCATGATGCAGGTCTGGGGAGCAGAATGCATCCCAAGCCCGAGCACAAAAACAAACTCCGGTCGTGCAATGCTTGAAAAAGACCCTGATACCCCGGGAAGTCTGGGTATGGCCATATCAGAAGCGGTCGAGGATGCAGCTTCTCACAGCAACACCAACTACGCTCTGGGCTCGGTCTTGAACCATGTCTGCCTTCACCAGACCGTGATAGGACTCGAATGCCGTGAACAGCTCGCAATGGTCGACGATTACCCGGATGTTGTGATTGGCTGCGTTGGGGGCGGATCCAACTTTGCCGGAATTTCGTTCCCGTTTGCCGGGGACAAACTGACTGGTAAGCACAAGGATGTAGATATAATCGGTGCTGAACCGGCCTCCTGCCCTACACTGACCAAGGGACTGTATACTTACGACCTTGCCGATGAAGCTGGATACACCCCGCTCCTCAAGATGTTCACTCTGGGGCATGACTTTGTCCCACCTTCCATCCACGCCGGTGGGCTCCGCTACCACGGGGACTCCCCGATTGTCTCCCGGCTTGTTTATGACGGGATAATGAGGGCCGTGGCATACCACCAGAGCGAAGTCTTTGATGCAGCCCAGACATTTGCCCGCACTGAAGGAATTATTATCGCCCCCGAGACGTCCCATGCAGTGAAATCAGTGATTGAAGAGGCGCTCAAATGTAAAAAGACAGGTGAAGAAAAGACGATCCTCTTCAATTGTTCCGGCCATGGCAATTTCGATATGTCAGCATATGACGCCTACCATGCAGGCAAACTGGTGGATTACGAATATCCTGACGAGCTGATTAAGGAATCACTTGACCGGATTCCAAAAATTTCCTAAAAATTCCTTTTTATGAAGCGCATCGGTTTCATTATTAACCCTGTTGCCGGAATGGGAGGGGCAGTGGGGCTCAAGGGTACCGATGGAATGGTCGAGGAAGCCCGCCGTCGCGGTGCACTACCGCTGGCACAACAGCGGGCACATATCACGCTCGGACTTCTCGCGCACGATAAAAGTCTGGAATTTGTTACCTGTTCTGGTGCTATGGGTGAGGACACTCTGAGAGAAACCGGAATACCGGATTATCAGGTACTCTATTTTTTTGAAGGCGAAAGCAGTGGTCAGGACACTATAAAAGCAGCACAAACATTCCTTAAAACCGGAATTGACCTCATCCTTTTTTGTGGCGGTGACGGGACTGCCAGGAACATCTTTGATGCGGTGGGCAGGGATGTGCCGGTTCTCGGGATACCAGCGGGTGTGAAGATGTACTCTGCCGTTTTTGCTATTGATCCGGCAACCGCAGCTGAACTTGTGACGGAATATGAACATCATTCACTTCGGGACTCCGAAATAGTGGATGTTGACGAGGAAGCGTACCGGGCAGGGGAACTGAAAACACGGTTATATGGTATTGCCCGCACCCCTGCTCTGGCAGGGAAGATCCAGTTCTCCAAGCAGGTATATGAAGAAGGGGATGAGGAACGTGCAAAGGGAGAAATTGCCCGTTTTATGCACGAGATTATGATCCCGGATGTACTCTATATCCTCGGAGCCGGGACAACTACGGAATCCATTGCCTCCAGACTGGGTGTGGAAAAAACCCTGCTGGGTGTTGATGCGGTAAAAAACGGGAGGGTGGTTGCCAAGGATATCGACGAAAGGACACTCTGGACTTTGCTTGAGCAGGTGCAGGAGGCAAAAATAATCATCAGCCCTATCGGTGCACAGGGTTTTATCCTTGGCAGGGGAAACCAGCAGATCAGCCCCCGAATCGTCCGAAAGGTGGGAACCGGCAATATTATTGTGGTTGCAACCTCTCACAAGCTCCGGGAAACACCGGTCCTCTATGTAGATTCCGGGGATCCGGAGCTTGATGCGGGATTTGGTAATACCATACTCGTAATTTCCGGCTACCGAATGGCCCAACGAAAGCGCATCTACCAGCCGGAGCATAGATAAAAAAGATTAATTTTGATACGGTGCCTGTGGCGGTTTCAGGAGTCCGTATGCAATCATAAAACCGATGACTGCAAGGACAAGTACATAGGGAAATACACCGAGGTACGATCCACTCGAAGTTTTGATGAAGCCGGCAAGCTGAGGTCCTGCAATTCCCCCTGCACCATAAGCGAGGAAGAGGATGCCGTAGCACCTGGGATAATCACAGGTACCAAAGTAACTGCCGCAGGAGGTTGGAGCTATGGCAAGCCAGCCCCCAAGACATCCCCAGAGAATGACAAAGGCAAGAATATATACCGGAACTGATGGTATCTGCCAGATGAGCAGTGATGCCAGTGCTATCAGTACGAAGGATAGCATCGCCGTATTTCTCGGAGTCAGCTTATCCGTAAGTGCACCAAAGACGGGTCGTCCGAAACCATTGAAAACTGCAAAGACACCGACAAGTATCGTTGCAAGGCCCGTCTCAATACCGACATCCGTTCCAACGGGTTTTGCAATACCAATCGCCATGAGGCCTGCGAGGCAGCCAATAAAGTAACATGCCCAGAGCCCGTAGAACGCAGAGGTCCGGAGCATCTGCTCCCTTCTGAATTCGCAGGTGACGGTCTGGCCAGCTGCCGGAGCAGGGGGTGCCCAGCCGTGAGGTTTCCACCCTTCTGCCGGGAATTTCAGGGGTAATGCGAGAATGGCTATCAGGACGATAAAGGCTAAACCAAATATCCTGAACGTGTTCATGACACCCGAGGCACCGATGAGGAATCCTGCAATATTTGCAGTCAGTACAGCGGAGAACCCGAACCCGAGCACGGTCAGACCAACTGCCAGTCCCCGGCGATCAGGGAACCAGCGGGCTGCAACGGAAACAGGAACTCCATATGCGATGCCAACGCCAATCCCGGCGATTACACCGTAAAAAAGGTAGAGCCACTGGACAGAGCTGGCAAACGATGAGAGAAGCCACCCAAGTCCGGTGAGACATCCTCCTATAATCGTAATGTTCCTTGGACCATATTTTTCAATATATTTACCGGTAAACGGCATTGCAATGGCAAAGAATGCCAAAAAGACTGAAAACGGTAACAGGATTTCACTGGCGGTGACATTCTGGCCCAGATCACTGGTGAAATGGGTTGTAAGCGGTCCGACAAAGACGCTCCATGAATAAATGGAGCCTAAACACAGGTTGATGATCATTCCCAGAATGACAAGAATCCAGCGCCCTTTTTCCGGCTCCATGCCAAATAGTTTTTCCTGCAGAGTGGCGCTCATTGTTGCCCCCAAGTAAAAATGTAGTATTATTATTCCTCAAGCGTGGAGATATCGCCCGGATCCATCCCCATCTCCTTGGCTTTCAGGACACGACGCATGATCTTGCCACTTCTCGTCTTGGGTAGTTTATCGACAAACTCGATCTCCTGCGGTACTGCGATAGGGCCTAAGGTCATACGAACGTGATACATCAGGTCATGCCTGAGTTTTTCACTCGGTGAATTTCCCACACGGAGGATCACGAAAGCTTTGATGGAATTGCCTTTCATTACATCAGGTTTTCCTATAACAGCAGCTTCAGCTACTGCATGATGGGACACAAGACCACTTTCGACCTCAGCGGTCCCGATATTATGTCCTGCAACTACAATAATGTCATCGGAGCGGCCAAGGATCATTATACTCCCGCCCGTGCCTTTAACTGCAAGATCACCCACGGTGTAAACACCTTCGATAGTCTCCCAGTATTTACGGTAACGCTCGTCATCTTTCCAGACCGTACGAAGCATTGATGGCCACGGAGATTTCACAACAAGGAACCCTCCGGTTCCGGGTTCTACAGGTTTGCCATCCTTGTTAACTACATCGGCTTCAACACCCGGGATGGGTTTTCCGGCAAAACCAGGACGCATGGTTTCTCCGATCATCGTAGTAATCATATGCATACCGGTCTCGGTCTGCCACCAGGTATCAAGAATCGGACATTTATCCTTGCCGATGACGTGATAGTACCATTCAAATGCTTCGGGGTTCAGTGGCTCTCCGACAGATCCAATTATCCGCAGTGAGCTCAGGTCATATTTATTCGGCCACTGCTCCCCCATCTTCATGAACATCCTGATTGCGGTCGGAGCCGTGTAAAGAATGGTAATCTTCTGCTCTTCGATCAGGCTCCAGTAACTGCCGGGATCCGGGTAATCCGGTGTGAGCTCTGAAATGAACACCGTCGCACCGGCAGCCAGTGGTCCATACACAATATAGCTGATGTCCGGTAATCCATCCGGGATCTGCTGTACACCAGAATATATCCGGATCTTTTAAGTCAAACACATATTTGCTGGTATAGTAAGTTCCCACCATATACCCTGCGCAGGTGTGAACGATCCCCTTCGGTTTGCCGGTTGATCCACTGGTATAGAGGATGAAGAGCGGATCTTCGGCATCCATTACCTCAACCGGGCACTCCCGTGGTGCTTTCTCCATTATTTCCATGAAATCCAGTTCAAGGCCAGGCCTTAGATCAACCGGGGGATCCTGCCGCCTGAGGACAATAACGTTCTCAACAGATGGAGCATTAATGAGCGCTTCTTCCACAATCGATTTCAGCTGGATCGTTTTACCCCGGCGCATGCCGATATCTGCTGTGATTACGACCTTTGCCTCTGCATCCTTAATACGCATGTTGAGTGCAGCCGGACCAAAACCTCCAAACACGACGCTGTGGACAGCACCGATACGGGCACAGGCAAGCATCGCAATAATCTGTTCAGGAACAAACGGCATGTAGATACAGACGCGATCGCCTTTCCTGATACCAATGTTTTTCAGGGCGTTTGCAAATCGCATCACTCTGCTGAGCAGCTGCTGGTACGTAAATATGCGTTCTGCCCCCTCCTCCCCTCTCCAGATGAGTGCAACTTTGTTGCGCCTGAGATTATTTACATGGCGGTCAAGACAGTTTGCGGTAATGTTCAGTTGTGCGTTAATGAACCACTTCGCATAGGGGTAGTTCCACTCTTTTACCGCACTCCAGGGACGAATCCAGTCAAGCTCCTTGGCCATCCTGCTCCAGAAGGCATCTGGATCTGCAAGGAACTCGTTGTAGGCTTTCTGGTAGTCTCCCATCCATGCATTTTTTTTGTAGTGTGGGTCGGGTGTGTATGATTTCACATCATCGACGATCTTGACTATAAAATCCTCTTTCATTTCCCACCTATTTTACATTATTAATCATGTTAGTAACTTATATAAAAATTCTGATTGACGGGGCGGACAACCCATATAAAAAGAACAATGCTCGTAAATGAGCAAGGTTATAACAAGGATTATCTATCCGGGTTTTTCAATATAGGATAGATGCTTAAAAAGTTTAAAGGTTGCTTACTCGGCGCAGCAATCGGCGATGCACTGGGAATGCCCAATGAAAGCACATCTCCCAACCTAAAAAAAATGAAGTACGGGTACCGTCGCCCGTACAAAAACCATCCTAACGAAGAATTAAATCCCGGACAATATACCGATGATACCCAGGTGATGATACTTGTCGCTACGCTTCTCGCTGACGGAAAGTTCAATGAGGAACGCTATTCAACTGCACTTCGTGAGCTCTATGCTCAGGGAAAGCTCCGCTTTCCTGATGGATCGGTTTCAGCGGTATGTGAGCATACGATTCATAAAAATATTCCTCAGAAAGGTGTAAAATCAACAACTTCCGGATGCCTTCCGTTAGCGATTCCTTTCGGGCTGACATTTCCTGATATGAATGAAGGATGTGAACGGGCAGTACGTGCATGCAATGTTACCCATACCCATCCGGCAGCACATGCAGCAGTATCAACTGTTGTAACGCTTATCTATCATACCCTTCATGAAACACCTGATCCCGTAGAAAAGGCGCTTGAGAAAGCAAAGGTGGAGGATGAGGTGCTCGGCGGAAAAATTAAAAAGGCACTTGCAATGGAAAAAGAAGGAATGGACACCGAAACGGCTTTGCTTAAAATTGGAAATGATGTATCCGTTTTCCAGACTCTTCCGATTGCAATCTTCTTAATCAAAAGGTATTCGCACCCGTCCGATCTCTTTACGGTTGCAGCCAATGTTGGAGGAAATACTGATACTATCGGTCTTATCTGCGGTGCATATCTTGGTGCTGCCAAAGGAATCGATTCACTTCCTGCAGATTTATTGGAAGGACTTGAGGATAAACAGCGGATAGAGTTGCTCGGACAACGGTTACACGCACTCTATCTGCGCAAACTGGATCAGATGTAAAGTCATTTTCCACTTTACGGTATTTTTTTTTTAAATTTATTCCTGCCTGCCCGAAAAGCATTAAATTTTTATAATCGGATACTCTCTTATGAAAATTGCCATTATCGGGGCCTCCGGTTATGCCGGAGGTGAGCTGATACGCCTCTTAGTTCACCATTCTACTGCAAAGGTCACCTGTGCCACTTCCCGCAAACTTGCGGGGACCCCTCTTGATAAGGTTCATCCCCACCTCAAAGGATTTACCGATCTTAAATTTGAAAATCCAGATGTTGATGCTATTGATGCTGACGTTGCATTCCTGGCTGTTCCTCATACCGCTGCCATGATGTATGCCGGAAAACTCCTGTCCAGGGGGATAAAGGTAGTGGATCTCAGCGCCGATTATCGTTTACCAAAAGAAATTTATGAGAAGGTGTACGGGGTTACCCACTCAGATTATTTCTCTGCACCCTATGGAATCCCTGAGCTGCATCGGAAAGAATGCGTTCATGCGAAGTTTGTTGCCAATCCCGGGTGTTTCCCTACAGGAGCAACACTCGCGGCAGCTCCTCTGGCAAAATATGCTCACACCATAATCTTTGACTCTAAGTCAGGTGTGAGTGGAGCGGGGGATAATCCTTCTGCTACAACGCACTATCCGAATGTGGCGGACAATATCGGCCCCTATAAATGGACAACCCATCGGCATCTTGCTGAGATGAAACAGGAGATTAGCCGACTCGGCTCAAAAGCGAAATGCTATTTCACTCCCCATCTTGTGCCGGTTAACCGTGGCATTCTGACAACAGCCCATATCCTGCTTTCTGAACCATTAGAGCAAAAAGATGTTGAGAAACTGTACCAGGATTTCTATAAAGGTGAATACTTTGTACGGTATCAGAAACCCTCCCTTGCCTCGGTCCGGGGAAGCAATTTCTGTGATCTCATGGTTGAAAGCGAAGGATTGCGCGTCGTAGCAATATCTGCAATTGATAATCTCGTTAAAGGCGCAAGCGGTCAGGCAATTCAGAATATGAACCTGATGTGCGGACTGGATGAAAAGGATGGACTCGTTGGGGCCGGAGTGCTCCCGTAGGTGAACAATTATGCTGGTAAAAGATGCAATGACAAAAAACCCGGTTGTATGTACTGCTGAAACATCCCTCCGCGATGCAGTCGGCCTGATGAAGAAGTATCATATCGGGGGTCTTCCTGTTATGGAAGGAACGGACCTGGTGGGAATACTCACCGAATCTGATCTTATCTCTCTGCTTGAATCAGAAAGGATATCTGATGACCTTTGGCTGCCATCACCGTTTGAGATTATCGAGATCCCAATCCGTGAGTTTATCAACTGGGAAAAGACAAAACATGCACTTCGCAATATCGGGGATATGCCCGTAAAAAAGGTAATGACGCACCAGGTAGTTACCGCAACAGAAGGAATGGAAATCGGGGCAGCCGCCGAACTGATGCTTAACGAGGGGATTGCACGACTACCGGTAATGCGGGGTAAGCAACTCGTGGGAATCCTGACCCGTGCCGATATTATTCATGCAGTTGGTTCATCCCATTCTGAAAAAAGAGGGAGCTGAAACCTGAAATGACGTTTCGGAGTATCTGTGCTGTCAAGGGTGTAACGGCGTATGGGATGAAAGAAGGTAAGTTCGGACTTGCCCTTATCCGTGCGACCGGAACAGCAGCTGGTGTATTTACTCAAAACCTCGTCAAAGCAGCACCGGTAGAACTGATGCGCAACCAGATAAAAAAAGGGACGATGGAAGCGATAATCGCAAACAGCGGATGTGCCAATGCCTTCACCGGAAAAAGAGGATATAACGATGCGGTTGAAATGACCGTGTTTGCCGGTTCTGCGCTGGGTGTCGATCCTGACCAGGTGGGTGTAGCGAGCACAGGTGTTATCGGAAGATATCTCGATCTCCCCCTCATTCAACGCCAGTGTAAGGAAGTCGCACAAAAGATTGAAAGTACGCAGGAATCTGAAAATCTTACAGCCGAGGCTATAATGACGACCGACACATTTCCCAAACATGCTCTCGTGCAAAATGAGTCGTTTAGTATTGGGGGAATTACGAAGGGAAGCGGCATGATCGCTCCTAACATGGGAACCATGCTTGCTTTTATTTACACTGATGCGGAAATCGATGCAAACACACTATCTCAAACCCTGAAACAGGCAACAAACCGGACATTCAACCGGGTTGTCGTAGATGGGGATATGAGCACGAATGATATTGCGCTTTGCACTGCAACAGGAGAATCAGGTAAGGTAAATCCCGCAGAGTTCTCGCATGCTCTGGAAGAGTGCTGCCGTCTGCTTGCCCGGCAGATTGCAGCAGATGGTGAAGGTGCCACAAAATTGATAGAAGTGACTGTTAAGGGAGCGCAGAAGGAAGAAGCGGCTGCAAAAGTCGCCCGTACCATAATTGAGTCTCCACTGGTAAAGACTGCTGTATACGGGGAAGATCCAAACTGGGGAAGAGTCATTGCCGCTGCAGGGCGGGCTGGCATTGAGTTCGATCCCAATGCAGTCTCACTCTGGATAAGTGACGGAAATCAGCGTTACCCCCTTGTTAACTCGGGAGAGATCATCGCAGATCTGAAAACGGCAAAAGAAGCAATGCACGGAAAAAAAGTGATCTTCATCCTTGATCTGGCGATGGGAAAAGAAGAAGCAACCGCATGGGGCTGCGATCTCACCGAACGCTACGTGGAGATTAACGGGAGGTACACCACATGATGAAACGCGAGGACGTTCTGATAGAGGCGTTGCCCTATATTCAGGAGTTCCATGGTAAGACCATTGTGATAAAGACTCGGTGGTCATGCGATGGTGGACCCGGTTGTTCTCGAAAATGCCATCCGGGATACAGTTCTCCTGCGCTACGTTGGAATACGGGTTGTACTGGTGCACGGTGGAGGACCGGAAATCTCTGAGAAGATGAAGGCGATGGGCAAAGAATCCGTCTTTGTCGGGGGATTACGGGTAACTGACCAGGAAACGCTCGAGATTGCCCAGATGGTTCTTGTCGGTAAAATTAATGCCGGGATTGTCTCTCTGATTGCAAAATGCGGGGCCCGTGGTGTGGGCTTGTCGGGAAGTGACGGGAATCTGATTATTGCCAGGAAAATGGAAATCCAGCGGGTGGATGTTGGTGGTGTGCAAAAAGACGTGGATCTCGGTCATGTAGGGGAGATAGAATGGATCGATCCAGCGCTCCTGAACACGCTTCTTGACAAGAGCTATATTCCCGTAATCGCTCCGATCGCGATTGATCGATTCGGTGGGAGTTTAAATATTAATGCTGATACAGCTGCAGGTGATATAGCGATAGCACTTAAAGCGTATAAACTCATCAATATGACCGATGTGGATGGGGTAATGGATGCCAAACGTACAACAGTGTACAGAAAGTTATCTATTAATGAGGCAAAAGCAATGCAAAAGTCCGGATCGATTGGAGAAGGTATGATCCCAAAGGTAGGATCCCTTATAAAAGCCGTGGAAAATGGTGTAGGTTATGCACATATTATTAATGGAAATATTGAACACAATCTCATTCTTGAGCTCTTCACCCATGACGGTGTCGGGTCAATGATCTCCTTATACTAACTGTTTTTCTCTAAAATTGCCATGAGGTATATTATTATTGAATCAGACCAGATTCCTACAGAGGTAATAATGGACAATACGCTGAAAATTGTTGCAGGTGTGTTCATTGCGATACTTGCCGTCTGCATTGTATTTTTTCTGGTCATACCTTCACCATCCGGAGAAATCCCTTCTGCCGCAGCAGACACGTCAGGTAATGTTACAGTCTATTTCTTTTACGGGGAAGAATGCCCGCATTGCCATAATGTGATACCGTTCATCCAGAATCTTTCCAAAAAATATCCTGATGTAAATTTCCTGATTCTTGAGACCTGGCATAATGAGACCAACCTGGTTCTCTCCCATTCTCTGCACCAGAAACTGGGGATACCCAATTCCGGTGTCCCGGAAGTTATTGTTGGTGATGTTTCGCTGGTCGGCGAGCTCAATATTCCTGCATACCTCGAAACAGTAATTCTCGAACAATTAAAAAAAAAGCGTTAAGTGAAAAATCTGACCCAAAATTCTCTGACAGCACTTATCAGAATACCACGATACGTGCATTTTTTTTCTACGGTGATGGGTGCAGTCATTGCGAGAATGTAAAACCCTTACTGCAGGATCTGAGCGATAAATATCCACAACTCGATATCCTGATGCTGGAAGTATATCATAACACGACAAACCAGGAAACCTTTGCCATTATGAGCCGCCAGTACGGTTCAGCAACTCAGGAATACCAGTTCTGTTCGTCGGCAATACCGCTATGGTCGGCGATGCTGATATCAAAAATCGTTTTGAACCAGCGATTATTGCTGAAAGAGAACGGATTGCATCGTGCCCATCTACGACGTCTGATACAGGAATGGCCCCCTATCCTGTCTGTTCCACGAATACAATTCAACTGACAATCCCAATCGTTGTTGCTTCTGCACTTATTGATAGTATCAATCCCTGTGCTTTTTCAGTTCTGATCTTCCTGTTGATCACCATTGTTGCTATTGAGAACCGCAAACGCATCATAATGGTCGGAGGCGTTTATATTTCTGCAGTATTTATTTTTTACCTGTTTTCGGGAGCCGGACTTTTTTCAATAGTTCATCTTTCGGGATTCTCTGTAGTTCTCTCGCTGCTGGGTGCAATAGTGGCAATAGTTTTCGGTATGGTGAATATTATCGATGTGCTCAGAAATAAGGACGATTTCCTCCTCGGAATTCCCGCATCAAAAAAAGAAATGATCGATCGCTATATCAGCAGAGCCTCACTTCCTACGGCATTTGTACTGGGCGTTCTTGTTGGTATATTTGAGCTCCCCTGCACCGGGGGGATCTATCTTGCCATCCTCGGGCTTATGAGCAGAAGTTACTCGCTGATGGAGGGGCTTCCGTACCTCGTTCTTTATAATATTGTTTTTGTCTTGCCCCTGGTGTTTATCCTGTTACTGGTTGCCTATGGTATCTCTCCTCAAAGGGCAAACGAATGGAGAATCAGGTACCGGAGAAAACTGCGGATGATCGTGGGACTGGCAATGATTGCACTCGGGATATTCATCCTTTCAGGATGGATAGGGTAAAGGGAAAAAGACCGGAACGCCTCCACGGTCTGAGATAACTTCACGGAAGGTTTCCCTCTCCCGAAAACCCTCTTTGGCGTTCCTCACTCATCAATATCAGGATCTCAAAAATTTTCTGGACAGCAACGGGATTGATCTTGCTTTCAACAGCAAGGTTAAACACGTTCTCAAGAACCTTGGAAGTCCTCTGCTTATCCTGTATGGGTAATCCTTTATGGATTTTGACCTGTGCAATCTTTCCTGCAAGCTCCTGACGCTGCGCGATAAGCCGGATAATATGAGCATCCACCTTAGTGATCTCTTCCCGTATAGTCTCAAGGGACATATGAGGTACATGACCGAGATTTTTAATAAACATAATCATTCGGTTCCTCAATACTAAAGCAGATAATACATGACCGCCCTATCTGATCAGGTGTTTTCATGTTCGAACGGATAAGCAGGCGTGAAGAGGCAGATCTTTTCCTCGCCTGGATGGCGATTTCACTATCCTTTGCCATTATAAAAATTGCACCATATGGTGTACTGGGGCCGATACGATCTGTGGATCCTGTGGTTGCCCTGACCTATTTTGGAATCTCTCTGTTAACTGTCGGAATTGGGTTCATCCTGCATGAGATGGCACATAAATTTACTGCGATACGGTATGGATACTGGGCAGAGTTCAGAAAAGACAATTCCATGCTCCTCATTGCAGTTGCCCTCGCATCTCTTGTAGGATTCGTCTTTGCAGCACCGGGAGCAACGATTATCTATAGCAATTCAGTGAGTGGGCAGGGATTAACCCGGCGCGAGAACGGCATCATCTCGGCTTCAGGACCGGTTGTCAACCTCCTGCTCTGCATTCCCTTTGCCGTGCTTGTTCTCATCGGAGGTGGATTGGGAAACCTGCTCACCCAGATTGGCGTATTCGGTATCCAGATCAACGCGATGATCGCAGCGTTCAACCTGCTTCCAATCAGTATCCTTGACGGGCGAAAAGTGATGGCATGGAATATTCCGGTATTTGCCCTCCTGATCATCGCATCCTTCGGGATTCTCCTGGGATCATTTTACCAGTTCTGATTCCCGGAAAAAACATTTTTTAACAAAGACAAATCACGAGTGGAATTAATCTGCATTCAGGTGTTTAACCACAACTACAACCCTCTGTCCTTTATCAAAAGCCTCTTTCAATGCTGTCGGGTGTTTGTTTATCCCCCCATAGGTGTCCATATTATTTGCTATGATATTGTCATAATATTCAAAACCAACCCCATTGAAAAATGCGGTAATGGCAGGAAATGCTGCATCAAACACATTATCCCATGAAAGTCCGGCCGTAGAAATGAATATTCCTTTATGCCGCATGATATGCGCATGGGGAAAAAACAGTGTTTTTAAAATAAACTTCCTTGCCCAGAGATACTGGCCCCGGTCAATCAGCCCTTTTAATTCTGCAGTAATTCCCATACTATAGATCGGGGAAGCAACAGCAATGGAATCTGCTTTCAGGATTTTCTCAAAGAGGGTAATTGCATCGTCCTGGACAATACAGTCTCCGGTTTTATGGCATGCATTGCAACCCCTGCATGGCGTATAATCCAGATCCTTGAGGACAATCTTCTCTACCGATGCACCAGCTGCCTGTGCCCCCTCCAGGAAACTATCGAGCAGGGTTTCTGTATTCCCATGCCGGTGTGGACTCCCTGAAATGCCAAGTACGGTTACGGTCATCAGGCTCACGCAGCAAGTCGCTTTTTACTATCGGAAATCAGTGATTTTCCGAGGTTCTCTGCATCTGACCTTGCGGTCGGGTGCAGATCGATCGCTCCTTTTTCGTCTACTCCATTGATCATCAGGTACGAGATATCGGCATCTTTGATGTCGATCACGTGGAAAAAGCACTTGACCGAAGGAACTGCCGCATCAAATACATAACTCCAGTTTTGCCCCGCTGTCGCAAGAAACGCACCGATCCGTTTTCCTTTGCGTTCCGGAGGGACGATCGGTAGTTTGAGGACATATTTTCGTGACCGGAAGACCTGTGCACGGTCTATTAAGGCTTTTGGCTGTGCAGCGATACCCATGCAGTAAATTGGTGAGGAAAGCAGGATAATATCGGCAGCAACGATTTTATCGTGGTAGATGTCCATCCCATCGCGTTGCACGCATTTGTTGAGTTTTTCGCAAGCATTGCACCCTTTGCAGGGATTGATATTTGCTTCATTAAGGATGACTTTCTCTATAGCAACTTCCGGGTCAGCAATCATACTGTCCAGCACCCAGTCCAGCAGCGTCTCGGAGTTACCATGCCTGCGGGGACTTCCGGCAAAGGCGAGAACCTTGATAACCATAGCAGTTTTCTTGTAGCGGCAAGGTAAAAAGGTTGGTTTTTGATCTGTTTCACGTGGAAAAAGGTTTTAGTTCATCAGATTTTCTTGAAGCACAAATACCAGTCTTTGCATTCATACCCTTCTGTGGGTCTCTTTTCCATCTCGGAAGCAGTTTTCGGTGGTGGGACAACAACCTTATCCCCCGGCTGCCAGTTTGCCGGTGTTGAGACCTTGTACTTATCAGTTGTCTGAAGCGCCTTGACCAGTCGGATAATCTCAGGCATAAACCTGCCGTTCTGGAGCGGATAGTAGATCATCGCCCTCATGGTACTCTTATCGTCAATGAAGAATACACAACGGACTGCTGCTGTCGATGACTGCCCGGCATGGATCATACCGTATTTATTTGATACTTTCATGGTGAGGTCGGCGATAATCGGGAACGGGATTACAACTCCCATCTTCTCCTTAATCGCGTGCACCCATGCCAGGTGTGCCGAAATGCTGTCTACCGATAGCCCAATCAGCTGAACATTGAGTGACTTGAGTTCATCGTAAATATTTGCAAACGCCATGAATTCAGTAGTGCAGACAGGTGTGAAATCGGCCGGGTGAGAGAATAACACCACCCATTTTCCCTTAACGTCTGATAATTTCAACGGCCCATGGGTAGTTTCAGCTTCAAAGTCCGGTGCCGGTTCCCCGATAACAGGGAACGTGATACAGGTATTTTCTTCCATCACCCCCACTCCAGGCTGTATTACGGCATGACCTCATCGAGCTGTGCTTTGCCGTACACATAAGCTGGCATCCCGGAGAGCAGGAAGGTGACACGGAGTGCCTCCTCAATTTCTGCTTTGGTGACTCCGAGGTTTTTTGCACCTGCCAGCTGTGCATGTACTGCATGCTGATCACGCAGTGCTGCAGCAATTGCAATGGCGATTATTTTTTTGGTCTTTTTCGATAGTTTGCCATCGTCCCAGATATGCTGCTCGAATCGCATGACGAGGTTGAACATCTCAGGTTCTTTCGTTGTCAACTCACGGAAAAATTTCGGTACTTTACCAATCTTCTTCTCAAGATCCTGGAGTTTTTTATCAGTGCCTTTTTTTACTGCGGGTTTCTTCGCAAGTGGTTTTTTAGCTACTGTTTTTTTTGCTGCCATGGTCTCACTCACTCTCCAGTTGCATAGGTTCGCCGCAGCAGACAAGTTCGCCGCCACCGGCTTCCTTCACGATTACAATATTTCCACAGATCTCACACTTAAAGACCTGACCTTCCTTTGATACGTTTACCATTTAGAGATCCTCATTTCCTCTCAGATAAAAACTGGGAGCAGGATCCTGCGAGCATTTTTTGCAGGAACTCCCAGCATTCACATTTGCTCTACGGTGCCTGAAAAGAAAAATGAAAAGTTACTGGTTGCTTTTACCGCGTTTTGGCGGATTTTTGGCATCCTCCGGAGTCTTGATATCCGGGCGGATGTGCGTCATCGGGAAACACGCGTATTCTTCGCAGGCACAGGCAGGACATTTCCTGAGGTCCTGCTCACTCTTATCAAGTGTAAGTTCCTTTCCGCAATCAATGCAGACATATTTGCCCGCGCCGACCTTCTGTCCTGCAGTGTAAGTTTTCTGTTCGGTCAACTATTTCACCAAAACTTTCATGCACGTCAAAGATATATATGAGTTGCGTTCGTGCACCAGAAAAAGGAAAATGGCAAAAAACAAAACACTCCTCCAAAGGCAAAAGTATATTGCGTATTTTTTTTAAGTTGTTAATATGGCAGGAAAGATCATCGGTCTCCTTGGCAGCCCCCTAACAGAAGGAAATACCGCACAGTTGCTCGACAGAGCGCTTAAAGGAGTCTGAAGATGCAGGATGTACCGTGGAGAAAATTGTCGTTACCAATCTTGATTTCCAGGCGTGCCAGGAGATGATGTTCTGCGCAGAACATGAAACCTGCATCCTTGATGATGATCTGCAGGCGATTTACCCGAAATTCAGGGAAATGGACGGTCTCATCACTGCCACACCAATCATGACGATGGGTATTCCGGGAAAACTCAAATCATTTATAGACCGGTTCCAGGTCTTCTTTATGGCAAAGTACGTGCGGAAAAAACCGTTTATCTCAAAAGAAAAACAAGCCCGTCGGAAGGCGTTGTTTATCTGCATCTCCGGTATGAATATTCCTGAAGTATTTATCGGGGCGAAGATGACCGTTGAGGCTTTTTATGATATCATCGGTTGCCAGTATACTGATGAGCTCCTGATTAACGATATGGACACTATCAAGGATATCCGATCGCGACCCGATCTCCTTGAAGCAGCATATAAAAAAGGCTTCGCGTTGGGCAAGTCATTATGCACCTGACAGGTGAAAAATTAAAAGCCCCTCTTTTAAGAAAATGAAATTGTATAAAGAATAAAGGAACTTCAAATCATTTTTTTCGGATCATTGAAAGAATCATTCCAATGATAAGTATGGAAATTACAACTCCAATAATCAGATAAATGACCTGCTTGTCGAATTGGACCGGTGATATTGATACACTTCCGGGATCTTTTGGATAGCTTGATTGAAATTTATTTATAGCCTGCGACATATTCACTTTTTTTAACAGAACGCCGGTCTTTTTATCCTTTAACTCGAAGGTCATCTGGTTTTCATAGTATGGAAGTATCAGGATAAGATCAGCATTTTCGGAATACGCAAGATACCCGGAAAGATAACCGGATGATTCATTGTCTTTTTCAAGGACATCTCCCAGCTGATAGCGGGGATCCCAAAGATCAAATTCCCGGATGGTGGAACCATCTGCTGATCTTAATGTTCCTTTAAAGTCCCCAGACCGGGTTTCGAGATTTGGGGCATGGCCATACCGCATTTCCACTGACTTTTCTGTGATAATACTTTTATTTATATTCAGGTGCACAACGACAATTTTTGAATAATCGGGAGGTTCTTGTGCAGCAGCAATCCCGATCCCCTGCAGGAGCATCAGGGCAATAAGACATGTGATGACAAAATGTTTCATTTCTGCCACCGGTTAATCGTATCAAAAATAAGACGGATGCGTGAAGTTGAAGCATTGCCGAACCTGCCGGAATATGCCCCGCTGCCCATGATATCGGGATCAGGATCAACTCTCCAGAAATTTTTCACGCATGGATCTTTCGACCGGCTGCTGGCAGGTTTTAAAATCTGCCTGCAACTTGAAGGATCCCAGTTTTCCTGCTCGGCATTTTTCTTGCATGAATTCTCAGAACCCCAGATGTTGGGAAAAGGAGAATTTTCCACGTAGTAAGTATCTCCGCAATATGTATCGATCAGGCCAAAGACTACATGCCCGCTCTCATGCAGAAAAATCATTGGTGAATCTGCCGGCGCTTTCAGCCAGGATCCTGATCCCGGTCCCAGGCCGTTTGCACAACCATTCGGTTCACACGGAGAGCCGGTATAGAATCCCTCATAGGAGGGATAGAGTATAATTGCTACATCTGTGAATGGTGCATCATTCCAGAATTCATTGGGAAGCGTTCCGGCACATCCATCGAAAGCATCAGCGTAACTCCCGGTATCCCAGTAATAATAAAAATTAAACCGCTCCCGGAAATCTTTTGGCAAATCCACAGAATCGGAAGTCCGGGTGTCCAAATTTAAAAAAATGTCAATTTTGTTGTGTACATCATTGATGAACCGTTGCTGATCACCGGTATATTCTACGGTCTGAATTTTTGTTTTGGAATTACAGTTAAACGAGGTATTCGAAGCTACAAAAACGATGTCAATCTTTTCATCTGTCGATCCACGGATTTGCACCGGTATCACGTTTGACCGGTTGAGCGTGAATGTGACCTGCTTGTTTTCAGTAAAATCAATTGGTCGGGTGATCTCCTGATATCCCGTTTTTGCCACCCTGATCGTATGTAGGCCCGTCTCTTTATCACGAAATATCTGCTTTCCATCCTGTTCCGATGTGATCCCTACAGACTGCCCGTCGATGTATACATTGGCCCCCCCCATAAAAGTCCCGGTTTGGGCGTCTTTTGTTTTTACCGTAATATCGAAGGAGTTTTTAACAGGGCCCCCATTGCGGCTTGGTTTATCCAGTACCTTGATTATGATAATCCTGTTTTTTTGGAAATTTGTTTCATTGGTTGACACTCCAGCGACAAAATACCCTTCGTTTTGGGAAACGGCAATATCCTGTATATCCATGGTTTGTCCGATACTGAATGTCCGGTTCTTCTGGCCGCTGCCATCCGGATCGATGTTGAGTATGATTATCTCACCGGTTTTTTCACGAACAGATCTTTGATCGGAACCTGCGATAACCGTTATACCCTCAGAATCCTGGATAAGGAGATTACCCGAATTTTTCCCGATCCCGGAAACTTTTTTCTCCCAAAGTTCTTTACCACTATCATCGGTTCTGATGAGGAAAAGGTCCAACTGTTGCAGATTTGTGGTGCCAGGCAGGGAGGTTCCCATGAGGATATACCCCCCGTCCTGTGTTTGAATGACAGATGGTTTTTCACTTCCCAGTCCGGCTTCATATGTAGTAAACCACTCACGATTGCCAAATTCGTTCATCTTAAGCAGGAACGTGGAAGAACCTCCAGTACTCCCGTAACTTTCTGTAGTCCCGGCGATAATATATCCCCCATCTTCTGTCTGGCAGATGTAAGTGGCAAAATCATTTTTTTCGCCGGTAAAAAAGCCAGTCCACAATTCCCTTCCCTCTGAATCGGTTTTGAGGATGTATACATCCCAGAGAGATGATGGCTGAGTGTCATTCCTGTATACTGACCCGGCAATGATGAATCCACCGTCACGTGTTGTGCTGATATAACTTCCGTGGTAATATTCGCCTTTATTGAAAATATGAGTCCATGTCTTTTTTCCAATCGGATCAAGTTTCATGAGAAAAATCCCGCTTGAGATGGTTGTGTTGGAACTTCCGGCTACCACATATCCTTTATCCGGTGTTTCAATGATGGATTCAGCTTTAAACGAATTTTGCGTCTCTGTAATGTCCCATATTTTATTTCCATTCGTATCAGTTTTGATGACATAGATACTGGGATTTGCCGGTGAAGATATTGTATATCCACTGGCTACTGATCCACCATCACTTGTACCAATAACTGAAAACGAACTTCCCCCGCTTGCAGGTCCGAATGTTTTCACCCAGGCTGTACGAGGATATATGCCAGAATTTGTATCATCTGCGGCAGTAACCGGGCTGATCATAAAAAACAGGAGTCCAAAGAAGATCTGGACGAATATAAGAAAGGTAACCCTATTAGTAAAACGGGGACTGTCCCTTCGGATTAAATCAAACCAGTTCATCAGCGATCCTCGCAATGCACACTCTTAGTATTAGAATATAAAACGTCTATGAATCTGTAGATTTCGTTTGTGCTTTATAATCAATAAAAACTCTCCGGGTACATTCATCATAGTATTCAAACATTCTTCTGTAGACCGAGTACCAGGCACACAAATGCTGTAACAACCCAAAGAACATAAATCCATTCAATCTTATTGTCCCTTTCTTTCAGGTTGTTTTGGCGGTTCCAGAATACCAGAACAGGGATTATGAGGATAGTGGCAATGAGCCCAATGATAGAGTGGGTTGAAGCGAGGTGCTGTCCATTTCGGATTGAAATAAGATATGACTGGAAGAGTATGCCAATAAATGTCACGGCAACTCCAACTGCAAGGAGAATGTCTGCAGGAACCTTCCACTCCGGGTATTTATTTCGTTGTGAATGAACGATGAAAGCAGAGGCAAGCATGAAGAGCGCAATCATCATAATGAACCTATGATCAGGAATCTCTGAATGAAGTGATTCTGTATCCGGAGGCTCTTGTGCTGGTGCTCCGAGTTGGGGACGTTGAAAAGGATTTAATCCCGGCATGCCCAGTGCCTCGAATATGGAAGGACCTTGCGGAAAATTCGCCGGTCCTGTTGGTACACCTGGTTCTACACCAGAAGGAACTGGTGTCGGTGCCACGGGTGCGGTAAGATTCACCAGTGTGTATGAGATGGTGAAGTGCAGAGCATTATTCTGCGCATCATTCTGTGGCTGCCCTGTTTCTACAAATTCCCATGTCCAGTTGATCCTGATTGTGTCTCCGGCACTGAAAGAACCGATGATAATATATTGACCCGGCATCAGGGGAGCATTGGGAAAGGAATTGATGCGTGCGGGAAAAATTACCGTACTATTGAGATGGGGATGTGAGATATTGAAATACATATAATTGGCAAGCCCGCCCCCAGGATTGCCGTATCTGTCGGAGGTGCTGATTTTGTCCACCCATACATAGACAATCCCATTTTCGGTTCCGTTGTTGTGAAGATCGATAAAGGTGGAACCACGATCTCCTGGCAGAATTCCTGCAACACTCCAGGGAAATACACCTGTTTTTTCGACAGTAAGGTCAACAGGATCCTGAGCTAAAACCGGTAAGGGCAGGAATAGAAGAAGGATGAACAGGTATCCCGCCAGCGGGAACAAGGATCTCCGGCACGAGAATGCTGAACTCGTCACAGTACGCCCATCAGTATTTTGAGGTCTTCTTTGAAATGGAATGAATACTTGCGTACATGAGATTACGAGTACCATAATCTGACCTCGTTAAGAATTGGTGTTTTTGATGTATCGCTTGTCGAAAGGGTAGCACGCCATTGGAGATATCTACCGGAGGGAAGCCCTGAATTAACCGGTGATGACAAGCCGGATTGTTGCCAGGCAGGTGATGCGTCAGTTTTGATAAAGGGGGCATCTGACGCTCGCACCTCAAAGGTGATACTCGTTCCCGAAACGGTATTGCTATCCCAAATGAGTGAGTCCCATCGTGCTCCTGCAATCCCGGTGTCGTATACAGGTGAAGCAATTGTTCCCTGGGATACATATCCGGACGAACCGTTAATGTACGTCAGGCTGCCTCCCGCACCAACATTCAATGATGGGTTGGCAACTGCAGCATCACTCCAGCTATTATTGAAAATGTCGTATCTCCAGAAAGAAGGTTTCGAAGTACCGTTGAATGCGTAAATATAATTTCCTTTATCTGATACTAGGGACCCTCCTGCACCTACGTTTCCGGGTATGTTTGCCAATGAGGACCATGAATTGCCTGAGATATTATACCTGAAAAAATTTCGGGTATTCGTTCCATTAAATGCGTAAATGTAGTTTCCGTTATTATATAGCCAAAGCCCCCCCAGCCCCAACATTACCTGGAGCATTTGCCTTGACCGACCATGAATCGGAAGAAATATTGTAAATCCAGAATGCAGACGTACCAGCGCCTCTGAGTGCAGCTATATTACCATGACCGATATATACCAAAGCCCCCCCAACCCCCACATTACCGGGAGCATTTGCCTTGATCGACCATGAATCGGAAGAAATATTGTAAATCCAGAAGGTCTTCGTACCAGCACCTCTGAGCGCTGCGATATTGCCAGAGCCTATAAAATCTGATAAAGTTCCTCCTGTGTTCACCTTACCTGGAGTGACTGCCTGATCGTTCCATGTATTTGTTGAGATGTTATAAATCCAGAAATAATTAGTATTGCTCCCCCTGATCACAGAAATATTTCCTGATCCGATAGAACGTGCCCCTCCCCCGGCCCCGACATTTGCTGAAGTACTCGTCTTTGCTGTCCATGTATCGCTGGATACAATATATTGTAAAAAATTCTTTGAGCTTCCCAGTGTTGCAAAAATTGAGGGACTGATTGTCTGTTTTTCCAGTACAACACTTCCCGGACTGGCACTTGTATCAACATTAACAGGCACACCTGCCAAAAAGTCAGCCTGTGTAGTCTGTGTCCAGAACGAGGATTGCCATGTCGAAACAAGGTAAGAACCAGAGACCTGTCGGGAGTAAAAATACGCATGGGTTGTACCAAAGGTACTGAGAGAAATTACCACGAGAATTAAAACGATGATTCCGAGGGTATTGGTTTTCATGGATAATGGCTCTACGCTTTGTTATTCCATCTCTTTCCAGAGATCAAGCACCTCGCGTCCGATAAGAATCACTGCCGGAACCAGGAAGAAAAGTGTAAATCCAAGTGGTGTTTTGATGAACTGGGTGAGGAGACCAAGATACGGGATAGTGAATGCAACAATACCTACGATTTGACCGGGTACGACAGGGTTTATATCGGAATTATTGTTAGCATCTCCTCTGGTGATGAACCGGAGCGTGGGCTCAGATTTTACATCAACCACCCTGTGAGTGATCAGGCTTGTCCTGTCTGGAGAATAATACATGATGATATCTCCTTTTTGGATTGTATCAGGAACAATGGGGTGGACAATAACAACACTGCCTGTCTGGATAGCAGGCTCCATACTGCCTGAAATGACCACCTCGCCCCTCCAGCCAAAAAAAGGGGAAATGATCGTGAATAAAGATCCGGAAATAATGAATAAAAGGAGAAGAATTGCTGCAATTCTTCCCACATTTTTTAATTGATATTCCCAAGAGTTCAGGGTCTGTGCATCCATTTCCGTTATCCACGTTACCTTAAATGGTGGTAAAAAGGAAAATTACCTGTACAATACAGGTTATCTTCCATGACCCGGGAGCTCTGGGGAGGGGGCTGCAGGCTGTGGGGTACCTTGGCTCTGTTGGGCATAAAATACGACATTAAATGTCATATTATCCGTTTGTGCCCAGTTGGTAACGTTTCGGTCCATCATGAAACTCTGGTTAATCTGCCATGTTGCCCCGGCTGGGATGTTACCCAGGTAAATCCATTGGTCTTTTATTGCAGTTGTTTGAAGTGCTCCGGTTAAATTATGTGTACCAGCACTGATAGTATACCCGTCAGTGTCCGTGATAATGGGTTGAAGGCCAGAACCCGCATTATTATACAAATCATAACGGATTACACCATCGATATCAAAAGCATATGGTTCTAAAATCTCTGCAGAGGTATTTGATCCATTGTCCGTAACAACATTTATGGTATTCAACCAGAGATCTGCCTGATTCTGTCCAGTGTTCTGTACAGTCACATTACCCCAACGCTTTAATCCAGGTTTCACGTCTGCAAGAGTTGCGTTGAAGGTGCCGGACCAGGGATCCTGACCATTAACGTTAATCGTAATGCTTCCTGTGCTGAGCAGATTCGGTCCACTCGTTTGTGTTGAACTGAAATATGCCATCGTCCCGACCCCCGTCAGAAGTGCGGTCAGGGCAATCAGCATGATGCTGATTAAGAGAATTTTTTTAGTACTCATTTCTTTTTTCAATTTAATCACCGTTTATTTGGTAAAATTTTTGAATTGAAATTGGATGTATCTCCCCTGTAAAAAGGATAATTACCACTGTGTGGTTACGTTATATAAATATTTGTTTTTCCCGAATGTCTAAAATGTATCAGGAACCGTTAGAAAATTTTTTAAAAAAATGATAAATGGCCAAAATAATATATCTGGATTTGTCCTCCTATTTTTTGACGCTGGACAATGAATAAATTAATGAACCAGAGAATGTTTTTAATTGAGAAATGTTCCAGTATGTATTTTTCTGTTATTTGGACTGACCCTGGGTTATGTCGCTTTGTAATACTGGTGATGATTTGACCAATTGAATACCTGCCAGTTCAATATTCAATCCTTTACCGTCAGAGTAAACCCCGCTCCCGGAGGCTGAGATGTCCATTTTTCGAAATAATGATATGATCAATCAACTGGATACCAATTAGCACTCCGGCATCCCGGAGCTGAGTGGTGATTGCAATATCCTGGCTGCTTGGTTCAAGGGATCCTGACGGGTGATTATGGACACAAATGATGGACGCAGCCCGGTCCGTGATCGCATCAGCAAAAACCTCCCGTGGGTGGACAAGACTATGATTGAGCAGGCCAAGTGTTATAGTCCGGTTACCGAGAACCTCCCCCGCCCCATTCAAAGTAATACACACAAAATGCTCCTGTCGTTTTTCCTTTAAATACGCAACATGTGGAAGGATATCTTCCGGTTTTGTCACATGTGTATTTCCTCCATTTGGAAAATACCTTCGGGAGAGTTCGAAGCAAGCGATGATCTGCGATGCTTTTACAGGTCCCATTCCCTCCATCCTCTCCAGGTCCTTATACTGGATATTCTGTCTCTGCATCTGGATTAGATTGCAAATCTCTTTGGCAAGCGTTCTGACATCCTTATTTTTTGTGCCCCGTCCAATGATCGCCTCAATAAGTTCAGTATCTGACAGTGCAGACACGCCTTTATGGGCAATCTTTTCGCGTGGCCTGTCCTGGATAGGGACATCTCTCATCTTTTTCATATTGACATCCTCAAAGTCAAATCAAATAGAATAAAATTTTCATGATTGAAGAACACCACTTTGGAACAATTGATACTCAAGGAGTCCCAACCAGATTGGGATCATCGTATCTATAAAGCATATGATGGATTTCCCGATGATTTTCCTGACAGGCCTGTATAAATATAATACCAAAATCCGTTCGGAATCTTTCAGGTTAAAAAAATATTAAACACGCCGGTTCTTCAGAACACCCCATTGATTTTGCCAGATTTGACCGAAAAACTGATCTTCAAATGGGGGAGCTTCAAGTTTTATATACGTCTTTCCTGCACCACCAACCCTTCTAGCATCAGTCATTGCTGTATCATCGGGTGCATCAGACGCAGTTGCATATATCTTTATTTTGTAACCGCCAGGGGGAAGTCTTCTTACATCAAGTTGTGCAAAGTCCACATATTCTGTTGCCGAAATAATGTCAGGAGCGTAGGGGTAGTTGTGTGTAATTGTGTTGAATAGTACCCAGGGACCGTTATCTGCAGAATAATAGATATTTTCAGTAATGGTTTTGTTTCCGGTATATGTTGTATTCCATATTACCGGCAGGATTGCTGTGATCTCTCCTGATTCTGTTACAATAAGGTTTGAAAGAGCAATGGTTTTTTGCCCGGTGCTTGTCGCAGTGAGGTTAGGAACAACCGTAAGGAAAGTATGCGGTATTGTGAGCGATGAAGCACCTCCATTGAATGAGATGAGGGAATTCGTACCGAAGATATCAATGCTGCCACTCCGGTTTGCCCTCATCCGGTAGGTAGCATTCCAAGTCTGGCCGACTTTGATTGTTCCTATAGTGAAGCCCAATTGACTATCATCCGCCCAGTCCGCGGACTGGTTGGTTACATTCATCACGCCATCCTGCCAACCGATCCTTGTTGAATAGATGGGGTGGGAGATATAACTGAAGACCTGGGCTCCAGGGATAGGGACACCAGTAACGTTAATGTTCTGATTATCGATCACCATTGTGGTGTTCACGCCAGCTTCATCCTTGAGATCTCCGGCAATTTCCTCATAGACATTTGCGAGATCGGCTTCTGTTGGAGCATGTTTATAGAATCCCCCCGTGGAATTAGCGAGGATCGTCATCGCCGTTCGTTCGCTGGCAGGGACATTCTGGGCAAACGATATGGTGTATAACCGTATGTTATTCGCTTTGGCATATACTGACATATTCTGACTGGTGAACTGGCCATCCTGACAATAGGGAACGTTATTGAGGGTCCTGTATGTCCGGGCACTCGTTTGCACCCCAGTATCTGGATCAACCACCGGTGGATTTTTTACAACTGAAACACCATTGCCGGTTATAATGGTCCCACCCAGTCCTGAATACCAACGGTAGTCTTCCTCCTCAAATTGATTTGCGAGGCTCGAAAAACCATGATATCTGTTCCCCCCGACATCAATCGCCCTGTTCGTTGTAACCCAGGTGACATCCTGGTAACCCTTTCCTACTGCAAGAGGGCTCCCCCCGTTATTCCAGTTGCCGTCCGTCATCAGGATTACTGCACGGACAGCACCGGCTTTTGGCTTGCTTATCATTTCCGCAATAGCTCTCCTGAATCCTTCACGCATCGCAGTCCCACCTCCTGATGAGAGACTATCGATTCGTGAATTGACCGTGGCAAAGGATGTGCCCAGTGCTGCATCGAGCGTTACACTATTTTCATAGCTGTAGGAGACAAGACCAAGTCGATCAGTGCCGGAGTTCATTTTAGTGGCAAATGTCTTGGCTGCATTCTTTGCAGCCTGCATCCGGGTAACTCCCGGTGCAACATTATATGCACTCATACTCCCCGATCTATCAATGACTAACATGGCATCGATCGGTTTAGGTCCGAGCGCCCACCCGTCACCAGTTAAATCTATTCTCACTTCTACCGTCCCGTTCTGAGCAACAGTCGGAGGCATAACTGATGTTTTCACACTCAGGTAGGGATAATTCTTCCAAGTGACAAGAAGTGTCTTTGGCGTTGAATTCCATGTAGCGTTTATAGTTACATTGCCAGTTGCAGCTTGGCTGTAGTAGAGACTGGAGTGTTTGTACTGAAACTACCAGGTACGAATTGCACCGTGGCAAATCCATTTACATCTGTTAATGAACTGTTACTCGTAAGCAAGGGTAACGATGTTACGTTATATGGTCCATTGGGATACCCAACAGGTCCCAGCGAAAAGGTGACCAATTCATTCTCTACCGGATTTCCCAGGTCATCTGTTACCGTTGCGGTAATATCAGATATTATAAGCGGATCGACATCACGGCTTGCCATAGTTTCCGGATTAGCTGTCATCTCCATATTCGTCGCTGCAGTATTGGTAAATTCTACTATCTTGCTGACGGGAATCGTACTGTTGGTGAGGGGTGTTGCAGTGATATTAATGACACCAACGGATGACTTCGGGCCATAGGTAATGGTTATCTGTCCATTATTGTTTGACTGGAACTTGTTCTCCTCCCCTGGAACAGATGTATTTACCCAAACCCATTGCAGACCGGCAGGATTCCCATAACGATCACGCAGGGAATAGATTATAGTAAATTTACTTGAACTATCCGCAGGAAGTGCAGGAGGAGATCCTGTGGGGATATATTCCTGGGTTATGGAAAACGGGATGCCATTCGTATCAGCATTGATCCATTCAAGTTTATCCGGTATATTTCCAAAAGCATCCATCAGGATGTTGTTCGGACCTACTTTTGTTGTTAACTTAACACTTACCGACTGGTTTCCATTGGGATCAAGAGTCAGGCCGGGAATATCGTGGCCGTATCCGACAAAATTACAGTCATCCGGGACGGGACCATGCACATGGAGGCTTATTGTATGCGGGCCCCTACGGTTATCTATTAAGTTTCCCCAATAGTCCGTAATCGAGACATTAAATGGAACTTCAGTTCCAACAGTCGCAGAAAGGGGATGGCTGAAATAGGCATAATAGGGGGTGTTGTGATCTATGTTTACCGTAACATTTCTCATAACGGTGTATCCGTCAGAAGAAATTTTGGCAGTAATGTTTACGGCCCCGCTTGTCCTGTTTACTTTAAAGGTACTCCTTGCTCGACCAGAATTATCAGTAATGTCTGAGGCAGGTGTTATCGAGCCATATTTCGGATCGTCAACACTAAACACAACAAGTGCATGCTTTACAGCACCATTTGTAGCATTTAATGCAAATACCGTAATTCCCGTCTGATCAACCCTGTTGGCTATTACCCATGAATCACTGGCGGAAATTGTTGAGGTATCCGCAATATATGCAGTACCGGTTCCAACCAGAAATAACAAGCAAATAACAATGAAAATGCCAGTTTTCACACTCATGATTATAACTCTGGTTGAAATTATTATAATTAAAAATATATAAACATATTCATCAATTAAAACCGTAATTTATTCTTTGAATATTAAAATTCCACATTTTTGAAAGAAAAAACAGGTACTGGATTTTATCTTTCAAAATTTTCGGAAATCATTCACCCCATGAAGCATATTTATGTTCAGATCTCACCATAACTTTCCTTATGTCAACACTTGAGAATACAAAAGAAGCGTTCGCTGGTGAATCCCAGGCAAACCGAAAATATCTTGCGTTTTCTGAAAAAGCTGCTGCCGAAGGGTTCAATAACATTGCAACTCTTTATAAAGCAGCTTCAGAAGCTGAAGCAATTCATGCGAAAAAATTGCTGAAAGTTCTGGCAGCAATTGAATCAACGGAAAAGAACCTTGAAGCAAGTATTGCCGGGGAAACACATGAATATACCAGTATGTATCCCGATTTCGTCAAACTTGCTGAATCTGAGGGTAAAAGTGATGCTGTACTGGCGTTTACTTACGCGATGAAGGCTGAGCAGGTGCATGCACACCTTTATCAAAAAGCACTTGCAGCAGTAAAATCCGGAAAAGACATTGGAAGGGAAAAAATTTTCCTCTGTCCCGTCTGCGGAAACATTGAGATTGCAAAACCTCCTGAAAGATGTCCGATTTGCGCTGTTTTTGGAAAACAGTTCCGGGAAATTACCTTGTAATTTTTTTATTTCCTTCCGCATTTTTAAAATATCTTATATTTATGATAATTTTTTGCTTTTCCGACGGTGGATCCATATCATGACGACGATTATTGCAATCAGGGTTGCTGAAGATGCAGAATAGATTACAATAATCGGGTAATTTAGTATTGACGGGGGAGATATTTGCGGTATGGGGGGTGTAATACTCTCAAACTGGACAGATACCCTGGCAGGGAATCTCCCTTTCCCGTCAAAAAATCTGACGAGCACAGTTGCGTTTCCTGAAGGTACAACTCCCTTGACGGGAGCATTAATCCTATTGGGAAATGCGATAGACCGGGTGATCCTCTCTTTTTTATCGGATAATTCAATATACCATGCATCAGGGTATGACATTGAATAGTGGTCGTAGGCATTTACAACGAGTGTGGAGCCTGGTGGAAGAGTAACATTCCATGTGCCGTTTTCAGTCTGATTCGTAAAAGAAAGAACCCGCAAAACCGCTTCATTTGAACCAAGATTGACCGAACCGGACACTCCAGTACAGGAAGGAACCAACGGACCCTGAACCATAAAATTCCGGAGAGGTGCTATTGGCTCCTGAGAACACCGGAACCTGTCATCCATTACCTGGCCATAGGTCAATGCAACGGGATAAATCCTTACTTCATCAAGGCCGCCATGAAAATACTGTGGACAGATTGGATCAGTCTTGTTGTAGAATCCTGCATCAGAACCGATTGCGACATAATTGTTATATTGATAGTAGATTGCGCCCGTTGCATTCATCTGGTTCCGCAGTACACCGTCCAGATATATTTTCATTGTGGAGCCATCGTATGTACCGGTAACCTGGTGCCACTGGTGGAGCGCGATACTTTCATGCTGGACGGGAATTGAAACGTCTCCGCGTCTTTCCAGATTTAATGTCAACCAGAGGTCCTGCCCATCATCAAAACCCAACCGGTATCCTCCTTCTTCATATGTAGAGATTAAGACCTGTGGTTCAAATGAATCCAGATAAAACCATAATGAGATGGTTATTGCTTTGGTGGGATGATTCTGGGAGCTGAATGGTATTTCAACATAATTATTTATCCCGTTCAGGGATACAGCTCTTCCACAACCCCCGGTTTCAATTCGTGAAGCGCCGTAGATTGTTCCTGTGTTGCCATTTCCTGATGCATCAATCGCATAATTACCACTTCCCTCGTTGAAGTTGAAATATACCGCTGGTTCAGGGATAGTTTGAGAATTATCTGTCTGGGCATGTGCACCGCTTGTAACGCAAAGGAGTACCAGGCAAAAAAGGGCGCAGGTTTTCAATTTCCCTGTTCCAGGCAAGACGATCATGATATCCAGGTAAAGTTGTATTGGGGCTTGTCCAAAAAGAAAGTTCCTATGATAAAGTTGAATCATTTCATATTTTCCAGTGTCAATAAATTTATAAGACACTACACCATTTTCGAAATGATGAGAAAAGTTACCGTCTTTTCAACAAAAAATTGTCCCTATTGCCGGATGGCAAAAGCATTCCTCGATAAACATGAAGTACCTTATGAAAGTGTAGATGTTGGTGAAGACACCAATGCTGCAAAAAAAATGATAGAGCTCTCTGGTCAACGGATGGTTCCGGTAATTACTGTTGATGATGAAGTGATTGTGGGTTTTGATTCACAGAAACTTAACGAACTTTTTGGAAACACCACTTCAGGGAAAATTTTTGATGTCCTGATTGTCGGTGCCGGCCCTGCAGGACTTACTGCAGGAGTTTATTGTGCCAGAAAAATGTTGAATACAATTATTATAAGTGAAAACATTGGAGGGCAGGCGCTGGAATCCTGGTCGATCGAAAATTACATGGGCTACCGCATGATCACCGGTGAAGATCTGATGAAAAAATTTGAAGAACAGGTCCGGACACTTGATATGATGCTTGAACTCGACCGGGTCGTAAAAATCTCAAAAGATGATGACCTTTTTACCGTCAGGACAATTTCAGAAAAAACCTTAAAGGCAAAAACCCTGATTCTTGCCCAGGGCAATCGTCCGAAAAAACTTGGAGTAGCCAATGAGGAACAGTTTCTTGGACGTGGTCTGTCCATCTGTTCAACATGCGATGGGCCCCTTTATAAAGGAAAAAAGGTGGCTGTTGTTGGTGGCGGCAATTCCGCGATACAGACGGCTGTGGAAATGAGTGAAATCACACAATCTGTAACTCTCATCGTACGGAGCAGTATCAGGGCAGATCCGGTCTATGTAAAAATGCTCGAATCAAAAAAGAACATCATCAGTTACTTAAATACACAGGTTAAAACCCTGCATGGCGATAAATTCCTCTCTGGAATTACTATAAAGAATGAAAAAGGGGAAGAACAGAAAATCGATCTGGATGGAGTATTTGTTGAGATCGGGTGGTTGCCAAATACAGATATTCTCGATGGATTCCTGGCACTGAATGAAAAAAAGGAAATCATTGTGGATATTAACTGCCACACCAGCATGGCTGGTGTTTTTGCAGCCGGGGATATAACTTCAGTAAAAAGCAAACAGATCATCATTGCTGCCGGAGACGGCGCAAAAGCAGCACTTGAAGCCCATGAATATTTGCTGAAGTCAGCATCCCGATAAGGGAACGAATCTCATTTTTTCTGCTGTCCATAAAAAAAATAGCAAATGATTGAAATTTTTCCCGATTTCCGGAAATGTAATTCACGGCACGGTTGCAGGAGCCTTTTTCCGGTCTTTTTCCTTGTACCCTTCGAGAAGTACAGTTGCGATATTTTTAACTGGTTTGTCTGTGTGGCCAGCGATATGGAATTCGCAGAACGGGCAGGATGATATGACAATATCTGCCCCGGTCTTTTTTATCTCCTCCCCCCTTCGTTTACCCAGCGCTGCCGCCTCCTCGGGTATACCGGATTTCACTCCCCCGCCTGATCCGCAGCATATAGCAGGCATTTCGATAAGATCCACGACCTGCCGCACCAGCTGACGGGGCTCATCGCGAATCCCCTGCCCGCGAAGGAGGTGGCAGGGGTCATGATACGTGGCCCTGACAGGCAATCGAGCCGGAGGCTCAATCCCGAATTTTGTGAGAACTTCATTAATATCCATCACGGTAAACGGAGTTTTGTAATCGTTTTTCAGCGTGGAACCGCACCCGGCGCACATGGTCATGACCGTATCGATGTTACGGAACCGAAACGCATCGATGTTGCGTTTCTTCAGGGTATCCAGAATATCAATCTGACCGGTTCGGATAAGCGGTGAACCGCAGCAGACCTGTTCTTTGGGAATGATGACCCGGATACCGTTGCGTTTCAATACTTCGATTGCATCCAGCGCTGTTTTGGGCAGTCGCATGTTATACATACAACCGACGAAGAATCCGACTGTTGCCTTTACCGGGCCCGTTGGTTCGATTACTTCCGCGTTCACACGTTCCATAAATGTCGGGTCGATCCGTGTCACGGAACGCCCTGTTTCTTTCACAAGCGCTGCCACTTCCTGGTGCCTTGGGAGTGTGAGCCCCTTCTTGTTGGCAAAGGACCGGAGTTTCTCTATTGCTTTACCCGGGATTTCGATGTTCTTCGGGCAGACCTTCCAGCAAGCCTGGCAACTGGTGCAGGTAAAGAGACCTTCCTGGACGGCAGCGGTAATCCGGTCATCGATGTTCCGCGGGTCAAGTGCGAGACGCATCTCCTGCCGCATAGCTGTGGGCCCAAGGAACTTTGTAACCTCCATTGCCGGGCAGACCGATACACAGGCCAGGCATTCAATGCAGTCTTTTAACGGCTTGATCGTATCGATCGCTTTTTTTGTTATTTGAACCGGTTTTTCTGCAGATTTCAAGGGTGTTATTGCAGCAAGACCCGGGAGAAGATCGACTATGAGATCTTTTTTAACCGGCAGGTTAATGGGCTCGATAGTGATACCATCCTGTGCCTCCTCCATGCAGGCAAGTACCGGAGTTCCGTTTACTTTGACGGCACAACTGCCGCACTGGCCTGATGCACAGGAGTACCGGTACGAGAGTGTTGGATCGAGTTCATCGTGGATTGCATGGAGAACGTGCAGCACCCGGGCACCTTCGTTTACATTCACCGTGTAGGTCTCGTAGTGCGACTCTTTGTCTTTCTCCGGGTCAAAACGGAGAACCCGGACGGTAAGTGTCTTCATGTACACGCTCCCTTCGGTTCGATGCCTTCGCGCAAGAGCGAGATGTACGTATGGCCAAAAGGCGAGTGCTGTGCATCATATTTCTGTTCTACATCTTTCCGGACGTGTGCTCCCCGGGATTCAATCCTGATAAGTGCACTCCTGCAGATGAGCGATGCGGTCAGGCACATATTCCGGACAATGAAGCATTCAGAAATGTTTCTATGGGTTTTGGCCTTTAAGGGAGCAAAAGACAGGTTATTGGCAGTTTTCAGGGCTGTATTAAGATCCTGTGCGTTCCGGAATATCCCGGCGCCCTGCCACATAGACTGCTGGAGGAGCGTCCGGACCCTTGCCGGATTCTCGCTTCCTGTAAGGAATGCATCAAGAAGATCCTGTTGCAGTTTTAATTGTTCATTATTCACTTGTTTTAACCGTTTTTCTGCTTTTCCTGCAAATTCGCCGGCCCTTTTCCCAAATACCTGTGTGTCGGCAAGGGCATTGCCTCCAAGTCGGTTTGCCCCGTGTACACCGCCGGCTACTTCACCACAGGCAAAAAGCCCCGAAATTGTTGTCCGGCATTCCGGTGTTATCCGCAACCCGCCCATGACATGATGAGCCGTGGGAGCCACTTCCATTGGCTGATTCCGGATATCTACACCAAATTTTAAGAACTGTTCAAGCATCACCGGTAAACGTGTTTCGATCTGCTCACGGGGAAGGTGAGTAACATCGAGAAATACTCCTCCGTTCTTTGTTCCACGTCCGCTCTGAATTTCCGTTGCGATCGCACGAGCTACCACGTCCCGGGTGGAAAGCTCCATCCGTTCGGGATCATACCTTTTCATGAACCGCTCACCAATGTTATTGAGCAGGATACCCCCTTCACCACGTACGGCTTCGGTTACAAGTCTTCCTCTTGCATCGAACGGGAACACTGCACCGGTAGGGTGAAACTGGATCATTTCCATATCGATTAACTCGGCACCGGCACGATAGCCGATAGCAAAACCATCCCCGGTCCCGCTCGATGAATTTGTGGATATATCATACACTTTTGTCCCGCCACCGGTTGCAAGGATTGTGCTGTCTGCTTTGAGTACAATGAGATTGCCTTTTTCATCCAGCGCCATCGCACCTATGACCGTACCACCATCTTTTAGCAGGTCGATTACCGTGAATTCCTGCAACTGGGTGACATGTGATGAATCGAGTCGTTCGACCAATGTAGTGATCATTTCGTGGCCGGTCCTGTCCCCGGCATAACAGGTTCGCGGGAACCGCTGGCCACCGAATGGTCGCTGGGCAACCTCATCATTTTCAGTAACGTCAAACACTGCTCCCCATTTGATTAGATCACCCATACGCAACGGCGCTTCTTTAACGAGGATATTTGCCAGTTCAGGATCGTTGAGATACGCCCCACCTTTAAGTGTGTCCTCGAAATGAACCCCGCACGAGTCCTGTTCCCGGAGGACTGCATTGTAGCCGCCTTCTGCCATGGTGGTACATCCCCCTTTTCCCACAATGGTCTTGGAAATAAGCACCGTGTCGCCGTACCGCGATGCCTCTATAGCAGCCCTCACACCCGCGCCGCCACTCCCGATCACCAGTACATGGCAATCCACCACATCATCTGCAAGCATCTTATTATTTTGTGGATCGTATAGTTACATAAATAAATGGCACAGCCAAAGTGAGAGAGAAATGAGATTATTAATGAAATTCGGCGGGACTTCAGTTGCCGATGCACAATGCATCAGTAATGTTGCTGACATTTTAGAAAAACATCACAAAGCCGGAGACGAACTGGCGGTTGTCGTATCGGCACAGCGTGGTGTTACCGACCAGCTCATTGAAATCACCTCCAGTCTCCCCACTGCAAAAGATGATGCCGCCATCGCACCTCTGATTCAGTCACTGGGGAAAAGACATTTGATTACTCTTGAATGCGCTGCACCCGATTATATTGCTGAAACAGGTGCTGTCATCGAGGAGCGCCTCATCAGTCTTCAGAACATTCTCCTCGCTGTGTATAATCTAAGGGAACTCACCCCGCGTTCGAGGGATTACATCATCTCTTTCGGCGAACGCCTGCTCGCCCCTGTCCTGAGCGCAGCGCTCCACCAGCGAGGAATCCCTTCAACTGTGCTGGATGGATGTGATGCCGGTATACTGACAACCCCAAATCATGGTGAATCTACTGCACTTCTTGAAAGTGATGATCGGATAAAAAAACGGATTGGGCCGTTACTTAAAAAAGAAATACCGGTAATCATGGGATTTGCTGGATGTACCAGAAGCGGAATTGTGACAACGCTGGGGAGGAGCGGTTCGGATTACTCTGCATCGATTATCGGGGCGGGTATAGACGCGGATGAAATCTGGATCTGGACAGATGTAAACGGTATAATGACCTGCGATCCAAGGGTAATCAACGATGCAAGGGTCATGCCTTCACTGTCTTACATTGAAGTGATGGAGCTCTCATATTTCGGTGCAAAAGTAATGCACCCGCGATCTATTGAACCCGCAATGCGGAAGAATATCCTGGTCCGGGTAAAAAATACCTTCAATCCCACTCATCCCGGAACGGTAATTGTACGGAACGGGCAAAAGGATAACCGGGTGGTTAAGGCGCTGACCTATATCGACAAAGTCGCAGCGATAAATATCAATGGTGCACAGATGATTGGAAGGCCAGGCGTAGCAAAAGCAATTTTTTCCATACTTGCGGATCATGAAGTGAACGTGATGATGATATCGCAGGGATCATCTGAAGCAAATATCTCCCTTATCGTTGATGAAGCGCATCTCAATACTGCAGTACGTGCACTTTCAGATCTGGTAAAGCAGGGGGTTGTGCGTGAAGTCACTCACAATAATGATGTATGTGCTGTTGCAGTTGTTGGTGCGGGTATGGCTGGTGCTGCGGGTACCGGGGGCAGGATCTTCACCGCTCTTGGAAAAAACCGCGTTAACGTAATGATGATATCGCAGGGATCATCTGAAGCGAATATCTCATTTGTCGTGAGTCAGCAGGATGGGGCCAGGGCGGTTCGGGTACTTCACGATGAGTTCAGGTTGGCGGAGGAGTCTGATGAGTAGCACGACATATCGTGAGACCGGAGTTGATATCGATCTCGAGGCAACAGCTATCAGGGCACTGATAAAAAATCTGACCTACAAAAGGAAAGGCAGTTGCAGGATGGTTGGCAGTGTGGGTCACTTTGCCGGGCTCATTGATTTCGGTGAGATGGCTCTTGCACTAACCACTGATGGTGTAGGGACCAAAATGCTGGTCGCCGATCATATGCAGGACTGGAGTACGGTAGGTATAGACTGTATTGCGATGAACGTGAATGATCTCTACGTAATGAATGTGGAACCTGTCGCATTCGTGGACTACATTGCTACAGATGCACTTTCCATCAATAAGATGGAGCAGATTGGTATCGGCTTAAATGAAGGTGCCCGGCAGGCAAATATCGATATTGTCGGTGGCGAAACTGCGTCATTGCGGGGTCTCGTAAATGGCCTTGATCTGGCAGGTACTTGCCTGGGAATGCAGAAAAAAGACAGGATTATTACCGGAGAAAAGATCAAACCGGGTGACAAGATTATCGGTGTGCCTTCCACCGGTATCCATAGCAACGGGCTTTCGCTTGCCCGGTCGGTTGTGGAAAAATATTCAAATTACAATGAACGACTGAAAAATGGCAGAACGCTTGGCGAGGAACTTCTCACGCCCACACGGATCTACCATGAAAGCCTGAATATAGCCTCAACCTGCACCGTTCATGGTATGTGCCATATCACCGGTGGGGGACTGCTCAACTTCAGGCGCCTCAGCTCCTATGGGTTCCAGTTCAATACCCCATTGACCCCCCCCGAAATTTTCTCATTGATTCAAAGGTTGGGGAATATCTCTACAGTTGAGATGTATCGTACATTCAACATGGGTATGGGATATGCATACATAGTGCCAGGTGACAGTGCTGCCTCTGTACAGAAATCTGTCAAGGGTGCAAAAGTCGTTGGTGAAATTACTGAAGAAGCCGGGGTGTGGCTCGGGGATATCGAAATTACATAAGTGATTCTAAATTTTTTCATTCTTCCGGTTCACATTCGGGTTCCGGGACATAACTCTCCTTTTTTGCCTTATCAGAAATAATTGCGCTGTTTCCCGAGGGATCTTCAAGAATGAGCGTAATGGGAAATGACCCGCACTTAACCGCCATTATCCTGTCGAGCAGGGTCATGGCATTTTTCTTTTCGTCCTCGTTCCCCCAGTTCAGCGCACCCTTCACGACATTCTCTATCCGGTCGAGAACTCCCTCGACATTGGATATGAAACCCTCGCATGCCGGACCGGGATCGATCCGGACGCCAAGTTCCGGAATCTCAAGGCTTGCACTCATGCTCCTTACGACGCGAGCTGCAAGATCGTCTCCTGATTTTACCGCGAGCTCATACCGCATTGGCTCGGTATGCCTGAGCATCTGGGTATCGACATAGCGGTAACCACAGGAGTCACAGATTGCAGAGATTATGAGAATATCAGAAAAATAAGGGATATTTTCTGTCTGATAAATATATTCGATTTCAGTATTGCAATAAGGACAAGGACCGGGAACGACAGTTCGCAACTTTAAGCTCCACCGATCTTGTCGCGGGAAATTTTTACCGACATTGGTGTGAGTACGACATATCTCTGGTCTCCAAGACCGATGATGTCACCATTGACATCCTTTGCTACCTCTTTTAGATCTTTTAAAACCCTTTCGTAGGATATCTTGTCCATTTTAAGCCGGGAAATGTCAACAATTACTATGTTGCCGCTGTATACTTCATCCTTGACTCGCGGAGTATCCTTGAGATCAGTAATCGTAGCGATCTTAACAAGCAGTGCCGGGGCAGAACCTCCATGCTCTTCATAGGATGCAAGGTCGAGCTCCATATAATCGTCATCTGACTGCGAGGAACTCTTTCCAAGAAGGGTGTCAATGATTTTAACCATAAAAAAACTGTATGATGAAACTTATTTAATAGTATCTATTTAGAAAGCACCTGTCAGGTTTTTTTAACAAAAAAATAGAAAAAACGACCTGTTTTCCGCACAATCGATGCAGAGCCGCTGCTGTCAGATTTCTATGTTCCATATCTCGTCGCTGACGTGATGAAAATTTTTGCACATCTTTCCTGAAGTTCTGGCACGCATATCGGGCGCATCCAGAAGCGCTATTCCGATCGCGAGAGTTTTTCCGTGCCGCTCGTCAACGATCTGGACTGGTCTATTGGCCTTAACATCATCAGTAACGGAAACGATACCCGGCCGCATAATATCTGCCCCATTGACTACAAAGGGTATTGCCCCTGCATCCACAACCACTCTGCGTTCTGGAAAGGGAAACCGAATCGCACCTTTTAAGGTTGGGAATACCCAGTCGCCGGTATCCATCAGGAGCGGTTTTTTGTTTACCATGAACAACGAAACCTCGGAGTTGGTCTCAAGCACCTCAATCATATCCGCATGAAAAAATTTTGCTGAATCTCCAATCTGATCAAAAAGCCGGGACAAAAGATCCTGCGCCTGGCTCTTACGGATGGAATGGCGTTTTTTAATAACAATTTTTTTCATCCTTACAGTTCCTACATTCTTTTCTCTCGCATAAAAATAATTTGCATCGGAAAATTTTCGCATAGCAGGAAGTATGTTCTCAAACATTCCAAATTAGAAAAATTATTGTCTGATGCGGATCTACGGTATGTTTAAGTAAGCAGCTCACACACATATATTACTCCAGAGCGATGGTAGCAGGGTATTATTATGACCAAAAGGCCGTTGGATATTTTGGATCAGGTGCTGAACCGGCAACCCGTCATTGTCTCTCTCAAAGGTGGGAGAGAAATACGGGGCATTCTCCAGGGATATGATGTTCATATGAACCTCGTGCTGGATAAGGCAGAGGATGTGGAGAACGGACAGGTTCAGAAGGTAGGTACGCTCATCGTCCGAGGGGATAATGTTATTTATATATCCCCCTCGCTGGAACAATAGGTGAAGTAACATGTCAAAAGGCACTCCATCAATGGGAAAGATGAACAAGTTTACCCATATCGCCTGCAGGCGCTGTGGCAAAATTTCGTTTCACGCCCAGAAAAAACAATGTTCTGCCTGCGGTTTTGGCAGAAGCACCAAAATGCGCAGCTATAAGTGGACCACAAAGAGACCAAAAATCCCAACACATTAGAGTTGCATCATGTGTGGTATCGTTGGCATCGTCGATGCTGGCGGTGTATCGATCCAGCTCTATTATTCTCTGTACGCACTCCAGCATCGTGGACAGGAGAGCGCCGGCATATCTACGTATGACGGTACAACCCTCCAAAAATTTAAAGGCCATGGGCTTGTTGCTGATGTTTTCTCTCCTGCCGTCTTAACCGATCTGAAGGGTAATGCCGGAATCGGACACGTCCGTTACCCGACAACGGGGGCGAACCTGCCGGAGAATATCCAGCCTTTGAATTTTCAGTTTAAAGATCATCTCATCTCCATCGCCCATAACGGGAACCTCGTCAATACCTGCGAACTCCGCGCGGCATTCGAAGAGGCCGGGCAGCTCTTTACGACAACAACAGATACTGAGATTATAGCGAAGATCCTGATGGACGAAATCAGCAACTCCAACTCAGTCGAAGACGCTGTCAAGATCTGCATGCAGAAAATACGAGGCTCTTATTCTGTCGTAATGATGATCGATGGCATCATCTATGCGTTCCGCGATCCCTTAGGCATAAAGCCATTCTGTATCGCCAGGTTGGAAAACGGTTACATGGTTGCCTCAGAGAGTGTGGCTGCCGATGCCCTGAACGCAAAGTTCCTTCGTGATGTTTTTCCCGGTGAGCTGATCCGGATCGATCACGAAGGGATCAAATGCACCCGGATAGCGGTTCCCGGGAAGCGTGCGTATTGCATCTTTGAGTATATCTATTTTGCACGAGCGGACTCCGTTATAGATGGTGTTCTGGTTTACGATGTGCGCCGGAAGATCGGGCAGAAACTCCATGATGAGGATCCGGTTAAGGCCGATTCCATTTGCTCGGTCCCTGATTCCGGAACTGCCTACGCTATAGGGTATGCAGAAGGTTCCAAAATCCCGTTTGTCGAGTCCCTGATGAAAAACCGGTATAGCGGACGAACGTTCATCATGCCCTCCCAGAAAGAGCGGGAGAAGGCCGTCCGGCTGAAGCTCAACCCAATCCCGGCGCACCTGAAGGACAAATCAATCGTTCTGGTCGACGACAGTATAGTCCGCGGGACAACCTCCCGGAGGATAATCGAAATGATGCGGGAGGCAGGGGCACGTGAAATCCATGTGCGCATCGGTTCACCAGCTATTAAAGCTCCCTGTTATCTTGGTGTGGATATGCCCACACGGGAAGAACTAATCGCGAGCAACAGGGTTGAATCTGAGGTCAGGCATAAAATTACCGCGACCACGCTCCACCATGTTTCGCTCAGTGCACTTGTTGAAGCAATTGGTATCGACCGGGAAGATTTATGCACCGGGTGCCTGACCGGGTGCTATCCCTTAGCTATCGAAGGGGAGCAGGCAAAGACGCGCCAGGTCGATTTCGTAGATGCGACTTACCAGGCAAAGCTTGGGTCGTTTAATGGCCAGTTCACATGAACAGGAATTGGTTTCCCTCCTCTTTTTGCTTGATAAAACCGATCCTTGAGATAAGTAATTCAGTTTTTCTCTCTCTGCGACAAAACGATAAGAGAGATCACTTGGACGAGGCGCAAGTGGCAAACCGGGGACTATAATGGAACATATAAAAAAAGCATTCGATGCTGTTGCGACAGAATACGATGCCCAGAGGGAACATATTATTCCGGAGATGAGGTTGTATTACAGCGCTGCGGTCTGGGCAGCAGAATCCCCGGAGAAAAACCCCGCAATCCTCGACATAGGTGCAGGAACAGGGCTGTTGAGTGCACTCATGCTGCAGAAATTCCCTGGAGCAACACTGACCCTGATGGATATTTCGGAAAATATGCTTGATGTGGCCAGGCAACGGTTCTCCGGCCGGGAAAACATCAGGTATGTGGTCAGTGATTATAGCAAAGCGGAGCTGGAAGGTCCGTACAATATTGTTTGTTCTGCACTTTCAATACATCATCTCTCCAGAGAGGACAAACACCGGCTCTTTGAGAGAATCTTTTCCGCTCTCTATGCCGGTGGGCTTTTTATCAATGCAGACCAGGCAGATGGTGAGACCATTTATTTCCGACAAAAGTATCTCGATTACTGGAATGAGTTCCTACGGAACGGGCCTTTGAGCAAAGGAGAATATATGGAGATCCTCAGGCGCCGTGACACCCTTGACCGGAACGATAAATTATCCGGACAGCTGCAATGGCTGCACGAGTGCGGTTTTTCCGATGTCGATGTGGTTTTCAAGAACCGGACATTCATCGTCACAGTCGCACTAAAAAGCATAAATTCCCGTTAATTCCCCTGGACCGTCAATAAGATATCGCCACATGATTGGGAGGATTTGTGCTGTAATTCCGCACTCACTCCCCCTTTCTTACGATATTCTGAACACAATAAAAAATTCTTTTACATGTCCCGGGATCAATTTTGAGACTCGCGTGGAAGTGAATCAACATCGATGATAGAACGAAATTTAAACAGATTTGTCAAAAGAACCAGTAGCGAGGGATGGATTTGAACCATCGATCTACGGGTTATGAGCCCGTCGGGATATCCTGACTACCCTACCTCGCTCCTATAATCAGGGTTATAATATAGTCGACACGCGCTGATATAGTTTTCTTCAGTTTTTCCAGCAGTTGTATCTCTCTTGGGGAGATTTAATTACTCTATTATCTACAGAGAATTATGGATGATGAGATCAGCCGGATACGGGAGAAGCGGATACAGGAGCTGAAAGAAAGAATGAAACATACGGTTAAAGCGGAGGTTACTCAGGTTGACGAGATACATTTCCAGGAATTTATCAGGACGCATCCCTTTGTGGTTCTGGATTTCTGGGCGGAATGGTGTGCTCCGTGCCGCAGGGTGGGAATTGTCCTTGAAGAATTGTCCAAGGAGTTCTCAGGGAAAGTTACTTTCGGCAAGTGTAATACCGAAGATAACCGGCATCTCGCAATGCAGTTCAACATTACCGCAATACCCTCCATTATGCTTTTTTCAAATGGTCAGCTGGTAGACCGGATTATCGGGGCATATCCAAAAGAAGCATTACGTGAAAAAATTGTTAAAAAATTTAACATAAAATAAAAAAATCCAGTGATTATCAATGTATTGAATTATCCGCGTGCGTTCAGTTTTGCTGCCATAATAAAATCATTTAACGTCAATCCCCCTGCAGGATATGTGTAATAGGTGATCTCGACGAACCTTGACTCTTTCATGCAGACATCCGGAATATGCCCCTCTTCGGTGGATAGAGCGATAACCTCGTTAAAAAACTCAACGCACCGTCCGCTCCCATCGAGCTCAAAAATCCTGGTAAGGTGACCATTTTCGACCGACCACCCGGGCACTTCCCCAAGGAGCTCAAATATCTCCTTTCTTGTCAATGGCGGAGATCCCACCCTATAGGTAGTGCATTTTTTTTGTGCAAGATCCATGGTTATTTCTCGTTTTTCTGAACAAAAAAAGTTTCTCTTGGGCAGATGACCGGATTTTCCACCTGCAGATAATTTCATATGGATTATATGGATTATTCGGTAGTCGCTGCAGATCCAGATGATTTCTGCTTTTCGGACTGCCACTGTATAAGTATCATAATTACTGCTGAAATTGGCAAAGCGATAATAATCGGATCAATAACTGTCCATGGAAGTGGCAGGAGGGCCGGCATACCAAACAGCAGCTGGCAGAGACCGAGTGGTTTTGATTCCGCTGCATGGATAAAGGCTGTCCAGAGGAACCAGACGACAGCCCCGGATACCATACTCCAGAGTGCAGCATTTTTCGATGGATTCCTGGCATAAACCGCGGCAGCAAATGCCGGGAGGAATGCGGCGGCGCAGAGCCCCATGAACATAGCAGTTGCCCGGGCGATGATATTTGTGGGCATAACGAATGCAAGCGCAACGCTTGCTACCATCATGATAATAACTCCAATCTGGTTTGCCTTCATGGACAGAGCGCAGGCTCTGCCCCTGCCCCAGATATCACAAATCAGTGCCGTTCCCATAGCATGGTAGAGACCGCTCAAAGTTGACATGGCGGCAGACAGCAGGGTAAGCATGAATACGATCACAAAGATATCCGGCATCGCCATATTGATATAGACCGGGATGATCGCATCGACATTGCCCCCCGCGGCATCAATGGCGAGCTTTCCGGTTTGCTGATAAAAATACACGTTGGTCAAAGCACCGACAGTGAATGCAACCCCGGTCATCATGAGGAGCCATGGGGCACCCATTGCAACAGCACGGTTTAAGGATTTATCGTCCTTTGCAGTCATGAACCGGACAACAAGCTGGGGTTGAGCGAGGACACCGATACCCACACCGAGTACCAGTGTCGAGATCAGGGTCCACCAGATCGGTGAGCCCAGGGACGGCATGGAAGTCCATCCGGTCATACCCTGCGCAGCGAGTGCGGATGGTACGAGGTCTGACATGGAGGTAAGTGTTGTATGGGCAGCAGTCACACCGCCAAGATATACGTAGGTCAGTACGAGCAGCACACTCATACCTACCAGCATGATAAGTCCCTGGAAGGCGTCGGTATACATGACCGCGATCAGCCCGCCAAACACCACATAGAGTGCAACAATGGCGGCAAAGATTAGCAACGCGTAATTATAAGGGAGATTTAACGTAGGCTCAAGGAACCGGGCACCACCGATCAGGATGGCAGCGGTATACAGCGGCATCGAAACAACGATGATCATCCCGCTGATATACTGCATTAACGGTGATTTGTAGATCTTACCCATGAGATCAGGATACGTGACAGCATTCAAACGCTGACCGATCTCCCGGGTCTTTTTACCGAATACCACGAAAGCGATCAGGATTCCCAAGCCAATATTCAGAACGGTGAGCCAGATCAGCCCCATGCCAAGGTTAGCAGCAACCCCGCCGAAACCAACGATGGCAGATGTGCTGATAAAAGTTGCACCGTAAGAAAGTGCGATAACGATCGGGTGGCTGTTCCGTCCTGCGACAAGGTAGTCATCACTGTTCTTTGTCTGGCGGTAACCCATATAACCGATGACGAGCGTGATGCCGATATACAACAGTACAAACGCGGTAGTAATGATTGGGTCAACTGCCATGATCATCTCCGTTACTGTTCCAGTATAACCACCCGTACACAATGCATGCCAACGTCAGACCGATGGCAAGACCATAGCCAATTATTATCTGAGGGTCAGGGATTCCAAGAAACATATAAAAACCTCTGGTAAACTCTGTATCACGACATTACACGGGGAACCGGTGTTATTCGGATCCCCTATCTAAATGCGAAGAAAAATGGGCTTGAAGAGAAAACGGAATTGCAAACCCATGTTGATATCATTATTTACCGGATTATTTTCTGAAAATTTTTGTATATATAGATTCGCATTTACAATTTTTAACTCCATATACTCCTTCAGTCCCAAAAATGACCCGGAAAGACCATAATGCGTCAGGTACTACTTTTAACTGAAAACGTGTCATCAGTATTTTCAACGCTCCATGAATCCCTCCAGCAGGTGCTTGCACAAAGACTGGACTGGACTGAGCTCCGTGAAGTGCAGGAGCAGACATATTCAGCGGTAGTCAGGGGAAATGATGTGCTCGTGATTGCACCAACTGCCGGAGGGAAGTCTGAGGCAGCACTAATCCCGGTCATCGATGACATCCTGAAAAATGGCAGAAGGGGCGTTACCTGTCTCTACATCTCTCCTTTAAAAGCGCTGATCAATGATCAGGAGGAACGCTTCAGGACTTTTTGTGTACCGACATCATTGTCCGTGATGAAATGGCATGGTGATGTGCCGAAGGGCGATCGCTCATGGAATGATGGAGAACCCCCCCAGTTTCTTATGATTACGCCTGAATCTCTCGAAGTTCTGCTCCAGGAAAAAAAACTATCCTCGGATCTCCGGCAGGTAAGGTCTATAATCATTGATGAACTTCATGCATTTGTTGAGTCAGAACGAGGCGTACATCTTAAGGTATTACTCACCCGGATGGATCGAATCGCGAAAAGACCGATACAGCGGATCGGACTTTCAGCAACAGCGGGGAATCCAGAAGAAGTGCTTGAATGGCTGTCTGATAGCCGGCATGATGCGGAACTCGTTGAAGTTCCATCACCCCCGAAAGAGAAACAGTTCCTTTTTATTGTCGAGCCTGAAGAATCAGGCCGGATCGATGCTCTCGTACGCATCGTGAACAAGAAGAAGGCGCTCGTCTTTGTTAACAGCAGGAGCATTGCAGAAAAACTCATGAAGGCAGGGTGTGGAAGGATACGAAATCTTCACATACATCACTCCTCAATCTCTCCAGCAACTAAAAAAGTGTCAGAAGAAGCATTCTCCTCTCCGGAAGGTGCCTGCATCATCTGCACAAGCACACTGGAACTCGGCATCGATATTGGTGACCTTGATGTGGTCGTACAGGTTGGTCCTCCAAATTCTGTCTCTTCTTTCCTCCAGCGTATGGGACGAAGTGGACGGCGTGGAAAATCCGCGTATGTGGCATGGGTGCTCCAGAACCCGTGTGAATTGATGTGTAGTGTTGCGATTATAGAATGTGCTATCCGGAAAGAAGTGGAAAACCTCGCCCCCCCCAAAAAACCTTATAACGTTTTGCTCCAGCAGATTTTCCTGTATCTGTATAACCATTCCCGGGCAAGCCGCAAAGATCTGGCAGTATCGGTACTCTCTTATCCCGTATTCAGGGATATTGAACCTGAGATTCTGGATCAGATTATATCCCATCTTATAAAAATGGAGTTTGTCACTACCGATGGAGAGATGGTGATGCTGGGGACTGAGGCTGAGCGGGTATTCGGGCGTTCAAACTGGAAGGATCTCTATTCTGTAATCAGCGGTGGCGGGGAGTACCGTGCCGTTACACCTGATGGTGAAATGATAGGGAAGCTGGATGCACGGTTCGTCAACAGCAAAAACTCAGAAGAAATCTCGCTTGGCGGACGCAACTGGTCGATGGTGAAGTGCGATGAAGGACATAATATTGTAGTCGTGGTACCAAGCGGATCAGATACTTCCCGTATTTTCTGGACCAGTGCCGGTGAAAGCGGCTTCTCCCCCCTTGTGTGTCAGATGGTTCAGAGAATATGTGCATGGGGGGGATCAACGCTTCCCCTTCTTGAGCATGAGCAGGAGGTTATGAGGGCGTTGCTCGCAAAAATACCTGAAGGACTGGGTGAGGATGGATTGCATGTTGTTGAACGAAAAGGTATAAAGGGGACAGAGGTTCTCATTTTTTCTTTTTCCGGGAGCAGGTTTAACCGGTTGCTTACACTGCTCCTACAGCACCGGCTGGGGGGCAAGGCTCAGGTGAAGTATAACGATTTTATTATTAAAGTAATGCGTGCAGGAAAAGAAGGTATGGGGCAACGTGTCCTGCGTGTATTAAAAGAAATCCAGAATATGGAGAAGGATGAAATAAGGGCAATTCTCCCAATACCCCATGCAGAGGACTGGAAATTTACCAGCGCTCTTTCGCCGGAGCTTCTTTCTGATCTGTCCTTGTCTGACCACTATCATGTAGAGGAGTTCATGAATGTTATGAAACGTGTACCTGTTTCGATTCTGGAAGATTCCGGTCCCTGCAAACGCTCATTGCCAGAAGCATTCGATCTTATATAGGAATCAGTGGAGAATAATCTATGAAAAAAGGTATCATTCTTTTGGTCATCACTATTATCCTGATTGCAGTCTGTGGATGCACCCAGACACCGACCCCTTCTCAATCGACAGACTACCATCACCACACCTCCGACCACGGCAGAATCACAAACGGTTGTGTCAACACCGACCCTGCCAAAAACCGCCACGGTATCTGACAATACTATCAGGATCAAAAAGTTAGCATTCGATCCCGCAAATATTACCGTGAAGGTGGGATCAACAGTCCGTTGGGTGAATCAGGATTCAGTTCCGCACAATATCCAGTTTTCTGACACGCATTTTTCGTCGGTTCTCCTGGCATCCAGTCAATCCGGGAGTCAGAAATTTGACAAACCCGGGGTTTATGATTACATTTGTTCAATTCACCCGGATATGCATGGAACTGTCATTGTTGAAGGATGAGTAGGCCAGGAATTGATACGCGCTCAATTTTGTGAGTCCTTCATCGAGTACCTGGCGAGAACCTGATATTTTTTTTCTACGTATCAATTACGATACTGAATAAAAAACATGAACCTGCAAGCACGTTCTTGTAAATACAAAAAACCCCGTCGTTTGCTCAATCTGCGTCGCCGGAATCTATCGAATATTGATCTTTCCTGACAATTAAAAAATTTTAAAAGGCAGAAAACCATGAAAAGAATTCTAAAAAAATTATAACCCGGCTATCCGGAGCATTGCACCGATAAGTATCCCGAACATGGATGTGGAAGCGGATAGCATACCTAATACAATATATCCGGCAATTATTCCAATTTTGAGAGGTATATAGGTACGATTCTGATTTAGCCTTCGTATTACGCGAAATGTTTTTATTTCTGGCGAAATCTGTGGTTTATTTTTCTTTATTCGAATCATTGTGGCTCACCAGTCCTGATCAGGTTTTTTGTTCAAATAATTCATGTGCTGTCGCTCCCAATTTATCTAAGCGAACAGTACTTGGTATCATTATACTATGGATAGGTATTATATAAATTTTTTTTTCCAACATAAAATTAAATATCTTTAAATTTTCATTTTTTTGAGAATTCACTACAAAATCATGCGTATTTTTAAAAACGCAACGCACTGGATATCTTTTGGATGGGGGTATCCGGTAATCTTCTGAAATATATGTAATCCATAGGAGTAAAAAATGATAACGGGTATGAAAAAATGAATTGGGATTAAAAAAATGCGGGTTGTAGGAATGTAAAAATACATAATACGCCGAGGGGGAGATTTGAACTCCCGAGGCGCGAAGCGCCAGTAGCTTTCGAGGCTACCGCCTTCCCGGGCTAGACTACCTCGGCACCCGGTTCTGATATTTTTTTCATCAATTGCTCTAATAGTTATCTGATGGTTACTTCAAATCATGGTTTTTTTATCTTTCTGGTATCCCAAGGCGCATATATTTCAGCCATAAAATCAGGATAGATTAGTATAACGTGCGACTCTTCAGAAATACCGGTATTTTACCAGAAAATACCATAAAAAATTATTGAGAGGGGTAGCAATCTTCCCTCTTCATTTCACAACTGATTTTTTCAGAATGCTCCGGGAGCGCCGCCCATGCCGGGCGATTTTGACTGGGTGATCATCATGTCATCCACACGGATGAGCATGACTGCGGTCTCTGATGCGCTCTGTATGGACTGGCGTTTTGATCTCAGGGGTTCGAGTGACACCTTCTGCGAGCATATCTATTATCGTCCCATCGTAAACGTTCAATCCCGCATTCTTCTTCCCCTTTGAATGTGCATTCTTGAGTTCGACAATTTTGTCAATGGGGTTGTATCCTGAGTTCTCCGCAAGGGCCCGGGGAATCGATTCAAATGCTGCTGCATATGCTTCAATGGCAAGCTGGACTCGTCCACCGACAGTTGAAGCGTAATCCCGGATATTCATTAAGAGTTCTGTCTCAACTGCACCGCCACCAACAACATACGTGCCATCTTCCATGGCGTCCATGACCACGCGGGTTCCGTCAACTACGGCGCGTTCGAGTTCGTCAAGGAGATAATCGCTTGAACCACGGAGCAGGATTGTTATCGACTTGGGATTTTTACATCCTGATATCCGGGTGATGTTGGCATCGGAGTCTTCTTCTACAAGGTCTGCCGTGCCCAGATCCTTTGCTGTGAGTGCTTCTGGTTTGTTCACAATAGTTGCGTGCAATGAACGTGCTGCATATTTCATATCACTTTCCGGTACATCCTCAATGGCCAGAATTCCGCTCTTGGCCAGATAGAACTGGACCGAATCTGCAATACCCTTCTGGCATAAAAGAACATTCGCACCGCTTCCGATGATTGAATCAGAAAGTTTTTTGAGTGTATCGCGTTCCTGCTCAGAAAAGGCAGTAATCTGATCAGCACTTGTAATCTTGATCTTTGCCTTAACCTGGGTTTTTGTGATCTCCAGCGGCGTTGCAATCAAAGCGACTTTGGCTTTTGCCACCTTTTTTGGCATGCCCTCGTTGATGCGCTTCTTGTCAATGACAATACCGCGGATCAACTCAGCATCATCCATTGCCTGTCCTTTCTGCTTCTTGATCATCACATCTTCTTCATCGACAATGATTTTTCCGTTGGTTTTTTCAGCCACTGCCATTACAGCATCAACAATAATGCCATCAAGCTTGGTTTTCACGGACTCGATCGATTTGCCGGTTATTGCGGTGTCCACGATTTTAAAGAGGGTTTTGCGATCAGTTGGGTCAACCCTGAGCGAGAGGCTGTTTACGATCTCGAGTGCTTTTTCCATGCCCATGCGATATCCCTGTGCGATCACCGTTGGATGAATACCCTGTTCGAGCATTCCCTCAGCCTGCTCCATGAGCGCCCCAACAATGACGACAGCAGTAGTTGTTCCGTCGCCGACCTCCTCGTCCTGGGTCCGAGCGACTTCTATTACCATTTTTGCACCAGGGTGCTGCACAGCAATTTCACTCAGTATAGTGGCGCCATCATTAGTGATCACGATGTCCCCGGTTGAATCTACAAGCATCTTGTCCATACCCCGTGGACCAAGTGTTGACTTGACAGCTCCAGCGATTGCTTTTGCTGCTGCGATGTTCGAGCGCTGGGCTTCTTTCCCGGTATTACGCTCTACATTTTCTTTTAATATGATAATTTGTTGTCCAGATTGCATAATGGATCCTCCGATGTTGTAAAAGGTGGAATTGAACTTCTATATAAATATTCTGTGTTCAGTTCCTGAAAAAAAGAATTGATCAGTCAATGCGTGATATTTTAAAGAGTGAATAGACTGGTACACCATCAATATCTTTGATACCGCGCTTATCGAATATGACCCAGATAGCTATTGGTATTGCATGGTGCTTCTTTAAATATTTCACTACTTCACGCATGGTATTGCCAGAAGTAATTGTATCATCAACGATGATACAATGCTCCCCGCCGATTGCAGCAAAATTTCCGCTGATAGACCCCATCGGGTGCTCACTCTGGCTCTGCTTTGCAGGGTGATAGATTGCAAGTTTGGCCGCTTCCTGCACTGCAATGATAGTCGCAATCGGGATCCCCGAAAGGGCAATACCTACAATAACTCCTGCAGCCGGTGATGAAATGCGCTCATCAGTCTGATCTCCATAATACCTCTGAAGAAGCATCAGTGCGGTTTCTTCGAGTAACGGGGCGTGGCTGCTGACGGCAGTCCAGTCTATGTGGACATCTTTTGGGGCGGCCGTCCCCTTTCCCTGCGTGAGCAGCCAAGTAACGGTTTCCATGGAAAGGGATAGTTCATCTGCAATCTGACCCGGACTATGTCCCTCAGCAAGAAGCATTTTTGCCCTGCCAATCAGATCGTCAAGGGAAGACATGGGAAAAAGATTCGCCGTAATCTATTTAAGTTTTCTTTTAATTATCGAGCCACAGATGAGACATTCGCCGTCATGATCGAAATATCTGCCACAGCCACTACACCGGTATTTCCAGTGAATGCGTTTTGCCTTTCGCTGGTTCATTGAAATTGTCTGCACCCCAAGGACACATGCTACATTCTGGATAGCAAAATCATCAGTGTAGAGAGCGGCATTGAGATCGAGAGCAACTGCAAGAAGGTCACAATCAGTACCGGAGATTATACCGGTATCGCCACTTTTTTTTGCCGCGATTTTTACCTTTTCAATGTTTCCTGATGAGGGTATGACCAGTGTGAGCCCTTGTTCGCACAGCACATCAAACCGGCTCTTTGAACGCAGATCCCTGAGCTCATTAACCACGGACCGGGTGGTATACAGTTCCCCGTCAATTGTCAGATCATAAAAAAAGAACGAGGTGTCAACGATGTATTTCATACAGAAAACTCCATTGGAATGCCTTGGCGCAACTGTATCTCGTATCCAAACCTGGAAAGGAGCCAGCATACCGTTTCAGCATGGGATGTCAGGGTACTTGTTGAAAAAGAGCCCCCAAATAGTGCAAGCGGAACCAGCAGTTGGTCCGACATATGGACATCCACAGTTCCCGGGTTTCTGACTTCAGTAAGCAGGGCGCTTGCTGCTCTCCTGCCGACCTCTTCAGCCGGAAGACCCCGTTTACCGAGTGCAATTCCCCCCTTTGCCCCTTTACAGGTAGTGCAGGAACTCCCGGTACTTGGCCCGGTTCGGCGGTCGAGGCGGATTGTGCAGTGCTCTCCAATCCCTGAAGAGATGTGGACCTCAGCAGCGGATGCCTGTCTTTCTGTGACATGATCCGGGAGGTTGGATGAACAGGAAAATATGCAGCAGGGAAGGTCTTTATCATCATCAGGTACGACTGGTGACATCTTCTTGTGCTCTACTCTGACGGTCACCTCACCCCCTCCCTCAGGAAAATAGCCCCGTTTGTGGATATCCAGTGCTATTCTGGCACCAGAGGATCGCAGGACAGGCCCAAGAACATGATCAAGGTAATCGATAGTCGGGCTCCTTAAAACTTCGGTTCCCCCGGCAATATGAAGTATTCCTCCTGCACACAGAGCCACGGAAAGCCAGGCCTGGATGACGAGCGGGATGCTTCCGGCAGTTCCAACGGTCACGGAAACCTCGCGACATTTCAGCTCTCGCGGGGAAAATATAACTGTACCTGAACCCGGGGAGATACCCCTGCACTCGGCATCACAGGTATATGCAACTGCTTTTATTGCGGCAATATGCTGTGCTGCCAGCCCCTGATTTTGTCTTGATTCCCTGATTCGGGAGATCGTTACCGGTTGTCCAGAAATCGCAGACAGCGCTACGGCATTCCGGACGAGTTGTCCACCTCCCTCACCAAATGAACCGTCAATATTCAGCATCGTTTGAGTGCAGTGGCAATACTATCTGCCGCGGATACCACGCTGCACCCGCGTTCTATGGTATTGCTGCATATTACCTTACGGATTCCCGCATCCATAAGATGGACATACGCTCCCCCTGAAAGAACCCCATGCACACATGCAGCGAATACGTCTTTTGCACCCTGCTGGTAGAGCATTGAAGAAGCAGTGGCGATGGTCCCACCGGTTGAGATGATGTCATCGACAATAACCACGGACCTTTCTACAGCACATAATTGTTTAGGGGTCATCTTCACCTCATTTCCACTGACACGTGTTTTTTCGAGGTGATCAAAATCCCACCCTCCTGCAGATGCAACCTCTTGAGCAAAAGTAAGTGCCCCTTCGTCAGGAGCAAGAATCAGGGGATTACTAAGATTTAAGGTTTTTATATATGAACCAATGTCATGTGCAAGTGAAATATTTCTTGCGGGTACTCCGAAGTAGTTCATTACTTCTTTTTCATGGATATTTACCGTAATAATTTCCAAAATCCCTCTACTAAGCACTTGTGCAATAGCTCGTGCACTGATGGGTTCCCCCTGCCTGAACCGCTTGTCCTGCCGGGCATACCCCATATATGGCAACACAAGATGGTTACTGGAACTGTCACAGGCATCGATTAAAAGGATTAACTGGACAAGCGAGTGATCATCCACCACACTCCCGACAATTATGGTCTCATTATCCAGTTCACCGGTAATCAGGAACTGCTCTCCATCAGGAAAACGGGAATATTTTACTTCAACGACGGTGGTTTTTAGTGCCTGTGCAAGGCTGGTGGCAAGTATTTGGGATTTTTCAGTGCAGATGACCTTCATAATACCTTCCTACATCTGAGGTGGGGGTGTTCCCTCTTTCAATATTATTCTACAACTTATGTATTGTACTTTTTTAGGCAATGAACAGTACGGAATCTCACCATATATTTTACTTCCTTCCGGTGTAATCAGCTGAAAGTACTTAAACTATCATGCAACAATTCATATGAAAACTCCCGGAGTAAAAGAGGTATATATCGCAATGGAAATTTCTGAACAACCATCACCGCAGAAAGACGAAGGACAAATTCCAGAAACCATTCATGAGGTTGCGCACACTGAGGGTGTGGAAGCGACGTCATCCCAGATCGAAATACCAGAAAAGCTGATCGATCAGGTTATCGGTCAGGAACATGCGGTTGAAGTCATTAAAAAGGCAGCAATCCAGCGTCGCCACGTCATGATGATAGGAAGCCCGGGAACGGGAAAGTCGATGCTGGCCAAGGGAATGGCCGAGATTTTGCCAAAAGAAGAGCTTCAGGATATTCTCGCATACCCAAATTCTGATGATTCCAATAACCCGGTGATCAGAACCGTGAGCGGAGGGCGGGGCAAGCAGATCGTTGCAGCCCACAAAGCAGAAGCCAAGAAAAAAATCCAGTTCCGGAATACCCTTCTTATGCTCCTTCTCATTGGTATCATTGGCTACGCCTTCATTACCTTCCAGTGGCTGATGGGGATTATTGCTGCTGCATTTGTTTTCATGGCATTACGGTATACAACTCCTCGGGAGGAAGCGATGGTCCCAAAACTTCTCGTTTCCAATGATACCAAAAATATTGCTCCCTTTATTGACGGTACAGGGTCTCATGCCGGAGCTCTGCTCGGTGACGTACGGCACGATCCATTCCAGAGCGGAGGACTGGAAACCCCGGCGCATGACCGCGTTGAAGTCGGGGCTATCCACCGGGCGCATGGCGGTGTGCTTTTCATTGATGAAATCAACACTCTGGACCCGCACTCCCAACAGAACCTGCTCACTGCGCTTCAGGAAGGAGAATTCCCCATAACCGGTCAGAGTGAACGCTCGAGTGGAGCGATGGTCCGTACTGAACCAGTGCCCTGCAAGTTTGTGATGGTTGCTGCAGGAAACCTTGATGCTATCAAAGGGATGCACCCCGCACTCCGTTCCCGTATCCGTGGGTATGGGTACGAAGTCTATATGTCGGAGAGCATGGAGGACAATGAGGAGAATCGCCAAAAATATATTCGCTTTATTGCACAGGAAGTGAAAAATGACGCGAAGATCCCACACTTCGACCAGAGTGCTATCGATGAAATAATCCGTGAAGCGAAACGGCGATCGAACCGTAAAGGGCATCTGACGTTAAAGCTGCGGGACATGGGTGGACTGATCCGTGTTGCAGGAGACATAGCCCGGCAGGAAAATGCTGCCCTGACAACCTCCGTCCATGTAATAACTGCAAAGAAGACTGCACGATCGATTGAGGATCAGGTATCTGATGAAATTACCCAGCATCTCAGGGAATATGAGATGACCATTGTGGAAGGAACCCGTGTCGGGCGCGTCAATGGTCTTGCGGTGACAGGAAATGATGCCGGATCCGTTCTCCCCATAATGGCCGAGGTAACCCCGGCACAAGGTGAGAGTGGACAGATCATTGCTACCGGTGTATCCGGGAAACGTCAGGAACCCTGGCTGAAGGATGAGGAATCTATTGCCCAGCAGTCCATCAAAAATGTCAGTGCATTAATAAAAAAATTCACGGGAAAGGATATCAAAAACATGGATGTCCATATCCAGTTTATTGGTACATACGGCGCGGAAGGAGATTCAGCCTCAATCAGCATTGCGACTGCAGTAATAAGCGCAATTGAGGGAATTCCCATTCGGCAGGACATCGCCATGACCGGCTCCCTTTCAGTACGTGGAGATGTCCTTCCTGTTGGTGGAGTAACCTATAAAATTGAAGCGGCCGCAAAAGCGGGAATTAAAACAGTACTTATTCCCCGGATGAATATCGGGGATGTATTGATTGAAGAGCGGTATAAGCCCCTTGTTACGATCCTGCCCATGGACACCATTGATGATGTCCTCAAGTATGCACTGGTCCCGGAAAATGCCGATGGATTCCTTTCAAAACTCAAAAAGATGGCAATGAGATCGACGACAATAATGCCGGAAATAACGACAATCAACCAGACGATGGCCTGAGGAAGATGCCCGGTATACATTACTACGATCTCCGGCATGTAACCGGGCAGGTTACCCACATTGATATCGATAACGGCGTTGTGGAATCAGCAGGTACATCATTTTTCAATAAAGCCGTGGTAAGAGTGCTCAGTAAAACCGGCTGGGGGGTTCTCCAGATCGATAATTACTCTCCCTGTACCGGAAAAAAATTTGATGCAATCCTCGAGTCCGCGTGCAGGCTTGCCCGAATCACCCAGCAAAAGGTTATCCTTGGTGATGCCCCGCACGGGATGCTCGCTGTGCCGCCCATGAAAGAAGATCCCCGTGATGTAAGCATTGAGGAGAAATCATCGATGCTTTCCGAAATAGAAATGGCCGCCCGGCATCCTTTGGTTGTGAACCGGAGGGCAAATCTCATAGAAAAAATTGAGCATGTCCGGTTCACGGATAGTTCAGAAAATGAATACTCATACGAAATGTGTCGATCCGGGTTTAATATTCTGGCTGTTGCTTCACGGAACGGAAATATCCAGATGGGATACGAACGCGAGCATTCAATTCACGGATTCAACCTCCGCCACCAGCAGTCAACGGGAAAAAAGGCTGCTGAACTTGCAGTTGCCCTTCTTGATGCAGGTAGTGCAAAAAGCGGGAAAATGCGGGCCGTGCTGGACCCGGAATTAGCGGGTGTATTTGCTCATGAAGCTGTTGGCCATGCAAGTGAAGGTGATCTGGTCCAGGAAGGCAACTCGGTCCTGAAGGGAAAAACCGGACAGAAAATAGGGAACGATAATCTGACAATTATCGATGACCCCGGGATGTTCGAATTCGGTTTTGATCCGGTTGATGCTGAGGGTGTAGCAGTATGCCGGACGGAAATTATCAAAAAGGGCGTAATCAACGCCTTTCTCCACAATCGTGAAACTCTGTCATCTGTGGGAAATGGAAATGCCGGCCATGCACGGGCAATGCCGGGTGAACCCCCGCTCGTCCGGATGAGCAATACTTACATTGAAACCGGTGATGCAACGCAACATGAGATTTTTGAAGAATGCCGTGACGGAATCTTTCTCAAAGGTTCACGTGGAGGGCAGGTCGATCCTGGCAGGGGAATATTCCAGTTCAATGCGGAGTACGGCTACCTGATTGAAAATGGTGAATGTACCACGATGGTGAGGGACGTCTCGCTATCCGGGGAGATCTTAAAAACACTCCACGGAATCTCTCTGTGCGGAAATATTCGCACCATGAGTCCGGGGTATTGCGGAAAAGGTGGTCAGAGTGTTCCCGTGAGTGACGGGGCACCTTATATACTCCTGTGTGATGCGGTGGTGGGTGGCAGTGGAGTGGATTGAGCAATTACTCAGTGAAGGGCAAAAAACCGTCGACGAAGTTGAGGTTTTTTATGTCGAGGGAACATCAGTCTCTGCCGATCTGAAAAAAAATAAGATAAATCTGGCCACGACATCCGTGGACTGTGGTCTTGGCATCCGTACTATTCATAAGGGAAGGATAGGATCATCGGGAACAAACAATCCTGCCCAATGGAAGCAATGCCTGGACGCTGCAATTGCAAGTGGAAAACTTGCAACCCCCCAGGAGTGGAAAGGGCTTCCTGAAAGCGTACCCCTTTCCCGGACTCCACTCTCATTTGATCCCACGATCATGATTGAACCCCCGGTTGTTGTCGATCTCATCGGAAAGATGCTTGAAGGCGCCGGGCAGCATCCTGCAGAGGTAACTGCCGGTTCGGCCTCACTCTCGTCCGGCACAGTAACCCTTGCAAATAGCAACGGCGTCAGGTATACTAACCAGCACACGGGAGTCTCTCTTTCTCTGGAAGCGATTCACGGGCAGTCTACCGGGTATGAGTTTGATCACTCCTGCTTCCTGAACAAGGTAGATCCAGTTTTTATCGGAGAAAGAGCGACATTCTTTGCTTCAGAATCTGATAATGGAAAAGATATCCCCACCGGGGAGTATGATATCCTGCTCTCACCTCTCGCTTATGGGGAACTTCTCGGGAATGTATTTGTTCCGGCACTGAGTGGACGAAATGTACATGCCGGGAGATCCCGGTTGTCGCAATCCCTTGGCAAAGTTGTTGCTGATCCGACAATTACCATGTATGATGACCCCCTTTTAAACAAGGCGAACGGAAGTGTTCACTGGGATGCCGAGGGTACCCCAACACGTCGGATCGATTTTATCAGGGACGGAATTCTGGAAACCTTTGCGTATGATCTCAAAACGGCGTATCGTTTCGGCAAAACAAGCACTGCAAGTGCAATCAGAGGGGGGTTCGGAGGTTTACCGTCAATAGGGCATCATAATTTTATCGTTGACGGGAAACGAAGCGATGTTGCTGATGAACGGGTGCTTTATGTACACAATGTTGTCGGAGCTCATACTGCTAACCCGATGAGCGGTGATTTTTCTGTCGAGCTTTCCAATGCATTCCTGATGGAGGGTGGGGTGTTTGAAACACCCATACGGAGTGCAATGCTTTCAGGAAATGTATTCGATCTGCATCATACGATCTCCGGGTTGAGCAAAGAATCACGGGCTATTGGATCAATGATTCTGCCTTCGATAAAAATTAATAAACAGCGTATTATCGGTAAGTAGGAAAAATCATGAGTGACGTGCTGGTTGCAATACTTCTCATCGTGGCAATTATCGCAGTCGTCTGGTACCTGGTAAAACAATTCACGGTCCTTCTCGTAAACGCCATTTTGGGAATAATCGTATTGTTTTTTATGAATTTTCTCCATGTCATGCAATGGATGGGCAAACCAGATCTTGGGTATTCTCTTGCGACATTACTGATATGTGCAGTCGGAGGACTTCCGGGTGTATGCATTCTTGTTTTACTGAATATTCTTGGAATTACAATTTAAAAAAAACATTTAAAAAAGATCCCACTTCCCTCGTAACCTGGTAGTTAATGTAAATAAAAGAATGCCGATGTAAGATAGAATTAAATAATGTCGGATATATTTCGTAATGAGGTGATGTGGAGATGTGTACTGTTGGTGGACCTGTAGATATTGATCTTCCCCCGGATCGCGTTCAGGGGAAGGATTACCGTTGCAATGAATGCGGTGAGCGGTTCAAAGGCATCGGTAAGAAACCCATCTGTCCCAGCTGCCAGTCAGATGACGTGGCTAATGCATGAAATACACCCTTGGTGATGAGCTACTGCTTATCAGGGGAAAACAATCTTTTTTACTCGTTGCAAAGGTAACGAGCAGGTTTGGGCTCTGCATAGAAACAATCCACGATGAGTTCTGTCAGGGTGTCGAAGAGGGGGATCTCGTGGTTGTTTCAGCTCCGGAGGGCGGGCCTGTCGAGCCTGCCCTCATGCTAACCGACCTCGTCCGGATCTTCCATGTCCCGTTGTTGGTATTGCCCAAAAACCATCCCGGGTCACGACGCATTTCCTATGTTGTCTCTGTCGGATCTGAAATTTTTACCAGCTGTTCAATACAGAGAGGGACACATCCGGATCAGCATCTTATATGTTCGAGCGGGGAATTATCAGGAATGACCCTGAAAGGAAATGAGGGGGGAGTCGATATATCCCCACTGCAGCATGATATTTCGGTCCAGCATGTAAAATTCAAAATAGAAGCAAAATTTTTCTGAATTTTTTTAAAAAAAATTGTATTATTTTCCCGTTGATGATCTAACTTTTAGAAGTAAATAACAATACATATATTGTTTTTTTTACCAACTATTGTACTGCCGTGAAAGGAGGGTTGGATGAAGACTGAGGTCCTACGAGACATCAAAAAAACAGAAGAAGAATACCAAAAAACAATCACTGCGGCCCAGGAAGAGAAGAGGCACAGGCATTCTCAGGCTGAGCTGGAAGCTGACAATCTGGTTACAAAAGCGCAAAGCAATGCTGAACAATACAAAAAGCTGAAGCTGGAGGAAGCACGGCACCAGGCAGCACTTAAGCACGCTGAAATTATAAAAAATGGCAATCAGCGCGCAGAAGCTTTAAAGGAGAAAGGTACAAAGAACCTTTCAAAAGCGGTGCAACTGCTGGTTGTGCGGTTTAAGGAGCAGCTGCATGTTAACGCCTAAGCAGATGAGCAGACTGCTTATTGTCGCTTCAAAAGATCAAATGGCTCCGGTTATCACCGAGCTGTATCGTCATAACCTGTTTCACATTGAAGATTATGTCGAATCCGGAAGTGAAGGATACGAGGGGTTCAGAATTGGTTCCCCGTTGCCCGGAGCAAGCGAAGCTTCAGGAAATCTTTTAAAAATCCGTTCGATCGAGAATACATTCTCGATTAACGGTGAAGATACCGAAGTCCAGGGCAGGCGCTCCCAGAAGGATATCCGAACAAAAATCGAGCAGGAATTACCCGAAATTGAACGCCAGGTCGAAGAACTGACCGGAAAACGTTCAAAGATCGAGGTACAAGTTAAGGAGTTCGAACAAAAAATCTCAGAAATCACCCCGTTTGCAGGAATACCCATTGATCTGGAACTATACCGGGGTTATCAGGGATTTGATGTTTTCTCAGGCTTCGTTGCTCATGAAATAAAACTGTCTGTGCCGAACGAAATGCATTTCGTAAAAGGCAAAGACAAAAATTTTGTAATTGTCATCACTCCTAAAAAACACTGTAGTGAGACAGAAGGCGTTTTACAGGAAGCTGGTTTTCAATCGGTTGCGATTCCTGAGGAGTCAGGAAGTCCTCAATCCCGGATTGAGTATTATTCTTCCCGGATTTCTGCCCTTAAAATAGAAAAGGAGGAGACCAACCGGAAGATTGGTGAGTTGAAAAGTCAGCAGACTGATTTTCTGGTTGCCTGTGAAGAGATTCTGAAGGTTGAGGTTGAGCAGACAGAAGCACCACTTCGGTTTGCCACAACGAACGAAACTTTTGTAGCAGAAGGCTGGGTTCCCTCAGACCGTGTTGCTACGATAATCCAGGCTCTAGAAAAAGTAACCGCGGGAAAAATTTTCGTAACCGAACTTCCCGTTGACCATGAACATGATATCGTTCCGGTGGAATATAACAATCCGTCGTTTGCAAAACCGACACAGATGCTGATGGATGTATATTCCCGTCCGAAATATTCGGAACTCGACCCGACACTGATGCTTTCCATCGTGTTTCCCCTATTTTTCGGGCTGATACTGGGGGATGTGGGTTACGGTCTGATTCTTCTTGTAATGTGTCTTGGACTCAGAAACGTAATGAAAGGTGGAGAGGGTGCCCAGCTTATCAAGGTACTCCGCAATGCAAGTTTTTCAAGTATATTCTTCGGATTGCTGTATAGTGAATTTCTCGGGTTCGCCCTTCCATGGAGCCCGATCATGTTCAGCCGGCATTTGAATATCGGCGCCCATGCTACCGGACACGGCCCCGCAATACCCGAACTGATGATTCTTTCCGTGTGGATCGGAGTTATTCACATAACACTCGGCAGAGTGCTGGGGATTGTCAACCATGCACGACAGGATCACGGATCCCACCGGATAAAAGCAGTCCTCGCAAACGCAGGATGGATTTTGGTGATGTGGGGTATCCTTTTCATGATTTGGTCGATGTTTGCGATGCCGTACATGCCCGATTTTTCGGGATTGCCAAAGATCATTATGGGTCTGAGTATTACATCGGTGATGGGGGTTCTCATGCTGGTTATTGGCATTGTATTCATCGCCCGGGAATCGGCACTCGAAATAGTTGAGCTTCCGACGATTATCAGCCATGTCCTTTCATATGCCCGTATCGTTGCCGTGGGATTGTCATCAGTGGCTATTGCTATGGTGGTGAATTTCATTGCCATTGGCATGCTGATCGACCCTCAGCTGGAAAACATCACCATTACCGGGGTACTCTTTATCATAATGGGTGTCTTCGTTTTCCTGATAGGTCATGCATTGAACACAGCACTGGGAATTCTCGGTGGCGGTCTGCATTCAATCAGGTTGCATTATGTTGAATTCTTCACCAAATTTTACAAAGGTGGAGGCAAGAAGTACAGTCCATTTGGACTTAACAGAAGATTTACGGAGGATTAAAAATGGCAGCAGAAATTGCAGCAGCAGTAATTACAGATGTTGAATTGATGAAAGCATCGCAGATTGGATTAAAGGCGCTTGGCGCAGGTATGGCAGTTGGTCTTACGGGCATCGGGGCAGGAATTGCTGAAATGGCTATTGGTTCTGCCGCTGTAGGTGCTACGGCAGAAAACAAGGATGTATTCGGGCTTGTCCTGCTTCTTACGGTCATTCCGGAAACAATTGTCATTTTCGGTCTTGTCGTCGGTCTTCTGCTGTTGTTCTAATACGGGGCAGACAATGGGACTGGAAGCCGTTGTTGAAGAAATCAGGGAAAAAGGCAAAAAAGAAGCAGAAAAAATACGTGCAGAGTCAAAGCAGGAAACAGATAAAATCCTTGCAGCCGCCGGCACGCGTGCCGGAGACATAAAACTCGCCGCAGAGGCGGAATCAGTAAAACAGGTTTCCCACATTATTGGTCAGGAAACCTCTGCAGCGAATCTTCTGGTCAAACGCGAGCTGTTAAACACGCAGAAGGCACTCCTGGACCAGGTCTATGATGCTACACGCTCTGAGATTGCCCGCCTCCCTGAAAGCTTCCATCGTGAAGCCTTGAAAAAACTCCTCACCGAGGCAAAAAAGGAGATCAAAAAAGGAAAAGTCCACTGCAATGCCCGTGATACGGCAGCAGTAAAAACCCTCCTCTCCGAAAATTCTGAATTTGCCGGGTTTGAGATGGGAAATCCAGCCGATATCGATGGCGGAATCCTGATCGATGGTGAGGGGGGCGAGTTGCAGATTGACTACAGTTACCGCACGTTCCTTGAAAAAGTGTGGGAATCCGGGTTAAAGGATGCATCCGATATCCTGTTTGGATAAGGAGGTTTAGAGTATGGCTGGTTTGAGGATTATCTCTGCGCCGTACATCTACGTATGTACCAGGATGCGGGTGAGAAAGGCACAACTTCTCCCCAAGGAAGAGTATATGAGAATGCTCAATATGAGCTTAAACGAGATCACCCGTGTCATTGAAGAGACCCAATACAAACAGGAGATCGATGAACTGGGGACCTCCTTTAAAGGAATAAACCTCATCGAAGAAGCTCTCAGCTGGAACATGGCAAAGGAATTCCAGAAGATCCAGGAGATTACCCCGGGGTACTTAAAACAATTCACCCAGGCATATCTCAGGAGCTGGGATATTCAGAACATTCTTACGATCCTTCGGGGCAGGATGCAGGGTGAAAAGACCGGAAAGATTAAGGAAGTTCTTGTCCCGGCGGGCAGTCTTGATAAGGTTTTCCTTGATCGTCTCCTGGCAGAAGACAATCCTGAAAAGATCATTGATGCCCTGAAAGGCCACCGCATGTACCTGGTGCTTGTACGGGAATACCCGCTGGCAAAGGACACTGGATCGTTTTCCCACATGGAAAATGAGCTCTACAAGCAGTTCTTTTCAGAAATTATTGCGATGGCAGAGAGCGGAATTAAAGGGGGAAAAGAGTTCCTGGATTTTATCCGGTTCGATATTGACATCAGGAACGTAAAAACCCTGTTTCCGGTTACGTGCAGACACCTTTGAGGAAGACGCACGTGAAATGTATATTGCGGGAGGGGTATTATCGCCCGGGGATTTCGCAAACCTGAACAGTATTAAAAACCAGGACGAATTCATCGATCTCCTTAAAATAAAGATCCGCCAGAAGCCCCTGCTCAATTTACTGGAAGAGTTACGATCTGCCAAAACAGGACGCGGTATTGAAATCAGGTTGACACGTGTCCAGCTTGACCAGATGGAACGGTTATCCAAACGTCATCCGTTTTCCATCCACACCATTCTTGTCTACCTTGAAAAAAAGAAGTATGAAGTATCAAACCTGCGGGCGCTTGCGAGAGGAAAAGAGTCCAGACTCCCTTCGGAGAAGATAGCGGAATATCTGGTGGTTTAGATGGAGATTGCAGTGATTGGCAACAGCGAGTTCATTCTCGGATTCCGTCTGGCCGGGATCAGAAAAACATATGCTGCCGATACCGAGGAAAAACTCAATGAATACATCAACAATGTATTACATGATGCCAATGTGGGCATTCTGGTTATCAACAGCAGTGATATGCAGAAAGTTCCCCGCAGGCTCCGAAGTACCCTGGAAAATTCCGTTAAGCCGACGGTAATCGCAATCGGAGGCGAGGAAGGGGGTCTGTCCATGCGAGAGAGAATCAAACGATCGGTGGGTGTTGATCTGTGGAAGTAAAAGAGAAAAAACCAAGTAACCAAAAACAAGGGGTTCTCAAAAGAATCGCCGGCCCTGTCGTTACGGCAGTCAATCTTGACGCCCATATGTATGATGTGGTGAAAGTCGGAAAAGAAGCGTTGATGGGAGAAGTCATCAAGATCCAGGGTAATAATATCATTATCCAGGTTTACGAGGATACATCGGGTATCAGGCCCGGAGAACCGGTAGAAAACACCGGACTCTCGCTGGCAGTAGAGCTCGGCCCAGGTCTTCTGACCAGTATTTACGATGGGATTCAGCGCCCGCTTGCTGTTCTTGTTGACAAGATGGGCAATTTTATCGAACGTGGTGTCTCTGCGCCCGGACTTTCTCATGAAAAGAAGTGGCCTTTCAAACCGGTCGTAAAATCCGGTGAAAAGATTGAACCAGGTGCGATTCTTGGTACCGTTCAGGAAACAAATATAGTGCATAAAGTCATGCTTCCCCCCAATGTGAAGCCGGGAGTTATCAAAGTTATTAAAAACGGCGACTTTACCGTTGATGAAATCATCTGCGTTCTCGAAGACGGACGTGAATACCCGATGATCCAGCGCTGGCCGGTGCGTGTTCCCCGTCCCGTCAAGGAAAAAATGAACCCGACCATCCCGTTGATTACCGGTCAGCGGATTCTCGATGGACTTTTCCCCATAGCAAAAGGAGGTACCGCTGCAATTCCCGGACCATTCGGGAGCGGTAAGACGGTTACCCAGCAGCAGCTTGCAAAGTGGAGCGATGCAGAGATCGTGGTCTATATCGGCTGCGGTGAACGTGGTAACGAGATGACAGAGGTTCTGACAGAGTTCCCTCATCTGGAAGATCCCAAAACCGGAAAACCCCTCATGGAACGGACGGTTTTAATCGCAAACACATCGAATATGCCTGTCGCTGCCCGTGAAGCCTCGGTGTATACCGGAATTACTATCGCAGAGTACTTCAGGGATATGGGCTATGATGTTTCCCTCATGGCTGATTCCACATCCAGATGGGCAGAAGCAATGCGTGAAATCTCATCACGTCTCGAAGAGATGCCCGGTGAAGAAGGATATCCAGCGTACCTCGCAGCACGCCTTTCCGAGTTCTATGAACGGGCAGGACTGGTAAAAACCCTGAATGGTGCTCGTGGATCCGTATCGGTTATCGGCGCAGTATCCCCCCCGGGTGGAGACTTTTCAGAGCCGGTCACACAGAACACCCTCCGTATTGTAAAGGTTTTCTGGGCACTGGATGCAAAACTCTCACAACGCCGGCATTTCCCGGCAATCAACTGGCTCAATTCCTACTCGCTCTATCTTGAAACCCTCCAGGACTACTATGACCGTGAAGTCTCACCAGAATGGAATAAGATCCGTTCATGGGCCATGGAAGTTCTGCAGAAAGAAGCTGAACTTCAGGAAATTGTGCAGCTTGTCGGTTCTGACGCATTACCCGAATCAGAGCAGGTGACAATCGAAGTAGCCCGTATGATTCGTGAGCTGTTCCTCCAGCAGAACGCTTATGATGCAGTTGACACATTCTGCGACATGAAAAAGCAGTATGACATGATGAAGGCGATCAAACTCTTCGCCGATCTTGCCTATGCGGCTCAGATTGCTGGTGTCAGCCCGACCCAGATTAACACGATTAAATCGAAGAATGAGCTGAACCAGATTAAATTTACGAAGGACTACAAACCGGATCTCGAAAAGATCGAGAAGGCTATGGACGCGGAATTCAATGTACTGAGGTCGGCAGCATGAAGGAATACAAAACGATCAACAAAATAGCCGGTCCGCTGGTCTTTTTGGAAAAGACAGAGCCTATTGGCTACGGAGAACTCGTAAACCTTGTCCTTGCTGACGGGACGATGAAGCGGGGCCAGGTTCTTGATACCAGTGACGAGATGGTAGTAGTTCAGATTTTTGAAACAACTGCCGGGATTGGCAAGGACACTGGTGTCAGGTTCACCGGTGAAGCCATCAAGATGCCGGTGGGACGAGAGATGCTCGGCAGGATCCTGTCCGGTGGAGGTAAACCAATCGACGGCGGTCCTGAGATTGTTCCCGAGAAGCGTCTGGACATCACGGGTGCTGCAATCAATCCTTATGCCCGTGCCAATCCATCTGATTTCATCCAGACCGGTGTATCAACAATCGATGGTACGAACACTCTTGTCCGGGGTCAGAAGCTCCCGATCTTTTCGGGTGCCGGACTTCCTCATAACAAACTGGCTCTCCAGATCGCACGTCAGGCAAAAGTTCCAGGCTCGACAGAAGGTTTCGCTGTAGTATTCGCTGCAATGGGTATCACGAAAGAAGAAGCGAACTATTTCATGCAGGACTTCGAGCGTACAGGTGCTCTTGAGCGTGCCGTCGTGTTCTTAAACCTTGCTGATGATCCGGCTGTTGAACGTATCATTACCCCGCGACTTGCGCTGACAACCGCAGAATATCTCGCATTCGAGCTGGGTATGCATGTGCTTGTTATCCTGACCGATATGACCAACTATTGTGAGGCATTGCGTCAGATTGGTGCTGCCCGTGAAGAAGTGCCAGGACGTCGTGGATACCCGGGATACATGTATACGGACCTCGCCTGCCTTTACGAGCGTGCGGGGATCATCAAAGGACAGAAGGGCTCAGTAACACAGATCCCTATCCTGACCATGCCGGGTGACGATATCACCCACCCAATACCTGATCTGACAGGATACATCACAGAAGGGCAGATTGTGGTTAACCGTGATCTTCACCGGAAGGGTATCTATCCCCCCGTTAATGTTCTCCCCTCGCTATCGCGTTTGATGAACCTCGGTATTGGTAAGGGACATACCCGTGAAGACCACAAGAAAGTATCCGACCAGATGTATGCCGGCTATGCTGAAGGTAATGACCTTCGCGGACTTGTCGCGATCGTCGGTAAGGATGCACTTTCAGAACGTGACAGGATGCTCCTTGAGTTTGCAGATATCTTTGAGAACCGGTTTGTCCGCCAGGGATATGATGAAGACCGGACTATCGAAGATACCCTGAACCTTGGTTGGGAACTTTTGTCTACGCTGCCGGTTGAACAGCTCGTCCGTATTGATCGTGAACTTATCCAGAAATATCACCCCAAGTTCCGCACTGGTGCAAAAAAGGAGTAGGTTTTTTATGGCGCTGCGTGATATTAAACCGACCCGGTCGGAACTCATCAACCTCAAAAGGAAGATCCAGCTATCCGAACGTGGGTATAAGATTCTCAAGATGAAGCGCGACGGACTTATCCTTGAATTTTTCAAGGTGCTTGCAACCGCAAAGGACAGCAGGGGCGAACTCCTGGACAAGTACCAGAAGGCTGTCGAGATGATGGCTTTGGCCAACACAGTCGAAGGGGCAATTGGTGTAAAATCAGCAGCATTCTCGGTAATGGAGGTTCCGGAGATCACGTTAAAAAGCAAGAATATTATGGGAGTGATCGTCCCGGAGATTAATTCTTCCAAGGTGAAGAAGAGTCTTGTAGACCGGGGCTATGGAGTTCTTGGGACCTCCCCGGTCATTGACGAGACCGCCTCGGCATTCGAAGAGCTCGTGGAATCAATTATCGAGAGCGCCGAGATCGAAACCACAATGAAGCGCCTGCTTGATGAGATCGAGAAGACAAAAAGGAGGGTGAATGCTCTCGAGTTCAAGGTTATCCCGGAACTCACCGCAGCAAGGGATTTCATCAAAATGCGTCTTGACGAAATGGAGCGTGAAGAGCTCTTCCGTATGAAAAGAATCAAAGCCAGGAGTTCATCATAACATTACAAGGTGGTCTGGATGCAGATTGGAACCATCAGCGAGTTGGGGTGCACCGGAAAGACCGTACTCCTCCGGCTCGATCTCAACTCGCCAATTGATCCTACGTCAAATCTCATCCTCGATGACAAACGGTTCAGGGAACATCTTCCCACAATCCGAGCCCTTTCTGACAGTCGTGTTGTAATTGTCACGCATCAGAGCCGACCCGGGAAAAAAGATTTCACTACACTTGAGGCCCATGCAGAAAAACTTGAACAACTGCTGGGAAAGCCGGTAAAGTATGTGGACAGCATATTCGGGCGTCATGCACGGGAAGCCGTTCACGCCATGAAAGATGGTGATGTGCTGATGCTGGAAAATGTCAGGTTTAATGCAGAAGAGAACCTGACATTAAAACCCGAAGATGCAAAAAAAACCCATCTCGTGAAAAAGTTATCAGCGATGGCGGATGTCTTCGTCAATGACGCATTTGGAACTGCCCACCGCTCACAACCAACTATTGTAGGTCTCCCGCTTGTCATGCGGTCAGCAGGGGGACTCCTGATGGAAAAGGAAGTAGCAACACTCTCCAGGGTGTTTTCCGGGGCTCCCCGCCCGGTATGCATGGTGCTTGGCGGTACTAAGGTGGACGATTCTATTGACGTTGCCCGGCATGTGCTTGCCAATGGCATAGCTGATCAGGTCATTGTGATTGGTGTTGTTGCGAATGTCTTTTTAATTGCTGCCGGCTATGATATCGGAAAGCCCTCTACCCAGTTGATCACCCAGCTGAAATATCAACCGGAAATAGAAAAGGCAAAGGAGATACTTTCACAATACCGTGATCGTGTGGTGATCCCGGAATCCGTTGCCGTGAGGCAGGACAACCACCGGGTCGAATATCCTGTTGACAGGATTCCGGAAGATGCTCCCGTGCTCGATTTGGGTATGGACGCCCTCTCCTCCCTTGTTCAGGTCCTTAAAAAATCCGGTACTGTTGTTTTTAATGGACCTGCCGGTGTATTCGAAGATGCGGACTTTGCTACCGGAACATACGAACTGCTCAGGGCTGCATCGCAGGTTGAATTCTCCGTTGTTGGCGGGGGTCATACTGCTGCCGTAATAGAAAAACTTGGCATCGAACAGGATTTCACCCATATCTCTACGGGTGGCGGGGCGTGTATCGAGTTTCTGACCGGCAAAAAACTCCCTGCCGTTGATGCCCTTGAACAGTCAAAAAAGTTATTCGGATAATCTTTTTAGTCTTTTTTCAGTAATGACTGCACCATGAAATTTGCGACAGGGCGTTTATAGTGCTTTGTCGTAACAACCGGCTGCGGGATCGCCCCTGTCTGTAGAGGGCCTGGGTTTTCAGCTCTTCCACCGGTGTAAATAACAGATTTTCCCGAGGCTTTTTCCCGCTGTTTCATGGTACTTAAAACGGCAAATGAGAATACCAGAGCGGTGAGCATGAAGAGGCAGATTGCAAAGAGCGTGGTGATCCCGACAATAAGTGTAAATCTCGTTTCCTGAAGGACTGCCCATCCGCCCGGTATAAACAGCGCCCAGAATACGATCACTGCAATCATTGTAGACTCTTTAGGACTCGCCAAACTCCTCTCCCGTGTCTCTTCACCAGCCTGTGGGTACCGGTCAATCATCTTTCCTAATGTTATGAGCGCGATACTACAGGCAATTGAAAATATGCCCGCTATTCCCAAGAGTAAAAGTATTACTTCATTCAAGGTTTCACCTCGTATGAATCTCATATTATCTGCCGCGCTATAAAAAGTATTCCTTATGTAATCTTTAAGGCATACAATCGGCAAAAAAGAATTACATAAGAAATATCAACAGCCTATTTATAGTAATTTACCCTACTTTATAGAGAATGGCAGACAAGGTGCTCGGGACTCGCGGAGAACGGGTAGCAATATCCTATAAAATGCCCCCGAATATTTACGAGAAGGTCAACAAACTCGTGTATGAGGAAAAGAAGTTCTCAACGGTCTCGGATTGCATCACGCAAGCTTTATTAAGCTTCGTCGATAATCACCACGATATGGGACAGTTCAAAGACCTCTTTAAGGAATATATGTCCTCAGAAGAGGGTCGTGATCTCATGAAAAAAATGATGAAAGACGTACTTGTGGAAGTGGTGTCTTCGCAAAAAATTGAACAAAAGGAACCTAAAAGTAATCCATAGGTAACATCCTTCCACCCCCCTCTTTTATAATTTCTCTAACGTGGGTTATGGACATTCAGATTATTATGATAACAGGATCATGCACATTCAGGTAATTGCTGTTGGAAAAATCAAGGAACAATACCTGCAGGATGGCATTGCAGAATATGTTAAACGTCTTCGCCCATACGTAAACCTGCAGATCCTTGAACTTGCCGAGGAGAAACGGCACGTCTCCGCTTCCGTATCCGAAGAAAAGGCCGCGATGGAAAAGGAAGGCGAGCGAATCCTCTCTGCGATTCCCTCCGGTTCGTTTGGCATTGCTCTCGATGTCAGAGGGACCGCATGGTCAAGCAAGGAGCTTGCCGAATCTTTCCGTCAGCGGGAGATGACCGGGAAGAACCAGATCACGTTTGTTATCGGAGGAGATCTCGGGCTTTCTCCAGCAGTCCTGTCCCGGAGCGATATGCGACTCTCTCTCTCGAAAATGACGTTCACCCACCCGATGGCCCGGCTTCTGCTCCTGGAACAGCTCTACCGTGTATGCAGGATCAACAGCGGTGAACCGTACCACAAGTGATGGGGGGCATTCTTCTCTTTCTTAAAAAAATGGAGTTCACCGGGGATTGCACCCATTGCGGGCTACCGCAAGTGAATATTCGTATCCTTGTATCGGGATCCTTCAGTAAATCCACCGCAATCGATTTCCTTAAAAAAGGCAGAGAGCAAGGTCATCTCGACTATCTGCACAAGTGACCTCTGACCTGGTACGTGATGGGGGTGGATCCCATCCCGCTTCCTGAATGTGGGGAGTCGCCTTGAAACAGATGTTATCTCTCCCTCGGGTGCTCGATATCCCCGGCATTTCTCTCCTCTGTTCCTGGTGAGTCACTGCCTAGCAACGGGAACCTGAGCATATACCGCAGTCCCCCGACGGTAGAAAGGTTGCGCATCTCACGGCTGACCTGTGCTATCAGCTCATGGACGACAATCCGACCTTCTACTTCTCCTGCCTCTTTGACATAAGCGAGCCGGTGGATTGAATATATTCCAATCAGGAACGCAAAGACAAAGAAAAAGTCCCGGTACTGGAAGTCCAGCGTCTGGATGGCAAAGGCGGTTCCCGGGCTTTTCCAGTTAAGGGTGAGCGAGAGTTCGGTTGCCTTGAATGAATCGACAAACATCCCGCCGAGGATGGGTGCGATACCGGCTGCGAGGGAGTTTGTGATATTGATCGTCGCAAGGTAGGCGGTTGCGCCGCCGTGGGGTGCAAGCTTGAGCCCGATGTTTGCCGATGCGAGCGTGACTCCCGCCGTAGACACCCCCATCAGGATGTGAAGGGCGATCAGGAGCGGAATGGTCAGCAGGTGCCGGTTGGGCAAGGTCGTAAATGTCCAGCCAAGGATGCAGATCATAAAGAGCGGTCCCGAGATCCGCAGAACGGACTTGTTACTGAACCGGTCTGCAATCCGGCCCCACATTCCGTAGGAGAGAACGCTCGAGATCTGGCTAAGGACAGCAAAGGCAATAACAACTGTAATATCGAAGTCGAGCATGACCAGCAGGTAGACCGTAAAAAACGGAGCGGCAAGGTTGGTGGCAAAGTTCCATGCCCCTAAAAAGGCGATAAGCCGGGAGAAGTTTTCATCGCGGAACGTGTCCCGGATCTGGTCAAGGGGCGGGACTTTTACGACTTCCTTCATCAAGGGTTCAGGAATCTTTGTCATATACCAGATCCCCATAAGCCCTGCGACAAAACCGCCAAGGAAGATGACCGAGTAGGCAGTGCCCGGGGGATAGGCTGGATTCCTCTGGATGAAATCGATAAGGGCGCTGGCACCAAGGGACAGTACGATCCCAAGGGCAAGAGACAGGGACATGCGGCGGGAGAAGAAGCTGCCCAGGATCTCTTCAGGCACAAGGTCCCGCATCCAGGAATTCCAGCTGCAGTGGGAGATGGCAGAAACGCAACCGTACAGAACAAGCGACACGATCAGGACGGGTACGGCGGCTGCAGGGCCAAAGAGGAACGGGATGAGGGCAATGACGATCCAGAAGATCCGTGCGACAATCGAAGCGCCAACGCAGATCAGTCGCCGGTTGCGGACATTTTCAACAACCGAGATGGCGGGCATCTGGATTAGCTCGGCAAGCGGAGGGATTGCCGCAAGCAGCCCTATTACCGTATTGGACGCGCCCAGTTGGAGGCCGAATGCAACAAGGAAGATCCCGCTTGTCAGCGTGACCATTGCCTGAGTTGCGAGCCCATCTTTAATGATATACGAGAGTCCTTTGGATATATCGTCCTCACTTAAGGTCTCTTTCGGGTTCATCATGATAAAAACACAGGTACCGGTAATGTGAACGTGCGATAACCGGCTCTGTCCGGACCGTTCTTTTTATGCTGAATGTTTGTTTTTGGCAGGAGGTTCGAAAAAGATTTCGTTCCTGTTGCCGGGGGTCCAGGCACCTGCGGAGGAGGGAGATGTGGTCGCTGACAGATATAAGCCGTCCAATCAACATGCAGGCAGAATTTCTACAATGGAGGGTGGACGAATCAATCCCTTATACCAATAAAAACACCAAAAGTACTGGTAACCTGATTATGTATATCATCACACCGGGCTGCACACTCCGCGACTGGGTTTCGGGCGATGCCGGATCCCTTTCAAGGCACGCGAATAATCCCCGCATTGCGGTAACGATGAGAGATGTTTTTCCTTCACCTTACACCCTGGAGGATGCACACAGGTTCATCACCATGGCAACAGGGTCCACACCAAACCTTTTCCTGGCAATTGACGTTAAGGGTGAGGCAGTTGGTAGTATTGGTATCCACCCGCTGGAGGATGTGAAACGCAGGTCTGCTGAGGTCGGGTACTGGCTTTCCGAGTCCTTCTGGGGTAAGGGTATCGTGACCGATGCAGTGCGTTCACTTGTTCCTGTCGTTTTTAAAAGGAATGATATAATACGGCTCCAGGCAGGCATATTCTCGAATAACCCTGCCTCGATGCGAGTGCTGGAGAAGTGCGGGTTTACCCGTGAAGCCGTCCACAGGAATGCGATTTCCAAGAATGGCGTTCTTCTTGACGAAGTGATATATGTGCATTTCGGATAGAGGGGGATATTTTTGGATTATCCACCTTTTGTGACCATTTTTTATCCCGTGCTTCCGTGCCGGGAAAATACAAACAATGAGGGATAACTGTTATCCTTCGCCATGTATGATTTGGCAGTGACTAAAAAAGTAGTACCTTATCGATTCTTAAAAGAAAAATAATTATTCTGATTCCTGATCGGTGGCAGGTTTTTTCTCATCCCCTTCTTCTTCGGCTTGCAGGCTCTTCATCTGCGGGAAGAGGATGACTTCTTTGATCGAAACATTATTCGTCAGCAGCATCACGAGCCGGTCGATGCCTATCCCCACGCCACCGGTCGGTGGCATACCATACCCGAGAGCATTGATGAAATCGTAATCGATCATCTGGGCTTCGACATCACCCTTGCGTCGCTTCTCATCCTGGTCTTCGAACCGTGCTTTCTGGTCTACAGGGTCGTTCAGTTCTGAGAAGCCATTGCCCACTTCCATACCGCTTATAAAGAGCTCGAACCGTTCGGTGAATCCCTCCTTGCTCCGGTGTCTTTTCGCGAGCGGGGAGTTCTCGACAGGGTAATCGTAGATGAAGGTCGGCTGGATGAGTTTCTCTTCGACCAGACCTTCGAAGAAGGCGACGAGGAACTCCCGCTGGGTTCCGGGTTTCTCCGGCTCGTCCAGTTTGTTCTTCCGGGCAAGCTCACGGAGCTCGGTAGCCGTATGGGCAAAGATGTCGATCCCGGCATATTCCTTCACGGCGTCCGCCATCGACAGTTTCTTCCACGGCTTTGTGAAGTTCAGCGCTGTCTCCCCATAGGGGATCTCGAATTTCCCGTGGACTTCGAGGATTATGGACGAAACGATGTCTTCTGTCAGAGCCATCATATCCTCGAAGTCGCGGTACGCCCAGTAAATCTCCACCATCGAGAACTCCGGGTTGTGATCGGTGTCGACCGCCTCGTTCCTGAAGTTGCGGGATATCTCAAAAACCTTCTCGAATCCGCCGACAACCAACCGCTTCAGGTAGAGTTCGGGGGCGATCCTGAGGAAGAGTTTCTGGTCAAGGAAGTGGTGGTAGGAGGTGAACGGGCGGGCATTTGCCCCGCCGTATATCGGTTGCAGGATGGGGGTTTCGAATTCGAGGAACCCGTGGTCATCGAGATACCTGCGGATCAGGGAGACGATCCGGCTCCGGCTCCGGAATATCTTCCGGCTCTCCTCATTCACAATCAGGTCAACATAACGCTGGCGATAGCGCTTTTCGATATCGGTCAGGCCATGGAACTTCTCCGGGAGCGAACATACTGCCTTGCAGAGAAGGGTGAATGTGTCCACCCAGATAGTGATCTCACCCAGTTTTGTCCGGAACACATGACCCGTGACCCCGATGATGTCTCCCCGCTCGATGAACTGATTGAAGAGCTGAAACTGCTCATCCCCGAGATCGTTCTTTCGGATATACAACTGGATCTTTCCCGTCTCGTCACCGAGGTCTGCAAACACGGTCTTCCCATGGTTCCGGACAATATAAATCCGTCCTGCTGTAGATACCCGTTCTACACTCTTGTCATGGGTGATATCCGCATACTTCGTCTTGATATCGAGAACCGTGTGCTGCCGGTCAAACGATGAAGGGAAGATGAGTATACCTTTATCCTGAAGCGCACGGATTTTATCGAGCCGCGTCTGGTCAAATACAGTATTTTCGGTGGGGCTGGTCATATTAAAAACACCCGCTGTCCGGGAGGTGAGTATCATAATAATGCGAGTTGAACGGTAATAATACCTTCAGCACCCGCGCCGGGAGATTATGATACTAATAAAAATGAATGATTGACCTTATAAAAACAACCCGGTTACATTACGGAGCGTTTCTTTTTTTGAGCCGTTCGGATGCATATTTCAAGAGGCCGTAGATGCCATCCGTCGATGGATGGACTTCGATAAATTCCTCAAAGTCATGAATCGAAAAATGGTGCTTCATAAGAAATGCCATGTATCCCGCGATAAGCCCGCCACCCGGTCCTGCAGCACAGATTCCCCTGATTATTCCGTCATCATCCTCAAACATAACCTTGGCAAGCCCGGTATGATTGGATGGCACATCCCAGAATGTTCCGGGTCCGGCAGGGCCCGGTATCGCAATTGATGTGGTGTGTTCTTTTCCGTTGATGCAGAATGCCAGTTCCTGTGAGAGGTTGATCGACTGGGGAATGAACCGGTAATCCATTTTCCGGGGAATACCGAGGATATTATCCGCTGCAACAATACCCTGGTACCGGGCTACAGGAGTAAGGTAGGGTGGTCCGACCACATCCCCGCATGCGTATACATCCGGCACACTGGTCCGCATATGCTCATCAACAATGACCTCCCCGATGGGTCCTTTTTTCAAACCGTTTAACACATCGGAACGCGGCACGAGTCCGGAGGCAATGAGGACGGTATCTGCTTCAAGTTCGGAGACTTGTCCATCTGTTGCGATCTGCAGCGACCTGACACCGGAACACCCTTCTATTGACTGAACGCGGGTGTTTTCCTGTATATTCACCGCTGCAAGATCCTTTATCGCCAGAATACGAAGGTTTTTATCGATATCTTTTAAGATTTTGCTCCTTGACAGGATGGTAACCTCGCATCCAAGCGAGCTGAAAATGTACGCAAATTCTGCAGCTATGACACCTCCCCCGATGATTGCAAGTTTTTGGGGCATCGTTTTGAGCTGGAACAGGCTGTGGGGGGTGTATACCCCTGGCAGATTTATACCCTGAATATCCGGAATCCTTGGGAGGGATCCGGTTGCTGCAATAACAGCATCCGCTTCAATCATCTCGTCTGCTACAAAAACAGTTTTTCCATCAAGCCTGCCGGTTTTCCCATAGGTAATATCCACCCCGGCAGAGGTTGTTTCAGTGTCGAGCACCGATGCGATCTTTGTCTGAACTGACCGCATCTCTTCAAGCATTTTAAGAAAATTGACACGGGGAGACGAATCAATAATGCCGAGGTGTTTGAATGTCTGCAATGAATGAATCGTGCGGGCAACATCATTCAGGGCACATACGGGCATGCAGCCATAATGCAGGCATTGACCGCCAATACTCCCATGCTCGATAAGCCTGACCTCTTTACCTGCGGAGGCGAGCCGAATCGATGCGATCCTTCCACCCGGGCCACCCCCAAGAACCACGATCATGGATTTTCCGTTCCCATGGACAGAGACTTTCTGATCCTTTCAGCAGGAGAAGCACAGGAAATTTCTTGTGTTTTTTTATCCCTGCACAAACCTGCTCCTTAGAATATTTCGACTCCTTCATCCATCGGTTCTGAGAGCAGTTCACCGGTAAAAGCATTAATCTCAACAATCTTTTTGCCCCGTATCTGCCAGATCGGGATATAGACCTGCCGGGTATCAACAGAGATATTTTTCTTTTCGGGTTTGAGGATCTTCTCTTCGTAGAAGATTGCGTCACCTTTCTCCTGTTTTATACGCACCTTCTGGGTGAGCCGGTCGATGAGTTCGTTGACAATCCTCTCTGTGGCCTCATCTTTCCGGATATGAGGATCAGCTACTTCAGCCCCGGAGGGAATCTCCTTTTCCTCGACTAACTTATCATCAAGGTCAATTTTTATACCATTGATCGCGTTAATTGCACCCCACCCGTCAGCATCAAACGGAATGCGGCGATCCTTATACACCTGTTCGCCACTGCTCGAATAATGAAAAAGATAATAGGGAATAAAACGGAGTTTTGCGGTACCCTGAACCCCGCCTGTACGGATTGCTGCCTGTTCGGTAATTTTTATCGGGTAATGGGGAATTGTGATACCCGATGGCTCTTCTTTTCTGGATACTTCCTGCCCGGCAACTTCAGCTTCAACCGGGGCTCTCCTGCCTTTAGAGGGTGAAAGATCCAGGGCCAGTTCACGGTCAAGAATATCGGCGAGTACAGCCTCACCGGTATACCGCACGAATTCGTCAACTCCCCAGTGAATACAGTTTTCTGTCACTATATCCTTATCAATGGAAAAAAGGAGTTTCTTGCAACTCATTTCGTGATCGTCAATCATGAGGCTGTAATTTGTTTTATCAAACTGGCTGACAATGTCACTCTCATTTGAACAGAGCACCAGAAGGCAGGTGCCGTCGCGAACCGCAGAAAGGTCAAGGGGGTCATCAACTTCTTCGACCTCAAAACGGGCTGCCTCAAGAATGAGCCGCATTGCATGTTTGGCTTTTTCCCGCATGTCGTGTTCCATCATACATAAATTGCCATGGTCTTATAGAACAATTTTTCTATATCGATGTCTGAAATTACTATCATGACCGTTCCGCTCAAATTCGTCAACCACAGCATTGAAGATTTTGCAATGCAGGTGACTTTTGATCCGGCTACAGGTGACGGCAATGTTGTGTATAACCTGTCGGTAATAAAAAACGAAGACCTCGATTTTGCAATCTCAATCCTCAGGGATGCATATAAGACTGGTATCACCGTAAGCGGACGTGTCAGATTTCTTTCTTCCGGTGAAAAACTGCACGGGTATACGGTGCCGAAAGGATTCACCGGTATCTGCACAATATGCAGTATTACCTTTGATGGTATCCTGATACGGCGGGGAATTCCCATCACTCCGATCGGAGGTGGGGTTGTCGAGATAGAAAATCGCACACCTATTCGTTTCACTCATATCATCCTGTATGAACATACAACAATCGATCCTCTCCAGGTGCTGTTCTCCCAGAGGACGACATCTATCACCAGTGTTATGCGTACGGGAAGCGGGGCGATTCTCGCAAATATAAGGGAATTTCATATGGAGGCTGAACCAAGGGTCGGCACGGTACTGGATGAGCTAGCAGGCAGCAGCCTGTCCGGTATTCTTGAAGTGGGGATGCCGAACCTTCCACTCCTTGGTGTGCCTGTGAGCCCGCAGTTCGTTGCAATTGCGGCAGTCGGTGGGACAAATCCGATGGCTGCAATCCGGGAAGGTGGCCGCTGGGTGCAGACGCAGGCAATGAAGGGACTGATGGATATCTCACAGATGGAAGAAATCAGGGATTTTTAATAATTTGGTTGCTTATTTTACCCTGGTTTTTTTGGCTTCGTCGAAGATCAGGTTATAATAACGCACAAAGAAACGGACAAAGCCTTCAGATTCTGAAAAAAGCGCTACTGCATCTTCCTCTCCCACCCCAAGGATAACCATTACACAACGATTGTCGATGATGCAGACTCCTCCCGCCATCATTTCCATCGCCTTATCAAGCTCTTTTGGGATTTCGGGATGCTTAATGACGTACACGCTCATTTTTTTGGGGTTCTCTCCCCCCCAATGGGGGGTTAAAATTTCAACGCTGATCTGATGTGCAATAGTGGAAAGCTTCTGTTTAATTTCGTGTGATAAAAACTGGGAGTGAGCAATAATCCTGATCTCGTGCTTTGCACCGGAAATGAGGTCCGTGAACCGTTTTTTGATATTTTCTATACCGTAGATATTCCAGATAAGTTCCCCGGTTCCGATCCCGGGGGTCATCCGTTCCTGATAGACCAATGATAAGGAATCGCGTGCATATTGTGCATCTTTTTCGATTTGATCCATCAGTCTGGTAATGGCATCATCGGGGGAAATTGCAGCAAACCGTTTAGGTGCAGATTGTGACACCGAAACCAGTCCCTTATCAAGAATCTGATCAATCACGGTATATACTGATGCGCGGGGAACTCCGGATATCTCATGGATCTCACTTGCCGTGGCACTAACCTGTTTCAGGAGCGCAATATAGACGAGTGCTTCATATTTTGTCAGACCGAGAGATTTAAGGCATTCAATAACCCGGATTGGATTTTCTGACGGCAATTTCACAGGAACATCACTTTATATCCTGCAATAATAAATGTTGTTATAATTATAACAACAAGTGATAGCTCATGAAATATTACAAAATAATAATTGTTTTTCTTGCACTGGGGCTCTGGTGCACTATGCCGGTCATGGGTGTGACGACTTATCTTGGCGGAAGTCCCCAGATGTCGGCAGCACTATCAGGTACGAACGAGTTTATTGCCGGGGAGGACGCCACCATTCATGTTATTGTGTGGAATAGTGGTGTGAATAATCTCAAGTTCGTAACTAAAGGAACGATCGAACGGGACGACCTGCCGACGACTGCAAAGATAGTAACGGTCGGACTTTCGGCCGGTAACGCTCCGGTGATTGTTAAAAACGACCCGCAGGTAATCGGGGATATTAAAAGCCAGGAAATGGTTTCCGTGGCAATTGAAACAAAAATAACATCGGATGCCACGGCAGGGGAATACCGCCTGCCCCTGACTATCAGGTACACCTATCTTGCATCATCAGATCAGGAAGCGGCGGATGTCCTCCAGTCGAATTACCAGCAAATGACCGAGACCATCCCAATAACAATAAAAATCAAGCCCCAGATAAAGATTGAAGTCCTCGATGCTGTGCCGGAAAATCTGAACATCGGAAGTGAAGGATACCTGAACCTCACAATTAAAAACATCGGGTCAGAGGATGGCAAAAAAGCCTCTGTGAAGATACGTCGGAATGGGGCAAGTCCGATAATTCCAACGGACAGTAGTGTTTTTATCGGGGATTTTCCCCACAACAGCACAGTCACCTGCAGATATAAAGTAGCGGTATCCGGTGATGCGGAAAAACAGTCATATCCGGTTGATGTTCTGGTGATGTATGAGAACCGTGATGGCGATGTAGTGAGCTCTGCACCTGATACTATCGGAATCCCTGTTGGGGGAAAAATCAGTTTCACTGTCGTGTCAGGGACGGTTCAGGTTGTGCAGGGATCGCAAAGTGTAATCCAGGTTGTATACCAGAACCGGGGCAACACAATAGCATATCATGCCCAGTCACGGCTTTCAGCAGTGGAACCGTTTAAAAGCAGTGATGATACCGCATATCTTGGTGATATAAAACCGGGGGAAAACGCAACAGCACACTATCAGGTTATGGTAGATGATGCGGCGGTTGTCAGGGATTATTCCCTGAATACTGAAGTAAGGTATCGTGATGCACTGGACAACAGTCAGGTATCAGATTCATTTAACGTGCAGGTCACGGTTCAATCCAGACCCGCATCGGGTGGATTGATACAGGCGTTGGGAATCATGGGGATTATCGCGATAATTGGTATCGGCGCCGGGTATTATTTACTTGTAATGCGAAAGAAGAAGTAATGCCCCAATGGGAAGGGGAGCTTCCTCAACCTGCGGTGCGGACGATTGAGGATATGCGTCCCGTCCTTGCCGACCCCTCGTGCGCGAGCAGTGGCCCTCTCTATTTTATGTACCGTGATCTGGCAAAATCTGATGCGGACCGTGATTGGTTGCACCACCATAACCTGCGGTATGATCTCACGGTCATCCCCTCACGGACAATTTGTGGCGAGTGGGTGAAGACCAAGGGACATTATCACCCGAAAAACCCTGCTGGGATCGGTTATCCTGAGATTTACGAAGTAATTGAAGGTCAGGTTCATTACCTTCTTCAGTCCCGCAGACTTGATGATGTAGTGATGATCTCTGCATATGCCGGCGACCTTGTGATCATCCCGCCGGAATATGGGCATGTATCCATTAATCCATCCCCGGATAAAACGCTCACCATGGCAAATATCGTTTCAACGGCATTCGAAAGCGAGTATGGAGAGTATGAAAAATATTGTGGTGGTGCGTATTATGAAATGAGTGATGGAAAGATACTAAAAAATTCCCGCTATCCGCTTTTGCCACCAGTACGGTATACCGGGGCAACCTGCAGAAACGAGACCTACCCTCTCTGCAGGGGCCCGCTGTACAATCTTATAGGAAACGAGGAAGCCCTGTCATTCCTCAATTACCCGGAAAAATTTCTTACAATTTTTTCTGAGCTGCTAAAAGATTAGGTGCAACGAGTCTTTTGTGCTCGCTTTTCTTCACGAGTGCAAGTACTTTCTCCTGTGCCGGAGTCTCTGCCAGCCAGCTCTGCTGCTCAAGTGCCAGGAGCGAAGTATCAATTTCTGTGTAGGATAAACCGATCTCATCTTCGTCACGCTGTCCTTCCCATAAACCAGCGGAGGGTGCCTTTTTTATAATTGACTCCGGAATTCCCAGTTCCCGGGCGTATTCATAAATATCAGTTTTATACAGGTGCAGCAAAGGCTGGAAATCAGCTGCATTATCCCCGAACTTTGTGCAGTACCCGAGCATATATTCGCTCCGGTTCGAGGTACCACAGACAATTTTTTGATCGCGGTTGGCATAATAATAAAGAACTGCCATCCGTATCCTTGCCATCAGGTTGCCGAGCAGATAGCGGGATTCTTTAAATTCCGGAATGGTTTTGAATCCGTTAAGCATGGGTTCTATGCTCACTATCCGGTGTTTCATACCCATCCTGTTACAGAGCACTGCAGCATCCTTGATATCTGCCGGGTCGCTGACTGATGAGGGAAGAGAAAGTCCAAGCACCTTTTCACCCCCGATTGCCCGGCAACAGAACGCGGCTGCTACTGCAGAGTCCACACCGCCGCTCATTCCAACGACAATTCCGGTACACCCGCTGGACCAGTACATATATCGGATTATCTGTTCTACCTGACCCATCCTGCACCCGAGTTCCAATTCCATTTACATCACCGTTTAGAGTAGTCGGATGAACTTTTTCAATTGTTCGGTATTTCCTACAGCGATAACGGCATCACCTTCAGTAAGGATTTCCTCTGGATCGGGAGCAACAATCGTTCGCCCAGTTCCTTCGATACCGATGATGCGGACGCCGGTTTTTCTGATGAACCATTTCAACGGTTTCGGGTAGGTTGTCCGGACATGCATAAGGATCACGAGATCGTTGTTGGGCAGTTCAAGAAGAATGGTGACGGTATCAGCAAGTATAATCCTGGCGATTGTCTGGCCCCCGATCATGGGGAGAAGAGCAACATAATCAGCACCTGCACGGTAGAGTTTCTCAACTGAAGCCGGTTCGTTGGCCCGGGCAAGGATCCGGATGACCGGGTTTAAATTCCGGGCCATCAGTGTTGTAAAAATATTCACATCATCATCATTTAAGGCAACAATACAGAACCGTGCCTCTTCAATTCCGGCCTTTCTTAACACGATCTCATCTTCAGCATTACCGACAACCTGTTTCACATCGTGCTGTTTCGAATCGACCACCGTGCAGGAAACGCCGGCTGCAATGAGTTCCTGGTATGCACCTGCACCAACATCACCAAAACCCGCGATCACTGCAGAGGCATCTGCACACCCGTCGGTGTTGAACTCTTCACGGAGCGTTGCGACGATAGACTCAGCTCTGCCAAAAAGGAACAGTGATGTCGTGTTGTCGATGACAATATCCTCTCCGGGTAATGAGATGAATTTCCCTGCTTTCCAGAGAAAAGGGACAATAACTCCGAAACGCTCAAAGAGACTGAAGATCCTTCAGCGATTTAAACGCAGCCCTGCACCCGAAGACAAGGGGGATATTGATGAGCCTGAGTTCCTGTTCATTCGCATACTGGAGATTGATGTTGATCCTGTTCAGCCCGGGAATATCCGGTCCAACATCCCCACTCGGGTTGAATACAGCATAGCGTGCCAGAATTCTTCCGGTTTCGTGTTTGGGAGAAAGTACGTAATCTGCTCCTGCGTAAAGGAGATACCGTTCAAAGGAGAGCTTATCCACAATCGAAATGATTTTACCTGTGACCTGTTCACGAATGCCCAGCACGATGCTGGCTGTCTGCCTCTCGTCCTTACAGATTACTATATTGCGAGCGTTCGCCATATGTGCCGACGACCATGTGACGGGATCGGTATATTCCCCCCAGATAACATAGGCTCGTTTCCGGTAATGCGTGGCAATTTCAAGAGCTTTTGCTTTATCCTGTTCAATAATTACAATATCGTGGTCGGAGATAGTGAGGCTGTCAATAACAGAGCTGGTGAGCTCGTCATATCCGATCACGACGGTATGTCCTGTCAGGCGGTGCGGGGTTCCCCGTGGCGGTGCGGGAGCAAGAAGGGTGGTGAGGAACGGGGCGAGGAGCAGGGGAATAACAACGAAGATCATGATCACTCCGGAAAGCATGATCTGAATCGTCAGTAATTGTGTAATTTCGTTGGAGAAAGGCAATAACCAGCCGTACCCGACCGTTGTCATAGATTCGACCACAAAGAGAAGTGATTCTGTCCAGGAAAGGGTTTTGTTCTCCAGAACCGGGTAATATTCGTGAAATACGTAGGTATTGACACCTATCAGCAAGGCAAACGTAAAGAAATAGATAGTTATCTGTATACCGGGAGAATTCCGGATCGCCCTCCAGACCCTTCCACGCTTAAGCGCCAAGACCTGTTACCTCCCCGATTATACGGCAGCTCTCGCATATACCCTCGGCTGGTTCACCGCACCGCTCACAGGAAGATCGTGAATCTGCCATGGAAACACATGAACCTGTCAGGTTTTTTTCCAGGCCCAGAAGTGCGTATTTTGTTGCCGGGTGACGAATTGCAAACTCGTCCAGCATCTCCTTTACATCCTCCTCAAACGGTGTGTTAGAATAAGGACAGCGGGATTGATTATATCTCCCTGACATGAAGACCTGCATAGAGTTCCACTTCTTTTTTCGGAACAGCGATGAACGGCAGGATCCGGGGAATTTTTCCTCTGACCCCCCGCTCTGAATGAACCAGAATTTCAGGAGTCCCCCCGAGTACATTCTTCAGAACCGACCCTGCTTCATCGTCAAGAGTCCAGCCAAAGGCAAGTTTTGTTATACCGTGTTCCAGAGCGATCCGGTTCAGCAGGAAATTCCTTATCACCCGGCAATAGGTGCAGGAAAGGGCGTTACCTTTTATGCAAGCGATCTCATCCATCGTAGTCCCAAAGACTTCCTGAAAAGATCCGATGATGCATTCTGCGTGCAGCAGATCAGCTGTTCGTACCGAATCTTCCGGGCAACGATATCCGGCTATTCCTTCATCAACAGAGATTGCAGAAATTCGTATGTCCCTGCGGTTCGAGGTAAGTTTTTTTAAAAAATACAGGAGGGCACTGCTGCCTGAGTCACCCGATAATGCGACCGCGATATGATCCCCGTGGCTCAACCAGTGGTGCCTGCGGATTTCATGTTTGGCCTTTGCTTCAACATCAGCATCAAAGTGTTGGCTGCAGAGATGTTGTCCGGAGTATTCCTGGAAAATTACCGCGGTCCTGCTACACTTGCTGCACTGCATTTTTAAAATTCCATTGTGATCTGGATGATAAAAGATGTTTAAGGTTGTGACGGCCAGGCTGAATTGACATCAAAGATGCGATTTTATAGTCTGACACATAACAACACTATCGATATGGTTGTCGCCGCAGAGCGTATCCGCACCCTGAATAAATATGAAAAATCCATCCTCAACGCACTTGAACGCGGGATGAAACATTGGGCATGGATGCCGCTGGAACAGATTAAAACGGCAACCCGGTTATCGGAATCCGAAATCAATTACCGCCTTTCCCGCCTGATAGAATGGGGTATGGTACGGTTCAATCCTGTGCCCTATGATGGATATGCCCTTGTTTTTGGCGGTTACGACACGCTGGCACTCATGACTCTTACCAGGAACGGTACGATATCAGCACTCGGATCGAAGATTGGCGAGGGGAAAGAATCTGTAGTCTATGAAGCTCTGGGGCTTGGCCCGGTTGCGATAAAGTTACACCGGGTTGGCCAGCGTTCATTCTCATCAGCCCGGCTCAACCGGGATTACATGCCTGAGGAAGGTCACTGTCCCTGGCTGATTGCATCCCGGAGATCGGCAGAACGGGAATACCAGGCTCTTACCGCCCTGCACCCGAAAGTCAGTGTCCCGCTCCCCATTGGACAAAACCGTCATGTGGTTGTGATGGCATTGATAAACGGTCCGAATCTGAACCATTGCCGCCTTGAAGCACCAGAAGAAGTGCTTGACGAGATACTCACGAATACGGGTATTGCATATCACGAGGGGATAATCCACGCTGATCTTTCAGAATATAACATTCTGATGGATGAGGGGAAGTGCGTAATCATTGACTGGCCACAGTGGGTAGGGACCACCCACCAGAATGCACAGGCAATCCTTGAGCGCGATATCGATAATATCCTTACCTTTTTCAAACGAAAATATAAAGTCCAGTATGATCGCGGGGATGCGATTCGATGCGTGATCGATTAAGGGTTTTTGGCATTGATATCATCAAAGGTTCCAGTAAGGTCCCGGTCCCGGCGTCCAATGTATGCCCTTGTACGCATGGAGGGACAGACGATCGAGAGTGAGTCTGAGGTCTCGATGTTCCGGCTTTTCCGGTTGCTCAACGAGGAACAGCCGGACATCCTGGCAGTGGACAGCCTCCAGGAGATTGCCGCTGACCAGCATGAACTTTTTTTCTTCTTACAGAACCTGCCCCCGCAGACAAGGCTGGTCCAGGTAACGGGCGGGGAACGCAAAGAGACGCTTGGAAAGGTTGCCGCACGGTACAATATCAGCTTTAACCGGTTTGATCCCTATGCTGAAGCCCGGACGACAGCGCAGGTTGCTTCTCTTGGAGCAGGTGCAGAGGTCATCGCGTTCGAGAACGAAAGCGATGTTGTAGTAAGCCGGCACCGGTCTTTAGGAAAAGGCGGGTGGAGCCAGAACCGATATGTTCGCAAGATTCATGGAGCGGTGCAGTTAAAGGGGCGGGAGATTGAGATGGCTCTCGTTGCAGCCGGTCTCCGGTATGAAAAGAAGGAGACCCGGGCATTTGGGGGGTGCAGCAGGGTAGCGTTCCGGGTCTTTGCGAAAAGAGACCAGGTCCCGGTATCAACCTACCATGGTGCTGATGTTCAGGTACGGATCAGTGGCAAACGCCTTGAGAGAATCCGGTTCCGTCCATTATCTGGCAAGCCGCGGTACCTGATTGTCGGCATCGATCCTGGAACAACAACAGCTGTTGCTGCGGTCGATCTCGATGGCAACCTGCTTCATCTGGCGAGTTCCCGGCAGATGAACATGGGAGACGTGGTAGAGTCACTCTGCCGCGTGGGAAAACCCCTGATTATCGCATCGGATGTGCAGGAAATGCCTTACTCGGTGGAAAAGATCAGGAGGGCATTCTCTGCGGTTGCATATACCCCAAAACAGGATGTGAGTGTTGAGACAAAGATTGATCTTACGGCATCTTTTGCATATGGAAATGATCATGAGCGGGATGCACTTTCTGCAGCACTTGATGCATATCGCCAATACCGGCATAAGTTCCAGAATTTAATGAAACGGATCCCACCCGGTCATGATCTTGACGAAGTCCGGGCACGGGTTATCAGGGGGCAGTCACTGGATCAGGTTATTGGTGATATGAATTCCGTGACACCGGCACCGGCAGTCGACGCACCCATTGTTCCTGTTGAAGTAAAGCATGATGAAAAAGTCAGGGTGCTTGACGGGATGGTGAAGCGCCTGCGCACATTTGTCCAGGAGCTACAGGAAGAAGTCAAGGAAAAGAACTATGAAATCCAGAGGCTCCAGGCACGCGTCCGGAAGATCCACACGTCACGGGACGCACAGATTGCGAAGGATACTGAAGTCATAAAAAAAGATGCCATTATCCAGAGTTTAAAAAAACGGCTGCGAAAGGAAGAGCGGCATTCCAGGAACCTTTCCAGACGACTTGTACGCATCAAGCAGTTTGCCGAGTTATCTATGGAGGGTGATGTTCTGCCGGTAAAGGTGATGGATGCCCTGACAAAAGAAGGGCTTCGCCGTCTTATCGAGGATGTTGGGATCGATGAAGGTGATATTATCTTTGTTACCCGCCTTGATGGCTGGGGAAAAAGTGTGGTTAAAGATCTTGCAGAAATAACGGATAAAAGCACTCGTTGCCCCTGCTACCTTACTGGCCGAAAGCGACCCCCGGATGCTTCCGGTATTCCGGGAACTGGGTATCCCTCTCCTTTCTGATAAGGAAACCGGTGTACAGGTAAGGGGAAAAAGGGGTCTTTCCGGCAAGGATACGTTTGAGACCGCGCTTGCACGGTGGCAGGAAGAGCAGGTCCAGCATGAACGGGAGAAAAAATCTGAAATGATCGAGCACATGTTCAAAGAGTATAAGAGCGAACGGGGTAAGGAGGTGCGCAAGAGTGGATGACCGCGAACTTTTAAACGTCGTCATGGGAATCGTCGGAAAAGAGAAATGCCTGGATGATTGTGCCGAAGTAACCTGTGGCGATCAGGTCATGGTAGTGACAACGGACATGCTCCACCGGACTACTGACTTTGTGGAGGGGATGAGCACGTGGCAGATGGGCTGGATGAGTGCTGCGGTTACGCTATCAGATATTGCAAGCATGGGAGCAGAACCCAAATATCTTCTCATTGCTGTAGGTCTCGATGCGTGGCAGGACCTTGCCGGTGTCATGCAGGGCGCACAGGATTGTTGTAAAATGTTCGGTGCTGCGATCATCGGTGGCGATATAGACCGTCATGGGGAGCTCACGGTCGTGACTACCGGTCTCGGGCTTGTCGATGGATCCCATATTGCGCGACGGACCGGCGCTCAACCGGGAGACCTGGTCTGTATCACGGGCATTCCCGGCCAGGCGCAGGCATATCTTGACGGGTATCTCCAGTTCGATAAAGCACTCTTCGAACCACAACCGCGGGTAAAAGAAGGGCAGCTTCTCGCCAGGGGAGGAGTGAGTGCGATGATGGATGACAGCGACGGGATTGCCCTGTCCCTCTATGATCTTCTCGGTGTAAATGAATGCGGATTTTCCCTTGATTCCACAAAACTTCCCGTTCCCTCAGGGATTCCTGCAGACCAGGCCCGCAGGCTCGCTCTCTACGGTGGAGGGGATTACGAACTGATATTCACGCTACCCCCGCACCGCCATCCGGTTGAAGGTGTTTCCTATACGATAATAGGAACGGTAACCCGGGAAAAAACAGTTCTGTGTGATGGCCGGCCTGTTGAGAAACGCGGGTACCAGCACCGCTGGGAGTAAACCCTCCTGTAATACAGGAAAACAATCTATTTTCACTATTTTCACACTGTCGAATTATTTTTAGTAGCTATCAGAAGATCCGGTCAGGATGACAGGTATGAAAATGCGGGTCTTTGGCTATAAATACCAATAAGGAGAGATATTTCATTATCAGTGAAATTCTTTGGTACTTCGTATGGAATCGTTGGAGAGTAAACTTGACGGTCTGACTCCCGAACAGCGAAAGGAAGTCGAAGATTTTGTAGACTTCCTTATGTACCGGTCAGGAAATTTACCTGCGGCCCCGGGCACCGCACAGTCCTCTCCACCTCTTCAGAATGTTGCCCCCCCACCCCTTATTTTACAGGACCCTGTCCATATACCGGAAAGTCCCGCTATGACGGCATATGATTCACATCAGGGTGAAAATTCATCATCACCGGTAAAAAATGAAGAGCAGGCAACACCGATCAAGGAAATTATCGTGGGTGGTGATGACCGGATCACCCGGGATTATATGGACTACGGGCTGTTTGAACAAAAATCATCACCTGCCACCATTGCGGTAAAAAAAGTGAAAGAAAAGTTACAAAAGCGCGAAGAGCAGGAAAAACCGCGGGTATCGCTCGACTGG